>CAVOQT010000008.1:0-138124 GCA_963698405.1 uncultured Gammaproteobacteria bacterium
CGCCTTCAGATCAGGCAGCAGCCGGTCGTCGTTGTCGCGCTGACGGCTACCCGGCCCGGCCAGCAGGGCCAGCACCGCCAGCATGACCAGGCAAGCGAGCAGCAGGATCAGTGTGCGGCGGCTCATTGGCGGTGTCCGGCAGCACCCCGTGCGCGTTGCCGGCGCCTGAGCATCACCAGCAGCAGGCCCACACCGGTGATGATCAGTGGTACCACGGTGATGTTGAGTATCTTCAGCACGCTGCCAAGCCGCTCGATATCGCGATCCAGACCGCGCTGCACCTGGCGCAGCTCCTTGCGCAACTGCAGACGTCGCGTCTGAAAACGTTCGATTTCTGCTTCCTGCTCCGCTGACAGGATCTGTGCGCTTTGATCAGCGCGGCTGGACTGGAGCTCGCCCAGTCGGTTTTCGGTTTCCTGCAGTTCAGCCTGCAGACGCTGTTCCGCACTGCGAAAGCGCGCTTCCGCAGCGCGTCGCAGATCCTGTACCCGGCTAAACGGCCGCTGGAAGGTGGCCCGGCTGCGAATGCTGATCAGATCGCCGCTGCCGAGCAGGTTGTCGAGCGCATTGATGACGAAATCGCCGTTGTTCGCGAAAGCTGTGTGGACTCGCTGACCGAAATAATCCTGGCTCTGCACCCACATCTGGTCGGCCAGCATATCGGCGTCGGCAACCAGTACCACGTTGACCGGCTCCGCCGCAGCGGCCAGATGGCTTGCAGGAGCCACCGGCGGACTGCCTGGCGGCGCCGGCAGTCCCTTTGGAAAGGCACTCGGTACTTTGCCGCTGAGCCTTGCGGCCAGCACATAGCGTTCCCCGGTGGGGCTGAAGCTCGCGCGCAGCATTTCCGGGTCGGACATGATCGCAAGCTGCTCAGCCGGCACCAGTCCGGCGAGCTCACTGGACTCGATCAGCGGCAGCATGCTGGCCGGCGCATTCTCGTCGCGGATGATGTGGCCCGGGAAAGCAAAGGTCATCAGGTTGAGGCTGCCGGTGATGATGTCGTCGGGCGACATGGCCGCCGGCTCGATACCGAGCACGCCGAGATGGCGAACCGGGCGACTGTCTGCACCGATGCCAACTGTCATCGCATAGCGGTCATCGGCAACGACGGTGTCGTTGTCGGTGTGGATGCCCCAGGCGCCGAGCAGCCGGTTGAGGTTCGAGCTGCGCGTGCCACCGGAAGGGTCAGCGGGATTGCCCTGATCAACCTCTGCAAAGGGATCGACGAAGAACAGTGCGCGTCCACCCTTGAGCACGAACTGATCGATGGCATACAGAGCCGGATCTGACAGCTCGCCCGGATGGACGACCATCAGTACCTTGATGTCCTCCTCGATCTGTTCGAGGTAGGGCTCAAGCAGCCGGATATCGAACAGCTGGCGCATCTGTTCAGCGATCACCCAGGGCTGAGCGGGCCGCCGCGACATCGGGTCGAACTCCGCAGTCAGCGGTAATTCCGTCAGCAGGCCGATCACCGGTTTTTTCGGATTGGCCAGCGTGTGTACCAGCTTGGCCAGGTCGTATTCGAGAAAGGCCTCTTTGGCCGGATCCAGAAACGGAATGATGTCGTCATCACCCACACTGTTCGTGCCGGCCACGCCGAGGTAGATCGGGTCGGCGCTGTTGCCTGCGTTGATCGGTCGCAGCCCAAAGCCGCTCGCCCGGTCTTCCTCTTCGGAAAACGGCAGCGGATCTATGACCTGCAGAACGAGCTTGCCATCCGAACCACTGGCAAAGGCTTCAAGCATTTCCCGGACGCGTCCGGCGTAAGTGCGCAGTGCCGGGATGTTGGTGGTCGCCTTGTCCGAGTAGAACAGGTAGATGTGGACCGGCTCGGCAATCTTGCCCAGGATCTTTCCGGTGCCTTCCGACAGCGTATAGAGCTGGTTTTCGGTGAGGTCGATCTGCACGCCGCGGAACACGTTGTTGATCAGCGCCATGCCGACCACGAAAGTCAGCGCGAGGATGACCAGCCCGAGCCGGCTGAACAGCAGGTTGCGACCTTCGTCCATGTCATCCCTGCTCATCGCCTAGTCTGCCTTCTTGAGGGCCAGCACTATCACGTTGGCATACAGCCAGGCCGCGATCACCAGCAGGAAGTACAGGACATCGCGGATATCCAGCACACCCTTGCTGAGCGAGTTGAAATGGGTAAGGAAGGACAGGCCGGAGATCGCGTCGAGCACGACTGCCGGCAGCCAGCCCGAGAAGAAGTTCAGTACCAGCGGAAAGCCGGCCAGCATGAACAGGAAGCAGATCACCACCGTCACGATGAAAGCCACGACCTGGTTGCGATTTGCCGCTGAAATACAGGCGCCGATGGCCAGGAAGCCGCCGGCCATCAGCAGACTGCCCAGATAGGCAGCGACGATCACACCGTTGTCCGGATCGCCGAGGTAGTTCACCGTAATCCAGATCGGGAAGGTGAGCAGCAGGGCGACGGCGATAAACGCCCAGGCGGCCAGAAACTTGCCGAGTACCGCTTCCCACATCGTCACCGGCAGGGTCATCAGCAGTTCGATGCTGCCACTCTTGCGCTCTTCAGCCCAGAGGCGCATGGCGATAGCCGGCACCAGAAACAGATAGAGCCACGGGTGAAAGCTGAAGAAGGGGGTCAGGTCAGCCTGGCCGCGTTCATAGAAGCCACCGAGATAGAAGGTGAAGGCACCCATCAGTGCCAGGAAAATCACGATGAACACATAGGCGAGCGGTGTGGCGAAGTAGCTGCGCAGTTCGCGGCCGGCAATGATGCGGATGGCGCCCATCACGCGGCCGCCTGCGTGGTGATGCTGCGAAAGACCTCGTCGAGCCGGCCAGCCTCCAGCTGCAGGTTCTCCAGCGGCCAGCGGCGGGCACCGGCCAGATCGCCGATCACCGTCAGCAGTGCGGCACCAGATTGCGGGAAGGCAGTCACCGAATACTCATGCTCGTCGACCTCGGTGTGGTCGACTTCTGCCAGTCCTTGCAGTTCGTCGTTCACGGCGGCGAGATCAGCTGTGCGTGCCAGGCGGAGCGTTACTGCGTTGTGATAGCGCGAGCGGTGGATCAGTGTCGTCGGGGTTTCGTCGGCCACGATCCGCCCACCGGCGATGATGATTGCACGGGTGCAGACCGCATCGACCTCTTCCAGGATGTGCGTCGAAATGACGATGATCTTCTCGGCCGCCATCGCATTGATCAGTTCGCGAACCTCGTGCTTCTGGTTCGGATCGAGGCCATCGGTGGGTTCATCGAGAATCAGCACCGGCGGGTCGTGCAGGATGGTCTGGGCGAGTCCAACGCGGCGCCGGAAGCCCTTCGACAGCGTTTCGATCGGCTGCCGGAGCACCGGGCCGAGTTGCAGCCGGGCGCTGACCTCGTCGATGCGGCTCTTGAGAACAGCACCGCTGAGGCCACGAATCCGGCCGATGAACTCGAGGAACTCGCCCGGGGCCATTTCGCCATAGGACGGCGCACCCTCCGGCAGATAGCCGAGCAGTCGTTTGGCTTCGAGCGGCTGGCGGTCGATACGCAAGCCGCAGATCTCGGCATACCCGGCGCTGGCCGGCACAAAGCCTGCCAGCATGCGCATGGTGGTGGTCTTGCCGGCACCATTTGGCCCGAGGAAGCCCAGCACTTCACCCGGACGCACGCTGAAAGAGATGCCATCAACGGCCTTGAGTGGTCCGTAATTCTTGCTGAGACCTTCTGCCCTGATCATCGCTTCACCACCGCCGGGATCAGCAGTACGTTGATGACGGCAATGATAGCGACCACCGTGACAACTGAAAATGACAGAAAGTAGTCGCCGGTGTTTGTTCTGATCTGGCCGGCGAGCAGCGTGCCCAGCGCGCCACCCATGGTGTCGATGAAGATGATCACGCCGAGAATACGACCGAGTGCCAGCTGTCCGAAGCTCTCGACGGCGACCAGCTGGATCAGCGTGAAACTGCCGCCGAAGCCGAGTCCGAACACGACCGCAAACGCAGTCAGTTGTGCAGGGCTGTGTGCCAGACCCGGTACGCCGTCCTGCAGGCTGAACAGCTGCAGACAGCCGGCCAGCAGCACGATGCTGGCCACCAGCATCATGTTGCGCTTTGTATAGCGGTCGCTGATCGCGCCGAACAGGAATTTTCCGGCCACGCTGCAGGCGAGCAGTGTCGAGTAGAGCTGAGTAGCGCTCTGCGGCTGGAGGCCCGCATCCTGCTCCAGATAGATCGTGAACTGGCTGGTGATGGCCTGAATCGAAAACCAGATGCTGGCCGAGCCTATGGCCAGGCACCAGAGCGTGCGCGAGCGCAGCGCGGTGGCAAAGGGCACGCCTTCGCGTACGTCTGCATTGTCGGTGGTGCTGGACGGTGCGCATGCCGCGCCGTCAGGAAACTGGCCTACGCTACGCGGCGATTCACGCAACACCAGAAACCCGGGCAGCACGGCGAATAGCCAGAATGCCGCGGCCAGCACCCCGAAACCCACGCGCCAACCCAGCGCCGGATCATTGACCAGCGGTGCAATGGAGATCGGCAGCGTGGCACCTGCCAGGCTCGATCCCGCCACCAGCAGGCCAACCACCGTGCCGCGCCGGGTGATAAACCAGTTCGACAGCAGCACGATGTTCGGCATCAGCCCGCAAAAAACCAGGCCGATGGCGATGGCCGCATGCAGCACGTATAGATGCTGCAGGCTTTGTGCGAAGGGATAGGCGGTAAAAGTCAGTGCCAGCACCATCAGTCCGGCACGAATCACGCGCACCACGCCGAGCCGGTCGATCGCAGCGCCTACGAAGGGCGCAATGATGCCGGCAAGTGCAAAGGTTATGGCAGTTGTGCGGCTGACCTCGGCTGGCGTCGCGCCGAAGGTTTCCATGAAGCGTGGAAACAGGTTTTGCGGCACATACAGCGACAGGCCGTTGGTAAAGAAAAAGACGACCAGGCAACAGCCGGCGATATACCAGCCGTAGAACCGGGGCGGCTTTTCAACCCTCAAAGCAACTCGCCATCGGTATCCACGAGTTGAATGGCATCAAAGCCAAGCGCCTTGAGGCCCGGTTCAATCACTGCGCGATCGCCGACTACCACGATCACCAGATTCGCGGGCTGTAGATAGTCGCGCGCCGCCTGATCGACCTGAGCTGTTGTGAGGTTGCGCACCGCATCGGCGTAATTTGACCAGTAGTCATCGGGCAGGCCGAATTCCACCAGTTTGCTGACCGAGCCCAGCACCGCACTGCCGGTTTCCCACTGGCCGGGCAGCGACAGCGTATTGCTGCGTTTGACCAGCGCCACTTCTTCCTCAGTCGCTGGCCGGGTGGTGGCGATTTCCGTGATCTCCTTGCGGATTTCGCCGAGCGATTCAGCGGTCTTGTCCGACTGTACAGAAGCGTAGGCCAGCAGGGGCCGCTGACCCCGGGCGTCATAGGCGAGGCTGTAGGCGCCATAGGACCAGTGCTTGTCTTCGCGCAGGTTCATGTTCAGGCGCGCTGTGAATTGTCCGCCGAGTACATCGTTCATCGCTTCAATGGCGATATCGTCCGGTGTGGCACGCGGCGGAATCAGCTGACCGGCGAAGATTACCGACTGCTCGGCACCGGGCTTGTCGACCAGGTACAGCACGCGATCCGGCTTCAGCGTGACGTTGCCGATACGCTTGGCCGGAATCTCACCCGGCTGCCAGTTGCGGAACAGCTGCTCGAGTTTTGGCCTGAGCGTGGCAACCGAGACCGGACCGACAGCGATCAGCGTGGCGTGATTGGGCCGGAACCAGCTTTGATGAAAGTTCGCGAGATCTTCACGGCTCAGTGCTTTCAGGGTGGCTTCGGTACCGGTGCCGGTGAGCGGCTGCGCATAGGCGTGGCCAGCGCCGAACAGCAGCTTCGGCAGCACGCGCAGTGCCATCGAGGTGGGCTGGGTCTTTTCCTGGCTGAGCGCCGCAAGATAGTTCTTGCGAACCCGCTCCAGTTCCTTGTCGGGGAATACCGGATTGAGGATGACGTCGGCAAAGATATCCAGCGAGGAATCCAGTTTGTCGGCGAGCGCCGACAGGTTCACGGAGGAGGTATCCAGGCCTGAGCCGGTGCCGAGGCTGGCGCCGAGCAGGGCCAGCTGTTCGCTGATCTGCAGGGTGTCGCGGCTCTTTGTGCCTTCGTCGAGCATCGCCATGGTGAGGTTTGCGGTGCCGGGCCGTGCGAACTGGTCAGCTGCAAAGCCGGCATCCAGCAGCAGCTTGATGCCAACCACCGGCACATCCGGCCGCTCTATGACGATGAGCTGCAGCCCGTTGCTGAGCGTCGCCCGCTCAAATGCCGGGAAGCTGACCGGTGTTTCACCCACCGGCATCGGCATGCTGCTGCGGTCGGCACCTGCGTCTGCAGCCTTGAGCTGTTCTGCCGGTGTGACTTCAAGGATGAACGGTGCGGTCGTGACCCACTTCCGCACGATTGCGCTGAGGTCGGTTGCGGTTGCCGCCTGGCCATCAGCGAGCGCCTGTTTCCATGCATCGGGTCTGCCGCCGTAGACCATGCCTTCGGCCAGTACGCCGGACTTGCCGGAGAAGCCACCGACCTTCTCGATGCCGCGCAGGAATCCAGCCCGCTGCTGTGTCTTGACCCGCTCCAGCTCTCGGGCGGTCGGACCTTCGCGACGGAAGCGCTCGAATTCTTCATCGATTGCGCTTTCGATCTTCGCCAGGCTGATGCCGGGCTGTGCCGAAACCTGCAGATAGGTGATGCCGGCGATTTCCAGTGACAGCGGGCCGAACTCCACATCTGAAGCCAGCTGGTCCTTGTAGACCAGGCGCTGATAGAGCCGTGAATTCTTGTCGCCGGCGAGCACCGCTGCCGCAAGTTCCAGTTGGTGGGCATCGCGCGTGCCCCAGCGCGGACCCGTCCAGGCGAGATACAGACGCGCCTGTGCGACGCGGTCCTGCATGCTCTGCCGGCGCGGCAGTTCATGCCGGGGGATCCATTCCTCGAAGCGCGTGACCGGTGGCCCCGGCGGTATGTCACCGAAGTATTTTTGCGCCCTGGCGAAGGCGTCTTCGGTGCTGACATCGCCGGCGATTACGACCACCGCATTGTTCGGTCCGTAATAGGTTTCAAACCAGTGACGCACATCGTCCAGACTGGCTGCATTGAGATCATCCATCGAACCGATCGCTTCCCAGGAGTAGGGATGATCGGGCGGGAACAGCTGTTTCAGTATCAGTTCGAAGACCTTGCCATAGGGCTGGTTGTCGCCCTGGCGCTTCTCGTTCTGCACCACGCCGCGTTGTTCATCGAGCTTGGCCTGGGTGATCGCGCCCTTGAAGTGACCCATGCGGTCGGATTCGAGCCAGAGTGCGGTATCAAGTGCGTTTTTCGGTACGGTCTGAAAGTAGTTGGTGCGATCAAAGAAGGTCGTACCGTTCAGGTCGGTGGCGCCGAGTTCCTGCAACGTGTTGAGGTACTCGCCCTTCAGGTTTTCCGAACCCTGAAACATCAGGTGCTCGAACAGATGGGCAAACCCGGTCCGGCCCGGCACCTCGTTCTTCGAGCCCACGTGGTACCAGACGTTTACCGCAACGATCGGCGCTTTGTGATCTTCATGCACCACTACCGTCAGGCCGTTGGCGAGTTGCCGAACCGTGAAGGGGATGTCTACCGGTGCGACCGGAGCAGCCCAGGCCAACAGGGGGCAGACGAGTGCCACGGCGATGACTGTGCGGAGCATATGCATGAGTTTGGGTCCAGACTGAAGGGCGCGATTCTAACCGCGACGAATACACAGCGAAAATGCCAGAATGCAAGCATGCAGCAATCGGCACCGCAGCGGAGGCTTTATCCGGCCATCGAAGCCTGGGACTCGGGCTATCTGCGCGTCTCCGGGCTGCATGAAATCTACTATGAACAGTGCGGTAACCCGCAGGGCAAGCCGGCGGTGTTTCTGCACGGCGGACCCGGCGGGGGCGGTGACACGACGCCACGACGTTTCTTCGATCCCGCGCGTTACCGGATCATCCTGCTCGATCAGCGCGGTTGCGGCCGCAGCCGGCCGCATGCCGAACTCCGCGAGAACACTACCTGGGATCTCATCGCTGATATCGAAGCCCTGCGTGAGCGACTGGGTATTGAGCGCTGGCTGGTGTTCGGCGGGTCATGGGGCAGCACGCTGGCGTTGTTTTATGCCGAGAAGCATCCTGAGCGGGTCAGCGAACTCGTGTTACGTGGCATTTTTCTGCTGCGCGACAAGGAAATCGCCTGGTTTTATCAGTATGGTGCGAGTGAGATCTTTCCGGATGCCTGGCAGCGCTATCTGGACTTTATTCCGGTGGCTGAGCGTGGCGACCTGCTGCATGCCTATCATCGGCGTCTGACCGGAGCTGATCCGGCGCTGGCACTGGAGGCGGCAAAGATCTGGTCGATCTGGGAGGGCAGCACCAGCCATCTGCTGGATGCCGGCTCGACGGTCGAGCGTTTCGGCGCTGACCAGTTCGCGCTGGCCTTCGCGCGCATCGAAGCTCACTATTTCGTTAATCAGGCTTTTGTAGAGCATCCGGAGCAGATCCTGCGCGATATCGACAGGATCCGGCATATTCCGGCGGTGATCGTCCAGGGGCGGTACGACATCGTTTGTCCGATGACCAGCGCATGGGATCTGCACAAAGCCTGGCCGGAAGCCCGGCTGCAGATCGTTCCGGATGCCGGGCATTCGGCCTTTGAGCCGGGTATCGTGCATGAACTGATCACGGCAACCGACGGTTTTTCCCGTAACTGAATGTCAGGCGACCTTATATATGAATGACCAGACCCTGCTGATCACCAATGCGCTCATCTGCAATGAAGGTCGGGTGGTGGCCGGTGATGTGCTGGTCCGTCGTGGCCGTATCGAGAAGGTGGCACGTGAGATACCGGCCGGGCGTGTGGACCGGATTCTGGATGCGGGTGGCAAATATCTGCTGCCGGGCTTCATCGATGATCAGGTGCATTTTCGTGAGCCGGGGCTGACGCACAAGGCCACCATCAGTACCGAATCGGCTGCAGCGGTAGCCGGTGGCATCACCAGTTACATGGACATGCCGAACACCATCCCGAATGTCACCAGCCGTCCGGTGCTCATGGACAAGTATCGTCTGGCGCGTGGCCGATCACATGCCAATTATTCGTTCTATTTTGGCGCCGCGAATGACAACCTGGACGATATTCGCGCACTGCAGCCCGGCGATTGCTGTGCCGTAAAGATGTTCATGGGTTCGTCTACCGGGAACATGCTGGTCGATAACCCTGAAACGCTGGAGCGCATCTTCGCCGAGTGTCCGGTGCTGATTGCAACCCATTGCGAAGACACACCGATCATCAAGGCCAACGAAGAGCGCTTCCGTCAACAGTATGGCGATGATGTGCCGTTTTCCGCGCATCCGCAGATTCGTTCGCCGGAGTCCTGCTACAAGTCTTCCGAGCTGGCTGTCAGCCTTGCTCAACGCCATGGCGCGCGGCTGCATGTGTTGCACCTGTCGACAGCTCGTGAACTCGAGTTGTTCGCGCCCGGCGCGCTGAATGGCAAGCGGATTACTGCTGAAGTCTGTGTGCACATGCTGCATTTCGACGATAGCGCTTATGCCGAGCGTGGCGCCCGCATCAAGTGCAATCCGCCGATCCGCAGCGCAGCGGACCGCAAGGCTCTGCTGGGTGGGCTGCTCGACGGGCGTCTCGCGGTGATCGCTACCGACCATGCACCGCATACGCTGGCGGAAAAGAATGAAAAGTACTTCAAGGCGCCCTCAGGTTTGCCGCTCGTGCAGCACGCGTTGCTGATGCTGCTGGAGCATGTGCACGATGGTACGCTGCCGCTCGAGCTGATCGTCGAGAAGACCAGTCACTCGGTGGCAGACCTGTTCGGTATCCGTGACCGTGGCTATATCCGCGAGGGTTATTGGGCGGATCTGGTGTTGATAGACCACAAGCGGCCGACTCTGGTGCGTCGTGAGGATGTGCTGTCGAAGTGCGGCTGGTCGCCATTCGAAGGTGATACCTTTCGTTCATCCATCGCCACGACCATCGTCAACGGTGTAGTGGCCTATGAGCACGGTCGTGTCACGGCTGCAATTGCCGGGCAACGCATGGAATGTGGCGGAGCACACGATTGATGAGATATCCGAAAATGATGACCGTACTTGTCGTTGTGGTTTCCCTGGTGGTCTGGCTGGTGATTTCCGGTGTAGAGGGCGAGCGGGAAATCGCTGCATTGAACCCACTCGCATCGGAGCCGGGTGCCGGTGCTGTGCTGGTTATTGGCGGCACCCGGGCGACCGGCCTCGAGGTGGTGCGCATATTGCGTGCCCGTGGTGATGAGGTGGTGGCGCTGGTCCGGCCCGGTTCGGACGGCAGTGCCGCAGAGCAGCTGGGCGCACGCGTGGTGCGTGGCGATGCGATGAATCAGCCGGATATAGCTGCAGCGCTTGCAACCGGCCAGTTCCGCGCCGTGGTCTCGACGCTGGGCGCGCGTGCCGTGAAGGGTGCACGACCGGATTTCGAGGGTAACCGCAATGCAGTAGATGCGGCCCGCTCGGCTGGCGTTGCGCGTTTCGTGCTGATCACCGTGATCGGCGCGGGCGATTCTTATCCGGCTGCACCGTGGATTGCGCGGCGCGTTCTCGGTACCGTGATGAAAGAAAAGACCAAGGCTGAGGATTACCTGAAGACCAGCGGCCTTGAGTACACGATCATCCGTCCGGGCGGGTTGCTGGACAAAGAAGCCCAGGGCAGAGCTTATCTGACCGAAGATGCACGCTCGATGAGCTGGATCCGTCGTGCCGACCTGGCGCAACTCACCGTTCAGGCGCTCGACGATCCACGTGCGATTGGCAAGACTTATCACGCCTTCGACCCGGACCGGACCCGGTTCTGGTCGATTCCGACCAATTGAGTGATGCGGGTCTGTTTTTCCCCGGGATTAAGTAATGACTGCCATGAAATCAGCGGCTGGCACGCAAAGCCGGACAGCGGGAAATCCCGATTTGCTTTCGGGATCGGCTATGTATAATCACGCCTCTTTTTGGCCCGGGCGTGGCCCGGATCTTTGCCGCACCAGGCAACAATTTATCCGGAAACAGACGTGACAACGTCCCCTCCTGCCAGCGGCATGATGCCGCCAACCGATACCAAGAATCCCGATTACTTCCACAGAGTCGTGGACTGTCAGTGGGCGTGCCCTGCACATACCGATGTGCCCGGGTATATCCGCCTGATTGCACAGGGAAAGTACACGGAAGCCTATATGCTGAACCGGGAATCGAATGTATTCCCGGGCATTCTGGGCCGGGTCTGTGATCGGCCCTGTGAGCCGGCCTGCAGGCGTGGCCGGGTTGAGGATAAGCCGGTAGCAATCTGCCGCCTCAAGCGCGTCGCAGCAGATCTCGCCGACGACTATTCCGAGTATCTGCCCAAGGCACCGGTGCAGAGGAACGGCAAGCGCATCGCTTGTATCGGCGCTGGCCCGGCCTCGCTGACGGTTGCCAATGACCTGCTGCCGCTCGGCTATGAAGTGGTGATCTTCGAGGGCCTCGAAGTGCCAGGCGGCCTGATGCGCTCGAATATCCCGTCCTTCCGCCTGCCGGCCGATGTGCTGGATCGCGAGATCGGCGACATCATCGGAATGGGTGCGGAACTCAGGCTTGGCCATCGCGTCGAGAGTATGCGCAAGCTGCTGGGCGATGGTTTCGATGCCGTCTTTGTCGGTACCGGCGCGCCACATGGCAAGGAACTGAAGCTGCCGGGCCGGGATGACGATCCGGATCATGTGCATATCGGAATTGCCTGGCTCGAGTCGGTCGCCTTTGAGCACATCAAGACGATTGGCAAGAAGGTGCTGATCATCGGTGTCGGCAATACCGCGATGGATTGCTGCCGCACTTCAATGCGGCTCGGTGCCACGGACGTCAAGGTCATTGCGCGCAAGCCGCGCCAGTTCTTCAAGGCCTCGCCCTGGGAGCTTGAGGACGCTGAGGAAGAGCACGTCGAGATCGTCGTCAACCGTTCGCCGAAGGCTTTTGTCAGCGAGAACGGCAAGCTCAAGGGCATGCTGTTCGACATCATGGATTATGAGTTCGACGCCAGGGGGCGCATCACCGCCGAGAAGATCACCGGTGAAGAGTTCCTGCCGGCGGATGACGTGGTGCTGGCCATCGGCCAGGAGAATGCATTCCCCTGGATCGAGCGCGACCTCGGTATCGAGTTCGACAAGTGGAGCGTGCCGGTCGTTGATAAAGTGACCTTCCACTCCACGCGCCCCGGGATCTTTTTCGGCGGCGACGCGGCATTTGGTCCGAAAAACATCATCTGGGCGGTCGAGCAGGGGCACCAGGCTGCCATTTCGGTGCACAAGTATTGCCAGGGAGAAGACTTGTCCGAGCGTCTCCCCGACGGCATCACGCTGCAGAGCTCGAAAATGGGCATGCACGAATGGGCCTACAGCAATAACTACAATAATGTGGAGCGCCGACTGGTTCCCCAGGTGGGACTCAAGGAGCGTTTCAAGAAGCTGAATATCGAGGTCGAGCTGGGCTATACGGTCGAGCAGTTTGCCGAGGAAGTCGAACGCTGCCTCAATTGCGATATACAGACGGTATTCACTGAGAAACTCTGTATCGAGTGTGATGCCTGTATAGACATCTGCCCGACGGATTGCCTGACCATGACAGCGCCGGGCAGCGAGGCCGATCTGCGTACACGGCTGACAGCCCCGGCAAAGAATACTGATGAACCGCTGTATGTCTCCGGCCCGTTGCCGCAGACGCAGCGCGTGATGGTCAAGGATGAGGATCTCTGCGTGCATTGCGGCCTCTGTGCCGAACGCTGCCCGACAGCGGCGTGGGATATGCAGAAATTCAGCCTGCTGCGGCCGCATGCGGTCGATGAAGGCGCCCATTCAGCCCCCGGCGACCGAAAATTCGGTACCTGAGGCGCTTGATAACCACCCATATCTTCAACCGCTGTCTTGTGCAGCGACTCCCAGCACGCGAAGGTCAGGCTCCATGAGCAGCTCTGCAAAAGGTCCCAAAGACAACGACTTCACGGTCAGGATCGGCAACGTGAACGGTACCGGCTCTGCCAGTGCCAACTCGATGCTGATGAAAGCCCTGTTCCGCATGGGCATACCGGTCTGTGGCAAGAATTACTTTCCGTCGAACATCCAGGGGCTGCCGACCTGGTATGAAATCCGTGCCAGTGGTCACGGGCATCTGGCCCGCTCCGGTCGCGTCGATGTGATGGTGGCCATGAATGCCGAGACCTATGCCCGGGATCATGCCTGCCTGGCAGCCGGCGGCTATCTGATCTACGACTCCACCTGGCCGCGCAGCCAGCTGTTCAATCGTACCGACATCCATGTGCTCGGTGTGCCGCTGTCCCGTATCTGCAACGAAAATTTCGCGCAGGCACGTTCACGGATACTGATGAAGAACATCATGTACGTGGGTGTGCTGGCCGCACTGCTCGATATGGATATGCAGGTCATCAAGGACCTGCTCAACGAGCAGTTCCGCACAAAAGCGAACTTGCTGGACGCCAACCAGAAGGCGGTTGATCTGGGCTACGCCTACGCCAAGGAACATTTCAGCTGTCCGCTGCCGTTCCGTGCGGTGTCCATCGACCAGACCCGCGACCACATCATGATCGATGGCAATACCACCTCTGCGCTGGGTTGTGTCTATGCAGGTGCGACTGTCGGTGCGTGGTATCCGATTACGCCCTCGACCTCGATCATGGATAACTTCAAGCAGTTCTGTGACAAGTACCGCAAGGATCCCGAGACCGGCAAATCGAACTACTGCATCATCCAGGCCGAAGACGAGCTGGCCGCGATGGGTATGGTGCTTGGTGCGGGCTGGAACGGTGCACGTTCCTTTACGCCGACCAGCGGCCCGGGTATCTCACTGATGAGTGAATTTCTCGGCTATGGATATTTCACCGAGATCCCGGCTGTGCTCTTTGATGTACAGCGTTGTGGCCCTTCCACCGGCATGCCGACGCGCACCCAGCAGGCTGACCTGATGTCATGCGCCTATGCATCGCATGGCGATACCCGGCATGTACTGCTGTTTCCGGCCAACCCGGAAGAAGCCTTCTACCACGCTGTACAGGCCTTTGACCTGGCTGAGCGCCTGCAGACGCCGGTGATCGTGCTGATCGATCTGGATATCGGCATGAACGACTGGATGTGCCGCGACCTGCAATGGGATGACACCTATCAGCCGGACCGCGGCAAGGTGCTGACGGCAGAGCAGATCGCTGCGCTACCCAAGTTCAACCGCTATATGGATACCGATGGTGATGGCATAGCGGCGCGTACCCTGCCGGGGACTCATCCGAAAGGTGCGTACTTCACGCGCGGTTCCGGCCACAACATGTACGGCGCCTATACGGAAGACGCGAGCGAATACAAGGCAGTGGTTGACCGCCTGCTGCTGAAGTTCGAGACGGCGAAAAAGCTGGTACCGCAGGCCGAGATTCACGCTTCGGACAAGTCGCGAATCGGTTTCATTACCATCGGCTCCAGTGACAATGCTGTGAAGGAAGCGCGTGCTGTACTGGCTGAAGCCGGCGTCCATATCAATTACCTGCGCGTGAAGGGTTTCCCCTTCGGCAAGGAAGTGCAGGACTATATCGACAGCCACGAGCGCATTTACGTCGTGGAGCAGAACCGGGATGCCCAGTTGCGCAGCATGTTGCTGCTGGAAACCCGGGTTGACCCCAACAAGCTGGTACCCGTGCTGCATTACGATGGCTTGCCGATTCTGGCGGCTACCGTTGTTGACGGCGTCAATCAGGATCTTGCGCGAGGAAAAGCCGCATGAGTTACATCGGCAAACCAAAGGTTGCCCACCCGCACCTGCCACGTAACGAGCTGAATCTCACCGTGCGGGACTACGAGGGCGGCATGTCCACCCTGTGTGCCGGTTGTGGTCATGATTCTATTACCGGTGCCATCACGCAGGCGATTTTCGAGCTGTCGATTCCGCCGCACCGCCTGGCGAAATTGTCTGGTATCGGTTGTTCTTCGAAGACGCCGGCCTATTTCGCCAGCGCATCGCATGGCTTCAATACGGTACATGGCCGCATGCCTTCTGTGGTCAGTGGTGCCAATGCTGCGAACCAGGACCTTCACTACATCGGTGTGTCAGGCGACGGCGATTCACTCTCGATCGGTCTCGGTCAGTTCATGCATGCTGTGCGCCGCAACCTCAACATGCTCTACATCATCGAGAATAACGGGGTGTACGGGCTGACCAAGGGGCAGTTTTCCGCTTCAGCAGATGTTGGCTCCACCGCCAAAAAGGGCGAGGCAAACCAGCAGCCGCCGATCGATCCGGCCCTGACGCTGTTGTCGATGGGTGCCACATTCGTCGCGCGCAGCTTTTCGGGTGACCGAGAGCAGCTGGTAACCTTGATCAAGGCGGGCCTGAAACATCGCGGGCTGGCGATGATCGATGTGATTTCGCCCTGCGTCACCTTCAATAATCACGAAGGCTCGACCAAGAGCTATGAGTTCACGCGCCAGCATTCGCATGCGGCAAACTATCCGGACTTCGTGCCGATGGCAAAAGAGATCCGTGCCGAGTACGCAGCTGGCCAATCCGTACCTGTCAAAATGCACGATGGCAGTCAGATCGTGCTGCGCAAAGCCGATGGTGCCTACGATCCGACCGATTCAGTGGCCGCATATCAGTACATTCACAAACACCGTGCAGCCGGTGAAATCGTGACCGGGCTTCTGTATATCGATGAGACGAAGCCGGACATGCATGAACTGGCCAATACGCCACCGGGGGCATTGGCCACGCTGCCATTCACAAAGCTCTGTCCGGGCAAGAAGACGCTCTCTTCCATCCAGAGCCGGTATCGCTAGATAGTGGCGCAGGCGCCCGCGACGAGGCGCCTGCAGAAGGAATATTCTGCGTGATCCGCAAGATCACCGATGTCAGTTACCGGCTGGGCCGCCAGATTGTTGTCGCGGTGATCGGTGGCACGCTGCTGCTCGGTGGCGTCATCATGCTGATTACTCCCGGCCCGGGCATCGCCTTCATGCTGGCTGGCCTGGCAATCCTTGCGATTGAATTTGCCTGGGCGCGAATCTGGCTGAGAAAACTTCGGGAAAGTGTTGGGCCGGTCGGTCGGGATGCTGCGCAGCAATCCTGGGCACGTTGGCGGCAGCGTGTTTTTGGCCCGCGTGAAGTCGACAAGGCGAAGAAAAAATAAAGGGCCCGCGTGGGTTCGACTGACGCCGAAAACCAGGGGCCCTTCAGGCCAGGCGCTTCGAGGGGGAGTCGAAGCGCCTGTCGTACCAAGGCTCGATGAGTCTGTATTGGCGCCGCCAGGGGAAGACGGGGGGTCGCGACGCCGAGACTAAAGCACTTGATGTATATTCATTAGCACGATTCGTGCCAACTTCTGTGTTAATAGAATCAGTAGCTTAGCGAGTATAGTTTCCTCGATATTCCGTGAATCACGGAATATCGTTCGCTATAGGCCACGGAATCCCGTCTATACTGCCGGCCATGGAGAGTACGAGCCGTTATCTGGCGCTATTTCGACAGGCCCCTGTCATGGCCGCCATTCTGGATCGGGAGGGCCTGATTCTCGATGTCAGCGATGTCTGGGCGGCGCGCATGGGCTATTCCCGTGAGGAGTTGCTCGGGCGCCGGCCGCGTGAGTTGGCGAGTGAGCCGAGCGCGCGGCGGATTCGCGAACAGTATCTGCCCGAGTTCCGTAAAACCGGCCGCCTCGACCGCTTGGCAATCGAGTTCGTTACCCGTGACGGCGGGACTTTCGAGGTATTCGTTACCACCACGGCTGAGCATGACGACACTGGTAAATTCCTGCACACGCTGTGCATTTTTGCTGAAGTTTCTGATCGGGCACTCCTTGAGCGGCGTTATCAGGATCACTATCAGTCGACGCCGGCGATGCTGCATACGATTGACCCGGATGGATGCATCACTGAAATCAGTAACCACTGGCTCCGTAAACTGGGTTATGAGCGCGATGAAGTGCTGGGCCGGTCCATCCTTGATTTCATGACCGATGAGTCCCGTCGGCCACTGGTGGGCCGCATGCGTGAAGTCATCAGTGAAGGGGAGCGTCAGAACGTCCCCCGTCAGATGGTGACGAAGGGTGGTGAAGTGATCGATGTGCTGATGTCATCAAAGACCGAGCGTGACGCGCATCAGGCAATCATCCGCACCTTCGTTGCCAGCAAGGACGTCACTGACCGTAATCGTGCCGAAGCAAGCCTCAAGCTCGCCTACCAGGAAATTGCACGTCTCAAGGAGGAGTTGGAGCGCGAGCGGGACTATCTGCGGGAAGAAGTCCGGGTTTCGATGAATTTTGGTCGGCTGGTCGGTGACAGTCCGGCGCTCGGTGCGATGCTGGCCCGTATTGAGGCCGTCGCAGATACGCCCGCCAATGTGCTTATCATTGGCGAAACCGGCACCGGCAAGGAGCTGGTAGCTCACGCAATTCACACTCGCAGCGGTCGTGCCGATGGTCCGCTGGTAAAGGTCAACTGTGCATCGATCCCGGATGAGCTGTTCGAGAGCGAATTCTTCGGTCATGTGCGTGGTGCGTTCACCGGCGCCCACCGCGATCGGGTTGGCCGTTTTCAGCTGGCCGACGGCGGCACGATCTTTCTCGATGAGGTTGGCGAGATTCCGATCGAACTGCAGGGCAAGCTGCTGCGGGTCATTCAGGAGCGTGAGTTCGAACGCGTGGGTGACGATACGACGCGTACCGTCGATGTACGCGTGATTGCTGCAACCAACAAGGACCTGGAGAAGGCGGTCGAAGCGGGCGAGTTTCGTGAGGATCTCTACTACCGTCTCAGCGTGTTTCCTGTTCAGGTACCGCCGTTGCGGCGTCGTGCCGACGATGTCATGCAGCTGGCCGTGCATTTTCTGGAGCAGGTCTGCCGTGAGTTTGGCCGGCCTACGCCTGCTCTCACGCAGAGCCAGGTTGAAGCGTTGCGTCGTTACGACTGGCCGGGCAACGTACGTGAACTGAAAAATGTCATCGAGCGCGCCGTGATTCTTTCCCGGGGCGGTGCGCTGCGACTCGATTTATCCTTGCCGGAGACAAGTGCTGTGGCGCCAGCTGTGATGCCAGTACTGGCCGGTAGTGGTGCACTGTCAGTCACCGATACGATTCGCGCTGATGATGCCCAGCAGGCTGCCGCAACATTTCTGACCGAAGCGCAGATGAAAGAGCAGCAGCGGGCCAATCTGGTCGCTGCCCTCAAGGCTGCCAACTGGCGGATTTCCGGCAAGGGTGGTGCAGCGGAACGGCTGGGTATGCGGCCGACCACCTTGACCGACCGGATGCGGGCGCTGCACATCACGCGTCCGGTGCGCAGTTGATCATGGGAGATCTCACAAGCGTGTTCCATCCGAAACGGGTGCGTGGTCTGGTGGCTGCACTGTGGCTGTGTGCGGTGCTGCCTGGCCATGCGCAAATTACTGCTCTGCCGGAGTCGGTCAACAGTGTACTGGCCCGACACAAGCTTCCGCCTGGTTCATTCAGTGCTTTCGTGCAGAAGGTGGGCGCTCCTGCGCCGCTGCTGACTTTCAATGAAAACGTACCGCGCAATCCGGCCTCAGTCATAAAATTACTGACGACTTTCGTGGCACTGGAAGAACTCGGACCAAGCTATCAATGGCGGACCGAGGTGTATGCCGACGGGCCACTGAAGGACGGAGTTCTTGATGGCGATCTGCTGCTCAAGGGTTATGGCGATCCTTATCTGCTGCTTGAGCGCCTGTGGTTGCTGCAACGCGAGCTGCGCGGCAAGGGTGTACGGCAGATCAACGGTGATCTGGTGATCGACAACACCTGGTTCGCTCGTGAGGAACTCGATCCCGGTGCCTTCGATGGGCAGGAGTACCGCGCCTACAACGTGCTGCCGGATGCCTTGCTGGTCAACTTCCAGGCGGTAAATTTCAGTTTTCGACCGGACCCTGACCGGCGGACCATCGAAATCCTGAGCGATCCCGTACTTGCGGATGTCGAGATCCGCAACGATATGCGGCTGTTCAGCGGTGGATGCAGTGCACGAAAGAGCAGCATCAACATGGCCGTCAGTCGTGAGCCTGATCGGCCACGCGTGACCTTTTCCGGGCAGCTGGCCAATAACTGTTCCGAGTATCAGCTGCTCCGTTCGGTACTGGATGGACCCGGCTATGCCTACGCGACGTTTCGCGGGCTGTGGGAGCAGCAGGGCGGCAGCATCAAGGGGCGCATGCGACTCGGTCAGGTACCTGCCGGCAAGAAACCCCTGTTGAGTTTTGCCTCACCGCCGCTCGCGGAAGTGATCCGGCCGGTCAACAAGCTCAGCAACAATGTCATGACCCGGCAGATCTTCCTGACCCTCGGCGCTGAAAAACTCGGACCACCGGGTACCTTGGAAAAAGCGCGGCAGGTGATGGCCGACGCACTGGTTCGGCGGGGGCTGGTTTTCCCCGAGCTGCAGATTGGCAATGGGGCAGGTCTGTCGCGCGATAACCGCATCTCGGCACATAGCCTGGGCCGGCTACTGCTGGCTGCGCGTGACAGTCCCTTTGGTGCTGAATTCCAGGCCTCGCTGTCGCTGGCCGGTCTGGATGGCACGACCCGGCGCCGGTTCGAGAATGATTCGCTGGCCGGCCAGATGCACCTCAAGACCGGCACCCTCAACGGTGTTACCTCGATCGCCGGCTATGTGCGCAGCCAGTCAGGGGCCGAATATGTGGTGGTAGCGATTGCCAACCAGCCGAAGGCGACCTGGGGCGGTGACCAGGAGGCGCAGAACGCCCTGCTGCGCTGGGTCAGTCGTCAATAGATGCCGGTGCGGGTAGCCGGCAGCTGGTACATTCGGGCTAGAATTGCCATGCGGCATTCAAGGCCACCCCGTTTAGAAGCGAGAGTCACAGCATGAAACTGATCACGGCGATCATCAAACCCTTCCGTCTCGATGACGTGCGCAACGCGCTGTCGGAAGTCGGCGTCAATGGCATGACCGTTACCGAGGTCAAGGGATTTGGTCGCCAGCGTGGACATACTGAACTCTATCGTGGCGCAGAGTACGTGGTGGATTTTCTGCCCAAGTCAAAAATCGAAGTGGCGGTTGCCGATGATCTCGTCGAGCGTGTCGTTGAGGCGATTACCGCTGCAGCGCGGACCGGCAAGGTCGGCGATGGCAAGATTTTTGTCACCGATCTGCATCACGTACTGCGTATCCGCACCGGCGAGATCGGCGACAACGCGCTCTGAAGTCAGCAGGGATCAGACCCGATTGCTGTCATCGCGTGCCCACCAGATCCGGGCCGTCAGCAGAATCGCCAGCAGCCAAGTATGGCGATCAGGTGGATGAGTCTGTGCAGCTGCAACCAGCCGTGCTGCCCATCCGTCTCCGCCATCCGGCTGTCGATGTCAGCGCCAGCGGCACCATCAGCATGAAGGCGGCCAGGCCCAGGGTGATATAGGGTCGTTTCAGGATGTCCTCGACGATGACATCGAGATCCAGCGAGCGATCGAGAAAGAAATAGGTCACGAAGTGCAGTGCCAGATAGGCAAAGGCCCACAGCCCGAGCATGCGACGGAATTGCAGTGGCCAGGCGGTAGATCCGTTCCTCCAGCGCATGTCCCTTGATGATGGTGTCGTAGTCTACGGTGCAGGGATCTCGCTGGCTGCAGCAGCCTGGGAGAGCAGTGTGCCGGCACCGAGGAAGCCAGCTGATCTCAGCAGTTCACGACGATTGAAGTAGTGACGTCCCGGAGTTATTTCCGAATTCCTGATATCGGCCGGTTTACGGATCAGCATGCCATGTCCTCGTCATGGCTTTGTTTGACGCAGCCAGGTGCCATTCAGTTCCCAGTCCCAGGGTATGAAGTGCAGCTCAAAACCATCGGTGGCAAGCAGGCTGGCAACCTCCGGGTCATCGACATGCTTTGCCATGTATTTCTGCACCGATCCGGCTGCCTTGATGAAATCTTCCCGGTGCCAGTCGAATATCTTCGAGACAAAAGCGATCTTTCGCTGCACATCGTAGCGATTGCGGGTGTTGTCGTTAATGAAAGCCCGTGCTGCGCTGTCGAGCTGTGCATCGAGTTTCTCCGGTGTATAAGCCCGGCTTGAGAGTCGTGGGCAGGAGATCGAGGCACAGACGATGGCAAAGTGGACGCGCGGATCGCCCTGCGGGATCAATTGCCGGCTTTCGAGATCATGGAGGTTGGTTAACTGACCCATCAGCAGATACTTCCGGTGTTTGAAGTAGCTATACCGGCCCAGCCAGGATGACGGCGTATACCCGTCGAGGATGCCCTGGATTGCGAATGCGTTGTAGGCATTGATGAGGAAGGCGAGGTGCGTGCGGCTGTCAGCCACGTCTTCGGTTTGGGTCTCGCCAAGATGCGTGACGAAGCGTGCAAAGGCCGGGTCAGCATCGATGCCGGCGTAATCGACAAAGCCGTGTTGCACGTTGCGCAGGAGTACTGCATCGAACTCGCTGTAATCCGGTGCTGCGGCGTGGCTGCTGCTCGCGATGAGGCTGAGACCGGTCAGCAGACTGGTGAGACAGAAACAGCGCACCATGGTTTGCAGCCTGCGGAACAAGCCGCCGTCGGGATGAGGGTAATGCATCGGGTCCATTCTAAGCTGAGTCGCGTGTTGTGTTGTGCGAGTGTATTGGGTGCGTAACCGGGCTAGCTACGGTTGTCGGATGTTGGCTGTGTCAGGGGTTTCTCACTGTCTGCCGGTGCCGCTGGCGGGTCAGCCCTGGGCTCCAGCCGGTAACCGAACTCATGGCGCAGGCTGAGGTCCTCGGTGGCTACCGGGGTTCCATCGATATGGCGTGGCCGGTACAGCGAGCGGCGTACGGCGTTGATGACGCTCTTGTCGAGCAATCCCGCCGGGTCTGATTCCATGACTTCGGCAGAACTGACCCGGCCAGTCGCATCGACCGCGTATTTGATCAGCACGTAGCCCGGTTCGAGCCGGGTGGTAGATGGCAGTTTGCTCGCCGATGCCGGGTATATCTGCGGTGCGGCGGTCCAGAGCAGCCGCACGGGGCGGGCAAAGTACTCATCACGCTGCTCTGCATAAGTGTCATTGCCAGACAGCGTGCGCCACGCATTGCCATAGGCTTCAGCTGCCGAGTTGCGCTTGCCCCATAGCAGGTACAGATCGCCCAGTTCCACCAGTACATGGGCGCGCTGCAGGAGGTCCGGTTGCGCTTGCTGATCGACGATGCTCAATGCCCTGCGCAGCATGACGTTGCTCATGGGCAGCAGGGTGTCCGGCCCTTGCATGGGGTCCGGTCCCGGTGGCAGTAAAGCCTGCTGCCGGTAACTGTTGGCGATGGCCAGCAGCGGCTCGACCAGCGCGGGGTCATTCTCGCCCAGGCTGGCGGCGACCAGCCGTGCGGTGGCCTGGTGTACCAGTCGTGCTGACTGCACCTGGCCGGTCCGGTCATACCAGCCACCCAGCTTGGATAGTGCAGGCAGCAGCTCCGGGCTGTCTTTGCCGAGCCGGTGCTCCATGATCTGCAATTGCGACGCTTGATGAAAATTGGCCTTGTCCAGATCCTTCTGACTGAGATAGCTCTCGCTGAGCCCGTCACGGACCGGGAACTGCTCGAGGTTGTAGAAGCCCTCATTCACATGATTGATATGCAATGCGCGCGTATAGCTTTCTGTGGCCTGTACATGTTGTCCGGCACGCGAGTAGGTCTGCCCCAGCCCCATCAGCGGCGTAATCAGGCGCAGCGAGACGATGCCGTCATGTTCTTCCAGCAGCGTGACAGCTGCCCGGTAGTTACCTTCCGCAGCCAGCAGGTCACCGGTACGCAACTGTGCGGTGGCAAGATTGGTCAGCGGCGTCACCAGGGCCGCGTTGTCGTTGCCTTCCAGTTCCTGAGTCAGGGTCACGACTTCGAAGGCGGCCGGAATGGCCTCGGCCGGCCGGTCTTCCTCCAGTAGTCGCAACATCCTTTCGTATGCGGCAGTGCGTCGCTCAAAGGCTGTTTCTGTCGGCGGCGCTGGAGGTATGGCGTTGATCTCCGCAGCGCTCATCACAGGGCTGCACAGGCCGAGGCCCACAATCATGAGGCCGACTACGCTGCGTGCTGCAGGAACCCGGTAGTGTTGGCGCATGCCGGCAAATTACCAATTCCCGCAGCCCGTGCATATCAGTTAGGGTATCCGGCCATGCAGATCACCAATCGACATTTCATCAACGGCAATCCGCTGCTGCCACCGTTCCCTGAGCAGCTCAGGCTGGCGATGTTCGGGATGGGTTGCTTCTGGGGTGCGGAGCGCCGGTTCTGGCAGTTACCGGGCGTGTGGAGTACTGCCGTCGGTTATTCGGCGGGGGCAACTCCGGACCCGGACTATGCGCAGGTGTGCTCGGGACGTACCGGACACAGCGAGGTTGTACGCGTCGTGTATGACCCGGTATTGCTCGAGTACCCGCAACTGCTGACCACGTTCTGGGAATCGCATGACCCGACCCAGGGTATGCGTCAGGGCAACGATGTGGGGACCCAGTATCGTTCCGGAATCTACTGGTATGACGATGAGCAGCGCGATGCAGCGTTGCGCTCAAGGCAGAGCTTCGCAGAGCGTCTCGTGGCAGCCGGATTTGGCCCGGTTACCACGGAAATAGAAGCGGCTGGCGAGTTCTGGTACGCCGAGGATTACCACCAGCAGTACCTGGGCAAGAACCCCGGCGGATACTGCGGCCTTGGTGGTATCGGGATCAAATGCACTGACTGACCAAAAACGGGCGCCAAAAGTGTGACCGTCTCCACACGCTGCCGGAGCGCCCTGAATACCATGTCAGCTGTATTCGCCGGTATGTAGCCGGACGCCGGAAACCTGTGTGCAATCCAGACGGCTAAAGATTGAAACCGCCAACCTCCAGTGCGGCATGTATGTGGCCCAGCTCGATCGGCCATGGCTGGAGACGCCGTTTCTTCTCAAGGGGTTCGAGATCCGTGACGCCAAGGATCTGCAGCAGCTTCGGCATTTCTGCAAACATGTCTATGTAGATGCCAGTCAGGGCTCGCTGTCCGAGGAAGAAGTTCTCGGTGCACGGCGCAAGGAAGAGCAGTACGCGAGAGTATTCGAGGCTCCAGCGACCCGCCGGGCGCATGCTGCACCGGCAGGCCTGGCGCAGCGCCTCGTCGACTCGCTGGTGCGTATCGACAGGCATGGTGTGCTGACGAAATTCCTGCCCGCACCACACTATGGAAACGCGGTACCGACCCGCCAGGAAATACCCAGGGCGGCACAGGCTTACGATAACGCTGCCCGCAGTCTCAATGAGATGCTCGATCAGTTTCCGCAGGTCAAGACACTGGATGCCGGGCGTCTGTCTCAGGCGGCCAATCCGCTTGTCGACAGCATTCTGCGCAACCCGGATGCAATGGCCTGGCTGGTGTTTCTACGCAAACGCGATGCACACAATGCACTCCGGCAGATCGGCAGCGCCGTATGGGCTGCGATTCTCGGTCGGCATCTGGGCTTCGAGCGCAGCGCAATCGAGACCCTGACTCTGGGCGGCATGCTGCTCGATCTGGGTAACGCACGGATTCCACAGTCCATCACCCTCAAGCAAGGGCCGCTTGAAGAGATTGAAGAGAAAATCATCCGCAAGCATGTAGCGCTTGGTCTGGAAATGGTGCGCACCACGCCGGGCCTGAATGCCGATGTGATCGCAATGCTGCAGCATCATCATGAGCGCAACGATGGTTCAGGCTATCCGAAAGGCTTGCGGGATGTGGGCATCCCGGTGTTCGGGCGCATTGCCGGCCTCGTGGACTGTTTCGATGCGATGACGACCAAGCGTCCCTATGCGCCGGCCAAATCGGCATATGATGCCGTGTGCGAACTCAACAGCCTGTCCGGCACCCTGTTCCAGAAAGAGCTCGTCGAGCAGTTTGTGCAGGCGGTCGGCATGTTTCCGACCGGTTCGCTGGTAGAGCTCAATACCGGCGAGATCGCAGTTGTGATCGGGCAAAATCGCGTTCAGCGGCTGCGTCCTGCGCTCAGCCTGCTCACCAATGCCGACAAGATTCCGCTGCCCGCACAGAAGGTGCTCGACCTGCGCAGCCGTCGCTCGAACCGGGCTGACAGCGAGTCGCGCTGGATTTTGCGCGGACTGGATCCCGGCGCCTTCGGGCTCGACCCAAAGGACTTTCTGGACTGAGCGCAGACTCCGTCGGGCGTTCCGTATAATCGACTGCTCCCATGCCGGGTATCCAGGAGCGAAAGTCGCGTGAGCAGTCGCCGTCTGCAACAGATCCTGATCGTTTTTCTTCTGCTCGCTGGTGCCGCGTTGCTGGTCTGGTACCTCGGCCGGCCAAAGCCGGTGCCGGTAACGCTCGCGACGGTTGAAGCCGGTTCGGTGCTTTCCACCGTGGCCAATACCCGTGCCGGTACCGTAGATGCCTGTCAGCGTGCCCGACTGGCGCCACCCATCGGCGGGCAGATCGCGCGTCTGCCGTTCAAGGAGGGTGATCGCGTCAAGGCTGACGAGGTATTGCTCGAACTCTGGAACCAGGATCTGCGTGCCCAGGTCCGGCAGGCCGAGCGTGATGCGGTAGCGACCCGCAGCCGGACCCGTGAGGCCTGCGTCATGGCCGAAGTGGCACAGAAGAATGCGGTCCGGATCCGGCAACTGCGTCCGCAGGGGCTGGTCTCGGAAGGCGATCTGGAAAAGGCGGTCGGTGATGCCGATGCGCGCGCGGCTGCCTGTGATGCGGCCCGTGATCAGGAAAAAGTCAGCCAGGCGCGTGTGGACGTGGCCAGTGCCAGTCTGGAGCGTACGATCCTGCGCGCTCCCTTTGCAGGCGTGGTCGCCGAGATCAACGGCGAGATCGGTGAGTTTGTTACGCCATCACCGGTCGGTATACCGACGCCACCAACAGTAGATCTCGTCGACGGCAGCTGCCTCTACATTTCGGCGCCGATCGACGAAGTAGATGCTCCGGCAGTCCGTGCCGGCCAGCGCGCACGCATCACGCTGGATGCCTTTCCGAATCAGCATTTTCCGGGTTTTGTCCGGCGTGTGGCTCCCTACGTCCTGGAGGCAGAGAAACAGGCGCGCACCGTTGGTGTGGAGGCCGAGATCGAGGACCCGGAAAAATACAGCCTGCTGCCCGGCTACAGTGCAGATATCGAGATCATCATCGAGAACCGGGAAAAGGTACTGCGCGTACCGACCCAGGCATTGCTGGATGGCAGGCGTGTGCTGGTTCTGGAGCCGGCCACCGGCATCCTGCGCTCGCGGGAAGTAGAGCGCGGTGTATCGAACTGGGAGTACACCGAGATCATTTCCGGTCTCAAGGCGGGCGAACAGGTGGTGACTTCCGTTGATCGTGAAGGTGTGGCCGACGGTGTCGCTGCAGTCCAGGAGTAGCAAGGGGCCGGACGGAGCCGCGATTCTCCGTCTGGAGCAGCTGACCCGGATCTTTGCGGTTGGCGACCAGCTTGTACGTGCGCTGGATGGCGTGGATCTCAGCATCGGTGCCGGCGAGTACATCTCGCTGATGGGCCCGTCGGGCTCCGGCAAGTCCACACTGCTCAATATCCTTGGTCTGCTCGACCGGCCCACGTCGGGCGAGTACTGGCTGGCCGATGAGCGCACCTCGACGATGAGCGATGATCGTCTGGCCGATACCCGGCAGCGTGAGATCGGTTTCGTCTTTCAGTTCTTCCATCTGATCCATCGCATGACTGCGGTGGAAAACGTGGAATTGCCGCTGATGCTGGCCGGCGTTTCGATGGCTGAACGTCGTGCCCGTGCCCACGAAGCGCTGCAGCGTATGGGGCTGGAGGCACGTGTCGATCATCGCTCCAATCAGCTGTCCGGTGGTGAGCGCCAACGGGTTGCCATTGCGCGTGCCGTCGTGATGCGGCCAAAAATCCTGCTGGCCGATGAACCCACCGGCAACCTGGACAGTATTTCCGGTGGTGAGGTGGTGAAGATCGTCGAGGCCCTGCATGCCGAGGGGCTGACGCTGGTGGTGGTTACCCATGATCCGGCGATCGGCAGCCGTGCACACCGCCGTCTCGTGATGCGCGACGGAAAAGTTGTGCAGGATGTAAGTGGATGAAGTTCGCTGACCGGCACCGTGTCGCTTTCGGTGCACTGGCGCGTGCACCGCTGCGTACCGCGATGCTGCTGCTGGCTACTGCCATCGGGGTTGCTGCGGTGTTGGTGCTGACGGCGCTGGGCGAAGCAGCACGCCTGTACATTGCCGATGAGTTCCAGTCGCTCGGTACGGATCTGCTGGTCGTCATGCCGGGCCGGACTGAAACCACCGGTGCTGGTGCCGGCATGATGTCCGGCGCCACGCCGCGCGACATGACGCTGGACGACGCCCGCGCCCTGTTGCGCAGTGCTGCGATAGAGATCGTTGCGCCGCTGGTGGTTGGCGAAAGCTCCGTATCTGTTGGCTCCCTTGAGCGCGACGTGACGGTGATGGGTACGACTGCCAGCTATCAGGCTATCCGTCACTGGACCATGGCCAGCGGCGAGTTTCTGCCCGACGTCGATATGGACCGGGAGTCACCGGTCTGTGTGGTGGGTAGCACGATCGGAGCTGAGCTATTTCGTGGCGAGCCACCAGTCGGCCGCTGGCTGCGGGTCGGCGACCGTCGTTGCCGGGTGGCCGGGGTGCTGGCGAAGCAGGGCGTCTCGGTGATGGTGGATGTCGATACGGTGGTGATGATGCCGGTAGCCATGGCTCAGAGCCTGTTCAATTCTGCCGGACTGTTCCGGATACTGGTGCAGGCACGCAGCCGTGACGCGATGCCGGCTGCCAAGCGTTTCATGCTCGACACCTTCAAGCAGCGACATCATGGCGAGGAAGATGTCACCGTCGTTACGCAGGATGCAGTCCTGAAGACCTTCGACGGCATTCTCGGTTCACTGACCATGACACTGGCTGGCATTGCTGCCGTGAGCCTGCTGGTTGCCGGGGTGCTGATCATGAACGTCATGCTGGTCGCGGTCAGCCAGCGTACGCAGGAGATCGGACTGCTGAAGGCGCTTGGTGCGCGCCGTAGCCAGGTTCTCGCACTGTTTCTTACCGAAGCCCTGTATCTCGCGCTGCTCGGTGCCATCGTTGGCGTACTGGTGGGCTTTGCCGGTGTCTGGCTGCTGGGCAGTCTCTATCCGGATTTCAGTTTCCGGCCACCGCTCTGGGCGGTGCTGAGTGCGGTGCTGCTCTCGATGGCCTGCGGCATGCTGTTCGGCATTCTGCCGGCACGACGTGCGGCAGGTCTCGATCCGGTTACAGCGCTGGCCAGGCGCTGAAGGTGCACGCCCGTGCGCATTGCTGAGCTCATCCGGTTTACCGCCAAGTCTGCAGTATCCCACCGACTGCGGAGTGTGCTGACTGCACTGGGAATCGCGATAGGCGTCGCTGCGGTGCTGTTGCTGACCTCGATCGGTGAGGGCCTGCACCAATACATGCTCACGCAGTTCACCCAGTTCGGCACCAATATCATTGGCGTCAATCCGGGCAAGGCCAAGACTTTTGGTATGCCGACCGGCGTGCTGAATTCGGTGCGGCCGCTCAACCTGGACGATGCGGCGGCACTCAAGCGCGTGCCTCATGTGCGCTCCACGCTGCCGCTCGTGCAGGGGACCGCATCCGTCGAGAGCGGCGGACGCGAGCGCAAGGTGATCGTCAGCGGCACGGGTTCGGAAATGACCGAGACGCTGTCATTTCGCGTGGCGCTCGGCAATTTTCTGCCCGCTGACAACCCGAATGCCCCGCGTGCGTATGCGGTGCTGGGCAGCAAGGTGCGCACAGAGCTCTTCGATGATCGCAACCCCTTGGGCGAACGGGTCCGTATCGGCGGCCAGCGATATACCGTGATCGGCGTGATGGAGTCGAAGGGCACGATGTTCGGTTTCGACCTCGATGACGCTGCCTACATCCCGGTTGCCAAGGGTCTGGAACTGTTCAACCGCGAGGGGCTCTTCGAGATCGATGTCGTATACGAAGAGGGTGCCCCGGTTGACGAGGTCGTCGAAGGTATCCGCCGGGTGCTGATCGCCCGGCATGGCAGCGAAGATTTCACGATCACCACGCAGCAGGAAATGATGGATGTACTGGGTTCGGTGCTGGACGTCATCACCTTTGCTGTCGGTGCGCTGGGTGGTATCTCGATGCTGGTCGGTGGCGTCGGCATCTTCACGATCATGACCATCGCGGTACGCGAAAGGACCGGAGAGATCGGACTGCTGCAGGCGGTAGGCGCCCACCGGCGGCAGATTCGCAACATATTTCTCGGTGAATCGATGGTGCTGGCTGCGATTGGCGGTTTTGCCGGGATCGTGCTCGGCTTCATGATCATCGGCTTGCTCAGTTTGCTGGTGCCGGCACTACCGGTCAGCCCTTCCTGGCCCTACATGCTGGCGGCTGTGCTGGTTGCCATGCTGATCGGTCTCATTGCGGGTGTGTTGCCGGCCTGGCGCGCAGCACAGCTCGATCCCGTGGAATCGCTGCGCGCGGAGTAGCTGCGGTGGGCTTTCAGTCCCGCCGGATCACGTTCACTTCGATGCCGCCCTTCGGTCCGAATATCCACGAGCCGATGCCACTCACCAGGCTGACGATCAACGCACCCCAGAACGCTGACCAGAAGTCAGTGACATGAAAGCCTGACAGCAGCCATGCGGCCAGCGCCAGCATGGCTGCGTTGAGTATCAGCACGAAAAACCCCAGCGTGATGATCGTGAAGGGCAGGGTGAGAATCATCACCAGCGGCCGCACGAAGGCATTGATCACGCCCAGCACTATGGCGGAGGCCAGTAGCCAGGTGCCGCTGTCAAAGCTGATGCCCACCAGCCAGGCTTCGGCGAGCCACAACCCGGCAGCAGCAATGACTGCCCGGAAAAGAAAGTTGTCCATGCAATGTCTCCAGATGGTGGCGCAGCCTACTGCGCAGCGCGAGTGAAGGCCGCTTCAGGAACCGTGATGGGTCCGGGGGCGTCGGTCTTTGGCAACTGTAGCAGGACGCGCAGTCCGGGCGCATTGTCGGCCAGTATCAGCTGACCGCCATGGTGTCGCGCGATGGCATTGACCAGCGACAGGCCGAGTCCGCTGCCGGGAATGCCGGTGACAGTTGCGGTCCGGTAGAAGCGGTCCAGGACCTTGCCGCGTTCGGCTTCCGGTACCCCCGGTCCCTGATCGCTGACCGCAATGCTCAGCAGTCCGCCATCGCCGCTCATTTCCAGTCGCACTTCAGAGCCAGCCGGACTGTACTTGATCGCGTTGTCCAGCAGGTTGGAGACTGCCTGAAAGATCAGATCCCGATCGCCACGCATGTGGCCGGTGGCAGCGCCGAGATGCACGCTGATGTCCTTTTCTTCGCCGACGGCATGATAGAGCTCCCATGCATCATGCAGCAGTGTACCGAGGTCGATATCGGTCCATGCTTCGTCGTGCGTGCCGGATTCGATTCTGGCGATGCGCAGCAAGGCGCGGAAGGTGGCGAGCAGGTGATCTGCATCGACGATGGTGGCATTCAGCTCGTCGCGGACCGTTTCGCTGATATCTGGATACAGCGCAAGATTCTCGAGTCGGCCGCGCAGCCGCGTCAATGGCGTGCGCAGATCATGCGCGATGTTGTCGGTCACCGCTCGCACGCTGTCGATCAGGGAGTCGATACGGTCGAGCATCGCATTGAGATTATCGGCCAGCTGGTCAAACTCGTCATTGATTCCGCGTACCGGCATGCGCCGCTGCAGACGGCCGGCCATGATTTCGCGACTGGTGCGGTTGATGGCGTCAACGCGACGCGTCACGCTGGAGCTCAACACGATGCCGCCAAACAGTGCCAGTAGCAGGCCGATGCCCAGCGTAAGGACATACACGCGATTGATGAGCTGACGGGTTGCGGCCAGATTGGCCTGCTCTTTCGCGACCAGCAGCTGGTGCCCGTCACTGGCCTGCAGTATCTGTCCCTGGAAGGGTACGCTCCGGCCGTGTTCGTCGGATTGCGTAAAGTGGTACCAGCCATCGGTATCCACCTCGCCGGCCGGCCACGCGGCCATGTTGCCGAATACCGGGCGTTGGTTGGCCGTAACCAGCAGATAGAGTGTGGACCTGGCCGGATCCCGGGCGATCCGGTCGCGGACGATTGCCTCGATACCCGGCCCGCCCGGCTGGCGGAACTGTTCGGTCAGGCCGCGGATTTCCGCACTGATCGTCGCCGTGGTCTGTTGTTCGAGGTAGCCGTTGGTTGCCCAGTAGATGTAACCGACCAGGATCAGCGCCGAGCTGCCGAAGATCCCCATGTACCACCACGCAAGCTGGAAGGTGGAGGTGCGGATCAGTCTAAGGGGATTCACTCAGCTTGTACCCGGCGCCGCGCACCGTATGAATGAGTGGCGGGTCGAAGTCCTTGTCTACCTTGCGCCGCAGACGGCTGATGTGCACGTCGATCACGTTGGTCTGCGGGTCGAAGTGGTAGTCCCAGACGTTCTCCAGCAGCATGGTGCGGGTGACTACCTGATCGCGGTTGCGCATCAGATACTCGAGCAGGCGGAATTCACGCGGCTGCAGATCGATCTCCTTGCCCGCACGGTGTACTGCCCGGCTGAGCAGGTCCACATGCAGGTCGGCAACCTGTACTTCGGTGACTGTTTCCTCGCCCCCGCGTACCGGGCGCCGTGCGATGGCTTCGAGCCGTGCCATGAGTTCGGCAAAGGCGAAGGGTTTGCCGATGTAGTCATCGGCCCCGGCGCGCAGACCTTTGACCTTGTCGTCCACCTCGCCCAGTGCGCTCAGTATCAGCGTGGGCGTGGTGTTGCCGGCTGCCCGCAGGGCTTGAACGATGCTGAGCCCGTCGATGCCGGGCAGCATACGATCGATGATCAGGGCATCGTAATTGCCGCTGCTGGCCAGAAATTGTCCGTCCTTGCCGTCGGCACAGTGATCAACGGTATGGCCGGACTCACGCAGGCCGCCGATGATGAAGCTGGCGACGCCGGGATCGTCTTCGATTACCAGGATACGCATGTTGCCCATGATAGCCGGGACGGCTGGTCTGGTGGGAATTGGATCTGCAAATTCAGGGGGCTATGCCCGCGATTGCGTTGTGATCAGGTGCAGCAGGGCGGTCTGCGAATGCACGCCAGTCTTGTGGAAAATCCGGCTCAGGTGTGTCTTGGCGGTATTGTGGCTGATATTGAGTGCGGCAGAGGCTTCTTGCATCGTCTTGCCGGTGAGCAGGCTCTTGCAGAGCCGGGTTTCCGCTTTGCTCAGGCTGAAAGTTGCGATCAGGGTAGCTGACAGTTCTGGTTGCCGGTCGTGTTGCCGGTCATCGATCAGGACGACACAGGCTGCCCGCAGGGGTAGGTCGCCTGATCCGGTATGTCGGTTGCATGGCGAGAACACGATGCGATAGGGCTGTGCTTTGCCCATACGCTGGACGAGTACCGTAGCCGGCAGATCAGCAGAGGACTGACCCTGGTCGTTGGCAATCACTTTCAGCCGGCTTGCATTGAGCAGTCCTTGAGCCTGTGAGTCCGCACAGTGCAATTTTCCACTCTGCAGTGTGAGCCCGTCATTGCGCGAGAATATGGCGGCAGCTGTTTCATTGATGAATAACGGGTACCCGCTGCCATCCAGGGCCACGATGCCACACGGCGCCAGATTGATCATCGCCGCGAGCAACTTATTGTCGTTGCGCTCGTCAGCGATTGTTGAGTGGAGGCTGATACTTCTGCACAGGTGCGGTAACACCACCTTGGTCAGCAGATCGATATCCGCGGTGTCGAACGGCTGGTCGTCAATGCACCTGCCCAGCGACAGCACCGAAGTCACGTGGCCATGACTGCCGAGCGAGGCAAACAGAAAGTGCTCAAGCTGCCAGGGCGCTGCCAGTTGATGGTGAATTTCTGTCTGGTGCGCCACCTCTGGTGCAACGATATCGCTGCTCAGCCGGACGGCACCGGCCGGCAGGCCGTGCATCGCCTGCAGGTAGATATCATCCCCGCCCTCCAACCAGCGCGGCGTGAAGGCCTGATTGAATGATTCATCGATGCCGCCGGCGAGGTGAAATGACTGTACCGGTTTGCCATGGTCCATGTGGTGGATCATGGCAAATTTGCTATGCAGCACTTCCGCAGCAGCACTGGTGAAGTCGCGCCAGCGATCCAGTCCAAGGGGCGCTTCGTAAGCCAGGCCGATCAGTCTTGAAAGATCGACGGAATCGACCATCCGGGAGCTCTCGGTCATCTGGCGAATTCCTGTGTAGCCAGACCAATACCATGGGCGACTGTCTGTCGCGCCCATCCTTCTTCACGGCATTTTCTCAAGGCAGCGTCCATTTCATACCCGCTGCGCTGCATACCGTCAAGCCGGGTGTACCGGGATTCTGGCGAGCATCTGCCGGCGCGCCTCGATGTGGTATTCGATGCCATGTGCAGTGGCTGCGACGCTTGAGCGCTGCAGTACGGCGTTGCGCCAGTCGCGCAGTCGGCTGCAGTCTGCCGGCCAGACGGCACCGGCCAGTTGCACATACATGTCGAATCGCTCGAAGAAGGGCGCGAACTGAATGTCTGCCAGGGAGAATTGCTGTCCGAAAAACCAGGGACCAGAGCCCAGCTTGCGCAGCCCTTCGTGCTCGATATGGCGCAGTACTTCCGACAGTTTCTCGTTGTTGACGGTCCGCTTTTTCTGATCGTCTGCTTCAGACATCAGCTTGTGCGTAGCTGGCAGAAACCGGGTCTCGCAGTAATCCATCCAGATGCGTGCCTGAGCCCGCAGGGCGGGGCTTTCCGGCATCAGTGCTGGTTGCGGAAATGCCTCGTCCAGATATTGATTGATGATTGAAGATTCATGGACCGTCACGCCTGCGTGGCGCAGCACCGGCACTTTCCCATACGGTGAGATCGTGGAAAACCAGGTGGGGCGGTTGAAGAGATCGATCGGGATGATCTCGAAATCCAGCTGTTTTTCCAGCAGCGTGATGTGCGCGCGTTGCGCATAGGGGCAGGCTTCGAAACTGTAGAGTTCGATCCGGGACAAGCTGAAACCCTCCGTCAGGCGGCGAGATCTGCCGCAGCTGAGACAGCTGCATCGAGGACACGCCGGCTTATTTGCATCTGGCCGGGCAGCACTGCACGTGCGATGTCGCCGCGCCGGACTGGTCTCCACAGTACGGTATCAGTTTCAAGTGCGCCACCGGTGCTATTGCAGACCAGGGCGACATGAGGGCGGGCGGGTTCATCGGCGGTCTGGCTGCGCACGATGCCGAGGCGGCCATCAGCGAGCTGTACCCATGATCCGGTTGGATACACGCCGAGTGCCTGAATGAAGCTCTTCACCATGGCCGCATCAAAGCGTGTGTTGCGCATGGAATTAATCAGTCGTATGGCATCGTGAGCCGCGATTGCCGGGCTGTAGCTGCGCTGCTGCAGCAACGCATCATAGGTATCGACGATGCCGGCCAGCCGTGCGGGAAGCGGCAGATGTGTGCCACGCAGATGACGCGGATAGCCACTGCCATCGAGTCGTTCGTGATGGCCGAGGATGGCCTCTTCCAGGGTGTCAGAAATGGGCTCGGCGGCGCGCACCATGTACAGCCCGCGCCGTACATGCCTGGTTATAAAACTGCGTTCGGGATCGGTCAGGCGGGCGGGTTTGGCCAGAATGGTGATCGGTACGGAGATCTTGCCGATATCGAGCAGCAGCCCGGCGAGGGCGAGTTCATCGAGCAATGCCCGCTCGAATCCGATACGGTGACCGGCAATCGTCATCAGCACGGCTGAGCCGAGTGCGCGCCGATACAGGAAGCCGACCTGCAGTTCCGTTGCAATCAGCCACGGCAAGGTATCGGCATCACTCAGCACGCTGCTGACCAGAGCCTTGAGAGCCTGTCGTGACGCTGAAATTGAGAGTTGTTCCGAGCGCCGTGCCTCGCGTACGGTGGTATCCAGTGCATGACTGGCTTCACGCAGTGCGTGCCGGCTCTGGTTGAGGGCTGAGCGATGCATGTCAGGTACCAGAGCTTTTACGCGACTGGTCAATCCGCTGCTGAACAGGCCGTTCTCGCTGAATTCCGAAAGTACCGGGTCGATGTACACATAGCTGCAGACACGGCGCAAGGCATCGATCTGCCCGTCATGACTGAGCAGAAAACCATGCGCGTGGAACGGCGTCTGCAGCCATGGGCGATCGAGTTCGGCAACGTACATGCCGAGTTGCAACTGCCTGCAGTCAACCGGGACCAGGTGTGTTGAAGTCACTCCTGACATTTTTTATTTTTCTTGTTACGGCCAGCCCACTCTACAGCAGCTGGCCATCCGAAACTGTGACGGTCTGCACGGCCGGCTCCACAGGATTATGCTTGCAGAGCTGTTCGCAGCCTTATGGTGAATGGAGCGGCGGCAGCGATTGCAGATAGATTGCGATGGCGCGTCGATCTGCTGCCGTCAGCTGGCTCGTGTTGTCGTCGATCACCGCGCTCATCGAGGAGCCGGCGAAGTCGCCATCTGGCAGCATGCCCAGCTCGAGAAACAGGACGATGTCGTCGATCGTCCACCGGCCGATCCCGCTTTCCGGATCATGGCGAATATTCGGAATTTGTTCGTCGTCGGGGCCATCCGGGTTACCGGCCAGCTCCAGGGTAGTACTGCGTGCGCCGAGCAGATTGCGCGGTGTATGGCACTCGCCGCAATGGCCCAGATGGCGCACCAGGTAGGCACCACGATTCCAGTCTGCAGCCTGCTTGCTGTCTGCCTGAAAGGGCTGCGGGTCGAGATAGAGCAGATTCCATGCCAGCATCACCCAACGTGAACTCAGGTACCAGGGCAATTCGTGTGCCGGGACCGGGTTGTGCACCGGCGGCAAACTGAGCAGATAGGCAGCGATGGCAGCTATATCGCCATCGGCCATTCCCGTATAGCTTGGATAGGGGAACACCGGGTAGTAGGGGCTGCCATCCGGGGCACGGCCGTGCCGCAACGCCTGCCGGAAATCACTCTCTGTCCAGCTACCGATACCGGTGCTGCGATCGGGTGTGAGGTTTGGCGCATGAAAGATCCCGAACGGAGTCTCCAGGCTGCGGCCACCGGCGAGAGGGATGGCGTCGGGGCGATCAGCCGTATGACAGCTGATACAGCCGCCCGCATGGACGAGGTAGCGGCCGCGCTCGATCTGTTCTGCCGGTGCAGCTGCTGCGAGACTTGTAGCAGCGCCAAGCGCGAACAGCAGCGCGATGCAAACCCGGGGATCCGTACGGATCCCCGGCCATGCAGCCATTACTTCTTTTCTTTGCGGTAGCGGTCGTGACAGCCCTTGCAGGACTCACCCACCGCCTTGAAAGCCTGCATGGTTGCAGCCTTGTCGCCTGCTACTACCGCATCACGTAATTCCGCCGTCGACTTCTCCGTCGCCTTGACCAGCTGTGCAAATTTATCCTGTTCCTGCCAGATCAGCGGCAAGGCATCGGTATCGCCGGTGCCGGTGCCTGCCGGAAACAGTGCGTTGACCTGGGTGCCAAGTGCTGCCAGCGCCTCGACGTGGGCACGCAGATGGTCCTGGTGTTCCACGCGGCCAAAGTTGATCAGTGAAAAAGCACCGGTATGGGCGGCCATTGCCGACATTACAGCCTTGCGATATTTGACCGCATCAGCGGGTGCTGTGGCGCTAAAGCTGCTGCTGCTAAACGCGAGCGTGGCAAGGCTGAGGAGGGCTGTCAGAAGATGGTGGCGCATGTGCATACCTCAATGGTTGGTGGTTGGGCATCGATTGTCCAAGGGCGTGAGCTTACCGCCGATCACCAATGCTGTGACGATCAGGCTGCCATCGCTGCAGCGTGTCATGACCGCGCTGACATCGACCGCGTAGGGATTTTCGCCGGCTGGTTTGCCCCCGTCGAAGTCCTTGTAGACGCGCATGTTCAGGGTTGACGGCGGCTCAGTCTCCACCTCAGCTTCAGCCGGCTTGGCTGTATTGAGATTCCACCGGTTGGCGTCCATGGTCGGCGGTGCCTGCGCGGATGCAACGCCAATCAGCAGTGCGGCGATGGACAGCACAAGCTGAAAGTAATTACGCATCATGGCTGTGCTGTTGTCTGCAGGGATGCCGGTGGAGCAGCCAGCCAGTTCTGAATGTCCCGGGCGACAGCTGGCCCGGCTTCTTCTGCGGCCATATGTCCGATGCCCGGGTAAGTGATGATGGTTACCTCAGGTGCACTGCTCAGCATTTCGCGCAATTCTCCAGCCTGTTCGACCGGTGCCTGGGGATTCTTCTCTCCCCAGAGAATGAGAGTCGGGACGCTGATGGCTGCTGTGACCGCGGCGATATCGGCGCTTGAGTAGCTGCGCAGTCGGGCGAGAATGGCCGCACGCTGCCCCTCGCGCATCCACATGTCGTACCATTGATCGATGAGCCGGTCATCGACTTTGGACGGATCCCCGAAGCGCGAAGTCAGCATGAACTTGGCGAAGGCCCGCGGTGGTGCAATGTATTTGAGAATATCCGCCCATTTGGGCACCGTACGTCCGGCGCGCTGCATGGATCGGCCTTCAAGTGAGCCCGGGCTGAGCAGGATCAGTCTCTCCACCCGTTCAGGGTGTGCGGCCGTGTAGTGCAGCGCGATCGTGCCGCCGAGCGATGTTCCGCCGATCGAGAAGTGTTCCAGCTGGAGTTCATCGACAAAGCGGCTGGTTAACTCCACCGTACGCTCGAGGCTGTAGTCGCCAGAGGGATCAGGCCCGGTCAGGCCGTGGCCGGTCATGTCGAAGCGCAGGACGCGGTGCGTATTCTTGAGTGACTCGACGCTGTCATCCCAGCTCAGCAGGCTGGCGAAGTTGGCGTGGATCAGTACCAGGGGCGGTCCACTGCCCTCATCGCGGTAGTGAATCCGAACCCCGTCGATGTTGAGGAACCGCGACGCCGGAGTGGTGTATTTCGCCTCAAGTACTTCAGCCGGAATATCGCGATAGATCCAGGCCGCGATCAGAAAGGCGATGCAACTGATAGCGACAAGGCCGCCAAGGGTATAACCGATATATCGCAACCACCGCACAGAACACCTCCTGCTGACACCCTGGGGCGTACGCCATCCCGGGTTTGCTGAGGTCACAGTGTTGCATGCGCGATGGGCAAAAAAAACGGGGGCCGCAGAAGCGGCCCCCGTCCAGTCCAGAATAACTTTCTGGATTACTGGGCAGCGTCAGTCGGCGCAGCAGCGTCGATAGCAGCGTCAGCAGCGGCGCCAGCAACGTCAGCGGCGTCTGTAGCAGCGCCAGCCTCTGCAGTAGCGTCAACTGCAGCGCCAGCAGCATCAACCGCCGCACCAGCGGCATCGGTAGCAGCAGCGCCGGCATCGCCAGCAGCTTCAACTGCCTGCGAAGCGCTTTCCATCGCAATCTCAGCAGCTTCAGTTGCCTGCTCAGCAGCTTCAGTCGCCTGCTCGGCGGGCTTGCCACCGCAGCCGGCAATCATCAGCAGCGCAATCGGCAGACCAAGCCACGCCTTACGGATCGTAGTGCTCATTTAATCATCCTCCTGTATCCACAACTTTCTACTGCCAGATTCAAGCGAAGTATTTTTCGCCTGATATCGGCAAGCTGGTCACGGGACACCCCCCGTAAACGCCTGTTTGCCGAAACCGGTTCCCATCCCATTGTTGCCATTCAGGAATTTCTGATGCCTTGCCCGGCAAGTCGTACCGGAGCACTCATCTTTTACCTGTCTGACAACATGAAGCCTGCTGAGAGCCGGCAGGCGCGGCTAGCATACACCACAGGTGTATTGAATTCATTCTGGCAACAGTCTGGTCAGGAAGTTGACGGCAGACTGCCGGGACGGTCATGATAGCGACGCCGTGTCGGTAAAAAACCATGCCCAGAATTGAAGCTGCCAATATCGAAGAGCATGTCCGCCTGCAGACCGGGCGGATCCTGAGTGCCGCTACCCAGCTGTTTCACGAGCTGGGTTATCGCGGTACCGATATGGAAGATATTGCCCAGGCGGTCGGCCTGGCGCGCAATTCCCTGTACCGGTATTACCCCAATAAAGACCATATTCTGCTGGCCTGCGTGCTGCGTGACATGGTGCCCTTTGTCGAGGAGTTGCGTGCTCTGGATGCGCGGTACCCGGATCCGTTGCCGCGTATCGCCGCATGGCTGGATACCCAGATCGAGATCGCTACCAGCCCGGCACACGCCACGATGGAGTTCATGGGCGAGATTCGTGAGTCAGCGCCGGATCTGCGCAAACAGATCATGGCCCTGCACAGTCTGCCGAATGCCGTGCTGGAAGGCGCGGTTGCCGAACTGCTGAAGGGCAAGCGCCGTGACGTACGGCTGGTCACCGCGCTGATTGCCGGAATGGTTGAGGCAGCGTCGCGACAGGCAATAAGAAATGGAAACAAGGCGGCTGTGAAGCGCGAACTGCGCCGTATGGTCGAGAGCGTACTCATCAACTGACAGGTTCCTGCATCCGATGAACATCGAAGCAAAACAACGTAACAAGATCCTGCTGCTGCTTTTTGTCGGGGTGCTGATGGGTGCGCTCGATATCGCAATCGTCGGACCGGCGTTGCCGGCGATCCAGGCCGAGTTCATTGTCAGCAGCCGGCAGATGGCCTGGATCTTCAATATCTATGTGCTGGTCAGCCTGATCAGTACGCCGCTGATGGCCAAACTGTCCGACCGCTTTGGCCGGCGCAGCATCTATATCCTCGATGTTGCCCTGTTCGTGTCCGGTTCGCTGATCGTTGCCAGTGCGCGCAGCTACCCGGTGATGATCCTCGGGCGCGCCGTGCAAGCTGTCGGGTCGGGCGGCATCCTGCCGGTCGCTGCTGCAGTGATCGGTGATACGTTCCCGCCTGAAAAGCGTGGTGGTGCGCTGGGGCTGATCGGTGCGGTATTCGGTATCGCGTTTCTGATTGGCCCGGTACTGGCCGGTTTTGTACTTAAATTTGCGACCTGGCACTGGTTGTTCCTGATCAATCTGCCGATCGGTCTGGTGCTGATGGTTGCCGCTGCCCGCATGCTGCCCGCAACACGGCCCGAGCAGCGCAAACCATTCGATTTCAAGGGGGTGTTGCTGTTAAGCCTGATCCTGGGCCCGCTCGCACTTGGCATCACCGGACTCGACCGGGCCTTGCCGATGATGGGCATGGGCGAGCCACTGATTGGCGGAGCCATCATGTTTGCGCTGGTGCTGATTCCGCTGTTTTGGGGAGTCGAGAGGCGAGCGGCAGATCCGGTGCTCCAGCCTCGTCTGTTCAGCTCCAGGCAGATGAACATCGCCGGAGTGCTATCGATAGGCACCGGCATGGCAGAGACCAGCGCCGTGTTTCTGCCCTCGCTGGCGGTCGCCGGTCTGGGCATGACGGCGCATCAGGCGAGTTTCTGGATGATTCCGACAGTCATCGCCCTGGTTATCGGTTCGCCCCTGGCGGGCCGCTTGCTGGACCGCATCGGTTCAAAGATCGTGGTGCAGGCTGGCCTGCTGCTGGTGGCAAGCGGTTTTTTCATGTTCGGCATGGCCGGGGCAGATATGACCTGGTTTGTGCTTGGGCAGGTGTTCTCAGGTCTGGGCCTGTCGGCACTGCTTGGTGCGCCCTTGCGCTATGTAGTGCTCAACGAGGCGGGTGCCGAGCAGCGCGGTGCTGCACAGGGACTGCTGAGTGTGATGCTTTCGATGGGGCAACTCAGCGGCGCCGCACTGGTCGGCGCCATAGCCGCATCTTTCAGTGCTGACGATCCACGGGGCTTTATGCAGGGCTTCATGCTCATCGGTGCCGTAATGGCAGTGATGACGATGCTTGCTCTGGGCCTCAAGAACCGCGCCGCGGAGCGTGCCAGCAACGCAGCCGTCAGCGCCTGATACGGAGCTTTGTGGCCAGCCAGTTACCGGCTGTATAAACCAGTAACAGCAGCATCGCCGCCTGCCCGGTCATTACGCAGAAGAGCTTCAGTTTTTTGGCCAATACCAGCAGGATCGGCAGCCAGCCGGTCTCTGTCGGGTAAAGGCTGATGGCAGCCAAGGCGACGATATTCTCCAGCCAGTCGAATACGGTTCCCAGCATGAAGACTGGCAGCAGATTCCGGGTTTTCAGTGCTGCGTACCACTTCGGCAGGCTGTTGCGTATCGCAAAGGCTGCTGTCGCGGCGATGAACAGGCCAGCGAAGAAGGGGAAGGCGTAGTCGATCAGCGTAAACGCGTAATAGAGATTGCGAGCCACCGCAGTGTAGGTGGCGATCTGCGGGTAGACATCTGCAGGCGCAAGCCCATTCTGCAGGTCGAAGGGCAGGTTGCCGGCCGCATGGGCTGGAAACAGCTTCCCGATCTGCAGCAGGGACAGCAGCGACCCGGCAAACAGGATCACCACGCCAAGGTAGAGCCACCAGGTCCGTGAGCTATGAATCACCAGATTCTGCAGTCGGCCGAGCATGCTGAAATCCTGTTGTCTGGCCCCGATCATGCCCGTCCGGTGTCGGCGCCTCAATCCAGCCCGCTATACTTTTTCCATGCGCCCGGCATGTGTGCGGGTTGAGGTACGTATCGATGGCTTACTGGCTGATGAAGTCCGAACCTTCCGTGTACAGCATCGAAGATCTTGAGCGGGACGGTCATACCGACTGGACCTGTGTGCGCAACTACCAGGTGCGCAACATGTTCCGTGACGAGTTTCAGTCCGGCGATCTGGCTTTTTTCTACCACTCGAGTTGTACGCAGCCGGGCATCGTCGGATTAATGAGTGTCGCAGGTCCGGCGAGTCCGGATCCTGAGCAGTTTGATGCCCGCTCGGAATATTTCGATGCGCGGGCAAGCCGCGACAAGCCTGTCTGGCTCTCGGTGGAGGTGTGTTTCAAGCAGAAGTTTGCGGCGGTCCTGGCGCTTGACGAGCTACGCCGGCATGCCGGACTTGCTGATCTTGCGCTGTTGCGCCGGGGTAATCGTCTGTCGGTCATACCGGTCACCCCTGCGCAATGGCGCTGCATGCTTGGGTTGGCCAAGCGGCTGCGGTGAGTCTGTCGACTGATGAAAGCAGTCCCTGGCGCTACGCTGAATTTTTCTTGCGACTGTCATCAAGAATCTGCTGACGAACTGCGCTGATTTCCGTAGTCCGGGATGTCGGCACCGGTGCGCTGCAGGTCGGGGTGCGCGGGCAGGCGTTGCTGCGCGGACAGATCACGCTGGCCGGTGAGTCCAGCGCTTCACCCACCCAGGCGATATTCAGTATCCGTCCGACCGCACGGATTGCCGTGGCCGCGCGTGCAGGTACTGCAGCCTTGCCGCTGTGACGCCGGCAGGCCTGATGAATGTCCTGCACCATGGATTCAGCATCGAAACCCTGTGATTCCAGGGCCGGCACGAGATCGATACCTACCGACAGCACGTGTGGATTCCCGGCCATGTCCCTGGTGCGCAGCGAGTGACAGCAATAGAGCAGCGCGCGATCGCCGTCGATGAGCACGGAAATCTGCGAGGCCGGTTGCGAGGTCTTGCCCTGGTCGAGCATCCGGAACACTGCCCAGTGTGGGCACGGATCAGAGACCATGGAGAAATTCCCCCATGGCAGGGGAATGCCATTGCCGCGATATACCGCGCGCAGATAACCCGGCGGATAGGCGTCGAAGAAATGCCAGTGCCGGTAGGGGGAAACGGCAGTCATCCGCCGCATGATGACTGCCGGTGTCAGTTCAAGTTTGCCGCTGGCCTCGATGCGGTAGCTCTCGCGTGTGAGAAAGCGGCGGAACGGCCGCTTTGGGCATAGCAGCGCACCGGCAAAGAAGCCGCACTCGAAGTCCCGCCAGGCGGAAAGCACGTCCTGCGCATTCATGCCGCCGGTGTTCTCTGCGATACCGGTCGGGCTGCCGCCCATCTCGCCACCTGTGGCATGTGCTGACTTCAGTCCATCACCATCGTGCAGGATCTTGTGTGCGAGGTGTGAGGCGAGATCGAACTTGAGTCTGGCGGGGTCCTTCTGCAGTTGTCGGTTGGCGTAAATGATGCCGGGCGCTTCGAAAAACGAGCGCATTACGCTGCGTACCTCGCGACCGCGGTCACGCGCGAGCAACGGTTTTCGATCAAACCAGTGGACCTTCACGCCGTGGCGTTTGCACAGGCGTAGCAGGTCATCCACCGTCAGCGGGAAGCGCCGCTCGCCAACTTCCTCGGCCGAGCGTTCCAGATCCGGAAAATCGTTCTGCGCCCTTTCCTGATAGGAGCGAATCAGCAGATGGGCAAACTGCTGACCCGTCGTACCCGTCTGTGCCAGCAATTCAGGAATGGCAGCTTCGAGCAGTTCACGCGAGAACAGAAAGCCTGGCTCAAGCGGGATCCTGGCGGCGCCCCCCTTCACCTTGCCGCTCGGCGCTGCTTCGATCTCAGGGTTCTCGTCGAGAAACCAGTGCGCATCCTTCTGGAATACGGAGGCCAGCAGATCGAGCAGTTCGCGCGACGGTATCCGCTGCCCGGTCTCGATCATGCTCAGGTAGGAAACAGATGGTGCCAGGTCGGCATCCAGCTGAATGCACCGGGTGGACAGATCCTGCAGCGTCAATCCATTCCGCTTGCGCAGGTTGCGGAACTTTGCGCCGAGGAAATGACTCTTTCTGAGCAGACTGGACATAAGGTGCTTGTGAAATTTACACGGTGAAATTTTCGATGTGAAATTTTCCTCTATAGATATCGTAAGCTCCAGTCATGGATACAGCAAGCCACACCGACAGCATCATCACGCCGCAGGCCATGCGGCTGGTCACCGAACTGCAGCAGCGCTTCAATCCCCGTCGCCTGGAACTGCTCGCTGCCCGCCAGAAACGCCAGGCCGCGATCGATGCGGGCGCCATGCCGGACTTTCTGCCCGAGACGGCGGCCATACGTGCTGCGGACTGGCGGGTAGCGCCGGTCCCGGCTGATCTGCAGGACCGGCGGGTTGAGATTACTGGTCCCGTTGAACGCAAGATGATGATCAATGCGCTGAATTCACCAGCGCTGGCCTTCATGGCCGATTGCGAGGATTCCTGTGCGCCGACCTGGGAGAACATCGTTCAGGGTCAGCAGAATCTGAAAGATGCGGTCGACCGCACCATCAGTTACATCGATCCGGTGAGCCAGAAGCACTACAGCCTGAATGACAAGATAGCCACGCTGATCGTGCGGCCGCGCGGCTGGCACCTGGTCGAGAAACACATATGTATCGACGGTGAGCCGGTATCGGCTTCGTTGTTCGATTTCGGCGTGTTCCTGGCCAACAATCATGCGTCTCTGGCCAGTCACGGCACCGGCCCGTACTTCTACCTGCCGAAGATGGAGAGTCATCTCGAAGCGCGTCTGTGGAACGATGTGTTCGTTGCGGCACAGGAGCATCTGGGTATGCCGCAGGGGACGATCAAGGCCACTGTGCTGATCGAGACGATTCTCGCTGCCTTCGAGATGGACGAGATCCTCTACGAATTACGCGAGCATTCAGCAGGGTTGAACTGCGGGCGCTGGGACTACATCTTCAGCTTCATCAAGAAATTCCGGAACCGGCCCGACTTCGTGCTGCCGGATCGCAGTCTGGTGACGATGGACCGTCACTTCCTCAAGTCCTACGTGGACCTGCTGATCCGCACCTGTCACCGGCGCGGTGCCCATGCCATGGGCGGCATGGCAGCCCAGATCCCCGTGAAGAATGATTTGGCTGCCAATGACGCTGCGATGGCCCGCGTGCGTGCCGACAAGTTGCGCGAAGCCAGGGCGGGACACGATGGCACCTGGATTGCCCATCCCGGTCTCGCAGCCGTTGCCCTTGAAGCCTTTGCGACAGTCATGACCGGCCCGAATCAGCTGCAACTCAGTCGCGACGATGTTGCGGTGACTGCGGCCGACCTGCTGCGCGTGCCGGACGGCGCGATCACCGATGAGGGGCTACGGCACAACATCCGTGTCGGGGTGCAGTACCTGGAGGCCTGGTTGGGCGGGCAGGGCTGTGTGCCGCTGTATCACCTGATGGAAGATGCTGCTACAGCGGAGATCTGTCGTGCACAGATCTGGCAGTGGGTGCGCCACGGCGCGCATACCAGCGATGGCCTGGCCATCACCATTCAGCGTTTCGACGCGGCGCTGCAGGAGGAACTGCAGGTGATCTTCGGCGAGACCGGTGCCGAACGCTATGCCGCCGGTCACTTCGATACCGCCGCACAAATGTTCGCCGCGATGATCCGTCAGCCCGACTTCGATGAGTTTCTGACACTGCCCGCCTACGCCAGATTGTCCTGATACCGATTGAAAGCTGTTACTTCTCCAGAGGATTTTTGTCATGAGCAAGCGCAACGATGCAGAACAACTCCAACGTGACTGGGCGGATAGCCCGCGCTGGGCTGGCATCACCCGGCCCTATCCGGCGGAAGAGGTGATCAGGCTGCGTGGCTCGGTGCAGGTCGAACACACGCTGGCTCGGCTCGGCGCAGAAAAGTTCTGGCGCCTGCTGCAAGCAGAAAAGGTCGTTTCCGCGCTGGGTGCGATGACCGGCAACCAGGCGGTGGAGGAAATCCAGGCGGGACTCAAGGCGATCTACTGTTCGGGCTGGCAGGTGGCTGGTGACGGCAACAGCGCCGGTGAGATGTATCCGGATCAGAGTCTGTACCCGGTTGATTCCGTGCCGAAGATGGTCGAGCGCATCAACAATGCCCTGCTGCGTACCGACCAGATTCATCACATGCAGGATGACGAGCGCATCGACTGGCTGGCACCCATCATTGCTGATGCTGAAGCGGGATTTGGCGGCAACCTGAATGCCTTCGAACTGACCAAGTCACTGATCCGTGCCGGTGCCTCGGCCGTGCACTTCGAGGACCAGCTGTCCTCCGCCAAGAAATGCGGACACATGGGTGGCAAGGTGCTGGTACCTACCCAGGACGCGATCAACAAGCTGGTGGCAGCCCGGTTTGCCGCTGATGTGATGGGTGTGCCGACGGTGCTGATTGCGCGTACCGATGCGGATGCTGCGAACCTGCTGCAGGCAGACTTTGACAGCCGCGACGCGCGTTTCCTGACCGGCAAGCGTACCGAGGATGGCTTCTTCGAGGCGCGTGCGGGCATCGAGCAGGCGATAGACCGTGGCCTGTCCTACGCCCCCTATGCAGATCTGATCTGGTGTGAGACTTCGAAACCTGATCTCGCGCAGGCTGAACGCTTCGCCAAGGCGATCCATGCGAAATATCCAGGCAAGCTGCTGGCCTATAACTGCTCACCGTCTTTCAACTGGCGCGCCAACCTGCCCGTCGAGCGGCTGCGGGATTTCCGTGAGCAGCTCGCAGCGCTGGGCTATCGCTTCCAGTTCATCACGCTGGCCGGCTGGCATGCGCTCAACCTGTCGATGTTCGAGCTGGCCCGGGCCTATAAACAGGACGGCATGTACGCCTACTCGGATATGCAGGAGCGCGAGTTTGCCAACGAGGTGCACGGCTTCCGGGCTGTGCGGCATCAGGCCTTCGTTGGCACCGGCTACTTCGATGCGGTGCAGACAGTGATTGCTGGTGGTGGTTTGTCTACTACGGCGATGGCCGGTAGTACCGAGACCGAACAGTTTCATGCGGCCGGTCACTGAGACCCTCAGGTGACGCGGGACGCCGGGTGAGGACGATGGACGGCAGTAGTCCTGATCCTGCGGTCCAGGCGCTCGCCGCACGCAGCGCTGCGGCGATCTTCACCGCGTTCGAGAACTACAACGAGAGTTTCCGCAGCATTACGAGGCGCGCGCAGCGGCGTTTCGAGGCGCGCGAGTGGCAACTCGGCCAGCGCGATGCGGTCGAGCGTATCGAGCTCTACGATCATCGTGTCGAGCGATGCCTGGCCGGGTTGGTCGGCACGCTGGGCCGGCACATTGCAGAGGAGGCAACCTGGAGCGCAGCCCGGGTGCAATTCTCCCAACTGATAGCGGCCTGCCCAGACCGCCAGTTTCACGCGACATTCTTCAATTCCCTGACGCGCAAGGTATTCGCGACGATTGGTGTAAACCCTGCCGTGGAGTTTGTCGCTGAAGACGATGACCCGCAGCAAACTGTGGCGCCTGTGGTGGAAATCAGTCTGCAGGGCGGACTGGTCGAGGGCCTTGAGACTTTGCTGACCAGCTTGCCGTGGTCTGCACGGCTGCATGACGTAGTCCGCTCGGCAGAATTCATCGCCGGAGAAATACAGGGTGTGCTGAAGGTGCGCGGACTGGTGCCGGAACTCGCCCGCCTTGAAGTGCTGGAGCCGGTATTTTACCGGGCTACCCGTGCATACGTGGTGGGCCGGATCAGCGGTGATGGCTGGACCTTTCCACTGGTGATCGCCTGTGCACATCCGGAGTCCGGCATCGTTGCCGATACGGTGATGATTTCGGATTACGAACTGCGTCCGCTGTTTGGTTTTTCGCGCTCCTACTTTCACGCGGACCTGGCTGCAGTTGAGCCGGTGGTGCGCTATCTGTGCTCGATCATGCCGGGCAAGCCTGTTGATGAGCTGTATGCCGTACTCGGCCGGGCGAAACAGGGCAAGACCGAGCGCTACCGCAGGCTGTTCCGTCACCTTGCTGTGTCGACTGATCTGTTTGTGCATGCCGAAGGCATACCCGGCATGGTCATGATAGTTTTTACCCTCAACTCCAGCGATCTGGTCTTCAAGGTGATTCGCGATCACTTTGCCCCTCCCAAGACCTCATCACGCGAAGAAGTGATGGAGAAATACCGCTTCGTATTCCGCCACGACCGGGTCGGGCGTCTGGTCGATGCGCAGGAGTTCCGCCGTTTGCGTTTTCCACGTGCACGTTTTGCCGCGGAACTGCTCGACGAGCTGCTGAGGTCGGCGGCTGATTCCTGTCGCCTCGACGGCGATGACCTGATCATCGACCTTTGCTACCTGGAGCGACGCCTCAAGCCGCTGGATGTCTATCTGCGTGAAGCGGAGCCTGCGGCAGCGCGCAGGGCGATTCGCGACTACGGTCAGGCGATCCGCGATCTTGCGCTCAGCAATGTCTTCCCGGGTGATCTGTTGTTGAAGAATTTTGGCGTATCGCGACACGGCCGGGTGATCTTCTATGACTATGACGAGCTGTGTCTGGTGACCGAGTGCAGGTTCCGGGATCTGCCCGCTGCACGCGATGACGACGATGAGATGCGCGCCGAGCCGTGGTTCTATGTGGGCCCGGATGATGTATTTCCCGCGCAGTTTCTCGAGTTTCTCGGTCTGCGCGGCGAATTGCGCGATGAATTCCTGCGGTATCACGCAGCCTTGCTGGATGCTGATTACTGGCGTCGGCTGAAATCTGCACACGCTGCAGAGGAGCATCTGGAGGTCGTGCCGTACCAGCGACGGCAGATTTCGCATATCCTAGCCACTCCCTGACCTCCGCTGGTCGGATCAAAAGAATTACAGGAGTTTCTCTGTGGCTGCTTCCCTGCCGCGGGATCGTCTGATCCTGCTGGTCGGCCTCATTACCTATGGAATGGGCCAATCCTTGCTGTTTGTGATCTTTGCGCCGCTGGCTCGCCAGCTTGGCATTGAGGAATGGCAGCTCGGCTTCATCATCGCAGCATCGAACGTCATGCTGGCCTTCTCGGCACCGCGCTGGGGTACGGCCAGCCAGTCCATGGGTCGGCGTACCGTTTATCTGATCGGGCTTGGCGGTTATACGCTGGGTTATGCCGCGCTGGCGCTGGGTGTACAGGCCGGGTTGTGGGGCTGGATATCGGGCATTCCGCTGTTCGTTCTCCTGGTGGTGTTGCGCGTGGCCTACGGTATCGTCGTCGGTGGCGTCAGTCCGGCAGCTACTGCCTATATTGCCGACACCACGGATGAAAGTTCGCGTGCTCAGGGTATGGCGCTGGTCGGTATGTCGGGTGGTCTGGGTACGATCCTCGGTCCGGCCTTTGGCGGCGCACTGGTATTTATCAGCCCGGTTTTTCCGATGTATGCGGCCGCCATGCTGGCCGCAGCCGCAGGTGTCTGGGCCTGGGTCGGTCTGCGCGAACCGGTACGGCATGTGCAGAGCGGGCCGACCGCGAAGCTGCGCATCCTCGATCCGCGCATCCTGCCCTACCTGGTTGGCTGGTTTGTGGTGTTCGGTGTGTTCACCGGCATCCAGACCATCACTTCCGGATTCATCGCCGACCGTTTCGGCCTGACTGAGACAGTCGATATCCAGCAGACGATGATGGTCGCGCTGCTGTCGATGGCCTTCGTGACGGTGTTCGTGCAGGCGGTGGTACTGCAGCGCTGGAAGGCTCGCCCGGCGACGATGCTCAAGCTCGGCTTCGGCGTCATGATCGTCGCCCTGCTGATCATCGCCTTTGGCCCGGGCGTCATGGCGTTGTATGCGGGTTATGCGCTGTTCGGCTTCAGCTTCGGCTTCACTGCTCCGGCGCTGAATGCGGCCGGCAGTCTGAGCGTGACGACGGAGGAGCAGGGCGCTGTGGCCGGACTGCTGTCTGCCGCACCAACCGTCGGCATGATTTTCGGTCCGATCCTGTGCGGCCTGGTCTATAGCGTGTTGCCCTCGGCACCGATGCTCGGTGGCGCCTTGCTGACTGCGCTGGTCTGGGTGTGGTTCCTGTTCATCAAGGTACCGGATCCAAAGCCGGCCGGACCGGTATCACCGCCTAGCGTGCCCTGAGCAAGCGCATACCGTTCAGCGTAACGATCAGCGTCGCACCCACGTCAGCCAGCACGGCGAGCCAGAGGCTGGCGATACCCGGAATCGCGAGTCCCAGCACCGCCACCTTGAGTACCAGGCTCAGCGTGATGTTCTGCTGTACGACGCGGCGCGTCTGCCGGCTGACGCGCAGCACCAGTGCAATACTGCGCAGATCATCGTTCATCAGCACGACGTCGGCAGTCTCCATGGCCTGTGCCGTACCACCGCCGCCCATCGCAATGCCGATATCGGCCTGTGCCAGCGCCGGTGCATCATTGATGCCGTCGCCGATCATGGCCACCGCGCCACCGGTCTGCAGCTGACGGATGACGCCCAGCTTGTCCTCCGGCAGCAGCCCGGCTCGGACCTCGTCCAGGCCGCCGATCTGGGCGGCGATGGACTCTGCCACGTTGCGATGATCGCCGGTCAGCATGACCGTCTTCATGCGTGAATCCAGTACATGCAGTTCGGCCAGTGCGGCTCGGCTTTCTGTGCGTGGCTGGTCCTCGACGCCGATGAAGCCCAGCATGCCCTTGCCGCGACCCACGAGCATTACGGTCTTGCCAGAAGACTGTACGGCTGCAGCGCTGCCACAGATTTCTTGCGCGCAGTTCTCACCGTGTGCGAAGAGTTCGTGGGTGCCTACCGCAATGTGTTCGCCGGATACCTCGCCGGAGACACCACGGCCAATGTGTGCAGTGATACCGGTTGCCTGCGGGAAGCGACCGGCTACACCCATCGACTGTGCCGAGGCGACGACTGCCTGGGCGAGCGGATGCTCGGAGGCTTGTTCGACGGCTGCGGCGATGGCTACCACGTCTTCGCACACGCCACAGTCGTCTGCTACAACGGCCTCATGCTGACAGTCGCGACCCCGGATGCTGGTCACGGCGGGCTGTCCGGCAGTCAGCGTGCCGGTCTTGTCAAAGGCGATGATATGGATGCCGGCCATGCGGTCGAGCTGTGCGCCGCCTTTCACCAGTACGCCGAGCTGGGCGAGTCGGGTGAGTGCGCTCACTACCGTGACCGGTGTGCTGATGATGAGCGCGCAGGGGCAGGCGATGATCAGCATGGCGAGGCCGCGATAGAGCCAGCCGTGCGTGCCATCCGGCAGATCGAGAAAGGGCTGTCCGAAAACGAGCACCGGAATGGCCACGACCAGCGCAGCCAGCGCACACACCAGCGGCGTATACCAGCGTGCAAACCGGTCGATGAAGCGTTCCGCCGGCGTGCGTTCCGACAGCGCCTTTTCCACCATGCTGGCAATACGGGCGACGGTGGAGTCCCCGGCTACCCGCGTGACGTTGATGGTCAGTGCACCTGAACCGTTGACGGTGCCGGCCAGCACCTCGTCGCCGACAGCGCGGTCTACCGGCATGCTTTCGCCGGTAACAGCAGCCTGGTTGATGCTCGAGCTGCCATCGATGATCAGGCCGTCCAGCGGGATCCGTTCGCCGGGCTTCACCAGGATGCGGGCGCCAATTGCCACCGATGAGGTTGGATGGCGACGCTGGTGATAGTGCGCGGCGGGTGCGTGCTGCTTGTGGCCGTGATCGTCATGGTTGCAGTCGGCACCGTGCTTGTGTTCAGCCTTGGCTGCGGGCGGACCGTGATCGCCGCTGTGCGGCTCCAGAACGGTGGTTTCATCCGGCTGCAGCGACAGCAGGCTGCGCAGCGCATCCCGCGAACGCTCGGCACTGTAGGCCTCGAGCGCTTCGCCGAGGGTGAACAACAGCACCACGGCCGCTGCTTCACCGGTCTCACCGATGGCGACCGCGCCGACCGAGGCAACGCCCATCAGCAGATCGATGGTGACGTGCCTGGCGATCAGCAGCGAACGCATGCCCTTGTACAGGATCGGCGCGCCGATGATGGCCACCGTCGCCAGCAGGGCGATATCCACGAAGTCTGAACCGAACAGCATTCCGGTGATCGTTACTGCCACGAGATGAGCCGTGACCAGCAGTGCAATGCGGGTCCGCTTTTCCGCGAAAAGGAAGCGTAGAAAACCGTTGAGCCCGCGCAGTTCAGGTCGCGGCGCCTGTTTGGGATTGGTGCCTTCGACGATGTGGTAGCCGAGACTGCGGATCTTGGCCTCGACGATGTCGCGCGAGGCTGAGCCGGTTGCTTCCAGGGTCTCAGTCGTGAAGTTGACGTTGACTCCGGTAATGCCTGGCACGCCGCGCAGAGCCTGTTCGAGCGTCAATGCACAGCTGCCGCAGTCCATCCCGCCAATCTTGAGGCGCAGACCGGGTGCGGTGGGCGCTACAGTCGTATTCATCGCAGAAAACTCCTCGCCAGCCCGGCAGATCCGGGTTGCAGGCTGCCATGATCGACCTTGAAGGCAGCTTTAGGGTCAAGAGGCGGCGCGGTGCTCCAAGGCCAGAAAGAACTGGGCGAAGAGAAAGGCATTGTCCCCGTGGGCCGAGAAAACATAGCCCTCAGCGGTATTTTCCACCTGCGGCTCGGTATGCGCCGCACAGCCGGCTTCCGAGGCGGCAATCTGCCGTAGCGCAACACCGATCCGCGCTTCGTCGCCGGGTATCAGGACGCTGTAGCCGTCGGTTTCTCGCCAGACATGGATATGCCGGCCGCGCAATACGTCCAGTACATCGCCACGATCCCAGGTGGCGAGGGCGCAGCCCATGCGTTTCATCAGCGAACGCAGCGAGGCGGCTTCAGTCCGCGGCGTGCTCTTGTGGCCGCAGACCTGATCGACCAGCCGGCGGTAGAGTTCCCGCGCACCATCTGCGGCCGGCAGTTGGCCGGACATCTCGCGCAGGAAGACCTCCAGCTCATGCCTGAGCACCAGCAGTTCAGTGAGTCGTCGCTCGATTTCAAGGAAGCGGTCTTCGGCAATGCGTGCCACATCGCTGTCCTGTGGGCGCTTCTTTCTCCCCCGGTCTGGTTTGGTGGCCGGCAGGACGGGTTGTTCTGCAGCGAGAAACTGCCGGATATCGTCCAGCGAGAAGCCCAGGCGTTTGGCGCGATTGATGAACAACAGGGTTCGTTCGGCTTCCGGTCCGTAAAGCCGGTAGCCGGCTGCTGTGCGCTGTCCGGGCCTGAGCAGGCCTTCCTTCTCGTAGTAGCGCAACACGGAAGGGGCGACGCGCGCGCGTTTGGCCAGCGCGCCGATGGTCAGATTGCGGCGTGGTGCTGGCGAAGCTGGCTTGCGTGCCGTCATGGTGTCGTCGGCATTACCCGCTGCACGAAGGCATTCATTGCCTCCGCAGTTTCAGCCGGCGCTTCCTCCTGCACGTAGTGGCCGGAACTCGCCACCAGTACCGCCGTGTTGTTCGGCAACAGCTCACGCAGTTGTTCAAACTCACCGGCGGGCTTGCCGCGGTCCTGCGCGCCCCAGACGATCAGTGACGGTACCTTGAGCTGCGGCAGCATCGGCAGCTCATCGGCATCGCTGTATTGGCCCATCAGGCTGGTCACACCTGCCATATAGCCCTCGCTCTGTGAGGTCAGGCTGAGATTTCTCACGACGTCTTCAGTGACGATCGAAGGATCGATGAATGAGCGGCGCAGGAAATTCGTACGGAATTCCGGGTCGCCGAACAGTTTGGCCTGAATGCGTTGCATCGGGAAAAAGATATAGCGTGCAATCGGCGGCACACCGGTCGAGATGATGCCGGGGTTCATCACTACCAGCCCGATGATATCGGGGTTGTCCAGCGCAACCCGGAAGGCAATGGCGCCGCCAAGCGAATGGCCGCCGACGACGACATTTTTCAGTCCGAGCGCACGAATGAAATCTTTCATCACCTGCGCCTGGTGCGGATTGCGATAATCGAAATCCACCGGCTTCGCGGACAGTCCATAGCCAGGCATGTCCACTGCAATGACGTAGTAGTGCGTGGTGAGCAGCGGTGCGACCAGCCGGAAACTCTGCAGGGAGTTGCCGAAACCATGCAGTAGTACAGCAACCGGTTTTTCCGGTCCTGGCTCGCCCCAGCTGCGATAGCGGATTTCCAGGCCATTCACGCTGACAAATTGGTCGCCGGGATCGGCCAGTGAACGGGCCGGCACTTCGGTGATGCCGGTTGGCCAGTAGGCATAGACCACCAGGGCCAGCCAGCTCGCAACCAGCAGGCCTGCCAGTCCGAAAAGAATGCGTTTGAGCCAGAGCATATGCGCCTGCCTGTGATGGTTATCCGGATAGTAGTGTAGTCAGTCGGGCTCTGAGATGGTCAGGCATGACCCTTGGTGCAGCCGGGTCGCGGCACAAAAATGCGAGCTGCGTGAGGGCGGCGGTCTGCATGAGTGCGTCCCGCTGCGTGTCGGGCGCGTCCCGCAGCAGCGTATCGAGTTCCGTGCTGCTTTCCGTATCCAGTGCGGCAAGCGCCTCATCGGCCAGTAGTTCCTGCAGGCGATCGCTGCGCATGCGGTTCATTCGGCTGACTCCCCGGGTATGTCGCTGCCAGAGATTTGCAGTTGTTCGCGAATATGGATGAGTCCGCGGCGCACGCGTGTCTTGACGGTGCCGAGCGGCATATCCAGCTGCTCGGCAATCTCGCTGTGGCTGTAGCCTTCGTAAAGCGACATGCTGAGTATCTTCTGGTGTTCCGGTTCCATGCTGTTCAGAACCCGGGTGACGATGGCGACTTCGGTATCGTCCTCCACGGTGGCAGCAACACCGGGATCTACCGGTGCACCTTCCTCATCGTCCAGCGAGTCCATGGCCGGTTTTCTGCCAGCCTGCCGCAGCCGGTCGATGAACCGGCGCCGCGCAATGGTGGAGATGAAGGCGGTTTCGCTGGCGATGCCCGGATCATAGCGGGCGCAACTGCGCCAGATTTCAATGAACACGTCCTGGACGGCATCTTCCGCATCGCTGGCATTGCGCAGATAGCGCCGCGCCAGCGACCACAGCAGATTGCCGTAACGGTCAACGCATTCGTTGACTGCGCTGCTATCGCCTGCCGCGATCCGCTCGAGGATGGATTTCGTGGCCGTTACCGGGTTTATCGGGCTTTTCGCCAAGAGGGGGCACCGGAGCTGATCAGATGTTGATGATCATACAGTGGCCGGCTTGGGCAATAAAAAAGGGCCGGACCCGATCGGATCCGACCCTGGATAGCCAGTCGTGTGGACCAGTGCTACTTGGCAGTGGTCTTCCAGTCACCGCCCTGGAAACCACAGCCGATCTCCAGGCCGTCAGGGTCGCCTTCATAGTAGACGCGCAGGCCGTCGGAGCCTCTGTCGCAGACACCTACGCGGCCCGCATCGGGACAATCACCGGCTCCATGAGCGGCATCGCTGTTGTCATCCGTTTTGCCGAGCTCGGTGCACAGGGCTGCTGAAACAGGCATATCGCAGACCTTGAACGGGCCGGCAAACATGTTCTTCTGGACGTAGTTGCAATGGCCCTCGGCAGCAGCCGTATTGGCAGCGAAGGGGGCGATGGCCAGCAACGCAAAAGTTGCGATCAGCTTGGACTTCATAATCAGGGCTTCTCCATGTGGTCAGGATGATGGTGTCCGGATCATGGCACGCTGGCCGACCCTGAATCCAGCACCGGGGCGCCAGCCTGTGGTTGCCGGTTCAGGTATTCATCGGGCAGGGCATAGGCCACGAGGTAGTCATCGATGGTCTTCGGATTGACGAACATATGGCTGCCGGCCGCGACCACCACATACTGCCGACCGTTGACTGCATAGGTCATGGGGTTGGCATGTGCGGAGCTGGGCAGCGGTGTGGACCAGAGTTCAGCGCCGGTTTCCGTGTTGAAGGCGCGCAGCCGGGCGTCGGCCGTCGCACCGATCAGCGTGATGCCGCCGGCTGTCGTGATCGGGCCACCGGTAACCGGCGCGCCCCACTTCAGCGGCGGCAAGGGAATGGGGGTGAGCTTGTCGATGGTGCCCAGCGGCACGCTCCAGCGGATTTCACCTGCCGCGAGGTCGACGCCTACCAGCGTAGACCAGGGTGGACTGGTGCACGGCATCATGGTCGGGCCGAGCAGGATGCGTTGTTCAACCGCCCACGGCGTGCCCTCGATGATGCCTGGTGGCCCCATCGGTGCGCCGCGCCGCGGATCGAAATTCTCTGCCGGCGGTACTTCGGTGCGCGGTACCAGTTTCAGATACAGGCCGATCTGCGAGAGATTCGTGACCAGCAGGTTGCGTATCGGGTCGAAAGCCCCGCCACCCCAGTTCATGCCACCGGCAGAACCCGGAAACATGATCCAGCCCTTGTCGCTCGGCGGTGTGAAGATATCGCCATGCTGTGCGCTGGCGATGAGATCGCGGCAGCGGTTCTGGTCCCAGAATGTCAGCCCCCAGGCATCATCCGGTGTGAGGCGTGTCTTCATCAGCGGTGGCGGTTTGACCGGAAACGGCTGGGTCTTCGACAGTACGTCGCCTGCGATGCCGTCCGTCGGCACCGCACGTTCTTCAACCGGGAACAGCGGTACGCCGGTATCGCGGTTCAGGACAAACACCAGCGACTGCTTGGTCAGAATGACCACGGCCGGAATACGGCGTCCGTCTTTAGGGATGTCCACCAGCATGGGTTGCGCCGGGGTATCCCAGTCCCAGACATCGTGATGCACCGTCTGGAAATGCCAGACGACCTCGCCGGTACTGCCGCGCAGTGCGACCACCGAGTTGGCGTAGCGGTTGTCGCCCGGCCGCGTGCCGCCAAACCAGTTTGGTGATGCACTGGAGGTGGGTATGAAAACCAGGTCGCGTTTTTCGTCGACCGACAGCAGACTCCAGGCGTTGCCACCGCCAGTGTTCGCGAGGCTTTCCGGCGTCCAGTTTTTGGCCTGGGGATCATCCGGGTTGCGCGGCACCGGGTCGAAGCTCCAGAGAAATTCGCCGCTGCGGGCATCGAAGGCGCGGATCGCACCGCTTGGTGCGCTCGCTGCCAGGTTCTTCATGTTGTTGATGTGGCCGATCACGAGTACATCGTTGATCAGCACGGGCGGTGCCGAAAACTGCACCCCCCAGGGATCGGCCGGTGGCAGCGCGCCGGCGGCGAACAGGGGGTTTACATCGACTTCGCCATTGGTGCCGAAACCGGCGCAGGCCTTGCCGGTGAGCGCGTCAACAGCCAGCAGGCGCCGGTCATTGGTACCGGCGAAAATCCGCTGCGCGCAGGCTTCGGCAGGATCGGACTTTGCATCGCGCCAGTAACTCACACCCAGGCACTTGAGTCGTGCTGGGGATTTGCTGAAGCGGATCTTCGGGTCAAAGCTCCAGCGTTCCTTGCCGCTTTCCGGATCCAGTGCCACCAGTCGGTTGAATGGCGTGCACAGCACCAATGCACCGCCGGCATCTGCCGGCAGCAGGATCGGTGTCGCATGAAAGCCGGCAAAAGCGCGCTGCTCCGGAAACCGCTCGAGGTCTCCATGCCGGTATGTCCAGGCGCGCTTCAGACGCCAGACATTCTTGCGGTTGATCTGGTCGAGCGGTGAGTAACGTGAGCCTCCGGCGTCACCGCCCACATGCAGCCAGTCGCTGCCTGCGGGTGCGGAATCCTGCGCCTGCAATGTTGCAGGTGCAGAAGCAATGGTGAAAACCAGCAGCCAGAGCTGCAGGGGGTGCCGGGCCATGAATTGCTTGCCGATCATCGGTATTCCTGCGGTCATCACCGGGATGATTCCTAGCCTAACAGCAATCAATCAGTAGCCCAGCCCTTGCCCCGCGTGCGCCAATCTCGGACCATGGCGGCCTGTACGGCAATCCCTGTGAGACTGCAGATGGCAAATGAACAAACGAAAAGTGGCGAAGTTGGCATAGCGGTCTATGTGGACTTCGAGAACCTGGCGCTTGGCGTTCAGGACACCAAGGCCGGGCGTTTTGAGATCGAGATCGTGCTGAAGCGGATCCTCGAAAAAGGCCGCATCGTCGCCAAGCGGGCCTACTGCGACTGGAGCCGCTACCGCCAGTTCATGCAGGAGTTTCACCGCCAGGGTTTCGAGATGATCGACATCCCGCAGACCAAGGTGAGTGGCAAGAACAGCGCCGACATCCGCATGGTCGTGGATGCGCTGGACATGTGCTACTCGAAATCCCATATCGACACCTTCGTTCTGCTGACCGGTGACAGTGATTTTTCTCCGCTGGTCTCCAAGCTCAAGGAGAACGACAAGCGGGTGATCGGCTGCGGTGTGCGCAATTCAACCTCTGACCTGCTGGCCTCGAACTGCGACGAGTTCATTTTCTATGATGACCTGGTGACCGTTTCCCAGCGTCCGCGGACCCGGGCCAAGCCCTCCCAGAACAAGCAGCAGAGCGAGGCGCTCGATCAGGTGGCCGCAACCGTGGAGTCTCTGTCGGCCGAATATGATCCGCTGTGGGGTTCGCTGGTGAAGCAGACTGTGCGGCGCGTGTATCCGGGCTTCAACGAAACCATCTATGGGTATCGCAGTTTCTCCGAGTTGCTCGAAGATGCGGCGAAGCAGGGCATGCTGGAACTCGAATTCGATCAGCAGCGGGGCAATTACAAGGTCCGTGCGAAGGCGCGGTGACCGCCGGTAGTGTGTAGCGTCACATCAGGGACTCTATTGCCTCAATCAGGGGACGTCGCTTTGTCGCAAGTGCCACGGGATACGCCGCTCCTCAGCGTGGTCATCCCTGCATACAATCAGGCAGCATTCCTGCGTGAAACTCTTGAAAGTGTTTTGCAGCAGGCGGGCGATGAGGTGGAGGTCATCGTTGTCAATGACGGATCCACGGACGCTACGCTGGACGTAATTACAGGATTCTCCGGCAGGGTGCGATGTGTGACCCAGCCAAATGCCGGACTGGCAGCGGCGCGCAACCGTGGCCACCGGGAGGCGAGGGGTGAGTTTGTCGCGTGGCTCGATTCCGATGATCTTTGCGAGCCGGGGCGGCTGGCGTTGCAGATGGAAGTACTGCGGCGCTATCCGGAGGTCGGCCTGGTTTCCGGTGGGTTCTCGGCATTCAATGCCGATGGCCTGATCTCCCCATCGTTCGCGGTGCATTACTACGGGCAGATTGGCCGCTTCGGGCTGCATGCGCTGTATGGAGTGGCCGATACCGTTGCAGCTGATGCGGGGACGCAGAAATTATCGGTACCGCTGTATCGCGGGAAAGTCTATCCGGCGATAGCCTATGGCAACTTCGTGCATCCGCCGACCGTTATGATGCGCCGTGAGGTCTGGACCATTACAGGTGAGCTCGACGCGGAGTTTCCGTCGGCTGCCGACTGGGAGTTTTTCGTTCGGGCCAGCCGCAAATTTTCCTTTGCCTATCTGGACTATCCTCTGTTGCGCTATCGCCTGTCGGCGGGACAGATGTCTAGCATGTCGAATGCCCTGCGACACGTGCCGCGGGAGATGCTCTTGTTTGAACGGATGCTGGCTGCCGATCCGGCCCTGCGTGCGGATGCCTCGCGGGTGCGCGAGCTTTACCACGGCTGGTATTTCACCATGGCCTCTGCGGTAGCTGATACAAGCCGCTGGCTGGCCTTGAAGTACCTGGTTTACAGCCTGTACTACGGGTGTGAGGTATCGTTGTTCCTGCGTGCCGCTGTAAAATTGGTCTTACCGGAATTTCTTGTCAGCTGGTTGCGTTACGCGAACCGGGTCCTTGCCGGCCAGTCCGAAGACCGGTCAACACGAGTGAAATAAAGATGGCTTTACGCAAGGTGCTGTTGCTGACCTATCATTTCCCGCCATCAGGTGCGGTAGCCGTCTATCGAATGCTTGGGCTGGTTCGCTACCTGCCGCAGTTTGGCTGGCAGCCGCTTGTCGTCGCGCCCCCACGGGTGCCATGGGAGCCGAACGATGCTTCCCTGCTCGATCAGGTTCCGGCGCAAACACCGGTTGCGCGGGTGCCGTTCATTGATGAGGGCGTTGCCGGCCGGGTGGTTGGACGGATTGCACCGGCAGCGCACTGGATCGTGAAGGCCAGGGCGGCCTGCAACCGGATGATTGCCGAGCATAGGCCCGACGCTGTCATCACCTCGAGTCCACCTGGCATCGTGCACGTGCTGGGGCGCTGGGTGCAGAAGCGCCACGGCTTGTACTGGGTTGCCTGCTTCCGCGACCCGTGGGTTACCAATCGCCTGGATACCTTAGCGCGCATTAATCGCCATCTTGAACGCAGCGTGATGAGGCATGCAGACCAGCTCGTGGCGAATACACCCTTGAATCGCGAGGGCTGGTGCAAGGCATATCCTGAATATGCGGCGAAAATGCATGTCATCACCAATGGCTTTGATCCGGAAAAGTTCGCATCGATTGATGTGCCACCGCCAAGCAGCCGGTTGATGATATTGCATGCAGGCGAGTTGTATTGCGGCCGTGATCCGCGGCCGTTTCTTGATGCATTTGTACAGCTGCAGGCGGAACAGGTACCGGTTGATTGCACCTTTCTCGGGCGCGCGACGGACCCGATGTATAACCTGTCGGCCGAGATTAGCCAGCGTGGTCTGGACAGCACAGTGCACCGGCTGGGGCAGGTTTCCTATGCAGAATCGCTGCAGAAAATGATGAGCGCTGACATCCTGGTGCTGCTCCAACCCCCGGGCTACCGTGGAATTCCTGCCAAACTCTTTGAGTACCTCGGTACCGGACGGCCGATACTTGCGATTTCTGAACTCGACAGCGACATTGCCTGGGTATTGCGGGAAAGCAAGGTGTTGCACAGGGTCGCGCTACTAACCGATGTCGCCGGGATCAGGCAGGCAATTCTGGAGCTGGCTGCAGAAACCCGTGCCGGGCATGACAACGGGTCTGACAGGAGCGCAGTATTGCAGTTTACGCGGGAACGGATGGCGCAGCGCTTTGCCGAGTGCCTGGATCGAAGTCCACCGGCTACGCGGTGAGCCCCGGCGACGCTGGCTGATCAGTTCGCGACGAAGAACCGCTTCTCCAGCAGATGCCATGAGCAAAAAGCCAGCAGAAAGCTGCAGCCGATGGCCACGGCCATATAGCCTGCACTCCATGCCACCGACTGTGAGACGTTGATCCGCAAGGCCTTGCTGCCCTGATCAAAGATAGCTGCCCAGTTTGACAGGTATGTCTAGAGCCATATCTGGTGATGCCGGTAATCAGAAACCCACTCAGCACGAAGAACAGCTGCACGCCGGTCCAGCCGACCTGGCTGATGCGGCCAAATACCCAGGCTGGCATGCCTTGCTGGGCTTCCAGCAGATTCAGCACGTGAACCAGTACAAGAAAATGGCTACGCCGCACAGGCTGTCGAGATCCGGGGCATGTGATGCATTTGTTTGCCGGGCGGTCGGTAGATAGTCGATACTCCGACATTCAAGCATCACGGTTCCTGCATGTACATTTTGAGGACTAAAGTCCGTTCTGGTGTTCAGCGGCCTTTTCTACGGCTTGCTATGTTTGGCTACCAGGACTCCGCTTCCAGGTGAGAGCACCTGCATTTGTGCGCCGGTTTGCCGGCTCCTTGGTGCGATGGCATGGCATCATTGGCCTCAATTACCATCGCATCGGTGACGGACGCCGCTCGGTCTATGAGCGCGGTCTCTGGAGCGCGACGGTTGAAGACCTGGATTCCCAGTTGCGCTGGCTGAAAGCACATTTCGATGTTATCGAGCCGGGCGATATCCCCGCGGCGCTGCGTAGGAAGCGCGGGCGGCACGTCCTGCTTACCTTCGACGATGGTTATCGCGACAACTACAGCGATGCACTGCCTGTGCTGCTGGCGCATAAACTGAAGGCGACATTTTTTATTGCCACGGGATTCATCGATAATCCTCGTGTGCCGTTCTGGGACGAGATCGCATGGATGGTGCGTACCGGCCGGAATACCTCGCTGGATATCCCGGAGTTTTTCTCTGCCCCCCTGCAGGTCGATGAGCCGGAGCGCGAACAGACGATACGGAAGCTGCTGAACACCCGGTGGGCATTGCCTGACGACCGTGCTGGTGATTTTCTGCATGCAATTGGCGAGGCAACCGGCAGCGGACGGTTGGTGGAGGATGCAGAGACGCTGCAACAGAACTGGATGACATGGGACATGGTTCGCGAGCTGCACGCCAGCGGAATGACCATCGGCGGACATACCGTGAATCACCCGATCATGGCCCGCCTGAGCCGCGAACAGCAGATGAGCGAAATCACCGGCTGTGAGCGCCGGCTCAGGGAGGAAGTTGGAATCGCGATGCAGACCTTTGCCTATCCGTTTGGTGTAAGGGATGCGTTCAATGCCGATTCCATGGCGTGCCTGCGGGAGCGAGGTGTGCTCACGGCGTTTTCCTACTATGGGGGAATACGCAAGATCAGTGAGTGGGAGGATCTGGATATCCCCCGGTTTGCAGTGGAGCAGAGCACCAGTCTCGCCGAGTTCCGCGGTAAGGTCATGTTTCCATGGGCGGCGTAGCGCGTGCAGACGCTTTCCATACGGCTGATTACGGCGGCACAAGGTCTGCAGGACCTCTGGCCGGCATGGGAGGGTCTGCATGCACGCAGCGTCGACAGCGAACTGAGCCTGCATCCGGTCTGGCTGCTGTCGTGGTGGGAGGTGTTCGGCGCGGATGAACAGCGGGCACTGAGGGTGCTGGCATTCTTCGACCAGGATCGGTTGGTCGGACTGGTTCCGCTACTCGTGCGTCCGCATGTCTATGCGCCAGGACTGGTGTTTCGTCGCCTTGAGAACCTCGGGTCTGGTGAGCAAGCTGCAGATGAGACCTGCGGTGACTACCTGGGTATTCTTGCCGAGCGTGGACGGGAAGCAGATGTTGCTGCTGCGTTTGCGCAGGCGCTGGTCAACGGTAGTGCCGGGGCTTGGGATGAGCTGCTGCTTGCTTCAATGGATGGAGACAGCCCGCTTCCCGGGCTTTTGCAGACGGCGTTTGTGGCCTGCGGCTGTCCGGCAAACCTGGAGCAGTGGTCGGCTTCGCCCTATATAGCCCTGCCTGCAACCTGGGAGGAATATCTCGCTGCCCTGAAGAGTTCCAAGCGTGCACAGATTCGCAAGGCCCTGCGCAACTTCGAGAACTGGGCCGGCGAACCACCGGTCCTCCGCCTGGTGCGCAGTGCGGATGATCTGGCTGAGGGGAAAAGGATTCTGATCGAACTTCATGGTGAACGGTGGACAGCGGATGGTGTGTTCGCATCCGCCCGCTTTCGGAAGTTTCATGAGTTGTTGATGCCGGCCTTGCTGCGGACCGGCGGACTTGAGCTGGGCTGGATCAGCGTACGCAGCGCGCCGGTCGCGGCGTTTTACAATTTTGTCCTGGATAACAAAGTGTCTTTCTATCAGGGTGGCAGACGGCTTGATACGCCTGCCGATGTACAGGTCGGCATGGTGATGCATGCCTGCCTGATTCGCTCAGCGATTGAGGCGGGCAGGCGAGAGTACGATTTTCTGGCCGGCGTCGCCCAGTACAAGACTTCCTTCGCTCTGGCGACCCGCCCGATCCTCAAACTGCGTGTTGCCCGACCGTCCATGCGCGAGTTGGCCCGGGCCGGGCTGGCAAAGGTAATGAGCGGCGTAAAGGTGATGCGTGACCATGGTCGCGGGCTTCTTTCCCGATGAATCGCAGCAGGGTTTTTATTGTTCTGCTGCTTCTGACCGCTGCGCTCAGCGGCATCTTGATCGGCCGGCTGCTCTTCATGCCGGGGATTTCTGTCCCGCCGCGTCCAATTGAACTGCAGTCAGGTACTGCGCTGAGTCCTGCCCGACCGCTGCCGGAATTCCAGTTGCTCCGCCAGGATGGCGTAGCGGTCGGGCGTGATGAATTCCGCAGCCGATGGACGCTGGTGTTCTTCGGCTTCAGTCATTGCCCGGAAGTCTGCCCGACGACGCTGGCGATGCTGGCCGGTCTTCAGCAATCGCTTGCGGCGACTGTGCCTGATGGGCAGGTGCCGGGCATTGCGCTGTTCAGTGCAGATCCTGAACGGGATTCACCGGCTGTGCTCGAAGCCTATCTGGCCGGCTTCGGTACGGGTTTCCGCGGGTATACCGGTACGCCGGAAGCGATGCGGGCGTTTGCCACGGCGCTCGGCGTGCCTTATCAGCAGGTGCCGATGGGTGATGACTATATGGTCGATCACAGCGCCGCGATTTTCCTCATCAATCCACAGGCCGAAGTTGCCGCGCTGTTCCAGCCGCCGCATGTGTCAGCGCAGTTGCAGGCTGACTACATGCAGGTGCTATCCGCAGCCGACTGAAGGGCCGTGCGTGGCCCGCTGTTCAGCGCAGGGCTTTTTTCGAAGGCTTCGCTGGCGTTGCCGGTACCGTTCTGACCAGTTGATAAATCGGCCGCGGTCCGGGCTTCTGGTAGTACGGCAGCATTTGCGGCACCAGTGCGGAAAGCGTTGCCTGCCGGTTGCCCGGTGCGGGATGGGTGCTCAGGAACTGGGGCGGCCCGCCGCCACCGGCCTTGGCCATCTTCTGCCACAGGGTTGCGGCTGCGCGCGGATCGTAACCGGCCTTCGCTGCCAGTTCGATACCGATCCGGTCTGCTTCGGTTTCCGAGGCGCGGCTGTTCGGCAGTGTGATGGCCAGTGCAGCTGCGGCCTGTGCGGCAGCCATGCCGCCAGCTGAATCAGAGGCAACGCCCACCGCGACGGCGCCCAGCTGGCTGGCCATCGCAACCGACATGCGTTCGGCCGTGTGATTGGCGAGCGCATGGCTGATCTCGTGGCCCATCACCTGGGCGAGTTCATCATCGGTCGGATCGACTTTCTGGATCAGCCCGGTATAGAGCGCCATCCGCCCGCCAGCCATACACCAGGCATTGACGGTCTTCGGCTCATCGATGACCTGTACGCTCCATTCCCACTTCTGCGTATCCGGCCGCATGATGATGGCCTGCGCAATCAATCGTCCGGTAATCGTATCCACGCGCGCCAGGATCTTCGGGTCGGTAACGAGCTTGCCCTCCGAACCCAGCTTGCTCATGGTCTGCAAATACTGCTGCCGTGACGCGCTGATGGCTTCCTGTTCGGAAACCAGCATCAGTTGCCGACGACCCGTCATGCTGGTGGTACAGCCGGTGATCAGCGTCGTGCACAGCACGATTGCGGTCAACAAACGGTTTATTGTCATTGCTCCTGATTGGTGTTGCCGGAACTATGCCTCAACCTGCAGCAGCTGGTCAGCCGTATCGTACAGCAGTGCGGCGACCGGTATTTTCGGGTAACGGATCTGCAGACGTGCGGCTTCGGCTGCGACGAAGCTGGCCGGGTCTTCGATGGCGAACAGGTCGCTCCAGTGATCGAAGTGTTGCTCTGCTGCAGGGCGTTCCCAGCCGGCGGCATCGATCATCCGCCCGATAAACTCGTCGCGCTGTTCACGCAAGCCGGTCAGCCCGCAGCCCGTGTGGCCGACGACGGCAATGGCTGACACCTGGCCAACACCGATGGCCCAGGAAAGCTTGAAGGGGTCGCGTTTCAGGTTGGCTGCTGCGGTATGCAAGCTGATGGCAAATCCGGCCGGAATCCGCAGCGGTGTTTGCTGCTCCAGACAGGTCGCGATCAGAATCTGCGGGTGCGCGTAGCGACGGGCGGCTGCGCCGAGATTGTGCAGCGCCAGCAGTTCAGCCACCGGTGTGCCGCGCCAGGCGGGCAGGATATCGGTCTCGGCATGCACGGCGGTCAGCGTTGGGGTCATCGGGGTTGATCTGTGCTTTCGGGCCGGATATTAGGGCGGGATTTTCCGGTGGGTGCAAGCGCTTCAAAGGTATCGCTGGCCAGGCCCACGCCGGCCTCGGCAAAGTAGTTGTAGGCCACATCGGCACCGGCAGCGAGGATCGGCGCACGTTCCTCAGGCCATACGTAGGTGGCGCTGATCAGTCCTTTGTAACCCCGCAGGCGCAGTTGTTCGCTGGCCAGAATCTTGGCCTCGGTGTCTGGCAGGGCCAGAATGATGACCTGTATGCGATCCAGACGCAGACGATGCCAGAGCAGCGGATCTTCGGCATCGGCATATACCACACGACGCCCTTCGCGCAGATGCCGCTCGACTTTGCCGAGGTCGCTGTCCATGCCGACTACCTTCTTGCCGATCTCGCGGACGTGATTGTAGGCACCGGTACCGACCCGGCCCATGCCGACGACAGCGACCTCAGCTTTGCCCAGCGATACCGGTTCATCATCCGGATGGCGGGTGCGGCGCTCGAAGAAACGCAGCCAGTGCTCCAGGGCACCGTAGATGTCGTGGGCGTAGCGGTTAAGTGGCGCAGCAATTACGAAAGACAGCGCAACGGTGATTGCGGTTGCCACGACCCATGAGTTGTCCACCAGACCATATTGGGCGGCTGCGGCCATCACGATCAGGCCGAATTCACTGTAGGCCGCAAGGCTGAGTCCGGCCAGAAAGCCGGTGCGTGCCGATAGCCCGAAGGCGAGCAGCAGCAGGAAGTACAGCATGACCTTGAACGGAATCAGCGCCAGCGGAATCAGCGCGAGGCCCAGCGTCGACCAGCTGGGCAACTCGGTGATGCCGATGGTCAGAAAGAAGCCGACCAGGAAGAATTCCTTCATGCCCCACAGCGAGGCGCTGAGCTCGACGGCCCGCGGGTGACTCGCCAGCAGCATGCCCGTCAGCAGGGCGCCGAGTTCTGATGACAGGCCGATCGCTTCAAAGCCACGACCGCCGACCCCCAGCGCCAGTACCGCGCCGAGCAATACCAGCAGTTCACCGTGTCCGGTAAGACTCAGCAGTTTCTCGAGCGGTTTCTTGAGCAGTGGCAGCAGCAGCACGAGCGCTATCGGCCAGTCGATATCGCTCATCCCGTATGCGCCGAGGATCCCGACTGCGATGACGTCCTGGACGATCAGGATGCCGATCGCCACCCGGCCATGAAAGGCGCGCATCTCGCGTTTTTGTTCCAGTATCTTGGCAGCGAGTACGGTGCTGGAAAAAGCGAATACGCTGGTGACGGCCAGCAGTATGCTCAGCGAGTAGCCGGTCATGGTGTGCAGCAGCCATTGCACAAGCAGCAGGGCGATCACGAACTGCAGGCTGGCGGTGCCCCAGACCTCGGCGCGTAGCAGGTGCTTCAGGCGCAGCTTGAGACCGACCGTAAACAGCAGCAGCAGGACGCCCAGATGCGCGATGTCATCAAGCAGTGGAGTGCGATCGACACCGAAGGCGTTGAGCAGAAAACCGGCGGCCAGAAACCCAACCAGCGGCGGCAGCTTCAACTGCCGGGCCAACAGGCCCAGAACGAACGCGGCCGCTATCCAGATGGCAAGCATCGGGAAGCGTCAGCGCTCTGTCTGTCGCATCGAGCGCAGCAGAAATTCCTGCATCCCGTTCTTGAGCAGCATGGCGCTCTCTACGGTGTAATCCGGCAGACAGTGCCGCAGATCTTCCGGTGAGTAACGCGGTGCTGCACAGTCAGCGCCGGTGGTCGGTTGAACGATCAGGTGACCATCCGGCAGTGCCGCATACCGGTTTGGTCTGGCTGGCATGTGCGCTGCGGAATAGGCGATCAGCGCATGGGTCAGGGTGCCGGGCCGGGAGCGTGCCGCGACGCGCGCCATCAGTGCGGCAAGCGCGGGTCGCTGCAGGTAGTTCAATATGTCCCAGCACAGCACGATGTCGGTAGCCTCCTGGCGTCGTCGCGGCAGGAGCGACTCAGCCATCTCACGCAGCAGAGCCGGATCCGTTTCAGCATTCAACTGATCGAGTCCGTCGCTTACCACATCGGCAAACTCGAGACGGCAACGGAACTGGCCAAACAGTGCGACCGTCTCCATCCGCGCCGGACCGAGATCGAGGATCACGGCCCGGCGGTCCGCACTCTGCAGTTCGATGAGACGACGGAACAGGGGCGCATTTACACCCCCGGCATCTGCTGATACCTGTGGCCGGGCTGCGTGAAGCGCTGCGTTCACCCTGCCTTTGACTGTGCGGTTGTTGATTGAGCTGTCGTTGACTGCACCGCGGTGACTGGTGATGTACTGCGCGAACTGCTGACGCCGCTGATCGCCGTCTTTACTGCTTCCGGGTCCATCTCGATGGAGCCCTTGAACGATGCACCGTCTTCCAGGCTGACGCGCGGTGAGGTGATGTTGCCCTTCATCCGTGCGGTCTTGCGGATCAGTACCTGCTCGGCGCCATACAGGTCACCGTCCATCGTGCCGTCCACATAAACCGTATGCGCGAACACATTGGCCTTGATCGTTGCCTGGTTGCCGATGGTCAGCGTGTGGCTGGCCAGATTGACTGTGCCATTTACCTCGCCTTCGATGATCAGGTCTTCCTGCCCGCGCAGGTGGCCGTCGATCTGGATCGAGGCGCCGATCACGGCGGTTTCGCGACGCCGGTTTACCGATGGCGTACCGGGACTGACAGCGGCTGCTGCAGGCCTCGCCTCGCTGGCCGGGCTGGTGGCGGGTTGGTAGCTGCTGGCCGGGGTGGTTTCGGCCGGGTTTTTCTTGTTGCGATCAAACATTGCTGTCTCCTTGCGGGGGCTGATAAGCCTGATATTTCCACTGGCTGGAAATACCGGTCGCCTTGTTGTTCCGGAAATATACGCCAGATGAGCGGCGCAGCCCCTACATTGTAGCGGCATGCAGCGGGTCGGATGCTATACCGAAGTTACAGGTTCCGGCAGGGACCCAGACCCTCCGGCAGCAGGCCCTGTTCAAGCAGGCGCAGATTCACTGCAGCGCGTACATAGCCCGGATCTGCGGCCAGAGCCCTGCGCCAGGCGGCTTCCGCACGAGCGAGATCGCATTCGGCCGCCAGCGCGACGCCGAGATTGTTGAAAGCGCGGGCGTTGTGCGGGGACTGGGCGATGACTTCACGCCAGAAGCCGACTTCGTCCCGGTACACGGCGTTGCGCAGATGTGTGGCGAAGCCGGTGAGCAGCAGGACGGCGCTCAACGCGATGATTGCCAGGTACCGTTGCTGCCGGCCGAGCCGGTGAATCGCTGCGGCCAGCAGCAGGGCTGGACCGGCCAGTGCCGTGTAGAGCTGCCGGTCATTCACCAGATCGAGTCGCGCCAGCAGTGAGTTGCCGGGTGCCATCCACAACAGGAACCACAGTACGGCAAAGGCCGGTAGCGGGAAGCGCCGCAGATTGCCCAGCGCCATGCCAGCGGCGATCACGATGCCCACCAGTATCAGTGCGCCGTCCGTATCCAGCGTGGTCTGTACCGGCAGGGCCGGGTCAGCATTCAGGCGGTCGATATTGAGCAATTGGCCGAGCAGGTAGCCGATGCCGTGCAACTGGGCGATCAGGTTCTCGCCGACCGGGCGCGTGGCCAGGCTGGTGTTCAGGAAGTGCTGATAGGCAGGCAGCAGCAGCGCGACCGAAAGTGCCACCAGCAGCAGTGCCCAGTGCAGTGCGGATTGCCGCCAGATCTGCCGCCAGCACAGTGGCTGCGATACATCGGCGGCTGCCCACAGCAGCAGTACGGCCGGCACCATGACTGCGCTTTCCTTGCTCGCAATGCCCATCAGCATGAGCAGCGGTGAGGCGACATACATATACAAGGCTGCATGTCGTTGCGCACTGCGTCCGGCAACCCACACGGCAATGCTCGCCAGGGCAAACAGGGTGCTGAGCGATGTAGAACGCCCGGATGCATAGCTCACGGCTTCAGTCTGCACGGGGTGCAGAACAAAGATCAGTGCGGCAGCGAGCGCCAGCCCACCGCTCCGGTGGCCGCTCTGCCTCTCCAGGTGCTGCATCAGGTACAGGATCAGCAGGCCATTGACGGTGTGGATCAGTATGTTCACGGCATGAAAGCCGCGCACGCCAAAACCGCTCGCGTGGTTGAGCGCATAGCTCAGCTTCAGCAGCGGACGCATGCCCGGCATGGCTTGCCACCATGCGCTGAGGCTCTGCACACGTGGGTCGCGCACGATCACGTCCCAGTCGTCGAACTGAAAGCTGGCCTGTAGTGCATTTGCGTAGACGATACCCACCGCCAGCACGATGAGCAGTGGTGGCAACCAGCGCGTGCCAGTGTCAGTGACGGCTGGCATCGAGTGCTGCGAAAGCATCTTCAGCGAGTATTGAGGCTGACCACCAGCGATCCGGTGCGTTGAGCAGCACGACGGCAACCTCGTCACTGCCGCGCCGGACCAGCGCAACCAGGCACTTGCCGGCGCCATTGGTAAAGCCGCTTTTTACGCCGACCGTGCCGGTCAGTCGGCCGAGCAACAGGTTGCCGCTGCTTTTCCGAAAGTGCCGTCCACCCAGCGTGCTCAAGCTGACTTCCGGTTTCTGCACGATACGGGCAAACTCTGGCTGCACCATGGCGAGCATTGCCAGACGGTACAGGTCGCTGGCCGATGAGCGATGCCCCGGTGCATCGAGTCCGCAGGGATTGCGAAAGCTGGTCTTGTCGAGGTGCAATTCCTGCGCCTTGCGGTTCATTCGCCGCACAAATTCCGCAACGCTGCCGGCAGTGTGCTCGGCAAGCGCGGTGCAGGCGTCATTGGCAGAGTTCACCAGCAGAGCCTCCAGCGCAGACGCCATGCTCAACTGGTCGCCGGCCTGCAGGCCGAGACGCGAGCCGGTCGCTGCAGCAGCGACGGCGCTGGTGGTTACGATATCGTCTGGTGCCCAGTCCTCAAGCACCAGCAGTGCCGTCATGATCTTGGTGAGTGAGGCCGGCGGCAGGGCTTGCTCCGGAGCGCGGGCCCAGAGTATCGCGCCGTTGACGACCACGAGGTAAGCAGTGGCTGCTTTCGGCCAAGGGTCTGATGGCGGGCTGGATTCTGTTGCGGCCCTGGCCGGCAACAGCACGCTCAGCGCAAGCAGGGTGCTCGCGAGTGCGTGCCGGTACACCGCAAAGCTCCGGTCTAGCGACCGAACAGCCCCTTCAGTCGCTTGGCGCCTTCCTTGAGTACATCCTGCGTCTTGGGCACCACGCCGCTGCCACCCTGCATCATGTCGCTCGCATAGCTGTTGCAGAAGGCCCGGTATTTCTCTGCTGGTGGCGTGCTGTAGCTGCGGCCCGCGCATTCGCGCTGGGCGATGGGAGCGGCGAGTGCCGGGCACTGCGCGCCGAGGAAGTCCAGATCCTCACGCTGATTGGCGTCTGCGCACAGTCGCGTCAGTGTGGAGCCGGTCGCTACACCACAATATTTTTCCACCGCCGGCAGCAGCCCGGAATCCAGCATCGGGTCGCCGCTTGGCTGGCGATCTCTCGCGAGACGATAGCCTTCCTGGGTATTGAGCTTGTTGCAGAGCTGCTGCTTGTCTTTGGCAGCACACTTGTTTTGGTCCAGGCCGGCTGGCAACAGCGCATCGGCCATGCCACTACAGGACTGTTGCATGGCTGCGTTTACCTGGGCTTGGGCAGCCGCCACCTGTTTGTTTGGCTGGCCAGCGTCGCAGGATCCGGTGCGCTTGCCCTCGGATACGATCATCATCGTATCGCCGTCGGCTGTGATGGTCATTTTCGAGGTGTAGCTGTCCTTGCTGTGATAGATCATCTCGCCGGTACCGGAGCCATCCGGGCAGTTCACCTTGTAACTGTATCGGCCTGGCGAACTCTTGATATCGCTGACCTTGCAGCGCTTGTCATCACCCGACATCGCATCGGGTCCCTCGGCGTTGGCCGGAACACAGACCTGCTGCTTCTGTCCGGGAAGCTTCATGCCTTCCATTTCCATGCTGGTGGTGATATCCCAGCGTTGACCGGACTGTGTCTGGCCAAAGGCGATCGGGGCTGCGATCAGGAGAAGAGCGGCGAGATACAGGCGCATACAAGATCTCCGATGGTTCATGATCTGCTGCAAGTATATGCCCGACCGGTACATTTTAATGCCTGGTCCGGACATTGATCGGAGCGCAGGTTGTGCCCGTGCAGGGCATAACGCATCATCCGGTCAAAGAGGTCGGCCATGCTCGAAGTCCTGCGCAAGACGCCATTTTCGTTCCTGCTCCGGCCGGTATTCTGGCTCATGCTGGTCGGACTGCTGGCGCTGTACGCAGCGCTCGGTTTCTACGCGGTGCCGCGATTTCTGACCGGCCTGCTCAAGGACACCGTGAGTGCTGATTACGCTCGCGAACTCGCCGTCGGCGAAATCCGGTTCAATCCATTCAGCCTCGCTCTAGAAATAGATGCGCTTTCCCTGCCGGATGCGGATGGTAAGCCGCTGCTGACCTTCGATCATCTGCGCGTCGACCTGGAACTGAATTCACTATGGCATCGTGCGCTGTCGTTCCGTGCAGTCGCGGTAGATGGTCTGTCGGTCAATGCTGTCGTGCGACCTGGCGGCGCGCTGAACCTCGCTGATCTGCAGTCCGATGTGCCATCCGAGACCGCGGATGAGCCGCTGCCGCGTGTCATGGTGGCAGCCTTGCGCATCAGCAAGAGCCGCGTCCGCTTCACTGATCTCGACCGGGCCGAAGCCTTTGTTGCAGATATCGATCCCGTCGAATTCGAGTTGACCGATTTCACGACCTTCCGGGACAGCGCCGATCGCCAGCGCTTTGATGCGCGCGTGTTCGACAGCGGACGTATCGCCTGGCAGGGGACGCTGCAGGCATCGCCACTGGCCACGGCCGGTGAATTCACGCTGACCGATCTGCCGCTGCCGCGCATCGCAAGTTATCTGGGCGATGCATTGCCGCTGGATATCGCCAGCGGCCGTCTGACGGTGCGCGGTCGCTATCAGTACGCCGATACGGCAGACGGCGCCCAACTGGAGCTTGCCGATACTCAGCTCACCGTCGCCAGTGCGGCACTGCGCGCGCGGGGCAAGCCGGCCGACTATGTGGTGCTCGACAGTCTGGTTGCCAGTGGTGGAAAGCTGTCGCTGGCTGCGCGACAGCTGGAGTTTGCATCGCTGACCATCGATGGAGCTACGGTGTCTGCATGGTTGTCGCCGGATGGTGAACTGAACCTGCCCGGGTTGTTGGGGGAGGCCCGTGAGGCAGTGGACCGTGCGCCGTTGGCAGAACCGAAGCCGGAGTTGGAGCCAGACTGGGAAGTCCGCTTGCCCGCCATCACGGCAAACAATCTGGATGTGGCGATCGAGGACCGCTCCCTGCAGCCGGTACCGGTGCTGCACCTGAAGCCGCTGGGTTTCACGGTCAGCGACTACACAACCCGGTCAGATGCGGTCATCCAGCTCACGGTTGATTCCATGGTGAATGAGAGCGGCAAGCTGCATGCCTCGGCCGTGCTGGAACTTGATTCGCTGGCCGCACAGACCGAACTCGAGCTGACCGGTATCGACCTCACGGCGTTGCAGCCTTATCTGGCGCGCGAGTCCAGTCTGCAGTTGCTTGCCGGTGAGCTGGGGCTCAAGGGCAAGCTGGGCTATGCGCCGGATGAATCGGCTGCAAAACTCGACTTCGAGGGGGCCGTCACGATCATCGGCCTGCGCACCATCGATGACGCGCTCGAAGAGGATTTCATCAAATGGGACGCACTGCAGCTTGACGGGCTACGCTACCGTTCTGTGCCAGAAAGTCTGCGCATCCGCACGATCACGGCACAGAGTCCCTATGTGCGGCTGATCATCGCACCTGACGGCAATACCAATGTGGCGGCGATCCTGGCCGGCCCCGGTGCAACCGCAACGCCTGCCAGCGGACCGACGCTGGGCGGACAGACGCCAGACAGCGTGGTCAGCAATCCTTCTGCGACATCGCCGCCGTCGTTTCCGATGCAGATCGGCACGGTACGCATCGTCAATGGTTCGATCAACTTTGCAGACCTCAGCACCCGGCCGAGTTTCGCCACCGGCATTGGCAATCTCAAGGGTACGATCAGCGGCTTGTCTTCGGACCCGGCTTCGCGTGCGCAAGTACAACTCGATGGTCAGGTGGATACCTTCTCGCCGGTCACGATTCGCGGTGAGGTCAATCCGCTGGCTGCTGAAACCTGGCTCGACATGGGGATGAACTTCAGCAATATCGAAATGGCTTCGTTCACACCCTATTCCGGGCGCTTCGCCGGTTACGAGATCCGGCGCGGCAAGTTGTCTGCCGATCTCAATTACAAGGTGCAGGATCGCAAGATCGAGGCCAGCCACAAGATCGTCATCGACCAGCTGGAACTCGGCGACAAGGTGGAGAGTGCCGATTCAATCGGTGTACCGCTCAAGCTGGCCGTCGCCCTGCTCAGGGATCGCAATGGTGTCATCGACCTCGAGTTGCCGGTGGCCGGCAGTCTCGATGATCCGCAGTTCCGCGTCGGGCCGATCATCTGGAAGGCCTTCGTCAATCTGCTGAGCAAGGCTGTTACGGCGCCGTTTGCCCTGCTGGGCAATCTGTTCGGTGGCGGTGAAGATGTAAACCTGATCAGTTTCCCGGCCGGACGCTCTGCCATCGATATGGCTGGTGAGCAGAAGCTGGACGCGCTGGTGAAAGCGCTGCTCGAACGTCCTGGACTGGAACTCAATGTACCTGCCGTATTCAGTCGCAAAACCGATCCTGCCGGGCTCATCGAAGCGCGGCTGAAACGCCGTATCGTGGCGGCAAAGAAGGTCGAGCTCCTGGCCAGAAAGCAGCCGGTGGATGAGCTGGACTTTGCGGCAATCAGCGTTGACCGGGAAGACTATCTGCGCCAGCTCACCATCGTCTATCGCAAGTCTTATGGGCGGGATGCCAAATTGCCGGAGCCTGCCGCAGCGCCGGTACCGGATAGCCTGGAAGCGAAGATCGCACGCGTCGAGCAGGCGGTACGTGAGCGTATCGAGGTGAGCGACGATGCTCTCTATGCGCTGGCCCGCGCACGGGCTGAGGCGGTACAGGCGAAGCTGCTGACTGACACCGGCATCGATCCGGGCCGGGTTTTCCTGAACTCGCCGGCCGACAGCAAGACTGAAAACGGCGCAGTGATCATGGAGCTTGCGCTGCGCTGAGGCTGGAAGGTCCGGCCTGTTTGCTTGGATAGCTGACGTCCTTCGTGTATGGTGCGCGCTGCTAAACAGGCTTCCGTCCGGTCAGCTCGTTCAATTCTCAACTATTCGAGACCAATTCCCTGCCTCTACCGGACCAGAGAATCAAACCCCTGACATGGGGCGCTCTGCAGGCTGGAGAGGAAAATCAAAGATGTCATTTCAAACGCTCGGGTTGAAGCCCGAACTGTTGCGCGCTATTGCGGAAAACGGTTACGAAACACCGACGCCCGTTCAGGCTCGCGCCATTCCTGAAGTACTGGCCGGCCGTGACTTGCTGGCTGGTGCGCAGACCGGAACCGGCAAGACTGCCGGTTTTACCCTGCCGATCCTGCAGTTGCTGGGTACGCCGAAAGCTGGCGCGCCGGCGACCGACAATTCCACCCAACGCAACGGCTGGCGCGCACCGCGCGCACTGGTGCTGGTCCCCACTCGCGAACTCGCGGCCCAGGTGGCGGAAAGCGTGCGCACCTACGGCCGCTATACGCCGATGGCCGTCACCGTTGTATTCGGAGGTGTGGGCTTCAATCCACAGGCCGAGAGCCTGCGCCGTGGTACCGACATCGTCGTCGCAACGCCGGGCCGACTGCTCGACCATGCGCAACAGCGCACCATCGACCTGTCGAAGATTGAAATTCTCGTCCTCGATGAAGCCGACCGCATGCTCGATATGGGCTTCATTCACGACATCAAGCGCATCCTCAAGCTGCTGCCGGCCAAACGTCAGAACCTGATGTTCTCGGCAACCTACAGCGAGGAGATCCGCACGCTGGCCAGCGCCTTCCTGCATCAGCCGGTGAACATTGAGGTGGCGCGCCGGAATGCTGCGGTCGAGAGCGTCACGCAGCATGTGCACGAGATCCGCAAGGAGGACAAGCGCCGCTTGCTGTCGCACCTGATCCGCACCAGCGACTGGGGCCAGGTGCTGGTGTTTACGCGTACCAAGCACGGTGCCAACCGGCTGACCAAGCAACTGGAGGACGACGGCATCATTGCCTCGGCAATCCATGGCAACAAGAGCCAGTCAGCGCGCACCAAGGCGCTGAACGATTTCAAGCAGGGCAAGATCATGGCGCTGGTCGCCACCGAGGTCGCATCACGCGGCCTGGATATCGATCAACTGCCCTGTGTCATCAACTACGAATTGCCGAATGTTCCCGAGGACTATGTGCACCGTATCGGTCGTACTGGTCGGGCCGGGGCCAGTGGCGTGGCGGTCTCGCTGGTTTCCAGCGATGAGCGCGGCCAGCTCAAGGATATCGAGCGTTTGCTGGGCCGCCAGCTGCAGCGTGCACAGTTGCCGAAGATCTCCGAGCCACCGGTACGTCCGAACCGTCCCGCGGCACAGCCTGAGCAGGATAATCGCGGCAACCAGCAGCCGTCTCAGCATCGTGGCGGACCGCGTCAGGGCCAGGGGCAGCGTCAGGGTCATTATCGCGGTAGCCGTAGTGGCGGTGCGCGGGCACGCAGCGCCTAGATCAGGCTCTGCACAGACCAGCCGGGAGACTTCATGAGTACGAATATTTTCCGTCGCTGCAGCTTTGCATTGCTGCTGACCCTGCTGGTGGTGTCGCCACTGTGGGCTGCAAAGGTCCAGGATCCTGCCAGCCCGACCATTCTGCTGACCGGTTCGAATCGTGGCGTTGGTCTGGCCCTCGCGCAGGAGTACGCTGCACAGGGCTGGAATGTGATCGCGACTTGCCGCACACCATCGAAGGCGAAGGATTTGCAGGCACTTGCGGCCGGCAATCCGAAAGTCCTGGTCGAAAAGCTCGACGTGACCGATGTCAGGCAGATCAGCAAGCTGGCGGAAAAGTATCGCGGGATTCCCATCGATGTACTGTTCAACAATGCGGCCTGGCTGGGTGAGCCGATCAGTAAACAGCAGTTCGGCAATCTCGATGAGGAGATGTTCGTCGAGGTCATGAAGACCAACGTATACGGACCGTTGAAACTGTCCGAGGCTTTTGTCGACAACATCGCGGCCAGTCAGCAGAAAAAGATCATCGGCATGAGCAGCGGGCTCGGTTCACTGACCCTGATGGGCAGGATGTCGCGCTTTTATTATTACCAGATGAGCAAGGCCGCCATGAATATGGGTATGCGCGCGCTGCGCAACGACCTGCGGAGTCGCGGCATCATCGTGGCGCTGCTGGCACCTGGCATGGTCGATACGGATCTGCTTGATGCCTCGGGCTACAAGGGCGAGTCACTCACGCCGGCAGCGAGTGCTGCGGCCCTCTATTCGTTGGTTACGGCGCTGACGCCCGAAGACAAGGGTGTGCCGGTCAACGTCGATGGCAAGCCGATCCCCTGGTAAGCGCGAACGGAAAAGGTCGCGAAAAGGTGCCGGATTTATTTTTTGTAAAGGGTGTCTTTCCGCTTTCCCATGAAAATAAATCCGGCACCTTTTACGCGTCGCAAGCTGCTGATTGGCACGGTCGTGCTGGCCGGTGGCGGCCTTGCACTGACCTGGCTGCGACCGGACCGCGACCGGATACCGGCGCTGGCCGCGCCTGGCAGTCTCTCTCCAAACGCATGGCTGCAGATCTCGCCTGAGGGCGACATCGTTCTGCAGGTCGACAAGGCCGAGCTCGGTCAGGGCGTGATGACCGGTTTTGCTACCTTGCTGGCTGAGGAACTCGATGTGCAGCCGGCGCAGATCACGCTGCGCTTTGCGCCGGTCGACCCGCTGTTTCAGGATCCGCTGCAACTGACCGGCGAGAGCAAGAGCATGCGCAGTCGCTGGTTGCCGATCCGGGAAACCGGTGCGCGCGCCCGGCAGATGTTGCTGCAGGCTGCCGCACTGCGCTGGCAGACTGATGTGACTACCCTGGATACCGATGGTGCAGCTGCAGTCATCGACCGCCGCACCGGCGAACGTCTTGCCTATGCCGAACTTGCCACTGAAGCGGCGCATCTGCCGGTTCCTGACGATGTGCCGCTAAGACCAGCGGGCAGCTGGCGATGGATCGGTACGACGGTGCCCCGGCCGGATATCCTGCCGAAGATCACCGGCCGTGCTGCATATGGCGTTGATACGCAGTTCAGCGGTCTGCTCGTTGCCGTGATTGCCCGTCCGCCGCGTCTGCTTGCACAGCCCATACGACATGATGCGACTGCCGCCCGTGCATTGCCGGGTGTTGTCGATGTGTTGCCGATCCATACCGGTATCGCCGTACTCGGCGAGAGCTTCTGGCACGCGCAACAGGGTGTGAATGCGCTCACCGTGGAATGGGACGCGGGTCCGCTGGCCGGCGTCAGCACTGCGTCGATCCGGGCAGAGCAGGGCAGGCAACTGGATGCGGGCAAGGCGCGTCGGGTACGCGATGACGGAGATACGGACAAGGCACTGCAGGTCGAGGTACAGGGCGTAGAGGCCGAGTACTGGCTGCCGTACCTGGCACACGCGACGATGGAGACGATGAACGCCACGGTCTGGTTCCATGACGGTGGCTGCGAAGCCTGGGTGCCCAGCCAGGGTCCGGACATGGTGCGCCAGGTGATCTGCGATATGTCGGGGCTCACCCGCGACCAGGTTCGCGTTCATTCGACCTACGTCGGCGGCGGTTTCGGGCGGCGCGCGACGATGGAGTTTGTCGTCGAGGCAGTGGAGATCGCGAGACGTACAAAGCGCCCGGTAAAACTGATGTGGACGCGCGAAGACGATATCCGTCACGGCCTGTATCGAGAGGCGACCCTGCACCGTATTCGTGCCGCGCTGAATGCGGACGGTGATCTGATGGCCTGGCAGCACCGGCTGGTCGCAGCGAACCTGAACCAGCTGATCATTCCGCCAGCACTGGCGACGCTGGCGCCCGGATGGGTGCCGGAGCCGACAGTCAGTGGTGTCAGCAAGGGTGTCGTCGCGCTGCTCGATCGCTTCATGGGCTCGGAGTCGGCCCGTGTCGGTGCGATGTCCATGCCCTACGCGATACCCAATGTGCAGATCGACCTGACCGACTGGAATCCCGGCATCCCGATCACGATCTGGCGTTCGGTCGGTCACTCCTATACGAGTTTTGTGATCGAGAGTTTCATCGATGAACTGGCGGCCGCAGCCGGCCAGGAACCGGCGGCCTTTCGGCGGCGGTATCTCGCTGCCCAGCCACGGCATCTCGCCGTACTCGATTTGGTGCTGGAGAAATCCGGCTGGGAGACGCCGCTGGCCGACCGCTATCGCGGGGTCGCGGTACAGGAAGCCTTTGGCACCATCGTCGCCCAGGTTGCAGAGATCAGCATCGCGTCCGACAACAGTATTCGCGTGCACCGTGTGACTTGTGCGGTCGACTGCGGTACGGCGGTCAATCCCGACATTGTGCGCCAGCAGATGGAGGGTGGAATCCTGTTCGGTCTGTCTGCCGCACTGTATGGCGAGATCAGTATCGAAGACGGGGCCGTGCAGCAGAGCAATTTTAACGACTACCGGTTGCTGCGGCTCGCTGATTCACCGGCCATCGATGTACACATCATCCCGAGTGAGGCAGAGCCGAGTGGTGTCGGTGAGCCGGGTGTGCCGCCTATTGCGCCGGCAGTGGCGAATGCGGTGTTCGCTGCCACCGGTATGCGTCTGCGCAGCTTGCCGCTGCGCCTGTAAAAGGTGCCACGCAAAAGGTGCCAGATTTATTTTTTGTAAAGGGTACCTTTCCGCATTACCAAAAATAGAAAAATAAATCTGGCACCTTTTGCGTGGCACCTTTTGCGCCTTTTACGCGAGGTCGAATGGAATGACTGGCAGTTCACCTGCATCGGCCAGCAACACATACTCAAGCGATTCCGTGACGCTGGCGTTCTGTTCCTGATGCGGTACCCAGGCCGCAACGAGCACCAGGTCGCCGGGTCCGACCGTACTGAAGTACTCCAGCTTATCGCCCCAGCGGATCACGGCCTGGCCGCTGAGGATGCAGAGGATGCTTTCGAGCGGACCGTGATGATGCGCCGGTTCGCTGCTGCCAGGCGCCAGTGCAAGCGGATGGGCAGCGAGCGTATCGATACCTGGTGGTGCATGGGTAAGTGTCGCGATGCGATGTGCAGCAAGGCTCTGGGCACCACCCGAATCGATGGCATCGCGGCGTAGCACCCGTACGCCATGATCACGCCAGTGGGCAGAGCCAGCAGACATGCGTGCGATTATTGCATGGCACCGCTACGGTGATCTGCTGGCCCCTATCCGGCAGCGCCGGCGTCTGAGTTCCCGGTACAGGGTGTGCGTGTCGAGATCGACCCCACCGGGCCAGACGATCAGGCTGCGGCTGCGATCGATGCGCAGCTTCCGGAACTCGTTGATATTGCGCAGCGTGTCGAGCGACCACGGCGCCAGCTGTTCTTCGAGGTCAATGGCGCCTTCAGTGCCATCGGCGTAGGTGAGCCATAGCTGATAACGTTCCAGGGGCCAGGCAGCGATGAGTCGGGAAATCATGCCGACAGATCCTGCGCTGCGACGCTGACCTCAACAAGTTGCCAATCCTGTAGAAGCGCGCGCTTTTGCCGTAGGAGCGGCTGGTAGGAGCGGCTTCAGCCGCGATCCCATGTCGCGATCAAGAATCGCTGAAGCCGTTCCCACAGCAAAAGCCGCTCCTACGACTTTTCGCGCCAGTGCGCGACGCGCTCGCGTACCAGTGCCTCGATTTCGTCCCAGTCGGTCGCGCGCGGCGGCGCGAGATCACGATTGGTTGAATTCACCACCACGATGGTTTCGTGACCGGTGGCGCGTAATGACCTGATGTTGTCGGGGCTGTCTTCCAGATACAGATCGGCACCGACGGCCGCCTTGTCGCGCATGAAGCACAGATCCCAGTAGGGAATGCCGTGCCGTTCCAGCCAGTCGGTGGTTTGCCGGATCGCTTCCTTGTGAAACCAGTGGATGTACAGGCGGTGGGTGATGATCCGGATGCGTAGCTCCGGAATAGTGTCCAGCCGGCGCAGTGCTGCTGGTGCACCGGTAACCGGGGGCAGCCGGGCGAACAGCTCGCGTTCCTTCACGGCGAAGCGATGCAGCGCATCGTAGCCGCCGGCGGCTTCCAGCCCCCATTCGCCGAAGCCGTAGCTGATGTCATCGGTCAGCTGGTGCTCGGCGATGCCCAGCCATTCGGCCGCGACCGGCTTCAGCCCGCGCGCAAAATCCGCGACCACGCCATCGAGGTCCACGCCGAGTACGAATTGGCGCTCCATGCTCATGTCTGGCGGTCGCTCATCAGGCCGTACGTTGCGTGATTTCGATCAGGTGGTAGCCGAACTGCGTTTGTATCGGTCCATGCACCTTGCCGAGCTCGGCGCTGAATACCACCTGGTCGAACTCCTTGACCATCTGTCCCGGCCTGAATTCACCGAGATCGCCGCCCTGTTGTCCTGAGGGACAGTTCGAGTGTTCGCGGGCGACGTCGGCAAAGTCTTCGCCGGCTTCGATACGGGTCTTCAGTGCTTCGCAGCTGCTTTTGTCGTCAACGAGGATGTGACGGGCGCTGGCTTTGGCCATGGTTTCAGTCTCCTTGCATCAGGGGCGGGCAAGGCTAGCACGTCCTTTGTACATAAGGGACAAGCGGTCGTGTCCACCGATGGGCGGTTGTAACACAATGAAAAATATGGATTTTTCTGCAAAAAGCGGAAGTGCGTCACGGTCTGTGCGGGCCTCAATCGCCATAGTTGCGTCCATCTGGATGAGGTGGAGATCACGAGTGTCAGCTTCCTGCCTGCACATACAGCGCACCGGCCTGATCACAGGCAACCGGGGCATGACGGCGATCGAGCTGCTCGCTGCGCTGTCCATCGTTGCCATTCTCAGCGCCATGGCAATCCCGGCCTTTCGCGATTTTTTGCAGAACAACCGCGCCGCAGAGCAGAGCAATGCGCTGGTCGGTGCGCTGGCGCTGGCGCGCAACGAAGCGGTGACGCGCGGTATCCCGGTTTCGGTTTGCGCGAGCACGGATGGTGAAAGCTGCGATGTTGCCAACACCGTGTGGACACCGGGCTGGATCGTGTTTAGCGATGCCGCAGGCACTCTGGGTACGGTTGATGATGACGATACCGTATTGCGCGCGCTGCCGGCTCTCTCGGGTGGGGCCACGCTCAGCAGTGATGCGAACTTCATTTCCTATAACCCCAGCGGTTTTCTGAATGGCGCTGAGGTGTCTTTCCAGCTGTCTGTTCCCGATTGCACGGGTAACCACAATCGCGAGATCGTCATCAATCCGCAGGGACGTGCGACCCTGACATACACCGCGTGTGCGACATGAACGGAGCTCGTAGCGTGAAAACTGCACACCGGTTCCACCGGCAGTCTGGCGTCACCCTGATCGAGGTCTTGATCACGGTCGTGCTGGTATCCATCGGTTTGCTCGGCCTCGCCGGTCTGCAGCTGACCAGCGTGCGCAACAGCAGCAGTTCGAATGAACGCTTTATCGCCACCACGCTTGCCCAGGACATCCTTGAACGCATGCGCGCCAATCGTGCCCGTGCCATTGGCAAGGTCTACAACCTCGCCATGGGTGCTGCTCCAGCGGGTGACCCCGTGGAAAAGGCTGATCTGGACACATGGAACGACTGCCCTCGATGACGCTCTGCCGCTTGGCCAGGGTTCGATCAATGTGGATGACGACAACGTCGCCACGATCACGGTGCAGTGGACGGATGCCTCGGACATGAATGCCGATGACAGTCGTGCCATGTCCCTCGTGCTGAGCACAACGCTATGAAAAGAGCCATGAACAAATCAGCTGTACCGGCTTCGGCAGGAATCCGGCGCCAGCGCGGTATCGGTCTGGTCGAGATCATGATCGCCATGACGCTGGGCATCATCGTCACTGGTGCGGTGGTGCAGATCTACCTGAGCAGCAAGCGTCAGAACGACATGCAGGGCGGACTCACCGGCCGTCAGGAAGTGTCGCGCTATGCCACGCAGCTGATCCAGCGGGATTTGCAGATGGCAGGTTTCCGCGGTTGCCTTCGCGACCTTGGCAACGTCATCAACACACTCGACAATCCGGATGACTTTCTCAATGACTACGCGACGCATGTCCAGGGCTATGAAGATGGCGCCGGTCTGCCCGACGAAATCACCACCGGCGGTAACGACGTGGTTGCCAATACCGATGTACTGGTAATCCGCACTGTTGACGACCCGAACCTGCAGCTCACTGCCAACATGGTGACCAGTTCCAGCGATCCGGTGACGGTGCCGGGCCTCGATCCCGATGTACCGACGACTCCGGCGACCGGCGACATCATGCTGGTCACTGACTGCGGTGGTTCGGCGATTTTCGAGGTTACCGGCTTTGATGAAGGTACCGGGGCCATTGCCCACGGCGGAAAGAACCTGGTCCGCCGCTACACTGCCGGCGCACAGCTTTTCACGCTGCGCACCACCACCTACTTCATACGCAATAACGCGGCCGGTGTCCCGGGTCTCTGGCGGCGCATCGGTGATGGTGATCCGCAGGAACTCGCCGAAGGCGTCGAGAGCATGCAGATTCTGTATGGCGAAGACACCGGTGGTGGTGACCAGGCACCCAACGTGTACCGGACCGCCAATGATGTCGCCAACTGGGACAACGTGGTCAGCGTCCAGGTGGCCCTGCTGGTTTCCAGTGTGCGGGAGAACGTCGCCGACGCCGATCCGCGCACCTTCGTGCTGCTTGAGGAAGACGCGGTCGGCCCGTTTGACGACGGCCGTCTGCGCCAGATTGTGAGTTTCACCGTGGCCATGAGAAACCGACTGTCATGAACATGCAATCAGGCTTCAGGAACTCCCTGGTCAGCCCGGGACGCCCCGCCCAGCGCGGAGCCGCAATGGTCATCGCACTGGTCATGCTGCTGGTGCTGACTCTGCTCGCTACGGCCAGTGCCCGCATGACGCTGCTCGAAGAGCGCATGACCGGCAATACCCAGGACCGCAACGTGGCTTTTCAGGCCGCAGAGGCGGCACTGCGCTTCGGTGAACAGATCGCACAGGCGTCCGAGGTGCCCGTATTCGGCGGTGCCAATGCGGGGCTCTACAAGCCGGCTGATCCCGATGACGCGCCGGTCTGGGAAGCCCTGGACTGGAAGAATTCCGCTGCTGTGCATGCCGACGCCGATCTGGATGTCGGTGGTCGAAGATCTTGGCGGCGCAAATGCCGATTACATCGTCGAGCAGTTGCCGCGCGTGCCTACGCCGGGCGAGAGCCTGGCCGCCGACACCACGGTAGACGAAGCAGCTTTTTATCGCGTCACGGCGCGCGGTGTGGGTATGGCGGGTAACGCCACGGTCACCCTGCAGACCACGTTCAAGCGCTGATGCGACACAGAATGAGCCATTGGAGGCACGATATGCGTAGTTCTCTCCGGACCGGGATGTCCACTTTTCTTGCCGGCTTCCTGCTGACCATGAGCCAGGCCGGCAATGCAGTCGACATTGCTGAAATACCCCTGTTCATCGCGGCCGGCGTCACGCCGAACGTCATGCTGGTGGTCGACAACTCGGGCAGCATGAACAGCATCATCTGGGCTGCATACGACCCCGAGGCTGAGACCGGCTTCGACTCCACGCAGCTCTATCCGGACTGGAGCCCGATGATCGACCATGACTGCAACCCCGGTAGCGCGCTGCGCGAAGCCTGGTCGCCGACGGACGGCAATGTCTATTATTCAACGCTGACCAACAGCAGGTACCGGGGCACCTGCGGCGGCAGCACGAACACCGCACCCACCTGCGCAGCGGGCACGGTGCGCGGCCGGAATGCCGCCGGTACGACAACGAAATGCCTGGTCCTGCCGGATCCGGTGAGCGGAGGCAATACCCGCTATCAGGGCAACTATCTCAACTATCTGTTCGAGACCTATGCCGGCGGTACCAATCTGACCGGCGGACAGATTCCGAATGACCTACCGCATGACCGTGGCGCGCAATGTTGCGACCGATGTGGTCAACGACAATTCCAATCTGCGCCTTGGGCTGACCCGCTTCAATACCGATGCCGGTGGCCGGGTCATCCAGAACTGCGGTGCGAGCACGACTGACCTCAATGCTTCGATTGCCGCCCTGACTGCCACCACCTGGACGCCGCTGGCCGAGACCCTGTACGAGGTGACGCGCTATTTCCGCGGCATTGAGCAGCCAGTACAACGACGAAGTGGAGTACGAAAGCCCGATCCAGTATCGCTGCCAGAAAAGCTTCGTGATCGTCATCACCGACGGTTATCCGACTCAGGACGAAACTTTCCCGGACAACGATGCCGCGGATGTATCTGACGCCAGCCGCTCGCTGCCGAACTGGGACGGTAAACCAGGTCTGGCGATCCGCCTACGCTGGCCTCCGATTATCCGAACTTTCCGCAGTATTCCGACGGTTTCGTGACCGGTGCCTCGACCGATGAGGGTGATTCACTGTATCTCGACGATATTGCAAAGTTTGCCTACGACATCGACATGCGCACCGGGCTCGATGAAACCGGCAAGAGCTTCGATGAAGGTGAATTTGCCAAACAGAACCTCGTCACCTACACGATCGGCTTTACAGCCGAGAACCAGATGCTGGAAGATGCTGCCGAGTACGGCACTGGCCATCCCTATCAAGCCAACGATGAAGAAACCCTGACCATCGCCCTGCAGGCCGCGCTTGCCGATATCGGCCGGCGCACCGGTTCTGCTGCCGCTGTGGCTTCCAACTCGACGCGGCTGGGCACCGATACATTCATCTATCAGGCACGCTTCGACAAGGACTGGGGTGGCGAGCTGCTGGCCTATCCGATCGGGCCGGATGGTAGTGTCGCCGATCTGGCAGACGAGGAAACGGTACCGAAGCTGGTTCTGGAAAATGGCAGCACGCGTACCGGCTGGAATGCAGCCAATGAGATGCCGGATGCCGCTGACCGGAACATCTATACCTACAATCCCTCGGCAGCAGCGGGTTCGCGGGGGCGCGAGTTCTTGTGGGCCAACCTGACGGCCAGCCAGCAGGCCGCACTGAACCAGCCTGTGTTCGGTGCGTCCGACAGCCAATGGTGCAAATCGCCTGCTCTATCTGCGCGGCGATCGCAGCAACGAAGCGCCAAATGGCGTCGCATTCCGGCCGCGCAGCTCGGTGCTGGGTGATATCGTGAATTCGGATCCGACCTATGTCGCTGCGCAGAACTACGGCTACGACGTACTGCCTGATGAGGAAGGCAGCTCCTATCTGACGTACCGTGAGAATATCGCGAACCGCACGCCTATCGTCTATGTGGCGGCCAATGACGGCATGTTGCATGGCTTCGCTGCCGAGACCGGTGTGGAGTTGCTGGCCTATATGCCGAATGCGGTATATCCGGAACTCAGTGCCCTGACTGATGCGTCCTTCAATGACAATCACCGCTGATCAACGACGGTGCGCCGCGCGCCATGGACGCTTACATCGACGGCAGCTGGCGCACCATCCTGGTGGGCAGTCTCGGCGGTGGCGGCAAGGGTGTCTATGCCCTGGATGTCTCCGATCCGGACAACTTCTCCGCCAGCGATGTGATGTGGGAGTTCACCTCGGCAGATGACTCGAACATGGGCGTGGCTATTCCGAGTCCGACCATCGCGCGTCTCGCCAACGGCGAATGGGCTGCGATCGTCGCGAATGGCTACAACAGCGGCGGCAATGCGAAGCTCTTCGTGCTCGACCTGGAGACCGGCGCGATCATCCGCGAGATCGATACCGGTGTCGGTGGTGACAACGGCCTGTCCAACCCGACACCTGTGGACGTAGACGCTGACCGGATCACGGATTTCGTCTATGCCGGTGATCTCAAGGGCAATATGTGGAAGTTCGACCTGAGCAGCAGCAACCCGGCCAACTGGGGTGTGGCTTTCGAAGCTGGCGGCGTACCGGCCCCCTTGTATACCGCCTGCAGCAGCGATCCCTGCACGGCCGGCAATCGCCAGCCGATCACCGCACGTCCGGAGGTGGGCATCAGCCCGCCGGCCGGCTACTTCGTCTACTTCGGCACCGGACGCTACTTTGCCGACGGCGACAACGGCGTGGGGACCGGTGCCAATACCGTCTATGCGATCCGCGACAAGAATGAAAAGGGCGCGACGACGCTCAGTCTGCCAACGCCTGGACGGTCCAATCTCGTCCAGCAGGAGGTGCTCGACGAGCAGGACGTTAGACTTCGGCGTCTATAACACAAAGGATCCGCATTACCTCCAACAAGCCGATCACGGATGACAATGACGGCTGGTATCTGGACCTGCCGACTTTCTGGCGAGCGCCAGGTCAGCACGCCGATACTGCGCGGCGGAAAGATCATCTTCACGACGGTCATTCCCTCCGGCGACGAGTGCTCGGCGGGTGGTGACAGCTGGCTGATGGAACTGGATGCCTTGTCCGGATCACGGCTGGCCTCTCCGCCCTTCGACCTGAATCGCGATGGCGTCTTCGATGAAGAGGACTATGGTGCACGTCGATGAGGATGATCCTGACAGTCCGTTGATCAACGTCAGCGGCATTGGCTACGAGCGACAACATCGTCAAGACGCCGGGCATCCTGTCCGGCTGCCCGTCCACCAAGGAGGAATGCAAGTACATGAGCGGCAGCAGCGGCAACCTCACCGATGTCAAGGAGAATGCCGGTAACCAGAAGGGCCGCCAGTCCTGGCGTGAAGTCCAGTGAGGAACCGAAACATGCAAGAACACAAGCACAGAGGCCCGGTGGCCTGGCCAAGGGGCTGATGCTTGGCTCGCTGCTCGCGGCTACAGCGTTGTTTGCCGGCGAGCCTGCGGAGCAGTTGGTGACCAGGATCGAAGCGGTCGATGTTCCGGCCCAGGAGATCCGCGCAGACGGCGTCGATTACAGCCTGTCGGGTCGCGCAACCGTGACCTGGCCGCAGGGTACGCAGCTTGCACTCGGCGAGCTCAAGCCCGGTATGCGCGTGAGGATCGGCCTCGCCAAGCCAGGCGACAGCGTGGTCGACAGCGTTGTGCTGCTGCCGGACTGAACCGGACCCGGAACAAGGAATACGTCTGATGAAACCCAGAATGAGCGGCTTCACACTGGTCGAACTGCTGATCGTGATGGTGATCGCCAGCATCCTGATGATGGTCGCTGTGCCGAGCTACCGGCAGAGCGTCATCAAGAGCCGCCGGGCTGATGCGCGGGTCGCGCTCAACGATGTCGCGCAGCGCCTCGAACGCTGCTACACGCAGTTTGGTGCCTACGATGCGGCTGGACTGCAGTATCGCTGATGGCGACGAGGTGGCCTCAAAAGAAGGTTTTTACCTGGTGACGGTTACCATTGAAGATGTCGATGACGTGGGACATACAGCCTGAGTGCCGCCCCCCAGGGTGCGCAGGCTGACGATACCGATTGCGAGAATCTGGAGGTCGATGCGCTCGGCAACCATTCAGCAACGGGCGACAATACCGCCCATTGCTGGTAAGGCGATTCGCCAGCAGTCCGGCACACTCAGTCGGGGATGACCGCGTCGGCCTCGATCTCCACCAGTATCTCCGGGCTGATCAGTCTGGCGACTTCCACCATCGCGGTGGCCGGGCGAATCTCGCCGAACACTTCGCCATGGGCGCGGCCCACGTCTTCCCAGCGGCTGATGTCGGTCATGTAGATACGGGTGCGCACCACATGCTCTGGCCGTGCGCCGACAGCTTCGAGTGCGGCAGTGATGTTTTTCAGGATCTGCTGCGTCTGTGCATGGGGATCGCCGGCACCGACGATGTTGCCGTCAGCACCCGATGCAGTGGTGCCCGAAACGTAAACAAACTGCCCGGTACGTACAGCGCGCGAATAACCGATGACCGGTTCCCACTTGCTGCCGCTTGAGTGGTTGATGCGCTTCATATGAACCTCTGTGGTGTCTTCAGGCTGACCAGTTGACGAGACCGCTGTACGCGGTCGTGAGCACGATGATGCCGAATACGATCCGGTACCAGGCGAAGATCGTGAAATCGTGCGAAACGATGTAGCGCAGCAGCCAGCGTACACACAGGAATGCCGACACAAACGCCGCAACCAGACCGACGCTGAACAGGCCGATATCGCCGCTATCCAGCAGTGCGCGGTTCTTCCAGGCGTCCCAGATGCCGGCAGCGACCAGGGTGGGTACCGCCAGGAAGAACGAAAACTCGGTTGCGGCACGTCGCGACAGGCCGAACAGCATGCCGCCGATGATCGTCGCGCCGGAGCGCGAGGTGCCCGGAATCAGGGCAAAACACTGGGCGCAGCCGACCAGCAGGGCATCGCGCCAGCTCATGTCATCGACTTCGACCACCCGTATGCGGTGCTGGCGCTTCTCGGCCCAGAGAATCACGAAACCACCGACGATGAAGGCGATGGCGACGGGTACCGGCTTGAACAGCACCGCCTTGATGGTAGCTGCCGAAGAGCAGGCCCATGATCGCGGCCGGCATGAAGGCCACCAGCAGCTTGACGATAAAGCGCTGGGCGGCCGCGTCGCTGAACATGCCGCCCAGTACGTGCGCGAAGCGCAGCCGGTATTCCCAGACGATGGCCAGCATGGCGCCGGTCTGGATCACGATCTCGAAGATCTGGCCCTTGCCGTCGTTGAAGCCGAGCAGGTCGGCCGCCAGGATCAGGTGGCCGGTAGAGGAGATCGGCAGGAATTCAGTCAGCCCTTCGACGATGCCGAGAATGAGGGCCTTGAGGAGGAGGGTGGAATCCATCCGCCCATGGTACTAAATCAGCCCGGGCGGGTTGGGGGTCAGGCCACAAATTTCAGCTTGTGACCTGACCCCCGGTTTACCGAACTCAGTAGACGTCGTGAACCGTGTTGTAGACGTTGAACTTGCCGGTCGGGGTGATGATCTTCGGCCCCTTGATGACCTTCTTCAGCTTGCGGGTCTTGTCGTCCACGATGACGATGGCGGACTCGTCTGTCTGGCCGCTCCAGACGGAGAACCAGACCTCGTCGCCGGCCTTGTTGTATTCAGGCTGCACGATGCGCTTTGGCCCCGGCCCGAGCTTTGCCCATTCTCCGATCGGCAGTATCTTGTAGCCGGCATCCAGATTCCGGATGTCGAATACGGCGATGCTCTGGGAAATCTTCGCATCCGGGTTGAGCGGCGTATCGACCCAGAGGTTCTTCGACCGGGGGTGCGTCTTCACGAACAGTGAGCCGCCACCCTGGCCCTTCAGAACCTTGACCACCTTCCAGGCATGCTGTGCATGCTTGGCGGGGTCGGTGCCGATGAGCGTGATGCTTGTCGTTACCCAGTGCGCTGGTGACCCAGACCGGTCCGAACTCGGGATGAATGAAGTTCGCACCACGACCCGGATGCGGAATCTCGTCGACCGGCACCTTGGCAACCAGTTTGCGTTCCTTCGAGTCGATGACCGCAACGATGTTGGAGGCGTTCGCGGCTGTCAGGAAGTAGCGCAGGCTGGAGTCCCAGCCACCGTCATGCAGGAAGCGGGCGGCATTGATGGTGGTGGTGGTGAGGTTGTCGATGTCGCTGTAGTTCACCAGCAGGATACGGCCGGTTTCCTTCACGTTGACGATGAACTCCGGGTGCTGGTGCGAGGCGACGATCGCCGCTACGCGTGGCTCCGGGTGATACTCCTGCGTATCTACGGTCATGCCGCGGGTGGACACGATCTTGAGCGGCTCCAGCGTGGCGCCATCCATGATCACGTACTGCGGCGGCCAGTAGGCACCGGCGATCGCGTACTTGTCTTCGTAACCCTTGTACTTGGAGGTTTCGACCGAGCGCGCTTCCAGGCCGATCTTGATCTCGGCAACCGTCTGCGGCGGATTCATCCACAGGTCGATCAGGTCGGTCTTGCCATCGCGGCCGATGGTGAACACATAACGACCGGAATGGGACATGCGCGAGATATGCACCGCATAACCGGTCTTGATGATCTTGACGATCGCCTTGGTGTCGCCGTCGATCAGGGCCACTTCGCCTGAATCGCGCAGCGTTACTGCAAAGACATTCTCGAGGTTCAGCTTGCTCTGCGGGCTGGTGGGGCGTTCAGACGGCGGAACGAGAACCTTCCAGCTGTTCTTCATTTCCGGCATGCCCCACTCCGGAGGCTGCGGCGGCTCGTTCTGCAGGAAGCGGGCCATCATGTCGATCTGTTCGTCGGTCAGTTCGCCGGAAGTGCCCCAGTTGGGCATGCCGCCTGGTGAGCCGAACTTGATCAGGGCCTTGAGGTACTCGGTGCCCTTGGCCTGGGTGATGTCGGTGGTCAGCGGTTTGCCGGTCGCACCCTTGCGCAGCACGCCATGGCAGCCTGCGCAGCGTTCGAAGTAGATCTTCGTCGCATCCTTGAGTTCGTCGGGCGTCAGTGCCGGTGCAGCCACCCTGGTGACCTGTTCGGGGGGCTCAATGCTCGACGGTGCGCCCTGATAGCGCTCTTCGGCCTGGCTGGCACCCGGGTGGGCTCCGCCCGCTGCCTGTTTGAGTTCCAGTCCGTTGTCGACGCGGTACTGGTGGACTTCTTTAGCGCTGATCTTGCCGCCGGAGTTGCCCCAGCTGTTCAGCACGTAGCTGAGGATGGCCGAGAGATCACCATCGCTGAGATGGCTCATGGCCGGCATGGTGTTGTTGTATTCCACGCCGTTGACGACCAGCTTGCCGGACAGACCCTTCAGCGTGACATCCAGCACACCCTTGGGGTTTTTGGCGATGTAGTCAGATGCCGCGAGCGGCGGGAAGGCGCCGGCCAAACCCTGGCCATTGGCCTGGTGGCAGCCGCCACAATTGGTCTGATAAAGCGTTTCGCCCTTGTCGGCTGACGCTGCAAATCCCTGCATGGCAAACAGCTGCAACAGGATTGCTGCGCCACCTGCCAGCAAACTCTTGCTACGCCCCCGAGGGCGAGCTACCGCTGACTGATCAGTCATATAAAAATCCCCAAAAAATAAGCACTGCCCGGACATGCGGCAGCGGAGTATCAACGCTATTCCTCTGCGCCGATGGCAACAATAGTGATATGTACCTAGCCTTTTACGCAATTCGCCCGCTTTTTCCGGTATTTCAGAACTTGAGGCGCACCGTGATACCGGCCTGGCGGCCGGGGGCGAGGGGGATCGCGAAGCCGCGCGGGGTGCGGCTGGGTCGTCCTGAACTGCCCTGTTGCGGATAGGGCTGCGGCAGGCTTGCCGGAACGCCCGTCGAAGTAGCGGATCACGTCGGCCGGCGTGTCGTCGTCAAACAGATTGCGTACCCAGAGGCTGGCATCCCATCGGCCTTGCTGCAGGCCCGTCTGCAGGCCGACGAGTTGCCGGTCGCCGGTCTCGATCAGGTTGTGCTCCTGGGCGTACTTGGATGACTCGTAGGTCCAGTCGGCAGCCGTATACCACTGCGTATCGGCAGTCAGCGCACGCTGATAGCGGGCGGCCAGCGAGGCCATATGTTCGGGTACGCGGGGTGAGTCCTTGCCGCTCACGTCACCGAGGCAGCTGCGTATCGGCATAACTGCCATCGCCGCCGCGCAGGTCGGCTTCTTCCGGGCTGATGTAGTCGTCGAATTCCGAACGGGTCCAGGCATAGCTGGCGTGCAATGAGAAGCTTGTCGGTGAGCGTCGGCCTGAATTTCCGCCTCGATGCCGTATGCGCTGGTCTCGCCGGCATTGACGAGTATCGATGCGGTGCCGCCGGTGTCGAGCTCTACCAGCGAGGTTACTTGCTGATCATCCACTTCCAGGTAGTAAGCGGCCAGCATCAGGATCAGCCGGTCTTCCAGCAGGTCGGCCTTGAGACCGAGTTCGTAGCTCCAGAGGGTTTCTTCATCGACCACACGGTAACTCTCATCCGGTACGCTGCTGTTGAAGTCGCCCGGCTTGGTGCCCTTGGCGATGTTGGCGTAGGTGGTGAGGTCGTCGGTGGTCTGCCAGGCCAGCGTGAAGCGCGGTGTCAGGCTCCTGAATGTGTCATTGCACAGCGTGCTGTTGCACTGATCCAGTCGTATACGGTGTGGCCGTGACAGTGACTTCGTCTTCCGCCCAGCGCAGTTCGACACCGGCGGTCCAGCGTGTCTGCAAAGTCATATTCGACGCTGCCGAATATGGCGTGATTCTCCACCTCATCCCGTTTGCGGGTATCTGGCGTTGGCACACCAGTTGTGGTGTTGATCTGGTCGCGGCTGACGGTTTTGGCATCGCCTTTGTAGTAGTACAGCCCGGCGATGAAATCGCAGAGGCTCGATCGGCCGCCGAAGTCAGGCGCAACTCCTGCGACACATCATCGAAGTCACGGACTTCGTGAATCACGAGTGGCCGATGGGGCTTGGGCATACCCGGCATAGGAGCTGTCGAAGCCGCTTTCCAGTTCGTCCTTCAGCACACCGGTCAGGCTGGTCAGCGTCATGCCGTCGAGCCGCCAGTTGATCGCCAGACTCCCCGAAGTACGATCGAGCTGGTTGCCGGCGCCGCCGTTCTGCTCGAGCAGATCGGTATAGAGGTTCAGGTTGTTTTCGGGCTGGGCCTTGCCGATGTAATACTCGCGGGCGCGCGGCGCGTCGGCGCTGCGTTCGCAGCAGTTGTTCAGCGTACTGGGCTGCAGGTACATCGGGAAATGCTCGTCGTCAGTACTCTGCCAGGCCAGCCGCAGGGTGGCATCCAGAGAGTCGGTCGGCCTGCAGTAGCAGCTTGGCGCTGGCTTCATCTGATTTTTCGCCGCCGATGCTCGATCCATCCCGGCTGTTGGTCCATTCACCGTCGTACTCGCGATGTCCTGCACCGATCCATAGCAGGGCGCGGTCATCAAGCAGTGGACCGCTCCACCAGCCGGATGCTTCCTGTGTGCCGTGCTCGGCGCCGGTCAGTTTGAGTGCCGCTGCGGGTGCTGCCAGCGGTGCTCGGGTCACGTAGTTGATCGCGCCTGCATAGGTGTTGCGGCCAAACTGTGCGGACTGCGGGCCGCGCAGAATCTCTACGCGATCGATGTTGTCCATCTCGGTGGCCAGCAGGCCGCCGCTGACATAGATGCCATCGACGAAAGTGCCGCCGGCACTGGCATTGGCGACGCCATTGCGCACAGTGGTTACGCCGCGGAATACCGGCCGGTATGAGGTGGCCTGTCGTCCGGTTGCCGAGTTCATCGCCACGCCGGGTGTAAAGCGCGTGAGGTCGGTCAGGCTGACGATGGCTGGTGATTCCAGTTCTGCGGTCGAGAATACCGTCGCTGCAACCGGCACCGATATCAGCGATTCACTGCGCTTGCGTGCCGTGACCACCACTTCAGGGAGCGGTTCGGCAGCTGCCAGGCTCGCGCTGACCAGCAGCAGAAGCAGGCCCAAACCGGGATTTGCGGGGCGCAGTCCGGAAAGCGCAGCTTGGCGCTGACTGCCAGTCAAAGAGGTCATGGCGAAGTTCCTGTATCGGGCTGCATGCCCTGTATGGCTGTGTTGACGAGCCAGGTGAGATCGAAGCCCGACTTGATCGGCGCACGTCCGAGTGCCGGCCCGAGCCGGACGATGACGAGTTCGTGCGACGGCACGACGAATACATGCTGTTGCCCGCGGCCCCAGGTCATGAAGGTATCGCGAGCCAGAAATGGGCCGCTGATAATCGCACCGGAAGACCCGGTACCGTCTGGTGGCACCGCCGGGTCGCCATAACCCAGCCAGATCTGCAGGCCATAGTGGGCAGCGGCCGGCGAGGGCGTGATCATCTGTTGCAGCCAGTCGGCGGAGACGATGCGGTGGCCGTTCACTTCGCCCTTGCCCAGCAGCAGCATGCCGATGCGCACCCAGTCCATGGCCGGTGCAGCCAGGCAGCACGAGGTATAAGCCCGTCCGCCGGGGCGGTCGGTATGCACCCGCGCCCGCTCGCCACCCATCGGCAGCCAGAGCTTGTCCCGGAGCAGTTCGGAATAGCGCTGGCCGTATGCCCGTTCAAGCACCATGCCGAGCACTTCGGAATTGGTGTTGTTGTAGTCGTAACGACTGCCGGGCGCCCAGTCCGCCAGCGGGGTGCGGAGCAGCACTTCGCCAGAGCGCCCCGAGTTCAGCCAGCGATTGTCATCCGTAAACGGGTTCAGCGTGAACCGGTACTGCGCCAGTCCTGAACTCATCTGCAGCAGTTGCCGCAGCGTGATCGCGCCCCGCGGATCGTCGCGCCATTCAGCGAGGTAAGTACCGACCGGGTCATCGATGGAACGGATGCGCTGCTCTTCGATGGCAATGCCGATGAACAGACCCATCAGCGATTTGTGCATGGACTGTGACTGGGTCAGTTGGTCGCGCTGCCAGTGCGGCGCATACCACTCGTCCTGGATCACGCCCCGATGTACGACGATCAGGGCGTGGCTGCCGAATTCCGCGGCAAAGTGCTCCATATCGGCCAGCGCCGCTGCCGAGATGGTGCGCGCTTCCGGCTTTGCCACAGGCAGCACGAAGGCGCCATTACCGCGAACTTCTTCGTCTGGCGTCAGCAGTTCTACAGCGGTGGGACTGCCGCTCAGGAAAAACTGCAGGTAGTTGCGCCAGAACCAGGCGTCCTGCCAGTAGACCAGATTGATGACGATGAGCAGGGCAGCCGCCGCCCAGAGCCGCCAGCGGCTGTGCGTGGGAATCCGTTTCATGTGGCCGTCGTGATTAACTCAGCAGCGTTTTCAGATCGGTGATCATTGGGCCACAGTGCATCCCGCGGCAGACATACGCGGTTGTACGGCCGTTGCCTGCTTTTGCAGACAGCGCGGCGGGCAGGTCGGCAGCATCGTCTGGAATCGTGAAAATCATGCGGTGCGGATTGTAGGCAGCACCGGCAGTGCCCGCCCAGTTGGCGGCTTCAGTGGCTTCACCGCGGATGATGATGATCTCCGGCGGCCTCAGATATTCATCGAGCGCATCCAGCAGACTGCAGTGACCGTGCGGAAATTCCTGCATGGCCTGCCATCCGGCGCGCAGCGTGCGTTCTGCTGCATCGAGGTAGCGAACTTCACCGAGCAGATAACCGAGTCTGGCGAGTGCGAAAGCGGCGACGCCGTTGCCGGAAGGCATGGCGTCGTCGGCCATCGGCTTCGGCCGATGCAGCAGCGGTTCGTGATCGTGCGAGGTAAACCAGAAGCCACCCTTGCTGCGATCCTCGAAGTGCGTGAGCAGACACTCGGCCAGCCAGATCGCGTAGTGCAGCTGCGCGCTGCTGAAGCGCGTCTGCAGCAACTCGAGCACGGCATCCAGCAGCCAGGCGTAGTCGTCGAGATAGGCGTTCAGGCGTGACTGGCCGCCCCGGCTGGTGGCAAGCAGGCGGTCGTCGGCAGTGAGTTGCGTACGAATGAACTCGAGACTGCCCACTGCCGCGTCAGCCAGGTTGCTGCTGTTGAGTATGCGTGCGGTGATGGCCAGGCCGCGGATCATCAGCGCATTCCAGCTGGTCAGTATCTTGTCATCCAGGCCGGGCGCGACCCGGCGGTTGCGCGCCCTGATCAGCTTCGCGCGGCCGGTCAGCAACAGCCGGCGTACAGATGAAACAGGCTGGTCGGTGTGCTCTGCGATCTGCTCCATGCGCTGGCAGATGCGCAGGTGCCAGGCGCTGATACCGTGTGTGGGCTCGGCAAAATTGGCCGGTTGATCCAGGCCGAAGTGCGGCACGAGGACCGCGTATTCATCCGCATCGACAAGCGCCTGGATCTCTTCAGGTGTCCAGATATAGAACTTGCCCTCGATGCCTTCGGAGTCTGCATCCAGGCTCGAGAAAAATGCACCTTCCGGTGCGCGCATGTCGCGCAGGACCCACTCGGCTGTTTCGCGGGCCACGGTGCGGTAAGTCTCATCGCCGCTGATCTGGAACATCTGCGCATACAGGGCGAGCAGCGGTCCGTTGTCGTAGAGCATTTTCTCGAAGTGCGGGATCGACCAGTAGCGATCGACCGAATAACGACAAAAGCCGCCGCCCAGATGGTCGTAGATGCCGCCTTCGGCCATGCGATTGAGGGTCAGCGCTGCCATGAACAGGGCATCGGTGTCCGGCTTTGCCTCATGTGCGGTGCTGCGCCAGTGGTGCAGCAGCCGCCCGATAGTGGCCGGATGCGGGAATTTTGGCGCACCGCCAAAGCCGCCGTATTCGCGGTCGGCCTGCTGGCCGATGATCTGGCGAAAATCCCTCAGCGGCGCAGCGTCCAGCGCGTCGGTTGCTGCCAGACCCGAGGGTTCGAGCTGAGTGAGGGCGGTCCGGATCTGCTGTCCCTGTGTGTGCGTTTCGGCTGTATTGGCGTGGTAGTACGCTGCTACGCGTTCCAGCACTTCGCTGAAGGCCGGCATCCCGTGGCGTGCGGTGTTGGGGAAATAGGTACCGGCAAAAAACGGCAGCTGGTCATCCGGGGTCAGGAACATGGTCAGCGGCCAGCCTCCGGAGCGCTGCGTGATCATGTGATGGGCGGTCTGGTAGATACGGTCGAGGTCGGGGCGTTCCTCCCGGTCCACCTTGATGTTGATGAAAAGCCGGTTCATCACGGCAGCGATAGCCGGATCTTCGAAGGACTCATGGGCCATGACATGGCACCAGTGGCAGGCTGAATAGCCGACTGAGAGCAGGATGGGTCTGTTTTCACTGCGCGCGAGCTCAAGCGTTGCGCTATTCCACGGGTGCCATTCGACCGGATTGTCGGCATGCTGCAGCAGATAGGGACTGGTTTCGCCGGAGAGGTGGTTCATGGGGTGGATCCTGACAATAAATGTCACCTGGATCCATTATCCTTTGTCACGCGCTGTGGGCCCTACGGTCTATACTTGTGCCCCTGTCACATGACGAGAACCCGTGGGGTTCCCCGCGGAACCGGCGCTAAACGATGAAACGAGTTGACGATTTCCGGCTGAAATTCGGCAAGAAAGAGTTTGTGCCGATCATCACTGGCGGTATGGGCGTGGATATTTCCACAGCCGAGCTTTCGCTGGTCGCGGCCCGGCTGGGCGGGATCGGCCATATTTCCGATGCCATGGTGCCCACTGTCTCCGACCGGCGTTTCAAGACCGGTTTCGTCAAGGAGAAGCAGAAGAAGTACAAGTACAACGTCGCCAGTCGTGACAAGTCGCCGGTCAAGTTTGATCTGGAGCGGCTGGCCGAGGCGACCAAGCTGCATGTAGGCCGCACCATGGAGGCCAAGCGCGGTGATGGCATGGTGTTCATCAACACCATGGAAAAGCTCACCATGGGCAATCCGCGCGATACTCTGCGCGTACGCCTGACGGCTGCACTGGATGCCGGCATCGACGGCGTCACCCTGAGTGCCGGGCTGCATCTGGGCTCGATGGCCCTGATTGAAGACCATCCGCGTTTCCGCGACGTGAAGCTCGGCATCATCGTGTCGTCGCTGCGTGCGCTGATCCTGTTTCTGCGCAAGAGCGCCCGGCTCGACCGCTTGCCGGATTTCGTCATCGTCGAAGGCCCGCTGGCCGGCGGCCATCTCGGCTTCGGTCTGGACTGGGCGCAGTATGACCTGAAGACCATCGTCGCCGAAGTCATTCAATACATGAAGCAGGAAAGCCTGGATATTCCGGTGATCGCTGCCGGCGGCATCTTTACCGGCAGCGATGCGGTTGAATTTCTGGAGAGCGGCAGTGCGGCCGTCCAGCTGGCCACGCGCTTTACCGTTGCCCACGAATGCGGCTTGCCGGAAAAAGTGCAGCAGGAATACTTCCGCGCCAATGAGAGCGATATCGAGGTCAACCTGATCTCGCCGACGGGTTATCCGATGCGCATGCTGAAGAGCAGTCCGGCGATCGGCTCCGACATCCGCCCGAACTGCGAAGCTTACGGTTACCTGCTGGACGCCTCAGGCAATTGTGCCTACGTCGATGCCTACAATCGCGAGCTGGACAAGCATCCGAATGACGAGAAATTCTCCGTCATGGACAAGACCTGTCTGTGCACGCACATGCGCAATTTCGACTGCTGGACCTGCGGGCACTACACCTACCGGCTCAAGGACACCACGCGTCGCCTGCCGGACGGCAGCTATCAGCTGCTGAGCGCGGAGCACATCTTCCGTGACTATCAGTTCAGCACCGATCACCAGATCCTGCTGCCGCCCGAATAACCGGCGCCGACACTCGGCGCCGGGTTCAGGCAACCCGATCCAAACCGTCAGAGGAGTAATCCCATGAATGCTCGACAGATATTCGTTGCAATCAGCGCAGTTTCGGCACTGGCCGTTGCCCAAGGGGCAATTGCCCAGGAGCCCGTGCGCCCCTATGACCAGACCTTCCTTACCAACTACGATGCGCTGAAGCCGCGTGCCGCTGCCAAGCCCGGGCAGCCCGGCGACATGGTCTATATCGCTCCCGGCGCCTTGAAACGCCTGGCTGCTTACAACGCGGTGATGGTGGACCAGCCCGAGCTTCTCTTCAGTCCCGACTCCGAGATCAAGGGCATGAAGCCGGACGACCTGAAGGCGCTGTCCGAGGCCCTGCGGGATACGCTCTCGGGCAGTCTCGCCGAGGGCGGCTACTCGGTGTCCCAGAAGCCGGGTCCCGGCGTGGTCTATCTGCGGGTGGCGCTCACCGACATGATCGTCAAGAAGAAGAAGCGCGGCCTGCTGGCCTATACCCCTATCGGCGCCGTGATCAAGGCTGGCGCAGGCCTGGTGGAGGAGACCTTCAACAAGGTGGACTTCATCGAAGTGAACTTCCAGGCTGAGATCATCGACAGCCTGAGCAATGACGTGCTGGCAGCGCTGGTGGCTGAACGCGGTTCGCGCAAGACCGGTGACCAGAAGGAGACGCGCATCGACATGGACGAGTTGCAGCAGAATATGCGCAGCTGGAGCAATCGACTGCGCTGCCAGCTCGACAACTCGAAGCTGCCGGCCGACAAGCAGACCAACTGCGTCGATGATGACGCGAACACCGCGCGCTATGGCGCCAAGTAAGCCTTCACGGCACGCCGACAGGCCGGGATTCGCCAGTGCGGCGGACCCCGGCCTGTCGGCGTGGCAGTGATTTTTCCCGTACCGATCTCGACGTGCATCCCGTCATCTGAATTGCGCTACTGCGCAGTCTTCAGACCCGGTAGCTGCCTACGCTGCGCGCCTCGCCTGGCTTGTTCGGCGGATAGCTTTTCCATTTGTCGTGGTAGTAGCGCATGCGCAGATCGCCGGCTGACTTCCGGTTGAAGGTCAGGTAGATGTTGCGGCGGGGCGCGTTGCTGGTATTGGCCGGTGAGCCGTGCGGTACATAGGAGTCGAAGAACACCACATCGCCGGGACTGGCCTCCAGCAGTTCATAGTCGCTGGCCGGTTCCCAGGGCGGGTCGGCGTCGGTGAGTGGCTGCCATTCGGGAGCCATCAGCGCTTTCTTGTAGTTGCCCGTTGACAGAAAGCTCAGTGCGGCATTGTCCTTTCGGTTGGCGTCGATCACGACGGCCATGGTCACGAAGAAATCGGTGTAGGCATTCCAGCCGGCAGACTGGTCCTGATGCAGCTTGTCCGGCCGGGTGCCGGGCAGCTTGTAGTTGACCTTCTCCTTGAACAGCACCGGTTCTTCGCCGAGCAGATCGGTGATCGCACCCAGCAATTTCGGCGTGAGCATCAGGCGGGTGATTTCCGGGTTGTGGTCGCCGAGCACGTGTTCGACGCGTACCAGGAGTTCTTCGCCGGTCACCGGGCTCTGCTCGTAATAGCAGGCTTCGGCGCCATCGCGCGGTGGTGTGGTTTTCAGGGTGTCCAGCCAGTCCGAGATTTTCTGTATAGAAACCTGGTCATAGAAACCCGGCTGTACGCTATAGCCACGCTGCCGGAATCGTTCGATGTCCTGGGTGCTCAATTGCATGTGGTCACTCTCTCTGGTGTCAGTTGGCACGGGAATGTTGCCATTATTACGTATTGTCAGCTGCGGCGGCTATTTCCCAGACGCTTACCGCGTTACTGATCGGCTTTGACTGCATCAGGAAGTCGTATATCGCACCGAGATCTTCGTCGGCCATGCCCGCAAACTGGGTCCACGACATCTGGGTGTTGAAATTGTCCGCACCCAGCGGCAGGGCTTCTGCCTCGGGTCCCGAATAGCTGCGAAAGCGGCTGATGAAATCCTGTCTGCTCCAGCGCCCGATGCCGGTTTCCGGGTCCGGAGAAATATTGGCTGAACGGCTGGTCCCACCCTGCATCGGGAAGGCCTGACCACCGGCCAGGGCCATTTCTGGTATCGAGCGCGACTGTGCGTTGACCGGGGTATGGCACCAGACGCAGCCGCCGAGCGTGGCGAGGTAGCGTCCATAGGCCACGGTATCGCTGCGGTCGATCTGGCGAAACTCGGGTGGTTTCGGAATGGTGTTGACGATCAGGTTCAGCGGGAAATTGAGCTGATGGCGCGGCACCTCGTTGGCCTGTGCCGGCAGGGTACGCAGCCAGGCGACTATTGACAGCGCATCATCCTCATCCATGAACCGGTAGGCGTCATAGGGCATGAGCGGGAACAGCGCGTGGCCATCCTTGCTGATGCCCCCGGCCATGGCGCGGATGACTTCGCCGTCTGACCAGTTGCCCAGTGCTGATGGCGTGATGTTCTTGCTGATGATGACGCCCGGCAGGCCGATCTTCTCGTCGAAGCGTTCTCCGCCCTTGCCCAGCGTCCCCGGCACGATGGGGCCGGAGAATCGCGTCCAGTCGCGTGTCGAGTGGCAGTCCATGCAGACGGCCACATGTCTGGCGAGATATTCGCCGCGCGCGAGGCTTTCCGGTGAGGAGACGACCCGTAGCTCGGGTATGGGCATATCAACAGGCAGCAGCAAGCCGAAATAAACGAAAAACCCGCCGGTGCCAATCGCCAGCAACAGCGCAGCGCCGATCAGAATTTTGCGCAACATCAGACCTTCTCCTGACAGTCCCATGCTGATGGTAGTCAGCTCGGCCCGCGTCGGCCAGTTTGCAGTGTCGACTCAAAGTCCATCTGGACTATACGCTTTCGCCGCCCTATAGTCCGTCCTGACTATGTGCTCTGCAGAATCCACAATCGTAGCGGTTGCATCCGCCGCGCAGGCAACCCGCATGCTGATGGTGCTCGGTGTGCTGCATGCCGGTGCCCGGCATGGCTATGAACTGCACCGCATCCTGGTGGCGCACGGCACGGTCTATGCGGATTTCAAGAAGCCGACGCTTTACCACCTGCTGGCCCGTCTGGCTGAGCAGGGTGCGGTTGATCTGAAGTCCGAGGCGGGCGCGCGCGGACCGCGCGGTGAACGACTCGTCTATTCGATCACCGCGCATGGCCGGGGGCTGTTCCAGCAGCTCCTGCGCTCGGTGCTTGGCAGTTACGACGAAGGCAACGCCGACTTTCAGGTGGCCGCCGGCTTTCTGGCCTGGATCCCTGCGCGTGAAGCACAGGCCCTGCTGCGCAAGCGGTGTGTCGGGTTGCGCGCGCGGCGGGTGGCGATTCGCGCAGCGATCGATCAGCACCTCGGTTTGTTCCCGGGCAATACCATGACAGAGCAGCAGGCGAGTTCGCGCTTTCTCAGCGCGGATCACCTGATGAGCATGATGGATGCAGAACTGGCCTGGATGAAAAAGACCATCAAATTTCTGGACCAGAGCCCCCGCAAGGCGCTGCTGGCTGTTGCCAATTCGCGACGCCGTACCGCAGGCGAATGATCAAACACACAACTTCATCGGGAGAGACGCATGTCGAATTTACATAGACGCCTGGTTGCTGCCGTTGCTGGCCTGTTCCTGTCGCTGTCAGTACTGGCTGCTGGCACTACGGATTTCAGCGGTACCTGGGAGCTGAACACGGACAAGGGACAGAATCTCGGCATGGTCAAGGCGGTCGATGAGACGATCGTCGTGGCGCAAAGTGCAGAGAAGCTGGTCATCGATTTCACTTCGAAATTCATGCTCAAGACCACCAAACGCCAGGTCAGCTATGACCTCGTCGGAAAGCCGGTGCCGAACGAAGGGGCGATGGGTGACAAGGCGCAGACAGTCGCCAAATGGGCGGATGGCAAGCTGGTGGTGACCTGGACCAGCGAGGGTGCGGTGGCCGGTTCGCAAACCGTGAAAACCGAAACGCGCTGGCTGTCAGCTGACGGCAATGAAATGAGCGTCGAAACGGCGCGCGCCAACAAGCCAGCGATGGTTCTCGTCTACGACAAGAAAAAGAAATGAAGCCAGTCACGGCAGCTGCCGTGTGTGGCGCGGGGCTGCTGGCCGCTGCCGCAGGCTGGTGGCTATGGGGCCAGTCAGGCAGCGGTAGCGAAGCTGACGCACAGCGCAGCTTTGTGAGCCCGGAACAGCGCAATGTTGCAGCAACCGTATTGGCTACCGGGGTGGTGCGCCTGCGCGTCGGTGGCGAGGTCCGCGTGGGTGCACAGCTGTCCGGGATCGTCGACAAGCTGAATGTCGAAGTGGGTTCGAAGATAAAGCGCGGCGACATCATTGCCATCATCGATTCAAAAGGGCTGGAGGCACGCCTGGCCCAGGCCAGGGCGCAGGTTGCGGTTAACGCGCAGGAAGTCCGGCGGGCAGAAATAGAGCTGGTCCGCATGCAGCGCCTCGATGAAAAGAAACTGGTTGCGGCCAACGAGGTTGAGGATCGCGCGCTCGCACTTGACGAGGCCCGGGCGCGCCTCGAAAAGGCCCGCAGGGATGCTGCGGTGGTCGAAACTGACCTGAGTTATGCCGTGATCCGTTCGCCGATCACCGGAACGGTCGCTGCGGTGACAACCCAGGAAGGCGAAACCGTGGCCGCATCCTTCACTACGCCAACCTTCGCCACCATCATCGAGGATGGGGCGCTGGAACTGATCGCGATGGTGGATGAAACCGATATCGGCAACGTGATGGTCGATAACCCGGTGCGCTTTACGGTGGAAGCCTATCCGGCACAGGAGTTCGAAGGTCGTGTGGCGCGGATCGCCCCCAAGGGCACCATCATTTCCGGAGTAGTGAATTTCGAGGTGATGATCCGGATCGAGTCGTCTGCCGAACTGCTGAAACCCGACATGACGGCGAATGTCTCGATCCGCACGGCGGAGCGCGCTGCGCTGCTGCTGCCGAATGCGGTCGTCCAGCGCGATCGGTCGGAGCGCTTTGTATTCGTGGAGCGCAACGGTGAATTGCTGCGTCGGCCGGTGGTGACTGGTGCCCGGGATGCGGGCTTTACCGAGATCGTCCAGGGTGTTGTCCCTGGTGATCGTGTGCTGGCCGGGCCGTTTCCTGCCAGTGAAGAAGCTCAGCAGGAAGACAGTCAATGATTGAAATGCAGGGTATTTCACGCATCTATACCCGGGATGACGGCGCATCGGTGTCTGCCTTGCGCGAGCTGTCATTCAGGGTCGATAAGGGTGAGTTTGTCACCGTGCGCGGTGCCTCGGGTTCCGGCAAGTCCACGCTGCTCAACATCATCGGCTGTCTGGATACGCCGACTGCCGGCACCTACCGCCTTGATGGCGAGGACGTATCCGGCTACACCGATGTGCAGCGTTCGCATACCCGCTGCCGCAAGATCGGTTTTGTATTCCAGTCCTTCAACCTCTTGCCGCGTACCACTGCGGTTGAGAACGTGGAGATTCCGGCGCTCTACGTCGGCGGCCGCGTCGATCGTGAGCGCGCTTTCGACATTCTCAAGCGGGTCGGGTTGGCTGAACGCGCCGGGCATTTTGTCAGCGAGCTGTCAGGCGGCGAGCAGCAGCGGGTCGCGATTGCGCGTGCCTTGATGAACGATGCGCCGCTGTTGCTGGCGGATGAGCCGACCGGCAATCTCGATTCGGCGGCGGGTGAGTCGATCATGCGCCTGCTCAGCGAACTGCATCGTGAGGGACGCACGATCGTGCTGGTTACCCACGATGATGGTGTGGCCGCCTACGCGCAGCGCGAGTTGCTGATCCGTGATGGCGTCATCGCCTCGGATCGCTCGTTGCAGCAGACGGCCAGCCTGGCGATATCGCCATGAACCTGGCAAAAACCACAGGTCTCGCGCTGCTCAGCCTGTCGCGCAACCGGTTGCGCAGTTTCCTGATGATGCTGGGCGTCATCATCGGCATCGCATCGCTGACTGCACTCGCCTCGGTGGGCGAGGCAACCAAACAGGAGACCATGCGCCGCTTCAAGCGCATGCTCGGCACCTTCGATATGGTGATCATCGAGCCGGGTGGTGCCAGTACGCGGGGCATGCCGTCGCTGGCGACGGTCGAGCCGGTGCTGAAATTTTCCGACGCGCAAGCCATCGCTGAGGAAATTTTGGCGGTGCGGCAGGTATCTGAAATGCAGTTCGCCATCGACCTCGATGTGAAATATCGCGACAAGACCACCAGTCCTTCAGTGATCGGCGTTGCAGCCAACTGGACCGACGTGCGCGGCGAAGAACTTGCCGCCGGCAGCGACATCACGCCGGAGGATGTGGCATCGCTGGCGCGCATCGCGGTGATCGGGCAGGACGTGGTGACCGACCTGTTCCCAGGCGAGAATCCACTCGGACAGACGCTGCGCATCGCTGATGTGCCGTTTCAGGTCAATGGCGTACTTGCCTCGCGTGGCGTCGGCCCCGGTGGTGCGAGCATGGACAACACGATTCTCATCCCGGTGACCACGGCATCGAAGCGGCTCTTCAATCGCGATTACCTGACTGCCGTGATCGCCCAGCTCAGGGATCCCGGGCAGTCGGCCAGTGCGATTGCCGACATCACCGCGTTGCTGCGTGAACGTCACGGCATCATTCCGCCTGCTGAAGACGACTTTCATGTCAGCAGTCCGGAGGCTCAGGTGATGCAGATCACCGAGGTGAGTTCCACGCTGTCGAAGGTGCTGATCGGTGTCGCGGTGATTGCCACCCTGATCGGTGGCACGGTCATCATGAGTCTCATGCTGATCGCGGTATCGGAACGACGTCGGGAAATCGGTATCCGACGTGCCGTCGGTGCGAGCCGGCGCGACATCATGGTCCAGTTCCTGATCGAGGCAGCGGTGGTTGCCCTGATCGGCGGTATCGTCGGCGTACTGATCGGTGTCGGCGGGACGCTGATCATCACTGCCCTGAGCGATCTGGCGCCGACCATCATGTGGAGTGCGGTTGGCGGATCCGTGCTGCTGTCGGTCGGTATCGGTCTGCTGTTCGGCTTGCAGCCAGCGTGGCGTGCCTCGAATGTCGATCCGGTCGAGGCACTGCGTTCCTGAGGGTATTCATGCAGTGTGGATGACATGGCGCCACCTGATGCGCGGCGGACTGCGCCAGATCTGGCGCTACCAGCTGCGTTCCATGCTGGTGATCTGCTGTGCGGCGCTCGGTGTGGCCGGTGCGGTTACCTCGGTGAACTATGCCTCCGGTGGCCGGGAGCAGGTCCTCACCCGCATACAACAGCTCGGCACCAGGCTGCTGGTGATCAACGCCGAGCAGAGTCGGAGTGTCGGCGGCCGGGCCCGCACCGGTACGATCGTAACGACGCTGACCGAGGCCGATTACCTGAGCCTGCATCGCGAGGTGCAAGGCATCGCACGTTCCTCGGCGATGGTTTCCGCGGGTCTGCGTCTGAAAGCAGGATATCTGTCGAAGGTTTCCCCGGTGCTGGGTGTCGAGCCGGATTTTTTCGCGATCAAATCGTGGGTACTCGCCAGCGGTGATTTTTTTCATGCTGAGGATGTGCGTCGCTCGGCACGAGTGGTCTTGCTCGGCTATCAGGTGGCCCGCGACCTGTACGGTGAAGAAGATCCGGTAGGTGAACGGCTGTTCATCAATCGCGTGCCCTTTGAAGTGGCTGGTGTGCTGGCCGAGCGTGGCCAGGGGCTCGATGTCATCAACGAAGACCAGCAGGTGTATGTCCCGCTGACGACTGCCATGCGTCGGCTGCTCAATAGCGACCACTACCGGTCGATCCTGCTTGAGGTGAGCGATTCACGTGATATGCAGCGTGTTGCAGCTGAGGTGACCGCTTTGCTGCGGGTTCGTCACCGGATCTCGGCATTCCGGCCCGATGACTTTGCCGTGGGCAGTCAGCAGGAGCTGATCGAGACACAACTGGCAGCAGCCAGTCGTCTGGGTTTTCTGGTCCGCTGGATCGGCTTCAGCGGGTTGCTGGTGTCGGGGCTTGGTGTGTTGGCCATCGCCTGGATAGCGGTGCGCGACCGCACGCGCGAGATCGGCACACGTCGCGCACTTGGTGCCAGGCGACGGGATGTGTTCTTCCAGTTTGCCTTCGAGGCCAGTGTACTGGCGGCGATCGGTGCCGGGCTGGGACTCGGTGTCGGGTGGCTGGCATCACGGCTCGCAGCCAGCCAGGCGGAGCTGCCATTTGTCTTTGATCAGGCCAATGCGCTGCTCGCACTGGCCATGGCTGTGCTGCTCAATTTTGTCTTCGCCAGCTGGCCTGCAATCCGCGCTGCGCGCATGGACCCGATCCGGGCGCTGCGTCACGAGTAAGCAGCTGGCCGCCCTGCAGTCTGACGCAGATCAGGGCGGGTGACTGGCAGCCGGTACAGTGTATGGTTCGTTCATCAATTTACCGGCCGGAGCTATTTCATGCGCGTCGATGTACTGCTTGAACCAGATCAGACTGCCGCACAGCTGACGGAGCTTGCACAGCTTTGCGAACGTTCCGGCATCCAGACCATGTGGCTGCAGAACTACGTGTCCTGCCGCGATCCCTTCATGTCCCTGGTGCCGGCCGCGCTGGCTACCAGTCGCGTGGGCTTGGGCGTATGCGTGATCAGCCCCTGGGAAATGCATCCGGTCAAGATGGCCAACGCTGTGCTGACCCTGCATGAGCTCAGTGCGGGGCGCGCGCGGCTGGTCATCGGCGGTGGTGGTGAATGGCCGGCGCGGCTCGGTTTTGAAACACCCCGGCGGGTGCGTGCGGTCCGTGAAGCGATCGAGCTGGTACATGCCGGTTGTGCGGGCAAGAGCCTCAGCTATCCCGGCGAAATATGGAAAGTGTGGGGCTATCGGCCGAAATTCGGCGCGCCGGGCAGCGCACCGGATGCGCCTGGCATGCCACCGTTGATCTACGCTGGTGCGAACCAGCCACAGATGCTGCGCGCGACAGTACCGGCAGCCGATGGTGTGATGTACAGCGACATGCCGCGTGGCCGGGTTGTGGAGACGGTACGCCAGACGCATGCGGCGCTGGCTGCCAAGGGACGGGCGGCAGATGAGTACCGGATCAGCAATATCTGGGCCTGGCATGTGAAAGCCGACAAACAGGTGGCGCTGACCGAAGCGCGCCGCGAACTGCTGTTGCGAGGTCTGCTGGAGCGCTGGTACCTCGAATCCTTTCTGTCGCCTGAAGACTGCGACTTCGTGGAGCAGAACAAGAGTGCCTTCTTCAAGGCCTACCGAAGTCGCGATGGTGTGATCGCAGGTGTGCCCGAGTCGCTGGTCGATACGCTACTGGATAATCTTTCCATCACTGGCACGCCGGATGAGCTGGAGCACCGCATGCCCGAGCTGCTGGCGTTCGGCGAGGCTGGTGTGCACGAACTCTGCTTCCGCTTGCACGATGACCCTGCCGACGCGATCCGCCTGATTGCCAGGCACGTGATTCCGCATCTGCCGCCGGACTGAAGCTGTCCGTGATCCTGCAGACAGCGCGTCTGATTGTCCGTGAATTCAGTCTGGCGGACGCGCCTGCGCTGCAGTTGATCTGCGGCGACCGGCGCACCATGCGCCTGGTCGGCGATGGCACCACGCTCGATCTCGTACGCTGTGAGGAATGGATACGCGTGTCCATGCGTGATTACGCCGGCAAGGGTTATGGCGCCTGGTCGGTGTATGTACAGGGCGTGGACGCGATGGCTGGCTACGCTGGGATCGTGTCAGCCGCGCGGCGCGCCGATCCGGAAATCATCTACGCATTCCAGCCACGCTGGTGGCGGCAGGGCCTGGCTGGTGAATTGATACCGGCGCTGCTGGACTACGGCTTCACGCAGTGTCGTCTGCCACGTCTGGTGGCCACGGTAGCGCCCGGCAATATCGCCTCCTGTCGTGCTGTCGAGCGCGCCGGCATGCATTGCGCCGGCGAGGAGATCGAGCCGGACGGCAGCAGCATGCTGATCTACGCCAGTGAAGCGCCGTGCAGCCAGGCGCTTTAGCGCAGTACCGGTCGCACCAGGCCGCGGGCCATCGCCTTGCGGATTATTTTCTCAACCAGCGCGGCGATGCCGTTGCTGACCGGGCTGATGCGCGCTGGTGCAAACCAGTCGGCGTTCAGCCAGCCGCGCTCCCGCCAGTAGTTTCTGTCGACCTCACTGGCCTCGGCGGTTGCATCGGCAATGATGCGCGCTACGCGGAAGGCGATCAGATCGCGCAGAGTGGGTCGGCGTAGCGGGCGAGTGCTGACATGTAGTCTGATGCGTGTGGCCAGCGTCGTGATGTCCTGCTTCAGTTGCGCCTGGTAGCGGGGCTTGTTCATCGATGGCGCATGCGTGCCGAGTTGTCCGAGTACCTCAAAACCCCACAGCTTCACCGTATCGCTGAGATAGCCCATGGCCGGCTTGTGTCCGGCGCCCATGGCGGTCGAGAGCATCACGGCGTACTGGCCAACATGCCGTGGCCGGTGGATCTGCCAGGCAAAGTGATCGATGAAACGCTTGATGCTGGCCGAGACGTGAAATGAGTGTACCGGCGTGGCGAAGATCACCACATCGGCGGCCTCCATCGACTGCTGCACGCGGTTCATGTTGCTGTAGTTCGGGCACACCTGCTCACTGACAGTGATGCAGTCCAGGCAGCCGGCGCATGAGGGCCCCAGTGCGAGTTCGTCAGTGAGGATGTGCTCAAGCTCGAAGGGTTGCTGCGCTTGCGCGCATTGCTGGCGCAGTTCCGTGCACAGGCTGTCGAGCAGGCGCGCGGTATTCCCGCCCAGGCCGTGCCCTGAGCCGACGATTGCGGTGACTTTCATAGGTGCCCCGGAAAATTCCAGTTTGCTGGCTGTTACGTGCTTTCGCAACTACATGTATTGTGTATGATACATTTAACTGTAACGCAGATACCGGAGTCGACCATGAAAATCGATGTACTGCTTGAGCCGGACCAGACACCCGATCAACTGGTCGAACTGGCAAAGCTCTGTGAGCGGGCCGGCATCCAGACCATGTGGCTGCAGAACTACATGTCCAACCGCGATGCCTTCCTGTCGCTGGTGCCCGCGATACTTGCCACCAGCAAGGTCCGGCTCGGCGTTTGCATCGTCAGTGCCTACGAGATGCATCCGGTCAAGATGGCCAATGCCCTGTTCACGCTGAATGAATATGCCAAGGGCCGTGCCGGGCTCGTGATCGGCGGTGGCGGCGAATGGCTGCTGCGGCTGGGCATGAAGACTGACAAGCGGGTGACTACCCTGCGCGAATCGATCGAGATCGTGACGCGGTCTTCGGCCGACAAGCCCTTGGCCTATCACGGCAAGGTATTCAAGGCTTACGGCTTCCAGCCAAAGTATGCGACCGATGCCGCACCACTGGTTTATGCCGGCGCCAACCGCGAGCAGATGCTGCGGGCAACAGTCGCAGCCGCCAGCGGCGTGATGTACAGCGATATGCCGCGCGGTCTGGTGCAGAAGACGACGGATACCGTGCGTGAAGTGTTGCAGGCAGCGAAACGGCCGGTCGACGGTTACCGGATCAGCAACATCTGGGCCTGGCACATCAAGCCTGATCGCGAGACAGCGATGCGGGAGGCGCGGCGCGAGCTGCTGCTCAGGGGCTGGCTCGAACCGTGGTACATCGATTCATTCCTGAGCGCCGACGAAAGTGATTTCATCACGCAGAACAAGGGCGCCTTCTACAAGGCCTACCTTGGTCGCAGTGGTGTCGTCGACGGGGTGCCGGAGGAACTGGTCAACCGCCTGATCGACAATCTCACGCTGACCGGAACCGTTGACGAACTGGAAGCGAAGCTCCCGGAGCTGGACGCCTTTGCCGCTGCCGGCGTCAACGAGATCTGCTTCCGGTTGCACGACAACCCGGCCGAAGCGATCAAACTGATCGGCGAACATGTGGTGCCGAAGTTTGCGGGTCGCGGTTGAGGGAAGGGGGCGGGGATCCCGGTGTAGGAGCGCCTTCAGGCGCGACCCGTCTCGCTAGAACGCCGCGTCCGCCAATTGGGTTTATGGTGGATATCGATGACTTGCTGCCGCTGTCGCATCTTGACAAGGTGATTGCCGCGCCTGAGCAAGTATGGCCAGGTGCCTGACGCTAGTCTTCCCGGTGCGCTACTTCGCGCCAATTTCTGGGGGACTGATTCGATGAAAAAATTCCATATTCCGTCACTGTTTGCATTCTGCAGCCTGCTGTTTGCCGCTCCGGCCGTGCTTGCGGCCTATACCGACCAGGATCCGAGCAGCGCCTGCTCGGTACGGGTTCACTATCCCACATCAATCCCGGCTGCCGCCGATGCCTTCATCCTCGGCGTGGGCACGTCGATGTCGCGCACCGACTACGACTTCCTCGCCGCGCAGCTCAATACCAAGGGCTACATCTTCGTGGCGATGGACCACGCCCGCGGCAACATGGTGAAGACCGACGCTGCCAAGTACCTGGCCTGTGCAAATCTCGTCAAGAGCAATATCGCCGCCTGGCTTGCGCCAAACGGCTTCTCCTCGGTTGCTCACTGGATCCTCGGTGGTCACTCGGCTGGTGGCCAGGCGGCACAGAATGCGATCTCGGCGAACCCCTCGCTCGCCAATGCCATCTTCAGTATCGATCCGTACAACCTGACCGGCGCCGGCGCCGTGACGGGCCCGGCCCTTTACTGGGGTTTCGCCGGCACGACCTGCTTCGTCACCGTCAACGATGCCGCGAAGGCAGGCTACTACGGCACGAGTGGCCAGCGGGCTTTCGTGCGCGTCAAGAAGCAGAATACCTTCGGGCCGTGCGGATTCTCGCCCAAGTATTTCCACTGCAGCTTCTGTGACGGTCACTGCCCGGCCTGCACCAACTGCATGACGACGCCGAACTCCTTCTTCGTCGATGTCGCCAACAGCGTGCAGAAGTTCGTCAACGCGGCGTTCTACGGCACCTGGTCGAAGGCGAACCTGACGGTGACGATGACCACGCCAACCGAGCTGTTCGTCGACGGCGACGCGCCCTAGAACATCTGGTTCAAGGAAATCCGGCATCCCCATGTATTGCATGGGGATGCCTTTTTTTTAGGGCGGCCGCACTGTCGCCGGATTTGCATGCAAAGCGGCAAGGTGCTATTTCAGGGGCGATCGCCAACAGGGGCCCCAGGGGGCATCGCGACCATGGCGCCAACGGTGTCGGAATCTCTGTACATCGAAGTCGGCCGTGCGGCCGTGCGGATGGGTTATCCGCTGGACAAGCGCACTGGTGACGACCGCCGGCTGCTGTCCCGACGTCTGCCACTGGAGGCGCTGACAGGTCTGCTGGCCGATCTGGAGTCGCTGAGCGGCGATGCTGCCATTGGGCTGCGTATTGGCCGGTTGCTCGGTCCCTCGGCCTTCGGTATCCCCGGCTACATGGCCATGGCCGGTCCGACCTTGCTGGAGTCGCTGCCGCGTGTGATTGGCTATCAACGGCTGGTGGCCGATGGCATCGCGCTCCGGTTTGCAATCAACCGCGATGAAGCCGACTTCCATCTCGAGTATGCCGACCCGGCCGTACCGCGTGCACTGAGCGATCTGGTCATGGCCAGTGTGCGCTGCTTTGGCAGCTGGCTGCTCGGCACGACGCCGCCACTTGCTGCGGTGAGTTTCCGTTACGGCGCGCCGGCAGACACGTCGCTGCATGAGGACATCTTCGGGCGCATGCCGGCGTTTGCGGCCCGGCAGGATGGTTTCGTACTGGAACGCGCCTGGCTCGACCTGCCGTTGCGCACGGCCGAAGCCTCGCTCGGACCGTTGCTGGAAGCGCAAGCTGCGCGACTCCTCGCCGCGTTTCGCGGCGAAAACTTTGTCGCCACAGTCAGCCAGGTGATCGTGGATTTGTTGCCGGTTGGGGAGGTGGGTATGACCACGGTCGCCGATCACCTGCATGCCTCGCCGCGTACGTTGCAGAGGCGCCTGCAGGCGCATGGCATGACCTTCAACCGGCTCCTGCAGGAAGTGCGTATGGATCTCGCCAATCGCTATCTTGCCGACACTGAACTCAGCCTGCAGGAAATCGCTGGCCAGCTCGGCTACCAGGAGCACAGCTCCTTCTGTCATGCCTACCGGCAGTGGACCGGCCGTGCACCTTCAGCGGCGCGGCGTGCGTGGATCAGTAAGCCGCCTGCCAGCGACGATCCTTGCCGCTACCCCGCCGCAACAAGGTAGTGCGGTACTCGTAGCGGTCGGGCCTGAACAGCGCTTCGATCAGTGCCACCGGGGCGTCGTTGGCATCGCTGAACAGCGTGCGCATGGCGATCAGGGGGGCGCCTACGGGAACCTGCAACTGTGTGGCGCTGAGGTCATCGGCAGCCTTCGCCGTAATCAGGTGTTCGGCCCGCATCAGCGTGATGCCGGCCTGTTCCAGTGCCATCGGCAGTGAGTCTGATTGCATGGCCTGATGTCCGAGTGCTGTGGCGACCGGCTGCGAGAGGTAGGCGTTCATCAAGGTATAGGGCTCGCGACCTGCGCTGCGGCGGCGCACGACGCGGGTAACTTTTTCGTGACCCGGTCCGAAGTGCGCGGCAACTTCAGCCGGTGTGGCGATGATCTCGATGGAAATCGTCGTTGCTTCGGCCTGGCCAGTCTGTTTGGCGGCCGGGCTGGTGAGTCCGCCGATGTTGTAGCGTTCCTGGCGTTCTGCGGCCTGTTCAACCGGAAAAGTGCCCACGCCGCGGCGCCGGTTCACGAGTCCTTCCAGTTCCAGGGCTTCCAGCGTGCGCCGGACTGTGACGCGCGATACGCCGTACTGTGCGGCCAGTTGATGCTCGCCTGGCAAAGCTGTCTGCGGATCGCATTCGCCGCTGAGAATTTTCTGTCGCAGCGCCAGATACACCTGGTGGTAGAGCGGTGTGACCGTACGCTCCGCCGAGCCGAGCTTGCGCCGTGCGGCAGTTTGCTTCATGCGGCGATTACTCCTCAGGCGGGTTATCGGTGGCTTCCCAGCGTTCGCGGTGAGCCTGTGCGGCTTCGGCACGAACGCTGGCGTGCCGGTTGGAGAGTAACAGTGAATTGGGGTCACAGACACGTGCGCGGATGACGCCGAGATCGACGGCGGCATCGAACAGGCTTGGATACCAGCTGCGCCAGTTGGGCAGCAGGCGTTCCACTTCTTCGCGCAGGTTGGTCATGCCCCGAACTTTACGCCAGAGGCTGGCCGTCGCCCATACAATGGCGCCCGTATGGAAAAACTTCTGGCAGCAGCCTCGGCCGGCGAGGCCCTGGCGCAGTACGAACTGGCGCTCAAATATGACAACGCAGAGGGCGAGGGCCGCGATTCCGTGACCGCCGCCCACTGGTACCGGCTGGCTGCCGAGCAGGGGCATGCGGATGCCCAGCTGCATCTCGGCCTGATGTACGACACCGGCGATGGCGTCGCGCAGGATGAGGTTGCTGCGGTGGCGTGGTACCGACGTGCAGCGGAGCAGGGCAATGCCGACGCCCAGGTAAATCTGGGGCTGATGTATCTCAATGGCACGGGCATTGCGCAGAACGAGGGCGCCGCCCTGCAGTGTTTCCGGTTGGCAGCGGAGCAGGGCCACCCCAAGGCGCAGTTCAATCTCGGTGCGCTGCTCTATAACGGTACGGCGGGTGATCCGGATCTTGGCGAGGTTTGCCAGTGGTGGACGCTGGCGGCGCTGCAGGGGCATCCGTCGGCGCAGCAGAACCTGGAAATAATCACTGGCAAACTGTCCCGCGAACAACTCGCGCGCAGCCAGGCAGCCGTAGCGGAATTCATGCATCGCCAGTCGGCGTAAGCGCCTGGGCTTTCGCGACAGTTCAGCTTCAACGCTTCGACGACGGCCGTGCGCGTCGGGTGGGCTCGGCCTGGTGCGGGTCTTCCGGCCAGTAGTGCTTCGGATAGCGGCCTTTCAGCTCCTTGCGCACATCGTGGTAGGCGGTTTTCCAGAAGCTTTCCAGATCGCGGGTGACCTGTACCGGTCGCCGTGCCGGTGACAGCAGCTTGAGCAGCACGCCGATCGTGCCGTCGGCAACGCGGGCGTTGCGCGCAGGCCGAAGACTTCCTGCAAGCGGACCGACAGGCTGGGTATCGGCCCATCCAGATAGTCGATGGCGATCCTTGATCCGCTCGGTACGACCAGATGCGTGGGCGCGAATTCATCGAGCCGCTGTTGCTGTTGCCAGTTCAGCAGGCCGTGCAGTGCTGCGCGCAGATCCAGACGCGTCAGATGTGCACGCCGGGAAATGCCCTCCAGCCACGGCAGCAGCCAGCTTTCGAGTGTGGCGAGCAGCGTCGTGTCGCTGACATCCGGCCATGGTGGCGTCGCTTCGGGTTGCGCAGCGCGACTCAGCAGGATGCGCGCTTGCCACTGCCGCAGTTCCGTACTCCAGGGCAGCGCATCGAGGCCCATGCTGCGGATGCCTTCGAGCATGGCGACTGCGATCTGTGCGCGATCCGGGTCCGGCCACGCGGTATCGCCCAGCATCAGCTGACCCAGACTGCGCTGGCGACGCGCCAGTACCGCCTCCGTGCGTTCGTCCCAGTACACGCGTTCGGCATCCTGGATCGCATCGCCGAAATGCTGCTCGATATCCTTGAGGCTCAGCGGCGCAGCGCTGAAAATCCGCGCTTCTCGTTCGCCGGCATCGAGTTCTGCAATCACCAGAAACTCATTGCCCGCCAGTGATTGCGGTTCGGCAAAGAAGGCACCGCGTCCGTTGCTGAGCTGATAGCGGCCTGCACCGGGTGTGCGGGCGCGGCCGATGCGATCGGGATAAGCGCTGGCCAGCAGCCAGCCGGCTTCGTGCATGTCCAGATCCGCCAGCTTGCCGCGCAGTCCGAGTTGACGGGCGAAGTTCTCGGCGCTGCGCTGTGCCTGGCGCAGCGCGTACCGGTCGGCAGCGGGATGCCCGACGGCATCCGACTGGCGTGCGAGCAATTCGAGCCGCGTGCGCAGATCGGCGTCGCGTTCACCGGGTCGCGTGCGCAGGATATCGCGCTCACCGAGCAGCGCGGCCAAGGCACAACCGGTGCTGGCTGTGCCGGCGGCCTGCGCGCACAACAGCAGATGTGCGAGGCGCGGATGCGTGCCGAGCCGGTGCATCTCGCGGCCATGCGCCGTGATGCGCTCGTCGTCGTCGAGTGCGCCGAGTGTGTGCAGCAGTTCGCGTGCCTGCGCCAGCGGACCCGCCGGTGGCGGTGTCAGCCAGCTGAGTTCGGCCGGGTCGCGTGTACCCCAGCAGGCGAGTTCCAGCGCCAGCGGCGCGAGATCCGCACTGACGATCTCGGCCGGCGTATGTACAGCCAGGCTGCGCTGTCGCGCTTCGGTCCACAGTCGGTAGCAGATGCCAGGTGCGAGGCGTCCGGCGCGGCCGCGTCGCTGGTCGGCAGAGGCCTGCGAGATGGCTACGGTTTCGAGCCGGTTCATGCCGCTGCGCGGGTCGAACAGGTTGCGCCGTTCGAGGCCGGTGTCGATCACCACGCGCACGCCTTCGATGGTCAGGCTGGTCTCGGCGATATTCGTGGCGAGCACCACCTTGCGCTGACCGGCCGGGGCGGGCTGGATTGCCCGGTCCTGCGCCTCGCGCGGCAGGTCGCCGTATAGCGGATGCAGTTGTGCATCGATCTTGCCACTGAGCAGGCTTTCCACGCGCCGGATTTCGCCCGCACCGGGCAGGAATACCAGCAGGTCGCCCGGATCATCACGCAGCGCGCGATGTATCGCTGCGGCGACCTGCCGATCGAGATAGTCGCTGCTGTCGCGTTCGGCATAGCGCGTTTCTACCGGAAAAGAGAGGCCCGGTGCCGCGATCAGCGGTGCATCGTCGAGCAGAGCTGCAACCGCCGCGCCGTCCAGCGTCGCCGACATCACCAGCATGCGCAGCTGCGGCCGCAGCTGGCGGCGTACATCCAGCGTCAGAGCGAGCCCCAGATCGGCCTGCAGGCTGCGCTCGTGGAACTCATCGAAGATCACCAGACCCACGCCTTCGAGCGCCGGGTCGCGCTGCAGTTGCCGCGTCAGGATGCCTTCCGTAACGACTTCGATGCGCGTGCGCGGCCCGACCTGCGTGTCCAGCCGCATCCGGTAGCCTACCGTTTCACCCACGCTTTCACCGAGCAGGCTCGCCATGCGATTGGCTACCGCACGCGCTGCCAGCCGCCGCGGTTCCAGCACCAGCATGCGCTGACCGGCAAGCCACGGCGCATCGAGCAGCGCCAGCGGCACGCCGGTGCTCTTGCCGGCGCCGGGCGGCGCCTGCAGAACCGCCAACCCGCTGCGCGATAAAGCCGCCGCGAGTTCGGGGAGTGCGGTGGTGATCGGCAGGTTTGGTTTGATGAGCCTGCTCAGTGCCTGTCTCGTTGACGTGAGCCACTGTCAGGGCATGTAGTAGCAATAAGCAGTCGTCCCGCTTTGCGTGATGTAGTCCGACGCCCGATTGTCAGTTTCACGTCGTGGCCGAGCGCACTCAGAAAAGTCAACAAACGCTCCAGTGAGAAGCCGTCCATTTTTCCGTTCATCAATGCTGAAATTTTCGGCTGATTGACTCCGAGTACACGCGCTGCCTGCGTTTGTGACAGGCCCTGCTCCCGGATCGACTGATGGAGCAGTACGCCGAGTCGCGCTTTGTGCTGCAGCTCGCCTGCGCCTGGCAGGCCGAGATCGGCAAAGACATTGCCTGATCCCCACTCGACCTGAGTTTGCTTATGTTTCGACTGGACCATGGCGTTTCTCGTGCTCAATCTGCGCGATGCTAATATTCTTGTTCTGGGATACTCAGTCAAGAGCTGGTACCTATTTGCAGGCGCGACGAGCCGAAACGCCCCTTGCCCGGGAATGGTCATCCACACGCCGTCTGGAAGTAGAAAGACGCGGAAGGAGACGCTAACCTTTCGAGCATAGCCCCGCCTTTCCACCCGCACAGGAGAAAAAAATGGACAGCAACTGGATGAACAAGCCGCACACCCGGCGTGAAGCGCTGGGCTCGATGCTGATGGCCGGCAGCATGGCCGGAGGCGGGCTGCTGCTGAGTGGCTGCGCGGGGTCGACCAGTCTGCAGAAAGCGAGTCCGGATCGCGTGCCGGTGGATCTGAAAGATCCGGCGCAGAGCCTGCGCACGTTCATCAAGTTGACCGGGGATCTGGATCCGGTGAAGGAAACTCCAGGCTGGTTTGGCGGGACGATCTTCGGCGACACGCGCCGCGACCGGCCGCTGATGCCGCTGATCGGTGTGGAGGGCTTTGGCGTGCTGCGTACCGAGGCACAGCCAGATGGCTCATTCCGGATGTTCAACCGCGAGTGCGCCTTCTACAAGGATCTGAAGACCGGCGAGTTCATCGACCAGTGGACCAATCCGTACACGAAGGAAGTCTGCGACGTGAAGCCGATTCACAACATGACGGTGAATGCGCATCTGATCGTCGACAAAAAGGTGGGTACCGCGATTGAAATGGACTTCGACGGCAAGCTGATGGCGGTCCCGCTGCGGCTCGGCTGGGAGACCTTCGGCGACAAGCTGTTCTCGACGTTTGAGGTGCACACGGGATTCCCGAGTGAGCTGACACCCGAGAAGTGGCCGCGCGAGTCCGCCGGCAAGTTTCTGCGTATCGCCGAAATCTTTCAGCGCTTCGTCAGTCTTGCCGAGGTGGAGAATCCGGCCACCACGAGTGCCGATTACTCCGGTACCTGGACGCGTATCGGTCCGTGGTTGCCGTGGATGCGGCAGGGGCAGGCCGATGGCTCACTGCTGTTTCGCACCTTCATGACCAAGCTGTCCGGCATCGACCAGCTGCCGGCCGGCCTGCGCAAGATCACCGAGGAGCGCCTGCCGGAATATTTTCAGGCGCCGCCGGCCAGCAGCTGGGGCAGCAAGAATGACTCGAGTTTCAGCGTGTACGCGCGAGAGAACGAGCCGCTGCCAGCGAAGAAGTAGGAGTCGCGCCTGAAGGCGCTCCTGCGGGGAGGGTGGGAGCGGCTTCAGCCGCGATAGACCGGCGCGGCGATGCCGATACTCCCGCATCGCGCTGCCTCGCTGATGGCAGTGGCAACAGTGATCGTCAAACGACGGCTGCTGCCAGCGATACGCCCGTTTCAGGAAACGCTTTCAGAACCTTCTGGTCTGCAGTGACCAGTTTTGTGCCCAGTGTCTTTGCGAGAGCAACAAACTCGCAATCGTATGCGGAGCAGGGGCTCTGGCTCACCAGCCGGAGTACTTCATAAGACGGTACGTCAAATTCGCGATCAGCAAGCAGGGTTTCCGCTGCAGTCTGTATACGGTAGGCCTGTTCGAGCGTGATGGCTTTTTGCCGCATATACATGGCGAGCACGTTGCGCATTTCACTGCGCCAGAGTCCTGGCGCTACCCACTCCGGGTCGATGCCCAGCAGTTGTTCGGCATGCCGCGTCAGTTCGCTGGGCAGGTAGAGATAAACCAGCACATTGCTGTCAACGACGATCACGGCCGCCCTTGTGTAATCGCCTTTCTGATGTCGGCGGCCCTGAACTTCCTTCCCTTGAGTTCATCGCGGATCTGGCGCGCCTGCGCGAGATGCGCTGCGTTGCTGATTCTTGCCGGCAGCAGTACCCGCTCCAGGCAGGCGATGACCTCGCTGTTGAGGCTGCGATGGTGTGCTTCTGCAGCGCTCTTCAGGCTGGCATAGATATCGTCAGGAATGTTTTTCAGGGTTATGGTCATGGTCATTGCCCCAATCCTTGTGGAACCATAATGGAACCAGTATGGTTTCTACGGGATAAATCCGTCAAGGCATGAACCGGTATTTGCTCACGGGTTCTGTGTGAGCGATGGGTTTGTCGGGGATCGCGGCTGAAGCCGCTCCTACGCTAAACTGCCCCCCATGCTCAGCTACCCGCACTTTGATCCGGTCGCGTTCTGGATTCCCCTCGAATTTACCCTGCCCTGGGGCACGCACTTCGGTCCGCTGGCCGTGCGCTGGTATGGCATTACCTATCTGGTCGGTTTTGTAGGCGCGTGGATACTGGCGCGCCGTCGGGCGCTGCGCTCGGATTCACCGGTCACGCCCCTGCAGGTCGATGACCTGATCTTCTATGCGGCCTGCGGCGTGATCCTCGGCGGCAGGATCGGCTACATGCTGTTCTATGGTTTTGACCAGATTCTCGATAATCCGCTCAACCTGCTGCGGATCTGGGAGGGCGGCATGTCCTTCCACGGCGGCTTCATCGGTGTGCTGGTCGCCATGTGGTTGTATGCGCGCAAGCTGGATAGTCGTTTCTTCAGGCTCACGGATTTCATCGCGCCGCTGGTGCCGATCGGGCTCGGCGCCGGCCGCATCGGCAACTTCATCAACGGTGAGCTCTGGGGTGCCCAGACGACGATGCCTTGGGGGTTGTTGGTGGATGGCCAGGTGCGGCATGCCTCGCAGCTCTACCAGGCGGCGCTGGAAGGTCTGGCGCTGTTCCTGATCCTGTGGATCTATTCCGCGCGGCCCCGACCGGTGATGTCGGTGTCGGCACTGTTTCTGCTCGGCTACGGCCTGTTCCGTTTTGCCGTCGAATTCATCCGTCTGCCCGATGCGCACCTCGGCTATCTGGCTTTCGGCTGGCTGACCATGGGGCAGCTGCTCTCGCTGCCGATGGTGGTGGCCGGGCTGGTCATGTTGATGCTGGCCCTGCGCGGACCGGCCACCACAGCGCGCAGCTGAACCCGGGAGCCCGACCCTGCAACAGTATCTGGACATGATGCGCCATGTGCGCCAGAACGGTGTACGCAAAGACGACCGCACCGGTACCGGTACCTTGTCGGTATTCGGGCACCAGATGCGTTTCGATCTGGCGGCCGGTTTTCCGATGGTGACTACCAAGAAGCTGCATCTGCGCTCGATCATTCACGAGCTGCTGTGGTTTCTGCAGGGCGATACCAATGTCGCGTATCTGCGCGAGAACGGTGTGGGGATCTGGGACGAGTGGGCTGACGAGCAGGGCAACCTCGGGCCGGTATATGGCGCGCAGTGGCGCTCGTGGCCCGCGCCCGACGGCCGCCATATCGATCAGATCAGTGAGGTGCTCGAGCAGTTGCGCAGCAATCCGGATTCGCGGCGGCTGATCGTCAGCGCCTGGAATGTTGCCGAGTTGCCGAAGATGGCGCTGGCGCCCTGTCATGCGCTGTTCCAGTTCTGGGTGGCCGAGGGTCGCTTGTCCTGTCAGCTCTATCAGCGCAGTGCGGATATCTTTCTCGGTGTGCCTTTCAATATCGCCTCATACGCGCTGCTGACCTGTCTGGTCGCTGAACAGGCTGGCCTGCAGCCCGGTGAGTTCATCTGGACCGGTGGCGACTGCCACCTCTACCTCAATCATCTGGAGCAGGCCGACGAACAGCTGCGTCGCACGCCATTGCCGCTGCCGCATCTGGTGCTGAAGCGCAAAGCCGACACGCTGTTTGATTATCGCTATGCGGATATAGAGATCGTCGACTACAGCTTCCATCCGCATATCAAGGCGCCAGTCGCAATTTGAGTAGCCGCTGCCGCGCAGTTATCCAGCGCTACGCGCCACGCTGACGATCTTCGCCGGACCATCCAGACGTACAGCGGTGAGCTTGCGGCCCCACACGCAGCCGGTATCGATGCCGAGCAGCTTGTCCCGCTGCAGGAGGCCGAGGGCGGCCCAGTGACCGAACACGATGCGCACCATGGCGGTCTGCCGGTCCGGCAGATCGAACCACGGACTGAGTCCGGCGGCTTGTGTGCCGGGCGTGCCGTTCTCGACCAGATCGAGGCTGCCGTCGGCATGGCAGTAGCGGATACGGGTCAGGCAGTTGGTGATGAAACGCAGGCGATCCTGACCGCTGAGATTTACTGACCAGCGTCGCGGTTCATCGCCGTACATGCCGCTGATGAAAGCCGCACAGTCGGGTCCGCGTAAAACCTGTTCGACTTCACGAGCCAGCTTGATGGTGAGCAGCGGATCCCATTGCGGTGCTACGCCGGCATGTACCAGCAGGGTGTTCAGTTCCGGCCGGTAGATGGCCATCGGTCGATGGCGCAGCCAGTTCACCAGCTCTTCGCCATCGGGCGCGCGCAGGACTTCGGCGAGCTCCTGGTGTCTGGCGCGTGCCCGGTTGCCAGAGGCCAGTGCGATCAGATGCAGGTCGTGGTTGCCGAGCACCACGCTTGCCTGGCTGCCGAGCGAACGGACCAGGCGCAGGGTTTGCAGGGACTTCGGGCCGCGATTGACCAGATCGCCGACGAACAGCAGTTCGTCGTGCAGAGGGTCGAAGCGCAGTGTATCGATCAGCTGTTCGAGTTCGTCACAGCATCCCTGTACATCGCCGACTGCGTAGATCGCCATGGGCGGTGAGTCGGAGCGTCAGTGCAGGACGCCGGGCACCGCGAGCCGGAAACAGGGTATGTCGGCTCGAAATTGTGCACCGTCATCACTGCGCATGCCGTAGCTGCCTTCCATGGTGCCGACCGGGGTTTCGATTACCGCGCCGCTGGAGTAGCGGTGCCGCTGTCCGGGCAGGATGATGGGCTGTTCGCCGACCACACCGTCGCCGCGTACCTGCTGCACCTTGCCGTTGGCGTCGGTGATGATCCAGTGGCGATCCAGCAGCCGGGCCGGCACTGCGCCGGTATTCTGGATGGTGATCGTGTAGGCAAACACATAGCGCTCGCTCTCAGGTTCGGACTGATCGGCGAGATAGTGGGTTTCCACGGTGATTTTCAGGCTGGTGCTGCTGGTGTTTGTGATCATGATCGCGGCCATTCTGGGAGAGTCGTCTGCTGCTTGGCAAGCGCTGGCTGGCGTGCGGCGAGAAATCCGGCCAGTTGCAGCCAGCCAGCCGGGGCGATTTGTTCGGGACGCAGGCCGGGGTCGAGCCCTGCCTCGCTGATTTCCGCTGCTGTCATCAGGCCCTTCAGGCCATTGCTGAGTCGTTTGCGGCGCATGCCGAAGGCAGCGGCGACCAGTCGGTCAGCGATCGTCAGCGTCTCACTGTCAGCCAGTGCTACCGGATGCGGTACCAGCCGCAGGAACACCGAATCCACTTGTGGTGGCGGGCTGAAACTGCCCGGGCTGATGCCGAATAGCTGTTCGATGCGGCAGCGCAGGGCGAGTGCCACGGTCAGCCGGCCATAGGTCTTGTTGCCGGGTTCTGCGGCGATGCGTTCGCCGACTTCCTTCTGCAGCATCACATGCAGATCCCGCCAGCTTGCGCCGTACTGCAGGAAGTGGAACAGCAACGGTGTCGAGATGTTGTAGGGCAGATTGCCGACCAGGCGCAGTTGCTCGCCGGGTGCGGCCAGACTGCTGAAGTCAAAGCGCAGGGCGTCCGCGCAGTGCACGGTGCAGCGTTCCGTCTTTACACGGCCGGGCAGCTCACGCGCCAGATCGCGATCGACTTCTATTGCATCGAGGCGTACTCCGCGAGCCAGCAGCGGCAGCGTGAGCGCGCCCTGACCGGGGCCGATCTCGACGAAGTGGTCGGTCGGTGCCGGCGCGATATTGGCGACGATCTTGCGGATGATGTTGCCGTCGTTCAGGAAGTGCTGCCCAAAGCGTTTGCGTGGCCGCACTTGTGTCATGGCTGCTGACGAGCCGCCATCTCGATGGCGAGCTTGACCGCCGTGCGCAGACTGCCGCTATCGGCGCGTCCGGTGCCAGCCAGTTCAAAAGCCGTACCGTGATCTACCGAGGTGCGGATGATCGGCAGACCGAGCGTGACATTCACCGCCCGGCCAAAGCCATGATGCTTGAGTACCGGCAAACCCTGATCGTGATACATGGCCAGTACCGCATCCACGCCGGACAGGTTGCGGTCCACAAAGGCGGTGTCGGCCGGTACCGGACCGCTGATGGCCAGGCCCTCTTTACGCAGCGTCGTCAGTGCGGGTGAGATTTCCTGCAGCTCCTCGTTGCCGAGATGCCCGGATTCACCGGCATGCGGATTCAGGCCCAGCACGACGATGCGCGGTTGCCGGATGCCAAACAGCTTGCGCAGACCGCTGTCGAGCACGCGGCCGGTGGTTTCCACCAGCGCCCGGGTGATCGCTGCAGGTACCGCATGCAGTGGCAGGTGCGTGGTGACGAGCGCTACGCGCAACTCACCGGCGACCAGCAGCATGACCGGTTTTGCCGTGGAGGTGAGTTCGGCCAGAAATTCCGTATGCCCGGTAAACGGGATGCCGGCCTCGTTGATCACCGCCTTGTTTACCGGTGCCGTTACCATCGCGCCGAACTGTCTGAGTCGGCAGCCGGCGCTGGCGCGCTTGAGCAGTTCCAGTACCCACGGGCTGTTGCGCGGATCCGGATGGCCGGGCGCGGAGGGTGCGCGCAGCGGCAGATCGGCAACCAGCAGACGACCGGGGCGGGCGGCCGTCGGCGCAGTACCGTTGCCGGTCCAGGGCACGATCTCGATCTGCTGACCCAGTGTGGCAGCACGTGCAGCCAGCAGCTTCACGTCGCCGAACACCACCAGTTCAGCGGGCCATGCCTGGCTGGCCAGGCTCAGTGTCAGTTCCGGGCCGATGCCGGCTGGTTCCCCGCAGGTGATGGCGATACGTGGCAGCGCTGTACTCATCGCGGGCTAGATGCGAATTTCGACAAAAGCCTCATCGCGCAGGCGCCGCGTCCAGATCTCTGCCTCGTCGCCGAGCTTGCTGTTGCGGATGGCGAGTACGGCCTGCTGGCGCTGCTTGTCGACGGTAGCGTCATAAACCCTGCGCTCCAGGACCTGCAGGATGTGCCAGCCGAACTGTGTCTTGAACGGCTCGCTGATCTCGTCGATCTGCAGGGCGCTCATGGTCTTTTCAAATTCCGGCACGAAATTGCCCGGGGCAGTCCAGCCCAGATCGCCGCCTTCGATGGCTGATTGCGGATCTTCGGACACGACCTTGGCGACTGCGGAAAAGTCTTCACCACCGATGATGCGTCGACGGATATCGGTGAGCTTCTGCCGGACCGAATCATCATCCATGACCTCATTGGTGGTCATCAGGATGTGCCGCGCATGGGTCTGATCTTCCATGACCGGTTCGCCGCCGCGGCGGTCGTCGAGGCGGATCAGGTGAAACCCGCTGGCATTGCGGATCGGTTCGGAAACCCCGCCCTTGGCCAGCCCCGGGGCGATGTCGGCAAAGAGGCTTGGCAGTTCGCTGCCCTTGAGCCAGCCGAGGCTGCCGCCCTCCAAAGCCTGCTGGCCACTGGAGTAGGTCAGTGCCAGCTTGGCGAAATTCTCACCGGCCAGGATGCGCGTATGCAGTTCGTCAGTGAGCTTGCTTGCGGTCTCGATTTCGGCAGGCTGCGCACTGGCCGAAATGGGGATGAGTATGTGCGAGAGCAGAAAATCCTCGCGTAAATTTGCCTTGCCTGCCTGCCGGGCCAGATAGGCGTCGACTTCGCGAGGCGATACGGCGATGCGTTGCAGGACGTCACGCTGTCGCAGTTGGTCGATGGTGATCTGCTGCCGCAGTTCGCGGCGATAGGCGCTGTAATCCACACCTTCGCGCGCCAGCAGGGCGGGCAGCTCGCTGAGTGAGGTGTTGTTGCGTTCGGCGATGGTGGCCAGTGCCTGATTGAGCGTTTCGTCCGAAACCTTGATGCCCACATTTTCGGCACGCTGCAGCTGGAGTTGCTGGATGATCAGCCGGTCGAGTACCTGGCGGATGAGTATGTCGGTCGGGGGCAGTTGCGTGTTCTGTGCTTTCAGGCGCTCGGTGATGCGTCGGGTTTCCAGCTGCAACTCGCTCTTGAGCACCACGCCGTCATTCACGATTGCGGCAATGCCGTCGAGCAGTTCACCGCTGCTGCTGAGTTCACGGCTCTGTGCGAGCGCTGTGGACATCGGCATCAGGGCGAGCGCAAGGCTGGCCAGCAGAGCCCGCAGACGGTACGGATGCGAGGTACAGAACCCGGCGGGTGCCGGGCGGGGCTGCGGTTGCTGGAACATGTAAACGCCGGCTTCAGTAACGATCGTAGCCAAGAGTACCACGCTCGAGCAGCTGTTCCGGGCGGCTGCCGGGGCTGCCAAAGCCTTTCAGCAGCAGTTGCAGCGTGACGGCGCTGTCCGAGTCGCCGTCGCGGCTGGTCAGGTGGCGCTGGGTCACCAGCCGCAGCCCCCAGCAGCAGGTCGAGTACTCAAGTCCGAAGAAGCTTTCCAGTACCTGATTGTCGAGCAGTGAGTAGTCGTAACGGCCGACGAAGCTCCAGCGGTCAGCGATTGGCCAGGTGCCGGTGATGTCGATTTCGCGCAGCGAGTCGCGCCGGAACCGGTAGGACAGGTTGACGATCTTGTTGTGGGCTGGTTTGTACATCACGCGTGCCTCTGCCATGCGCGTGACGTTCTCGTCGGAGTCCCACTGATAGCCGAGGTCCAGGTTCCAGCGGTTATTGATGTTCATGCCGAGCTCGGCGATGTAGTCGGAACTGTTGTCGTCACTTGACGTCTCGCCCGGCAGCGTGACATCCCGAGTGCTGAAGTACCGGGTTTCACCGATGGTCGCGGTCAGTAGCTGCGAACCGTCTGCCGAGCGCATCAGGCGGCTGGTAATACCGATATTGAGCTTGTCGGTATCGCCCAGGCGGTCGAGGCCCACATAGCGATTGGTACGGAACAGCTGCACCAGATCGAAATCAGGCTGGATGGTATCGAAGACCGGCATGTCGCTCTGGTCCTCGAAGGGCACGTGTACAAACTGAAGCCGTGGCTCAATGGTCTGCAGCCATGCGCTGTCCTGACCCCATGCGCGTTCCAGCAGGGTGCTGATTGCGATGCTGTAGATCGGCAGGCTGCGGCTCGGCGATTCGGCCGTACCAGGGCTTGTCTCGTCGAGTGAATAGGCCGTGTAGTCGAAGGCGGCTGAGGAATCCACAGCCAGTGCACCGAAGCGCAACGGCAGGTCGACCTGTGGCTGGAGATGGCCGCGCAGGCCGGTCGTGCCTGTATCACGGTTGAAGTAGGTGAGCTCGGATTGCAGCCGGTACTCAAGGCCCAGCGGGTTGTTGGGCCAGTAGCCATTGACAGCCAGTTGCGGCAGGCGCTGGTAGGGCTGCTCGTCGGCAGTCAGCGAGTCGTCGAGGGTCTGGTAATCCTCCAGCCGCAACAGGGCGGACCAGGTATTGTCGAAGTACTCGAAGTCCACACTCTGGCGCAGATGCGTCTGACTGGCGTTACCAAGGCCGGTCGAGAGATCTTCGAAATATGCTGAATCGCTGACTTCCGTGCCATCGATGGTCGCTCGCCAGCGGTCGCTCAGCTGTGACTGGTTGAACCAGTGCATCAGTGCACGGTCTTCGCCGGTGACGTCATCGCTGGGCAGATATTCGCCGCTCAGTACTCCACTGGAGTTGTCTGACAGGTAACGGAACTCGCCCTGCATCTGCAGACCGCGTTTCGACATGTAGTGTGGCGTGACGGTCGCATCGTAGTTGGGCGCGAGATTGAAGTAGTAGGGGATGGCAATCTCCGTGCCGCGCTGGCCGCTGTTGCCGAAATCCGGCAGCAACAGGCCGGACCGGCGCCGGCCATCGACCGGATAAGTCAGCCAGGGTGAGTAGAGTATCGGCACGCCCTTGAATTCCAGTCGCGCGTTGCGCGCCGTACCGACGCCTGTCTCGCGGTCGATGCTGAGTGTGCCTGCGCGCAGCAGCCAGTCGTCCTTGCCGCGGGCGCAACTGGTGTAGGTCGCGTCCTTCAGGGTCAGCAGCCGGGTTTCTTCCAGTGTGATGCTGTCGGCCGAACCGCGTGCCGGCAGGGTGTACAGCTCGAATTTCGCCGCATCGATCCTGAACAGGCCGCTCTCGGTGTTGTAACTGGCCGAGTCACCGCCCAGCCAGGTGTCTGTGTCGCGCAGCTCGATGTTGCCGGTGAGTTCGAATTGACCGGTATCACGAGCGTAGTTCGCGCCGTCGGCGCCCAGCTGGATATCGTTGCGACGGAGGACAAGCCGGTCCTTGAATACTGCAGGGCCGTTGAGATCCACCTCCAGGTCGCCGCTCAGCACGTCGAGGATGTCAGCGCTGACATCGGTGCGTGGTGCGAGGGGTTCCGGTGCCGGGATTGCACAACCGTATACCGGTACCGGTACCGGTTCAGCAGCGCCGGCCGCGCCGCAGCCGCAGCCCACAGCAGTATCAGCAGTGCACGTTGCAAGGCGCCCCCAACGAGTCCCGGTCAGATTCAACGGGCGGAAGTATAGCGGTCGACTGCAGCTCGCGGTCGGATCAGTTTTCACCGTACCATTGCAGTCATGCGTGCACTCATTCTTGCCGCTGGCCGAGGCGAGCGGATGCGGCCACTGACCAGCGAACTGCCCAAGCCACTGCTGCCGGTAGCCGGCAAGCCGTTGATCGATTATCACATCGAGGCGCTGGCGCGTGCCGGGATTGTCGAACTGGTGGTCAATCTTTCCTGGCAGGGGGCAAAGCTGCGCGATTACCTGGGCGATGGCGCGCGTTATGGCGTTGACCTGCAGTTCAGTGAAGAAGGTCCGGAGCCACTTGAAACCGGTGGCGGCATCCACCACGCCCTGCCGTTGCTCGGGCCGGAGCCGTTCTGGGTCGTGAATGGCGATATCAGCTGTGATTTTCCCTTCGCGGTGCGCGCCCTGCCGCCCGGCACGCTCGCACACCTCGTGTTGGTAGCGAATCCTGAGCACCATCCGGGCGGTGATTTCGTTCTGCGCGATGGGCGGGTCGTCAGTCCGGATGCGGGGGATGCTGCGAAGCTGACCTTTGCCGGGATTTCGATTCTGGCTCCGGTACTGTTCGATGGCGTACAGCCGGGCCGCTTTCCGCTGGCACCGCTGCTGCGCGCAGCGGCTGCAAAGGATCAGGTTAGCGCTGAGCACTACGACGGACGCTGGACCGATGTGGGCACGCCTGAACGCCTGCGCCAGCTGGATGCCGAGTTAAAAGGGTAGGTGCGCCCTTTCTGACTACATCCAGCGCTGCAGCGGACGGTACAGCCAGCGCTTGAGTTGCAGTTGCAAGGGGATCTCGCTCAGCCAGTGCGGCGTAACAGCAGTATTGTCCGGGTTACGCCGCATGGTCTCGAACAGCGCGCCAATCTGCCCACAGATTTCGACATCGTCCGAAAAAATCATCGCCTCGATGAGCCGATCGTGCGCCGCATGTTCGAGGTTATAGCTGCCAACGGCGACCTCCCGATCGTCGACTAGAAGTATCTTGGAATGTTCGCCGGCGTGGTTTTCGTAGATGCGGGCACCTCCGTTCAGGACCGACTCATAGTGGATCGAGGCAGAGATCCAGGGAAAGTGTGTGACGCCCAGCGAGTCCCGGTGGGAATGGAAGATCTCCACATCGACGCCGCGCCGGCAGGCACGCATCAGTGCCGCCTTCAGCACCGGGGCTGGCTTGCAGTACAGCGATGCGATGCGAAGCGATTGCCGTGCCCCGTCGATCAGTTTCACAAGTTCGTCGGTGAGCCTGTTGCGTACGGTGCCGAACGGGAATAGCGGGCCTGATTGCCCGGCAGGATCCTCACGAACATAGCGCAGGCGCCGGGTCGCTCCCGGTGCGGGTGGAACTGGCAGGCAACTGCTGAGCATCGCCGTTTCCTCAGGGGAGAGCCGGGCAAACCGGCAGGCTTCCCGGAGCAGGTGCGCAACGATGTCTCCCTCGAGTTTCAGCGACACTTCGCCCCACTGGGCGAAGGAGTGGTGAGCGATATTGCTGCTGCCGAAAACCGCAACACCACCCTCTGAGACCTGAATCTTCACATGTAGGCCACCGCCGACCAGACGGTGCCTGAGAGATAGCGGCGAGTAATGGATGACCAGGCCGCCCGCCGCAGCGATTTCATGCAAGCGCTCATGGAGTCCGGTGCGCCCGGACGGCCGACTGAGATTCTGCGCGAGGTGCTGCCCGAAGCGATCGACGACGAGTACGACGCGCACGCCCCTGCGTACAGCGGCCAGGAGAGCATCGGCCATCATGCTGCCGCGCTCATCGTTGCCAATGTAGTACGTCGTCAGCACCAGAAAGTGCTGCGCACTGTTGACCATCTCCATGCGCAGGGACCACTCCTCCTCACGATTCGTGATCACGTTTACACGGGTAGCAGTCGAATCCCGGATGCTGGTCATGGCCGGCTCATCATGCTTCGGCCATCAGAGCTTTTCTCAGGAGCAGGGAATACCGGATACGTGAGTAGCAATCGTAGCCAGTCGGCTTGCTGAAGATATGTTCCTGGTCGACCAGTTCGAGGGCGAGTCCCTCTTGCTCTGCAAGGTTCCGCCAGAATGAACGCCGGAGGATGAACGAGCCCGAAGGCGGGTAGTCATACCCGGCGTGACGATCCGGGTCATTGACGATGCCGATGTAGACCGTGCCGCCTGGTCTTGTGATGCGCACCATCTCGAGTGCGGCCCGCCGCGCCGCGTCCTCCGATTCGAGATACAGGAAGACGCCGTGCGACAGCACCTTGTCGTAGCTTGCGGGCTCGATTGACGAGAGGTCGGTAATGTCAGCTACCCGGAAGTCGCCAGACAAGCGGGACCGGGCGATGCTCACAAGGTTCTCGGCGAAATCGACGCCGGCAAGGGAAACGGTCCGATACGCAGCCACTTCGGCCAGAAAAGCACCCGACCCGCAACCGGCTTCAAACAGGCGGTCGCCGTCCTCTACGCCGATGAAGTCGGCCGTGCGGCGGCAGAGGTCCGTCCAGTCGTCGCTGCTGATGTAGCTCCAGCGTGCGAAGTCCTTCAGGTGGGCAAGGTCCTTGCGCTCGCCCAGACGGTTGTATTCCTCACGGATTTCAGCCGGGATGACCATGGCTAACACAGTACCAGAGGGGAGGGGACGCAAGCTTTTTTCGTCTCCGGGGCGCTTCCCTTTCTGGCTTGAGGCTCTGGAAAAGGGGTGGCGCTCCCTATTCAATACGGCCGTCGCGTATGCGGATCAGGCGGTCGGCTTCCAGGGCGAAATTGTCATCATGTGTAACCATGACGAAGGTGGTACCCGATTCGCGGCTGAGTGAGCGCATCAGGTCAAACACTACCCGACCGCTGCGGGTGTCCAGATTCCCGGTGGGCTCGTCAGCAAGCACCAGCGCAGGGTCGTTGGCCAGGGAGCGCACCACTGCCACGCGTTGTTGCTGCCCGCCCGATAGCTGGGCGGGCCGGCTGCCGAGCTTGTCGCCGAGTCCGACTTTTTCCAGCAGTGCGCGCATGCGCGGTTCCTGCTGTTCATGGAAGCGCCTGCCCTTCATGCGGCAGGGTATCAGCGCGTTCTCGATGACCGTAAACTCGGGCAGCAGGTAGTGGAACTGGAAGATAAAACCGATCCGCTCGCGCCGGACGTGGGCCCGTTCCAGCTCGTCGAGATTGCCGGCATTCTCACCGTCGACCAGGATTTCCCCCGCAGTCGGACGATCCAGCAGTCCCATGAGATTCAGCAGTGTGGTCTTGCCCGAACCACTGCCGCCGACAATGGCGATGAACTCGCCGCGCCCGACCTGCAGAGTAAGGTCGAAAAGCACCGGCGTGGCAACCTCTCCGTTGTAGTAGGTCTTTCCGGCGCCGCGCAACTCGATGACAGGTGTATCAGTCATGGTCAGCTGCCCCGGATGACCTGCATCGGGTCCACACTGGCAGCGCGCCGCGCCGGAAAAAATGCAGCGACGACACCAACGGTTACCGCCACTGCGGAGGCACCAACCAGCAGCCAGGGATCTATCTGGATCACGAACAGTTCGGTCATGCGGCCACCCGGCCCGGGAACCCGCACGGCGGAGAGTGCCTCAAGCAGCAGGATGCCAACCGGTATGCCCACCATGCAGCCGAGCACTGCGAGCAGGAACCCCTCAACCACAAAGATCGTCTGGATTTCCCCGGGCGTCGCGCCCATGGCCTTTAGGATGCCGATCTCGCGGTATTTTCCGGTTACTGCCATGACCAGGATGCTGGCGATGCCGAAACCTGCGGCGATGATGGTGGAGATCAGCACCATGTTGATGGTCTGGTCCTGCGCATCCAGCGTGCGAAAGACGCTGGGATTGTCGGCGATCCATGAGCTGATCTTGAATGGCATGCGTGTGGTCATGGACTCGGCGATCACCTCTGCCTGGTAGAGATCCCGGACCCGCAATCCGAGGCTGCTTACAGCACTCCCAAGCTCAAGCAGTGACTGTCCGTCGCGAAGGGTCAGGAATACCTGGCCATCGTCGAGTGCGCCGGAGCCGGTTTCGTAAATGCCGCCTACAGTTACTGACAGCGAGCGGCCGTCCGGCCCCAGCAGTCGCAGCTTGTCGCGCATCTGGATACCGAACTCTCCCGCCAGCGTGGTACCCAGCGCGACCTCGCCGGTGGTCATCTGCAAAAAACGGCCCTCAAGCAGGTTTTCTTCGATATTGACGATACGGTCATGGCGTTCTGGCATTACGCCCGCCATGCGCACCGATTCGCGGCGCGCGCCGCGAAACATGAAGACATTGCCGGATACGATTGGCGAGACGATGGTTACCTCGGGATCCTGTTCAAGAGCCGGCAGCCATTGTCGCCAGTCATCAATCTTTTCCTGGGCGCGGGGCAGGTTGACGGTTTCGCCGATGTAGAGCGTGCCCCCCGGGGGTGCCGGCAGCTGCCAGGCACCGATCGGGGTGCGCTCGGCAGGCTCCAGCACGATGTGAGGTATGGAGCCGGTGACATTGTCGACGATGCGGATTTGCGTACCGCCGATCACGGTGCGCAGGTACACAATCAACAGCACGCTGATGGCGATCACGCCGATAGTCAACAGTGACTGGCCTACACCGTAGCGCAGGTGTCGCAGCGCGACCGAGAGTGTAAAGAAGTTGAGTGTCATCGCTGCGCGGGAGCTGGCGCCGCTACGCTGAGCGCCCGGATGCGCTGACCGTCGCGTGCGCCGCGCGCATCACGCAGCACCGTTGTCCCGGCATCGATGCCGGCGACTGCGACCCACTCGGGATTGCTGCCAAGGATCTCTATCCGGCGCCGCTCCAGCTTGCCCTTGTTGACCACCAGGATGCTCGGCTGGCCGCGCAGTGACACGGCACTTGAGGGCAGGGCCAGTGCATTCGCGGTGCGTTTTACTTCGATGTTGACGTCGATAGTCATGTTAGGCAGCGCAAATTCCGGCAAGTCGTCGCTCGTCAGCCGCAGGCCAACCACGCCGCGCTCGCTGTCTACGTTGGGTCCGACCTGCGTGAGCTTTGCCGGGAAAGGCTGGTCCGGCCAGGCTGGTGCCACAGCGATGGCCGGCTGGCCGACCTTGAGCTTGCCGAGATTGTTTTCATCGGTCTCTACATAGATCTCGGTTGCTGACATTTCGGCAATGGTGAACCATGAAGTGGCAGCAGACACCGAGGTTCCGGGTTCGATCATGCGCTCGAGCACCACGCCATTGAACGGTGCCCGGACCTCGCGCTTGCCGAACTCGGGCCGGATCTGGTCGACCTGTGCCCGGGCTTCTGCGAGCCGTGCCACGGCGGCATCGGTCTGTGCCTGCTGTACGCTGAAGACAGACTCGGCATTGTCGAGCTCGGCGACCGGCACCAGCTTGCGCGCCGCCAGGTCGCGCGCCCGGCGCAATTCACGGCGGGTCTGGTCGAGCTGCAATTCTTCACCCCGCAGGGTGGTTTCCGCCGCCCGCAGCGCAGCCAGTCCGCCCGCGAGCCGTGCATCGGTTTCGCCCAGTCGCAGCCGTCCGAGCAGGTCTCCCTTATGTACCCTGTCGCCCTCAATGACCTCAAGGCTCTCGACGACTCCAGACGACTCGGCGCCGACCATGCTCTGGCGTACCGCACGCAGGGTGCCGCTTGCGACCACGACCTCGACCACGTCCTGGCTGACTGGTTTGACGACCTGAAACCCGGCAGGCCGCAGTACGACAAACGTGATCGCGGCAAGGATGAGAATTGCGCCGGCGGCGAAGCTCAGGCGTTTCTTCTGCCTTGGGGTCATTACTGTTCACCTTGTTGTGCAAGCGTCGTCAGGCGACGCTCGAAATCCGGAAGATCCGGGATCAGCGTGCAATTATCGGGAATCTGTCCGGGTTCCAGGTGCAAGGCTGAGTACCCACCCAGCCAGATACCGATTGACGCTGGCAGCGTGCGCCGCAACTCCTGCAACTGCTCGTCCACATCAGTTACCTGCGGTCTGGTGATGACGCTGATGGCAACGGCTGCCACCCGGACGTTCGCACAGAACCGGCCTACCTCGCTGACCGGCAGGTCGGGACCGAGGTAGATGGCGCGAACGCCCATGCTCGCCCCGATCACGGCCAGCATGAGGCTGCCCATTTCGTGGCGCTCGCCACTCAGCGTGGTGAACGCGAGGCAGGGTCCGGCCGGAGCAGAGCGATTGTGGAAGTCGAGCGCATAACCCAGCTGGCGTCGCACCGCGCTGCTCAGCATGTGTTCCTGGACTACAGATAACTGGCCGCTTTGCCAGCGGTCACCGGCTTCGCGCAACATCGGCGAAAACACCTCGCCGATGAGCGTCACAGGCGCGAGTGTCGCCTGTGCCTCGACAAGCAGGCGGTCGCAGTCTGCGATGCGGTACGCGGCTACGGCGGCGAGTATGTTGGCGACATAGTCCTGCGGCTCCGGGCTTGCTGTGATCAAGGTCAGGTGCCTCCCTTGTGCACAACGATAGTGCCTGCATACCCGGGGAGACGCTACTCAATCTCCGGGCAGTGAGCTGCTCCAATGTTGAGTTCCCGCAATAGCCCTGGCAGCAGCTGTTCACCGCCAGCCTGCAGAGTCACCGCAACACCCAGCTCCTCAAGCGATGTCACATCAAGACCGGCATGACCGCAGGGATTGATGCCGCGAAAAGGCGCGAGGTCCATGGCGACATTGAGCGCCAGGCCATGATAGGTCGCACCACGCCGGATACGCAGGCCGACGCTGGCGAGTTTGGCGCCGTTCACATAGACGCCCGGCGCATCGCTGCGCGGAACAGCGGTGATGCCGTAGCTCGCAGCAAGTTTGACCACCGCCGTTTCCAGCGCCGTGACAACGGAGCGGATGCCGAGCTTCGCTCGCGCCAGATCGACCATTACATAAACGATCAGCTGGCCGGGGCCGTGGTAGGTCACCTGGCCGCCACGGTCAGTCTGTATGACCGGTACCGTGCCCGTGCCGAGCAGATGGGCCGGATCGGTATTCAGGCCGAGCGTGTAGACGGGCGGGTGCTCGAGCAGCCAGATCTCGTCGGCGGTGTCTGGACTGGCGTTCATCGGTAAAGCGCTGCATGGCTGACAGCGCGGCCGCGTAGTCGGTGAGGCCGGGCAGCCAGCGGATGACGACGGGCGGTGGCGGCAGCATGGATACGCGCAGCTCCCTGATCAGAGCAGGAACAAGACCTGCTCGCTGGCGCTCAGGGCACGGTAGATATCGTCGAGCTGTGCCTTGCTTGCGGCAGTGAAGTTGACCGTCACGGCGATATAACGCCCGTTGCGGCTGGGCCGCGTAGCGACCTTGCCGAGTGCGCCGGAACCGGCATGAGTGCGGACGACCTCGACCACGTACTGTTCGAAGCTTGGCTGATTGAGACCCGTCACCTTCAGCGGGAAGGCGCATGGGAACTCAAGCAGCGTCTCCTCGCTCAATGTGCCGTGCCGTGTGGCTTCATGGCCTCGAACGCCGCCGCAACCTGTCGCCATACCGGACCTGGACGACCGTCACCGATCATCCGGCCATCGAGTTCGAGCACTGGCGTGATGCCGCGGGTAGCAGCAGCGATCCAGATTTCATCCGCTTCGCGCAAACGCTGTTCGCTGATCATTTCGTCACGACATTCCAGCCCTGAACGCGCTGCTGCGATGAATATCGCGTCGGTCGTGGTGCCGGGCAGTACCTCGGGGCCGGCCGGTCGCCGAATCAGTGCGCCGCGCTCGACGATGATCACCGAGCTTGCCGAGCCTTCGCTCAACTGACCGTCACGCAGCAGGATCGCCTCACTGGCATCGGCTTCGCGGGCGGCTTGGCGCGCGAGCAGGTTGGCGAGCAGTGCAGTGGATTTGATATCGCACCGCGACCAGCGCTGGTCGGCAACGGTGATCGCACGCAGGCCAAGCTGATCCGGGTGAGGTTCGGTGATGGTCGACACCATGCCGAACACGGTCGGCGGCACGCTGTCCGGTGGAAAGGCATGATCGCGCCGGGTGTCTGCGCCACGGCTGATCTGCAGGTAGACGGCAAGGTTTCCGCCGCCATTGTGTTCGATCAGTCCGGTGATGATTTCCATCCAGTCCGCGCGACGATGTGGATTGCGGATGCAAAGCTCGCGCAGGCTGCGCTCAAGGCGGTCCAGATGCGGATCGAGCAGGAAAGGCTGACTCGCATAAACCGGGATCACCTCGTAGACGGCATCGCCAAACAGGAACGCCCGGTCGAGTGGTGAGATACGCACTTCCGACAAGGGCATGAAGCTGCCGTTGAACCAGGCAGTGTGCAGCGGTGCAGCCATGTTTCAGGAACTCCCTATTCCAGCCAGAGCAGTACCGTGTCGCGTCCCTGTTGCCAGAGTGAGCCGTCTGGCACCGCCTTGAGTGGATACAGATCAGCCTCGGCAACCGGTTTGCTGCCAAGACTGATGCGTACCTTGCCGAGCGACACGCTGGTATCGAGGGGTGCGATCAACTGTACCGGCAGCGTAAGCTTTGAACTGATCTGTGCGGCACTCCCGCGTGGCAGGGTTGCCCATACATCCTGATTGACACCGATGTTCACCAGTTCGGTATCGCCCTTCCAGACTCGCGATTCATTGAGCGTCTGCCCGGCAACCAATATCCGTTTCGTTTCCCAGAAGCGATAGCCGTAGTTGAGCAAGGTGTGCGAGTCCCGTTCGCGGGCTGTCGGGCTGTCGGTGCCCAGCACCACGGCGACCAGCCGCATGCCATCGCGCAGTGCTGAGGAAACCAGGCAATAGCCGGCCGTATCGGTAAACCCGGTCTTCATGCCATCGACTGTACTGTCCCGCCAGAGCAGGCCATTGCGGTTGCTCTGCGTGATGCCGTTCCAGCTGAAATCCTTCTGCGAGTACCAGCGATAGTATTCGGGGAACTCGCGGATGATGGCGTTGGCCACCTTGATGATGTCTGCGGCAGTCGTGTAGTGGGCCGGATCCGGCAGACCGGTCGCATTGCGGTAACTGGTGTCTTTCATGCCCAGTTCTTTGGCGTACTGGTTCATCAGCTCGGCAAATGCCGACTCGCTGCCCGCCACGTGTTCGGCCAGTGCGACGCTTGCATCATTGCCTGACTGGATGATCATGCCCTGCAGCAGCACAGACACCGGTACCTGGCTGCCCAGGTCGATGAACGAACGCGAACCGCCGGTGCGCCAGGCTGTCTCGCTGATGGTGACCGGGTCTTCGATGCCGATCCGCTTGCTCTTGATGCTGCGGAATACCGCATAGGCGGTCATCAGCTTGGTGATGCTGGCCGGATCAAGGCGCTCCGTTTCGCGCAGGCTGGCCAGCGTCTGCCCGCTGGTGTGATCCACCAGCATGTAGGCTTTGGCGCTGATGGCTGGTGGTGCAGGAATCTGCAGGTCTTCGGCAGCTTGCGCCACACCGGCGCCCAGCCCGATCAGCCAGAGGCAGGCCAATACCTGGGTCAGCGTACGTCGCATCATTCTTTGCAGGCTCCTGAAAACTTGAGAAGAGGGTTGGGTGTAGTGCCCGGCTTCAGCCGCCGGATGGCGAGCCACCGGCGCTGGGTGATTCGGTAACCAGGCTCAGGCGACCGGAATGCAGGGGTGCGATACGGGTGGCCAGCGCATCGTATTCCTCAGCTCCCGACAGGGGGCCGATGCGCACGCGATACAAGGCCGTGCTGGCAGATGCATCGTAGCGGATGACAACCTTGCTGACACCATTGCTTTCCAGGTGAGTCTTCAGACGCTCGGCATTGTCGCGATTGCCGAAGGCACCGACCTGCATATAGAGCTGCTGCGCGGGCACCAGCGTCGGTGCAGGGTTGCCGCCCGATGCAGCGGCCGCGCCAGGCCGGGTAATGATGATTGGCCCGGCACCAGATGGTCCGCTGAGCGCCTCGACCTCGACCTCGCCAGTACCAGCCCGCACGATATCCAGCTCCATGGCCGCAGCGTAGGACAGGTCGATGAGCCGGTTTTTGACGAAGGGGCCACGATCATCAACCGTTACCACTACGCTTTTGCCGTTGCTGGTGTTCGTGACACGTACCAGTGAGGGCAGCGGCAGTGTCTTGTGTGCCGCGGTGAACTCATACATGTTGTAGATCGTGCCGCTGGAGGTGCGCTTGCCGTGGAAGTCCTTGCCATACCACGATGCCATCCCGGTTTGCCGGTAGCCTTCGCTGCTTGGCATGACGAAATAGCGCTCGCCGAAGACCTCGTAGAAGGGCGGGTTTCCAGGCCCGGGCTTGGGCGCGGTTGCTGGCACTGGCGCAGTTGGTGCCGGGGCAGTGGCCGGTTTGCTCACCGGTGTACGTGCGACCGGTGCCGGTGTGCCGGAGCCGCTGGGTCCCGGCGTCGAGCAACCCGCGATGAGCAGGCACGTGCCCAGGCCGATGGCCAGGTATTGCTCAGGGCGCAGCATTGGTCTTGCTGACGCCTGCCGCAATGGCTTCGCTGAGCTGGAATACGGCGAGCGCGTACATCGGGCTGCGGTTGTAGCGCGTGATGGTGTAGAAATTCTGGAAGCCGACCCAGTATTCAGTGCCTTCTTCGCCAGCCAGCGTGATCAGCATCGCCGGCGCTGAGGAGGGCAGGTCGCTGGTGAACTGTACGCCTTGCCGCTTGAGCGATTCGACCGTATCCCGCATCACCAATTCGTTGTCGGTTGCGCGGCGCGTATTGTCCGGACCCAGCCGGGCGCG
>CAVOQT010000009.1:0-88627 GCA_963698405.1 uncultured Gammaproteobacteria bacterium
GCTCTCCACGCTTTACGCGCGTGAATCCCTGGCCGCCATGGTGGCCCGTGCCTGGTTCCTCGCCACGGAAGCGCGCCTGCAGAAGGGTGTCGCGGATGACATGGGTGATTCTCGCCGAAAAGCTGGTGAACTTCGCACGCGAGCGGCAGCGCATCGGCGTCGGCAACAGTTACGACGTCTCGATTGCCGAAGCATCGCTGCTCAGCTATCGCGATGTCGCCGAGCAGCTGGATCTTTCCTATCGGCAGGCCATACAGGCCATCGAAACACTGGTGGGCCGCTACCCGGCAGCTGAACTCGAGGTCGCCGAGACTCTGCCGCAGTTGCCAGGGCCGGTGCCGGCCGGTCTGCCTTCGGAACTCCTGGAGCGCCGGCCTGATGTCGCGGCCGCCGAGCGCCGGGTCGCCGCAGCGTTCTACCGTACCGAGGAAACCAAAGCCGCACGACTGCCCACGCTATCCCTGTAACGGTTTATCCAGCCTGTCCAGCGACCTGGTGTTGCTGAAAGAGCGGGATGACCCGGTCTGGGGCTACGGTGGAAAAGCGACTGTTCCCTTGTACCTCGGCGGATCCCTGCAGGCCGCAGTCAAGGTTCGCACCGCCGAGCAGAAGGAACGGTCGCCGAATTCGGCCGCGCGGGCGCCAATGCCTTTGCCGACGTGGAAAAAGCCCTGTCGGCCGGCTTTGCCCTCAATACCCGCGAGCCGCTGCTGAAACAGGCCGTGGCTGAAAATGAGCGCGCCCTGGCGCTGGCCGAGACGCGCTACCGCGTCGGCTCCGATGACCTGCGGGCGGTGGAGCAGCAGCAGATACGTCTGTTCAGCGCGCGGAGTTCACTGCTGCGCGTACCGAGCGAGCAACTGGTGCAACGGATCAGCCTGCATCTGGCCCTCGGCGGCAGTTTCGAGACGCACCAGAACTAAAGACACGCTCAGCGTACCGGCAGGCTCGCAATGAGTTCAGCGATGCCGGTCCACAGCACCTGGATACCGATACAGCAACAGCAGAAATGCAGACAGCCGCGCAATGATCGCGGTGCCGGTCACACCAAGCGCCCGGGACATCTGCCCGGCGGACCGGTCGATGTAGTAGATCAGCAGGGCAATCAGCCCGGTGGTCAGCAGTGCCTCAAAGGCGAAAACCGGCAGCGTCCGGTCAGCCATGTCGCCGATGCCCAGCGCGATGGCCACCGAGATCGTGCCAGGCCCGGTCGTGACCGGCATCGTCAGCGGGTAAAAGGCCACGCGATCTGCATCCCGCCTGTCCACCTCCTCCACCATGGCGTCCCGCTCCTCGCTGTCGTCACGGGCATCGAGCATCCGCCAGGCCGACAGCGCAATCACGATGCCGCCCGCAACGCGCAACACCGGCACAGATATGCCGAAGATGCGCAGCACGAACGCCCCGATCAGCATCGAGGCGAGCAGCATGAAGAAGCTGTATGTCGCTACCTGCCGGGCCAGGCGGGTGCGGACCGGCTGACTCATGCCACGGGTAGCCGTCAGAAAGACAAACGCCCCGCCCAGCGGATTGATGATTGAGAAGAGCGCCGGAAACGCCAGCAGGAAGAATGCCGAAACTTCGGCGACAAAGCCCGTCACCGGAAATCGCTCCGGCTATTTCGCTGCGGCCACCTTGCACTGGCCGAACACGATATATGCACCCTTGCGGTCTGCAATGGAGACCGTCAGGTGCACCACTGGTCCTGTTGACCAGCGCGCTCCAGGCGAACTGCAGATCGGCTCCCTGCAATACGAGCGACTCACGATTGGTGGTCGTATACAGGATCGGAAGAACCGAAGTGCGAAACGGCGAGTGAATCTCTTTCTTCGCTGTATCGATTTTGATTACCGGATCCTTGTCGGAATCGCGTTCCAGCGCGCTGCACTGGGCAACCCCGGGCAGACAGTCGTGGCCCTGATTTGCCGCGCATTCCAGAGGTACCGAGCCATCGAAATCTGCAGCGGCTGCGACGGTCGCCATAAGCATGGTCGAGATGATTGCAAGGCATCGAAGTACGGACATTGAGGGTCTCCTGCTTGGCTGATTGGTGTGTTTGGCTGTACGGCAATTATTCCATGTAAATAGCGGGGGCTGACTGCGACTTTCAGGTAGTGCCCCGATCAACCCATACCCAGAAGATCTGATAACCCACCGCGAGCACCACCGGGCCGACAAACAGGCCGATGATGCCGGTAGCCACCACACCGCCGAGGGCACCGATCAATACCACCGGCATCGGTACATCGAGTCCGCGCCCCAGCAGCAACGGCTTCAGCACATTGTCCGCAAGGCCGGCGATCAGGGTATAGATCGCAAAACCGACCGTCACAACGGTCACCCCTTCCGTGAAGAATACATATCCGAGCACCGGCAAGGCGATCAGGGCAACCGGCAGCTGCATGATGCCGAGGAAGAGCGCCGCCAGGGCCAGCAAGCCGGCGCCGGGAATGCCCTTGACCAGGAAACCGACACCGATCAACAGCGTTTGAATCACAGCGATGCCTACCACGCCCTGCGCAACAGCACGAATGGTGGCGGTACACAGGGCGGCCAGTTTTTGGCCCTGCTCCGGTCCGGAAATGCGCGCAAAGATACGTACGGCGCTGTTGCCAGCGTCCTGCCCGAAGGCCATGAAAATGCCGGCAATGATGACTGCAGCGACGAACATCAGGAAGGCGACCCCGATACCGGTGATCTGCCCGAGCAGACCCAGACCCAGGCTTCTCAACTGCGGAACCAGTTGCCGGACGAAGCCCACCTCGTCGGTGTAGGCCTTCGTCCAGAGATCGTAGAGCCCCTGCCCCACCAGCGGCCATTCGGCAACCGACTCCACCGGTGGCGGAATGTGATATTTGCCACTCTCCAGCGCGCTGTGCACTGCACTTACCGACTCGGCCAGCGAGATGCCCAGAAAGTAGACCGGCACCAGCAGTGTAATGACCACCAGCAATACGATCATGGTCGCGGCACGCCGGTCGCTGTTACCCAGTCTGCTCCGCAGCCAGCTGTGCAGGGGGTAGAGAGCGATAGCCAGAATGATTGACCAGAGCAGCAGGTCGAGAAACGGATGCAGCACCTGATAGCACCACAACACCAGCAGGGCAACCATCCCGCTCCGGATCAGCACATCGAGCAGACGGCGCTCCAGGAAGCTTTGTTCAGTCGGACTAGGCAGCATGATTTGGGGCCTGCAGGTAATGCTCCACGGCTTGCTCCAGGTTGAAAAACATGCGCTCCTGCCCCACGGCCTGACCGAACGGCGAGCGTCGCACCGCGACCAGCACTTCGGGGGTGAGGCCCACGAGATACAGCGAGATATCGTGCTCACGCATGCGCCCCTCACCTTCCGCCAGCATCTTCAGGACCGTGTACTCGACGTCGAATACCGCGCTCAGGTCCAGCACAACAACCTTGGGTTGGGTCTCGTCGATCAGCATACGGACCTTTTCCAGAACAGTCTGGCCGTTGACGAAAAACAAGCGTCCTACCGGACGCAGCAGCAGCAGGCCCGGAAAGGTCTCATCGTCAGGGTTCTCGGTCGAAAGCGGACGGAATACGGTGGTACCGCGTTTGCGCCCGAGCCGGTACACGGGCGGGTCGGCAACCTGCTGTGCCAGTGATACCAGTGAAATGATGATGGCGACGAGGATGCCCTTGAGCGTGCCCAGCAGCAGCACACCGGCAAGCGCGGCAAGCGCCCAGATGAACTCCGTACGCCGTACCGCCAGGATCGCACGGAACTCCGCCGGTTTGATCAGCCCGACCGAGTAAACGATCACTACTCCCGCCAGGGCTGCCTGTGGCATCAGGCTGATCAGCGGTGCAAGGAGCAGCATAGTCAGCAGGGTTGCACCTGCGGTAACCAGACCAGCCAAGTGACTGCGTGCACCGGCAAGGCGATTCACGGCGGTCTGCGATGCACCGCCGCCCGCCGACATGGCACCAAACAGTGCACCACCCGCAGTGGCAAGGCCCGTAGCTAGCAGTTCCTGGTTGGGCCGCAGCCGCGGCTCCCCGCTCTCCGCGAAGGCCCGGCCCACAGCAGCAGTTTCAGTGAAACTCATCAGCGCGATACCCAGTGCGCCAGGCCAGAGCTGCCCGATAAGCGCAGCGTCCGGCAACATCAGCGGAGGCAGGCCGCGCGGAATCTCGCCGACCGTCTCTACACCGTAAGTTCCGAGTCCAAGCAGGGCCATGGCGGCGATGCCGACTGCCACTGCCACAAGCGACGCTGGCACCCGTGGAACAAATCGCTCCAGGCCAAGCAGCAGCACCATGATTATCAGGCCCACGGCGAGCGTGACAGCGGATGTCTCGGGCAGACTCTGGAGCAGTGCCAGCAGGTTCTGCAGAAATGTACCCTTGTGGAAATGCACGCCGAGCAGCTTCGGTACCTGGTCGAGCACGATCACGATGCCGATACCGGCCTTGAAGCCGGCCAGCACCGGCTCGGAGATGAAGTTTGCCAGGAAGCCGAGGCGCAGGACCGACGCCAGCACCAGCAGTACACCCACCATCAGAGCCAGCGTGGTTGCTGCGCTCAACAGCAAAGCCGGATCACCGTTCGGTACGATCAGCGCCAGATTCGCGCCGGTGAGTATGCCGATCGTGGTGGTGGTACTGACGCTCAGCACGCGCGAACTGCCGAGTACGGCGTAGATCACCATCGGCACGAAGGCCGTGTAGAGCCCGGACTGGACCGGCAGACCCGCGACCGTGGCATAGGCCATGGCTTTGGGAATGACCACTGCCGCCGTGACGAGGCCGGCGATGATATCCGGCCGCAACCAGTCCTTCTGGTAAGCGCTGAGCCACTCGAGCATCTTCATGTCGGGTGACTCCGGAGTGCCGGCATGACGGCGCGGAAGAAAACCAGGCTCACTCGGCCTCGAGGCTGCGGCGCGCTTTTTCCAGCGCCGCGCGCATCTCGGGACTGACCACCGGATGATGCAGCTTCAGTCTCGCTATCGCATCCACCACGGCGGCGGCGACCACCAGCCGCGTAAACCACTTGTTGTCGGCAGGCACTACATACCACGGCGCATGCCTGGAGGCCGTATTCCGGATGGCCTCCTCGTAGGCAGACTGGTATTCAGACCAGTGCGCACGCTCGGCCACATCGGATGCCGAAAATTTCCAGTTTTTCTCCGGGCGATTCAGACGCTCCATGAAACGGCGCTTCTGCTCGGCTTTCGATACATGCAGGAAGAACTTGAGCACCACCACGCCATTGCGAGCAAGGTACTGCTCGTAGTTGCCGATGTCCTTGTAGCGTTCCTTCCAGATGTTTTTCGTCACCAGCGAGGGATGCAGCTTCTGCCGCGTCAGCAACTCCTGGTGAATCTTCACGACCAGCAGCTCTTCGTAGTACGAGCGGTTGAAGATGCCGATCTGGCCGCGCGCCGGCACGTTACGCATATAGCGCCAGAGATAGTCGTGATCGAGCTCCTCACTGGAGGGCTGCTTGAATGAAGTGACCTGGCAACCCTGCGGATTGATCCCCGAAGTCACATGCTTGATCGTGCCATCCTTGCCGGCGGCGTCCATGGCCTGGAACACCAGCAGCACAGCCCAGTGATCCTGGGCATAGAGCATGTCCTGCTGCTCTGCCAGCCACTCGACGCCACGGGCCAGCATCTCCTTCGCCTCGCCCTTGTCTTCGGACTTCAGATGAGCGGTATCGCCCGGATCGACGTCCTTGAGCCTGAAGCTCTTGCCCTTGGTTACACGGTATGGGGCAATGAATTTTTCGATGCGGTCGAACTGGGACTTCTTCATGGCGTATCTGATCCTGATGCCTTGTCAGTGGGCGTAGTGGCTCCGCCCTTGCCGATGGCACGCTGCCTGTCCAGCCGCTCGATGATGGCATCGGTGATCAGCCTGGTCTCTTCGGGTCCGATGCGATCCACAGACTTGTTGATTGAATGGATTGTGGCCTTCAGAAGACCATGCAGCTTCCGGAAACCGATCGGGTTTTTCTTGCCGCAGACTGTTGCATCATTCTTGAGGATGCGGTCGACGACACCCGGATCCCGCAGCTTTACATCACAGGCAGCCGACAGGCGCATCAATTCTTCACCAATGCCATCGAGGTGCTGGGCCCATATGGTGTGTTTGGATGTACTCATGATGCACCTGCTCCTTCCGGGTCGCACAGACCCATAGTCAGCTTACATCAAACAGGCGTTCCGGATACCTGCGGCGGCGGGGTGTCGATATCCGGCAACCAGCGCTCCATGACCACGCAGGCGGTCAGGTCACCCGTGACGTTGACGGTGGTGCGGCACATGTCGAGAATCCGGTCGACACCGATAACCAGTGCGATGCCCTCCGCTGGTATGCCGATACCGGCAGCGATCGTGGCGAGAATCGCGATACCGACACCGGGGGTACCCGGCGAGCCGATCGACGCACCCACCGTGGTGACGATCAGCAGGAGCAGCTGACCCGTGGCCAGATCGATCTGGTAAACCTGTGTCAGGAACAGTATCGCGATGACCTGGTAGAGCGCGGTTCCGTCCATGTTCACCGTCGTGCCCAACGGCACGATGAATTTCGCTACGGCAGGGCGCACACCGAGTTCGCTGATCGCCGTGGTCATGGATAGCGGCATGACTGCAGCTGAACTGGATGTCGAGAAGGCCAGCAACTGAACATTGCGTACCGCCTTGAGAAATACCCACGGGTTGCGGCGACCAAGGATCATCACCAGCGCCAGATACAGGCAAATCAGCACCACGAGCCCGAGGATTACCGTACCAACGTAGGCGGCCATGCCGCCGATCGCATCCAGGCCCATGTCGATACTCAATCGTGCCAGCAGACCGAAGACCGCAGCCGGCGCCAGCACCATCGCCCAGCCGACCACCTTCATGGCGACGTCCTGCAGGGAGATGCACAGATCGAGTATCGGCCTGGCCCGCTCAGCCGGAATCGAGACCAGCGCTACCGCAATCAGCAGCGCCAGCACAGCCAGTTGAAACATGGCCCGGTTCAGCACGGCCTCACCCGGATTGGCGGGAATGATTGCGACGATGTGCTCGGGCAGCGTTGCGGGCGGCGACGCCGATACCGTGGCATTGGCTGTCTCTGCCGGCAGGCTGGCCGCAACCGGCGTCGTGGTCAACTCAATATAGCTGCCGGGCTCCAGCCACATCACCAGTGCGGTACCGATCAGCACCGCAGCCAGCGTGGTAGTCACGAAATAAGGCGCGATGCGTGCGCCGAGCCGGCGCACGAACTCCGCACTGCCACCGCCGGCAATGCCGAGCACGATCGATGAGACAACCAGTGGTACGACGATCATCTGGATGAGCGCCAGAAATACCTGGCCTGGCAGCGCGAGCCACGCACCGATCACCTCGGCAGTGGCGGCTGGAACCCAGGCACCACCGCGCGGCGAGAACCCCAGCCCAAGCGTGATACCGAGGATCATCGCCGCGACAATCTGCGCCCACAGCCGCGTCCGCAGCAGATGATCAAGACGGCCCGCCAATGCATGCAGGCGGACAGGGGTAAGCCCTGCCACTGTACTTGTCTGACTCATGGCAACAACTTACACCATGTAGCAAGACCGATCGCAGAGACTACAATCAGGCGGTCCCCCACTGTCTGAGGATTCACCATGATGCGGGTATCGACACTGGCCAAGGCAGCATTCCCGGCCCTGATCGCCCTGGGCTCCCTCTGCCTTGCAACACCGGCAGTGGCCGCAGAACCCGCACAGTGGCCAGCCTATAAACTCAGCGCCAGCATCGATCCGGCCACACATCGTTTATCCAGCGTGGCGGAAGTCACGCTGCCGGCAGCACTTGCCGGCCAGCCGGTGGAGTTTGTGCTTGCCGCCAATTTCGAGATCAGCGCGGCCAGTCCGGCGGTAGAGAAGCTGCCGGCTGAGGCTGGCACACGGGTGTTTGCCGGCATCAACGGCACCAGCGAAGAACTTGCCAATCGCCGTGGCGTCTCCGCCTACCGGCTCAGACTGCCAGCCGGCAGCGCAACATTTCGCATCGAGTACAGCGGCCTGGTAGACATCCCGCCCACTGCCAGCCCGGAGGAATATGCGCGCAGCTTTGCCGAAACCCCCGGCATCATCAGCACACAGGGCGTATATCTGGCCGGCAGTACGCTCTGGTATCCGCAACTCGGCGGCGCGCAGGCCGGGGAACTGGTCACCTACTCCCTGACCGTCAACACGCCCGAGGGCTGGCACCTGATCGCACCGGGTAACGGTGTCTCGACGGGCCCAGACGGCATGGCGCGCTGGGAATCACCGAGCGCTGTGGACGAGATCTCGCTTGCCGGTGGCCCGCTCACCCCCTACAGCGAGAGTGCCGGCATGGTGGAAGCACAGGTCTACCTGCGCGCGCCTGATCCGGCGCTGGCCAGCAAGTACCTGGACGCAACCAGCCGCTATCTGCGCATGTACAACGAACTGCTGGGTGCCTATCCCTACCGCAAGTTCGCGCTGGTCGAGAACTTCTGGGAAACCGGCTACGGCATGCCCTCCTACACGCTGCTCGGGCCGCAGATCATCCGCTTCCCCTTCATCCTCACTTCTTCCTATCCGCACGAAATCCTGCACAACTGGTGGGGCAATTCCGTCTACGTGGACTACGCCACCGGCAACTGGTGCGAGGGTCTTACAGCCTATCTCGCCGACCACCTGATGAAGGAGATCGAAGGCCAGGGCGCCGAGTACCGTCGCGATGTGCTGAAGAAGTACCGCGACTTCGCGAGCAGCAGCGCCGATTTCCCGCTGCGGGATTTCCGTTCCCGGCACAGTGCGGCCACCGAGGCAGTCGGCTACGGCAAGACGCTGATGGGCTTTCACATGCTGCGTCAGCAGATGGGTGACGAGGCCTTCCGGAAAGCTCTCAGCACCTTCTACAAGGATTACCGCGGCCAGCGCGCCAGCTTCGGCGACGTGCGCAGCGTGTTCGAAAAAATCAGCGGCCGCGATCTGGGCCGCTTCTTCGACGAGTGGACCAACCGCACCGGCGCTGCAGATCTGCGTGTTGCCGACGTGAAAGTAGCGCAGAAGGACAAGCGCTACACGGTGAGCGGCGTGCTCCGGCAACAGCAAAGCGGTGCTTACGATATCGAGGTGCCCGTGGTCGTGGCCACAGCTGCCGGGCCTGTGATCGCGAAGATCCGCAGCCGTGATGCTGTCACGACGTTCAGCGTCGAAACCACATCGGCGCCACAATCGGTGGCCGTGGACCCGGCCTTCGATGTGTTCCGCATACTCGATCCGCGCGAGACCGCACCGAGCATCGGCCAGATTTTCGGTGCCAGCGAAGTGCTCGCGGTGTTGCCTTCCGAACCAGCCGCTGAAACGGAGGCCTGGCGCAAAGCGCTCAGTGCGTGGCAGAGCCCGTCCAACAAAATCACGATCGTCACCGATCGCGAGATCACCAAACTGCCGGCCGACCGCAGCGTATGGCTGCTCGGACGGCAGAACCGCTTTGCCGCGGCTCACTTTGCCAGCGATCCGGCATTGGGCCTCAGCGTCAGCAGCACCAGCGTACGCATAGCCAGCAGCGAACTGCCCTTCGCCGGCCATTCGCATGTGCTCACGCATCGGCATCCCGATGATCCCAGACTGGCGATCGGCTGGATCACGGTTGATCCGGCCGGCGCGTTGACCGGCCTGGTGCGCAAACTGCCCCACTACGGAAAATATTCCTGGCTGGCTTTTGCCGGCGATGAACCGGCGAACGTCGCCAAGGGCGAATGGCCGACCACCGACTCACCGCTGCTGGTCAACCTGCAGGGCAAGGGGGTACCCGCTGCCATCACGCTGCCACGACGCGCACCGCTGGCAGAACCACCGGCCGCCTATTCCGCCGAGCAACTGAAGCAGCACGTCAACTTCCTCGCCGCACCCGAGCGTGAAGGCCGTGGTTTCGGCAGCGCGGGCCTGGCCGCTGCAGCTGAGTACATCAAGGAACAGTTCGCTGCCGCGAAGTTGCAGCCGGGCGGCGACAATGGCAGCTACTTCCAGAGCTTCACGGCAACCGGCGGCACCGACAACAGCGAGCACCAGCTGCGCAACGTGATCGCCGTACTGCCCGGCTCAAATCCTGCTTTCAAGGGCGAAGTGGCACTGCTGACTGCGCACTACGATCATCTGGGCTTTGGCTGGCCGGGTGCCCGCGCTGATGCATTGGGCAAACTGCATCCCGGCGCCGATGACAACGCCAGTGGCGTCGCCGTGCTGATCGAAATCGCGAAGCAGCTTGCTGCCCGTCCGGCACCGCCCCGCACCATTGTGTTCATCGCTTTCAGCGGCGAAGAAGCCGGTTTGCTGGGCTCGCGCCACTATGTCAGTCATCCGACGCCCGCGCCGGTAGCGGGCATGTATGGCGTGATCAACATGGATACGGTCGGTCGCCTCGGCGATCAGCCGGTGTCGGTGATCGCTACCGAAAGCGCCAGGGAGTGGCCCTTCGTGTTCCGCGGTATCACGGCCGTCACCGGCGTGCAGACCCGCAGCATCCCGGGTGCTGCCGAGTCCTCGGACCAGAAGGCCTTCATCGATGTCGGCGTGCCGGGGGTGCAGATCTTCTCCGGCGCCGGGCTCGACTATCACCGCCCCACCGATACGCCTGACAAGGTCGATGGTGCCGGCATGGTGCGGGTGGCAACAGTCGCCACCGAAGCCATCGACTATCTCGCCTCCACCGAAAAACGCCTGAGCGTGAGCGGATCACCCGCCAGCGCTGCCGCACCACCAGCAGGGTCCGGCGCGCGCCGCGTTTCGGTAGGCGCCATCCCCGACTTTGCCTTCCAGGGTCCGGGACTGCGCATAGAGGGCGTGGTGCCTGGCTCACCGGCCGAGCAGGCCGGCATGCAGGCGGGCGATATCCTTACCCACCTCAATGGCAACGCGGTAAACGGCCTCGGCGGCTTCAATGACCAGCTGAAGAAGCTTCAGCCGGGCGACAAGGTGGAACTGCGCTGGACGCGCGCCGGGGTGGAGCAGAAGGCATCGGTGACGGTGGTGGCGCGGTAGGGTGAAGGCACGCATAGCGCGTAAACTATTGCCCTTGTCTGCAACGACTGGAAACCAGACCTCATGCGCTCCATAGACGGCATCGCCGCACTCGTCGGCAGGACTCCGCTGCTGGAAATCCGCTATACATGGAATAGCCAGCCGCGCCGGCTGTTCGCCAAGTACGAGCTGCTGAACATGACCGGCAGCGTCAAGGACCGTATGGCGCTCTACATCCTGCGCCGCGCGATCGAACGCGGCGAACTGCAGGACGGTGCGGTAATCGCCGAGGCCACCAGCGGCAACACCGGCATTTCATTTTCCGCCATCGGTCGGGCGCTCGGTCACCGGGTGCGCATCTACATGCCGGACTGGATGAGCTACGAGCGTGTACAGCTCATGCATAACCTGGGCGCTGAAGTGGTGCCGGTATCCAAGGCACAGGGTGGATTCATCGGCGCCGTGAAGATGACACAGGAATACGCTGCCGAACACGCCAACACCTTTCTGCCGCGGCAGTTCGATAATCCGGACAACGTGGAAGCACACGAAGTGATGACCGGCCCGGAAATCGAGGCACAACTGCAGCAGTTTGGCGTCGCGGCCGATGCCTTTGTGGCCGGTGTCGGCACCGGCGGCACGGTGATGGGCGTGGGACGGCACCTGCGCAAGAGTGGCCGAAAGGTGCGCATCCACCCGCTGGAGCCGGCCAACTCACCAACCATGAGCACCGGCAAGAAGGTCGGCTCACATCGCATTCAGGGCATCAGCGACGAGTTCATCCCGTCCATCGTCAAGCTCGATGAACTCGACAGCGTGGTCGATGTCTGGGACGGCGATGCCATCCTGATGGCACAGTCGCTGGCACACCGGCTCGGCCTTGGCCTCGGTATCTCATCGGGCGCCAACATCATCGGCGCGATGAAACTGGTGGAGGAACTGGGACCCGACGCGGTGGTCGTCACCGTACTGTGTGACTGCAACAAGAAATACCTGTCTACGGCGCTCGCCAATGTCGAGCCGCCGCAGGAAGGCTACATCACGCCACAGGTACGCTTGCAGTCCTTTGCCAGCGTACGCTGAGCATCGTCAACCGGCGGTCGTCACGTCCTCATAGACTTCATGCGAGTGGGCCGGCAACAGGTGCGGAAACAACTGCACACTGCGGGCCTTGGAAGCGCCGCGTGAAAACGCGATCCGGTCTGCAACGCTATCCCACTTTTCGACGATGACGAACTGCACGCCCTGCGGGCCATCCTCATGATGAGGATGCGCGGCCAGTTCCGCTGCCGGCGTCACGCGTCGGACTTCAGCCTCTACCGTACCCGGCCGGGCGCGATACACGTTGCGACCATGGAAACCCTTGGCCTCACGCATCAGGGGTTCGAGATCCTGATAGAACCGGGATACCTCGAGTTCATGGCCGGGCTTGACCAGCAGCGTAGCGATATAGGTCACCATCTCAATTCTTCTCCGACTGGGAGCACCTTGCGGCGCAATGTTTTTATGGACAGAAAGTAGAATCCTGTCTGCAACCATGCAAAATTGCAACCTGCCAACCAGGCCAACAACCATTGGAGCAACGCCATTGCGCGACAAACTGCTGCTACTCAAACCCGGCTTCATGGACCAGGATCAGGGCCCCTGCTACTGCCCGGCGTGCGCCACACTCGAAGGTCTGCTCGGTTTCTATCCACAACTGCGTGATGCACTGGATATCCAGTATCTGGATTTCCCGCGCCCGCGCGCCACGGTCATTGCCGAAATCGGCGCGGAAAATCAGGGACTACCCGCACTGGTGCTGTATGCGCCGACACCTGCCGATGCACTGCACGGCCTGGATGTCAGGGAATGGAATGGGCGACGCTTTCTGAAAAACGCGGCTGATATCGGCCGCTACCTGGCAAGAACGCAGGGCATCGGCGAACCGCATTAGAAACATCCCCGTAGGAGCGGCTTCAGCCGCGATTCTTTATATGGAAATCGCGGCTGAAGCCGCTCCTACAAGAGGTATTTAGTCGCTGAAGCGCTGCGTGATGTCGGCGTAGGCATCGATGCGCCGGTCGCGCAGAAACGGCCAGCCGATGCGGAAGGCTTCGATCTCATCCAGATCGAGTTTCAGTTCGACGATGGCTTCGGCATCAACCGGACCGCGCGCCAGAATGCGGCCATCCGGCGCTACGGCAAAACTCTGCCCCCAGAACTCGATACCACCGTCACCCGTCGGGTCCGGCTCGAAGCCGGTACGATTGATGGCCAGCACGAAGCAGCCGTTGGCAATCGCGTGCGCCCGCTGCGCGGTTTCCCAGGCGGCATGCTGACGTTCACCGACCCGGGCTTTTTCCTCGGGATGCCAGCCGATGGCAGTCGGATAGATCAGAACCTCGGCGCCTTTCAGTGCAGTGAGTCGCGCCGCCTCCGGATACCACTGGTCCCAGCAGATCAACACGCCGAGCTTCGCAGCACCGGTGGCAAATGCCTGAAAACCGAGATCACCGGGCGTGAAATAGTATTTTTCGTAGTAACGCGGATCGTCTGGAATATGCATCTTGCGGTACTTGCCCGCATAGCCATTGCGCCCGTCGAGTACAGCCGCCGTATTGTGATACAGCCCCGCCGCACGCCGTTCGAACAGGCTGACGACGATTGACGCATCAAACTCGGCAGCCAGCGCCGCAAAGGCCTGCGTCGCTGGTCCCGGTACGGATTCAGCCAGTGCAAAGTGTGCGCTGTCCTCACTCTGACAAAAGTAGCGGCCAAGAAACAGTTCCGGCAGGCAAATCAGCTTTGCCCCGTTCTTTGCCGCCTGGCGCGTCATCTCCAGCGCTCGTGCGAGGTTGAGCTGCGGTTCCACCGCACAACGCATCTGGATCAGTGCCGCCGGAAGCTGTCGCTGTCCGCCCATCGCTACACCCGTTCCCGGCTTGCCGGCGGTGCGCCGTTGCGGGCATCACAGTAGGTGGTGCTGTTGAAGCAGGCCACATACTGCGCAAGGATATCCATGCCCATGCTCGGGCGGACCTGCCCTGCATCGATCTTGCGCTTGACGATATCGCTCATGCGCCGACTGAGATCATTCGGAAAATACTGCACCTGGGCCAGCATCTCATGCACAGTCGCACCGGGAATCACCCGCTCGATCCAGAAATTGTCGGGCTCTTCGGCATCGGCATAGACATGCACTTCAGGCACGCGGCCGAACAGGTTGTGCGTATCGCCCATGATGTCCTGATAGGCCCCCATCAGGAAAAAACCCAGATAGTAGGGCTGACCGTCTTCCAGCGAATGCACGGGCAGGAAGCTCTTGTCGTCCAGCGCTGAAATGTAATGACTGACCTTGCCATCTGAATCACAGGTCAGATCGACCAGTACCGCACGACGCTCCGGCTTCTCGTCCAGGCGGTCGATCGGAATGATCGGAAATGACTGGTCGATGGCCCAGTGATCGAGGATCGACTGGAACACCGAGAAATCGCAGAGATAGCGGTCAGTCAGCTTCTCCTCCAGGTCGAGCACCTCGGCCGGTGTCGGATCGATTTCAGCAGGACGCAGGCGCGCCAGCAGCTCCCGGGCGATCGACCAGTACAGTTCTTCGACCACCGCCAGTTGATCCAGCCCGAGGTAGCCCAGACTGAACAGCGTACTGGCCTCGATCCGGACTTCTTCGATATCGTGACATGCCTCGATCAGTTCCTCAGGCTCACGGTCCGGATTTCGCACATTGTCGAGGATCTTCTTCAGTGACTCGATCGCAGCATGCGGCTCGGCAGGCAACTCACGCTGCGCTGTACCGTTGCGGCGATGCCCTTCCAGCACCGGCACCAGCAATACGGAGTGATGCGCAGTGATCGCACGACCACTTTCGGAGACGATGATCGGCGTGGGCACTTCCTGTGCGTCGCACACTTCCTTGATCGCAAATACCACCGCGTTTGCGTACTCCTGCAGTCCGTAGTTCACGCCGGCTTCGCCGCGCGCGTGACCGGCACCGTAGCTCACGCCGAGACCACCACCGATATCGATGTATTTGATGCCGATACCCTGCTTGATCAGCGAGGCATAGATCTGCGTGATCTCCTTGAGCGCACGCTTGAGCACCTGGATGTCGATGATCTGGCTACCGATATGAAAATGCAGCAAGGCCAGCGCTTCAGGCTTGCCGCGCCGTTCGATCTCGGCAACCAGCCGCACCAGCTCTGGCACCGACAGGCCAAATTTTGAACGCGCACCACCTGACTCCGACCAGCGCCCTGAGCCACGAGTGGCAAGGCGCACCCGCACACCAAGCCTGGGCGTCAGCCCATGGGCATCAGCGACTTCAAGCAGCGCCTCGAATTCCGAGTATTTCTCCATGACCGGAATGACGTTGAGACCGAGCCGCTGCGCCGACAGGATCAGCGACAGCATGGTCCGGTCCTTGACGCCATTGCAGACCAGCAGCATGCCCTCCTCAGTCAGGTGCGGCAGACAGGCGATCAGCTCACCCTTGGAACCGCACTCGAGACCCATGCCGTACTTGCGACCGGCGTCGAGCACTTCTTCGACCACCTCGTGCAGCTGGTTGACCTTGATCGGATAAACGCCGTTGTAGCGGTTACCGTAGTTCGCTTCCTCGATGGCTGCCGCGAAGGCCTCGTTGAGCATGCGCACCCGCGCCTGCAGCACGTCCTGAAAGCGAACCAGCACCGGGGAACCGACCGCACGTCGCTCGAGTTCCTCGATCAGACGCACGAAATCGATGGACAGGCGCTCGTCGCCAAACGGCCAAACCGATGCATGACCGTGCTCATTGATCGTAAAGAAGGAATCGCCCCAGGACTCCACGCGATACAGTTCGGCAGACGCTTCGGGCGTCCAGCCAGCCTGCTCGCCGACGGGGGATGCAGCACTATCGACCACTTCAGTTGCCACTCCGGTCATTCGCCCAGCACACAGGCAAATATCAATGGGGCGACGATGGTCGCGTCGGACTCGATGATGAACTTCGGGGTATCGGCAGACAGTTTGCCCCAGGTGATCTTTTCGTTCGGCACCGCACCGGAGTACGAGCCATAGCTCGTTGTGGAATCGCTGATCTGGCAGAAGTATCCCCAGCGCGGAATATCGCGGATCTGCAGGTCCTGCTCGATCATCGGCACCACGCAGATCGGGAAATCGCCGGCGATACCGCCGCCGATCTGGAAAAAACCGATGGAATGCTGGTAGCACTCCGACTGATACCAGCGCGCCAGTTCGATCATGTACTCGATGCCGGTACGCACCGTATGCACATTCTTTATGTCACCGGTGATCACATGCGAACTGTAGATATTGCCGAGTGTCGAATCTTCCCAGCCCGGCACGAAGATCGGCAGGTTCTTTTCGCAGGCCGCCAGCAGCCAGCTGTCTTTCGGGTCGATCTGGTAATACTGCTTCAGCACGCCCGAGCGCAGGATGCGATAGAAAAATTCGTGCGGAAAATAGCGCTCGCCACTGCGGTCAGCACGGGTCCATTCATCGAGCACCGCGTGCTCGATCCGCCGGATCGCCTCCTCCTCGGGAATGCAGGTATCCGTCACCCGGTTCAGATGACGGGCCAGCAGGGCCTCTTCATCTGCAGCCGTCAGGTGCCGGTACTGCGGAATACGCACATAGTGATCGTGCGCGACCAGGTTGAAGACGTCTTCCTCAAGATTGGCACCCGTACAGCAGATCGCATGGACCTTGCCACGCCGGATCATCTCGGCCAGCGACAGCCCGAGCTCACCGGTACTCATGGCACCAGCCAGCGTCATGAACATCAGACCGCCAGCGTCCAGATGCCGACCATAGGCGTCCGCAGCGTCGATCAGCGCCGCGCTGTTGAAGTGCCGGAAATGATGATGAACAAACCTGCTGATTTCAGCCATTGGTACCAACCATTGAGTGGGAACGTAACAGCCCCGGGAGTCCCGGCTGTGCGGAGGGCGAAAGAATAAGGTTTAGGGGCGCGGGGAACAACCGTAAATTTGCACCGGTGGGCAATGGCGCAAGGCCAGGCCGCCTGCGGGCCGGCATCACTCCGGCGCGACAGGCACCTGCTGGGTCAGGCAGTGGAAGGTGCCGAGACCCACCACCACCTCGCGGCAGTCGAGGCTGACTATCCGCCGGCCGGGGAAGCAGCGGGCGAGAATCGCGGCGGCCTCCTCGTCAGCGGGGCAGTTGAAGGTCGGCAACAGGACCACCCGGTTGCCGACATAGAAATTGGCGTAGCTGGCGGGCAGGCGCTCAGTGCCGCGCCAGACAGGCGCCGGCATGGGCAACTCGACGACGCGCAGCGGCCGACCATCGAGCAGACAAACCGCTGCCAGGCGCTCACGGTTTTCCTGCAGAGCGACGTAGTTCGGGTCAGCCGGATCCTGCTCCATGACAGTCACTACCTGATCCTCGGCGACGAAACGCGTCAGGTCATCGATATGACCGTCAGTGTCGTCGCCTACGATCCCGTCGCCAAGCCAGATCACCTGGGTGACGCCAAATTGCGCCTTCAGCTGCGCTTCGATGGCGGCCTTGTCAAGCGTCGGATTACGGTTCTCATTGAGCAGGCACTGCTCCGTCGTAAGCAGGGCACCCGCACCGTTTACATCGATCGAGCCCCCCTCGAGCACCATCGGCAGGTGTCGCACGGGGATACCGAGCACGCCAGCCATATGCTGTGGAATCGCATTATCCAGATCGTATGGCGGGTACTTGCCACCCCAGGCGTTGTATTCGAAATCCAGCGCCAGCAGCCGATCTCCGTGCGGCGCGCGGCGCGTCACGAAAATGGCACCGTGGTCCCTGCACCAGGCGTCGTTGGTGGGAAACTGGTGAATGGTCACACGCTCCGGCGGCACCCGCCCCGCCAGCAGCTTTTGCACGTGATAGCCATGCGCTGCATCACGGACATTGATGCGTACCGGTTCGCTGAATGCCAGGGCACCGACCGCCTCGGCCATGGTGCGCTCTACACCCGGCAAGTGGCCCGGCCAGGTCGCAGTGTTATGTGGCCAGGAAATCCATGTCGCCTGATGCTGCGACCACTCGGCCGGCATACGGTATGCACCGCCATCAGGTGCGCCCTGCAATTTCCCTTCCATGGAGCCGCTTCCTGCCCGGCAGATACCGCAACTCAAGTGGTACGGATAGACAGCACCGGACAGGCGGCATGGCGCAACACCGCTTCGGTGGTGCTACCCAGAAGCAGATGCTTCAAACCGCTGTACCCATGCGTAGTCATGACCACCATGCTGGCCTTGTGCGCCCCCGCATAGCTGACGATTTCATCCGACGGGCGGCCCACCAGCACCGCACCTTTGGCAGTCAGGCCCAGCGCAGCAATACTGTCGCGGACAAAGGCATCAAGGCGGATACGGGCGGAAGTCGTCAGTTCCTCGATGGACGGGATGGGTACCGGCCCCATATCCAGCGTGGCATAAATCTGCGGCTCCTCCACTACATAGATGCAGTGCACTTCGGCTTTCAGCTGCTCAGCCATCTGCTGGACCCAGCTGACAGCCGACTTCGACCGCGGCGAGAAGTCTGTCGGGAAGACAATGATGTTTTTTCCGGCCATGAAGCGAATCTCCCTGCATGCTGGGTTGAAGAACCCTGCTCAGCTCTTATTTAGCAGCATCTGCCATGCAAGGGAATACGTACAAACGAATAGCTGCGCCCGGACACTGAATGCCCGGGCGCAGCGCAAGCTGGCAATCTTCAGTCGTCACCGTGCCTGCGGTCGTGCCGTCCACCATCCCGCCGGTCGTAGTCACCATCATGCCGACCCTTATGATGACGGTAGTGATGACGATGGTGATGACGGTGGTGGCGCCCGCCCGCCCGGTAGGGCTGACCATATGCGGGCGGCGGGGCGTAACTGTAAACCGGAGCCGGATACCAGGCCACCGGCGCCGGGCGAATATAGCCACCACCCCAAATGACATCCACGCCGAGCCGGACCTGCGGTTCAGAGTGCCCGGCCTGGGCGACGGAAACGCAGGCCAGACCGGGCAGAAGGGCGGCCAGAAACAGACTTTTGCGCAACATGAGAACTGACCTCGGTGCTGATGAATTGATGACAGGCTCAGGGTATGCAGACGGCCTGAATCAGAACTGAATCGATATCGAAGCCGCCATCCTGAGCAGCACCGCACAGCATCGAAATTCCGCAACGCGCAAACTGCCGAAAATCCGTTCTGTGTCTGTCAAAGGGCAGCCTTGATGACCACCAATACCGAGCTGTTCCGCTTCCTGCAGAAGCTGGTCAACGACATGTACGAGGACCTGGAGCTGCCCGGATTTCCGGACGTGGTGGTCCGTCTGCACCGAACCCTCGCCGATGAAAACAGCAGTGCACGCGATATCGTTCGCCTGGTGAGTTCTGATGCGGCGCTGAGCGCCAGACTGCTGCACCTGGCCAACTCGGTCGCCTTCAATCCCGGCAACCGCGCTGTCAGTGACCTCAAGACTGCCGTCACGCTGCTTGGTTTCAGCCTGGTACGCGGTACCGCTACATCATTTGCCATGCGCCAGATCGGGCAGCAGCCGTGGCTGCTGCCACTTAAACCGCATCTGACCCGTATCTGGCAGGACAGCACCGGTGTCGCTGCGATCTGCTACATCGGGGCACGACATATAGATGGCATGCGCCCTGATGAAGCGCTCGCTGCCGGACTCTTTCACCAGCTCGGCACCCTGTATGTACTGACACGCGCGCATCGCGAGGGCATCGCCATTGGCAACACCAGCGAATGGACCGAGACGATCGCCGGCTGGACACCGACCATCGCCCGGGCAATCCTGGAAAACTGGCGTGTGCCCGAACATTTAACCGATGCGGTAGAGCATCAGGATGCGCTCAGCCGGGAAGATCCCGGTGAACTGTCGCTGCTGGCCCGCCTGCTGGCTGCCGCGAAACTCCATCAGCAGCTGCAGAACCCGCAAGCTGACCACGCCAGCGCACAGGCGATCCTCACCGATGTGAAGTTCGGCACGCTGTCCTTTCTGGAAATGATGCAGTCGACCCGCGATGAGGTCGAAGCAGTGCGGCGCGTAATTGGCCAGTAATCAGTAGGAAGCGAGCGGCTCGCGGGACAGGCGCGTGCGTTGTGTCGCTGCACCACCATCCCTGCCGTAGAGATCCATGCCGGGCTGACCGCCACGCAGTATATTCAGCGCACCTTCGATCCGCCGGCGCTGCCCGCGAATCATCAGGCCATTGGCTTCATTCTGCTGACGGCATTCAGTCGCCAGCTCACGCAACTGTTCAAGAGCGGCTGCCACACCAGCCGAGCGTATATCCGGATTTTCCTGCAGCAGTGTCTGACGCTGCTGCCCGAGAACCGCAGCACGCGCAACCGCTTCCGCCTTGGCATTACTGACAGCCAGCAGGATACTGGCGTCACGCTCAAGCAGTGCGGCACTTTCGCGACCGAGGGTATCCAGTACGCTGCGGACAGCGGCCACTTCCCTGGCCACAATTTCGTGCAGACGGACAAGCAGGGAGGTCTGGTCGAGCATGGTATTCAGCCCAGCTCGCGTTCAAAACGCAGCAGACGGTCGGCGATACGGTTGGCATCCACCTTGTAGGCACCCGCCTCTACGCGCTGGCGGACAGCTTCCACCCGGGCACGGTCGACGTCCGGAATACTGCCGAGCCGCGACTCGATCTGCTTGAGGCTGGTTGCCGTGGAAGTCAGCCGTACGGCGTCATCACCGGAGGCCGGCTCAGAGCTGCGGCTCTGCCGGGCCTGTTCGCCCCGTTCGATGGTCCGCAAGCGGGTCGACGTTATGTCTACTCCGCTTCGGCCGTAACCGTTGATCTTGTCCGCCATCCGCAATTCTCCTGAGCGAAATCAGCCCTGCAGCCCTTATCGGCACAGCTGCCGTAAAACTTTAGGGCTGCGCATACATCTATTAACGCAACACGACCTCAACCGTCCGCTCGGACCGGACGACCGCCTGTACGGTCTTCCCGGACGAGCCATTCCGGACCTCGATCAACTGCCCAAGCGCCCCGTCGGATTTGGCCACTCCGGCAATACGGACCGCAAAACCGCTGGACAGTGCCTCGATCATTACCTGCTGGCCGCGCCGTACTATAAGTGGTGCATCGAGCAACCCCGCACTGACCGGCGCACCCGCTTCCAGGGGCCGGCGCAGCCGTTGTCCAATCACTTCTGCCGGATCAGCAACCGTTCCATAACCGGAGACACCAGGGCCAAGCTTCGCCAAGCGAACGTCAGCCGGCGCCAATATCGTGTCACGCGTCAAGGTCCTGGCGGCAACCACCACCGGTCTGGTCACTGCAATCTGTACCGGCAGATACAGGCGCCAGGGCTGATTGCCACTGCAGCTCACTTCAACAGTCAGGCGACCGGCAAGTCGCGTGGCGGCAGGCAGCACCGCATTCAACGGTTCCGTACAACGCGGCAACTGCAGGCGAGAATCAGGCGAATCAGCCACTACTTCAACGGGTCCAGCCGTGCCAGCGGCGGCGCGGCGCACCGCTTCAGCCGCCGCTTCACGGATCTCGGCATGTGCCTGCCAGAGGCCGGTTTCCGGATCGGCATGCAGTGACAGCGACAACATCAGCGCCAGCATGCAAAGCAGGCCACGGCAGCTGAAAGACACAGACGGGTTGGTGCGTGAACAGATCATGGCCTGTGTTTTGCAAGAAGCGTGCCGCCCGGCTCACATATACATCAGCCAAGCGCGACGGCAACAGTTTGCCGCTGATCCGGCTAGCGCTTGCCACAAGGCTGTGTCACGTCTCTCCTGCCGGACTCCCTGCCAATGCTGGCACGTCGCTTGCATAGACCTTTGCAACTGACAGCGGGGAGAACCGCATGGCTCTGAATATGTACACAAACCTCGACGTGCACGCCAAGGCGCTAAACGTCAGCAACCAGCGCCTGGAAGTGCTTGCCGACAATGTGGCGAATGCCGATACGCCAGGCTACAAGGCACGCGATATCGACTTTCGCTCTGCGATGCAGAGCGCCGGCAATGGTGGCGACCTCGGCCTCAGCACTACCACCAGCGGACATGTGCAGCTGCATGGCGCTGGCGGTCCAAACACCGCGACACCGATGTACCGGGTACCTGACCAACCCTCGCTCGATGGCAACACCGTGGATTCCCAGCGGGAAAACGCCGCCATTGCCGAGACCTCGGTGCGCTACCAGGCGAGTCTCACCTTCCTGTCGGCGCAGATCCGCGGCCTGCGCGACGCCATCACCGGAGGACGCTGATCATGGGTATGTTCCGAATCTTTGATATTTCCGGCTCGGCAATGAGCGCCCAGTCCGTACGCCTGAATACCACTGCCAGCAATCTGGCGAACGCCAACACGGTGGCCAGTTCGCCAGATGCAGCCTACCGCTCACGCCAGCCGGTATTCCAGACAGTCATGAACAACAGCGCTGGCGCCAGCACACCCGAAAGTGCCGGCGTGCGCGTGGCCGGCGTCGTCGAAACCAGTGCAGAGCCGAGCAAACTTCATGACCCTGGCAATCCGATGGCCGACAAGGATGGCTACATCTATATGTCGAACGTCAATCCGGTCGATGAGCTCGTCAACATGATTTCTGCCTCGCGCTCCTACCAGAGCAACGTCGAGGTGCTGAACACATCGAAGGAACTGCTGATGCGCACCCTGAGCATCGGCCAGTAAGCATGTCATTCATCATTAAAGGAGCAAACGGACAATGACCGGAATCAGCGGCACAAACTCCGTACTGGCCAGCCTGCAAACATCGCCGACCACGACACGGAAGGATTCCAAGAGTCTTGGCCAGGAGGATTTTCTGGCCCTGATGATCACGCAGCTGCAGAGCCAGGATCCGCTGAAGCCCATGGAGAACGGCGAATTCATTGGCCAGATGGCACAGTTCAGCACCGTCACGGGCATCGCCGAGATGACCGAGTCGGTCAGCAGCCTGACCGAGGCCTACAACTCCGGTCAGGCCCTGCAGGCCGCCTCGATGGTCGGCCGCACGATCCTTACCGAAGACAACTCAGCCTTGCTGGCGCCCGGCAAACCGCTGACCGGTGCCGTCGAACTGCCCTATGCAACAACGGCCGCAAAGGTCCGCATCTACAGTGACTCGGGTCAGCTCGTACGCGAACTGCCGCTCGGCGCGCAGGATGCCGGACTCAGCAACTTCAGCTGGGACGGCGCACTGGCCAACGGCCAGACCGCACCGGCCGGCCGCTACTCCATGAGTGCCGCCATAGAAAACCGCGACGAGAGTACAGCACTGGCTACCTATGTAGCTTCAAAGGTTTCGAGCGTAACGCTGTCCGGCAATGGCAGCGGCACACAACTGCGCACCGATACCGGTGCAAGCGTCGGCCTGACGCAAATCAAGGCCGTGATGTAGGGGCGATTCCCGCCCGTATCCACACCAGATATTCTGAACGGAGATAGAACATGTCATTCCAGGTAGCACTCAGCGGTCTCAATGCAGCGTCCACCGATCTGCAGATCACGTCGAACAACATCGCCAACGCCAACACCAACGGCTTCAAGACCTCGCGCGGCGAATTCGCCGACGTGTACTCCGGCGATGCGGTCGGCATCGGCAACGGTGTGCGTCTGAGCGATGTCCGGCAGGAGTTCACCCAGGGCAACGTCGAGATCACCTCGCGTCAGCTTGATCTGGCCATCAGCGGCAACGGCTTCTTCATCACCAATGACAACGGCAGTCTGTTGTATTCACGGGTTGGTGCTTTCGGCCTCGACGCCACCGGTATCGTGCAGAACTCCGAGGGCGAACGCTTGCAGGTCTATCCGCCGGTCGAGGGTACGGCCGGCTTCAACACCGGCGCGCTGTCCGATCTGCAGATCACTACGGACACATCACCGCCGGTAGCCAGCACACAGGTCGACATGAGCATCAACCTGCCGGCCAATGCCACCGTTCCGGCCGTCACGCCATTCGACCCGAACGACCCGCTGTCATACAACCACAGCACCTCGACGATCCTGTTCGACTCACTCGGCGTTTCACATACGGCCAGCTATTTCTTCTCCAAGACCGCTCCCGGCTGGAGCGTCAACATGACCTTTGACGGTACAGCAGTGGGTGCCGCGCAGCCGTTCACCTTCGACTCGACTGGTGCAATCGCAACTCCGGTGGGCGGCAACATCGCCTTCCCGGCTGCAACACCGACCAATGGTGCGGATCCGTTGACCGTCGGCCTGGCCCTCGGCAACACCACACAGTATGGCGCTGACTTCACCGTCAACAGCCTGAACCCGGATGGCCAGGCAGCCGGCCGATTGAGGGGCATCGAAGTCAGTCAGACTGGCGTGGTCTTCGCGCGCTTCTCCAATGGCGTGTCTGCGGCACTTGGCAAGGTCGCGCTGGCGAACTTCTCCAACCCTGAAGGCCTGCAGAAGATCAGTGACACCTCATTTCAGGAAACCTTCGCCTCCGGTGTGGCACAGCGTGGCGAGGCCACCGAGTCGAACTTCGGACTGCTGCAGTCCGGTGCACTGGAAGCCTCGAACGTTGACCTTACCGAACAGCTGGTCCGGCTGATTACCGCACAGCGGCTGTTCCAGGCCAACGCACAGGTGATCTCCACCGAAGATTCGGTGACACAGACCATCATCAACATCCGTTAAGCAGATAGCTCATGGATAGAATGATTTATGTGGCGATGTCGGCGGCCCGTGAAGCACAGCGGGCCCAGACCGTCACCAGCCACAACATCGCGAACATCTCGACGAACGGGTTTCGCGCCATACACAGCGCCCTGGACAGCGCACCGATCCCCGGCCAGGGACTGCCCTCGCGCGTAAACACCGTGACGATGCCGGAAGTCTGGAGCGCAACCCAGGGCGCAAGTCTCGCCACGGGTCGCGATCTCGACGTGGCGATTCAGGGTGAGGGCTGGCTGACCGTACAGGGACCGGACGGGCAAGAAGCCTACACACGCGCCGGCAATCTGCGCATCAATCCGAACGGACTGCTGGAAAACGCCAACGGCCGGCTGGTGCTCGGCAACGGCGGTCCGATCAGCCTGCCGCCGTTCGAGCAGATCTTTCTCGGCGACGACGGACAGATCTCGATCATTCCGCAGGGCCAGACCGCTGAGTCACTGGCACAGGTGGACCGGCTCCGGCTGGTCAATCCACCTGCCGAATCCCTGGTACGCAGCGGCGATGCAATGTTCAGACTGCGCGACGGCAGCCGGGCAACTACTGACTCGACCGTACGCATCGCCAGCGGCCAACTCGAACAGAGCAACGTGAATCCGGCCGGGGCACTTGCCGACATGATCGAGATGTCACGACATTACGAGATGACGATTCGCGCGATGAACACCGCCGAAGAAACCGATAGCGCAAGCACGCGGCTGATCCGGCTGAACGGCTAGCAATATTCTGTAGTTTTTTGGAGTAGCTGATATGGAATCACTTTGGGTTGCCAAGACCGGACTGGATGCGCAGCAGACGCGCATGACGGTGGTCTCCAACAATCTGGCCAACGTGAACACGAATGGCTTCAAACGCGGCCGGGCGGTATTCGAGGATCTGCTCTACCAGAATATTTCCCAGGTCGGCGGCGCCACTTCGCAGAACACCGAAAGCCCGACCGGACTCAGTCTCGGCACCGGCGTCCGCGTGGTCGCGACGGAAAAGAATTTTTCCCAGGGCTCGGCCCTGACCACCGGCAACACGCTCGATGTGATGATCCAGGGTCGCGGCTTTCTGCAGGTACTGCAGCCTGATGGCAGCCTGGGCTACACACGCGACGGATCATTCAAGGTCGACTCCGATGGCCGACTGGTAACCGCCAGCGGTTACGAAATCCAGCCGTCGATCACCATCCCCAGCGATGCGCAGGCACTAACGATCGGACTGGATGGCGTCGTGCAGGCGATGCTGCCAGGGCAGACCCAGCCGACCAGCCTCGGCACCCTGCAGCTTGCCGATTTCATCAATGCACCGGGCCTGCAGGCCAAGGGTCAGAACCTGTACCTCGAAACAGCAGCCAGCGGCTCACCGCAGGTCTCGGACCCCGGTCAGCAAGGTGTCGGCACGCTCATACAAGGCTCACTGGAAACCTCGAACGTAAACGTAGTTGAGGAACTGGTGAGCATGATCGAAACACAGCGCGCCTATGAGATGAACTCCAAGGCCGTCTCGACCAGCGACCAGATGCTTCAGTACCTGAACAACAACCTGTAACCCGACAAGGCCGCATCATGAATATCTGTCGATCGATCATCACTGCAGGCATGGCCATGGTGCTGACAGGCCTCGCTGCCTGCGCCGGCATCAGCGGCCCGCCACATGCAGATTACCGGCCGACAATGCCACCACAGCCGGTACTGCCACCGGCAACCAGCGGCGCCATCTATCAGCCTGCACGCGGGCTGTCGCTGTTCGAAGACGTAAAGGCACGCCGCGTTGGCGACACAGTGACTATCCGCCTGGCAGAAAAAACACAGGCATCCAAGAGCGCCAGCTCTGATGCCAGCAAGGAAAGCTCTGTAGACACCGGAATACCGGTGATCGGTGGCACCACGATCACCCGCAACGGCAAGGAATTGCTGAACAGCGAGTGGGAAACTGAACAGGACTTCTCCGGCAAGGGCAGCAGCAGCCAGAGCAACAGCCTGAGCGGCAACATCACGGTAACCGTCGCCGAGGTCTATCCGAACGGCAACCTTTTTGTACGTGGCGAGAAGTGGCTGACCCTCAATCAGGGCGAGGAATTCGTGCAGATCAGCGGCATCGTGCGCCCGGTCGACATCGGCTCTGACAACTCGGTGGACTCCTACAAGGTTGCCGATGCGCGCATCACTTACAGCGGCCAGGGCACCCTCGCCGATGCCAACCGTCCGGGTCTGCTGACCCGCTTCTTCCTCAAACTGTGGCCGCTCTGAGCGACCGCCAGGTATTGCACCTCATGGACAAGCAACGCGAACAGATTCGCCGGCACACGCTCTTCCTGCTGCTCGGGGCGGTACTCATGCTCATCCTGCAGACCGGTCCCGCACATGCGGAGCGGATCAAGGATCTCGCCACAGTTGGCGGCGTGCGCGACAACCAGTTGGTGGGCTACGGACTGGTGGTCGGCCTGGATGGCACCGGCGACCAGACCACGCAGGCGCCTTTCACCACGCAGAGTCTTATCAGCATGTTGGAGCGACTGGGTGTGACGATTCCGGCCGGCACCAATCTGCAGCTGAAAAATATCGCTGCGGTGGTCGTACACGCCAGTTTGCCGCCGTTCTGCCAAGACGGGCCAGACGGTTGACGTCACTGCCTCATCCATTGCCAATGCCAAGAGCCTGCGTGGCGGCACCCTGCTCATCACGCCGCTCAAGGGTCTGGATGGACAGGTCTACGCCATCGCCCAGGGCAATCTCGCGGTTGGCGGACTCGGTGTGTCCGGCGAAGACGGTTCCAAGGTCTCGATCAACGTACCGAGCGTTGGCCGCATCCCGAATGGGGCTACCGTGGAACGTGAAGTCCCCACGATCCTCGGCGACACCGAAATGCTCACGCTGAATCTGCGCCAGCCGGATTTCACCACCTCGATCCGGCTTGCCGACAGCATCAATGCACTGCTCGGCGCCGGCGTCGCGATTGCACACGATCCGATGTCCGTTCGCGTCCGGGCGCCGGAAACCCAGGCCGCGCGCATCGGCCTGATCTCGACCATCGAAAACCTTGAAGTCACGCCAGCCGATGCTGCAGCCCGCGTGATCGTCAACTCACGCACCGGCACCGTGGTCATCAACGCCAGCGTCAGGGTATCGCCTGCTGCCGTCTCGCATGGCTCGCTGATGGTATCGATCACCGAAGACTTCGATGTCAGTCAGCCACAACCCTTTGCGGAAAACGGCGAAACTGTGGTCACGCCGAGCTCGAACATCAACGTGAGCCAGGGCGAGAACCGCATGTTCGTGTTCAAGCCCGGCGTCGAGCTCAACGATATCGTCCAGGCCGTCAACCAGGTGGGTGCTGCACCCGGCGATCTGGTGGCAATTCTCGAAGCACTGCGCTCAGCTGGCGCACTGCATGCCGAACTGATCGTGATCTGACATGACGGCCAACATCAGCAGCATCAACGACTTTCAGGGGCTGGCGCAACTGCGTCACGATGCCTCTGCACGCTCACCGGAAGCAGCGCGCGAAGCGGCCCGGCAGTTTGAAGCACTGTTCGTGCAGATGATGTTGAAGAGCATGCGTGACGCCAACGCCGTGCTTGGCGAGTCGGGCACAGATACGACCTATCAGGAAATGTTCGACCAGCAGATCTCCATGGAGATGACCCGCGGCAGAGGCCTCGGCATCGCTGACATGATGGCCCGCCAGCTCGGCATCACACCGCAGCAGCCGGCCACAACTGCGGCCTCTTCCCTCGAAACCTCCATTCCGGCACTGCTGAGCCGTATTCCGGCCCTGCGCAGCGGCGCTGCTCCGACATTTGGCGAACTCCAGACACCGGGCTTCAGCGAATTGCCGGCACCTGACGCTCTGGCACCCGAGCTGTCTGCGACTCAGCGCGGTCAGCAGCGGTCCTCGCGCTGATTTCCGCCCTGCCGATCGCGAGGAGTTCGTACGTGAAATATGGCCGCTGGCCGTCGCTGCCGGCCGCCAACTCGGCGTGGAACCACGCGCCATTGTCGCGCAAGCGGCGCTGGAAACCGGCTGGGGTAGCCGCCTGATCCGTGACGATGCCGGCATCAGCGGCAACAACCTGTTCGGCATCAAGGCCGATGCACGCTGGAACGGCGAGCGCGTGAGCGTAGCTACCCTTGAGTACGAAGGCGGTTTACCAAAACCCCAGCGGGCAAGTTTTCGTGCCTATCCGGATCTCGCCGCGGGCTTTGAGGATTATGTCCGCTTCCTGCGCGACAACCCGCGTTACAGCGAAGCCCTGCGCAGCGGCGCAGATGCTGGAGCTTATGCCGACCAGCTGCAGAATTCCGGCTATGCCACCGACCCACGTTATGCAGAAAAGATCCGCAGCATCATCGCCAGCCCGATCCTCGGTTCGGTCGGCGACAACCTAAAGCCCGGCAATGAACTGCCGAACTATCTATGAAGCCGCCGTGCAAATACACGGTCGCGACCAGGTGATATGAGATGAGTGGAACAATCAGCAATGGACTCTCGGCACTGCTTGCAGCCCAGCGCGCATTGCAGACGACGAGCAACAATATCGCCAATGCGAACACCGAGGGCTTCGTTCGCCAGCGCATCGATTTCATCGAGAACCCTGGCGTACCTCTCGGCCGTTATACGGTAGGTGCCGGCGTTTCAGTCTCGAGCATCTCGAGGGTCTACGACCAGTTCCTGACCGACAACCTGCGCACGGCCAGTTCGCTCGAACAGCGCGCTACTGCCTTCAGCGACTTCGCCACGCGCATGAACACCATCCTTGGCAACCCCGATACGGGCGTCAATACAGCGGTGCAGCGTTTCTTCAATCAGGTCGAGGCGGTAGGCCGCGACCCGACATCTGCCGCCCAGCGCAGCCAGTTGCTGCTGGAAGGCGAGAATCTTGCCGAACGGATGCAACAGATCGACAGCCAGCTGGGCAGCATGAACCGTGAAATCAACAGCCGCCTCGGGCAGGCCGTCGGCACCATCAATTCGCTGGCCGGACAGGTTGCCGATCTGAACGGACAGATCATGGCCGCTGGCAGCACAGCCGCGGCTGACCTGCTCGACCGCCGCGATGTCGTGCTGAAGCAACTCGGCGCCCAGATCAACATCACTGCCACTCGCCAGAATGACGGCAGCGTAAACGTGCTGGTCGGCAGCGGCCAGTCGCTGGTTCTCGGTGTCGGTGCATCGACCTTGCACACTGTGCCGGACCAGTACGACAGCTCGAAGTTGCAACTGGCGATCAGCAATGGCGGCCCGTTGCAGAACATCTCCGGCATGGTCAGCGGCGGTACGGTCGGCGGACTGCTCTCATTCCGCACTGATGTGCTCGAAAGCACGCGCCGCGATCTCAACCTGCTGGCTGTCGGCCTGGGTGATGCCTTCAATACCCAGCATCGTCAGGGTGTGGATCTGGCCGGCAACCTGGGTGGGGATTTCTTCTCGATCGGCACGCCGGTGGTTTCCGGCTCCACCAACAATACGGGAACCGCTACCGGTAGCGCGACAATCACCGATGTCAGCGCACTTGTCGGGCACGATTACGAGTTGCGTTTCAACGGTTCCACGTGGTCGGCGCTGGATCGCACCACCCAGACTGCTGTTGCAACTACGGGCACGGGCAGCGGGGTCGATCCGCTGCTTTTCGGCGGGCTTTCCTTCAGCATCAGCGGCAGTGCCGCAGCAGGCGACCGGTTTCTGGTACGTCCACTCGGCCAATGCCGCCGATGACTTCCGTGTCGTATTGACGGAGCCAGCGAAGATCGCTGCTGCCGCACCGATCACGACACTCAACAACACCGCCAATACCTCTCTGGCAACGGTTTCATCGCCGGTGGTCAGCGACATCAACGACCCGAAGCTCAGAACCACTGCAACCATCCGCTTTACTTCGCCAACCACCTATGTGGTTTTCACCGGCGGTGGCGCGGATCAGGTTGGCCCGCTCGCCTATACCAGCGGCGCCGACATCAGTTTTGCCGGCTGGACCACCCAGGTGCATGGCACGCCAGCGACCGGTGACGAGTTTTTCGTACAGGCTACCGGTGGTGGCAGCGGCGACAACAGCAATGCGCTGGCACTGGCCGGCGTGTCTCAGCGTGGCTTCTTCGCCAACGGCACCCAGTCCGTCATCGACCTCGGCGCCGATATCGTCGCCACAGTCGGCTCGACGGCCAACCGGGCCAGCAACGATGCGCGAATCCAGCAATCACTGCGCGAGCAGAGCGAGGTCGATCTGGAGAACGTGTCTGGCGTCAACCTCGATGAAGAAGCCGCCAACATGCTGCGCTACCAGGATGCCTATCTGGCTGCCAGCAAGGTGGTCAGCATCGCTGACGGCCTGTTCCAGAACCTGTTGCAGATCGTCGGTCGCTGAGTGAGGCAGTAGTCATGCGTATCGCTTCAAATGTCTATCAGATGCAGTGGCTGTCCTCGATCCAGCGCAAGCAGACCGAACTTGCAGCCATCCAGCAGCAGACCAGCACCGGCAAACGCGTCAACACAGCTGCCGACGATCCGGCCGGTGCCGCGCAGGCGCTGCTGCTGCAGCAGGGACTCGACCGCCTGGGCAACTTCAAGAGCAATGCCGAGACCGCCAGCCGGCGCCTGAGCCTCGAGGAAGTGGCGCTGTCACAGGGCAGCGATGCGCTGAACCGCGTACGCGAACTCGCCATTCAGGCCGCCAATGCCACGCAGACCCGCGAGAGCCGCTCGGCGATGGTCGCCGAGGTCAGCGAGCTGCTGACCGGTCTGTTCGATACTGCCAACAGCCAGGACGGCCAGGGCAGCTATCTGTTCGCCGGCAACCAGGTTCAGTCACGGCCCTTCGTGCCCGGCACAACCGTGCAGTACAACGGCGACAGCGGTGCGCGCTCGCAGCGCATCGGCGACACCCGCACCGTGCAGGAAGGCGATTCCGGCTCTGCGGTATTCATGCAGATTCCGGCCGGCAACGGCACCTATACGGTGACCGGCAACGTCAGCAATCAGGGCTCGACCTACTGGACATCGGCAACAGTCAGCAACGCTTCTGCCTGGGTTGCAGACACCTACGCGATCAACTTCACGGCAGCGGACAGCTGGGAAGCACGCGACAGCGGGGGCAGCCTCGTCGCCTCCGGAACCTATGCCGCCGGACAGAGCATCAGTTTTGCAGGCGTAAGCGTCGGCTTCGAGGGGACGCCGGTGACAGGCGACCAGTTCAGCATTGCACCCAGCGGTTTCCAGAGCGTATTCAAGACCGTACAGGACTTCCTCACCACGCTAGACGTCGACACCGGCACGCCGGAAGGGCGCGCCTGGTTCCAGAACCAGCTCAACAACAGCCTGCAGAATCTCGATCAGGGACTGCAGCATCTGGGCAACATCCGCAGCCAGGTCGGTGCGCGGCTGGCGACCATCGACCGGCAGCTCAGCAGCAATGAGGACATCGACCTGGACCTCGACCCAGTCGATCTCGGTGATCCGCGATCTGGACTATGCCAGCGCGATTTCACGGCTTGAGCAGCAGCTCAACAGCCTTGAAGCGGCCCAGAAGGCCTTTACGCGTACACGATCACTGTCGCTGTTCGACGTTCTCTAGCGCAGGAGCGCTCGGCGCTTCGGCGATCCGCTGAAGGTCCCGCCGCTCCTGCGAGGCGCTCCTGCACAAAACTGCGACTTCCGTCACACGGTCGCCATTCAAGTCTCCTCCCGCCGCGCCGATAACTCAGCTGCACAGCTTCACAGGTGCACCGGAAATGCACCGGTGTCCGGGAAAGCGGCGAAATTCAGGTAACCACTCAGGAGACGAAAATGCCCAGTGTAGTAAATACCAATGTGTTGTCGCTGAATGCCCAGCGCAACCTGACCCGCTCCCAGGACACCCTGGCGACCGCCCTGCAGCGCCTGTCTTCCGGTCTGCGCATCAACAGCGCAAAGGATGACGCTGCCGGTCTCGCCATCGCTGACCGGTTCACCACCCAGATCCGTGGTCTGAACCAGGCCGCCCGTAACGCCAACGACGGTATCTCCCTGGCGCAGACGGCCGAGTCCGCCCTGGACGAGCTGACCAACAACTTGCAGCGTATCCGCGAGCTGGCAGTGCAGGCCGCCAACGCGACCAACTCCGCCTCGGACCGCGCCGCACTCGACCAGGAAGTGCAGCAGCGTATCGCTGAAATCAACCGTATCTCCTCGCAGACCTCGTTCAACGGCCAGAAGGTTCTTGACGGCAGCTTCGGCACCGCCGCCTTCCAGGTCGGCGCGAACGTCGGCGAGACGATTACGGTGAACCTGACCACGGGTGTGCGCGCTGACCAGATCGGCCAGATCGCCACGTCCACTGGTACGGCAGTGACCTCCAGCGCACTGATAGACGGCGGCCTGACCATCGCTGTCGGCCAGGGTGCGGCAGTCAGCATCGGTGCCAGTGCAGCCGGTACTGCCACCACCCAGACCTCTGACAGCGCCTGGGCCAAGGTCAATGCGATCAATGCAGCCGGCGTTTCCGGCCTGACGGCCACCGCCACCAACGCGACCTCGGGCACTTTCTCGACGGTGTCGACAGCGCAGCGGCTACCTCCACCTACAACCTGACCATCAACAGCGTAGCGATCTACTCCGGTGCCGACAATCTCGCCGACGGTGCCTCGCTGACGGGTGCCGACGTCGTCGCACAGATCAACCTGTTCTCGAGCCAGACCGGTGTTTCCGCCTCCATCTCGGGTACCACGCTGACCCTGACGGCGGCTGACGGTCGCAACGTGGTGCTCGCCGAGACCCTCACCGCCGGCACAGGTGCCACGCTGACCGGTACCGGTATCGCTGCCGCCCAGACGGGCACTCTGCGCGGCACGATCGAACTGTCCGCTGCGCAGAACATCACCCTTGGTGGTGCCAATGCTGACATCGGCTTTTCCGGCACTTCGATCGCGGTCGACAGCACCACACTGGCGACGGTCAGCGTCACCTCGGTGGCCAATGCCAACACGGCGATCCAGCGGGCTGACGCTTCACTGACGGCGGTGTCTTCACTCCGCAGCCAGCTCGGCGCCATCCAGAACCGTTTCGAATCGACGATCTCCGGCCTGACGGCGGTCTCCGAGAACCTCACAGCTTCTCGCAGTCGTATTCAGGACGCTGACTTCGCCGCCGAAACGGCAGCTCTGACCAAGGCGCAGATTCTGCAGCAGGCAGGTGTCGCGGTGCTGGCCCAGGCCAACGCCGTGCCGCAGACCGTGCTGAGTCTGTTCCGGTAACAGCAAGGCATACGGACGGGTGGCCGGTTCAGCTGAACCGGCCACCCATCTGCTTTGGTGATGCCAAACGTGGCTTATGTTGAAGAGATGACTTCCCGCTAGCTCAGTTGCCTCCAGGAGAGGTAAACCATGGACAGTGTGATGATTCGTAATGCCGCCAGCGCCACGGGAACCAGCCCGTCGCGAGCGGACCAGGGTGGCAGGGTTTTGCCGGCACTCGGCAAAGGCTTGCCTGATACAGCGAAGGCTGAGGCCGCTCCCGAACGCATGGAGGAAGCCCTCAGTCGCATCCAGAGTTATCTGAGTGCCTCCAATCGCGAACTGCAGATCAGCATGGATAAGGGCAGCGGACGCACCGTAGTCCGCGTGGTTAACCCGGATACGCAGGAAGTGATCCGGCAGATCCCCAATGAAGAAGTGCTCAAACTTGCCGCTTCGCTCAGAGCCGCGGGAGGCGGAATCTTCAGCGACCTGGCGTGATGGCACATAACTTGCTCTGTGACAGACAGGTATCCATCACCAGAACCTGATCCGGGACCGTATGTACGCATGGCAACACTGACCACATCAGGACTTGGCTCCGGCCTCGACATTGCCGGCATCGTCGACAAGCTCGTCGCTGCAGAACGCGCCCCTATTGCCAATCGCCTCACTGCCAAAGAGTCGAAAGCCAATGAACTGCTTTCGGCTCTGGGCCAGTTCAAGAGCTCGCTGTCTACCTTCAAGGATTCACTGACGCCTCTGAAGGAACTCAGCACCTTCCAGGGCCGCAAGATCACCGTCGGTGACAACGAGGTATTTACTGCAACCGCCAGCGAGACCTCGCGCCCGGGAAGTTACTCGGTCGAAGTCACTGCACTGGCCGCAGCCCACAGGATCAGTTCGGCTGCCCAGCCGGATGCCACCACAGCAGTTGGCACCGGCATCATCAGCATCACCGTCAATGGCACAACTGCACAAATCGCCATCGGCACCGGTGCCAGCTCACTGAATGATATCCGCGATGCGATCAACGCAGCACCAGACAATCCTGGCGTCCGCGCCACGATCGTCACCGGCACCGGCGGTGCACACCTGGTCGTGAGCGCCACGAAGACCGGCACCGAGAATGCCATCACCATGGCAATAAGTGGCGGCGATGGCGGGCTCGCCCCTTTCGTCTACGCCGCCGGCGGACCATCAAACACCATGACGCAGCTCGATGCAGCGGCAGATGCCAGCGTCACCATCGACGGCATAACGGTCAGCAGCGCGACCAATACGATTACCAGCGCCATCGAAGGCGTCACGCTGAACCTGGTCAAGACAGACGCGGGCACAAAGCTCGACGCTGAATATCGAATTTGACACCGACGGCACGAAACGCTCGGTGGGAAACTTCGTCAACAGCTACAACAAGCTGATAGACACGATCACCCAGCTGACCAAGTACAACAAAGACACCGGCGACGCGGGACCATTACTCGGCGACTCCACTGTACGCGGAATCCGCGACCAGTTGCGCCGTGAGCTCAGCAGCGTGCTCGGCAATACGGACACGGCATCGCTGGCCAGCATCGGCGTGACTACCCAGATCGATGGCAAGCTGGCCATCGATGCCACCAAACTCGATGCGGCAATTGCTGACGATTTTGACTCCATCAGCGGGCTATTCACCGGCACCACCGGACTGGCTACCCGCCTGGACACGATTACCAGCGCAACGCTCTCCAGTGCCAGCGCGATAGCCACCCGTGAAGGCAACCTGAAGACCACGCTCAAGAGCATCACCACCCAGCGTGCATCGCTGGATAGCCGCCTTGAACAGGTCCGCGCGCGCCTCAGCAAGCAGTTCAACGCCATGGACAGCCTGCTGGCGCAACTCAAAACCACCAGCAGCTTCCTGTCAGCGCAACTACCCAGCTAGGACAACATCCCATGACTTACCCATCACCCAATAACCCGCTACACCAGTACCGCGCAGTAGACGCCTATGGCGCAGCAGCCTCTTCTGACCGGATGCAGCTGGTTCTCCGTCTGCTGCAGGGTGCGCTGGACCGCATCAGCAGCGCACGCGGCCACATGCAGCGCCGTGAAATCGGACTCAAAGGCGAAGCACTCGGTCGCGCAGTGCGCATGATCGATGGCTTGCGCGCTTGCCTTGATCACAAGAACGGTGGTGATATTGCGACCAATCTCGCCGCCCTCTATGAATACATGACGCGCAGGCTGACCGAGGGCAACCTGCGCAATGATCCGCGCGCACTCGATGAAGTCGCCGACCTGCTGGAGGAGATTCGCTCCGGCTGGGAGCAGGTCTCGTCATCGCCTGCATTGCGCGTCGTGGCACCGGTCAATACAGGAGCCAGCCGGAGCATCTCATGAACTGTCTGGACCGGATCATGGAGCTGACCGACGACATCGAGGAGCGCGTACTGGCCGCTGACTGGGCCGGCGCAACGGGTCTCGATATCGAGCGTCGGCAGCTGCTGGGTGAATTGTTCGCCCGTCATCCGGATGCGGCACACGACAGCGAAAACAGGGCCATTCTCGAACAACTCAAGGCACGCAACGCAGCGACCATGGCGGCAGTAGGCAGCGCCCGGCAGGTACTGACGATTGCCGCCCGACAACTGGATGCGGCACCCGCCGTGGTACGCGCCTATGAACGCAATGCCCTGAGCACCAGAGTCAGCACAGCGACGGCAGGAGGCTGAGGCAGCGATGAACCAGGCACAACACGAACCCGAGTTTGACGGACTGGCACTGCATGATTATCTGCCGCTGGCATGGGAACCGTCTGAACTGATCAACCCGGCCGACCTCGAGCACTACAACCAGGAAACGGCGCGTGCCCTGCAGGCCATAGCGCTATTCGAAGAAGCGCCGAAGGAAATTTCCACGGATGCACAGCACCAGGATCAGGAACTGCTGCACCTCGAGGTCAAGGTCGACGTACTGCTGTCACTGGTGTCACGTCTGGTGAATCAGCAGCATGGCCTGCCCAAATCACACAACACGGTACTGCGTGCCGATACACTGGAGTGGACCGGCCCGGCTGTCGACCAGGCGCGGACCGGCGACACCGGCGTCATCGTGCTGTATCCCAATCCGCTGTTGCCGCTGCCTTTCCGGTTGGCCGGACGGATTGCCGGATCGGTCGAGCGCGGTGGTACGCGCTGGCGCCTGACGCGTTTCGAACACATGTCACCAGCAGTGCAGATCGGGATCGAGAAGCTGGTATTTCGCCGTCATCGGCGTCAGGTGGCCATCGCACGCGGCACCGACGTGTTCAGCAAGACGGGCATTCACCGCGCGCCAAAATTCTGACCGCAGCCCCGATATAGCCCGCCAATTCCCCGGCACCAGCGGTATAGCGGAACCCCGGAAACCTCTTAATAGATTGTTTTTACTGAATATATAAGCCCCGGCACGCTTCTTGCTCATGGTTTCTACGTGACCATTGGCAGAGAAGTGTGCATATGACCGACCCCAGCCAGAATGCCCAGCACAGGGACCAGCTCAAGGATGCCCTGCAGAGCTTCAGCAGCGCATCAGAGCGGCTCGAGACTGCCTATGCGCGCCTCGAAGCCGAAGTCGGCTCGCTCAAGACGGCACTCGCCACCACCACCGACGAACGCGATACAGCCCTGGCGCGCAGCGCCGAGGCAACGACACAACAGCGCAAGGTCGATGCGGCCCTGTCCCGTCATCAGCGCCTGGCGGCACTCGGCGAGATGGCCGCAACTCTCGCGCACCAGATTCGCACCCCCCTGTCAGCTGCCCTGCTCTACACCTCGAATGCCGCCAACCCGGCGATTCCACCACCGCGACGCGACGAGCTGCTCTATCGTGCGATCGACTGCCTGAACAATCTCGAACATCTGGTCGGTGACATGCTCGGCTTTGCGCGTGGCGCCGTCGCAAGCAACACACCGGTAGAACTCAAGGATATCGCCGCAGCGACGGAAAACGCAGCCGCCGCACTGCTGCGTCCCGGCCAGCAACTGACCATATCGCCAGCACCCGGGCAGGCCATCGTGTGCGCCAACCGCGAAGCACTGGTCGGCTCACTGCTGAACCTGATCACCAATGGCCTGCAGGCTTCCGGACCATCTGCAGAGGTAACCGTCAGCTTCAGCGTTACCGGCAGCCATGCAGAACTGCGCGTCAGCGACAACGGGCCGGGCGTACCGCCGGGTCTGCGCAACCGGATCTTCGACCCGTTTTTCACCTCCCGCAGCGACGGCAATGGCCTGGGACTGGCAGTCGTGCAATCAGTGGCACGCGTACATGGCGGCGACGTCCACGTCGAGAACAACCCGTCACACGGCGCAAGCTTCGTGCTGCGACTGCCACTGGCAACCACACCCAGCCAACTGCCGGTACGCGATACGCATGACAGGACTGCATCGGCGGAGCATCAGGCAGCATGAGCAAAAGACACCCCATCCTTCTGGTGGAGGACGACACCACACTGCGCGAAGCGCTGGCCGAGACCCTGCGCCTCGCCGACTATGAAGTCGTCACTGCAGCCGATGGCGAAACCGCACTGGTCGCCCTCACTGCTGATGTCTTTGAGGCCGTAGTCACCGATTACCAGATGAAGCCCATGGACGGCTTCGCACTGCTGTCGGCGATCCGCGAACTGCGCCCGTCGCTGCCGGTTCTGATGATCACTGCACATGGCAGCATCGAACACGCCGTGCGCTGCATGCTCGAAGGCGCCACCGACTATCTCGTGAAACCCTTTGCCGCCCCGGTACTCATCGAGCGACTGAAGCGTCTGCGCCCGCTGATGACACACTCTGCACACGATCTGGTGGTTGCCGACCCGCTGAGCGTGGAACTGGTCGGCCTGGCCGAACGGGTCGCCGCATCCGATGCCACGGTTTTGATCAGCGGCGAAAGCGGTACCGGCAAGGAAGTACTGGCCCGCCTGCTGCACCAGCTGGCACCGCGCGCCGACCGCCCGTTTGTCGCGATCAACTGTGCAGCCATCCCGGAGAACATGCTGGAAGCGCTGCTGTTCGGACATGAGAAAGGCGCCTTCACCGGCGCGCACGAGGCGCGACCCGGCAAGTTTGAACAGGCTCAGGGCGGCACACTGCTGCTGGATGAAATCAGCGAGATGGACATCGGCCTGCAAGCGAAGCTGCTACGGGTACTCCAGGAACGTGAGGTCGAGCGCATCGGTGGCCGCACGACCATCCCGCTCGATGTACGCATCATCGCCACAACCAACCGTGATCTGCGCCAGCACGTTGCAGACGGCAAGTTCCGCGAAGATCTCTATTACCGGCTGAGCGTTTTCCCGCTCACTGCCCCGGCACTGCGCGAGCGACCCGGCGACATCATCCCGCTGGCCCAGCACTTTCTGCAGAAGCTCACCGGCGATGAGCGTCTGACACCGATGCTTGCCGAAGATGCCATCGCTGCCCTGAACAGCCACACGTGGCCGGGCAACGTCCGGGAATTGCAGAACCTGTTGCAGAGGGCGGTAATCCTCAGCAGCGGCAAGCTCATCCACGCACGCGACCTGCGTTTCGAGGCACCGGTCAGCAAAACCGCACCGCTTGCGATCGCCCCGGCGGGACAGGAAACCATACTGCAGGAGAACATGGCATCGGTCGAAGGTCAGTTGATCGTCGATGCACTGACCCGCGCTGGCACCCGGCAGAAGGCCGCAGCCAGCCTGGGCATCAGTCCACGCACACTGCGCTACAAGATTGCCCGCCTGCGCAGCATCGGCTTCTCGATCCCGCGCTGTCGCGAAACCCTGCACAACAGCCAGACCGCCTGAACACAGCAAGCACCGGAGCACTACCGTGAGCCAGATGGAAATCAACAATGTCTTGAGTCAGATGCGGACCCTCGCCGCATCCATGGACCTGCCAACTGCCACACCCAAGGTGGCCGACAGCAACAGTTTCGGTCAGGTGCTGCAGCAGTCGATCGACAAGGTCAACGAACAGCAGTCGGTAGCCACCAGCATGATGACCGATTTCCAGAATGGCACTACAGATACCAGTGTCGCGGAGGTGATGGTAAGCATGCAGAAAGCCAGCCTGTCATTTACGGCCATGACGCAGGTACGCAACAAGCTGATCGAGTCTTATCAGGAAATCATGAACATGCCGATCTGATCGGGCATGTGGAATTCTCGGGAGTAATTCATGGCTAATGCAGACAACCAGTTCGTCAACCCCTTCGCTCAGCTGACGCGCATGCCAGGCATGCGGCAGCTGCTGATCCTGATCGGCCTCGCGGCAAGCATCTCCATCGGGGTGACCGCAGCGTTCTGGATGAGCACTCCGGGCTATACCGTTCTGTTCAGCAACGTCTCCGACAAGGAGGCCAGCGAAATCGTCAACGCACTCACCAGCGCCGGCATTCCCTATCAGCTGGACAACAATACCGGTGCCGTCACCGTACCGGGCGAGAAGGTACATGCCGCACGACTCAAGCTCGCCGAACAGGGCTTGCCGAAGAGCTCCGGCTTTGGCCTGGAGATCATGGAAGGCGGCAGCAGTTTCTCGACCAGCCAGTTCATGGAAAACGCGCGTTACCAGCATGCCCTGGAAACCGAGCTGGCCCGCACGATCAGTAGCCTGCAGCCTGTTCAGTCAGCACGCGTGCATCTTGCGGTACCCAAGTCGACGGTATTTCTCGGCAAGAAACAGGCACCCGGCGCTTCCGTCCTGCTGCAACTCTATGGCGGCCGCAGCGTGACCGATGCACAGGTTTCCGCCATCGTGCACCTGGTCGCATCGAGCATCCCGGAACTCGAGGCCAGCAAGGTCACGATCGTCGACCAGTCGGGCCGGCTGCTGAATTCCCCGGAAGACTCCTCCGAACTCGGCCTGAGTACGCGGCAACTCGACTACGTACACCGGATCGAGGACAGCTACGTCAAGCGCGTCGAGAACCTGCTGATTCCGATGCTCGGTGCCGGGCGCGTCCACACCACGGTAACCGCCGATGTGGACTTCACCCAGCGTGAAGAGACCCAGGAACTCTACGACCCCGAGACAGTGGTGCGCAGCGAACAGGTTGCGGAAGAACGTGCGCGCGGCACCGGCCTGCTGGGCGGTATTCCCGGCGCGCTCAGCAACCAGCCCCCACCGCCGGTACAACCTGCCGTGGCAACTGCAAACCCGGCGATTCCGGCTGATGCAGCCAATGCACAGGTCGCTGCAAACGCGCCTGCCGGACCGGACAATGAATCCATCCGGCGTACACGAAACTTTGAAATGGACCGGACACTCAGCCATACGAAGCAACCATTTGGCGGCATACAGCGTTTGTCGGTCGCCGTACTGCTTGCCGAAAAGACCACCACCGATGATGAAGGCAATGTCAGTTCGGAAAAACTGAGTGAGCCAGAACTCGCAGCCATGACCAAACTGGTACGCGATGCGGTCGGCTATGACGAAAAACGCGGCGATACCGTGAGCGTGAGCAGCATGGCTTTCCATCAGGCAACCGATGAAGCGGAAGAAGCTGAAGAGCCCGGATTCCTGCAGAACCCTGCAGTGCAGTCCTGGGGCAAGCAGGGTCTCGCAGCAGCACTGGTGCTCATCGTCGTGCTGGTACTCGTCAAGCCGCTGCTGCGGGCACTGGCCGGCAGCACACCGGGTGTCGCTGGCGGTCAGGCAGCCCTCGCCGGTCCTGGCGGCAGTTTTTCTTCCGGCGCCCGTACGCCCTTGAGCTACGACGACAAGGTCAGCGTTGCGCGGCAGCTGGCCGACAAGAATCCCGAACGTGTAGCGCAGATCGTCAGAGCGTGGGTACAGTCAGATGGCTGACAAGCAACAAGACCTTTCCGGCAGCGAGCGCGCTGCAATCTTCCTGATGTCGCTCAACGAGAAGGAAGCGGCTGAAATCATGCGCCACATGCCGGTGGGTGAAGTCCAGCGGCTGGGCAAGGCCATGGCCTCACTGCGCAAGGTGAGCCGGGACCAGGCAGACCATGTGCTCACACACTTCACCGACAATGTCGAAGGTGACGGACAGTTTTCGGCACGCTCGACCGCCTCCATCAAACGCCTGCTGACCAGCTCCCTCGGAGAGGAGAAGGCCAGCAAGGTCATCGATCGCATCGTCGAAGAAACACCCAAAGGTCTGGATTCCCTGCAGTTGCTTGAGGCGAAGGAAATCGCCGAATTCATCAGCCGGGAACACCCGCAGGTAATCGCCGTAGTGCTGGCCGGCATGGATGCAAAGAAATCCGCAGAGGTCCTCAATCTGCTGCCGGTGCGGTTATCCACCGACATCGTGGCCCGCATCGCACGCATGGCCGAGATTCCCCAGGACACGATCGAGGAACTCGATGAAATCATGCAGCAGAAATTCTCCCATACGCCGGTCTCCAAGCTGATGCCGATCGGCGGTGTGCGCAGCGCCGCCGGCATACTCAACGGCGTCGGCAAGGAGGTCGAGAAGCAGATCATCGATGCCATGAACACGGACAATGCGGCGCTCTGCCAGGAAATCCAGGACAACATGTTCGTGTTCGACAACCTGCTCACGGTCGATGATCGCGGCATTCAGGCCCTGGTACGGGAAATCACCTCCGATATCCTGGTTATCGCCCTGAAGGGCGCAGACCAGGCACTGCAGGACAAGATCTTCAACAACATGTCGAAGCGGGCTGGCGAAATGCTCAAGTCTGATCTTGAGGCCAAGGGTCCGGTGCGACTGGCTGAAGTCGAGGCGGCACAGAAGGAGATCGTCATGGTTGCCAGACGTCTGGCTGACGATGGCACGATCTCGCTGGGCACCGGCGGTGACGACTTTGTCTAGACTGATTCGCAGCACGTCAGCCACACAGCAGTGTGTCGCCTGGCAGGCGCCGGAGGTGTCAGCCACAGGCGGCAATGCCAGCCTGCGGCGCAACAATGATGGCGACCTGAATGCGCTTCAGCAGCGCGCCTGGCAACAGGGTCTTGAAGAAGGCCGCGCTGCCGGCATCGAAGCGGGGAACCGCGAACTCGCCACGCGCATCACCGCTGTCGAACGCATTCTGGATACGCTCGCCCGTCCGCTCGAAGATCTGGATCATCGCGTCGAGGACGAACTGCTGGCACTGGTGCAGGCCATCGTGCGGCAACTGATCCGGCGCGAAGTACATCTTGATTCCGGACACATCATCGGTGTGATCCGCGAAGGACTGGCCGCACTGCCACTGGCAGCCGGTGATATCACCGTGCGCTTGCATCCGGATGATGCTGATGTGGTGCGCAGCTGTCTGACGGAAAACGCCACCGACCGCGCCTGGCGCCTTGAAGCTGATCCGCTGCTGGAACGTGGCGGCTGCCTGATTACCTCGGCGCGCTCGACCATCGACGCCCGACTTGAAACCCGCCTGGCGCGCGTCATCGCCGGCCTGTTGGAGGACGAACGTGCCAATGCTGGCTAATCACCCGGCGGTACGCCTCGCCGCTGAGCGCAGCGACCGTTGGTCGCGCAGACTGGCATGGCAGCGCAGCTGTGCACACGAACCCCGCGTGATCGTTGAGGGCAAGCTTGCCCGGGTCGCCGGCCTGACACTTGAAGCGGTAGGCTGCGAGGCCGCACTGGGTGCCCGCTGCCAGATCGAGGGCAACGGCGGCAATTCGGTTGAAGCAGAAGTGGTCGGCTTTTCCGGTGATCGCCTGTTCCTGATGCCGACCACCACGATGGCCGGAATCATGCCGAACGCCAGGGTGATTCCGCGTCATACGGTCGCACAGGTCGGCGTGGGCGATGCCCTGCTCGGCCGCGTCATCGATGGTGCCGGCAATCCGCTCGACGGGCGCGGCCCGCTGCAGTACACAGGACACACCCGGCTCGAAGCCGACCCGGTCAATCCGCTGGCACGGCAACCCATTCATCAGCCGCTGGACGTCGGTGTACGCTCCATCAACGCCCTGTTCAGCGTCGGCCGCGGCCAGCGACTCGGCCTGTTTGCCGGCAGCGGTGTGGGCAAGAGCACTTTGCTCGGCATGATGACGCGCTTCACGCGTGCCGATGTGATCGTCGTCGGGCTGATCGGCGAACGCGGTCGTGAGGTCAAGGAATTCGTCGAAGACAATCTCGGCGCAGCGGGTTTGGCCCGTTCGGTGGTCGTTGCAACGCCGGCTGACTGCTCGCCGCTGCTCCGCCTGCACGGCGCGTGGCGGGCAACTGCCATTGCTGAACACTTTCGCGCGCGTGGCTTGCATGTACTGCTGCTGATGGACTCGCTGACCCGCTTTGCCCAGGCCCAGCGCGAGATCGGACTCGCCATCGGTGAGCCACCCGCCACCAAGGGCTATCCGCCCTCGGTCTTCGGTCGCCTGCCACAACTGGTGGAACGGGCCGGAACCGGCGCCGAAGGCAGCGGTTCAATCACCGCCTTCTACACCGTACTCGCCGAAGGCGATGACGAGAACGATCCGATCGTGGATGCATCACGCGCGATTCTCGACGGACATATCATGCTGTCGCGGGACATGGCCGAAAGCGGCATCTACCCGCCGATCAACATCGAGTCATCGATCAGCCGCTCGATGACCCGCATCACCTCGCCACAACATCTCGGTGCTGCGCAGAAATTTCGCGAAATCGTTGCCTGCTATATGCGTAACCGGGATCTGATTACCGTCGGCGCCTATCGTGCCGGTGCAGACCCGCAACTCGACCGTGCCGTCAGGCTGTGGCCACGCATCGAGGCCTTTCTGCGCCAGTCCACCCAGGCCTCAGTCAGCTTCGAGGAAAGCATCGCGCAGCTGGAAACGCTGCTGCACAGTGATCCCACTGACGCAGCCAGTCGTGTACACGGCTGAAATATCCTGAGGGTCCACCCGGATGGCCAGACGCAACCGCATGCAGGTGCTGCAAAAACTCGCTGAGCACACCGAGGCGGAGGCCTCACGGCGTCTCGCCGAACGACTCAAGCTGCTCAATGCCGAGGAGCGCCGTCTGGAACAGATCCGGAACTATCTGGCCGACTACTCAGGCAATAGCCAGCCCAATCCGCCCGCCATGACGATCAGCGCATTGCGCAGCAATCGTGGTTTCATGGAACGACTGCGTAATGCAGCAGATGAGCAGCGCGGCAATGTCGAGACACAGCGACATCAGGCCGAACAACATGCAGCCCAATGGCGCGCTGCACGGGCCCGCAGTCTGGCGCTCGAACGTCTGGGCGACCGGATTGAACAACGCGAACAGCAACGGCAGGACCGCCTCGAACAACTACGGCTCGATGAGATCGCCAATCAGGGCAAAACGTGAACCCGCTTCGATCGAGCTGGCACGGAGATTGCTTTAATCACTCAGACAACATGAAAAACACATATCAGCAGTGAGTGACCTGAGTCTCATTACGGCTCCTCCGGCAGACGCGCAGGCGTTCGCGGCAAGTGCGCTGCGTCCACTGCCTGCGGCGCACGGAACGAGCTCAATTGCCCCGGCCCGGCCCGGCAACCCGGCAGCACCTGATACAGCTGGCGACAGCAGTGCAGAGCCTTTTGCCGCATTAATGATGGGGTTTCTGCAGAGCGCGCAGCCCGCCACAACGATAGAATCAGCCTTCGCTGCAACAGCCGACACAGCCGCTGGCGAAGAACTGTTCAGTCCAGATTCGGGCCCGGATGGCAGCGCAGTGCAAACGACAGCAGGACCTGGCCTACCGTCACCTGCAACAACGCATACCAGCTTCATCAGCGGCACGAGTCTGCCGACTGGCGGCAACAGTTTGCCGCCGGATATGCCGGAACTGTCTGCCGGCTCAACCGTTACTGCACACCCGGACGCCGAAGCTGGTGCGCGCGATACGCTGGCTGCCACCCGGATTTCACTGGCCGATATCGAAAGCAGCCGTGAGCTGAACATGACGGCGATGCCACGCCCGGCACCGACGGATATAGAGAACTACACCAGGCGCTTTACAGTCGCCGCAGCTGCTCCAGGCTTGTCAGTCACCAGTTCTGCAACTGACAGTACATCCGATCTGCTGCCCGGCGCCGAAGCCGGCGGCAGTCTGCTGCAACCGGCCGGGCTGACCGCCAGCGACCTGTCCCGCCTGGTGCAGAACCTGTCACAGGCCGGGGGCCGCGAGCCGTTTTCCGCCGCATTCAGCACTGAAGGCACAGGCATGAGTACCCTGTTCAGCGAAACCAGCCCGACCGCAGGCGGTGCGAAGAGTGCCGACAGCGGTCTCAGCAGTATGGTGCGCGGTGGACTGAGCGGGTTTCCGCCACTACAGCCGCTCGGCTCACCACAGGCATGGACCGCCGGGCTGGGCGACCGCTTGCTGACACTTGCAGGCCCGGGCACGCACTCGGCACGCCTGAGGCTGCATCCCGAGAGCCTCGGCACCCTGGACATCGAAATCAAGGTTGCCGATAACACCGCTCAGGTGTGGTTCGGCGCACAGCACAGCCAGACTCGCGAAGCCATCGAAGCCTCACTGCCACAATTACGCGAGATGTTTGCCGAACAGGGCATTCGACTGACGCAGGCCCAGGTGGATTCCGGTGCCGATCAACGTGCGCCCGATCAGCAGTCGGCATTCAACGAGCCGGACCATGACCGGAATGCATGGCGCAGACCATCCGTCAGCGCCAGCCTGTCTGATGCACTGGCACCCACCCGCCAAGCCACACATCGCCTGCTCGACGCCTGGGCCTGAGCCCGGCAGTGCCAAACGCTTGACGAGCGCACAACGCTTCCGTCAAGACATTGACGCTCCAGACGGGCCACCGACTTCAGCTAATACACTGTTTAATAAAGACTTATAACGAGCCTCTGCTGCTGGCACGGGTCTTGCTTTGAGGTATCCGGGACTTATTACGGAACCGCACTCATGGCAACTGAAGAAACCCAGGCAGACCCTGCCGTCGAACCCATCGCACCCGCAAAGAGCAACAGCGGTCTGGTCAAGGCCATTGGCATCGGCGTTGGTCTGTTCCTGATGATGTTGATCACGCAGCTGGCCGCACCGATCCTCGGTTGCAAAATGCTGAACTCGATGACACCTAACTGCCCTGCTCCCGAGGTTGTCGTCGACAAAGAGGGCAAAGCCAAGGAAAAAATCAACAAAGCCCCACCGAAATATCTGGCCTTTGACCCACCGCTGGTTGCCAGTCTGGAGGACAAGGGTTCGATCCGTTTCCTGCAGGTCACCATAGAACTGATGGCCCGCGATGAAAAAATCATCACCAACATCGAAACCCATATGCCAGTGATCCGCAACAACCTGCTGATGCTGCTCGGCGGTCAGACAGTCAGCTCACTTACCAATCGCGAGGAAAAGGAAAAGCTGCGCAAGCAGGCGCTGGCTGAAGTGCAGAAGATCATGAAGGCCAATACCGGAGAAACCGGTGTTGAGGATCTCTACTTCACGAGCTTTGTCGTTCAGTAACCGGTTCCCAGCTCGCAGATGAACACCAAAGAAATCATTTCAGAAGACGAAGCCCAGGCCCTGCGCGAAGGTGCGGGCAACGTCGATCCGCAGGGGCCTGTGCCTGATGGCCATGTACTGGATCTGCATGCCGACCACTGGGAACGCATCGTTGCCGACCGTGCACCGGCACTCGATGCGATTTCCGAGCAACTGGGCGGCCTGCTGAAGATCACGGCACGCCGGTTCTTCCGCCGCCCCGTCGATATCACACCGCGCGGCTGGCGCGAAGAGCGCTGGGGCGCCTATGCCCGGCGGCTGCCAGTGCCTACCAGTCTCAACGTACTGGAAATACGCACGCAGAAACTCAAGGGCATGATCACGCTGGACGCTGACTTCGTCTTCACGCTGACCGATATCTTCTTCGGCGGCGATGGCAAGAGCACACGCGCCGACGGTACACCGGACTTCACCCCGATGGAGATCCGCCTGGTACGCAAGTTTGTCACCGCCATCATCAAGGACATGCAAGCGGCCTGGAAGCCCTATCTTGCAGTGGATATCCAGCTTGGCAATTCCGAGATCAGCCCGGTGTTTGCGGCAATCGCGCCGAACTCGGAATCGGTCTGCATTACCGGATTTGAACTCATGCTGGGCGGTCAGGAACTGAAGTTCGATCTCATTCTGCCGCAGGTCTTCATCGACCCCCTGCGCAAACTGCGCAACCCCGGGCAGCCAAATCAGGGCGAGGCAGACTCGCAACGCTGGGAAGCCCGGCTCAAGACCGATGTACAGGATGCGGCGGTTTCGCTGCGCGCTGTGCTCAATGGAACCCAGGTGGTGCTGCGCGACATCAGTCAGGCGCAACCCGGCGACATCATCGCCATCGATGCGCCTACAACCGTAACGCTTTATGCCGGTGACAACGCACTGCTTGAAGGCACCCTGGGTGCCTGCCAGGGACGCCATGCCGTGCGTATCACCAAGCCAGCCAATCGCATCGCAGTAGGAGAGAAATATGGATGAGGCGAAAACATCTGACAGCGCCGTTGCCGCACCGGCAACGCCACAGCCCTTTCAGGCCCCGGCACTGGACGGATCGGCGGCTGCCGCAACCGGAGCGGGCAATGATGTGCGCCCGAATATCGATGTGATTCTCGATGTTCCGGTCACCCTGTCGCTGGAGGTCGGACGCGCGCAGATGAGCGTCGGCCGTCTGCTGCGGCTTTCACAGGGCTCGGTCGTCGAACTGGACCGCAGCGCTGGTGAACCACTTGACGTTCTGGTCAACGGCACCCTTGTGGCGCATGGCGAGATCGTGATCGTCAACGACAAATTCGGCATCCGTCTGACCGATGTGGTGCCACCCGGAAAACGGGTCGGAACATCCGGCTGAGCATCACCAATGCAGACCCTGAACAAATCTCGCCAGACGATCAGCACACTGTTGTGCCTCATCGCCTGCAGTTGCCTGTCGGCAATGCCGGCCCTGGCCGACACGCCGGCCACCGGCGTGGCTACCGGTGGCCTCGCCGCAGGCGATATCGCCTCTGCAACGCTGCGCATGGTGGCCGGACTGGCGATAGTCCTCGCCCTGCTCGGCGCAACTGCCTGGGTATCGCGTCGCTTTCGCACCGGCAGCGGTGCGCGCAGCGGCCTCATCGAAATCATCACCGGTCTGTCGCTTGGCAACCGTGAGCGCGTGGTACTGCTGAAGGTTGGCGGTGATCAGGTGCTGATTGGCATCAGTCCCTCCGGCTTGCGCACGCTGCATGTCATCGGCCAGGCACCAAACGAACAATTCTCCAACTTCATGGAAAACAAGTCATGAGCCCCGCCACGCCGGTCACCGCACAGCGTGCGGTATTGCTCGCCGCACTGCTGCTGGTTCCTGTGCTCGCCATCTCGGCGCCAGTGATTCCGGCACTCTCGCTGATCGACAGCAGCGATGGTGGCAAGACCTGGTCGGTCAGCATCCAGATCCTGATGATGATGACAGCGCTGACGCTGCTGCCTTCCCTGCTGCTCGCCGCCACATCATTCACCCGCATCGTGATCGTGCTGGCCATCCTGCGCCAGGCACTCGGCATGCCGCAGACGCCGCCCAACCAGATTCTGGTCGGACTGGCGCTGTTCCTGACCTATTTCGTGATGGCTCCGGTCATCGACCGCATCAACGAAGACGCACTGCAGCCCTACATGGCCGGCACGCTGGAAATGAGTGCAGCGGCCGACAAGGCCCAGGCACCGCTGCGCGAATTCATGCTCAGTCAGACCCGTGAACCGGACCTGCAGCTGTTTGCCGGACTGTCCGGGCGCGAAGGCTTTGCGAGTCCGGCCGAGGTCCCGCTGTCGGTACTGCTGCCGAGCTTCATGACCAGCGAACTCAAGACCGCATTCCAGATCGGCTTTCTGACCTTCATTCCGTTTCTGATCATCGATCTGGTCGTATCGAGCGTGCTGATGTCGATGGGCATGATGATGCTCTCACCGATGCTCATCTCGCTGCCTTTCAAAATCATGCTGTTCGTCCTGGTGGACGGCTGGGCGCTCATCATCGGCACCCTCGCCAGCAGCTTTGCACCACACGTTTGAGGTTTACCGGAATGACGCCAGAAACCGTACTGACTATCGCCAGAGAGTCATTGACCGTGACCACCCTGCTGGCGGCACCGCTGCTGCTGGTGACGCTGGTCACCGGTGTGATGGTCGGCATCCTGCAGGCCGCCACACAGATCAATGAAATGACCCTGTCATTCATTCCGAAGCTGCTGGCATTGATGCTGACACTGCTGATCGTCGGTCCGTGGATGCTGCAGCTGATCACCAGCTACACGCGAACCCTGTTCACCAGCATCCCGTCCATGCTTGGCTGAGATCGGCCAGCATGTTCACCACCATACAAATTGCCGACACCCTGCTCGGTGTGCTGTGGACCGTCATGCGGGTCGGTGGCGTGGTGATGCTCGCACCCCTGCTCGGCGCCATGTATGTACCGCGCCGTATCCGCCTGGCCATGGCGCTCGTACTGGCCATGACCATGCTGCCGATAGCCGGAGCCATGCCGGCCATCCAGCCGCTGAGCCCGAACGGGATAATTGCAATCACCCAGGAACTGATCGTCGGTCTGGCAATCGGCTTCGTGCTGCGCCTGGCTACCGAGGCTGCACTGCTCGCCGGCCAGCTGATCTCCACCGGCATGGGGCTGTCCTTCGCCACGGTGGTCGACCCGCAGAACGGCGGCATGCCGCTGCTCGGTCGCTTCTACATCGTGGTGTCCTCGCTGGTACTGCTGGCGACCAATGCTCACCTCTCGCTGATCGCCCTGCTGGCGCAGAGTTTCCAGGTCGTGCCGATCGGCTCCGGCGGCCTGGGACCGACCGATGCGCGTCTGATCGTGGAATTCGCCGGCCTGATGTTTGCCGGTGCGATTCAGCTGGCCCTGCCGTCGGTAGTCGCCATCCTGATGGTCAATGTGGCTTTCGGCGTGATCAGCCGTGCCGCTCCCACGCTCAACCTGTTTGCGGTGGGCTTCCCGATCACGATCCTGCTCGGCCTCGCCATCCTGGTCATGTCACTGCAGACCCAGGGACCAGTCTGGCTGGAACACATGACTGAAGGCTTCACGCTGCTGACCGGCATGCTGGGGAGCTGAGCACTGTGGCCGACGATAACCAGACACCGCAGGAAGACCGCACCGAACAAGCCACATCGAAACGCCTGGACGATGCGCGGCGCAAGGGCCAGATCCCGCGCTCGCGCGAACTGAACATGGCGGTGGTGCTGGTTACCGCCTGCATAGCGCTCTACTCGGACCAGACCGGCATCGCCGCCAGCGCCCGTGAACTCATGACCAATGCGCTGCGCTTCGACCGCACGGCACTTGCCGATCCTGGCTACATGACTACCGCTCTGACTGATGCAGTATTCACCGCACTGCGCATGTGCTCACCATTGTTCGCTGCGCTGGCTGCCGCCGCAGTGCTCGGCGCGGTGGCCATCGGCGGCTTCGTATTCAGCACCGAGCCAGTTTCCTTCAAGCTTGAGCGCCTGAACCCGATCGCCGGAATCGGCCGGATGTTCAGCGCAAACAGCCTGGTGGAGGTGCTCAAGGCGCTGGCCAAGGCCGCAGTCATTATCGGTTTTATCGTCGCACTGCTGATGAGCAGCACAGACTCTCTGCTGGGGCTTAGCGGCCGGCCGATCAATTCAGCGATGGCCGAAGCGACATGGTTATCACTGCTCGCACTCGCGGTATCCAGCGCCGCACTCCTGCTGATCGCTGCAGTCGATGCACCATGGCAACTGTGGAGCCATGCACAGCGGATGAAAATGACCCGCAAGGAGATCGAGGATGAAGCCAAGGAATCTGATGGCCGCCCTGAAGTTCGCAGCCGCATTCGCGCGCTGCAACAGGAAACGGCACGTCGGCGCATGCTGGCCGACGTCGCAAAGGCCGATGTGGTCATTACCAACCCGACCCACTTTGCCGTTGCCCTGCGCTATGACGACCAGCGCATGCGTGCCCCTGTCGTACTCGCCAAGGGAGCTGACCTGACCGCTGCACGAATCCGTGAGGTCGCAACCGGACACAAGGTGGCTCTGTTCGAGTCACCGCTGCTGGCGCGTGCCCTGTACTGGAGCACCGATATCGGCCAGGAAATTCCGGCCCCGCTGTATCTCGCGGTGGCCCAGGTGTTGACCTATGTCTACCGCCTGCGCAACGCACACACGCTCGGCGGCGCCTGGCCGGAGAAGCCGGTGCTTGACGTCGATCCGCAACTGGCCAGCGGCCCACAGCAGCGACGACGCCGGCGTCGATAGACGATAACTACTTAACACTTCCACAGCGGAATATTTAGATGGCAGCACAAGGCGACAACTGGGTAGGCGCACTGCGCAACACGGCAATCATGAGCGCCGGGCTGCCGATGGTGGTACTGGCCATGCTGGCCATGATCGTCCTGCCGATGCCGCCGCTGGTACTTGATGCGCTGTTTACCTTCAACATCTGCATCTCGCTGGTCGTCATCCTGGCGGTCGTCTACGTCATGCGCCCGCTGGACCTGGCCGCATTTCCCACCGTTCTGCTGCTGGCCACCTTGTTGCGCCTGGCGCTGAACGTCGCCTCGACACGCGTGGTTCTGCTCAACGGCCATACCGGTGGCGATTCGGCCGGCAAGGTCATCGAGGCTTTCGGCGCCTTCGTCATCGGCGGCAATTACGCTGTGGGCATCGTGGTGTTCGCCATCCTGCTGATCATCAACTTCATCGTGGTAACCAAGGGCGCCGGCCGCGTGGCAGAAGTCAGCGCACGGTTCACCCTCGATTCCATGCCGGGCAAACAGATGGCGATCGACGCCGACCTGAATGCCGGCATCATCACCCAGGCTGAAGCCGTGGCACGGCGCAGCGAAGTCCGCATGGAAGCAGACTTCTACGGCTCCATGGACGGTGCCAGCAAGTTTGTACGCGGCGATGCGATCGCCGGACTGCTGATCGTCTTCATCAACCTGATCGGCGGCATTCTGATCGGCGTGCTCCAGCACGACATGAGTTTTTCCCAGGCAGCATCGACCTACGCACTGCTGACCATCGGCGACGGACTGGTCGCACAGATTCCGTCACTGCTGCTTGCAATCTCGGTCGCCGTGATCGTCACGCGCATGTCACGCTCCGAGGACATGGGCACGCAGCTGTTCCGGCAGCTGCTCGGCGACCGGCGCGTGCTGCGCGTGGTAGCTGTGCTGCTCGGGGTGCTCGGGTTGGTGCCCGGCATGCCGAACCTGGCCTTTCTGCTGATGGCTGCGGTATGTGCCGGCGGCGCCTGGCTGCTCGACCGGCGCGACAACCAGGCAGAAGAGGAAAGCGAGGCGCCGGTCATCCCGGACGTCGTCGACAACGAAGCCAGTCGCGAACTGTCCTGGCGCGATGTCGGCGAAGCCGATGCCATCGGCCTGGATGTCGGTTACCGGCTGATTCCACTGGTGGATCGCCAACAGGATGGCGAACTGATGCGGCGGATCAAAGGCGTACGCAAGCGCCTTTCTGAAGAGCTGGGCTTCCTGATTGCACCGGTGCGGATCCGCGACGATCTGGATCTTCCGGCCAGCGGCTACCGGATCAGCGTGATGGGCTCGCCAATCGCCACCGGAGAGGTACATCTCGACCGCGAGCTGGCCATCAACCCCGGACACATTGAACAGCGCATCAACGGCATTGCCGGACAGGATCCGGCCTATGGCCTCGAAGCGGTATGGATCGAACCCGTACAGCGTGAGGAAGCACAGTCGCGCGGTTATACCGTAGTGGATGTGCCGACGGTCATCGCCACGCACCTGAGCAAGGTGCTGCATGAAAACGCCCACGAAATCTTCGGTCACCAGGAAGCACAGGAGCTGCTCGATCGGCTGGGCAAACAGGTTCCGAAGCTGATCGAGGAACTGGTGCCCAAAACCCTGTCGCTGTCGGTTGTCGTGCGCGTCCTGCAGGAGTTGCTGCGCGATCAGGTTCCCGTCTCCAACATGCGCACCATCTGCCAGGCGCTTGCCGAACATGGCCGCATCAGCCAGGACCCTGACACGCTGACCGGTGCCGTACGCGTGGCGCTGGGCCGGTCAATCGTGCAGCGGATCAGCAATGGCCATGAAGAACTGCCGGTCATCACGCTGGACCCGCGGTTGGAACAGATCTTGCAAGAAGCACTCAAGGGAGGCGCAGACACGGCAGGAATAGAGCCGACATTGGCGGAAAAGCTGCAATCCAGGCTATCGGATACCGCTCACCGCCAGGAAATTGTCGGCCAACCGGCTGTTCTGCTCGTATCACCGGCACTGCGCCCCTGGCTGTCGCGCTTCCTGCGGTTTGCAGTGCCTACGCTCAGGGTGCTGGCCTACAACGAGGTGCCTGACAGCAAGCGCGTGAAGTTGATTGCGGCAGTTGGAACCTGATTCACGGAGAGATGTGGCCATGAAGATCAGACGATTTACCGGCGTGGATATGCGGGATGCCTTGCGCCAGGTGCGCAACGCTCTCGGTGCGGAGGCGGTCATTCTGGAGACCACGCACAACGCGACCGGGGTAGAGATTTCGGCGGCAGTCGATGCTGCCAGCGGTGCTGGCGAAGCAATGGCACTCAGCCACGAGTGGACTGCAGCCCGCAACAGCCTGGGCAACAATGAGGATGGCCCCTGCGTGGCCATCAGTGGTGCCGCACGCAGCGGTGCGCTGGCCACCGTCAGTGAAATGGAACAGATGCGCGAAGAGATGCGCTCGATCCGCTCGCTGCTCGAAGCACAGCTCGGTCGCCTGATCTGGGACGATCAGTCACGACAGACACCTGAAGTCGCCGGCCTGCTGCGCAACTACACCCAGCTCGGATTCGACGCGGATATCGCGCGACAACTGGCAGAACGTTCTGCTGTCACGCATCCGGCTGGCGGCTGGACGGCAGTCCTGCGCACACTGGTGGAAGAATTGCCGGTCGCTGACTGCGACCCGATCAGCGATGGCGGCAGCTACGCAATCATCGGCCCGACGGGTGTCGGCAAGACCACCACGATTGCCAAGCTGGCAGCGCGGGCAGCGCTGCAGTACGGACCAGACAGTGTCGGCCTGGTAACCACGGATACCTTCCGCGTAGCCGCACGCGAACAACTGGACACCTACGGGCAGATCATCGGCATACCGGTCAGTCATGCCTGCGATACACAGGGTCTCAGCAAGGCGCTTGACGCACTGCAAAATCGGCGACTGATACTCATCGATACAGCAGGACTCAGCCAGCGCGACCCACACCTGCCCGAGCATCTCGCCCGGCTGGGGACCGCTGATTCCGGCATAAGTACCCTCCTGGCGCTGCCAGCCAACGCCCACGCCGGCACGATGCAGGAAATTGTGGACGTGTTCCGGACTGTAAAACCTGTGGCATGCATCCTCACCAAGACGGATGAGGCGACATCGCTCGGGGCTGCGCTGTCGGTGCTGATTCGCAGTCAACTGGCCTTGGCCTACGTCGCCAATGGCCAGCGTGTTCCCGAAGACATTCACCTGATGCGTAACCGGCAATCGTGGCTGGCCAAGATGGCCGTAGAACTGATGCGCCGCGAGAACCGGGTGATCAATACCGATGAGATGGCAGGCAGATTTACGGAGGTCGCGACCCATGCTTACGCCTGAACACCAGGACATCGCGGGTCAGGCCGCAGGTCTCCGCCGCATGCGCAATACGAAACCCGTCAAGGTGATCACCGTCACCGGCGGCAAGGGTGGCGTAGGCAAGACCAATATCTCGGCCAATCTGGCCGTCGCCATGTCGATGCTCGGTCGCCGGGTGATGCTGCTCGATGCAGATCTCGGTCTGGCCAACATCGATGTACTGCTTGGCCTGCAACCCAGCCACTCGCTGGCCGATGTGGTCAATGGCACACGGCGCCTCGAGGAAGTCATCGTGGTCGGACCAGCCGGAATCCGCGTGATCCCCGGTGCTTCCGGACTGTCAAACATGGCCAACCTGACACCAGCACAGCATGCCGGGATCGTGCATGCCTTCAGCGATCTGACCGAAGATCTGGATGCACTGATCGTCGACACGGCCGCCGGTCTCTCCGAGAGTGTGCTGCGCTTCTGCGAAGCCGGCAACGAAGTACTGGTCGTGGTCTGTGACGAACCAACCTCGATTACCGATGCCTACGCACTGATCAAGGTACTGAGTACCGAGCGGGGCGTATCCCGCTTCCGCATCATCACCAACATGACGCACCAGGGCGGCGACGGACGTCACCTGTTCGAAAAGCTGCTGCGTGTCACAGAACGGTTCCTGCAAGTCACACTCGATCACGCCGGCAGCATTCCCTACGACGACCGCGTATGGCGCGCCGTGCAATTGCAGACACCTTTTGTGACGTCGTTCCCCACCAGCCTGGCAGCGTCCGCACTCAAGAAACTCGCACTGCGTGCCGATACCTGGGAAGAGCCCCGTGCGGCACGCGGCAATATCGAGTTTTTCGTGGAGCGCTTGCTCGGGGCACAGGCCGGTCGGGAGAAGGCGCAAGCATGATCCCCGCAAACCGCTATGCAACGGTCGCCGGGCACTCGCCCGATGCGCTCGTGCAGGAGCACGCCCCGCTGGTGAAGCGCATCGCGAATCACCTGCGTGGCCGCCTGCCGCATGGCACAGATCTGGATGATCTGATCCAGGTCGGGTTGATTGCGTTGCTCGATGCCGCGCGTCAGTACTCGCCGGCAAAGGGCGCGAGCTTCGAGACCTACGCGAGCATCCGGGTACGCGGCGCGATGCTCGATGAAGTCCGGAGTACGGACTGGACGCCACGCTCTGTTTATCGACGACAACGGGAACTGACGGCAGCCATCCAGAAAGTGGAGAACAGGACAGGAAAACCGGCTGAGTCGCGCGAGATAGCCACCGAACTGGGCATCTCGCTGGACGAGTACTTCCAGATGGTCAGTGCAGCCACCACGCACCGGCTGTTCAGCCTCGACCAGGATGACGACGGCAGCGGCAACGATACATACCAGCAGCAGATTCCGGACCCGGATGCGGAACCGTGCTCTGAACTCGAATCGGATGAATTCCGGGCCGCCGTTGGCGAAGCCATTCGTTCGCTGCCGGAACGCGAGGCGCTCGTCATGTCACTGTACTACGAGGAGGAACTGAACCTGAAGGAAATCGGCGAGGTACTCGGTGTTACCGAATCGCGAGTCTGCCAGATTCACGGCCAGGCCCTCAGCCGGGTGCGCTCACGGGTGCATACGGCAATCAATGGCATGGCGGCTACACCCTGAACAGGTCATGGCAGAAATGACCCTCATACACAGCCCGGTACAGCGAGAGCGTGAATGGACGCATTGACCATCGCGGGCGTGGCGCTCGCCTTTATTTCCATCGTGATCGGCAGCATCCTCAAGGGTGCCGGCGTCGGCTCGCTGCTCAACTCGGCTGCATTTGTCATCGTGGTCTGCGGCACCTTTGCCTCGATCCTGATCCAGACACCCAAGGCCACTTTCATGCGTGCCTGGAAAATCGTGCCATGGATCTTCAAACCCCCTCTCGAGGACCACGAGCAGCTGATCGTGAAGATGGTCGAGTGGAGCGAAATCGCCCGCAAGCAGGGGCTGCTCGGACTGGAACCCGCCCTGGAGTCCGAAGCCGATCCCTTCGCACAGAAAGCCCTGCAGATGCTGGTCGACGGTACTGAACCGGCCAAGATCCGCGAAGCCCTGGAGATGGACATCGAGGTGAAGGCCAAAGCCAACACCGCAAGCGCAAAGGTCTTTGAGGGCATGGGCATCTATGCGCCAACACTCGGCATCATCGGCGCCGTGCTTGGTCTGATCGCCGTGATGAAGAATCTCGCCGATCCGAGCAAGCTCGGCGGCGGTATCGCGGCAGCGTTTACCGCCACCATCTACGGCATTGGCCTCGCCAACCTGTTCTTTCTGCCGATCGCCAACAAACTCAAGGACGTGATCGCCAAGCAGACGCATACCAAGGAAATGATCATCGAAGGGATCATTGCCATCGCTGAAGGCGAGAACCCGCGCAACCTCGAAGCCAAGCTCAAGGGGTTTGCCGGCTGAGGCCGGTGACACACCGTCATGGCGAAGAAACACCAGCACGAAGACCACGTCAACCACGAGGCATGGGCCATACCCTATGGCGATCTCGTGACCCTGCTGCTGGCGTTTTTTGTCGTCATGTACGCAACGTCGTCAATCAATGAAGGAAAATACAAGGTTCTCTCCGACTCGCTGAATGCAGCTTTCCGTGGCGCGCCGCGCACCATGGAACCTATCTCCATCGGGGACAAGCCAGCCAAGACCAAGGGTGACGACACGGTGGCCGGCATCAAGCCCGGTCAGGTCATCAAGCTTGAGTCCGAAGCAAGCACCAAAGAGCCGGAACCGGAAAACCAGGCCGAGAATTCAGCACTGCAGGGTCACCTGCAAAAGATGAGTGAGGATCTCGAAACCGCGATGCAGGAACTCATCGACCAGGAAATGATCCGCATCAAACGGGCGCCATCCTGGGTCGAAGTTGAAATCAAGGCCGATATTCTCTTTCCGAGCGGCAGTGCCGAGCTCGAGGCATCCGCAATGACGGTCATCGATCGCATAGCCACCATACTTGCCGTACGCCCATACCCGATCCGCATCGAGGGGCATACCGACACACGACCGATCAAGACCAGTCAGTTCCCGTCGAACTGGGAACTGTCTGCAGCACGTGCCGCGCGCATCGTACGGCTCTTCGAAGCGCACGGCATCGTCTCCAGCCGCATGGTCGTCGCCGGCCTGGGTGAGAACCGCCCCCTGTCAGACAATGCCACCGAAGAGGGGCGCAATCGCAACCGCCGCGTCACCATCGTCATCCTCGGTAAACCGCCTGCTGCAGACGACCCGATGCCGGGTGGCATTGCCGAAGCGGCTCCGGAGGCTGCGCCATGAGGCCCGTGGAACGCATAGGCCCTGGTATACCGCCCAGCCGCATCTCACCGATTGCCGACAGGCGTAGCAAGCCGAAACCAGACCAACGCCAGCAGCGCGAAAAAAACAGCTCACCGGAGAAAAGCTCCGATGGACGCGATCACATCATTGACGAACTTGCCTGAAGGAAATCACATCATGGCCATTCTCGATACACTGAATCTGAACAGTCTCAATCTGGGCAGCATCGATGTCAGTCAGCTGAACGAATTCCTTGCGGGCGATCTTGCGATCCATCCCGCTGCACTTCTTGCCGGCGGGCTGCTGGTACTCACCACGGTCTTTGCACTGGGGCTTTCGGTAATCCGGCTGAAACGCCAAGTGAAAGCCGTGGACGCGCGATGCGACGAGTCCCAGGATCGGCTGCAGACCATCGAACTCCTGCTGGCCAATACCACCAGCGAAGCGAGCCTGCTCCGGCAGCGCGTCGAACAACAGGTCGTACGTCAGGAAAACACCCTGACCGGCAGCGCCAAGACCAGCCTGCGTCAGGCCATCGCCCTGTCGAAACATGGCGCGACGACCCGCCAGCTGATCGATACCTGCGAACTGAGTCAAGGCGAAGCACACCTGATCCAGACACTCTATGGCCAGCCGGCAGGTACTCCGGCAGCTGTAGAGCTGCACTGACGAAATAGCGCCCGATTGATACGGCACACAACCATTTGAAACAGCAGACAAGAATACATACGTGGGAGTTACGACGATGAGCCAGGTTCCTGATCACATACTGCAGAGGCTGCGCACCTGCACCAGTTTCCCGACACCGCCCGCAGTAGCAATGCAGGTCCTGCAACTGGCCCAGGACCCGGACATAGGGCTTGGCAAGGTAGCCGATACCGTCAGCGCAGACCCGGCCATCGCGGCCAAGGTGATGCGCATCGCCAATTCAGCCATGTATTCACGCCGTCGGCAGAGTACCAACCTGCGCCAGGCACTGATCGTGCTCGGACTCAATGCAACGCTGACACTGGCACTGAGCTTTACGCTCGTCGCGACCCTCAAAAGAAACACCACGCAGGGGTTTGACTTCAACTCCTACTGGCGTCGCACCATTCTGGCCTCGGCATGGGGCAAATTACTGGCCAGCGAGACCGGCCGCCGGGATGCCGAAGAAATATTCCTGGCCGCACTGCTCCAGGATCTGGGCATGCTGGTGATCGACAAGATCTGGCCGGAAGTCTATGAAGGTATCGCACCGTTCAAGATCGAACACAGCCGCATCTGCCAGCACGAACAGAATTGCATCGGCACGGACCATCGTTCGATCGGCGCGGCACTGCTACGCATCTGGAACATGCCGGAAAGCCTGGTACGTGCCATCCAGCACAGCCACGACCCGAGTGCTGCTGGTGTAGATGGTGAAGAGAAAGCCTTTGTGCGTGCAGTCGCCATGTCGGGTGAACTCAGCGATGTCTGGCTGAGCTCGCACAATGAGGTCGCACTGCGGCGCGTTGCCCAGCAGGCCCACCGCTATCTCGGCATCCAGCCCAACCGTCTGGGCGAGATGTTTGATTTAGTCCGCGAACAGCTGCCGGTAGCCGAGGAACTGTTCCAGATGGAACTGTTCGACAGCGCACAACTGCAGGACATCACGGACGCAGCACAGGAAATCCTGATCGTCCGGAATCTCCACCAGATCCATGTCAATGAAAAATCCCAGGAGGAAAAGAGCGCGCTGGAGAAGGAACACACCAAGCTCAAGACCGAAACGACCCGTGACGTCCTCACGAGCGCCTATAACCGGCGATTCTTCGAGACCCGGCTTGATCAGGAATTTGAAACGGCCAGGAAGCACAACTGGCCACTGTCCCTGATATTCATCGACCTGGACCGGTTCAAGGACGTCAATGACGGCCATGGCCATCAGGCCGGTGATGCCATCCTGAAAGCGGTTGCCGACATGCTCGCTGAAACCCTGCGTGATTCGGATACCGTATCCCGCTATGGTGGCGATGAGTTTGTGCTGCTGCTGCCAGGCGTGGATACCGAGCAGGCCAACCGTGTCGGTACCCGCATCTGCGAAGCAGCGAGAACCCGCAAGGCCCTGATTGCCGATGACAAGCAGGTAAGCATTACCCTGTCGCTAGGTATCGCAACCTGCGATGCACAGCATGCCTTTGACAGTGCGCAGGCCCTGCTGGCGGCAGCCGACTCGGCGCTATACCACTCCAAGCGCAGCGGGCGGGACCAGTACACCTGCTACGACAAGATCGAGGCCGCCTGACCGCTGATGCCGAAAGACTGCAGCGATCAAAGTCCGTAGCGCTTCATCTTTTCGGCCAGCGTCGTGCGCCGGACCTGGAGTTTCTGGGCAGCGTGCGCAATGACGCCATTGGCCTCATGCAGTGCCCGGCGTATCAGCGAAACCTCGATCTGTTCGAGATATTCCTTGAGCGGCAGCCCCGCATCGGGCAACTCGATGTCCTGCGGCCGTGGTCCAGCCGCCCGTGCAGCCGCGACCTCCTGGCGATCTGATTCACGCAGCGGTGCTGCTGCCGTATAGCGCGTGGGCAGCTGCGGGATATCCACCGCCGTACCCGGATGCAGCACGCACAAGCGCTCAAGCAGATTGGATAACTCGCGGATATTTCCCGGCCACGAGTAATGCTTGAGGATGCGTATGGCGCCAGGCGTGACCTGTACCGGCGAGAGTCCGACACTCCGGCAGCGCTCGATGATGTTGGCGATCAGGTCCGGCAGATCTTCCAGCCGCTCACGCAGCGGCGGCAGCTCGATCGGAAATACGTTGAGCCGGTAGTAGAGATCTTCGCGAAAGCTGTCGCTCTTGATTGCCGCTTCCAGATTGCGGTGCGTGGCCGCAATGATGCGCACATCGCACTCCCGCGGACGGTTGTTGCCAACCCGCTCATAGATCCGTTCCTGCAGCACGCGCAGCAGCTTGACCTGCATCGGCAGGCTCATGTCGCCGATCTCGTCCAGAAACAGGGTGCCGCCCTCGGCTGCCTCGAAACGCCCGACGCGGGCGGAAATGGCGCCGGTAAACGCCCCCTTTTCATGACCAAACAGCTCGCTCTCGAGCAGCTCGGCCGGAATCGCCCCGCAGTTGACCGGCACAAAGGGCTTGTCGGCGCGCGGTGACAGCAGGTGGACGTAACGGGCGACCCACTCCTTGCCGGTACCGGACTCGCCGGTGACCAGTACACTGGTATTGAACGGGGCCACCTGCTCGATGAGCCGGCGCACATTGACCATGCGAGCGCTGTGACCGGTCGGAAAGTAGACCGGAGCTGTCGCCGGGGCTATGCCCTCTGCGCCCGCCTTGTCGGCGGCCTTCGTGATGTCATTCATTTTGGATGGGATAAAGGCCCGATGCCGCGCCGAAGTGGCCGGTATGATCAAGTCTGCCCCGGTTCAAGTCAAACAAAACGCCAATTTCCCGTCGCGCTGGTGGAGCCCCTGGAAGGGATCGGTTAGAGTTTCCAGCCAATGACCCCGCGCCATTCGAGCACCAGCCCGCCACCCCCTGCGGTACGCAGCAAATTGCCAGACGTGGGCACCACGATCTTCACCGTGATGTCGCAGCTGGCCGCCGAATGCGAAGCGCTCAACCTGACGCAGGGTTCACCTGATTTTCCGCCACCTGTGGGGCTGCTGGACCGCGTCGCCCACCACCTGTACGCCAGCAACAACCAGTACGCACCGATGAGCGGACTGCCCGCACTGCGTGAACAGATCGCGATCAAGACGCTCAGCCTGTATGGCAGGCAGATTGACCCGGACAGTGAAGTTACCGTTACCTCGGGGGCAACCGAGGCACTGTTCAGTGCCATCGAAGCCTGCGTACATCCGGGCGACGAAGTGCTGTGTTTCGATCCAGCCTATGACAGCTACGATCCTGCCGTCCGCCTGGCCGGCGGAACAGCGGTACACCTGCCGCTGGTGCCGCCACACTTCGGCATTAATTGGGATCAGCTACGTGCGGCGATCACCCCGCGCACGCGACTGATCATCCTCAACTCACCGCATAACCCCACCGGCGCAGTGCTTGCGGCTGCCGATATGGCCAGTCTTGAGGCCATCGTGCGTGGTACGAACATCGTGCTGCTCGGTGATGAGGTCTACGAACACATGGTGTTTGATGGCCAGCGGCACGAAAGCCTGCTGCGCTACCCCGCACTGGCCGAACGCAGCCTGGTGATTTCATCGTTCGGCAAGACCTATCACGCCACCGGCTGGAAAATCGGCTACTGCATTGCGCCGCCAGCTCTGATGAGCGAGTTCCGGCGCATACATCAGTTCGTGCAGTTCTGTGTCGTTACACCGATGCAGCGGGCACTGGCCGACTTCATGGTCAGCGACAAGGAACATTATCTCGGACTGCCGGATTTCTATCAGAAGAAGCGTGACTACTTCTGTACGCTGCTCAAGCCGTCGCGTCTGCGCTGCACGCCATCGGCCGGCACCTACTTCCAGCTTGCCGATTACAGCGCGATCAGCGACGAACCGGATGTGAGCTACGCACAACGCCTGACCCGCGAGGTCGGCGTGGCCTGCATTCCGGTCTCGGTCTTTTACGCCGTACCAGGGGATGCGCGACTGCTGCGCTTCTGTTTTGCCAAGGATTCATCCACGCTCGAACGTGCCGCAGAGATTCTCTGCCGGCTCTGAGTTACACCTCTCACCAACCTGAGCACCTATGCATCGTCTGCTTGTTTTCCAGCACGTCCCGCACGAAATACTCGGCACACTCGATCCATTGCTGAGGGATGCCGGTTTTCGCATCCGCTACCAGAATTTCGGACGGCAACCCGATGCAGTGCCGGATCTCGATCGCTATCACGGCCTGATCGTGCTCGGCGGTCCGATGAACTGCGATCAGATACACCACTATCCACATCTGGCTACGGAAATAGCAGCAATTCGCGAAGCGATCGCCGCACGCAAGCCGGTACTCGGCATCTGTCTTGGCGCACAGCTGCTGGCCTGCGCACTCGGTGCACGGGTTAGCGCCAATCCGGTCAAGGAGATCGGCTGGTACGATGTCGAACCCACTGCAGAAGGCCGGCGCGACCCGCTGTTTCGTCATTTCTCCGCCAGCGAGAAGATCTTCCAGTGGCATGGCGACACCTTTGCAATTCCTGACGGCGCGGTGCATCTGGCCTCCTCGCCGGACTGCCGGAACCAGGCCTTCCGCTATGGCGACAACGTCTATGGTCTGCAGTTTCACCTGGAAGTCGACGAGCCGATGATCCATCGCTGGCTGCATGCGCCGGTAAACGTGCGCGAACTGGAAGGACTGCGCGGCAGGATCGACCCGCAACAGATCGCCACCGACACACCACTGCATGTTGCACAGTCACAGCCCCTCGGCACGCAGTTGTTTGGCGAGTTCCTGCGCCTGTTTCATCGTCGACATCGGCGCGTGACGCTGCCCTCCCGCTAAAGTAGCTGACGTCCACTGCAACGCAGCCAGGAACTTGACTCTCCCATCATGGGAGGGTTTAGCATGGCGGACATGAATATCAGCCGCGCTGCACAGCTCTCCGGGGTCTCCGCAAAAATGATCCGGCACTACGAAAGTACCGGACTGATCCCGGCGGTCACCCGTAGCGACTCGGGCTATCGCTGCTATACGCCGGAGGATGTGCATCGCCTGGCCTTTATCCACCGTGCACGGGCAGTAGGCTTCGGCACGCCGGAAATCCGGCAATTGCTGTCACTCTGGCAAAACCGGCAGCGGCCAGCACGCGACGTCAAACGGCTGGCAGTAGAACATCTGCAGCAACTACAGGAACGGATTGCAGATCTTGAGGCCATCGCCGATACGCTGTCGCACCTGATCAGTCACTGTCGGGGTGACGACCGCCCGGACTGCCCGATACTCGACTCACTTGCCGACAACACACCCACATCATGCAAGCAGGCATCCTGATGAGCAGCACTGATACAGCCATACAACCGGTCGAGCGAATCAGCCTGCCAGTACGCGGCATGACCTGTACTGCCTGCTCCACCCGGCTGGAGAAAGCACTCGGACGGGTGCCTGGCGTGAGCACGGCAAGCGTCAACTTCGCGATCGAAGAGGCCACGGTAACTTTCGATCCGCAACAGCTCGATGCTGCAGGAATTGCCAGCGCCATCGGCAAGGCTGGCTTCGAGGTGCCTGCCAGGCCATCCAGCACCCTCAGTGAGGATGACCAGCGGGCCCAGGAGCAGTCACAGCTGCGTCGGGAATTTCTCCTGCTGATGGTTTCAGCTGCATTTGCAGCACCGCTGCTGTGGCAGATGGCGGGCATGAGCATCGGCCAGCACTGGCATCTGCCCGCCTGGCTGGAACTGTTGCTGGCAACGCCGGTGCAGTTCGTGATCGGCGCACGTTTCTACCGTTCGGCCTGGCAAGCTATCCGGGCCAAGGCCGGCAACATGGATGTGCTCGTCGCCCTCGGCACCAGCGCTGCCTATGGCTACAGCCTCTACCTGCTGGCCACGCTTGGCTTCGACGCAGCGACCGGCAAACTGTATTTCGAGGCATCGGTGATCATCATCACCCTGGTTCTGCTGGGCAAGTTTCTGGAAACCCGGGCCAAACGCGGCACCACCGCCGCCATCCGGCAGCTCATGGAATTGCGTCCACAGGCCGCGCGCGTGCGACAGGCCGACGGCACGGAACGCGAAATGCCCATCAATGAGGTACGGAACGGTGACCTGATCATCGTCCGGCCCGGCGAGCGGATTCCGGCAGATGGCGTAGTCGTCACAGGGCGCAGCGAACTCGACGAATCTCTGATCACCGGCGAGAGCCTGCCCGTCGACAAGGAGCCGGGCAGCCGGGTGACCGGTGGAGCAATCAATGGCACCGGCCTGCTGGAGGTACGGACTACGGCTGTCGGTGCAGATTCGACACTGGCCAAGATCATCCGCCTGGTCGAGAACGCACAGAGTGGCAAAGCGCCTGTGCAGCGCCTGGTCGATCAGATCAGCGCGATCTTTGTTCCAGTAGTCGTTCTCCTGGCAGTAATCACCTTCGTCACCTGGCTGCTGATCACCGGTGATTTCGAGCACTCGCTGGTCTCGGCGGTTGCTGTGCTGGTCATCGCCTGTCCGTGTGCGCTGGGCCTCGCGACTCCAACTGCAATCATGACCGGTACAGGTGCAGCAGCCCGCGCCGGCATCCTGATCAAGGATGTCGAAGCGCTCGAGCACGCCCATCGTCTGGATACCATCGTCTTCGACAAGACCGGCACACTGACAGTCGGGCAACCGGTACTGGTTGCCATCCATATGGTTCGCGGCGGCGAAGACGAACTGCTGCAACTGGCGGCCTCGGTACAACAGGGCAGTGAGCATCCCCTCGCCCGCGCGATCATCGAGCATGCTGACTCACGCGGACTGGTCAGCAGCAAGGTTACGGATTTCCGCAGCCATACCGGCCGTGGTGTGACCGGTACCGTCGCCGGACACGAGATCATGCTCGGCAACCAGCGACTGCTGGCCGAACAGCAAATCGATGCAGGTACGGCCATCGAAGCAGCCGAGCGCATGGAAAAGCAGGCTCAAACCGCTGTATTTGTGGCTGATCGCAACGGCGTGCTTGGCGTACTGGCCATTGCCGACCAGTTGCGACCGGAAGCCATCGCGGCTGTCGCCACGCTGCGCGAGATGGGTATACGCACACTGATGCTTTCAGGCGATGCTGAACTTGTTGCTGCGGAGATCGGCCGTCAGGCTGGCGTGGATGAAGCGCGTGGAGCGGTACAACCCGAGGGCAAAGCGCAGGCTATCAGGCAATTGCACGATGCCGGTCGTATCGTTGGCATGATCGGCGACGGTATCAACGATGCGCCGGCACTGGCCGCTGCCGACGTCGGCATTGCGATGGGAACCGGTACTGATATCGCGATGGAAACGGCAGGAGTGACATTGATGCGCGCCGACCCCCGACTGGTAGCCGGGGCAATCGCTGTCAGCCGTGCCACATTCCGGAAAATACGCCAGAACCTGTTCTGGGCATTCATCTACAACCTGATCGGCATCCCGGCTGCAGCGCTCGGCTATCTGAGCCCGGCTCTGGCCGGCGCCGCCATGGCGATGAGCAGCGTCAGCGTGGTCAGCAATTCACTGCTGCTGCGCCGCTGGCGTCCCAGGCTGCGGGATGTGAACAGGCCATCAGCTGATCACTCAGGCGATTACCGAAGCCGGCTTTGACGTTGTCAGCTGAGCAACCGGTATTTCATTTTCTCCTGCGGCAAGTATCATAAGAAGCATTCAATATGAATGTTATAGAGGCCCTATCAGGAGACACCGATGAACCACCAGCACCTGTCAGAAGACATGATTTACCCCTTCGATGCGCGCGGCGTCGCCAAGCGCTTTCGCCACGCTGCGATATTTGGCGCGCTTGATGCCCTGATGCCCGGCGAGACGATGCGTTTCTGCAACGACCACGACCCGCTGCCATTGCTGGCCCAGGCCCAGAACCGCTATGGCGATGCGCTCAGAATCGAGTACATGCAGCGCGAACCCGGCGCCATCGTCATCGACTTCACCCGTCAGTAAAGTACAGCGACCGGACGCCGGTGCAATGCCGGCGCCCGGTCCTGCAGCCACCTTCCTGCCGGCAGCATGCAACTCGCGCACTGACCAGCCCGCAGCACATTCTGAATATCCCGATTCATCGTATCTGATACCGGCAGCCTGCCGGCTGTAGAGGCGCCAACGTGTGTGCCCGGACCTGGCAGCATTGCGCCCGCATTCCGTAAACCAAAAAAGACCGGGCCCCGGTCAGCCAGCCAACTCTTCGTTGGCTGACCGACCGGGGCCCGGCCGGGTATTGGCTTTTAGACTTTAGCCTTAGCCGCGGATCTTCGGCTCCAGTTCGGTAGACCACTCTCTACCGAGCTCATCGCCGTACTCCGCCTGATAGGCCTTCCACTCTTCGGTCGTGGTATCCGTCTCTGCATTCATGCGGGAACCCCGTGAGAGCACGAAGTACATCAGGGGCAGCAAGCCACCGAACACGAACACTGCACCACCGATCGAACGGAGGTAGGTCAGGGTAGCGAACACCGGACCATGGATCACCTCAGTGGTACGGGCCGCCCAGTATCCCTCGGTGAGCACGATCCAGATCTGATACAGACCGACCGGGAACATGTCGAGGAACATCATCAGGGCGGTGCCGATGTTCAGGGACCAGAAGGCCGTACGTACCAGCTTTTCATTCCAGGAAGATTTCTGGAACAGGTGCTGGCAGCAGAACAGCATACCGGCAAGAGCAACGTTGCCCTTCACACCGAACATTGCAGCATGAGCATGGTTAAGCGTCATGTAGGTCGCATGCTCGTAGTAGTTGACGATCGGCAGCGTGATCAGCGAACCGAATACGCCGGCGCCGAAGATATTCCAGAAGTTGACGCCCAGGATGAACAGCCAGACAGCTTCCATCACGTGCATCTGCTTGCCCTGGACGCGAAGTTCCATGGCACGACCGCTCTCCTGACGCATCTGCCAGGCGTCCAGCGTGAGCAGCAGCAGTGGCAACACCTGGAGGGTGGAGAACACGCTGCCGACCGCGATGATGCCTGTCGGCTTGGCGATCCAGTAGAAGTTATGCGAGATGCCGTTGATCGCCGTGACGAAGAAGAGCATGACGGCCAGGAAGATGACCCGCTCTGCCATCAGACGCGTGACCAGACCCATCTGCACCAGCAGGTAGGCGACGATCACGGTGGTGAACACCTCGAAGGTAACCTCTACCCACATGTGTACCGTCATCCAGCGCCAGTAGTCGGAGATGGCGAAGTTGGAGTTCGGTGTCATCAGCACGCTGAAGAACAGGAACAGCACCATCACGCCACTGCCCCAGAGCAGCCAGGCAGGAACGGACCAGATATTCTTCTTGGTGATCCAGGGCTGCACACCGCGATAGATGATGTAGATCCACAGCACGAAGGAGGCGAGCAGGAGCAACTGGAAGAAGCGTCCCAGTTCGATGAACTCCCAGCCCTGGCTGCCGAACCAGTAAGACATGGTGTCGTTCATGTAGCCGCGCTGGCCGGTATAGATACCGAATACAGCACCGAGGGCTACGACCACCGACATCGCGAACAGCAGGTTGATCAGGAACAACTGACCCTTCTGTACCTTGGCAAGGCGGGGCAGGAAGAAGATCGTGTAACCGACCCATGCCATGAAGAACCAGAAGATCTGCAGCAGCGTGTGGTAGCTGCGTGCAACGGTGAACGGCATCAGTTCATTGAGGTTCATGCCGAACGGACGAACGAAGTCCAGGGCGCCAACGATACCCATCAGTACCTGGATACCAAAACAGAGGATAGCCAGCGCAAAGAACTTGTAGGTGGCCTTCTGCGTGGGACGGACGTAGCCGTTCTCGAGATCAGCCGTGGTCAGCGAGTGGCCACCGGGGGCCTCTGAGGAATCGAATACGTCGACTTCCTGCATCTTCATCTGACCGTAGACGTACAGCACGACGCTGATGCCTATCCACAGGAAGAAGATCGATACCATGCTCCAGATGAAGGTGGCGGTCGTGGCGACGTTGCCTACATCCGGGTCATACGGCCAGTTGTGCGTATAGCTGTAGGTCTCGCCAGGACGATTCGCTGCAGCAACCCAGCCACCCCAGAAGAAGAAGCCGGTGAGTGCACGCAGGTTCTCGACGCCGTTGACCTGGTTGATCGGCTCCATGCGATCCTTGTACGTCGGATCGGTGAACATCCGGGTGTAGTGGACATTCAACTCCTCAAACGCATGAATCTGCGCAGCAGTGAGGGTGATGGTCCCGGCGGTTTCATCATAGGTGTTGTTGCGCGCTTCGCGCAGAACACGCTGGTTGATCGCATCCCGCTCGTACTCCGTCAGAGTTTCGACGCCAGTGCGTGCGATCATGTCTTTGGTGTAGAACTCGCGCATCGACATGACAGTGCGATGCAATGCTTCGGCACTGAAGTCAGGACCACGGTCACCACCGTCGCCCCAGAAAGAGCCGTAACCCATCAGACCCCTGAGGTGGAAGACTTCCTTGCCACGCTCGATCTGTTGCTGGGAAATAACGACCTCGCCAGTCTCGGCGGAGACATAGTCAACCAGCGGCGGTGCGCCGCTATAGGTCTGCTGGCCCAGATATACCAGACCAGACACGCTGATCACTGCGACGATCAGGAAGTGGGTGGTCCAGGTTTTCTTGTTCAGGAGCCATTGCGCCAGATTATGGCCACCTGAACTCTCGACGGACTTCGTGCTCATTTGCTTAGGCTCCTTTAACGGTGGCCGGAATACCAACTAGGTAGAGATAGCTTGCTGAATAATCAACGTGGCGGTAAATGACCCAGATCAATCACCACTAGGTAATTACACCTATGATCGGCGTACCGATCAGGATTTCTAATGAAGTTGCTTGACCAGAGACAGCCCCCGGGCTTTTCTCCGGCGCACAGGATACATGAGCTGCGCAGATATTTCCTTGTCAACGGAATCCGTGCGCAGTAATTTGCCAAGGGTTTATTGCCCTCCGGAAGCGCCGGCGGGATTTTGCTGAACAGCAGGGCCATTCAACGCAATGAAGACCAGCATTCTTTCGTGGCTAAAAACACCTTCTGGTGAGGTAGCCGCCGACCTCTCTGATGAACCGCAGCGCGACGGAAGCACTGATATGCAGGAGAGCGAACAGCTCGATGGCTGGCAGGAATGGCTGCACAAGAATGGCCAGCTGCGCGAACGGCAAGCCTATAAAAACGGCGTAAAGGACGGTCCGTGGGAAATGTTTCACGAGAACAGCCAACTACGCTCCAAGGGCTGCTATCAGGACGGTCTGCGCAATGGGCCGTTTGAGGTTTACTACAGCAACGGTCAGCTGCGCTCCCGAGGCACGCACAGTCAGGACAAGCGCCACGGGCCCTATGTTTCACACTACGAAAACGGCCAGCCGGATGCACGGGGAAGCTTTGCAGACGGCAACAAGACAGGTATCTGGGAGTGGTTTTACGCCAGCGGCCAGCTCAAACAAAGAGGCGCCTACACAGACGATCTCCTCGATGGCCCGCTGGAATCCTTTTATGAAAGCGGCCAGCTGAAAGCCACCGAGCACTACTCGGGAGGCCAGCAGGATGGCCCCTATGTGTCGTATCACGAGAACGGGCAGCTGCACGGGCGCGGACAATTCAGCGACGGACTGCCCGACGGGGCCTATGAGCTGTTTCACAAAGACGGCACTCTTCGGGAGTCCGGTAATCACAAGAAAGGCGTACGCAAGTAACGAACTGGAACATGGCAAGGCTGTTCTTTTACATCAAGCGGTTCTTCTCCCGCCTCAGGCGACCGGACGGTCTTACGGAGTGGTACTACCCGAATGGCCAACTGGAGCACAAGGGCAGCTACCGGGACGGCAAGGAAATCGGCTACTGGGAATACTTCCGTGAAGACGGAACGATGGAATTCCGCGGCAGCTACCGGAACGGCCTGCGAGACGGGAACTGGGAGCTGTTCCACCAGAACGGCCAGGTAATGGTCAGCGGGGCTTCAAAGGCCGGAAGGCCCGAAGGAACCTTTGAAAGATTTTCCGAGACCGGACACATTGAGGAGCGGGCGATCTACAGCAACGGAGAGCAGCACGGACTCTGTGAGCGCTTTTATCCGGACGGCCAGCTGAGCGAAAAAGGCGAGTATGCGGGCGGCAAGCAGGATGGCTACTGGGAGTACTACCACCCGAACGGCCAGTTGAAAAAGCGGGGCCGCTTCATCAATCGTGACAGATTCGGCCCGTGGGACTTGTTCGACGAGAACGGCCTGCTGCTGGAAAGCCGGAATTTCACGGAAGACGAGCGCTAGCCGCTTGCCGGATCTGGCCTGCTGCAGCGCTATTTTTCCAGCAGTTTCAGTTTACCCATGACCCCGTCCCATTCCTCGGCGTCCGGCGGCGGGTTCTTGCGGGCCTTGATTTTCGGCCAGACCTCCGCGAGCTTCGCATTCAGCTGGATAAATGCCCGCTGACTCCTGGGAACCGCCCTTTCCTCCATGATTGCGCCCACCGGGCAGGCCGGCACGCAATAAATGCAGTCGATACAGGCATCCGGGTCGATCACCAGGAAGTTGGGACCTTCATGAAAGCAATCTGCCGGACAGACCGCGGCGCAACTCGTGTGCTTGCAGTTGATGCAATTCTCGGTAACAACAAAGGGCACGTTCACATCTCCCTGTGAGCGGCAGGCGGTGGGGCGGGATTTCGGGCATTTTATACGCAGGCGACAGCCGTCCGCATACCCGGCGGCCGGAACGTGCAACAATTCTCCGCCAGACGAAAGGGACTGGACACCTGATGATCACGACTGACGGCAATTCAGCCTGCGCGACGATTGCCCACAAGCTCAGCGAGGTGCTGGCCATCTACCCCATCACCCCGTCGTCGCCGATGGGCGACCTCGTGGATACCTGGTCCGGCAAGGCGCGACCCAACCTGTGGGGTGCAGTACCGCAAGTCATAGAGATGCAGAGCGAGGCCGGTGCGGCCGGCGCAGTGCACGGCGCCCTGCAACGCGGGGCGCTGGCTGCGACCTTCACCTCGTCGCAGGGCCTGCTGCTGATGATCCCCAACATGTACAAGATTGCCGGCGAGTTGCTGCCGACTGTCTTTCATGTTGCCGCTCGTACGGTCGCGACCCATGCCCTGTCGATCTTTGGCGACCACAGCGACGTGATGGCCTGTCGCAGCACCGGCTTTGCCATGCTGTGTGCCAACTCCGTCCAGGAGGTGCACGACTTCGCGCTGATCAGCCATGCCGCGGCACTGGAGTCACGGGTACCGGTACTGCACTTCTTCGACGGATTTCGTACCTCCCACGAATTGGCAAAAATCGAGCCGCTGGATGACGACTGCATTAGAAAGCTGATCAGGGACGAGTGGCTGCAGGCACACCGCTATCGCAGCCTCTCGCCGGACAAGCCGGTCATGCGCGGCACCGCACAGAATCCCGACATCTATTTCCAGTCGCGTGAAGCGGTAAGTCCGTACTACGCGCGCTTCCCGCAGATCGTGCTGGACGCCATGGAGCGTCTGGCGCAGAGCACCGGGCGCCGCTATCAGCTTTTCGATTATGTCGGCGCACCCGATGCAGAGCGGGTCATCGTGATGATGGGTTCGGGCGCTGAAACCGCCCACCAGACTGCAGAAGACCTGAACGCAGCAGGTGAAAAAGTTGGCCTGCTCAAGGTGCGCCTGTTCCGGCCATTCTCTGCAGAACACCTGATTGCGGCGCTGCCAGCCACGGTTCGCCATATCGCCGTTCTCGACCGGACCAAGGAACCCGGCGCAGCCGGCGAACCCCTGTATCAGGACGTCATTACCGCTTTTGCAGAACATCTGTCGGCGGGCGGAGCGCGTTTCGCCGCCATGCCGCGCATCAGTGGCGGCCGTTATGGCCTGGCCTCCAAGGAATTTACACCGGGCATGGTCAAGGCGGCGTTCGACAATCTGCACGCAGACCGACCCAAAAATCACTTCACGGTGGGCATCCACGATGATGTGAGCCAGTCGAGTCTGGAGTGGGATGCGCATTTCGCAACCAGCGCCGACCGGAATCTGCATGCGGCAGTGTTCTTTGGTCTCGGCAGCGATGGAACGGTCAGTGCAAACCAGAACACGATCAGCATCCTCGGCGAAGAAACCGATTACTACGCCCAGGGCCATTTCGTCTTCGACTCAAAGAAGTCAGGTGCAGTCACGGTCTCCCATCTGCGCTTTGGCGATAAGCCCATCCGCTCGACCTATGCCATCGGCGACAATCAGGCGGAATTCATCGCCTGTCACCAGAGCACCTTCCTGGAAAACTACGACCTGCTGGACAAGGCCCGGCCCGGCGCAACCTTCCTGCTGAATGCCCCGTGGTCCATCGACAAGGTCTGGGACCGGCTGCCACGGCATATCCAGGCCTACATCATCAGCAAGCAGCTCAAGGTTTATGTCATCGATGCATACCGCGTTGCACGCGAGGCTGGGCTGGGTCCGCGCATCAACACCATCATGCAAACCTGCTACTTCGCCCTGTCGGGACTGTTGCCTGAAGCAGAGGCCATCCAGCACATCAAGGCCATGGTGCAGCGTACCTACCAGTTCAAGGGCGGCACGATTCTGGAATCTAATGAGGCCGCCATAGACCGCGCACTGTCGCAACTGCATCAGCTTCCGGTGCCGGATCAGGTCACTGCAACCCACGACCGACGCAACCCGATTCCGGCCACCGCATCACCCTTCGTGCAGGAAGTCACCAGCAAGCTGATGGCCGGCCACGGCGACAGCCTGCCGGTCAGCCAGATGCCGATCGATGGCACCTGGCCACTGGGCACCGCAGCCTACGAGAAGCGACAACTGGCAACCGAGCTGCCGGTACTCGAGCCGGATCTCTGCATCCAGTGCGGCAAGTGCGCATTCGTCTGCCCACACAGCGCAATTCGCAGCAAGGTATTCGACCCGGCGTTGCTGAAAGACGCACCGGAGGATTTCCGGTCGGCCACGGTAGTGGGTACGGAGTTCAGCAAGGGCATGGCGATCACCTATCAAGTGGCCCCCGAAGACTGCACGAGCTGCACACTGTGCGTGGAAGTCTGCCCGGCATGGGACAAGACCAACCGCAGCCGCAAGGCACTGAACCTGCACCCCGTCGAACCGATCCGCGAGCGGGAAAAGGCCAAGTGGGACTTCTTCCTGTCGCTGCCCGAATACGACCGGCGCGAGATACCCTGGGACACCATCAAGGGTGCCGTCGTCGGACAACCCCTGTTCGAATTCTCCAGCGCCTGCGTCGGCTGTGGCGAGACGCCGTATATCCGCCTGGCAACACAGCTGTTCGGTGACCGGATGATCATCGCCAATGCCACCGGCTGCTCGTCGATCTACGGCGGCAATCTGCCTACAGCGCCCTACACCACCAATGCGGACGGCCGCGGGCCAGCCTGGTGCAATTCACTGTTTGAGGACAACGCCGAGTTCGGGCTGGGCATCCGCATCGGGCTCGACGAGCAGATCAATCATGCGCGGCAGCTGCTCACGGAATTGAGTGCGGAAGTCGGCACAGAGCTCGCGACTGCCATCCTCGATGCCGACCAGCAGGACGATGCCGGCATACACGCGCAGCGCGAGCGGGTCGCAGAGCTGCAGCCGCTGCTGGAAAAGCTCAACTCACCTGCGGCAAGGAACCTGCTCAGCATCGCCGATGCCCTGACCAGCAAGAGCGTATGGATCATCGGCGGTGATGGCTGGGCTTACGACATCGGCTTCTCGGGGCTGGACCACGTCATGGCCTCGGGACGCAACGTGAATATCCTGGTACTGGATACCGAGGTGTATTCGAATACCGGCGGTCAGATGTCCAAGGCCACACCACGCGCTGCCGTGGCCAAGTTTGCTACCGGCGGCAAATCCGTACCGAAGAAAAACCTGGCCATGACAGCCATGGCCTATGAGAACGTATATGTCGCACAGGTCGCCTCCGGTGCAAAGGACGCACACACACTCAGGGCATTTCGCGAGGCAGAAGCGTGGCACGGCCCGTCACTGATCATCGCCTACAGCCCATGTATCGCCCACGGCGTGGATTTGCGCCGCAACCTCACCCAGCAGGATCTGGCCGTGAAGAGCGGCCACTGGAACCTGTTCCGTTACGATCCCCGCCAGCGCGAGACGGGCGACAATCCCCTCATGCTGGACTCACGCAAACCGAAAATCCCCTACCGGGAGTTCGCAAAAACCGAGATGCGCTTCGGCATCCTGATGCGCACTCAACCGGAGGTGGCGAAAGCCTTGCAGGCGCAAGCCCAGCGTGAAGTCAGCGAGCGGCACGATCATTACGAGCAGTTATCCGGCCTGATTTACCCGGCCACCAGCGATACCGATGAATCCTCGTCTGGCGAAGAGTCGTCAGACGACCACAACACTGGAGGTTACTGAGCCCATGGATCTCAGCACTACCTACATGGGACTGGAGCTCAAGAATCCCTTCGTCCCCTCTTCCTCACCACTGACGAAACGCCTCGACCCGGCACGGCAGCTTGAGGATGCCGGGGCATCTGCCCTCGTCATGTACTCGCTGTTCGAGGAAGACATCGAAGCGGATGAACAGCAGGCACTGCAACTCGCTCACGAACAGGATCTGGGTCACGGCGAAGCCTCAAGTTACCTGCCGATGACCGATGTATATCCGGGACGCCGTGATGAATATCTGGAACAGATCCGCCGGCTGAAGGACGCGCTCGAAATTCCGGTCATCGCCAGCCTGAACGGCACGACACTCGGCGGCTGGGTGCGTCACGCGAAAGCGATACAGGAAGCCGGAGCAGACGGACTTGAGCTGAATATCTATTACATCGCAGCAGACTTCACCGAGCCGCCAGCCGCCGTCGAACAGCGCGTGATCGACATCCTCAGTGAGACCGTGCGTCAGGTAAGCATACCGGTCGGCGTCAAGCTGTTCCCGCACTACAGCTCGCTGGGCAACCTTGTACAGCGGATCGAGGCAGCAGGCGCGGCAGGCGTCGCACTGTTCAACCGCTTCTATCAGCCGGATCTCAATCTGGACAGCATGGACATTTCCCAGACCATCAGCCTGTCCCGGTCACGCGATGCGTTGATCACCATGCGCTGGATCGCCCTGCTGCATGGCCATGTCAACCTGTCGCTGGCTGCTACCGGTGGCGTACACACGGTAAAGGACGCACTGAAGATGCTGCTGTGCGGAGCTGATGTCACACACCTGTGCAGCGCACTGCTGACCAACGGCCCGGGACAGATCGAGCGGCTGCACGACGGCATACTCGCGTGGATGCAGCAGCATGAATATGAATCACTGCGCCAACTCAAGGGCAGCCTGTCGCAGAAGAACTCGCCGGACCCAGTCGCCTTCGAACGTGGCAACTACCTGCAGATGCTGTCGCGCTACGAACCGCCCAAATCAGTCTGGCCAGACTGAGGCAGCGGGGCCGGCATCCAGGTCCAGAGAAAAATGTAGATAACGACGCCGGGCAAAATCATGCTGCCGGCGGTACCAATTATCCACAGCAGCCTGACAAACTGCGCACTTGTACCAAAACCTTCGGCCAGACCGCCGCAGACTCCGAGGAGAACTTTGTCTCTCGATCGGTAGAACTTTTTCTTGTTTTCCATGGCGGCCGAGTATACCGGCATTCAGCCCGGCAAATCCTGGCTTTCCGGCGGTGCCATGTAGCCCCAGAGAATCAGGTAAATGATCACGGCGGGAATCACCGCGCTGAATAATGCACCGAACACATACATCAGTCTGACCAGGCCTGGATCAAGGCCAAGAGCCTTCGCAACACCGGCAAGGACGCCAGCGATGATCTTGTTGTTTGAACGTCGTGTACGCGGCTTTTTGGCCATGACGCAGAGAGTAAGGTTCGATACCCAGCCAGATCTATGCCGCAAACGACCTGCCGCAGTCTTTCAACTGCGTGAGTCCGGATACAGACTGCGTGCACCAATCACGCCTATCACCGCGCCCATGCCCGTAGCGATCAGAACCGTCAGCACTGTTACCAGCGTCAGCCCCAGCGCACGCACCAGCCAGAATATGCCGGTATCGGGCATGGTGAATCCCTGCTCAAGGTAGCCGGAGAAGAACACGCTGATGAATATCGCCGGCGCCAGCGCCAGCGTGCCCAATACCCCGCCCATCACCTTCATGAACTTTCTCTGCTCAGGGGAATGGGTATAGCGATCTGCAAACAGTTCCAGCAGCCTCTTCGCCAGAAACCAGGCGGCCACCGTACCTACGATATAGCCGAAAACTATTGCGAGAAACATGAGCTATCGCCATTCATTCAGCTTTCTGCGCCTTGAGTTTTCTGAACTTCGCAGCCGTCCGTGCGCTCACCCAGCCAGCGGCATAGAAGATGCCCATCACCAGAGCCCAGGTCAGCAGTGATTTCACCGCCCGCTTGATACCGAGCTTCAAACGGTGCTCGTCATAGCTGCTCACGGAGGGGAGAACAACATGATCCTTGACCATCAGCGTGCGCAATGCGAAACAGGCATCGCCCGTCATCGGAAAGGCATCGTAAACCCGTTCCGGGGCGATCTCGCGCCACTTGCTGCACTCTGCTGCCTGCAGATCGGTCATCACAGCCGAATCACGCGACGGCCACTGCAGGAAGATGATGGCCACCGTCGTCGCCAACATCGCCAACGACCCAAGTATCCAGAATTGCTGCGCAGTATGGAGGTCCTTTATTGCCAATTCCGCCACCGTATGATCAGTATCAGTGCGCACCATAGTATGGCCATCAGCCATGCCTGCCAAGAGCAGGTCGCACACAGGCTGGGCGGCTGGCATCATAGGGGCAATTGTTACGCTCTAGGTCGCACTGAAGTGAGTCTCTCCAAGCATCCTGTCTGGCTGGTCGGTTTCCGGCCATTTTTCATCCTCACCGTTCTGTCCGGCCTGGCCCTGCCGATCATCTGGACCTTGATGTTTGCCGGCGCCATCGGGTTACCGCACAGTAATTATTCAATTGTGCAGTGGCATGCCCACGAGATGTTCTTCGGTTTCGGCTGGGCTCTGCTCGGCGGCTTCCTGCTGACCGCCACCAAGAACTGGGTGAAGATCCGCGGCTATCACGGTACGGCGCTGATCCTTCTGGTTGCAGCCTGGTGCTTCGAACGTATCGGCATGGCCTTCGGTGCAGACTGGCCGGAGCTGCTGTTTCTGCTGTCGAACCAGCTGTTTCTGGTCAGCCTGATCGGGATGCTGTTGTGGAGCCTGCTGCGCTACCGTGATGCAGACGGCTACCGCAGCGACAACACTTTCTTTCTGCTCGTGCTGCCCCTGTTTATCGTCGCCAAGTCACTGATGCTCAGCACCGGCCATGGGCCGGCCGGCACGCTCATGGTGCTGGGTCTGTTCCGCATGTGCTTTCTGATCATGCTCGAACGGACGCTCAGCGAATTCATGCGCGGCGTGTTCAAGGCCAATATCCTGCGCAATCCGCTGCTCGATAATTCGATCAAGATACTGGGGCTTGCGATGGTGTTCGCCGGTTTCCTGCCGCCACTGTTGAGCGCGGGTATCGCCGTGGCGCTTGCGCTGCTGCTGATCGTGCGTCTGGCGTTCTGGAAACCGCTGCTGGCCTGCTCACGCCTCGATCTCGGCATCATGTATCTCGGTTATCTGGCGATTGCCGCACAACTGCTCGTTGCAGCCTTCGAAATGGCCGGGCGCGGCGCCTGGATCGGCAGCTTCTCCATCCACCTGTTTACCTTTGGCGTGATGGGGCTGATCGTCCCGGCGATGATCATCCGTATTTCCAGGGGGCATACCGGACGCAAGGTCATGTTCGACAGGATCGACAAGGGTGTGCTGTGGCTCATGATCCTGGCACTGGTCCTGCGCGTCATCGCGCCGCAGATAGTGCCTGCCTCCTATCGGCTGTGGATCGAGCTCGCCGCCACCTGCTGGTTTATCGGCTTCGGTATTCTCGCGTGGCGCAGCATACCGATGCTGCTCAGGCCGCGGATCGACGGCCGGGAGCATTGAGCAGAGCGCAACCGGCGCGGCTAATGCGCCATGAAACCGCCGCCACCAGCCGTCAGCGGCCCCGGCGCTTTCCAGCGCACCCAGAGGCCGTAGCATACGACGAGCAGCGACAGTCCGCCCACCATGACGAAGACGGCATGCGGCCCGATTGAATCAAACAGCCGGCCGCCGACAGCGGTACCGAACAGGATGCCGATCGCGCCGAAAGTATTGAACATGCCCACCACGGCACCGCGCGATGCGATCGGCGCCTCCTGACCGATCAGGGTGGCGGCACCGGCAAATGCGCTGATCTGTCCGATACCGAGAAACACGAAGAAGATCCACGCTCCGGGTGCCAGCGGATCATCGACTACGTTGACCACAAGGAACCCGGCTGCTGCCAGCGCCATGCAGATCGTGGTGCCGGTAATGCGATTGACCCGGTCGAGCATGACGCCCATCAGCGGCAGCCAGAAGAGACCCGCTATGCCGGTGATCGCAAACAGCATGCGCCCCTTGGCGCTCGCTTCAGCGGGATCGAGCCCGGCTTCAATGCCAGCGGTAGTACCCCACAGATTGGCGAAGGTGCCGACGACGACCAGATCACCGCGTGCGATGAATGCGCTGGCATAAGCCAGCGCGACACGCGGATTGCGCGCTGCCGCGAGACCACTACGCACCAGTTCGCGGATCGGCAGCTGGTCGCCCTTCTGTACCGGCGTACCCTTCTTGAGACCGACGACGACCACCGCGGCGGAAAGCAGGCACAGACCTGCCACAATGAAATGAGTGATATAGCCGGCATCCTCGGGCGTGTAGCCGCGGCTGACAAAGGTCTTCATCAGTCCACCAAGCCCCACGGAAAGCAACACCACACCCAGACCGTTCAGGGTACCTACCAGTGCCGTCGCCTTGCCACGCGAGTTGTTGGCAGGATAGTCAGCGAGGATAGTCTGCAGCATCGCGGTAGCTGCACCGACGCCGACTGCATAGAGCATGCGATATGCGGTCAGCTCACCGACCGACGAGACAAAGGGGTACAGCGCATATGCGATGGCCATGAAGACGAAGCCGACAGCAAACACCTGCCTGCGACCAATCCGGTCAGCGAGCACACCACAGGGCCCAAAGACCAGTAGCAGGGCGATCTCGCTCCAGGCAGCCAGGTCGCCGGTGATCCGCCCCTGCTCGGCCAGGGGAATCTTCAGATAGACATTGAGTACGTATGGCGTACCGATACTGACGAAGGCCAGCAGGCCAATCGTCGTAAATGCGCTATACAACAGCGTCCCGAAATTGCGTGGCAGAACGCCCGGCGCAAGTTCGACAAACCAGAACTTCAGGCCCGTCACTGACGGGTCCGGCGACACATTGCTCATGGATGCCTCACGCTAGACGAAAATATGAATGGCCTTGTTCTGAGTGTAGCTCAACAGTTCACCCAGACACTCTTCACGACCCAGTCCGCTGTTCTTCCAGCCACCGAAAGGCGTACCGACAAAATGCCGGGCGGTCGTATTGACATACACGAAGCCGGACTGAAGCGAGCGCACGAAAGTCATCGCCAGCTTGAGATCATGCGTCCAGACACCAGAGGCCAGACCGTACTCGGTGGCATTGGCCATCGCGATCGCCTCCTCCTGCGTACGCCACTTCAGGATCGAGAGTATCGGCCCGAAGATCTCCTCACGCGCCACGCGCATGTTCATGGTCACATCACCGTATACCGTGGGCTGAATCCAGTAGCCGCGACGAAAATCGGCGCCGGGTGGTCGCTCGCCGCCAGTCAGCAGTTTTGCACCATCCTGGCGTGCGGATTCAACAAAGGACAGCACACGCCGGTAGTGTCCGGCAGAGTTGACCGGGCCCATCTGCGATGCGGGATCGAGTGCATCGCCAATGCGGATGGCAGAAACCTGCGCCACGATGCGTGCCACCACTTCGTCATACAGCGATTCATGCAGCATCAACCGACTGTTGGAACCGCAGGACTGGCCCGCCCATGCGAAATTCATGCCGGCGACCGCCGCAGCGGCAACCGTGGCCGGATCAGCATCGGCACAGACGATCATCGCGTTCTTGCCACCAAGCTCCAGCGATACATGTTTGACGGCCACCTCGGCTGCCGAACGCTGAATCGCCAGTCCGGTCTGCACCGAACCGGTGAAACCGATACGCCAGATCTCCGGATGGCGTACCAGCGCATCACCGGTCGGCAGCCCGGGCCCGTGCACGATATTGACGAGCCCCGGCGGCAATACCTCGCTACAGATCTCACCCATCACGGTACCGGACAACGGACTGGTCTCCGGCGTCTTCACGATCACCGCATTACCAGCCATCAGTGGCGCGGCCAGATGTGCTGCCGCAAACAGGAAGGGGTGATTGAAGGGCACGATACGCGCGACTACACCGTAGGGCTCGCGGATCGAAAAGTGCATACCGTCCTTCGAGGCAGGTACGCTGTCGCTTTTGATCTCGGTACCGAGACCGGAAAAGAAATCCAGATAGTTGGCAGCAACCTCTACATCACGGCCGAGACTGCTGATGGTGTTGCCCGTATCCGCCGCCTCGAGCGGCAGCACCTCGGCAGCCCGCGCACGCATCGCGGTGCCCAGCTTGCGCAGGACATCACGCCGCTCCCAGACCGAAAGCGCTGCCCATGCCGGTTGTGCGGCCTTGGCAGCATGCACCGCCCGGTTCACATCGCTGACCGTCCCGACCGGGACACGTCCGTGTACTTCCTCAGTACCCGGATTGACCGAATCGATCCACTGTCCATCACCGCCGGGCACGAACTGCCCGTCGATATACATGAGTCGGTCGCCAAATTTTCCAGACATGCTGAAACCCGGGCTGCTGAGGCTACCGGTTCACTTTAGGCAAGACCATCAGGAGGCGGAAGCCCGCACGACACTGGATTGAGTACACGACCACCTACCGGCGTCCGTCTGCAGTACTTTTAAGCTGTAGCCGACGTTTTACGCGTGAAGAACATGGTCAGCAGCGTGAGCCCGAACAGCGTCGCGTTCGATGCAGCCATATACAGAAACGGCCCTACCGGTTTCCAGTTGTCGAACAGCCAGCCGCCAACCAAACCGACCACCATGATGCCGACTGCACCGAACAGGCTGAACAGACCCAGCACCGCACCGCGGCCACGCTCAGGCGCTTCCTTGCCGATCAGTGAGGTGGCGGAAATATTGGCAGCCATCTCACCGGCACCGACAAACGCCGCTGCGATGTACATGCCATTGCCAATCGGATTTTCGAGTACGCCCAGCGAGGCATAGCCGATGAAGGCCACAAACATGCCGATCGCCAGCCCGACCAGTCGGTCGATGCGATCGAGCACAATGCCGAAGATCACGGCCCAGGGCAGCGCGAACAACTGGATCACCACATAAAAGGTAACCGCCTTGAGCGTCGCCTGTGCGACGGTCAGTCCTTGCGCCATACCCTCCCTGACCAGCCACAGGGTCAGAAACTGGCTGACCACTGCCAGATCTGCCCGGGAGACGAATGCAGCGGCATAACCGAGCGCAATGCGCGGCATGCGCGCAGCGCCCATGCCGATACGCAGAGTGGCCAGCAATGGCTCTCTTTTGGTCGTCTGGACTGGCGGACCTGGTTTCAGCCCCCAGAGCAGGACCAGCGCCAGGAACAGACAGAGGCCGGCCACACACCAGTAGGTCACGCGCCCCGCCGCAACAGGATCCAGTCCCATCTCGATGAATCGCTGTGGCAAGCCGCCGACGAAGCGCGGGATGGTGCCGATACCCAGACCATTGCAGACGAATACCGCCGCAATCATCTTGGCGCGGTTGGCATCCACAGGATAATCGTTGGCGACCGAGGACAGCATCACATTGATGCAGGCCACACCGGAGGCGATGAACAGACGGAAGAACACCAGCTGTGCCATCACCACATCGGGACTGCCGCTGGCCAGCGGATACAGGCAGTAACCGATTGCCAGCAATGCAAAGCCGGTGGCGAATACCGGCGGGCGGCCAAGGCGATCTGAAATCGCACCGGCAAAACCGACCAGCAGCACAACCACCAGTTCCTGCGTCACCAGCAAAGCGCCGGTCAGGGAACCCTGCTCGTTGGCGGGAATACGCAGGATCTCGTTGAACAGGTAAGCCTGCATGATGCCCACCGTATTCATCATCGCAATGCCGAAAAACGAGATGAAAAACAGCGTCCAGACGTGCTTTCGGCGCACGCCGGGCTGCATCAGCAGCGGGCCGAAACGATACGCAGCCTGACCGGTGGCGACGGGTGGCGACTCGTGGCTTGTGCTCATGTCATCTCACCCTTGCCGGGACACCCCGGTTCCGCAGTGTCGCAAGAGTTACGATGCAGGCATAGCATCCACAATGCGTGCGTATCCGACAGGTGATCAGCAAGCCGCTGATCAGTCGCGCCATAATGGCGGCCCAGCACCGAGGTTAAAGCACCATGCGCATCGTCAGAACCGTATTCAAGATCCTGGGCATCCTGCTGCTGATCAGTGTGCTCGGTACGCTGTACGTCCTGAATCGCGGCGGTGCGTTTCGCGAGATCAAACCGCATTTCGCCGGACGCTGCGATTCGCTGCCGCTGGATGGCAGCGCCGAAGACATCACCGTAGACCGCGAGCGCGGCCTCGCCTACATCTCATATATGGATCGGGGAGCGCTGATCCGTGGCGAAGCGGTGCAGGGCACGGTCATGCGCATCGACCTGAACCGGTTGCCGCTGGTCCCTGAAGACGCCCTGCTCGACCGACCTGCACACCTGCGCACCCATGGCCTGAGCCTGTATATCAGCCCGGACGGCAAACGCAGCCTGTTCGTCATCAACCATCCGGTCAATCGCGGCACAGAACCTGAACTCGTGGAAGTCTTCGACGAGGTGGCGCCCGGCCAGTTCAGGCATCGCGAAACTTTCCAGAGTCCGCTGTTCAACTCACCGAATGATCTGGCCGCAGTCGGTCCCCGACAGTTTTACGTAGCCAACGACAAGACACTGAAGGGCGGACTGGCTGCAGGGCTGCAGCAACTCGGCATCGGCGCTTCACCGCTCACCTGGTTCGATGGCGAAGAGGCACGCGTCGTCATCGACGACATCGCTTCGGGCGGTGGCATCAACGTCTCGGCCGGCGGCGGTACGCTCTATGTCGCTGAAACCTCCGGCCAGCGTATCCGGGTTCTGCAGCGTGACCTGGCCAGCGGAGCGGTCACCGAACTGGGACGCATCCCGGTCCCGACCTCGCCCGACAATATCGACGTGGCGGCCGACAGCAGCCTGACCGTCGGCGGCCATGCCAACACCATGAAACTGATCATGCACTTCATCAAGGGCGCACCGGCGCCGACCCAGATACTGCGGGTCATCCCCGACAACGGTGACGGTGCAGCGGTGGACGAGATCTACCTGAATGCCGGCGATGAGATATCTGCCGGCAGCGTCGGCGTGACTTACGGCAACAAACTGCTGATCGGCTCGATCACCGCAAAGCAGTTGCTGGTGTGCGAGGAGGGCTGAGCCGAACAGCGCTAGCCGAGCAGCAGGTTGTCGAAGATCGCGCCGGTCAACAGCAGGCCGAGTTGCACGATCGAGGCCGCGAAGGTTCGCCAGCCCTGCGGGATGGTCGGCTTGTGGACCAGCACGAGCTGGCACACACGAAGTACCACACCGCCACCACCGCACTGGCCAGATAGATCCAGCTCATGCCTAGCCAGAACGGAATAGTGACAGCAGCACGAGGACGACGGCGTGGCCAAGAATCGTGACGTGTGGAGACGCGCTCCTCGATGACGATCGGCAGCATCGGCACACCGGCCGCCTGGTAGTCCCTTCTGCAGGCATACGCGAGCGCCCAGAAATGCGGCGGCGTCCAGAGGAAGAGCACGATGGCGAGGATCAGCGGCGCCGGTTCGAAGCTCGGCACCGACGGCTGCCGCACCCGCCATGACTGCAAAGCTGCCGGCCAGGCCGCCGATCACGATGTTGAGCCAGGTGCGGCGCTTCAGCCAGACGGTGTACACGACGCCATAGGTGAAGGCGCCGAGGAAAAGATAGAAGGCCGCGGTGACATTGGTTGCCAGGGCGTGGCGGCAACCGAGACAGGATCAGCACCAGCACGATCCCGACGTACCAGACGCGGCGTCACGCAAAGCGCCCGGTGACGAACGGGCGCTCCCGGGTGCGCCGCATGTCGCGATCCATGTCGCGCTTCCCAGAGCTGATTGAACGCACCGGCGCTGCGCCGGACGACAGCAGCGTGGCCACCCCGAGCACCAGGACCTGCCAGGCGGCAGTCCGATGCCGGACTCATGGCCATGCCAGCCAGCGCGCAGGCCATGATCAGGAAACCAAGCCGCATCTTGGTGGTGTGATAGATATTTCGCAGAGTGTCCAAGTCGAAGAGCCTTGATGATTATCGTGATTCTGGAGCGATTCTAACCGAAGCCCCCGTCAGATTCCGTCGCTGACCTGCCGGAGCATATACAAGGTGGTTATGGCCGGATAACAACAATGTCGTTCCCAGCCCAGCCCTGCCCGGTTAGCGTGGCTCCTGTCGCATTAGATCACTGAGCCGCAGGAGTTCGCGAGTGCCCGCAGCCGCCACACTGGTTTCCACGCTGGAAAAACCCGCTGCCACCGAGCAGCCGGGGATCCTGTTTGATGAAGTGGAAACACGTGCTCGGGCCGTGGCGCACTGCAACCAGAACTTCGAGTCCCTGTCCGCCGAAGAGCGTGTGGCCTGGGCACTTGAACATCTGCCGGGTGAGCATGTACTGACTTCCAGTTTCGGCATCCAGGCCGCCGTATTGCTGCACCTCGTGACACGTCAGCGACCGGATATCCCGGTGGCGTTCATCGATACCGGCTATCTGTTCCCCGAAACCTATCTTTTCGTCGACCAGCTGACGGAGCGACTGAAGCTCAACCTCAAGGTTTACCGCAGCCCACGCAGCCCGGCCTGGCAGGAAAGCCGGCACGGCCAGCGCTGGCAGCTCGGTCTGGCTGGCATCGAAGCCTACAACCGCGAGAACAAGGTCGAGCCGATGGAACGCGCCCTGCGCGAACTGACGGTCGGCAGCTGGTTTGCCGGCCTGCGCCGCAGCCAGTCCTCAAGCCGCAGCAATGTGCCCTTCCTCAAAGCACAAGGCGAACGATGGAAGGTCCATCCGATTGCAGACTGGTCTGATCGTGATGTTTACCGCTATCTCAAACAGTACGACCTGCCCTATCACCCGCTGTTCGAACAGGGCTATATCTCGGTCGGCGACGTGCACACCACCAAACCGATTCACGCCGTCAACAACGCCGAAGAAACGCGCTTCTTCGGCCTGAAGCGCGAGTGCGGCCTGCACGACATCGATCTGTCCGGCCTGTAGCAGGCTGCCAGCGACACGTCCCTGAATAAAAAAGCCGCAGCCGGAATCTCCGGCCGCGGCTTTCAGAGCCTGACTCTTTGCAGGCTTACTTCTTCACGGGCGCCGTCACCTCGATCGTGGTCGTAGTTTTCAACCTGAAGACGACATCGTCGCCGACCTTGATCTCGTTCAGGCGCTTGACGCCAGGACCGACCGGGTAATCGTGCGGGTGTTACCGTCTGGTCCCAGCAACGTAACCGACCGTGGAGTGTTGTCAATCGCGGTCACCTTGCCCGAAACCATCGTGGTATCGACCATTACGCCCATGGGCTTGCTGCCTGCCGGTGCACCCACGATGGCCGAGCCACCCGTGGCATTCGGCGGTGCCGTGCCCGCAGGAACAACCGCAATAGCCAGGTCTTCATGGGTGGAGCTCACCAGATCGCCAACCTTGATCTGGTCAAAGTTCCTCACCGCCGGACCGGCCTGGATATCGACGAGGGAACCATCCGCCATCTTCAGGGTGACCCAGCGATCCTTCTTGTCGATCCTGGTCACCGTTGCCGTGACGGTCGTGGTTGCGGAAACCGATCCGCTGGGCAGCTCGGTCGCCCCGCGCGTGGCGCTTACGGAACCTGTTACACCGGGCGTGGCGTTATCGGCCATGAGGGGTGAGGCGCTGAGCGTCGCGAGTGCAATGGCAGCTGTAGCAGTGAGCAATGAGGCAATACTGTTCTTCATGGTATATGCGCCTTCTATCAAGGGGAGCCTACTTTATGTCAATTTCGTGTGACGCTGCCAGCTCCGCAGGAGCTTCAGCTGTAGGAGCGGCTTCAGCCGCGATTCTTTTCGCCATGGAATCGCGGCTGAAGCCGCTTGTGTCTTTCTTCCCGGTTAATCTCAAGGCGAGAGCGGAGTACGGCAGGCCGATGAGCCGGAGTGCTGCAAGCACGTGTAGGAGCGCAGGCCGCCGTACCCCGTGCTCCCGCCGTTAAGCCCGAACAGTTGCTCGAGTGTCAGCTCGAAACCGCACAAGCGTGGGCCAGGCGAGAGTGCTCTCGGGGCTGAGTTTAACGCGAGGAGAAGCACATGACAGCGTATGTCGGGATTGATGTGGCCAAGGCCACACTGGTGTTGTGTCTGCAGCCGGAGGGGCGCACCTGGAAGCGACCCAATACACCAGCGGGGCAGGCGCAGGTGGTGGCAGAACTGCAGGCGGTCCAACCGGAACGGATTGCCCTGGAAGCCACCGGCGGCTATGAACGGGCCATCTGGCAGCAGCTGCAAGCCGCTGGGCTGACAGTGGTGCGGCTGCAGCCACGACGGGTCAAGGCCTTGGCCCGGGCACTGGGCTGGCAGGCCAAGACGGATCCGTTGGATGCCGCCTTGCTGGCCGAGGCCGCCCGGATCCTGGTGGTGCCGGTGACGGTGGTGCCCGATGCGGCGACTGAGGCCTTGCGGGCGCTGGTCGATCTGCGTCGACAACTGGTCAGTCAGCGCGACGACAATCAGCGTCGACTCAAGCAGAGTTCCGCCGTCGTTGCCCAGCGGGTGCTTAACCGGATCAACGCCGGCCTGCAGCGGGAGATCCACCAACTCGACCGCAAGATCAAGGCGCAGCTGGCGGTCACGGCCACCACAGACCTGGCCACGGCGCCGGGCGTGGGACCGGTCTTGCAGGCCACGCTGGCGGCACGACTTCCGGAGCTGGGCCGCTTGGATCGCCGGCAGATCGCGGCGTTGGTGGGTATTGCACCGTACAACGCTGACAGCGGAGCCCATCAGGGTAAACGGCATATCCGTGGTGGCCGCGCTGACCTGCGGCGGGTGTTCTACATGGCGACCTTGGCTTCGATCCGCGCCAACTCGGTAATCGCCACGACCTATCGGCAGCTGCTCGCCCGCGGCAAACTCAAGAAAGTGGCCATCGTTGCCTGCATGCGCAAATTACTCATCATGCTCAACGCCATGGCCCGCGACCACACTTCCTGGGCACCACCGACCCTCTCAGGTACAACTTGAAGAAAAG
>CAVOQT010000010.1:0-276489 GCA_963698405.1 uncultured Gammaproteobacteria bacterium
GTGTTGTGACAGGCTGGGCTGCCTGCCAGTTATGCACGACGAAGTAATTGGCGACACTGGCGAATATATCGCTCCAGTCACTCAGGAGATTGCGCCGACCGTCGTTGTTGCCATCCACCGAGAAGTTGCGGTAGCTGCTCGGGATGAACTGTGGCGGCCCGAGTGCACCGGCATAGGAGCCGGTCAGCTGGCTGATATCGAGCTGTTCATCGCGGGCCAGCAGGAATAACTGGCGCAGCTCGCCGCGAAAAAACGTGCTGCGTGGCGGATAGTCGAAAGCCAGTGTGGCCAGCGCATCGATGGCCCGGTAACTGCCGGTTCTGGTGCCATAGAAGGTTTCCACACCGATGATTGCAGTGATGATTTCCGGCGGCACGCCGGTCTTCAGCGCGATCTGCCGGAGTTCTGTCTCGTGTTGGCGGAAAAAGTCGACACCACCGCTGATGCGTCGTGGCGTCAGGAAAATTTCCCGGTATTCGAACCATGGCTTGACCTTCTCGGCTGGTCGGGTCATGGCGTCGATGATGCTCTGCTTCGACTCCATTGCCGTGAATACCGTGCCCAGGTACTTCGTTTCGAAGCCGTCGTTGGCAACCAGTTCGGTCATGAACTCGCGCACCTCTGGACGCTCGAGATCGAGGCTCCAGGCGGGTGCAGGGTTGAGGGTGAGGGCGCCTGTAGCGACAAACAGTGTGGCAAGCGCCGCCGCGGCCCGTTGCCGGCCGTAAAGGGTCGGAATCATCGAGCTACCAGTTTCCGGTGGGTGTGAACGGACATCAGAATACCGAAACACGCCATCAGGGTCACCATTGAGGTGCCGCCGGCACTGACCAGCGGCAGCGGTACGCCGACCACGGGGATCAGTCCCATCACCATGGCCGTGTTGACGAACACATAGAAGAAGAACGTGGTGCTGAGCGTACCGGCGAGCAGGCGTGAAAAGGTATCCGGCGCATTGGCGGCGATGAACAGTCCCCGGCCGACGATGAACAGATAGAGCATCAACAGTGCCAGTGCGCCGAGCAGGCCGAACTCCTCACCGATCACGGCAAAGATGAAGTCCGTATGCCGCTCTGGCAGAAATTCGAGCTGGCCCTGCGTGCCGTTCAGCCAGCCCTTGCCGAAGACGCCTCCTGAGCCGATCGCGATCTTTGACTGGATGATGTGGTAGCCGGCACCGAGCGGGTCGCTTTCGGGGTCGAGCAGGGTCAGTACGCGCTTGCGCTGGTAATCGTGCATGACCATCCAGAGTGCCGGCATGGCGGCAGCTGCTATGGCTGCTGCTGCAGCAATGTAACGCCAGCCGAGACCGGCCAGAAAGATCACCACGGCGCCGGACAGCACGATCAGTATCGAAGTGCCCAGATCCGGCTGCACGGCGATCATGCCGGCAGGCAGAAACGTCACGATGATGGCCAGCATCACCACCCCGGGTGAGGGCGGCAGTGGCCGTTCGTGCAGCAGCCAGCAGAGCAGCAGTGGTACGCCGAGCTTCATGATTTCCGAGGGCTGGAAGCGTATGCCCACGTCGAGCCAGCGCTGTGCGCCCTTGCCGATCTCGCCGGTCGCGAGCACCAGGATCAGCAGCAGCAGCCCGAGTGCGTAGATAAAGGGTGCGCCACGCCGCAGCCAACCGGGATTGATCTGCGCCATGAACAGCAGTGCGCCAAATGCCAGCAGCATGCGCACCGCCTGATCCAGCAGTTGGCGGATCTGCTGTCCTTCCGCGCTGTACAGTGCCAGCAGGCTGAACAGCAGCACGCCCAGGATGCCGATCAGCAGCGGTCCGTCGAGGTGCATGAGCCGCAATATGCGCGACAGCAGGCTCAGTTCGACCCGGCTCCGGCTCTCGGTGCTGATGTTCAGCAGCGGGTTGCTCACGATGTGCGACTCATGTGCTGGTCTTCAGATAGGCGTTGATCACGTCCAGTGCGATGGGCGCTGCGGCCTTGCTGCCGCTCTCACCGTTCTCGATGACCACTGCAACGGCAATACGCGGGGCGTCGAGCGGCGCAAAGGCGATGAACAGGGCATGGTCGCGCCGGCGTTCATCAACCTCACTGGCCTTGTATTTCTCGCCCTGCTTGACGCTGAATACCTGCGCGGTACCGCTCTTGCCAGCCATCGGGAACGCGGCCCGCATGCCGACTCCGCGCGCGGTTCCGCGCGGCCCCTGCATGACACCGTGCATGCCTTCGATGATGGCATCCCAACGCAAGGCATCCTGCTCGCCGACGGGCGGCAGTGGGCGGGCTGCCCGGTATTCGATAAGCCCGGTTTTCGGGTCGCGTGCACCCTTGAATAGCGTCGGCTGAAAACGCTGCCCACGGGCGGCAATGGTGGCCGCCGCATGCGCCAGTTGCAGTGGTGTCACCAGCATATAGCCCTGGCCGATACCTGCGATGACGGTTTCGCCGGGAAACCAGACCTGTGCAGCGCGATTCTTGAACGCCTTCTTCTTCCAGGCGGGGGAGGGCACGATGCCGGTCTGCTCACCCTCGAGATCGATGCCGGTACTGGCGCCGAGACCGAACTCGCGCATGAATCCACCCATGCGCTCAATGCCGAGATCACGGGCCAGACCGTAATAGTAGACATCACAGGATTGCTCGATGCTTTCATAAAGGCCGACGCTGCCATGACCCTCTGGCTTCCAGTCGCGGTAGCGGTGGCTGCTGCCTGGCAGGGAGTACGCGCCACCACAGTGCACCCGCTTCTGTGTGGAGGTCACGCCGAAATGCAGACCCGCCAGTGCGACGATCGGCTTGATCGTGGAGCCCGGCGGGTACTGGCCGCGCAGCGCCCGGTTGAATAGCGGTCGGTCGATGTCTTCCTGCAGGGCCAGATATGCGCGACGGCTGAGTCCTGCGCTGATCGCATTCGGGTCATAGGCCGGGGTGCTGGTGAACGCCAGCACTTCGCCGCTGTCCGGGTCGATGGCCACAACGGCGCCGCGCCTGCCGCTCAGCGCCTTGCTTGCCGCCAGTTGTGCATCCAGATCGATGGTCAACAGGACATCCCGGCCCGGCAGCGGACGCACCCGTTTGAGTACGCGCATCTTGCGGCCATGCGCGTTGACGACCATGTCTTCGTGTCCGGATGTGCCGTGCAGGTCTGACTCAAAGCTGCGTTCTGCCGCACTCTTGCCGACGTGCGTGGTGCCGGCATATTCGACCGGGTCGAGTTCACGCTTGTCAGCAACGCTCAGACTGCCGACGTAGCCGAGTACATGTGCTGCCGCCTCGCCATATGGATAGCTGCGTCCCAGGCGGGCACGAATCTCGAGACCGGGAAAGTGTGGGCGACGCACGGCAAACGCCGCCAGTTCCTCATCGCTCAGGCGTTCGGCGATGATCAGCGTTTCGAAGGAGCGACGACTGGCCAGCAGTTCGCGCAGTTCGCCGAGATCCTCGCTTGCAAGAATGCCGGCAGCCACCAGCCGGTTTAGCGTGTCGGGCATGTCCAGAACCCGCTCGGGCGTGATTTCCAGCTGATAACTCGGCCGGTTCTCTGCCAGCACCTTGCCGTTGCGGTCGAGGATCAGGCCGCGGATCGGCGGGATCGGCTCAGCGCGGATCTGGTTACCGCTGGATTGTGCGGAAAAGTATTCGTACTCGACAACCTGCAGCTGCGCCAGGCGGAGGATCACCAGCATGCCGAGTGCCAGCAGCATGAACACGGTAAGCAGAATGCGGCTGTTGAATAGCTGCTGTTCCCGCCAGTGCTCCTTGATGCGTGACGCAGGTGCCATCAGCTAAAGCTCGATTTGCGCCGTTCCAGGCGTTCGCGGACACGATCCATCACGGCCATCAGTACCGGCCAGAACACTGCGGCGGCAAACACCGGCCCCCAGCGTTGCGGGCCGAGTGTGGCACGCCCGGTTGCGCCATCGATCCACAGCAGCAGGAAGGCTTCCAGAAAGGTCAGCGCGAAAACTGCCAGTGTCAGTTGCCAGAGCGGGAACACGCGCAGCTGCAGATGCAGGCGCAATACCAGATAGGTAACCACGCTCAGGGTCAGCGCATGCTGGCCGAGCAGGCTGCCATGCGCGATATCGAGCAGCAGCCCGAGCATGAAAGCACTGAACACGCCAAAGCGGCTTGGCCACATCAGCGCCCAGTAGATCATCGTCATGGTGGTGAATGCCGGGCGTAATGGCTGGGCGAAGTCCGGCAGGGGCAGCAGTTCAGCGGTCAATGCCAGCAACAGGATGCACCAGACCGGCCAGCGTGAATTCCTCATCGGGCTGGTTCCACCGCAGGGTTGGTTGGCGGTTCGGGTTCCGGGCTGAATACCAGCAATACTTCGTGCAGGCGGTCGAGGCTTGCAGCAGGTCTGGCCATCACCTCAAGAAAGGCGTCGCCGCCGGATCCATCGACAGTGCTGATCGTGCCAACCGGATAGCCGGCCGGAAACCGGCCGCCCAGTCCTGAGGTCACCAGCAGGTCGCCGGCCTTCACGTCGGCGTTGCGGGTCAGGAACGGTAGCGACAGTTCGTCGAGGTTGCCGGTACCTACGGCGATGGTGCGCATGCCGTTGCGCACGACCTCGACCGGGACCGCATGATCCGGGTCGGTGATCAGAATGGCTTCAGAGGTGTAGATCTGGTCACGCATTATCTGGCCGACGACGCCGTCCGCGTCCAGCAGCACCTGCCCGGCGTAAGCCCCTTGCGGGCTGCCCTTGTTCAGTATGATCCGGTGACGCAGGGGGTCCATGTCCACGGCGAGGATTTCACCCACTGTCATGCGATCCGGTACGCGTGAGCGTGAGTCGAGCAGCGCGCGGAAGCGCTGGTTTTCAGCCTGTAGTGCCGCCATGCGTTGCAGCTGCGCGGCCTGTACGAGAGCCTGTTGATGCAGTGCCGCGTTTTCGCCGACGAGCGTGCTGCGCAAGGCGAGGTTTTCCTGCATCCAGTGCAGTCCGGCCGCCGGTGCGTTGATGGCGGCCTGCAGCGGATATATCGCCGCACTCAGCCAGGTACGCACCTGGTCCAGATAAGCACCCCGGTGATCGACGAACATCAGCACGACTGACAGCGTTGCGGTCAGGAAGAACCCCAGCCCGGGGCTGGCATTACGGTAGCTGCGTGCTTCGCTATCAGCTGAAGAAGACACCATGCCGGGTCCGCGTTTTCGGCGACGATTGACGGGAGCGCGCCTGGGAACGCCGGTTTACAGGTGCTCCAGCCGGCATCATCGGCTGAGGTTACTCCAGCCCGAGCGTAGAAGGCGGGATTTTGTCCACCTGTTCGAGGATGCGACCGCCACCGCGGGCCACGCAGGTGAGCGGTTCGTCGGCAATCACCACCGGCAGGCCGGTTTCTTCCATGATGAGCTTGTCGATGAGCCGCAGCAGTGCGCCGCCGCCGGTCAGCACGATGCCTCGTTCGGCGACATCGGCGCCAAGCTCGGGCGGTGTCTGCTCGAGCGCCTGTTTGACGGCCTGTACGATGCCTTGCAGCGGCTCCTGCAGCGCTTCGAGGATTTCATTGCTGTTCAGGCTGAAGCTGCGCGGCACACCTTCGGAAAGGTTGCGGCCCTTGACCGAGATCTCCTTGACCTCGTCGCCGGGGAACGCCGAGCCGATTTCCTTCTTGATGCGCTCGGCAGTGGCCTCGCCAATCAGGATGCCGTAGTTGCGGCGCACGTAATTGATGATCGCCTCGTCGAACTTGTCGCCACCGATACGCACCGAGGCGGCATAGACGATGCCGTTGAGGGAGATCACCGCGACTTCCGAGGTGCCGCCGCCGATGTCGAGCACCATTGAGCCGCGCGCCTCGTGTACCGGCATGCCGGCGCCAACCGCAGCCGCCATCGGCTCTTCGATCAGCCACACTTTGCGCGCGCCGGCGCTTTCAGCGGATTCGCGGATTGCGCGGCGCTCTACCTGGGTAGAGCCGTAGGGCACGCAGACCACCACGCGCGGGCTGGGCCGGAAATAGCGGCCCGGCGTAGCCCTGCGAATGAAGTGCTGGAGCATCTTTTCCGTGACCGTGTAATCAGCGATGACGCCATCTTTCAGCGGCCGGATTGCGGTGATGTTGCCGGGCGTGCGACCGAGCATTTGCTTGGCCTGCAGGCCGACCGCTTCCACGGTCTTGCCGCCGCGGCCGGGTTCTTCCCGGATCGCGACCACTGATGGTTCGTTGAGCACGATCCCCTGACCCGCAAGATAGATCAGCGTATTCGCAGTGCCCAGATCTATGGAGAGATCGTGGGAGAAATATCCCCGCAGCCGTTTCAGCATGATTCCCCGCGATCGGCGAGTGGTGAGAAGCAGAAGCTGACTAATCTAGCAACGAGGGTCGCATTCAGCAACTGCGGTGTATTATTGGCTTCCGCGCCCATGGCTTCCCGCCTGGCGTTATCAATGGTTTGAGCGCCGTGAAACTGACCCGTCAGGATGTGGAGCAGATTGCCCATCTCGCCCGCCTTGAGCTCGGCGCCGACGAGATCGATGGTGTGGTCGAGAAGCTGGGCCGTATCGTGAGCTTCGTCGATCAGCTGCAGGCGGCTGATACCGGCAGCGTGGCACCCATGGCGCACCCGTTCGATATGGCGCAGCGACTGCGTCCTGACGAGGTGACCGAGCCAGACCGGCGCGATGACTACCAGCGCAATGCCAGCGCGGTGGCTGATGGCTTCTATACCGTTCCGCGGGTTATCGAGTAGGGGTTCCGGCTGCCGGTTTGCATGTCACGTTCAACCATCACCCAGCTTGCCCGCGCACTGCGCGCTCGCGAAGTCAGCAGCCGCGAGCTGGTGGCTGACGCGCTGGCGCGGATCGACGCGCTGGACGGCAGCCTGAACAGCTTTATCAGTGTCGAGCCGGCGCTGGCGCTGGCAGCGGCCGAGCGTGCCGACCAGCAGCTGGCACGCGGTGAGGGCGGTCCGCTGACCGGTATTCCGTTCGCCCACAAGGACATCTTCTGTACTGCCGGCGTACGCACCACCTGTGGCTCGAAGATGCTGGCCGACTTTGTTCCGCCCTACGATGCGACCGTGGTTGCGCGTCTGGCGGCCGCCGGCATCGTCATGCTCGGCAAGACCAACATGGATGAGTTTGCGATGGGCTCGTCCAATGAGACGAGTTATTTCGGTCCGGTGCGCAATCCCTGGGACCTGGCGCGCTCGCCGGGTGGTTCTTCAGGTGGTTCGGCGGCGGCCGTGGCGGCGGGGCTGGTGCCGGCCGCTACGGGCACCGATACCGGCGGCTCGATTCGGCAACCGGCGGCGCTGACCGGTATCACTGGCCTCAAGCCGACCTATGGCCGCGTGTCGCGCTACGGCATGGTGGCGTTTGCCTCCAGCCTTGATCAGGCTGGCGTGCTGACGCTGACAGCCGAGGATGCGGCGCTGTTGCTGGCCGCGATGGCGGGCTTCGATCCGCGCGATTCAACCTCGGCTGAGCTGCCGGTGCCTGACTATCAGGCACAACTGGCCGCCGCAGTCGCCGGCAAGCGCATCGGCCTGCCGAAAGAATTCCTCGATGCCGGCCTGGATCCGGATTCCGCCGCCGCGGTGCGCGAAGCATTGCGTGTCTATGAGCGGCTGGGTGCGACGCTGGTGGAGATCTCGCTGCCGAGCCTTGCGCTGTCCGTGCCGACCTACTACATCGTCGCACCCGCCGAGTGTTCGTCGAATCTGTCGCGTTTCGACGGGGTGCGTTTTGGTCACCGGCACGCCGGTGCAACGACACTTGAAGAGCTGTACAGGAAATCCCGCGGCGAAGGTTTTGGTGCCGAGGTCAAGCGCCGGATCCTGACCGGCACCTATGTGCTGTCGGCAGGCTATTACGATGCCTATTACCTGAAGGCGCAGAAGGCGCGGCAGCTGATCGCCGATGATTTCCGGCGCTGTTTTGCCGACGTGGACATCATTGCCGGGCCGACTGCACCCACGCCGGCCTTCCGGTTGGGCGAAAAGGTCGATGACCCGGTGCAGATGTACCTGAACGACATCTATACGATCCCGGTCAACCTTGCGGGGTTGCCGGGTATCTCGATCCCCTGTGGCCTTTCCGCCGGCCTGCCGGTCGGCCTGCAGCTTATCGGCCCGCACTTCGGCGAGGGCCCGCTGCTCAATTTTGCCCACGTCTATCAGCGCGAGACCGACTGGCATGCAGAAGCGCCCGTCGTAGGAGCGGCTTCAGCCGCGATCCCATCCCCTGTTGCTGTGTCGATCGCGGCTGAAGCCGCTCCCACGGCGGAACGGAAGCCGCGATGAGCTGGGAAACCGTCATCGGCCTGGAGATCCATGCGCAGCTGGCGACGCGCAGCAAGATCTTTTCCGGCGCAGCCACCGCCTATGGCGCGGAGCCGAATACGCAGGCTTGCCTGGTCGACCTGGGTTATCCCGGCGTGCTGCCCGTACTCAACGCTGAAGTCGTGCGCATGGCGGTCAAGTTCGGTCTGGCGATCGGCGCGAATATCGCGCCGCGCTCCGTGTTTGCGCGCAAGAACTACTTTTATCCCGATCTGCCGAAGGGTTACCAGATCAGCCAGTACGAACTGCCGATCGTGTACGACGGCCAGCTCGGCATCGAGCTGGAGGATGGCAGTTCGACGTCGGTGCACATCATTCGCGCACACCTCGAGGAGGATGCAGGCAAGTCGCTGCATGAAAACTTCGCCGGACTTACCGCCATCGACCTGAACCGCGCCGGTACGCCGCTGATCGAGATCGTGTCCGCGCCGGATATGCGTTCGGCGAAGGAGGCGGTGGCGTACATGAAGAAGATCCACCAGCTGGTTCGTTATCTGGGTATCTGCGACGGCAACATGCAGGAAGGCTCGTTCCGCTGTGATGCCAACGTCTCGGTACGGCGTACCGGGGCTGATCAGCTCGGCACACGCACGGAAACCAAGAACCTCAACTCCTTCCGCTTTCTCGAGCGGGCGATCCTGTTCGAGGTCGAGCGGCAGATCGAGGTGCTGGAAAGTGGCGGCAAGGTGCGCCAGGAAACGCGGCTCTACGATCCGGACCGCGATGAAACCCGTTCGATGCGCAGCAAGGAAGAGGCCAACGATTACCGTTACTTCCCTGATCCGGACTTGCTGCCGGTCGTGATCGACGCAGCATTCATCGCTACGGTACGGGCCGGCATGCCGGAGCTGCCGGAGGCCAAGCGGGCGCGCTTCGTGGCTGAGCATGGCCTGGGTGCGAGTGATGCTGCGCTGCTGGCGGCGAGTATCGAGCTGGCCGGCTACTTTGAAGCGGTAGTTGCTGAGGCGCCGGGTGGCGCGAAGCTCGCCGCCAACTGGATCAATGGCGAGCTGATGGCGGCCCTCAACCGCGACGGGCTGGGCATCGAGGCGAGTCGTGTCAGTCCGGGTCAGCTGGCTGGTCTGCTCGGCAGGATCATGGACGATACGATTTCGGGCAAACTAGCCAAGCAGGTCTTCGAGTTGCTGTGGTCGGAGGGTGGTGATGCGGATACGATCATCGACCGGCAGGGCCTGCGCCAGATCACCGACAGCGGCGCCATCGAGGCGGTGATCGATCAGGTGCTGGCAGCGAATCCGGACCAGGTAGCGGAATACCGGGCCGGCAAGACCAAGGTGATGGGATTCCTGGTTGGCCAGATCATGAAAGCCAGCGCAGGCAAGGCCAATCCCGCCCAGGTCAATGAATTGCTGAAGCGCAAGTTATAGGGCCGCTGGCGATAGGCACGCAAATGGCAGAACTGCAAACCTGGACGACCGAGCGAATCGTGCGGCTGGTGGCGCTGGTGCTGCTGGTGCTGGCCTGTCTGCAGATTATCCTGCCGTTTCTCGGCGCCCTGGCCTGGGCGGCGATCATCGCAATCACGGTCTGGCCGGCATTTGTCTGGCTTGCAGCGAAGCTGGGTGGCCGACCAGTGCTGGCGGCGGGTGCCTGTACCTTTGTGCTGTTCATCCTGCTGGTGCTGCCTTTTGCTGTGCTCACCGCCACACTCGGCCAGGCGGCGCCGCAGGTAGCTACGTTGCTCAAGGAACTGACGCTGGCGATCGGGCCTGAGCCGCCGACCTGGCTGAGCGGTCTGCCCTTCGTCGGCGAATTGATTCGCGATGCCTGGGGTACTGCTGTCACCGACGCCGGTGGTCTGGTGCGCCGTGCTCTGCCGGCTGCCGAGGAGGCGGGGGTGTGGGCGCTCGCACAAGGTGCGAGCCTGGCCCTGGTCCTGCTGCAATTCATCTTCGCCATACTGATCGCCGGCGTACTGCTGGTAACTGCGGACCGTTTTGCTGATCTGGCCCAGCGTCTGGTCTCCAGGCTGCAGATGGATGAGGGTGGGCCGATCATTGGCATCGTGGTCAGTACCGTGCGCAGTGTGTCTATCGGGCTGGTCGGTACGGCATCCATCCAGGCGCTGGTGGCAGCGCTGGGTTTCGGTCTGGCCGGTGTGCCCGGCATCGCCGTGCTTGGGTTTGCGACCTTCCTGCTGGCCCTCATTCAACTGCCTACTTTGCTGGTGTGGGCGCCGGCTGCCGCCTGGCTGTATCACACCGGTGAAACGGGCCACGCGATTTTCCTCGCCATCTGGGGGTTGCTGCTGGTCAATACGGTGGACAATTTTCTGCGCCCGTACCTGATCAGTCGGGGTGCCAAGCTGCCCTTCGCGCTGATCCTGATGGGGGTGCTCGGTGGTTTACTGGCCTGGGGGATGGTCGGGCTGTTTATCGGGCCGACACTGCTGGCGGTAGCCTATTCCCTGGTGCGAACCTGGATCGGTGTGGCTGAGGAAGCAGTCGCAGCAAGTCCGGCACCGCCCTTGCAGAAGCCCTGAACCCCGCGTCCTTACTGGCTGTTTGCGGAAATATAAAGATATCTTTATATTTCCGGCATGGAGCTGGAGCGGGCATTGTCACAACTCGAGGCGGCGGCTGAACCCAGCCGTCTGCGCCTGCTTGTACTGTTGTTGCCGGGTGAGGCGACGGTTGGCGATCTGGTTACCGTACTTGAGCAAAGCCAGCCGCGGGTGTCGCGACATCTGCGCCTGCTGGCTGATGCCGGCCTGGTGGAGTCCTTTCGTGAGGGCCGCTCGATTTACTACCGTCTCGCCGATGCGGTGCTCGATGACGGCATCGGCGACTATCTGGCAGCGCTGCTGCGCGGCTCCGATCCGGTTGTCGACCAGGACCGCAAGCACATGGCGCAATCGCGGCGGCAGCGCGAGCGTGATGCCTTGCGCCGCGGAACCCGCTCGATCCGGGCCCTGGGTGCCGGTGTAATACCAGCTGCGAATGCCATGGCGGAGTGCCTCGACGCGTTGCTGGGTAACAGCCCGCTTGGCGACGTGCTTGATATCGGTGCTGGCGCTGGCAGTCTGTTGCAGCTGCTCGCGCCACGCGCCCGGCGCATTGTCGGCGTTGATTCTTCGAGCCAAATGCGTCAACTGGCCCGCTCACGTCTGTACGGCGCCGGCCGTGCACGCTGGACGATCCGCGATGCTGATGCCCACGACCTGCCGTTTGCCGACGGCGAATTCGACCTGGTGATTCTCGATGAGGTACTCGGTAGCAGCGCGCAGCCTGAGCTGATCCTCAGCGAGGCGCAGCGCGTACTGGGAACGCATCATCATGGTCGCCTGCTGATATGTGATCGCATCCTGCCGGTCGTGCGCCGCCTGGCAGGGGCGCCGGTGCATGGCGAGCTGTCGGAGCGTCAACTCGGCGCACTGTTGCGTACGGCGGGTTTTGCGGTCGTGCGCCGCCAGTGGCTGCCGGGCCGTGCGCCGGACCGTGCGCTGTTTCTGGCCATGATCAACGAGACGGCCGATATGCCGCAGAGAGAGAGGACTGGAACCCATGACTGAACAAGTCAGCAAAGCGCCGGTACAGGTGTCTTTCGAGTTTTTTCCACCGAAGTCGCCGGAGATGGAGGCCAGGCTTTGGCAGGCGATCGAGAAACTCGCACCGCTGCGACCACGTTTCGTATCCGTTACCTACGGCGCTGATGGCTCGACCCGCGATCGCACCCATCGCATCGTGTCGCGCATCGTCGCGGAGACCGGCCTGGTCAGTGCACCGCATCTGACCTGTGTGGGCGCAGAACAGGAGGAGATCCGGGCGATTGCCCGGACCTACCGCGATGAAGGCATCAACCATATCGTCGCGCTGCGCGGTGATCCGCCGCAGGGTGCAACGAGTTACACGCCACATCCGGGTGGCTACGCCTGGGCAGTCGATCTGGTGCGCGGTCTGCGCGAGGTGGCCGACTTCGATATTTCGGTAGCTGCCTATCCGGAGATACATCCCGAGGCGCCGGATGCCGGCTTTGATCTCGACAATCTGCAACGCAAGTTTGAGGCGGGCGCGAACCGTGCAATCACGCAGTTCTTCTACGATACGGAGAACTTCCTGCGCTTCCGCGACCGTTGTGCAGCGCGCGGCATCGGTGGCCCGATCGTGCCGGGCATTCTGCCGATTGCAAAATTCAAACAGATGTTGAACTTTGCCAATCGTGCTGGTGCGAAGGTCCCCGTCTGGCTGCACGAACGGTTTGCCGGTCTCGATGATGATGCCGAAACACAGCTCATGCTGGGCGCAAGCGTGGCCATCGAGCAGGTCGAGACGCTGCGCCGGGAAGGCATCGACGAGTTCCATTTCTATACCCTGAACCGGGCAGAACTGACTTATGCGATCTGTTCTGCGCTGGGGCTGCGCCCCACCGGCAGTCAGCAATCGGCGGTGTCGTCATGACAGCGCCCGTGCTTCTGCCGCACTTTGCTGAGCTCGAGGGCCTGCTCGGACAGCGCATCGTGATCCTCGATGGCGCGATGGGCACGATGGTGCAGAACCATCGGCTGAATGAAGCGGACTATCGCGGCACCCGCTTCGCTGAATGGCCAAGCGATCTCAGGGGCAACCACGACCTGCTCAACCTCACGCGTCCGGATGTGATCAGCAGCATTCACCGTGAGTTTCTCGTCGCCGGTGCCGACGTCATCGAGACCAATACCTTCAACTCCACTGCGCCATCGCTGGCGGACTATGGGCTTCAGGATTTCGTGCGCGAACTGAACCATGCCGGCGCGCAACTGGCGCGGCAGGTGGCCGATCAGGTGGCGCGCGAGACCGGTCAGCCGCGTTTTGTCGCCGGCGTGCTGGGGCCGACCAGCCGTACCGCATCGATTTCTCCGGACGTCAACGATCCGGGTTATCGCAATATCAGCTTCGACGAACTCGTGGTGACCTATACCGAGGCCACGCACGCCCTGCTGGAAGGCGGTGCCGACTTCATTCTCGTCGAGACGATTTTCGATACGCTGAATGCGAAGGCAGCGCTGTATGCGATCGCCACGGTCGGCGAGTCGCTGGGGCTCACCATCCCGGTGATGATTTCCGGAACGATCACTGATGCATCGGGCCGGACGCTGTCCGGGCAGACGCCCGAAGCGTTCTGGAATTCGGTGCGACACATCGATCCGTTCATGATCGGCTTCAATTGCGCGTTGGGCGCCAGCGATCTGCGACCGCATGTCAGCGAGCTTTCGCGCCTTGCCGATACGCGGGTCAGCGTGCATCCGAACGCCGGCCTGCCGAACGCTTTCGGCGGCTATGACGACACACCGCAGGCCATGGCCGACATCCTCGGCGAGTTTGCCGCCTCCGGGCTGTTCAATATGGTCGGTGGCTGCTGCGGTACCACGCCGGCGCATATTGCCGCGATCCGTGCCGCAGTCCTGCGCCACCCGCCGCGGCCAATACCGTCGCCGCCGGTAAAGCTCAGGCTGTCGGGGCTTGAGCCGCTGAATATCGGCGAGGACTCGCTGTTCGTGAACGTCGGTGAGCGTACCAACGTGGCAGGCTCAGCACAGTTCCGCAAACTCATCATTGCCGGTGACTACAACACGGCGCTCGTGGTGGCCCGCCAGCAGGTCGAGAACGGCGCGCAGCTCATCGACGTCAATATGGATGAGGGCATGCTGGACTCGGTCGCTGCGATGGACCGCTTCCTGAAGATTGTCGCCACCGAGCCGGATATCGCGCGCGTACCGGTGATGATCGATTCGTCACGCTGGAGCGTGATCGAGACCGGGCTCAAGTGCGTGCAGGGCAAATCCATCGTCAATTCGATCAGCCTCAAGGAAGGCGAAGCGGCTTTTCTGCAGCAGGCACGCGAGATTCGCCGCTATGGTGCTGCCGTGGTGGTGATGGCTTTCGATGAACAGGGGCAGGCAGAGACGGCCGAGCGAAAGTTCGCGATCTGCGAGCGCTGCTATCACCTGCTGACCGGGACAGTGGGCTTCCCTCCGGAAGACATCATTTTCGACCCGAATATCTTCGCGGTCGCGACCGGCATCGAGGAGCACAATGATTACGGCGTGGCGTTTTTCGATGCCTGCCGTGAGATCCGGGCGAGGTTGCCGCGTGCGCTGATCAGCGGCGGCGTCAGCAATGTTTCGTTCTCGTTCCGGGGCAATGAGCCGGTGCGCGAAGCCATGCATACGGTGTTCCTGTACCACGCCATCCAGGCAGGCCTGGACATGGGCATCGTCAATGCCGGCCAGCTGGGTATCTATGCGGAGATCGAGCCTGAGCTGCGCGATGCGGCCGAGGACGTGCTGCTTAATCGTCGGCCGGATGCGACCGAGCGGCTGCTGGAAATAGCCAGCCGTTACCGGGATGCAGGACCCGGTGCAGCCAAACAGGTCGCGCAGGTGGAGTGGCGGCAGTGGACGCCGAACAAACGGCTCTCGCATGCGCTGGTAAAGGGTATCGACGAGTTCATTCTGGAAGACACTGAAGCAGCCCGGCTGCTGGCTGCACGGCCGCTCGACGTGATCGAAGGTCCGCTGATGGATGGCATGAACGTGGTCGGCGACCTGTTTGGCTCCGGCAAGATGTTTCTGCCCCAGGTGGTGAAGTCCGCACGGGTGATGAAGAAGGCGGTGGCGCATCTGGTGCCCTTTATCGAGGCTGCGCAGACCGGCGAGATGAAACGGGCAGGCCGGATCGTGCTCGCGACCGTCAAGGGCGATGTACACGACATCGGCAAGAACATCGTCGGCGTCGTTCTCCAGTGCAACAACTTCGAGGTGATCGACCTGGGCGTGATGGTGCCCTGCGAACGTATCCTTGATGCCGCACGGCGTGAGAACGCGGACATGATCGGGGTGTCGGGGCTGATCACGCCCTCGCTGGAAGAGATGGTCAATGTCGCCCGCGAAATGCGCCGGCAGAACTTCAGCCTGCCGTTGCTGATCGGTGGCGCCACCACTTCACCGACCCACACTTCGGTGCGTATCGATCCCGAGTATGACGGTCCCGTGGTCTATGTGAAGGATGCGTCCCGGGCGGTAGGCGTCGCGCAAAAGCTTGCCAGTGTCGCTGACCGGCCGGCCTATGTCGCACAAGTCAAGGAAGATGCGCGGGTACGCCGTGAGCGGCATGGCCGCCGCTCTGAAACCGTGGCGCACCGGCCGATTGCCGAGGCGCGCCGCAACCGCGTGGCCGTGGGTTGGGACCAGGCACCGGTCACGCCGACCTTCAGCGGCGTGCGCGTGTTTGAGGATATTCCGCTGATGGAACTTCTTCCGTACATCGACTGGATGCCGCTCTTTAACGCCTTTGAGTTTCGCGGCACTTTCCCGGCGATTCTCGATGACGAAGTGTTCGGTGAGGCGGCGCGCGATTTCCACCAGGATGCGCGCAAGATGCTGGAACAGATGATCGCCGGCAAGTGGGTGACAGCGCGTGCCGTGCTCGGCCTGTTTCCTGCCAACCGGATCGGTGACGATGATATTGCCGTTTACGCGGACGAGCAGCGTTCGGCACCGCTGGCGATGCTGCATCATCTCCGCCAGCAGAAGCCGCATGGTGAAGATCAGCCGAATGCCTGTCTTGCCGACTTCGTGGCTGCACATGATTCAGGAATCCGCGACTACATCGGCGCATTTGCAGTGACGGCCGGCATCGGTATCGGGCCGCATGTGGCAGCCTTTGAGCGCGACAACGATGACTATTCCGCGATCCTGCTCAAAGCCCTGGCCGACCGGCTCGCTGAGGCCTGTGCCGAGTACCTGCATGCACAGGTGCGCCGGGTGCACTGGGGCTATGCTCCGGATGAAGCGCTGGACAACGATCAGCTGATTGCCGAGAAGTATGTTGGCATCCGGCCTGCGCCCGGCTATCCGGCCTGTCCGGATCACACCGAGAAGGAGACGCTGTGGCGGTTGCTCGACGTGGAGAAAAATATCGGCGTGCAGCTCACCGAGTCTTTTGTAATGTTGCCGGCAGCTTCGGTCAGTGGTTTTTATTTCGCGCATCCCGAGACGCGCTATTTCGCGGTCGGTCGCATCGACCGGGACCAGGTTGAGGATTACGCACGGCGCAAGGGCATGGCGGTGGCTACGGCTGAACGCTGGCTGTCGGCCAATCTCGGTTACGACCCGCAGTAGCGGAAAGGATCAGGCGGCGCTGCACACCGGGCAGCCTGGCTTGCGCTGGATGGCTACGCTGCGCGTTGCACCGCTGAGGCCGTCGTATACCCAGAGGTGATTGCACAGGCCGGATTCGAGTCCGAGCAGCAGCTTCAGCGTTTCGGTGGCCTGCATGGTGCCGATGGTGCCAGCCACCGGTGCGAGTATTCCCTGTCCGGCGCAGCTGGCGAAGTTCTCGTCTTCGTCGGCGTACAGGCAGCGGTAACAGGGTCCGGTGCCGCGGTTGGGAAATACAGCGACCTGGCCCTCAAAGCGGATCGCTGCACCGCTGACCAGTGGTTTGCCGGTTGTCACGCAGGCCTGGTTGAGCAGCAGGCGCGTGCGGAAGTTGTCGGTGCAGTCGAGCACGACATCGCAGTCGCGTGCAGCAGCGCATAGTTCATCTGCATCGAGTTGCCGGTCAAGCGTGGTTATCCGCAGCGCCGGATGGGCATCACGCAGTCGGGCCGCTGTGGCTGCGGTCTTGAAGGTGCCGACATCGCCGGTACGGAACAGCAGCTGGCGGGGCAGGTTGCTGGCATCGACGCGATCGAAATCGTTGATCAGCAGCCGCCCGATGCCGGCATTGGCCAGATACAGGCTGGCGACCGAACCGAGTCCGCCCAGTCCGACGATCAGCGCGCTGGATTGTGCGAGCCGCTCCTGGCCCTGTGTGCCGAACTGGGGCAGGGCGATATGTCGGGCGAAACGCAGTGTATCTACAGTGTTCATCCTTTATGGCGCCAGCTGGCCTTCGGTGACCCTGGGTTGTCCGGCGAGATCCGTCAGCGTGCGGATCGATTCGAAGCCCGCCTGCTTCAGCAGGTTCTGTACGGCAGCTGCCTGCCGGAAGCCGTGTTCGAGCAGCAGCCAGCCGCCACTGTCCAGATGCGCCGGTGCTGCAGAAATGATGCGCCGGATATCCACCAGGCCATCGCGCCCGCCGCTCAATGCGAGGCGTGGCTCAAAGCTGAGCGCGCGGTCTGTCTCGTGCCATTCATCGTCGGCGATATAGGGCGGGTTTGAGACGATGACGGCAAACCTTTCACCGTTCAGCGCTGCAAACCAGTTGCCAAAATGGAAGCTGATGTTGTCCAGCTTCAGTTCAACGGCATTGTGTCTTGCGACAGCGAGAGCCTCGTGGCTGAGATCGGTCGCGACCACCCGGCACTGTGGGCGCTCGCTGGCGATGGCCATTGCGATGGCGCCGGTTCCGGTGCCCAGATCGGCAATTGCCTGCGCCATCTGTGACGGAATATGGCTGAGTGTCTGTTCGACGAGCAGTTCGGTTTCAGGCCGCGGTACCAGGGTGTCCTTGCTAACCTCCAGGCTGAACGACCAGAAGTCGCGCCGTCCGATGATCTGCGCCAGTGGGCGATGTGTAGCGCGCAGGGCGAGCAGGGCGGCATAGTGCGTTAGCGCGGCGGCGGGGACGGCGTCAGACAGCGTCCGGTAGAGATATTCGCGGCGCTGCTTGAGTGCATGGGCCAGCAGGAGTTCGGCGTCGAGCCGCGGCGAGTCACTGACGGTGCTCAGCGAACGCGTACCCTCGGCCAGCAGCTGGTCGGTACTGACGCCAGTCGCCAGGTCGGGCTCGGGGCTGCGTTCTGTGGACATGCGGCCTATGTTAGCCTGCCGCCCGCGCAGGAGAGCAGATGATGTCACGCAAACCACCATCAGAACTGACCGGAACAGGCAGCCAGCCTGCCCACGAATTGGCCACCCGCTGCATCCATGCCGGGGCAACAACGGATGCCGTCAGCGGGGCAGTGATGCCGCCGATTGTCACCAGCACCACTTTTGCCTGGGAAGCGTTCGGTCAGCCGCGCGAGCATATTTATACGCGCTCCTCCAATCCGACCCGCGATGCGCTCGAGCGCTGCGTGGCGGAACTCGAAGGCGGGGCGCGTGGTCTGGCCTTTGCTTCCGGGCAGGCCGCAACTGCCGGGGTGCTCGATCTGCTGGATGCCGGCAGTCATGTAATCGCGCCGCTCAATTTCTATGGCGGTACGCGCCGGTTGTTCGATCAGGTGCGCCGGCGTACTGCCGATCTTGAATTCTCCTTTGTCGATATGTGCGAGCCCGCCAATATCGAGGCCGCGCTGCGACCGGACACCCGGCTGATCTGGATTGAGACGCCGACCAATCCCTTGCTGGATATCGTCGATATTGCCGCAGTCACGGCACTGGCCCGCGCGCGCAACGTTCTGAGTTGCGTGGACAACACCTTTGCGACGCCATGCCTGCAGCGGCCCCTGCTGCTGGGCGCCGATCTGGTCATGCATTCGGCGACCAAGTATCTGGGTGGCCACTCTGATGTGCTGGGCGGGATCGTCGTGTCTGCAGATCCGGAGTTGGGCAAAGAGCTGCATCAGTTGCGCAGTGCGTCGGGCGGCGTGCTCGGTCCCTTTGATGCCTATCTGGTCCTGCGTGGCATCAAGACGCTCGCGCTGCGCATGGAACGGCACTGTGCAAACGCACTCGCGATTGCCCGTTATCTGTCGGGGCATGCACAGGTCGGGCGGGTGTTTTATCCCGGTCTGCCGGGCCATCCTGGCCATACGCTCGCGAAGCGCCAGATGAGTGCCTTTGGTGGTGTGGTGTGCTTTGAGATCCGCGGTGCTGGTTCAGCGGTCGGTGACTTTCTCAACCGACTGCAGTTGTTTGCGATCGCCGAGAGTCTCGGTGCGGTTGAGAGTCTCGCCGGTCAGCCGGCAACCATGAGTCATTCAAGCGTGCCAACGGATGAACGCCGTCAGATGGGCATCGCTGACAATCTGATCCGCCTGTCTGTCGGCATCGAGGCGGAAGCAGATCTGCTCGCCGACATCAGCCAGGCACTGGATTCCTGATGCTGCATGCCCGGATCTGTTTCGGGGTGCCATTTCTGCAGAAAACATCAGGAAATGCTCTGAGGCTCCAGCAGGTGCTTTGCTAAGATCATCGCTTGATATTCCCCGGGGGGGCGAATGGTGATCCACACACGACTGATGACGTTTGCGGCACTGCTTGGGGCAAGTGCGATGCTCCATGGCTGTACGGCCTGGTTCGATGCGTTTTCAACGGGCGTTACGCGCACCGGTGTGTCGAGCAGCCTGGTCGACTACCTGTATCCCAAGGGCGAAATTCCACCGGAATTTGCCGAACAGGTCCCGCAGCTGAAGCTGCCGCTGCGTGTGGGACTGGCCTTTGTACCCCAACCCGCCGGGGCTGCCGACGGTCCCTCGGAGGCGCTGAAGAATGAAGCCCTGCAGAAGGTCCGGGAACAGTTCACCGGCCGCAAGTACATCGCTTCCATCGAGGTGATTCCGGACACCTACCTGCGTTCGACCAAAGGTTTTGAGGGCATGCAGCAGGTCGCGAGACTTTATGCCGTCGACATCATGGCCATGGTTTCCTGGGATCAGGTCGCGGTTACAGGTGACAACAAGCTCGCGCTGACCTACTGGACCATCGTCGGCGCCTACATCATCAAAGGCACCGAGAATCAGACCCAGACCTTCGTGGATACCGCGGTCTTCGATGTGGCCAGCCGCAAGCTGCTGTTCCGGGCACCCGGCGTGGACAGCCGCGAGCGTTCATCGACTGCGATCGATGCAGCCACAGTGAGTCGTACGGTCCGGGCAGAAAGCTTCTCGGCTGCCATGGCCAATATGACGGTGAGTCTGGCCACTGAACTCGACCGCTTCGAGCAGCGACTCAAGGACGAGCCTGAGATCGCCGCCGTAGAGTGGAAAGCCGGATCAGGCGGCGGTGGCGGAGCTACAGATCTGGCCTTGCTGCTGGTACTGGCTATCCTCGTCTGGCGCCGCCGGTCTCAGGCCTGAGCGTCGGTCGATGGCTTGTTGACGGCGATGCGCCGTGCCGGACTGAGGATTGCCAGTACGACCACCACGATCAGCGCAACCAGTACCAGGCTGATCTCCAGGGCGTACTTCTCCGGCTGTACCCAGATCTCGGCCATCTTTCCCCATTTCTCGAGGATCTCGTTGATGTTGTAGGCGATGATCGCAGTGGGTATCGCATAGCGCAGCGCCGGCGCCATGCGCTGGAACCACCACAGTCGCTGGATCAGGTAGGCGGCCCAGACCGCAAAGATCCCCAGCGATACGAAGGTGAACCAGTGATCGACGCCGAGAACATCGGGGTCGTAACAGAGCAGCAGCCAGATATAGCAGAACCAGGTGACATAGATCGTTTCCAGGGCGACGATCGCGGCAATATTGCGCTGTTGCACCGACCCGCGATCACCCGGGTTCAAGTGCAGGTTGCGATGCAGCCACATGAACAGGTTGCATCGCGTGTCTTTGTTGTAAAAGAAATACATCAGCGAGGCCATCAGGACGCCGATGGAGGACAGCATCACGCGGTATTCGCCCTTGGTTGGTTTGGCGCCCCACATGACTTCTTCCACACCGAGCTGGTCCGCCGTGTAGACAAAATTGAATTCGATCCACGTCAGCCAGATCAGGCTGCCCCCCAGGAAGCCGAGCAGGGTGGCGGCATTTTCCGACTTGTTCCTGCCGATCCAGACCAGCGCGGCACCGATGAACCCGCCGACGATGGCGACGGTGGTAACGCTCTCCGGAAACCACTTGTGTTCCATCAGGTACATGACCGTGTGGCCGAGTCCCTGCCAGATATAGACGATGAGCAGCGCAATAATGGCCGGCAACGGTGCCTGATAGAGCTTTTTGAACTGCGACATGTGCTCCTCGCTTCTGACAGGTGTGGTGGCGACGTATACAACGGTAGCAAGGATGGCTGTGAATCAGTAGCCTGCAACGATAGCTGCTACGCTGTTCGTGTACAGCAAAGCTGAGGCTCCAGACCATGACTTTTGATCGGTCTATCCGCGTGTTGGTTTGCCGATGTCGGTCAATGGCAGGCTGGCTATCGGCCCGGCATGCAAATTGCTGTGGCGCTCTATCGACAGGGCGGTATGGATCGTCCGGCTATACGGGTTATCTCTGCAAAGTTGTGATGTCGGTCACACTTTGAAGGGGTGGATGTTGTGGATTGTGTTAACTGGGGCTACTTTCCGGCCGGTAGTGGTTCACTATGGCTTCATATGAGAAGTAACGCCCGTGGCTTTGTCTGGATGCGTAGCCCGGATAGCTACCAGATAGCTACCAGGTAGCCAGGGCAGCTCTCATATGCTAGAAAGAGAACCAGAGTGACTCTAAATCGCGCCAGAGCTGAATGAAGGGATTCAAAAAATGAAAAAATCAATCTTAGGCATTGCAGCCGCCGTTTCCTTGCTGGGCATGGCGAGCAGCGCGAACGCCCAGTCTGCGGACCGGCCGACGATTAGCATTGACCGTCAGGCGATTCTCGCCCGGTTCTGCAGTCGTTACCCCGCCGCCCGGATATGTGGCCGCCCGGTACACACCGTACCCGAAATTGATGCGAGTTCAGGTACCCAGGCGTTGGCCCTGGTTCTCGGCGCTGGCCTCCTCGGTGCAGAAGGTCTTCGTCGTCGTCGCCGTTCGGTACGTACCCGCTGATTTCTCCGCAGGTTCCGGGTGGCTGAAGCCACCCGGAACCGTGCATTCTCCCGCCCGGATCCAGGTAGCTGGCTAGTCTGCAGCTACGCGTACTGCTGCCGGATGATGCCTGACCCCCGCTGATTGCCCGTGTCGGCACTGAAATCCTGGTCGGTATCTAATCCGTACCATGCCTGCCCTCACTACCGGCATTCTCATGCTGATCTTCTTGCTGTTCGCTGCAGGGTTTGTCGTCGCGCTGTACCATCGTTAGCGTATCGTCGATGCGCTCGTGGCGCTGATGCCCAACCTGGACCAATCAACCAAAAGCAGGAGTAGAACCGGTGAGTGTTGCCCATAAATGGCTTGAGCAGGAACCGTGGCCGACGAAGGTGATGCCGAAGCCACTGCTTGAATCGCGTATCGAGCGCGTGCTGACCATGACCAATATCGGTTATCTGGGCACGGTCAGAAAAGATGGCTCGCCCATCGTCAGTCCCGTGGAGTTCTATTCGGACGGCCTTCAGCTGTACATATTTCCGCAGCCCAACAGCCCGAAGGTGATGGCCCTGCGCCGCGACCCGCGGCTCAGCTTCGCGGTTGCCAACCCCATGGCGGGCTGGGCCTGTGTCATGGGCGCGCAGTTTTTCGGCAAAGGCACGCTGCTGGATCCGGATACGCCGGAGTGGGAACACGGCATGAAGGTTTTCAAATGGGTGGCGTCCAGCTTTGAACTGGGGAAGATCAATGCGCAGCCGCCGCGCGGTCAGTTGCTGCGTGTCGACCCGGACCGGATCGTTTACACCGAGCACTTCATGCGCCGGGAAGGCTATGCTCCGCGGCAGATCTGGGAGCCGGGCGCAGCAGATGCGAAGGTCGTGCCCGGGCGAAATGCACCGGTCTAGCCGGACGGATTGGGCAGGATGAAAATCATTGCACTCTTGCTGAGCATCGCCGTCGTGCCGGCCTACGGCACGGGCGTAATCCGGCTTTCCGAACCGGTCGAGGTCGGCGAGGGATACGAGATATACGGCGCTCCGATGGCGGAGTCCGGGCAGCCCATGCGGCTGGACGAGATCATCGCTGCTGGCGATGCCTGGATCGGCAAGCGTATCCAGGTGACTGCCTCGATCGGAAAAGTCTGCCAGCAGAAGGGTTGCTTCTTCGTTGCCTATGACGGCGCAGCCACCGCACGTGTGACTTTTGCCGACTATGATTTCTTTATCCCGAGCGATGCGGGTGGCAAACTGGTGACGATAGTCGGGACCTTCAGTCGCAAGACGATTTCGCAGAACGATGCCCGGCATTTCGCCAGGGATACGGGTGACAATCCTGCACGGATTTCCGGTCCGCAGACGGAGTACACGATTGTTGCGAGCTCGGTGCTGATCCGGCAGCCGGTAGTCGGCCGTGCTCAATGAGGCCGAAGCGGGGTTAAGATAGCAGCTCGGATCAGCGGGTCCATAACAGCAGGATATGGCATGAGCAACGAACTGGCGCCAGGCATTCAGGACCGGCGTTCAACGATCATGGGCTATGTGCTCGCGCTGCTGTTCTTTGTGCTGTTCATCAACACCATCAACCTGCCGAGGACCGCGCTTGATCAGCGCGCCACGCTGCGGCTGATTCACGACAGCTTCGGTGTAATCGTGCTGCTGCTGGCTGCTGTTCGCCTGTATTGGCATTACCGTGATCCGGCCCCACAGCCCCCACTCGGCCTTCCGGAGAATTCCTTTGCCTTCAACCGGACCATCCTGGTGTTCCTGTACGCGACGTTCACGATTACCGGACTGATCGGTTTCATCTATGCATGGGGTGAGGGGCGTGACGTCATGCTGTTCGGCATCACGTTGCCGGATCTGGTCGCACGCAGTGAAAGCGTACGGGTCCCCATGGGTTACCTGCACAGCTCGCTCGGGTTCTACTACCTGATGCTGTTGTCCATCTGGTTTGCCTTCGGTTTTTACCAGCACCGGCGCTACAAGGTCGGGTTACGCAGGCTGCTGCCTGGCGCCCGGGTCTGAGCGCATGGTGCTGAATCACGGCGTTGCGGAGAGCGTAAGTTGAGCGTTTCAGCGGGTACTCGTTTCTTTCATTCGATAGTGCTGCTGGCGTTTCTGACGCTTGCGGTTTATTTCCCCTACCTGTGGTTTGGCGTTGTCCCCTTCGGGACCGATGACGTGGTGCCGCAGGCCGAGATTGAGCGCCTGCTGGTGGGCAAGAACCTGCCGGACTACTACGCGGAACCACTGCCGCCGATCTCCGCTGAAGAGCTGGAGGCCGAAAAGGTCGCCTTCACCTGGTGCCGTTTCTGTCACACGCTGGAAGAGGGCGGCGAGAATCGGGTAGGCCCGAATCTCTACCGGATCGTTGGCAAGCCGGCTGCCGTCGTGCCGCACTTCGTCTACTCGCAGGAATTCATCGACGCACGCAACAACGGTCTGGTCTGGACGCCCGAGACGCTGGCTGCTTTCATTGCTGACAACAAGGGCGTGGTGCCGCATAACCGTATGCGTTATCCGCCGATGATCGGTTTTGAAGTCAGTGCCGAGCGCGATCGGCAGATGCTTGATTATCTGATGCGCATGACGCGCTGAGAGCCTCTATCAGGCCTCGATCTGTAGCCAGTCGGGCAACTCAAGACCCCGTTCGGCGAGGAACTGCCGGTTGAACAACCGTTGGCGGTAGCGCAGGCCCGAGTCACACAGCAGGGTCACGATTACATGGCCGGGGCCCAGCAGCTTCGCCATGCGCACTGCGCCGGCGAGGTTAACGGCACTGGAACCACCCACCAGCACGCCCTCTTTCCGGATCAGCTCATAGACCAGCGGAATCGATTCGCTGTCCGGGATCTGGAAGGCAACGTCCACCGGTGTGCCCTCGAGGTTGGCGGTAATCCGGCTGTTGCCTATACCTTCGCTGATCGAACTACCCTCGGCCTTGAGTTCACCATGGGTGTAATAGTTAAACAAGGCAGAGCCCTGCGGATCAGCGAGGCCGATCCGGATGGTGGGATTGCGGGCCTTGAGTCCGCGTGCTGTGCCGGCCAGCGTGCCGCCAGTGCCGACCGAGCAGACAAAGGCATCGACACGACCATTGGTTTGCGCCCAGATCTCGGCTGCGGTGGTCTGTTCGTGCCAGTCGCGATTCGCCATGTTGTCGAACTGATTGGCCCAGGCCGCTCCATGCGGCGCGGTTTTATCCAGTTCCTCAGCCAGCCGTTGTGACTGATGCACGAAGTGGTTCGGGTTCTTGAAGGGTACCGCGGGCACCAGTCGCACGTCGGCACCATAGGTGCGCAGCGTGTCGACCTTGTCCTTGCTCTGGTTATCCGGCATCACGATGACCGTGCGATAGCCCAGGCTGTTACCGACGACGGCCAGTCCGATGCCGGTATTGCCGGCAGTTCCTTCAACGATGATGCCGCCGGGGCGCAGCGTGCCACGCCGCTCGGCATCGCGCACGATACCGAGCGCGGCGCGATCCTTGACTGACCCACCGGGGTTCATGAATTCCGCTTTGCCAAGGATCTCGCATCCGGTGGCGTCCGAGAAATGATTGAGACGGATCAGCGGTGTATTGCCGATGCAGTCGACGAGCCGGGTAAAGGCGGGCTGGGTCATGTTGAGGTCCGGATTCAGTTGTCGAGGGCGGCGAGCTGTTCCGCCTGATATTCGTTGATCAGTGGCTCGATCACCTGGTCGAGATCACCTTCCAGGATGAAATCGAGCTTGTACAGCGTCAGATTGATGCGGTGATCGGTGACGCGACTCTGCGCGTAATTATAGGTACGGATGCGTTCCGAGCGGTCGCCGGTGCCGACCTGGCTCTTGCGCCGCGCTGCCTGTTCGTTGTGCTGCTTGCGCAGTGCGGCGTCGAGCAGTCGGGCCTTGAGCAGGGCGAGCGCCCGGGCACGGTTCTTGTGTTGTGAGCGTTCGTCCTGACATTCCACGACGAGACCCGAAGGCAGGTGCGTTATGCGCACCGCCGAGTCGGTCTTGTTGACGTGCTGCCCGCCGGCGCCGGAAGCTCGGTAGGTATCGATACGCAGCTCGGCTGGATTTATCGTTATCGAGTCGATTTCCTCCGGTTCAGGCAGTACGGCGACCGTACAGGTAGAGGTATGTACCCGCCCCTGGGCTTCGGTTTCCGGTACGCGCTGCACGCGATGCGCACCTGATTCAAACTTGAGCCGTGAATAGGCGCCGCGACCGATGATCCGGCCGATAATTTCCTTGTAGCCACCGTGTTCGCCGGCGCTGGAGTTCACGACCTCGATCTGCCAGCCGCGCGAGTCGGCATACTTCGAGTACATGCGGAACAGGTCACCGGCAAATATTGCCGCTTCGTCACCGCCCGCCGCCGCGCGGACCTCAAGATAGATATTGCTGTCGTCATAAGGGTCTTTGGCGATCAGCTGCAGGCGAACCTGTGCCTCGATGGCATCGAGTTCACTGCGTGTGCGGGTGAGCTCTTCCTGGCCCAACTGGCGCAGTTCGGCATCGCTGTCGTTGAGCATTTCCATTGCCGCGGCCTGATCGGCTTCGGTCTTGCGCCAGGCCCGGAACAGGCTGACCACGGGCTCGAGCTGCGCGTACTCACGCGACAGATCGCGGAAGCGGGTCTGGTTCCCGAGAACCTTCTGGTCGGTCAGCAACCCGCCAAGCTCCTCGGAGCGGGCGGCGAGTTTCTCGAGTTTTCCGACAATGGAGGCCTGCATTACGGCTATTATCTCTGCTGTGAAGTATCGCGCTGACCGACAAGATTACCGCATTGCTACGGTTGTCCTGCTACTTGCGTTGTCTGTCCTGACAAGCGCGGTTGCTGCCGATACCGGGGCAGTTGCTGCCGTCGCACCGGATGATCCCGCCTTCCATATGCAGCTGGCCGAGAAGGCCCTGCAAGACCAGGATCTGTTCACGGCTGCCCGTGAGTTTACGGTGGCGGCTGAACTCAGCGATGACGTGGAACTGGTCGAGCGGGCAACCCAGTTTACGATGGGCGTGGGTTTTGATGCGCTGGCCGAGCGGGCCGCCAGGCGCTGGACGGTGCTGGCACCAGACAATCAGATAGCGCACGCGATCCTCGGGCGTCTCAGCTTGCGGCGGCATGCGGTTGATGCCGCAGCCGACAGTTTTGAACTTGCCCTCGGCTCCGCCGAGCCACGCCGCGATGAGGTCTATCTGGCGCTGGCCAGCGATCTGGGCACGGAAGGCAATGCACAGTTGGTCACGCGGCTGCTGTCGCGTCTTGCGGCACAGGATCCCCTGGCGCCGGGCCTGCAGGTAGCGCTCGGTACGGCGGCATTGCGTTCTGGCAACCCCGAGCTGGCCCTGGCTGCCGGCGAGCGTGCCGCCCAGGACGACCCCGGATGGACAGAGCCGCAATTGCTGGTTGCCCGTGCCTTGATTGCAGCAGGACATACGGAGGAGGGGCTGGCACGCGCCAGCGCACTGGTTGCTGAAGATGAGGGTCCGCTGTCGGAGCTTGCCTATGCCCGATTGCTGGCAGATGTCGGCAAGACCGATGAGGCACGTGCCCGGCTTGACGGGTTGGTGTCGCGCTACGGTGAGCGTGTCGAAATCAACCGTACCCTGGCGTTTATCGATATGGCCGCGGATGATCTGGATGCCGCCGACCAGCGCTTCGCGGCGATGGAGACCGCTGGCCAGGAACGTTTCGAGACCTTCTATTATCGGGCCCTGATCGCCGGGCAGAATGGTGATGCTGAAGCAGCGCGCCGCCACTTCCAGCGGATCAGTTCCGGGCCCTATCTCGTGCCGGCACAACTTGCCATCGCCGAGAGCTACCGGCGCGAGGGTAAACCGGAAATCGGGATCGAGGGCCTGGTCACTTTCGGTGAGGATCATCCGGCACAGGCCTGGGAAGTTTTCCAGTATCAGGCCGATCTGCTGCAACTGGCAGGGCACCCGGCTGAGGCACTCGCGGTATACGACAAGGCGCTCGAATATAAACCGGCCTCGATCGCCATGCTGCTGTCGCGCAGTGCCCTGCTCGAGCAACTCAACCGGGTGGATGATGCTTTGGCCGATCTGGCGCGTGCGGTGCAGATCGCGCCGGACGATGCCATGGTGCTCAACGCCTACGGCTACATCCTTGCCAACCGTACGTCCAGGAGCCGGGCAGCCTGGGTCTATGTGCGACGTGCACTGGAGCTGGCGCCAAACAACCCGCCGATTCTCGACAGTGTCGGCTGGGCCTTGTTCAAGCGTGGCCGGTACGCCGAGGCGCGCAGTTATCTCGAACAGGCCTATGCGCTGCTGCAGGACCCCGAACTGGCGAGTCACCTTGCCGAGATCTACTGGACGCTGGGTGAGCGTGAGCGTGCCCGTGAACTGCTGCAAACCACACTCGCGGCCTGGCCCGATAGCAAGCCGGCGCAGCAGACTGCGGCACGGCTGCTTCGTTGACCGTGTGCGTCGGACTGCGGGATCGTCTGGCGATCATAAGGCTGCTGTTCTGCCTGCTGCCGATGCTGGCCGGCTGTGTCACACAGCGCGTTGAGATACCTGAAGGAGCGGAGTCTGCGCTTGCGCGTCAAGCACGTTTGCTCGGGCTGACACAGTGGGAGGCGCGCGGCCGGGTTGCCATCAAGTCGGCAGACACCGGCGGGCAGGGCAATCTCCAGTGGCTGCAAACTGGTGCTGCAGCGCGGATTCGCCTGAGTGGGCCATTTGGTGCCGGCGCTTATGAGATCAACTGGCTGCCCGGACAGATCACCGTCCTGTCGCGTGGTGCCGAAGCAGCGCTGGAGTATGTCGGGCCGGATGCGGCCGAACGTTTTCTGGCTGAGCAGGTGGGCTGGTCTTTTCCAGTGGCCAGCCTGCGTTACTGGCTGCTCGGCCTGGCTGATCCCGCAGTGCCGGCGACCGAGCAGACTGACGATCGTGGGCGGCTCCAGGAGCTGCAGCAATCAGGCTGGGTGGTGCGCTATGAGGACTATGTCCAAAGCGCCGCTACGTGGCTGCCGCGCAAGCTCGTGATTGAGAGCGAACAGCTGCGTGTGCGTTTCGTTATCGACACATGGCTGCTCTGAAAGCGTAAGATTGCGCCCCGCGGGCGCCGATGCGATCTTGGGGCGTAGCCAAGTGGTAAGGCAGCGGGTTTTGATCCCGCCATCCGCAGGTTCGAATCCTGCCGCCCCAGCCAGCATCACGTGAATACAGAGAGTCCTATGGAACTGCCCAATATTTCGATTTTGGCCGGCAATGCCAACCCGGAGCTCGCCCAGTGCATTGCCCGGCACCTGAAGCAGCCGCTCGGTCGCGTACAGGTCGGCAAGTTCAGCGATGGTGAAGTGCTGGTTGAGGTTTACGAGAACGTGCGCGGCCGTGACGTGTTCATCGTGCAGTCCACATGCCCCCCGGTAAATGACAACCTGATTGAGCTGTTGGTGCTCGCTGATGCCTGCCGGCGTGCATCCGCGGCGAGCATTACGGCAGTAATTCCGTATTTTGGCTATGCGCGCCAGGATCGCCGCCCGCGTGCTGCCCGTGTGCCGATCACTGCCAGCATGGTGGCCCGGATGATCTCCGAGTCCGGTATCAAGCACGTGCTGACGGTTGACCTGCACTCCGACCAGATCCAGGGATTCTTTTCCATCCCGGTCGATAACGTCTATTCCTCGCCGGTGCTGCTGGGCGACCTGTGGCGCTGCAAGTACGAGCCGATGGTGGTCGTGTCACCCGATGTCGGCGGTGTGGTCCGGGCGCGGGCGATAGCCAAGCGTATGGACGATGCAGACCTCGCAATCATCGATAAACGCCGGCCTCGTGCCAATGTGTCCGAGGTGATGAACATCATTGGCGAGGTCGAGGGCAAGGTCTGCGTGCTGATCGATGACATGGTGGATACCGCGGGTACGCTCTGTCATGCTGCTTCGGCACTCAAGGAGCATGGTGCCAAACGTGTGGTGGCCTATGTCACCCATGCGGTACTTTCCGGTCCGGCAGTCGACCGGATCGCCAGCTCGGGGCTCGATGAACTGGTGGTGACCGATACCATTCCGCTGTCGGCGCCGGCCATCGCCACCGGCCGGATCCGGCAACTCAGTGTCGCTGAACTGCTGGCTGAAACCATGCGGCGTATCAGCCAGGCGGAATCGGTCAGCTCAATGTATCTGGACTGAGCTGCACAACAGGCTGCTTTCTCCGCAGCCTGCCGTGCTATGATCCGCGGCCCTTCCGCAGGGCTCCCTGGTCGCAGGGGAGTGTTATCTGCAGCGGAAGGTCAACCAGGAGAATAAACATGGCACATCAGTTCAATATCGCCGCGGAAAGCCGACGGGATGCAGGGAAAGGTGCGAGCCGCCGCCTGCGTCGCGAAGGCAAGATCCCCGGCATTATGTATGGCGGCGGAGAAGCCCCGGTAGGCATCGCATTCGATACCAATGCCCTGCACCGCGGTATGGCCGAAGAAGCGTTTCTTTCCAGCATCCTCAACGTCACGCTGGATGGCAAGACGATGCAGGCAATCGTCCGTGACTATCAGCCTCACCCGGCCAAGCGTGCGGTTCTGCACCTTGACCTGCAACGCGTGGTGGCTACCGAAGAACTGCGCATGACGGTTCCGCTGCACTTCATCAACGAGGCACTGTCGAAGGGCGTCAAGCTCGGTGGCGGTTCGATCTCGCATCTCATGACCGAGGTTGAGATCAGCTGTCTGCCGAAGGATCTGCCGGAATACATCGAAGTCGATATCGAGCCGCTCGAGCTCAACGACATGTTGCATCTGCGTGATCTGAAGCTGCCCGAGGGCGTCAAGATCCCCGGTTTTGTTGCGCATACGGACAGCGATCTGCCTGTGGTGCATCTGCATGTCCTGCATGCAGTTGAAGAACCGGCAGCCGAGACGGCGGCTACGGCGGACGCAGCAGCTGCACCAGCCGCAGGTGCCGAGAAAGCCGGCGACAAGCCGAAGACCGACAAGCCGAAGACCGACAAGAAGTAAGTGCAGTCCGGCGTTCGCTGCCAGAGGTAGCGGACGCCGGGTTGCCAGTCGGGTTCACGGAGGGGCAGGTCATTGCTTATCGTGGGGCTTGGTAATCCCGGTCCGAAGCATGCGAGTGACCGCCACAATGTCGGTTTCTGGCTGGCAGATCTGCTCGCCGCTCATATAGGCGCAACGTTCTCGGTCGCACAGAAGTTGCAGGGCGAGGAGTGTCGCGGGCTGTTGGCCGGCGTCCCGTTACGGATCATCAAGCCGTCGACCTTCATGAATCGCAGCGGTCAGTGTGTCCGGCGCGTCCTCGATTACTACAACATCCCGATTGAACAGTTGCTGGTCGTGCACGATGAACTCGACCTGCCGGCGGGCAGCGCGCGCCTCAAGCGTGGCGGCGGACATGGCGGGCACAATGGATTGCGCGACATCCTTGCCACTTGCGGCCCCGACTTCCTGCGCCTGCGTATCGGCATCGGGCATCCGGGGCACAAGGACCTGGTCACTGACTACGTGCTGCATGCACCGGGCAAGCAGGAACGTGGTGAGATCGTCGAGGCACTCGCCGAGTCTGTAAACGCCATCGAAGTACTCACCGCGCGCGGGCTTGAAGCCGCCATGCAGCAGCTGCACTCGGCTGTGCCGCGCAAGAATGGTGGCGCTGAGTTCGGGTCAGCAGGCTGAAGCATGCCTGGATCCTGCCTGATGTGCCGTCTTGCATCGTGTGGCCGGGTTGTACTGCTTGGCATCCTGTTGCTGATCCGCCCGGCAGTCGCGGACCAGAAGCCCGTCTATCGGGCACAGAGCCTGGATGCGTCCACAATCAATTTTGTACTGGGCAATTTCGAGTTTGTTCTGCTACACGAACTGGCTCATGTCGTGATCGGCGAACTCAAGGTACCGGTACTTGGACCTGAGGAAGATGCCGCTGACTATCTGGCCGCTACGGCGCTGCTGAACACCACACGCAATGATCCGGCCAGTTACCTGCGTGCCAGCTCCTACCTGCTGGCTGCTGCCGAGGGGCTGAATCTTTCGTGGGTGGCTGGGGCTGCACGCGGCGGTGAGCTGCCTTACTGGAATAATCACTCGCTCAACATCCAGCGCTTCTATTCGATAGCCTGTCTGCTCTACGGCAATGATCCTGAAGCCTTTGCCGAACTGCCCGCAGCAATCCGCATGCCGCCCGCACGGGCCGATGGTTGCGCTGCCGAGTGGCAAAAAGCCGACCGCTCCTTTCACTGGCTGCTCGATAATTTCGGGCGCAAAGCGGGCCAGGCGGCGGGTCCGCAGATCGCGATTCTCTACGATGTGCCGGAGACCCTGGCGGCCGCCGAGTTGCTGCGCGCGGTACAGAAGGACGGCATGCTTGAGCGGGTGGCTGGCGCGATGCAGGAGCGGATCATTCTGCCGCGGAAGATCACCCTGCACATGCGCTCCTGCGGCCGGCCCGAGGCGGCCTGGCAACCGGAGCAGCAGGAACTCGTACTCTGTTTTGAACTGCTGGATGCGCTGTATCAGCTGAGCGGCAGCCGCGATGCAGGGTTCAACCGTTCAGGAAGTGTGAAGTTGCTGCAGCTTCCAGCCGTCGCCGGTACGCACCAGGGAAGCTGTCCCACGACCACTGCCGAAATCCATTTCCGGGCCTGACGCGGGCAATACATTGAAAATGAAACTGACGGTCGCGAGCTCGCTGTCGACTCGCACGTGCAATACGGACAGTCGAAAACGCACTTTGGCGAGATCAGCCAGTTCGCCCTTGAGGTGATTGTCGCGGTAGTCGGCCCAGCCCTGGTTGAGGTGCTTGCCTTCGATCATCAGAAAGCGCTCGTCAGCCAGCACGAATTTTTCCGGAGCCGCGGCATCGCCTGAGGTCAGCGTTGCGTGGTAAGCGGTCAGTGCCGTAACCACTTCAGCTTCTGCTGGCGACAGCTCGCTCCCGGTCAATGCGACCGGGGTTGCTGCGACAGCAGGCGCATGACCTACCTCAGCCGGGCCGGCTTCATCATGCGAGTGTTCCTCGTCGGATCCATGCTCGTGGCCGTCATCGCCAGCCTGGGGCAGGGCCATAACGCCGAGTCCATGTCTGTAGACGAGATCGGCACCGCGCAATCCGGTACCCGTGAGTCCGGCCAGCGCAATGACCATCAATAGCGTGAAGGCCAGACCCACGCCCTGTCCGCGACGTACGCGCAGCGCATTCCACAGCGCCAGCAGCACGAACAAGGTAGCGGTTCCAAGTGCCCAGAACTTGTGGTTTTCCATTGCGAGATGTGCGGCATCGTCATGAGTGACTGACCCCGCCGCCTGCAAGCCCGCTGCGACCGTCAGCACGGTCAGGGCTGCACCCAGCCACAGGTTCCAGTTCGCGGTGGCCTCTATGCCGTTGAACGGGCGGTTGCGCCCGGCAATCGCCGAGATAGCGAACAGCACGACCGCGATTGTCAGCAGGGCAATCGTGAAGTGCACGAAGATCGGGTGCCAGTTGGGGGCGATGTCGATCATGTGTGCAGGTCCTCAAAGACGTCATGCAGATCGGGGAGCCGTCAGGCCCTGATACGGCAACGCGGCATCGAAGCCTTCGGAATGCCGGTTCTTTCGTGGCATGATCGGTACTGGCAGCCATCCTCATGTAATGGCTGTCGCCGCGTCAATCAAAAGAATAGCGCCGCGATCACCATCAACAACGGAGTCAAAGAAAAATGCATTCCAGACAGGTATTTCCAGATCGTATCCTGAGCGTCACCGGGCTGGCCGTGAGTCTGTTGCTCGTTGCGCCGCTGGCATCAGCTGAGGGCGTTGCAGCTCCGGCTGTCCAGGCAGGCACCGAGTTACCGGTCCGCCTGATTCCCAACGTGCCGAAGAACGCAGAGGCCTACTATGGTCCTGACAACCTGCATGTGATTGCCCAGACGCAGGATCCTGCAGCACTGAAGGCCGAGGGGCGGGACAGCGGCGCGCTGACCTATACCTTTACCGATCAGGGTACTGAAGTGCGTCGCATCAATGACAAGGGTCAGGATGCCTGTTCGTATTTTTTCCCCGACGGCAAGCGTCTGGTCTGGACTTCAACCAAAGACCACATGGATATGCCGGTAGGCAACTGGTCGGATTCAAACGACTATCCGCAGGGCGCGGAGTTGTATATCTCCGATCTGGACGGTGGCAACGTCAAGCGTCTTACCAATAACAAATACTATGAGGCGGAAGTCTCCGTGTCGCCGAACGGCGAGTGGATTGTGTTTGGTCGCCAGATCGACGGCAAGATGGATCTCTGGCGCATGCGTCCGGATGGCAGCGACGAGAAGCAACTCACCTTTACGGACGACTGGCAGGAAGGTGCACCGTTCTATCTGCCGGACAACGAGACGATTCTCCACCGTGCCTGGAAGCGCAGCGAGTATGGCAAGGTCCGGCCGACGCCGATGACCGTCTTCACCATCAGGAACGACGGCAGCGAGCACATCGAGCGCACCTTCGACCATGACATGAACTGGGCGCCGTATCCGGCACCCGATGGCCGGCACTACGTCTTCGTGCGTATCGTCGAGAACAACAACTGGGAAGTCTTCCTGGGCGATCTCGCCGGTGGCGAGCCGAAGCGTCTGACCTTCAACCCGGGCTTCGACGGTTTTCCCTCCATGTCACCGGATGGCAAGAAGATGCTGTTCGCGCGCAGCACGGGCGGTGGCTTCATGTCGAACCTGTACACACATGTGATGGATGTTTCCTCGCTCAATATCGGGCCTGAAAACTGGAAGGGTGTACCGGCGATTTCGCCGCCGACGAAGTAACCGTTGGGCAGGGTCCGGTAGCCAGCAGGAGTTTTATTCGATGAGCGATGTTCCTGTGAGCGCAGGCGCGGGACGTCTGCTGGCGGTCGGCCTTGTGGCCGGGCTCTCTCTGGGCGCCCCGTGTGCGTTGATGGCGGATCAGGCCGTTCTGCATATGGAAATAGGGGATCCCGGCCGCAAAGGCCGGGAGATCCCGCTGGTGCTGGATGGCATCACCGATACCAGCACCGGCGCGCTCGTTACGCCGCAGGAAATGGCGCAGAAGCTGGCCGATACCGGCATTCTTTTCATCGGTGAGAACCATACCAACCAGGAGTTTCACGATGTGCAGATGCGCACTATCCGTGCGCTGCATGAAGCCGGTCGTGAGGTGTTGATCGGCCTGGAGATGTTTCCCTACACCGAGCAGGCGGTACTCGATAACTGGAACGCCGGTCGTTACACGGAGAACGGATTCGTGGAACTGGCCGCCTGGTATGACAACTGGGGTTATCACTGGAATTATTACCGGAACATCTTTGCCTACGCGCGTGAGCAGGGCATCAACATGTACGCGGTGAACAGTCCGCGTGAGGTGGTGAAGTCGGTACGCAGCAAGGGCTTTGACAATCTGAGCCCGGAAGAGGCAGCGCATCTGCCGCCGAAGCTTGCTGCCGACAACGACGAGCACCGCCGCATGTACCGCGCCTTCTTCGACAAGGATGACACCCTGCACATGAATGATGCGGCGCTCGACGGACTGTACCGCGCGCAGGCCATGTGGGATGCCACCATGGGCTGGAATGCATTGCAGGCGCTCAAGCAGCACGGTGGCCCGAACGCGATCATGGTGGTGCTGATCGGCGCCGGTCATGTGACCTTTGGTCTTGGCTCGGAGCGGCAGATTGCGCCGTATTACGACGGACGTATCGCTTCGCTGATCCCGGTCACCGTGGTGGACGAGGACAAGCAGCCGGTGAAGCAGGTGAGGGCCTCCTATGCGAGCTTCGTCTGGGGCTTGCCGGAGGAAATCGATACCGTCTACCCGAGTATCGGCGTGTCACTGATGGGTTCACTCGGCAAGGAGCCCGGTCAGATTATTCAGGTCAGCGGGAAATCTGTAGCCGAACGGGCCGGCCTCAAGGTTGGTGATGTGCTGTTGAGCCTCGACGGAGTGTCTATTCCGTCAGAAAAGGTGCTGCGCAGGCTGATGGCTGATTACCGCTGGGGCGATAGCGCGAAGGCCGTGATCCGCCGGGATGGCCGGGAGACGGCTGTAGCCATCAACTTCCGTCGTGCTCCGTGAAGCTCCCGGGTATTTCGGCCTGAAAAAAAACCCCGCGCAAGGCGGGGTTTTTCTCGAGTCCCGGGTTTTATCCCGACATTTTTAAGCAGAACTTCAGGCAGCCTTGCTGCGTAGCCGACGGCCAGCCAGGGCGACCAAGCCTGAACCGAGCAGCCAGAGGGCTGGCGGTGCCGGTACTGCAGCAGCCTCGAAGGTCATGAAGTGGGTGCCGGCGGCGGCGATATCGATGCCGTTCGACAGGATCAGCTGTCCGCCAGCAGGTCCGGTGGTATCGGACACGATCGTCCACAGGTCATAGGCGCCGTCAGTGGCGTCGCAACCACCGCCAGCAGTCATGGCCGTCAGCCCGCGAGGAATACCGGCATGATCGCCATTTATGATATCGCCAGCGGTGTCATCACCGCCGATGGTGCGGTTTACGCAGTTGGCGTTGCCGCCGACGTTGTATGTCGCAAAGCTCGAAATTACGAAATCAGCGCCGTTCAGCGTATTTGCACAGCCTTGGGCGCCAACGTTGGCCAAGAAGTTGCCTTCGATGCAGTTGTAGCTGGTGGCTGTCGTGGTCTGGGTTCCCGTGTTGATATTCAGATTGACGGTCTTGTCACTGATCACCGAAGAAGCAGCCGGGGCGCTGGACAGGTGAGAGGTGCTCTGGAACATCCCGGTCGCCGCCAGGGTGGTGCCGTCCCAGTCCCAGGTGGCCGTGGAACCGGTCACGCCATTGGCAATTTGCCAGGCAGAACCAAAGGTACTGCAACCCGTACCGGCGGCGTTTGAAGGTGGTGTACATGCCTTGAAGACCTGAGTACTCAGTGTCCCGGAACTACTGCGGGTCTGGTCGCTCAGCAGTGTCAGAGACACCGCACTCGCGGTGCCCCAAGCAGTCAACAGGGCCGCTGCGGCGATGATTTTTACTGTTTTCACGAACTGATCCCCTAATGTTTATCGTTATTTGATGGTATCGACCAAAGCCTCTACCAATCCGACAGATCCGTATATCAATCGAGCTGCCCTTACGTGCTCAGCCCGTACCGAAACCAGATTCTTTTCCGTCTGATACCGAATGTACACCTATGCTGCCAAGGTGCAACGTTTGTTTGACATAAGCAGGAGTCGATGTTTGTGGACTCGGTCGATAGCCAAAATGGCCATGATCCACCTGGATAACAAGGAGATACCGTTGGATGTCAACTTGCGTCGCGCTCCTCGCTGAACTGAGGTGAGCGAAACTGATTCAACTGGTTACGGCTTGTTCGTGTTCTGGTTATAAGCTACCTTCCATGCGGCATATAGACCGCGCGCAAGCATGGATCCAGCCAGATCCGTCGACATCGTGGGCTATAACTTGGGGTCCTGAATACAGTCGAAAAAAAGCCCGCTGCCAAGTATGAGGCAGGGCACTTTGCCGTTTCGGCAGACAGATTGTGTCGATTATGGTTTTTAAAAACGAGCGATTAAAAACTAAGGATGGTTTTGTGAGAAAAGCAATATCGCTGTTGGTGCTGCTTATCGTTTCAAACCTGGCTGGCGCAGTATCGTTGACCTTGGTTAACCGACAACACCCGCAGCAGTTCCGGCACGCTGAGCACCCAGGTATTCAAGACCTGTACACCGCCTCAAACACTGCCGGCACCGGTTGCAGCACCTTCGGTTCCGTCTGGCAAACCACCAATGGCGTGACCGGATCCACGGCCACCTGGGACTGGGATGGCACCACCCTGGCGGCGACCGGCATGTTCCAGAGCACCTCCCACCTGTCCAGCAACCCGAATGGTTCGGCGGTCATCAGTGACAAGACCGTCAACCTGAACATCAACACGGAAACCAGACCACGACCGCCACCAGCTACAACTGCGTCGAAGGCAACTTCCTGGGCAGCGTCGGGCGCCAATGGCTGTCTGAATACCGAGACAGGCGCAAATTTCACCAACGAAAGTTCCGCGCTGTACAACGTCGGCGGTAATGCCAACTGCATGAAGCGTACGATCGGCGGTGACGATGTCAGCACCGGCAACGTTCGCGGTCTTTCAGCCGCAGCGGCTGGCGGCGGTTGCGATGCCACTGACGGTGCCTACGACCTGTGGACGATCGTGTCGGACAACACCGGTACTGGTGGACAGCTGATCCTGTCGAACGGTATCGATATCGCCGCTGCCGGTACGCACTACATGACCTTCCAGGCCATCGCTGATGCCGTCGATGATGGTCCTGTCGATGTACTGGAAGCGACGGCCACGGATATCAATATCGGTGCCAACGACATCGCCTTTACCGATTCGGTTACGGTAACGATCACCACCAACCCGACCAAGGGTCCGGTTCCACTGTCGCCAGTGCGACCGGGTCGCTGCTGCTGGCCAGATCATTACCTACACCTCGAACGTCGGCGCAACGCGCACCGATACTTTCGTCTACTCCATGACCGACAGCGTCAACACCGATACCGCCACAGTTACCGTCAGCATCTTGCCCTTCGGCGCCAATAACGATGTGGCCGCTACCACTCGTGGCGTGCAGCCCGCTGCCCATTGCGGTCGGCGCCAATGATGTTGGCTTCGGCAATACTGTCAACGTCACTATTGCTAATGGCGGCGTATGCGACCGGGGTGGTACGGCTGCAGTAACCGCCGGACAGGGCGGTGCACCGGACGGTATCCGCGTTACCTATACACCGGCCGCAACGGCCCCCGGCAGCGCCGGATATACGGAAACCTGTAGCTACACCATTGACGACGGCGTTGCGCCAGCTGATACGGCAAATATCGTCATCACGGTCAATAACTCGGTGCCAGCCGCCAACGACGGCAATGCCTCGGCGATCAGAATCAACCCTGGCGATGCAACGCTTGGGCGGACGGCAACGTTCACGTCTCCGGGCGCGGGCGGCAGCCTTGGTAATGCCGGTGTAACGACAGCCGGCAACGGTGCCCACGGCAGTACCAGCGTCACCGGCAACGTCATCACCTACACGATCACGGACGCCAGCTTCGTCACCGGCAGCGACACCTACACCTACACCGTCACTGATCCCGACGGTGCTGACATCGATGAAACCGACAGCGGTACGGTCACTGTTACCATCACCATCGAAAATGTTGTACCGACCATCACCGTCGGTCCGATCACGACGATTGCAAATACCCTGTCGGCAGCAATTACACCGACATTTACCCTCGGCAACGGTTCGGTGGCACAGCACACGCTGGCGGTCACCACCAACGGTACCCAGGGCAGCTGTACATTCTCACCAGCCACTCCAGCCAGTACGACGGTAGCAGGTATCGACGGTCTACACAGCCGGTACCGTGGTCTATACGCCGAACGCCGGTTACACCGGCAGTGACAGTTGTACTCCTGACTCTCACCGACCAAGCCGGTGCCGGCCAGACGGCGAGCGCTCACCATCAATGTCACAGTCAATCCGGCACCCGCGGGCCGCGGCGGCGGGGGCGCGCTCGACCTGTGGAGCCTGTCGCTTCTCGGCGGCCTCTCGTTTCTGCGCTTCAGGCGCAAGGCAGCCATGGCGACTGCGCTTGTAGTTGTCCTCGGCACAGGGCTCGCCATTCCTGTCAGCGCTTCGGCACAGCAGGTTGAGGAAATCGTGGTCACCTCGCGCCGGATCGAGGAGAACCTGAAGGAGGTGCCGCTGTCGATCACCGCATTCGATGCCGGCACGATCGAGTCTGCCGGCATCACCAGCTCTGACGGACGTCGCCAACCTGACTCCCGGCCTGTCGTTTCTTCAATGCCTTCGGCGAGAACCTGCCGGTGCCGGTCATTCGCGGCATTGTGCCCCAGGATATCTTCGGCGTGAACGCGACGGCCATCTTTGTGGATGGCGTCTACGTCTCCGGACGCGAGGGCCTCAACTTCAGCCAGCTCGATGTCGAGCGCATCGAGGTTCTGAAGGGTCCGCAAAGCGCCATGTACGGCCGCAATGCCTTCGCTGGCGCCATCAACTACGTCACCAAACCGCCCAGCGACATATTCGAGTCCAAGGCCGAGACCGAGCTGGGCAACCGTGGCAAGCAGCGCGTCATGGGCTCGGTCAGCGGCCCACTCATGGGCGATACCCTGACCGGCCGTGTATCGGCCATGTATGACGAGTGGGATGGGTCCTACGACAACACGCTGGCACCCGAGAACGACATCGGCGGCTATCGCTATCGCAGCCTCCAGGGCCGGCTTCGATGGCGGCCTGCGGACAACCTCGATATCAACCTCGGGCTGTACAGCTCCAACGACGAGATCGATGACGCCGCTGTCGGCGGAGTTCCGGCCAACTGCGAGGATCAGGTAGAGACAACCACCGAGGCTGCCGAAGAAGGGCCCTTCCCGCGCCTGCAGAACTGGTGTGGCCGGATACCGGATCTGGCGGCTCTTCCGGACAGGCTGGATCCGGCGCAGTTCCCGAACATGGTGCTGCTGCCCAATTCGATCACCGAAGACTCCATGCCCAAGCTGGGCCAGGCTGTCGGCGAGGACCGCGACCTGCTCCGTGGCAACCTGAATATCAGCTGGGATCAGGACTTCGGCACCTTCGATTTCCTGACCGGCTACTCCGATACCGAGCAGAACAGTATTTCGGACTTCAACCGTACTTCGGGCGACTCGATGCCCCTGATCTATTGCCCTGACGCGACTACGGTTGTCCCCCCGGCGACTTGTGACGATCCATTGGCTGGACGCGCGCGCCGATGGGTGTCTACAACATCGAAAACGGATCGCACGTCGAGGAATGGAGCCAGGAGATCCGGTTTACCAGCCTGCAGGACGAACCGCTGCGCTATATGGGTGGCTTCTACTACTACAGGTGGACCAGAAAAATTATCCCGGCGACCCGGTCGCGGTCGCCCAGTTTCCGGGTTCCTTCATGGACGTCGGCATTGGTCCTGCCCCATATCCCACTTCGCTGGCCATCGGTTCGTACATCTTCGGCCAGTCGCTGACTCCAAACGGTGCCATCGATCCGGAAGTTCGCGTCAAGGAGCACGAGAAGACCGAGTCCTGGTCCATCTTCGGGGCCGTGGATTTTGATTTCGCCGACGCATGGACAGCCGGTGCCGAACTCCGTTATCTCGCAGGAGGCGCAGAAAGCCTACAACTTCCGGTACAAGCGCTGTGCACAGCCAGTTGACACTGCACACGATCCCTACGGTCCTTACGGGACGGACGTTTTTCCATTCAACGATCCGCCAGTGGATGACTGCGGCGACGACTACTTTGATCTGCGGGTCATGGCATCCTGCATACCCATACCGATCGATGATCCCTGACAACCCGACTCAGGATACGAACGGGGATGGCATCGTTCACCCCGTACGAGGATGGTGCCTGCACGCCAGGGCAGGACTACGCCACCGCGCGTTTCAGCACTCTCACCGGACGACTGAGCCTGAAGTACAAGTTTGACAGTGGCTGGATGGTCTACGGATCTGTAGCCAAGGGCGAAAAACCCGGCGGCATCCAGATTGTCGACGCAGACGTTCTGAATCCATCAGGGCAAGGGTTCAACCCCGAGGTGTCCTTCAATTCGTTTGATCCGGAGAAACTGATTGCCTATGAAATCGGCATCAAGGGCTTCACGCCGAACCAGCGGATTGGCCTCGACATGTCCGTCTTCTACAACGACTGGACCGACATTGTCTTGCGTCCAGCTCAGCGACCGGTCGCCGCTGAGCGGCAGGCCATTCGAGCAGCCGGAAGGATTGAACGTCAACTCCGGCGATGCCGAGGTATGGGGTCTGGAGGTGTCGACCGACGTTGGATTCACCGACTATCTGACCGGCCGGTTTACGGTTGGCTGGACGGATGCGGAGATCAAGAACGCACGCATGGATACCTTCTCCCTGTTCCCGAGCTTCTACACCACCGAGCCGAGTTGTGTGCCTTCGGCCATCCAGGCCCTGCCAGTCGGCGATCAGGATGCCAAGGCAGCGTGGTGTCAGAAACTGTCCGGCGATGTGTCGGGCAACACCCAGATGCGTCAGCCTGAATGGCAGGGCAGCGCATCCCTGACCTATGAGAGACCCCTGACCGGCGACTGGACCTGGTTCGCGCGTGGCGATGCGAATTACCTGGGCAAGATCTACATAGGCAACGACAATCAGGGTTGGCTGCCTGACCGTACCAACGTCAACGTGCGACTGGGTGTACAGTCACCGCGCTATTCGGTCGAGTTCTGGGTTCGCAACCTGTTCGAGAACAACAACCCCATCGCGGCGTTCCGGGACATCTACTGGACCAACGACGACGATATTCAGGGTACTGCAGAACCCGGCACGTTTCCAGGACGCCTCGAACTTCGACGACTTCCCGCCCTTCCGCATGTCGATTTCCTACCCGAGCCTGCGCACCTACGGACTGGTCGCGAAGATGCGCTTTGGGGGTGCGGAGACACTAGAGGTCTGTAATCGGCTGGCTGAGCCAGTGATTCGTGTCTTGCTCAGGTTCGGCCCGGATGTCTGGCGCGCATCAACCGCGCTCCCGCACCCAGCGCCCGCAGTTTGCCCAGCGCCACCTCGTAGCTGATCGGTGCCATGCCGCAGTTCGTGCAGGGCATGATGCGTTCCAGGTCTACGTGCTCGGCAGCGGCGAGCAGGGTGGCGAGCACTTCTTCGGGTGTCTCAATATGGTCGGCAGTGACCTGAATCGCGCCGACCATCAGTCGCTTGTCCGGTAACAGGCGCAGCAGGGATAGCGGTACTTTCGAGCCCGCACATTCCAGCGAGATCTGGTCGATGCGACTCGCGTTCAGCGCGGGAAAGATCTCTTCGTACTGCCGCCACTCACTGCCCAGCGTGGCCTTCCAGTCGATGTTGGCCTGTATGCCGTAGCCGTAGCAGATGTGTACCGCCGTCGTGCAGTCCAGTCCTTCTATCGCACGGTGCAGCGCTGCGATCCCCCAGTCCTGTACCTCGCGGGTGAACACGTTGAAGGCCGGTTCATCGAACTGGATGATGTCCACGCCGGCGGCGACCAGTTCGCGTGCTTCGGCATTGAGTATTTCCGCGAAAGCCATCGCCATCTGCGGCCGACTGCCGTAGTGGCCATCGGCGATGGTGTCGCAGATCGTCATCGGGCCGGGCAGGGTGAACTTGAACTTCTGTCTGGTCTGCGCGCGGCTGAAGCGCACTTCGTCGAGGTGTACGGGCGCCGGTCGGCCCAGTGGTGCAACGACCGTTGGCACTTCGAGTTCGTAGCGATTGTTGCGGATGCCCATGCGGGTCATCTTCTGCCAGTCGATACCGGTCAGGCCTTCGAGAAAACCGTGTACGAAGTGGCTGCGGAACACCTCACCGTTGGTCACGATGTCGATGCCCGCTTCTTTCTCGTGCCGCAGCCATTCCGCTGCTGCGCGGCGTTTGCCGTCTTCCAGCACCTGGCCGCTGAGTTTCCAGGCGCCTTTCAGGGTTTCCGGTTCCGCGAGCCAGTCGGGGCGCGGCAGGCTGCCGGCGATTGTGGTTTCAAACATGGGTAGATGCTAGCAAAGCTGGCGTTCCCAAGTGCGTACTGCGCGCTATGCTTGTGCGCAGATGCCATTGTGTGGTCACCGTATGGAGGTCAGGTCGATGCGTGCTTTTTCACGAGGTGTGTTCAAGGCTGTGCTTTGCCTGCTGGTGCTGCCTGCGCTGGCAGCGATGTCGCCGGAGCTCGATGGCCTGGTCGAGGTCAAGCCAAAGCGTATGGATGAGGCCTGGCTGCTGCCCGGTGCAGATTTCCGTCAGTACCGCTCCGTCATCATCGATACGCCCGATGTGGCTTTCGACAAGGACTGGATGCGCAACATGAATGAGACGCGCAACCTGTCACGCCGCGTCAGCCAGGCTGATGCGGAGAAGATCGCCGCCGCTGCCCGATCCGGGCTGGTGGAGGTATTCGAGGACGAGTTCCGCAAGGCGGGCTACGATATCGCCACTGACCCGGGTGCCGATGTGCTGCGGCTGTCGCCTGCGATCATCAAGCTGTATGTCAATGCCCCGGATGTCATGTCGCCGGACCGGTCGACCAGCTACGTCATCGATGCAGGCGAGGCCACGCTGCAGCTGAAGGCCCGGGACTCGGTCAGCGGGGCCCTGCTCGGTATGGCGGTGGACCGCCGTGAGGCGCGTGGCACCGGCAGCGTGAGCTGGGCAAACAGCGTGTCCAACCGCAGCGATTTCCGGCGCCTCTTCCAGCAGTGGGCGAAGATCTGCGTCAAGGGGCTCGAAGAACTGAAAGCCAGTTCGCCGGTTTCACCTGAGCCTGCAAGCTCAAAGTAAGCCGCAGAATCAGCCAGAAACCTGCCGGATCAGGGATGGCTGGCCAGATATCGTCCGGCCAGCGCCTTTTTCCTGTAAATTGGCCGCCCTTCAGAACGTCCCGGTTGCACCTCATGGCTATACGCTGCGGCATCGTCGGCCTGCCCAATGTCGGCAAGTCCACCCTTTTCAACGCACTGACGGCGGCTGGCATTCCTGCCGAGAACTACCCGTTCTGTACCATCGACCCGAATATCGGCATCGTCGAAGTACCGGATCCGCGCCTGCAGCAACTCGCGGCGCTCGCCAACCCGCAGCGCCTCCTGCCGGCCACCGTTGAATTCGTCGATATCGCCGGTCTCGTTGAGGGCGCGTCGAAGGGTGAGGGGCTGGGCAACAAGTTCCTCGCCAATATCCGTGAGACGCATGCCATCGCGCACGTGGTTCGCTGCTTTGAGAACACCGACGTCGTGCACGTGTCCGGCCGCATCGACCCGATTCACGATATCGAAGTGATCAACACCGAACTGCTGCTGGCCGATTACGCTGCCGTCGAGAAAGCGGCGGAAAAGGCCGAGAAGCAGGCCAAGGCCGGCAAGAAAGAAGATGTGGTGCGCCGCGATCTGCTGCAGAAACTGCGCGCGCATCTGGACAGCGGCCAGCCGGCGCGCACTTTCCCGGTACCTGACGAGCATCGCCAGGCTATCGACGAGATGTTCCTGCTCACTGCCAAGCCGGTGATGTATGTGGCCAATGTCGACGAGAGTGGTCTGGCTGGCAACGCATTCGTAGACAAGGTGCAGGCCCACGCGCTCCAGGACGGTGCCGAGGTGGTCGTGGTCTGCGCTGCGATCGAAGCCGAGATCGCCCAGCTCGACGAGGGCGACAAACTCGCGTTCCTCGAAGACCTGAAGCTCAGCGAGCCGGGTCTGAACCGGGTCATCCGCACCGGCTACAAGCTGCTCGGCCTGCAGACCTATTTCACGGTCGGTCCCAAGGAAGTACGCGCTTGGACCGTCCACGAGGGCGACACCGCACCACAGGCAGCCGGCGTGATCCATACCGATTTCGAGAAGGGCTTCATCCGCGCCGAGGTCATCGCCTACGCCGACTACATCGCGGGCCGGGGCGAGCAGGGTGCCAAGGAGGCCGGGCGGCTGCGGCTGGAAGGCAAGGAATACGTCATGCACGAGGGCGATGTGGTGCATTTCCGCTTCAACGTGTAGGAGCGCTTTCCCGTAGGAGCGGCTTCAGCCGCGACCCCCCCCGTTTTCTTGACACCCGCCAGGCAGGCAAAGACAATTCCGTCCCCCGTGTGGTGATGTAGCTCAGTTGGTTAGAGCGCGGCACTCATAATGCTGAGGTCGGTAGTTCAACTCTACCCATCACCACCATCTATCTCTTCTAATACAAATGCTTATCCTCTATCCCGGCTTCTGCCAAGGGCGTACTCCGTCGTAGCACTGTGGGGAATGGCCCCGCAATGGACAAGCGACACTTGTCACTATAAAGTGATGCCTGCTTTGGCCGGCGAGTGTTCTGTTGATTCGCAGTTTTCGCCACAAGGGTTTGTCCCGGCTCTATGAGCAGGGCAATGCAAAGGGTATTTCGGCATCGCTCGTGCCGAAGGCCTTGCGAATTCTGGCGCGGCTCGACGTGGCGCAGATGCCGGAGCAGGTGAACCTTCCAGGCTGGCGGCTGCATCCGTTGAAGGGTGAACTGAAGGGCTTCTGGTCCGTCTGGGTCTCCGCCAACTGGCGGATCATTTTCCGGTTCCGCGGTGCCGATGTCATCGACGTGGATTTGATCGACTATCACTGAATAATCGAGGAGGAATTCTGTATGGCTATGAAGGAGCCACCGCACCCGGGGCTGTCGATTCGCTACGACTGCCTGGAGCCGCTGGGGCTATCGGTCACCGAGGCGGCCAAAGTGCTTGAGGTGACGAGGCAGGCGCTCAACAACGTCGTGAACGGCAAGGCCGGGATTTCGCCGGACATGGCCATCCGCCTCGACAAGGCCTTTGGTGGGAGTGCCGAGGCTTGGCTCGCATTGCAGACGGCTTACGATCTGGCCCAGGCGCGCAAGCGCGCACGTGGGCTGTCCATCAAGCGCTATTCCGCCGAACGAGGTTCTGATCGATCGCCAGGCCGCTGAGCGTCCGGGACCTCCAGCCAATTCTCAAAATCCTGGGGCGCTTCCGCATATCCGCCAGCTGATCTGGAAATCGCCGGAATTGGCGATCTGTTTGACTACAATGGGTGTGCTTTGATCAGTTCGTCAATTGTGAGCAGGAGATGGCATGAACGCGACGCAGGGGCTTCATGATCTGGGCCAAAGTTTGTGGCTCGATAATATTACGCGTGGCCTTCTGACGAGCGGTACCCTCAGCCGCTATATAAAAGAGTTCGCGGTGACCGGGCTTACGTCCAATCCTACGATCTTTGATCAGGCCATTCAGAACGGCGATTTCTACGATGCCGCGATCCGTGAAAAAGCCCACGCTGGCAAGTCGGGCGAGGCGCTGTTCTTCGAGCTGGCCCTGGAGGACTTGACCGCGGCCGCGGATCTCTTCCGCCCGATCCACGACGCCACCGGTGGAGTAGATGGCTGGGTATCGCTCGAGGTATCTCCCCTGCTCGCGGACGATACCGCGGGTACAGTGGAGACGGCAGTGCAACTGCATGCGCGTGCACAACGCCCTAATCTGTTCATCAAGATTCCGGGCACCCGATCCGGTATTCCGGCGATCGAGGAGGCGATCTTTGCAGGCGTGCCGGTCAACGTCACGCTGCTGTTCTCCAGCGAGCATTACCGTGCGGCTGCCGAAGCGTATATGCGCGGCATCGAGCGACGGCTGGCCGCAGGACGGGATCCGAAGGTCGCTTCGGTCGCTTCTATATTTATCAGCCGGTGGGACGTCGCGATACAGGACAAAGTGCCTCAACATCTACGCAATCGCCTCGGCATCGCGATAGCCCAACGCACATATAAAGTCTATTGTGAGTTACTGGAATCGGCTCGCTGGAAGAAGCTTAGCGATAGCGGCGCAAAAGCGCAGCGCCTGCTTTGGGCCAGCACCGGAACAAAAGACCCGAAGGCATCGGACACTCTGTACGTCGAAGCGCTGGTGGCGCCAAACAGTATCAACACGGTGCCGGAAAAGACCTTGCTTGCTTTCGCGGAGCACGGCCGAGTCAAAGACGTATTGCCGCCTGATGGCGGTGATGCTGAAGAAATACTGGCAGCATTTGCGCGCGAAGGCGTGAACGAAGCAGAACTTGCCGCCAGGCTCCAGCGTGAAGGTACCGCCGCGTTCGCCAGGTCATGGAATGATCTGCTGGACCGAATCGCCTCGAAAGCCGAGACCCTGAATAGAACCCAGACCCGCAACTGAAGGCAAGGCCCACCTGGGCGAGATCACCACCGATACAAAAGGAAAACGCCATGCAGATCCAAGTCAATACCGACCGCAACATAGTGGGTGACGAGTCACTTGCTGCTCACGTCAGGGGCGTCGTAGAGGGTGCCCTGGGCAGATATAGCGACCACATTACTCGTGTTGAGGTTCACCTGGCTGACGAGAATAGCCACAAGGGTGGCCCGAACGACAAGCGCTGCGTGATGGAAGCGCGTCTCGAAGGCCGCAAGCCTGTCGTGGCCACTCACGAGGCAGCGACTGCGCGCCAGGCTGTCGACGGCGCTGCGGAAAAATTGCTCGCAGTGATCGAGAGCACCCTTGGACGGTTGCTCGATAAAAAGCGTAGTAAGGCGGCGCCACCCACGCCCGAGTCGACATTCACGGAGGAGTGATGAGCGAGACCACGGCGAGCCTGACACGGAACATCAGCAGTGCCGGCGATCTTGAATTCGTTGTTCGAACGATGAAGACCCTTGTCGCTTGCTGTGTTCATTGCGAACAGGAGAAAACAATATGATTGTCCGCTTTAGTTCCACAAAAACAGAATCCATCATCATGTTCGGCGACGTCGCTGTCCGACTAATCAAGATGCTGGGCTCGAGCGGTGTCATCCCGGGGGCAATCAGCGCTGAGGATATTCCTACGGCAGTGAAGCATTTGCGGCAACAACTGCAAGCGCAAGCAGCACAACACCCAGTGCCGGAAAATACGCTTAGAGAGGATGATGACAAAGAAGATCGAGAACCGGAAATCGCCTTGGCCACACAGGCTGTGCCTCTTATCGCTTTGCTGGAACGAGCCGGTGCTGCCAATGTGCCCGTGATGTGGGAAGTCAGCTAAGGGTGCTGTGCGAACACCCTTAAGGCTGCTTTAAGCTAGCCAGGCCAGACTGGCTCCGTACTCACCCACACCACTGAACGGAGTTACTGTATGAAAACGCTGCTTTCCATCGCCTTACTGGCCCTGGCCGCCGGTCCCACCGTCGCCAGCGACAAGGCCGTCGACGCCGGCGGCTTTACCGGCCCCGATACTGCCCAACTGGTGTCGGTCGCGACCGCCCTTGAGTTGCCCAACGATAGCCTGGTCAAGCTCCAGGGCTACATCGTCCGATCCCTGGGTGACGAGAAGTACGAATTCCGTGATGACTCGGGCGCGGTTACCGTGGAGATCGATAGCGACGACTGGCGCGGCGTTGAAACAACGCCTGATGTGAAGGTCGAACTGCTGGTCGAGGTCGACCGTGACTGGCGCAAGGCTGAGTTCGAAGTTGAGTCAGTCCGGCTAGTCGACTGATCCCTGACACCCAGGCGTCCCGGCACGTTGGTCGGGACGCCTGGGTTCTGCGAAGGCTGTACGCACCAGCGCCTGGGGAGGGAGAACCTCGCATCACCACCATCTATTCAATCGAGACTGGTATATTCATCCCCCATCCGCGCCTGGTACTTCGGGGGAAGATGCATGACTCGGACACGTGCAGCCGCACTCGCCAGCCTGGCGCTCTGCCTGCACCTTCAGGGTGCCACGGCTGCCCCCGACGCCAGCCTGTTCGCCGCTCTTCCCGATGTCGCTGGTGCCGAAATTTCTCCGAGCGGCCGGTACATCGCTACCAAGACCTTCATCAACGGGCAATACATGCTGGTCATCTATGACCTCGACAACATCGGGAAGTCGAAGCCGGTTGTTGCAAGCCCAAAGGAAATGGAAGTCAACTGGCTGCACTGGAAATCCGACGACAGATTGTTGGTCAGTCTGTCGTTCGCCAACCGGCGCTACGGCACGGCCACCGTCGAAACCCGTCTGTTTGGCATCAATCCCGACGGCTCCGATATCAAGTTCCTGGTGCCGCCGCGCCGGGTAAGCAAGAGCGGGCTAGGCGAGGACGTGGTGCAGATCGCGGATCGGATCGTTGATTTCCTGCCCGACGACCCGAAGCACATCCTGATGCAGTTCAACGCCCAAGATAGTAGCCGGCCGCGTATTTACCGTGTGAACGTCTTCACAGCCCGACGTGCGCTGGTAAAGAGTGGCATGAGCGACGTCGTTGACTGGACGGCGGACCAGCAAGGACGCCCGCGTCTTGCGTATGCCCTTGACGACCAGGAGATGCTCGAGCGGTACCTGTATCGCACGCCGGATGGAAAGGATTGGGAGGTACTCTGGGAGCACCCGCTGGATGAAGGCGCACATTTTTCTCCCGTACTTTTCGACCGGGATGATCCGGACGTCGCATGGGTACGCTCCAATCATGAAGGCAGTACGACAGGCTTGTACCGTTACCGCTTTAGTACCCGGACATTCGTGGAGAAGGTCTACCTCAACCCCGAGGTGGATATAGACCACCTCATATTCGATCCATCTCGACGCCGCATCGTCGGTATTGGATATACCGTCGCGGAAAGCAGGGTGCACTGGCTCGACCCCCAGGTCGCCGTTCTTTTCGAGGATGTACGGTTGCGGATCGGGGCGAAGCACCTGTACGTCAACAGCTGGAGCACGGACTATCGCAAGGTGATCTTTTACGCCGAGTCCCCCGATCTGCCCGGCCGCTATTACCTGTACGACCGGGAGACCAAAGGCCTTCAGTATTTTGCCTACGCCTATCCGAAGTTGAACAATCTCCCGCTGGCCGCTATGCGAGCCACCAGCTACCCGGCGCGAGACGGCCTGGAAATACCCGCATACCTGAGCCTGCCAGCTGGTGTCACAACCGCTCGCCCGGAGCGCCCGTTGCCGGCCATCGTAATGCCGCACGGTGGCCCTGGTGCCCGCGATTTTTCCTCGTTCGACACGCTGGTCCAGATGTTTACCAGCCGGGGCTACGCGGTGCTGCAGATGAACTACCGGGGCTCATCCGGCTACGGCAATGAGTTCCAGGCGAGCTGGCCACCGGCAGTGGGGCCAGGCGATGCAGGACGACGTCACCGACGGCACGCGCTGGCTGGCTGCAGAGGGTATCGCCGACCCGAAACGTATCTGCATCGTCGGCTGGTCGTACGGGGGTTACGCAGCGCTGATGGGCGCCGTAAAGGAGCCCGCTCTGTATTCCTGCGTCGTCAGCATCGCCGGTCGTCAGTGATTTGCGCGACCTCCTCAACTCCAACCGCAACTACCTCAACAGCCGCATCTATACCAGGCACATTGGCGATGGCTGGAAGGACCGGAAGTCACTGGAGGAAAACTCGCCAGTGAATGGCGCCGAGCGCATTCAGGCGCCGGTCGCTACTGGCGCACGGGACCAACGATCGGGCCGTGCCCATCCAGCAGACTACCGATATGGTCAAAGCCCTGGACCGGGCAGGGAAGGCGTACGAGTATGTCGAACTGGAAGACGCCGATCATTCAGTCATGCGTGGCCCGGAGCGCCTGAAGCTTTTTACGGCCGTGGATGCGTTCGTCACTCGGAGTCTCGGCGTGCCTGGCCCGTCGCCAGCTGCCGAGCGTCCGGTACTCCGATGAAGACAGGTCGGTAGTTCAACTCTGCCCAAATCACCACCATCTACTTGTTGAGCACCAGCACGCCGTTCTCAACTGCTATGCGCTTGCCCGGGTCGTAGTCCATGTGGACGGTTTCCTCCCGGCCCTCAAGCCGGTAGGTCACGTCGTAACCTGCATCTTCCTGGTGGCTGTCCTGGACGGTCTGGCATTTCCGCTGGGTCTCCTGGTGCGTGTTCCGTTCCTGCATACCTTCCTGGACCTTGTTGCCGGCATAGCCTCCACCCACGGCACCGCCCACGGTGGCCAGCTTCTTGCCCTTGCCGCCGCCGACCTGGCTGCCAAGAACGCCACCGATCACAGCTCCCACCACGGTTCCCGCAACCTGGTTGGGATCCTTCGTTGTTTGCGTCACGGTGACGAGTTCATCGCGGCAGCTTTCGCGGGGGATGCTCACTGTTCTCGTCACGCCTTTCACACTAAGCACTTCGGCATAGTTCGCATCGTCCAGCATCCGGTAGCTGGCTACCGCGCCGATGGCGGTTACTGCTATGGCGCCTGCGATACCGCCGATCAGGAGTTGTTTGTTCATAACGAAGTGGCCTCTATGTGCATTGACTTGTCGGAAAAGTTGATTGTCCGCAGCTTTCACCTGGCCGTCTGTGCGGCAGCGTACGTGGGACGGGAGGGAGCCGTTCTGGCCGATGCGTACGCTGGCGTACAGAAGCGGCTGTGTCAGGAGCGTAATCTGGCCTTGTTACCGGATCGCAACGATCTGGTCCACGGATAGAGGAGAGAATTTTATGAGGTTACGTCGCACGATAGTTGCTATCACCGTCAGCTGTTTCCTGTCGATGGGCCTGCAGGTCACCACGGCATCGGCAAGTGTCATCGGTACACAGGAATACCTGTCCGCCACGGATCGCGCTGGCCAGATCGCCTCGATACAGGCGTCGCTGTCGCGCGCAGATGTCCGTGCGCAGCTTGAGAGCTTTGGTGTGAACCCCGCCGACGCAGCCGCCCGCGTGGCTTCGCTCAGCGATCAGGAGCTCGTTAGTGTGGCAGAGAAGATGGACAGTCTGCCTGCCGGTGGTGACGGCCTGCTGGCCGTCATTGGCATCGTGTTCGTCGTCCTGTTTATCCTTGAAGTGACTGGCGTCATTGATATCTTCAAGAGAGCTTAACCGGATTGGGGCAGTGGTGGGCGTGATCGCGCTCGCCGCTGCTCGTGAACCGATGGAATGTCACTGCTAAGCCTGAGGGAGATAACCATGCTCGAAACTATTGCCATAATTCTGATCATCCTGTGGGCGCTGGGTCTCGTGACCTCGTACACCATGGGTGGCTTCATTCACATCTTGCTGGTCATCGCGATTGTCGTCGTGATCCTGCGCGTGATCCGGGGCCGAAGGATTTTATAGATGGACATATTAAAAATAGCAGGACTTGCCTTGCTCATCGCTGGCGTGCTGGGGCTGACGTATGGCAGCTTCAGCTATACGAAGGAGACGCACGAAACAAAAATCGGGCCCCTCGAGCTGTCGGTCAAGGATAAGGAAACTGTCAATATTCCTGTCTGGGCCGGGGCCGCAGCCATCGCTCTTGGTGGTGGTCTCTTGCTCATCGGACGCAAGAAGGTATAGACACCGGGTCCGCCGACCGTGTGAATAATGGTGCCGCAACGGCCAGTGGCGTCAGGAGCTGGTCGCTTGCCCTGCTCGCCGTGTTTGCCTCCATCTGGATGCTGCGCTGGGCGCGTGAAGTGTGCATCCCGATCATGCTCGGGCTGCTGATCAGCTACGCGCTGTCCCCGGTCGTGAACCGCCTGCAGCATTGGCGGATTCCCCGCGCCCTCGGGGCCGCTGTGTTGCTGCTCGGCATCCTGGGCGGCATCGGTGGTCTGGCCTATTCACTGGGTGACGAAGCGGCTGCCCTGCTCGAGACAGTGCCTGATGCCGCACAGAACTTTCGCCGCACATTGCGCCGGGAGTGGCTGGGCTCCGCTGGAGCCATTGACCGTATGCAGCAGGCCGCCAACCAGATCGAGCAGGCGGCGAACGAGAGCGGCGGTCAGCCAGTTGCAGCGCCAAGAGGCGTGACGCGGGTGCAGGTCGAGCGGCCCCGGCTGAACGTCCAGGACTTTCTGCGGACCGGAACGCTCAGGGCAGTTGCCCTGACCGGCCAGGCCACAGTGGTGCTCTTCCTGGTCTACTTTCTACTGATATCGGGGGACACGTTCCGTCGCAAGCTGGTCAAGATCGCGGGACCGACCCTCAGCAGGAAAGCAATCACTCTCCAGGTTCTGGATGAAGTCACAGGCCAGATCCAGCGGTACCTGCTGGTCCAGCTGGTAACCAGCCTGCTGGTCGGCGTCGTGACCTGGCTCGCGTTTCTCTGGATCGGCGTGGCGCACGCCGCGATCTGGGGTATCGCTGCCGGTGTCTTGAACACCATTCCCTACCTCGGTCCGGTGGTCATAACCGCCGGTGCGGCGCTGGTTGCTCTTCTACAGTTCGGTGCCCTTGGGATGGCGGTCCTCGTCGGGGGTGTCGCGCTGCTGATCACCAGCCTGGAGGGCTACCTGCTCACGCCCTGGCTGACCAGTCGGGCCAGCCGCATGAACCCGGTTGCGGTGTTCGTCGGCGTGCTGTTCTGGGGGTGGCTATGGGGCGTGTGGGGCCTCCTGCTCGGTGTGCCCGTCATCATGATGGTGAAGGCAGTCTGCGACCAGGTTGAGGATCTGAAGCCCGTTGGCGAGTTGCTCGGGGAGTAGCCCGGCCACGACGGATGGACTGGGTACGCTACCGCACCGACTGAATCTGCTCGCGCATCTATCGTTCCTGCATCTGCACCATCCAAGGAAAAACGCACATGAACTGGGACCGTATTGAAGGCAACTGGAAGCAAGTGACCGGCAAGGTCAAGGAGAACTGGGGCAAGCTGAGCGATGACGATCTCGACGTTATCGCCGGCCGCCGCGACCAGCTCGCCGGCAAGATCCAGGAGCGCTATGGCGTGGCGAAGGATGAAGCGGAAAAACAGCTTGCTGCCTGGGAGTGCAAAGCCACGGAATCCTGGTTCACCAAAGACGATTCCCGCGTCTGATCGACCACTCACTCACATTGGAGAGACCATGAACATCTACACGAGAACCCGCAAGCTGACGCTTGCATCCGGCGTCGCATTGGCTTTGCTCGCGAGTGCTGGCCCCGCCACTGCAGACACGACCTCCCAGGCGATCACTAACGCCCGGCAGGAAACCCAGATCTGGACCACCTATGCCCTGAGTCCGTACCTGCGTGCCAACGACCTCAAGGTGGTGGTGCAAGATGGCAAGGCCACCCTGAGCGGCACCGTGGAGGAAGACGTCAACAAGGATCTGGCAAAGCAGATCGCACTGGGTGTCGATGGCGTCAAGACTGTGGACAACAAGATCGTCGTGCGCGCCGACTACGTACCACCGAAGCGGCCTGCCACTCGCAGGTATGGCGATGTGATTGATGATGCGGGCATCACCGCTGAGGTCAAGTCGAAGCTGATGTGGAGTAAGCACGTGGATGGCTCGGACACGAACGTCGATACCAACCTGGGCAAGGTCACGCTGCGCGGCACTGCCGACAGCGCCGATGGGAAGGCGCTCGCCGGCCGGCTGGCCTTGAACACCCCCGGTGTCAGGTCCGTAGACAATCAGCTGACGGTCAAGGGTGCGCCGGTGACCGTTGCCGACAAGACGAAGAGTATGGTGAAGGAAGCGGGCCACGATATCGCTGATGGCTGGATCACAACGAAGGTGAAGTCCACCTTCATGTATTCAAGCAATGTGGACGGCTCGGATATTGATGTGAGCACGAAGGACGGTGTCGTCACGCTGAGCGGCAAGGTAGACAGCGGTGCCGAGCGCGCTCTCGCTATCGAGTTTGCTGCTAACGTGCGGGGCGTCAAGAGTGTCCAGTCTAAAGGTCTCACCACTTGAATGACGGACTTGTCGATAATGCGTTGGGCGCGGCGCGTGCAGCGCCCCCCCCCCCAACGCTTAAAGCTCGGGATCAGGACGTGGTACTTATAGCGGACGCCTTGCAGAGGGCGATTTTCAACAGCGCCAATTTCTCCAGTATCGCCACCGACGCGAAGGGCGTTATCCAGATCTTCAACGTTGGCGCTGAACGCATGCTGGGTTACTTGGCTGCGGAGGTTCTGAACAAGATCACCCCGGCGGACATTTCTGATCCCCAGGAAGTGATTGCCCGTGCCCGGGTCCTGAGCGTTGAGTTCGGCACCCCGATTGCGCCCGGTTTTGAAGCCCTGGTGTTCAAGGCCTCGCGTGGTATCGAGGACATCTACGAGCTGACGTACATTCGCAAGGACGGTAGCCGCTTTCCCGCGGTCGTGTCGATCACGGCCCTGCGCGATGCCGGGGAAGCCATCATCGGCTACCTGCTGATCGGCACCGACAACACCGCGCGCAAGCAGATCGAAGCAGAGCGCCAGCAGCTGCTCCTGGATCAGGAGCAGACCAATCGCCTACTGCTGCAGGCTAATGGCACTCTGCGGGACAGCGAGGAATTGCTCTCGGTCACGCTTAACTCCATCGGCGATGCCGTGATCGCCACCGATTCACAGGCGCGCGTGACCCTGATGAATCCTGTCGCTGAACACCTGACCGGCTGGACCCACGTGCAAGCCGCTGGCCGGCCGATCGATGAGGTGTTCCACATCATTGGCCAGGAAACGCGGCAGTCGGTCGTGGTACCCGTCATGGCAACCCTGGCCCACGGCACGATCCAGGGCCTGGCCAATCACACCATCGTGATTGCCCAGGATGGCAGGGAGTGTGCGATCTCCGACAGTTGTGCGCCGATTCGTAACCGCGATGCTCAGGTGGTTGGCGCCGTACTCGTGTTCCGCGATGTCACGGAGGAATATGCAGTCCAGAAGGCCTTGCACGACAAGAACAGCGAACTTGAAAGCGCCAGGGATATGGCGGAAAAGGCCAATCTGGCGAAGTCCGATTTTCTCTCGAGCATGAGCCATGAGCTGCGCACGCCGCTGAATGCCATCCTTGGGTTTACCCAGCTCATGGAGTCGGCTTCGCCACCGCCTACACCCGCCGAGAAGCGCAATATCGACCAGATTCTCAAGGCCGGGTGGTATCTGCTGGAGCTGATCAACGAGATTCTCGATCTCGCGCTGATTGAGTCTGGCACTGCCACGCTATCCCACGAGCCCGTCTCGCTGGTCGAAGTCATGCTCGAGTGTCGCGCCATGATCGAGACGCAGGCACAGAAGCGCGGCATCAGCATGAGCTTTCCGCGCTTCGCAGCTCCCTGCTATGTCAGCGCCGACAGGACCCGCGTGAAGCAGGTGCTGATCAACTTGCTGTTCAATGCCATCAAGTACAACCGGCCGGAAGGTTCTGTGGTCGTGGATTACTCCCTGATTGCCCCGAATTCGATTCGCGTCTGTGTGCGGGACACCGGTGAGGGTCTGGATGCTGAACAGGTGGGCCAGCTGTTCCAGCCCTTCAATCGACTGGGCAGAGAGACCAGCGAGGAGGGTACGGGCATCGGGCTGATGGTGACCAAGCGGCTGGTTGAACTGATGGGTGGCACGATTGGCGTAGAGAGTGCCGTCGGGGTGGGCAGCATGTTCTGGTTCGAATTGGGCTTGACGAGCCCGCCGCTGCCGGCCGCGTCACAAGCCGAACATTTGGAGATACCGCGAGTCCGGGGGCCGGAGGATGCGCCACTGCGAACCGTGCTGTATGTGGAGGACAATCCCGCAAATCTGGATCTGGTCGAACAACTGATCGCACGTCGCCCCGAGTTGCGCATGCTCTCGGTGGCGGAGGGCAGTCTCGGTGTCGAGTTTGCCCGTGTCTATCAACCGGATCTTATCCTGATGGACATCAACCTGCCCGGTATCAGCGGGCTGGAAGCCATGCGAATCCTGCGTGCCGACCCCGTGACGGCGCAAATTCCCGTCATCGCGATCAGCGCCAACGCGGTGCCCCGCGACATCGCCAAGGCCATGGAAGCCGGCTTTGAGTGCTATCTCACCAAGCCGATCAAGGTCAATCTGTTCATGGAAGCGCTGGATACGGCCCTGAGCGTGTCGCAAACGGGATCAGGCCGTGCCGCCGAAGAGGAGATCACATGAAGCTCATCGAGTCCGAAATTCTGAACGCCAGCATCCTGATCGTTGATGATCAGGAACCCAACATCAGCCTTTTGCAGCAGCTTCTGGGTGACGCCGGCTACCAGTCTGTGACCTCAACCATGAACCCTCAGGAAGTTTGCGGGCTGCATCGCAAGCATTCCTACGACCTGATCCTGCTCGACCTGCAGATGCCCGTCATGGACGGGTTCCAGGTGATGGCGGGCCTTAAGACGAACGCCGCGGACAGCTACCTGCCGGTGATCGTGCTCACCGCCCAGCCCGGTCACAAACTGCGCGCGTTGCAGGCCGGCGCCAAGGACTTCATCAGCAAGCCCTTCGACCTGGTGGAGGTCAAGACCCGCATCCACAACATGCTGGAAGTACGCCTGCTGTACAAGAAGCTCGAAAGCTACACCCACGTTCTGGAAGAAAAAGTCCAGGAGCGCACCGCCGAGCTGCGCGAAAGCGAAGCCCGCTATCGCAGCCTGACGGAATTAGCCTCGGACTGGTACTGGGAGCAGGACGAGAACGGGACCTTCAGCAAGGTGTCCGGTCCGGTCCTGGAAATGCTCGGCATCCGGGTTGACGGGCTGGCAGGTGACGCGGATGGTGGCCCGGAAGCCGGCTGGAACGAGACTGAGCGGGAAGTATTGCAGGCCAGGATTGCGGCCCGACAGCCTTTCCTGGATTTCGCCTTCAGCCGGACCAATGCGGACGGCTCGCAGCAGCAGTTTCGCGTCAGCGGAGAGCCAATGTTCAATCAGGCCTGCCGCTTCATCGGCTACCGCGGCATCGGTGTCGAAGTGACCGCCAGGAACCAGAGCGCAACCCTGTGATTGCCCCCGTGACAGCAGCCCCTGACCCCAGTCAAAATTACCTACTGGCAGCGTTGCCTGCCGTGGAATTCGAACCATTGGCCAAGCGCCTGGAGCTGGTTCCGATGCGGCTCGGTACAGTGCTGTACGAACCCGGCGGACAACTTCAGCACGCCTATTTTCCCACCACCGCCATCGTCTCCCTCCATTACGTCATGGAGTCTGGCGCAGCGGCCGAAACCGCCGGCGTGGGCCGGGAAGGCGTTGTCGGTATCTCGCTGTTCATGGGTGGGGACACCACGCCAAGCTCAGCGGTCGTGCAGACTGCGGGCCATGCCTATCGGCTGGAGCGCCACTTTCTGCTGCAGGAATTCAATCGCGCCGGCCTCATGCAGCGCTTGTTGTTGCGCTACACCCAGGCACTGATGACCCAGGTTGCCCAGACGGCCGCCTGCAACCGGCATCACTCTGTCGAACAACGGCTATGCCGCTACCTGCTGTTGACGCTCGATCGGGTGTCCGGCCTTGATCTGGTCATGACCCAGGAACTGATTGCCAACATGCTCGGGGTGCGCCGGGAAGGCATTACGGAGGCCGCGGGGAATCTGCAGCGCGCCGGGGCTATTCGCTACCGCCGTGGCCACATTGCCGTACTGGATCGATCGAGTCTGGAGGCCCGGTCCTGCGAGTGCTACGGTGTGGTCAAGGAAGAGGTGGATCGCCTGCTGTCCGATGTGCGCTACCGGCAGGATGTCAGTGCTGTCGAGGAGGCTTCTGTCAGCTGATCAGGGGCGTGCCCAGCCCGTCAACGGGCCTACAACCAGTACTTCCAGATCCGGGCAAACGATTCCTTGATGCGCCGGTCGAGCGGGCGCTGCCGCCACTGCGCAAGGGTGATTTCGTCGGATGCTGCCAGGTCCTTGGTGAACATCGTCTGTACCTGACTGCCAAAGGTCGGCCCCAGCACCACCGCGTTCAATTCCTGGTTGTGCAGGAAGCTGCGCCAGTCGAGGTTGGTTGATCCAACCGTCGCCCACACGCCGTCGATCAGGGCGGTCTTGGAATGCAGGATCACGCTGTGCCGCTCGTAGATCTTCACGCCCGAGTCCAGCAGCTCGTCGTAGTAGCCGCGTCCAAGGTGGAATATCAGCCAGGAGTCAGTCTTGCTCGGGAGGATCAGCGTCACGTCGACACCGCGCTGCGCGGCTGCTTTAAGAGCCGCGAGGAGCTGCGGATCTGGGGCGAAATAGGCATTGGTCAGATAGACGCTGGTCTCCGCGCTGCCAATCGCCGAGAGGAGCGTGGCGTAGATCAGACTGTAGGGGTCGTCCGGGGAGCTGCCAATGGCGCGCACCACCTGCTTCCCGGCGACCTCCAGTGGCGGAAAGTAGTCACGGGGCGCCAGCGTATCGCCCTTCTGGCCTTCCCATGTTGCTATGAACAGCTTCTGGAAGTCCGCGACCACCGGGCCAGTGATTTGCAGGTCGGTATCACGCCACTCCGGATCGTCCTTCGACCGGGCGCCGCGCGATCCTCTGCTGAACGAGCCACCGGAGTAGACGCTGCTGATGTTAATGCCGCCGAGGAATGCCGTGCGTCCATCGACAATCAGAAGCTTGCGGTGGTCGCGCTGATTCAGCTCCCAGACCTTGCGCGCCATCAGGGGATTGACGGGGTTGAACTCGAGCACATTGATGCCACTGTCGATCATCTTCTCGAAGAAGACGGCCGGAGTGCCGAAGGTCCCTGCGCTGTCCCGGATGAGGTTCACCTGGACGCCCTGCTGCTGCTTGTCGATCAGCGCTTGCGCAAAGCGCTGGCCGACCTCGTCGTCATCCAGTATGTAAGTCTCCATATTGATGTTGTCGCGGGCCGCCTTGATCGCCGCGAGCATCGCCGTGTAGGTGGCCGGGCCGTCCTGGAGCAGGATCACCTGGTTACCCGTGGTCAGTGGGGAGCCAGCGATGGCCTCCTCGAGCGCCAGGTGACGGTCGAAGATGTCCGTGTCCTTGCTCTGCTTCTCGAGCCCGTCGAGGACCGCTTTGCTTTTTGCGGCGGATAGCGGCCCGCGCGTACCTTCCAGCTGAACCGCAGGGCCGGTGGCTGGGCCCAGATCCGGCACGATGGTCGGGAGCGTGCTGCAGCCGGTCAGGCAGAGCAGGCCGAGCAGCGCCAGCAGTGGGGTTGACTGGTTCATAATGGGATCATTCGGCAGCGAAAAACAGCGGCCCGACTGGTGATGTCGTACACAGCCTGCATTGCGAGTCTGGGCGCCGGCCCCTCAACCTTCTGTACGGCAGCGAACTGACCGCGCGCCTGGGCACCATTAAAGTTTCCCCGCCCATCTGGCGCCCGACCCGTATGCGGGCAGCAGCAACCGGAGCTAGCCATGAACAGACGCAACGTGATCAATGCGAATACCGATGAGAGCCGGTATTCGGTAGCCCCAGGCAGGCGGTCGTTTCCCCGCGCTTTGGTACCGACAGACCCGCATCCGGAGCTGCTCTGCGCCGCCTCGAAAGATGACGGCGAAGAGTCGCTCACCCGTATCCGTGAACCCGATGAGAAACAGTCATGAAAATACCGCCGTCAGATCGGTGACTGTCGATTCCCGAGGATGAGCCGAACGTGGTGCAGACCGCCATCATCCGCCAGCGGTACGGTGGTCGATCCTGCGGGCAGTGGTCGCCCATCAAGTTCCACGTAGCCCACGCCACCGCTGACGCACTCCGGGTTCTCCACGATGATTTCGTAGCGCGTGGCGTGGAACATGAAAGTGATCTCGAAGCCAAACCAGTGGGCGGGAATACAAGGTGCCAGTCGCAGGCTGTTGCCCTGTACATGAAATCCCAGGATTCCCTCAAGGCCTGCCCGGTACATCCAGGCCGCTGAGCCGGTGTACCAGGTCCAGCCACCGCGTCCGACATGCGGCGCTACTGAGTAAATATCCGCTGCTACCACGTAGGGTTCCACCTTGTAGCGATCGACGGCGGTGCGGGAAGTTGTGTGATTGACCGGGTTGAGCATTGAAAACAGCTCCACGGCCTTCTCCGCCTGTCCGAGCATGGTGAATGCGATCACTGACCAGGTCGCTGCATGAGTATATTGCCCGCCGTTCTCCCGTATCCCGGGCGGGTAGCCCTTGATATAGCCGGGATCGAGTGGCGTGCGGTCGAACGGCGGTGTGAACAGCACGGCCAGCCCGTCGTCCCGACGGATGAGCTGCTCGTCCACTGCTGCCATGGCGCGTGTTGCGCGCGCCGGTTCCGCCGCGCTCGATATTACGCTCCACGACTGGGCGATCGAGTCGATCCGGCACTCCTCGCTCGTCGCCGATCCCAGCGGTGTGCCGTCATCGAAATAACCGCGGCGATACCAGTTGCCATCCCAGCCCTCCCGTTCGAGCGCGCGCTGGAGTGTCTTCGCGTGGCTGAGCCACCGCGTGCTCCGCACTTCGTCGCCACGCGACTTGGCCAGCGGCACGAAGGCTTCGAGCGTCGTGTGCAGAAACCAGCCCAGCCAGACGCTTTCACCCCGGCCCAGTTCGCCGACGCGGTTCATCCCGTCATTCCAGTCGCCGGTGCCTATCAGTGGCAGGCCGTGTTCTCCGACGGTGAGACTCTGGTCGAGCGCCCGGACGCAGTGCTCGAATAGCGATCCATGCTCATCAGAAACAGACGGGCTGAAGTACGCGTCATGCTCGCCCGGGTGCAGCGACGGGCCTTCGATGAACGGCAGCTGTTCATCGAGCACGGTGGTGTCACCGGTCGTCTCCACATAGTGGGCGACGGCATGAGCCAGCCAGACACGATCATCGGAGATGCGCGTGCGCACGCCCTGGCCGGTGATCGGCAGCCACCAGTGCTGAACGTCTCCTGCAGTGAACTGCCGCCCGGCTGCCCGCAGCAGATGCTCGCGAGTCAGCGCGGGACTTGAAACGGCCAGTGCCATTCCATCCTGAAGCTGGTCGCGAAAGCCGTAGGCGCCACTTGCCTGGTAGAACGCTGATCGCGCCCACATGCGGCAGACCAGGGTTTGGTAAAGCATCCAGCGGTTGAGGATGATGTCCATGGACCGGTCTGGCGTTCGCACCTGGACGGTGCCAAGGACCTGGTCCCAGTGCTTGAGCACGCTACGATAAACCGCATCCAGATCTGCCGAGCGATAGCGCTCTACCAGCGCCTGCGCCGTCGCCGTATCAGCGGCCTCACCCAGAGTGAAGACAATCTCCAGGGTCTCGTCCGCGTCGAGGCTGACGGCGGTCTGGAGTGCACCACACGGATCGAGCCCGGCGCCCACCCGTTGGGAAAGGGGCTCGGTACGCTGGAGTGCGGCCGGTTCCGCCAGTGTGCCGTGGCGTCCAATGAAGTCCCGCCGGTCCCCGGTCCAGTCTGTCTGTCGTCCGGCCAGATCCACAAATGCGACGCGTGCACCGAAAGTGCTGTTCCAGGGGTTGCGTGCGAACATGGCGTTCGTGACCGGATCCATGCCGGTGATGATGAATGGGCCACTGGCAGCCCGCGATGAGCCCAGCACCCACTCGACGTAAGCCGTGACGGAGAGCCGGCGGGCTCGTCCGGAGGTATTGTGGATCTTCAGTCGCGAGATCTTGATGGGATCATCGAGTGGCACGTACATCAGCAACTCGACAGCCACACCGTGCGATTCGTGAGTGAAACGGCTGTACCCCTGCCCGTGACAAGCTGAATAGAATGCGCCCGGATCGTGACCCGGCGCAGCTGTGGGACCCCAGACCTCGCCGGTATCTTCATCCCGGATATAGATAGCCTCGCCCGGACGATCAGTGACCGGGTCGTTCGACCAGGGCGTGAGCTGATTTTCCCGGCTGTTCACCGACCAGGTGAACCCGCTGCCCTCAGCTGAAACCTGGAATCCAAAAGCCGGATTGGCAACGACATTGATCCATGGTGCAGGCGTGGACTGCCCTGGTCCAAGCAGTGTGATGTACTCACGGCCGTTCGCCGCGAATCCCCCGAGACCGTTGAAGAATTCCAGGGCTTGCTGTGCAGGCACCACCACGGTACTACCGGTGAGTGGTGCCGTGCGTAGCGTGTTACGTAGCGGCGTCAAGGGAGGTGTTCGCGCACGATCGAGCTGATCCGCCAGACTGCCCCGCTGGCCTACCAGCACCACACGAGCGACGGAGGACAGCAGCGCCTGCGTGCCTGCCGGGATCAGGTCGTTGCGAAGTATGAAGACGCAACCGCGGGCGCGATCCCTGCGCTGACGGCCCGCAGGCCTGGCTCGTGCGCATCAGTGTCTCCAGGGCGACCTGCAGATCCTGAACATAGGAGGCGGCGCGTTCGTTCAGGATCACGAGGTCGACGGCAAGCTGCTTCATCCGCCAGTACTCGTGGGCCTGCAGCAACTGGTGCGCAATGGCAATGTCATCCACATTGCCGATTCGGAGCAGCACGATCGGCAGGTCGCCGGATATGCCCTGGCTCCAGAGGCCCGCGGGCCCACCGCTGCCGCGGCGGATGGCGTCGGATGACGAGCGAAGCGACGCGTCGGCGAATAGCACATGCCCTGCCAGGCGCTGGAACAAGCTGGCATCGACCGCCGAGATGCCCAGATGGCGTAGCTGCACCTGGGCCTGTGTCCAGGCCAGAGTGCTGGCGCGCACGAAGGCGTTGGAGTCGTGGTGCTTGTCGAGGATGTCCAGCACCGCAGTGCGCGACGGTGCGACGGCCGTCCAGAAGGCAAGCCGTGCCGTGCTGCCGGCTGCGATGCGTACCCGATAGCGTAGCGCGAAGACCGGGTCGAGCACGGTGCCAACTGTGTTCGAAAGGTGCCGCCCATCCATCACGGAGAGAGGCGTGCGGACCTCATGGCGGCGGCCCAGGAATCGTGCCCGGTCGGTTTCTATCTCCGGCGTGCCCACGACCTCGCCCTCGACGACCGCCTGATGTGCCGCCCAGATGTCCGGTTCCCCCGGCGCGCGCTTGCGGCGCGTCGCCAGAATGACGCCTTGCCTGGCCAGGTACTCCGTCTGCACGAAGAGCTTCGAGAAGGCCTGGTGTGCAAGGTCCGCCGCAGGTGGCGCGAGCACGAGTTCGGAATAGGAAGTGACGTCTATATCGTGAGTGCGACGGCTGTTATTCGTAATCGAGAGGTGGCGCACCTCCGCGTCGTCCTCCGGCGAGACGACGATCTCGAGGGTCGTTGTGATATGCCCGTCAGTGCGGACAAATTCGGCTCGATCTTCGGTGAAAGACACTTCGTAGCTGTCCGGCTCCACGCCGCAGGGCTGGTAAGCGGCCGACCACACCTGGCCGCTTTCGACGTCGCGGAGAAAGATATAGCTGCCCGAATCGTCGCGCGTCAGGTCCTCGCGCCAGCGCGTGATGCCAAGATCATTCCAGCGGCTGTATCCGGAGCCGGCTCCGGTAACCATCACCGCGTAACGACCATTCGAGAGCAGATGAACCTGCGGTGTGACATCGTGTGCGGTGCGCAATCGCCGGATATCCCGGGACGGGATCTCATCGATCCGCGCTACTGTTCGAACCTCCTCGGCCCGCGGGTGTGCGATGGAGACGTCCCGCGGAGTTCGCTCCTGCAGTAGAAGCTCGGTGGCCTGGATCCTGCGGCTCTGCGTGGAATCGAGTACGCATGATCCCGTGCAGCAGCACGTTGGCGAGTGATACGACGGTCATGCCCTGGTGATGGGCCATGAACGCACGCACGAGTGCGAACCGGGTGCCATCTGGCAGACGACTGCGCGTGTAGTCGAGAGCTTCGTAGAAACCGTAGCGGCCGCGCGCGTCAAGGGCGGCGAGGCGTGCAAAATTGCGCGTCGGCGGACTTCGGGTCAACCATTGCCGCGAGCGCGGTAGCGTACGGAGCGATCACTGCGTCGGACTTCAGGCCGCGCTTGAGACCCAGGCCCGGCACACCAAAATTCGAGTACTGATAAGTGAATTCCAGGTCGCGCGCGTTGTAGGCCGACTCCGAGATGCCCCACGGCAGGCCCAGTTCACCGCCATAGCTGATCTGGCGCTGCACGATAAGGCGACTGGTGCACTCAAGCAGGCTCCCGGCAGGTGCCCGCATAACGAGTGAGGGCATCAAATACTCGAACATCGATCCCGACCAGGAGATGAGGGCAGCGCCGTTGCCGACGGGTGTGACCGGCCTGCCAAGGTGAAACCAGTGGCGGCTGGCAGCGTCACCTTTGGCGATCGCGAAGAAGCTCGCCAGGCGGGCTTCGGAGGCGAGCAGATCGTAGCAACTCGGGTCGAGCGTGCCGTCGGCGGCACGATAGCCGATGGACAGCAGCCTGCGTTGCGGATCAATCAGAAATTCGAAGTCCATTGCGAGGGCCATCGCTCTGGTGACCGTCGACACCGAGAGCAAACGATTCCTCAGGACGGCGAGCGTGTCCGGTGTCTGGCTCGCGTCGCGATGCCAGCTTTCAATGCGAGCGCCGGATGGCATCCGTCCAGAAGAGCAGATCAACGTACACGTCGTCGCGGGCGTCACTGGCGAGCGCCCGGGCCAGGTCCACGAGCGTGGCTGCGTGAGTCACGATGTCTTGAAGTCGGCTTGAGCTGTCACCGCCGGAGAGAGCCGACGCGACTCAACCTGGTAGCAAGGCATCAAGCTGTACGTCGAGCTGCTGGCACAGCCTGGACTGACTACGCAAATGCTCAGGCAGTGCGTGCAATGCCTCTCGCGCGAGCGACAGTGCGTCCTGAACGCCCATCGCCGAGCTGTCGGGCGTCATGGCCATATCGAGCCATTCCCGAGCGGCATTGGCCACGGCAATCAGGTGTGCGGCCAGGTTGCCGCTATCGACGGAGGACACGTAGCGTGGTTCCAGGGGGCGAAGATCGCGGGTGTCGTACCAGTTGTAGAAGTGGCCGCGATTCTGTTGAAGCTCACTCATGGTTTCGAGAGTGGCTTCCAGCCGCTCGAGAGCCTCGACGGTCCCGATCCAGCCAAAATCCCGGGCGCTGACGGTGGACAATAGATAGAGACCCATGTTCGTGGGTGAGGTGCGATGGGCCAGCACCGGGACAGGGTCCTCCTGAAAGTTGTCAGGCGGGAGCATGTGATCTTCTGCCGTGACGAAACGTTCGAAGAAGCGCCACGTACGCCGTGCGACCAGGCGCAGGTACCGCGCGTCTGCCTCGGCGGATGATGAGATGTCGCGGGACCGGCGGGGATCGACTGATCCACGGGGCAAGGGCGGGCGCGGTGAGCCACAGCAGGGCGAACGGCAACCGCAATCCACCCTGCCGTGCTGCCGGAGAGGTAGACGACCAGCAGGGCGACGAGGTAACGGCAGTACCACCACTCATCCGGAGATAGACAGCGGCAAGATTGAGCCTGGCGCTGAGTGATGCCTGTGCCGCGGTGACCCACTCGAGAAGGTTACGGTGACTTACGAACAGTCGGTACAGGGTCCGGCTGATGGCATCGGCCATCAGCCAGGCCTGATGCGGGAGAAAGGTGATCTGGAACAGGAACTGTCCTGCGGCCAGCCGGAGATCCATGCCGAGCGCACGCAGGTGGCTGCGCGGAGTGATGCCAGCACGCCGGGGCACGATCGCTGCGACGGCCGGCAACAGTATCGGCAAGGCTATCGTCGCCAGGATGAAGGCGGTCCAGAAAGGCGGGGCGCAGCGGCAGGGTCCAGCCCACCAGCAAGGCAACGAGACTCGCCGGCGCCGAGAGGGTGCGGCGCAGATTGTCCAGCATCTTCCAGAGGCTGATCAGCGGAAGGGCGCTGGCCTGCCGATCGCGATGCGGCGGCGTGGCGCCGGCCCAGAAGCCACGGCAGCAATTGCCAGTCGCCGCGCGCCCAGCGATGCTGTCGGGCGGCAGCCACGTCGTAACGCGCCGGAAAATCCTCGACGACCTCGATGTCTGACACGAGCCCGGCGCGGGCAAAGAGGCCCTCGAAAAGATCGTGGCTGAGCAGAGTGCCCTCAGCCGCTCGACCTGCCAGCGCCGACTCGAACGCGTCAATGTCGTAAATTCCCTTGCCCGCATAGGAGCCTTCGCCGAAGAGATCCTGGTACACATCGGATATGGCAGCGGCATAGGGGTCGAGACCGGGTGCGCACGAGACGATGCGCTGAAAGAGCGATCCTTCGCGGTCCATCGGCAAGGCTGGTGTGACCCGCGGTTGGAGCACGGCATGGCCTTCCACCACGCGTCCGGCTGCCGGCATCGAATCGGGGTTGATTGAGCGGGTGCGCCAGTTTGCCGATCAGACGACGAACGGTGTCGCGAGGCAGGCGGGTGTCGGCATCGAGCGTAATCACGTAGCGCACGCCAGCCGGAACGACAGCGGCGTGCCCGCTGACGCCAAGGAAGGTCGTGTCGGTTGCGCCGCGCAAGCAGTCGGTTCAATTCGTGGAGCTTGCCGCGTTTGCGCTCCCAGCCCATCCATTTCTGTTGCGTGACGCTCCAGACCCGCCGGCGGTGAAGGAGCATGAAGCGCAGGCCGGTGGCGGCGGACCGTACTTCTGATTCAGTCGCGCGATGCCGCGAACTGCAGCGTCGACAAGCGCCTGATCCCCGTCGGCGTGCTCCGTTGGCGCATCAGTCCAGTCCGACAGCAGGGCGAAGTGCAGCTCACCTTCAGGTGACGCCAGATAGTGGATCTCAAGTCGCTCGATCTCCTCTTCGATTGCTTCAAGGAGTCGTCAGCAGTAGGGGTACCGCTACCAGGGTCCGCAGTGGTGGTGGAACGCCTTGGCGTAGCGCCAGGCCAGGCAGAATCGCGGCGCCAAACCCACGAGTGACGGCGCCATTGACCAAGGCCACTCCGGCGTCGAGTGCTGGTAGCAGAGCCAGAAACCCGAGCAGCGCAAGAGTCCAGCCACCGAGCTCCTGGCTGCCGGCGGAAAGCAGCGGCAGGGCGACCAGCGAGTGCCGCAATCAGAAAGATCGCGCCGAGGTAGGGGCCGGCACCGTGCCGCATCATCCAGCGGCCAGGCCGGAGCCCGGTGGGGCCCGATAGCCGACTGCTGATCTTCAAACGCGCGACGCCCCGCGGCGATCAGATGGTAGCCGGGATCGCGCTGGCGGGCCGAGCCGCAGCGGCAGCAGCCAGCGCCGCGTGCGCGATCTCGAGCTCGCGTGTGCTGCGAGCCCCTGGCGAGTTCCTCGATGCTGCTGCGATACAGATTGCGTGTGGCAAAGTCCATCTGCGCGAAGTCACTGCCAGCGCGCAGCACCTCGTCAACCAGGCTGACACTTTCGAAGAAATCTGACCATTCCAGGTCGGAGATCAGGCGCATGCTGGTGATGATGTTGCGCACCGTGACGTTCGAAGCCCCCTGTCGCTGGTGCTCATCGCGCACTGCTGTATCCACGGTCTTGCCCTGCACGGCGAGCCGCTCCTCCAGCCACACCAGTGATGGGGTGACGATTGGATCCTGATCGCGCAACCGCTGCACGAGCTGGACGACGAAGGACCTGTTCAGAGTCGGGTGATCGCCGTAGCGGTCAAGCAGGGCACCCGGGTCGGCTGGCTCGCCATTGACTCCCAGCAAGCGGTCCGCCATGTCATCCGCGTCCTGGCGTGCAGCGCGAGCGCTCAGGATGCGATGGGTGGCGCGCCGCAGATTCTCGACGAGCACGATGCGCAATGTGATCGCGATGGCCCACAACTCGCCAATGCTCAGCGGCTGCACCTTCTGGTACGCACGCACGAAGCGGATCAGCGTGTCGGGCTCGAAGTGGCTGTCGGTGTGGGCAACGAATGCCCAGGCGATACCGAGCACGCGCGGGTAGCCGGCAAATGTCCGCTCGCGAGCTTTGGCAGCTGGCGATAGAAGCCGGGCGGCAAATCCTCCCGGATTTCGCGAATCTGCGCTTCGACGAGGTGATAGTTGTCGAGCAGCCATTCTGCTGCCGGCGTCATCGGCTGGTCATGGTCGACTGCTCGCGCGATGCTGCGGTAGGCGCTCAGCAACACCACCTCGTTTTCACTGAGGCGCACGCTCAGCGGCGGGCGGTGGATCGGTGTTGGCGATGGTCTTTCTGTGCGACAGCGAGGCTGACCGCATGCTGTTCGAGACGCTCGATACTGAAGAGCTCGTCACGCAGGACGCGCTCGTCGTCCCAGGGTGACAAGCGTGCCCGTCCCGGTCTGCCGAACCGGCGCGCGAGTGATCGCAGCAGCCTGGCTGGTTTCACGAGAGTGACCTCAAGGAGGGACCGGAGAATGAAGAGCATCAGCGCGCGCGTACAGCGCACGACTATTGCAAAAAAAGGGTAGCACGCGTTACTCCCGGCGAATGTTCGTTAGCGAACAGACAGCCCATCGGCTTGCTGCGATGTTGTCCGCTACCAAGCCTCCCTGCGACGGGCGACGAGTACATGCCGCAGGCGAGTCAGCCTGTCTTTATGAACAACATGGCCGATGTAATGCTGGAGCACGTCACTGAGAATCTGTCTGCCAGGACCGCCACCAGTGGCGAGCCTGGTGTCAGTTCGCAGTGGGTAGCGCGTTTCGTGCGCCGGATGCGCGCAGAGCATCGGGTACGGGCCAGCACGCTCGAGGCGTACACCTGTGATATTGCGCTGTTGTCGCGCTGGGCGGTGAAGGAGCAGACAAGCTTGCTGAGACTAAGCAGTGCAAACCTTGCGCGCTACCTCAGTGAGCACCTCGAGCAGGGGGCACAGGCGTCGACAATGGCTCGCCAGTTGTCCAGCTGGAGACGATTCTATGCATTCCTGGTCAAGCACGGTGCGCTGGCGGCCAATCCGGCCGCCGCTGTTCGTGCACCACGGGTGGCTCGGCACGGGCCGCGCCAGGTGCCCGATGAGCTGCTTAGCAAGATGTTGCAGCCAGCCTCTGATCGCGATGCATCTTCGGGGTCGGCTTACAGGGCGCAGCGGGACCGCGCGATCGTCTGGACGCTCTACGCTACAGGTCTGGGCGTGTCTGATGTTCGGCTGTTGTGCTGGACGCAGATTGACGAGAAGTTGCTCGTCATTAACGTACTTCAACGTAACGGGCCGCCACGCAGTGTCGTGCTCGATGCTCGATGCCTGGCAGTATTCAAGGCATTGCGCGGCTGCGCCGCCACGACTGACTCGGAGCAGGGGACCAGCCGCTATTGCTTTCCCACGGCTTCAGGATTGCCAATGTCCCGGCAGGCCTTATGCCATGCCGTGCGCAAATGGGCCGGGGATTGTGGATGGGCAGAGGTCGTCACGCCGTCGATGCTCCGCCAGACTGGCCGAGCGCATCAGGCTCAACGACACCGCGTCAGCGTGCCATCTCGTCGGGCAGCAATCGATCAAACTCTTGCTTGACCACTCGATAGCACTCGCAAGCCTGCTGTTCCAGGCCCGCACGATCCAGAATCTTGATGCGGCCCCGACTGTATTTGATCAAGCCAAGGCTCTGCAGTTTTCCGGCTGACTCCGTCACGCCTTCGCGGCGCACCCCGAGCATGTTGGCAATCAGGTCCTGCGTCATCACCAACTCATTCGTTGACAGCCGGTCCAGGCTGAGCAGCAGCCAGCGACAGAGCTGCTGGTCCACGGAATGATGGCGATTGCAGGCTGCGGTTTGCGCCATCTGCGTCAGTAGCGCCTGGGTATAACGCAATAACAGGTGTTGCAGTGGACCGGCCCGGAGGAATTCGTCTTTCAGAAACCTGCCTGGCAACCGATAAGCGTCGCCGGCGCTCTGGACGATACCCCGGCTCGGAGTCGTCTCGCCGCCCATGAAGAGTGCCACGCCCACGATACCCTCGTTGCCGACGACGGCGATCTCGGCCGAATGGCCGTCCTCCATGACGTACAGGAGGGACACGATGCAGTTGGCAGGAAAGTAGACATGCTGCAGTTGGAGACCGGACTCGTACAGGACATAGCCGAGCGGCATCGGCACCAGTTCCAGGTGAGGCTGCAGACGTGCGAAGTCTGACGGCGGCAGTGCCGAGAGCAAATGATTCTCTCGTGGATCGGCACGATTCGGCATGGTGCTCCTCAGAAAGTCTTAAGTCAGGAAAGCTTATCTCGGAGGCTGTCTGCGCGCTACCGTACAGACGGCCCCTCGACTACCCAGCATGCTCCACTTGAATATCGCTTCAATCAAGCTCAGGAGAGCCCAATGCGTGAATCATCGCAAACTTACTTCGGCCCCGGCTTCGGCCTGACCAGCGTCGTACTGACGGGCACGATCCTGCTCGTTGGTGCCTGCTCGTCGACGCCGCTGGCCCCGACCCAGTCGCTCAATGCCGCCAGGATGGCGATTACCACCGCCGAAAAGGCAGACGCGGGGCGCTACGCGGCAGTAGATCTCGGGAATGCGCGTCAGAAACTCGCCATGGCCGACAAGGCCGTGCGAAGCGAAAGCATGATCGCAGCTGAGCAGCTCGCCAATGAATCTCGCGCGGATGCCGAACTCGCTTCTGCCAGGACTGAAGCTGCCAAGGCAGTAGCTGTCAATGAGGACATGAAACGTAGCGCGGAAGTCTTGAAGATGGAAATGCAGCGCGCAGGAGATCAGCGATGAACACAGCATATTGGAAACATTTTTCGCCGATCACGGCACTTGGCACGATTGCAGTCGCCTCTCTCCTGCTCGCGGGCTGTGCGGGTACGCCGGTTGTTCCAGAGGGCGCAGCCGAAGTGCGCACCAAGCTGAGTAGTCTGCAGACCGATCCGGCCCTGGCTGATCGGGCACCGGCCGCGCTCAAGGATGCCGAAGTCGCGGTCCGGGCCGCAGAGGAACCAGTTGTAAAGAAGGATGCGGCACTGGGCGCATACCGGGTCTACATCGCTGACCGCAAGGTCGAGATCGCCACGGCGAAAGCCTCAACTCGCTACGCCGAAGATCAGCGTGGGAAGCTTGGCGAGGAGCGAGATCGTGCGCGCCTGGCTGCCCGCACCCGCGAGGCCGATGCGGCACGTTCCGATGTGACGGCAGCGCGGAACGAGGCTGAGGAACTGCAGAGGCAGATCGCGGCGCTGAAGGCAGAGGCCACGGACCGTGGTCTGGTGCTGACGCTTGGCGATGTTCTGTTCGCCACCGGTAAATCCGATCTGAAAGTTGGTTCCACCAGCAATCTCAACAAGCTGGTCGAATTTCTGAACAAATACCCGGACCGGAAAGTCCGGATTGAAGGTCATACGGACAGCGTCGGCAGTGCGGATTTCAACCAGGGCTTGTCACAACGCCGGGCGGATTCCGTAAGAGCCTATCTGGTGCAGCAGGGCATCAGTTCCGCACGACTTTCTTCCATCGGAATGGGGCAAGGTCAGCCGATTGCAGATAACAGCACTCAAAGCGGCCGACAGCAGAACCGCAGGGTCGTGGCCATTATCGAGAATCCGCCGGCCACCGCTTCGGGCAAATAGCGAACCCCCACGCGACGGAACTCAAACCGTCGCTTTGAAGCCCGCGCAGCGTCAACGCTGCGCGGGTTTTCTTTATGTGGTCATGGCGCATGTTCAGCAGGGCTTTAACTAACGTCGCTTCACGTGAGTCCGGAGCCAGTCTGCAAAGACAGGCTCCTCAATGTCGCCGCTGGCGACGTCGAGTATGGTGAGCGCGCATTCAGCGTCACTCACGACAAGCTCATAGCCGTTGAGTTCCAGGAACAGCTCCACTGCGACAAAGGCCGTGCGCTTGTTGCCGTCGATAAATGGGTGGTTGCGCGCGAGTCCATAGCCATAGGCGGCTGCAATGGTGGCAGCGTCGGGATTCCCGTAAGTGGCCAGGTTCATGGGACGTGCCAGGGCTGATTCGAACAGGCCATCATCCCGCGTCCCGGCCGCTCCACCGTGCTCGGCGAGCTGTTCGTCATGAACGGCGCGCAGCACTCTGGCATCGAGCCAGATCCACGCCCGCTTGCTCACTTGGCCAGTTCACGCAGTGCACTGCGGCGCTTCTTCATGATGCGCCGGGCAGACGTCATCTGCGACTCGAAATCAGTGCTGTATGGGCTGAGCGTAATGCCCGTGGGTGACTCGGTCACATAGACCATATCGCCCTTTTCCACCTTCAGTTTTGCCAGCACTTCCTTCGGCAGGATCACGCCGACGGAATTTCCGATCTGGGTGAGTTTGAGAGCAGTCATGACAGGCTCCCGAGAGGGTTATAACGGACGTTATACTAATCAAGCCTCGCGGGTCCTGCAAGAGACTGACTTCACTCATATTGTCCGCCGCCGTTATCAGGTGAGGGGGTGTCATCGGGAGTTGACCCCCATCCAGACCCGCAGCTTCCACAATCGAGTGCTGTGTCACAGCCTCAGCCCGCATCTTTTGACGTAATACACAACAGATCTCGTGGGGTAGCTCGTCGAGCGGCTGCCTCGCTGCGTATTGCTATAGAGGATGGCTTTCCATGGGCAAGATCGGGGGTTACAGCCGCATACCAGCCGGCCGCTTCGCGTGGCTGATTGGCCTCGGGCTGGCATGGGCTGGCATCGCGGTATCCGCAACAGTTGATGCCGGCCCGGATGAGTTGATGGACCTCAGCCTCGAGGAGTTGATGCAGGTTGAGATCACGACATTCTCCAGGCGGCCGACACCGCTTTCCCGGACACCGGCCGCCGTATTTGTGGTGTCCGAGCATGACATAGCGCGTTCCGGGGCACGCACAATTCCGGATATTCTGCGCATGGTTCCGGGGCTTCAGGTTGCCCAGCTCGATTCCAGTACCTGGGCTGTCACAGCCCGTGGCTCGAATGGCGTGTACGCCAACAAACTCCTGGTCCTGATGGATGGACGCACGCTCTACACGCCGTTTTACTCGGGTGTGTACTGGGGGCTTCAGGACACCGATCTGTCTGCAATAGAGCGCATTGAAGTCATTCGCGGTCCCGGCGCAACCATGTGGGGTGCCAATGCCGTCAATGGCGTCATCAACATCATCACGAAGAAAGCGGGTGCTGATCCGGGTGGTGCCGCGAGTGTTGTCAGTGGAAATCTTCGTACCGAGGGTCAGGCTTCCTATGCGGGTACGGTTGGCAATACCGACTATCGAACCTACATCAAGTACTTCGATCGTGATGCTTTTGCCGATGCCGGTTATGACGACTGGGACATGCTGCGCGGGGGGCTGCGTGCCGACGGGAAGATCGGGGAAGCGGATCAGTGGTTCCTGAATGCAGAGATGTTTACCGCTGATCTTGGTGAACGCACGCTGACAACCAGTCCCGTGTCGCCGTACAACCAGGTCAATGACATTAATCGTGATGTGGATGGGGGCTTCCTTCTCGCGGGTTGGACGCGGGTCTTGTCCGAGACCTCCGGTTTGCAGTTCAAGATGTTTTTCGATCGAACCGACCGGGAAGGTAGTGCGCCAAATGAGAAGCGCGATACCTTTGATGTCGATGTGCAACATAATTTCCAGGCGACGGATCGGCACAATGTCATTTGGGGTATGGGCTACCGTCTTAGTGAAGACGAAACCACCGGTGACTTTGTCATCAGCCTGGATCCTGCTTCCCGTACGCAGCGTTTGCTGAGCGCTTTTGCCCAGGACGAAATCCGCCTGGTCGGCGATGAATTGTTCATGACGGTTGGTGTGAAGGTCGAGAAGAACAGCTTCAGCAATAACAGTCTTGAGTGGGAGCCCAATATCAGGCTCAGCTGGAATGTCAGCGAGGCCCAGACGCTGTGGGGATCCGTGGCACGTGCCGTTCGGGTGCCCAGCCGGATCGAGCAGTCAGCGACGATTAACGGTGCCGTTCTGCCGCCCGGGGCACCTGGTAATACCTTTCCTGTGCCTTTCGTGCTGACGATTGTCGGTGATCCGGACATGGATACCGAGGAGGTCATCGCGTATGAGCTTGGTTACCGCCAGCAGTTCAGTGAGGCTACGTACATCGATCTGGCGGTTTTTTACAACCAGTACAAAGACCTTCGAATCATCGTTGACCGCGCACCTGTTTGCCAGCCCGGCAGCGTTCCAATCTCTGTCAACCCGATGTGTTTTCTCTCTGCCCAGTACGTCAGTCTGCCGGTGCAGATGGAAAATGGTGGCGATATTGATACCCATGGTCTGGAGCTGAGCGTTTCTCACCGATTCAGTTCGGCCTGGTCATTACAGGCCTCCTATACCTATCTGAACTCCGAGGACCTGCCGAGCGAGACCTCCAGTGCGGTAAGCCAGGATTATCCGGATCACCAGTTCTCACTGCGGACGGCATTCAGTCCGACTGCTGCCACGGAGATGGATTTCTGGATCCGCTATGTAGATCAACTGCCGGCACAGAATATTGACAGCTATGTAACGCTGGATACGCGTTTCAGCTGGAAGCCCGTTCCGGCGCTTGAGCTTGCACTGGTGGGCAGAAATCTTCTGGAGTCCGGACATGTCGAGTTCCTGCAGGAATTCAATGAAACAGAGTCCGTAGAAGTCGAACGCGAGGCGTACCTTGAGCTGCGCTGGCACTTCTAGGGGTAGCCGACAGTTCTCATGAGCAGCATGAAGTTGCATTTCTGCAGGCGGATGGCGCCAATCATCATGGCAATTGCCATGGTGATTGCATGCCAGATGCCGCGGACAGCATCTGCCGCTCCATCTGCAGAGGCAGATGCCGTCATGGCTGCAGTCGTCTACAAGATAACCAAGTTCATTACCTGGCCGGAATCGGCCCTGGGGCAATCAGCTGACCGTCTGGTCATCTGCATCGGTGAAAGAGATCCGTTGTTGTCAGCCATGAGAAGCATGGATGGGAGGGCTACCCAGGGGCATGTTATCGAGGTGCGCCTGGTAGCTGCGTCGAATGCAGCCAGATCAGGCTGCCATGTCCTGTTCATGAGCGCCGGAGAGGGGCAGTGGATGGGTGCGGCATTGCAAGCTGTTGTCGGTACACCGGTGCTGACTGTTGGCAATGCAGACGGGTTTGTCGAGCAAGGAGGGATTATCGGTCTGCGTGTTGAGCAGAACCGGATTGCCTTTATCGTCAATGTGACAGCGAGTGCACGTGCCGGCATCGGCATCAGCGCACAGCTTCTGCAGCTGGCAACCATCGTCAAGGGCGAGGGGTAGGCAATGAAGCGGTTTGCAGACCTGCCAATTGCGGCAAAGCTGATCGCCGTCATGCTCGTGACCTCAGTGACGGCGCTGGCCCTTTCCTCAGTCATGCAGGCGGTTACCGAAGGATTGGCGTATCGGGAGGATCGTGTTGAATACCTGCGCACCATTGCTGACGTGATTGGCAGCAACAGTGCGGCCGCCATCACCTTTGATGATGGCGACCTTGCCAATCAGGTCATCAGTTCGCTGAAGGCGGATCCCAGCATCATCGATGGCCGTGTCACCGATGTGACCGGGCACAGGCTGGCGGCATATCCGGTGGATAATCAGCAGCGTGGGTTGCAAGACACACTGGTGCCGGAGTTGTTGCAGGCGGCCATTGCCGGGGAGAAGAATCCGCTACGCTGGAACGGGCTGGAGTCTCTCGAGGTCGTCAAGCCCATCGCCTTTGATGGTGAGACCATCGGCTATGTCTACCTGCGAGGCTCACTGCAGCCGCTGGTCGACATGCTGGCCAGGTTTGCATGGATGGCAACCGTCATCGTCGTGCTGACCGCGGTTCTCATTGTCATGCTGTCAATGCGACTGCAACGGATCATATCTGCGCCAATTCTTGCGCTTGCAGAGTTGATGCGTCGTGTAACACGTGATGGTGACTATTCGCTGCGAGCCCTGCCGGCGGGCAAGGATGAGGTTGGCAGCCTGATCGACGGCTTCAACAACATGCTTGCCCAGATCAGCGAGCGTGACAACCGGCTCGTCGATCAGCACCAGAAGATTGACGAGCAGGCGCGCAGTCTGGCCATTGCGAATCAGAAACTGAAATCGACCATCCGTGAGTCAGTAGAGGCGAGGGAGTCTGCTGAAGCGGCGAGTCGTGCGAAGAGCCAGTTTCTGGCGAGAATGAGTCACGAGATTCGCACGCCGATGAATGGTGTGCTTGGCATGACAGAGATACTGCTTGCTTCCGGGCTTGGTGGCCGGCAGAGGCATTTTGCCGAAACCATCCAGAATTCGGCAGAAAGCCTGCTCAACCTGATAAACGATATCCTGGATTTTTCGAAGATCGAGGCTGGCAGGCTCGAACTTGAGAACGCAGAGTTTGATCTGCGTGTGATGGTTGAGAGTACCGTCGAATTGCTGGCAGTTCATGCGCAGAGCAAGGGCATCGAACTGCTCTGTGATCTTGATCCTTCCCTGCCCGCCAGAGTGTCGGGTGATTCAACTCGTTTGCGCCAGATACTGACAAACCTGACAGGTAACGCGATCAAGTTCACCGAAGCAGGTGAAGTCATGGTGCGTGTGCGTGCGGAGTCAACGATCGGTGCCCGTACGGTATTCCGTTTTGAGGTGGTTGATTCCGGTATCGGTATACGCCCGGAGAATCAGGCGCTGATCTTTGAATTGTTCTCGCAGGAGGACGATTCCACCACGCGCAAGTACGGTGGTACGGGTCTCGGCCTCGCCATCTGTCGGCAGCTGGTTGAACTGATGGGTGGTGAGATAGCTGTCCAGAGCGCTCCGGGTTGTGGTTCAACATTCGCGTTTACCGTGCCCATGTTGCTGGCAGAAGACCGGAATGCCGGTGATGCCCTGGCGGCTCTGACGCGCAGATTGCCGCTGAATGTGCTGGTGGTGGATGACAACGCCACCAACCGCGAGATTCTCCAGTTGCAGCTGGAAGCCTGGGGCCTGTCCGTCGAGCAGGCCGATTGCGCGCAAGCAGCGCTGATCCGGCTCATGAATCCACAGCATCACTACGACATGGTCATTCTGGACTGGCATATGCCAGAGGTCAGTGGGTTGGATCTTGCGCGCCGTATCCGTGAGAACGAGAAGCTGAAGTCCATGCCGCTGATCATGCTGAGTTCAGCTGCTGTGGAAGATGCGGGGCGCACCATTCGCAAGGCTGGTATCACCACCTATACATCCAAGCCGGTGCGTCAGTCGAGACTGATGGACTGCTTGCTGATGGCGCTGAATCCGGCAGCCGATGCCGGTGATGTCGAGGCTGACCAGGACCCTGCGCACGATACGATGACGGTAAGGATTGCCGGCGGTCGTGTCCTGCTGGTCGAAGACAACCCGGTCAACCGGGAAGTGGCGCTCAATATGTTGCAGGTACTTCGTTGCCACGTTGAGATTGCCGTGAATGGCCAGGAAGCAGTCAGGAAGATCCAGCACGGGAAGTTTGATGTTGTCCTGATGGACTGCGAGATGCCGGTGATGGACGGCTATGCCGCAACCCGTGCCATCCGCGCATGGGAAGCGCAGGCAGGAAGCAGTAGTACGCATGTTCCGATCCTTGCCCTGACAGCCCATGCCCTGGCAGAAGACCGGCGACGGTGTCTCGAAGTCGGCATGGATGACTACCTGACCAAGCCGTTCAGCATGGAGAAATTGCGTGAGCGTCTGGTCCAGTGGGTACAGGTGGCGCCCATGCAGCCTGCGACTGACGTGCACCTGGCGCCGGATCCGGAAAATACTGCAAAGCTTCCCGTCGAGAATAATGTAATCCAGTTGCGCGCTCTGGAATCGATAGTGGCCCTCGATCCAGCCAATGGCGAGGCTCTGCTCGCACGATTGCTGGATACCTATGAGACAAGCTCTGCTGAACTTGTTTCCGCAGTAGGTGGTGCGCTTGAGAGTGGCAATACGGAAGAGCTCAGGCGTGTCGCCCATGCATTGAAGTCCAGTAGTGGAAATGTAGGTGCTGAGCAGCTTTTTGAGCTGTGCAGAAGTCTCGAGTCTGCGGCAAGGAATCGTGATCTGGCTGCCTTGCCGGAACTGGTGTCGGTGTTGAAAAGAGCACATGCAGAGGCAGTACAGGAGTTGCGGAAGGTCAGACAGAGGCGGAGCGCATGAAGTCATTACCTCCGATACATCAGGATCTGATTCTCGTTGTTGATGACGATCCAACACTGCGAATGCTGGTTCGTGCTGCCCTTGAGCAGGCGGGATATGCAGTTGAGGAGGCAACGGATGGCTGGCAGGCTCTGCAGCAGTTCATCCGCTACAAGCCGGCAGCCATCATGATGGATGTGGATATGCCAGGCATGAATGGATTCGATGCTTGCATCCGTATTCGCGAGGATGCGGTCGGGGCGCATATTCCAATCCTGATGGTTACCGGACTGGAAGATGTCGAGTCAGTCAATCGTGCATATGCGGTTGGTGCAACCGATTTCATTCCCAAGCCGATCAACTGGGCGCTGCTGGCTCACCGGATTCGTTATGTGTTGCGGGCCAGTGGTACTTATCAGGAACTGCGGACGAGTGAGGCGAAGAATACGGCGCTGTTGTCGGCAATTCCTGACACGCTGCTGGTCACACGCCGCGACGGAACCATCCTCGACTTCGTGTCAGGCAGGGGTTCCATGCTCCTGAAAGAGCCGCGTGGCGATCAGCCGACCATTCACGCCTATCTCCCTGCAAAGCAGGCCGAACGCTGGAACTCCCTGATCAGGGAAGTGGCAGCCACGGGTGAGCTCGGTCGGGGTGAGTTCTGGCTGGATGAAAAGGATGAGCGCCACCACTATGAACTGCAGCTTGTCCCATACCTGAATGATCTCGCGCTGACGATTATCCGTGACATATCGGAGCGCAAGCGTGCCGAGGATCGTGTTCACAGGCTGGCATACTTCGATACTCTGACCGGGTTGCCGAATCGACAATTGTTTCATCAGAAGCTGCAGCATGCGATTGATGAGGCATCCGAGAAGAACCTGAAGGTTGCCACCCTGTATGTGGATCTGGACAACTTCAAGCGTATCAATGACACGCTTGGTCACAATTTTGGTGATTTCGTACTCAAGGAAGTTGCGAGGCGTATCGAGCACTGTGTGCGCAGCTACGACAGCGTGGTACGTGCGGGTCCGGACGATGACAGTCCGCAGCTGGCGCGTCTGGGTGGTGACGAGTTTGTGGCGATTCTCCACAATCTGCAAAGTGAAGACGAGGCAGTCGCCGTCGCAGAGCGGTTGAGGAGGGAATTCACACGTCCGGTACACCACCAGGGCCATGAATTTGTGGTGACCTCAAGCATTGGTGTGTCGATCTACCCGGATGACGGTGAAGATATCGATACCCTGCTGAAAAATGCCGACGTTGCCATGTATCAGGCGAAGAACACAGGCCGCAATAGCGTGCGTTTCTACTCCGGAACCATGAGCCTGCGCTCACTGGAGCGCCTGGAGCTGGAGAGTGCCCTGCACCATGCCCTGGAGCGTGGCGAGTTTGATCTGCACTATCAGCCCAAGATTTCCATTGCTTCGGGAAAAATCTGCGGTGTAGAGGCGTTGATCCGCTGGAATCACCCGGAGCGGGGCATGGTCGATCCTGGTTCGTTCATTCCCGTGGCGGAGGAGTGCGGTCTCATCAGCCCGATTGGCGAATGGGTGCTCAAGCGCGCCTGTCGTCAGGCGCGTCTCTGGCAGGACCGATTCGGGCTCGACATCAGTGTTGCGGTGAATCTATCGAGCCAGCAGTTCCTGCAGAGTCGTGTGGACGAGGTGGTTCTGCAGGCCCTCTTCGAGGCTTCCCTGAAGCCTCGACTGCTGCAACTGGAGCTTACCGAGTCAATCCTCATGCACGACATGAGCGAGACCGTACCGCTGCTCAAAAAGCTCAAGAGCATGGGTATCGGTCTGGCAATGGATGATTTTGGCACGGGTTATTCTTCGCTCAGCTATCTCAAGCGATTACCCATTGATGCAGTGAAGATTGACCGTACGTTTGTGGCTGATCTGGAGCAGGATCGGGATGATGCGGCGATATGCGCCACGATCATTGCCATGGCTCATGCGCTCGAACTTCAGGTTATTGCCGAAGGTGTTGAGACCGAAGGGCAACTGGAGTACCTCCGGGCGCAGGGCTGTGATCAGGTGCAGGGCTACCTCATCAGCAAACCCGTAACAGCATCCGAGCTGGAGCGTGAGTTCCTTGCCAAGGGAGCCTGGTACATCAGCAGCAGGGCTTGAACCGGGCTTCTTAAGGCAACCTTCAGCATACTGACGCACAGTCATTGCCGAAGGAGAGCTGGACTGTCGTGTATCTGTTGCTCGTAGAGGACGATCTCGGTCTGGGGCGGGCGCTGCACAAGCTCCTGCAGAACCAGTACCGCGTGCATTGGGTCCGGTCGCTTGCCGCGGCGCAGAGTCATTTCGCGGCGGCCGACTATGATGCAATGCTGCTGGATCTCGGTCTGCCCGACGGTGATGGCGTGCAGTGGCTGCATTCCCTCCGGGCCGGAGGCTGTCAGATGCCGGTTCTCATCATTTCGGCCCGCGACCAGCTTGACGATCGGGTGAAAGGCCTGGACACCGGCGCCGATGATTATCTGGTCAAGCCTTTTGAACCGGAGGAGCTGCTGGCCAGGATACGCGTCCTGCTTCGGCGCAAGTCGGGCAACGCCCAGGCGCGGCTCAGTGTGGGTGCACTGAGCTTCGCTGCGGACTCTCGCCAGTTCTATCTGGCTGATCAGCCAGTCACGCTGCCGCCGAAGGAGTACCAGATCCTGGCGGTGCTGATCCACGCCGGGGATAAACCGGTCAGCCGGGAGCGGCTGATCCAGCAGCTCTACGGCCTGGGCGATGTCGCCGACTCAAACACGCTTGAAGTCCATATCCACGGCCTCCGGAAAGTGCTCGGGAAGGACCGGATCGAGACGCTACGCGGCTTCGGCTATCGGCTGGTGGCCCAGTGAAGTTTCGTCTCTCGCATCTCGCGCTCCTCATCGCATTGACTACCGTGGTTGCGGGCGTTGCGGGTGTCGTCACTACCTACCGGGTTGCTGGTGATGAACTGCAGGACGTACTGGACGACGATCTCAAGCAGCAGGCCCGCATGCTGGCGAGGCTCCTGGATTTCCAGCCGGCAGAAATCAGCGAGGACGAACTCAGGGTGCTGCTGGAGAAATCCTTCCGGCCGGATGACGAGGAGACTTTGTGGGTCAATGTCTACAACCTCGGGACCGGGCGCGTGGTCAGCAACCAGCAGCACTCCCTGCCACTTGCCGGTCGGGATGACCGGTCGCTGCACCTGCGATGGGACGGTCACGAGTGGCAGGGCCACCAGCGGCGGGAGGGCGAGCTGGTCGTGCAACTGCTCCGTCGCACTGACCTCTACGAAGAAGTGCAGGGTGAGATTCTGGAGCACATCACGGCCCCGGCAGTGACGGGCAGTGCAATCAACCTGTTGCTCCTGGCGGCATTGATCGGCTTTCTGCTCTGGCCGTTGTCTCGCCTGGTCCGGCAGCTTGAGACCCGCAATGCGGACTCCCTGGCACCCCTGGACCTGCCGACCCCGGCCGTTGAGATCGGCATCCTCGTGGCAACCATCAACCGGCTGATGAGCGGTGTGGAGTCGGTATTGCAGCGGGAAAGACAGTTCGCCAACGATGTGGCCCATGAATTGCGCACACCGCTCACCACCTTGAAAATCGAGCTGTCGGGAGCCGAGCCGGACTTGCCTGCCATCAAGCTGGAAGTAAACCGCTTGGCACGCCTGGTGGAGCAGCTACTGACTCTTGCTCGTCTCGAGCAGGGCCGCTGGCGCGCCAGTTTCAGCCGGATCGCTCTGGATGAGATCTGGGTGCAGGAGTCGGAACGGATCGCCGCAACTCTGGAGGGTGCCGGAATGCATCTCACGAGCGATGTACGGCCGACGCTCGTCGAGGGTGATGCCACCTTGCTCCAGGTACTGCTGCAGAACCTGGTGGCTAACGTCTTGCGTCACTGCCCCGCCGGTACACGCATCCATGTGGCCATCGGCGCTGAGCCAGGCCAGCCAAGCCTGGTTGTCAGCGACACCGGACCTGGAATTCCTGCCAGCCAGCGGGAGCAGATGAATACCGGTTTCACGCGTCTCGATAGCCGCAGTGAAGGCCTCGGCCTGGGGCTTGCGATCTGTCGGCGAATCGCCGAGGTGCATGGTGCGACGCTTCGATTCACCGCAAACATCGACGGTGAGCCGGGATTGCGTGTGGAAGTGCGATTTCCGTCTTGAGCAGACCTCGTCGCCCTGGGACTTTGTTTCTCTCAGGCTGCAGGCGCCGCAGCTGCGCCCGGACAGATCACCGAGCGTGCCGCGCGACTGGTTTGCCCGCCAACATAGGGGTGTCCGGGATCTGGTAATCGGCTGGACAATGACTGTGTTTCACCATTCAGCCGCCAGTCGTAGATCACCGTGAAGGCCAGTACCCGGCTGACGTACTCGCGGGTCTCCCGGTACGGAATGGTTTCAATGAAGATGTCTGCCGGCAGGGCGCTGCGCTCGCTCAGCCAGCGCCGCACCGCGCCGGGCCCGGCATTGTAGGCAGCCGATGCCAGCCAGGGGCTGCCCTGGAACTCACCAGCCTGTTGCGCGAGGTAGCGGGTGCCGAGCCGGATATTGGTTTGCGGGTCCAGCAGGGTGCTGGTGCCACGCCAGCCGATGCCAAGCTGACGTGCCATGCGCTGACCGGTTGCCGGCAGCAACTGCATCAGACCATAGGCATTGGCCGGCGAACGCACATCGGCTTGCCATGCACTCTCGGCACGGATCAGGGCATAGGTCCATGCCGGGTTGAGCTTGTTCAGTACGGCTTCCCGTTCAACGATCTTGCGTTCAGCCAGCGGGAAGCGCAGCGCATACTGGCGCAGGTCATCACCGGTGCTCAGTGCAAAGATCACCCGGTCATGCCAGCCCTGTGCGCTGGCCAGCAACAGCAGTTGCAAACGGTCGGCTTCATCCAGTTGCTCGCGGGCATGATCCCAGGCCCGGGTGGCTTCGATGCGCCAGCCAACGGCATGCAGTTCCAGGGCGCGGGCAACATCAACGTTTTCACGCAAGCGCGCATCGCGAGCCGGATCTGCGATCACTTCGCTGGGGCAGATGGCGTAGGGCAGGGACAGTTGATCGGCCGCCAGAAAGCCATGAAAGTTGGCTTCAGTCGCCAATGCGGCATAAACCGTTTTTGCTTCGGCCTTGCGCTGGACCTCACTCAATGCCCGTGCATGCCAGTAACGTGGCCGTGGTGCAGCGGCGAGCGCTTCGGGCAAACCGGCCACAATCTTCAGCACCGATGCCCAGTCCTGTGCCGCCAGCGCAGCACGCAACTGCCACTCCACCAGCGCTTCGTCACGCGCTGCGGTGGGGACGCGCTCGAACCAGTCCTCGGCATCTGCTCGATAGGCGACGGCTGCGTACAGCGCGAGGTCGTGCACGATCGTCGTGCGATCGTCCGCTGTGAAACTGAAGTGCGACTCGATCGACGGCCAATGCACGAGTGCGCTGTCGATATTTGCACGGGCGCGACGCCGCAGTGCCAGGGCCGTCACCTCCCGGTAGCTGGGACGATCGGGCCAGTGTGCTGCGACTTTGAGAGTGGCTTCCGGATTGGCAAGGGCCTGGATCAGCCGTTCGGCATTGGCCCGCTCACTCGCCGGCAGCAGTCGGGTGAGATAGGTGGCAAGGCTGGAGTTGTTTGCATTGACAGCCAGCCGCAGGCGTTGCCAGATCAGTTCACTGCCCAGCCAGCTGCGACCGCGTGCTGTGGCGATCGGGTCGTCGCAGGCATCCGGCAGGCTCTGGGCGGTGGGCCAGAGTTGCAGGAGTTCGCGACGGGCATCGTCATCACGGCCAGTTGCGAGCAGCGCCTGTGTCCGATGGCAGCGCAATACGATATTGGTGCCGCCCTTGTCGAAGCCGAGAAATGCAGTCCAGTCACGGCGTCTGGCCAGTTCACTGAGGTACTCACGGCGAAACTGCTGGCCGAGTTGCGTGGTCGCTTCGCCAGCCAGAAAGTCGCGTGCCGTGTCTGCATCAAGTGTACGCAGAGCGCGCTGCAGGTAGCGGTGGTCGAGATACGGCGCCAGTACGTAAGCGTCGAGTTGTCCCCGCTGGAGCTTGTATTCGGCCGGGTCAGATGTCCGCGATGCGGCGGCCGACAGAAAGGCTTGCCGGTATTTCGCCGTGCGTTCCGGATCGGCGTGGACAGCAGGCGATGCAAGCGGCAGAGTGGCGATGACTGCAATCGCGATGGTCAGTGATGAGCGAAGGGAAGTGATACGCATGAATACCAGTGTACGGAACTCATGTGCGGATTGTCCGAAAGATGTGGTGCTGCAGCCATGAATATCCTGCGCACGCCGGAGCACCGTTTCGAAAAGCTGCCCGAATATGCATTCAGCCCGCACTACCTGGAGCTGCAGGATGCCCGCTTCGGCAGCCTGCGGATGCATTTCGTGGACGAGGGGCCGCGGGATGCGCCGGTGATTCTGCTGCTGCATGGCCAGGGGTGCTGGGCATACATATATAGGAAGCTGATTCCACAACTGGTGAGCGATGGCTTCCGGGTCGTGGCGCCGGACTACATTGGCTTTGGGCGCTCCGACAAGTTGCCGGGTACCGATGACTATTCATTCCAGGCGCATGTGGACTGGCTGCTTCAGTTCCTCACCACCATGCAGCTGGGTGCTGTCACTGCCTACCTGTTCGACTGGGGTGGTTACTTCGGTCTGCGCATCGCGGCTGAGCATCCCGAGCTTTTCGGCCGTCTGGTGTTGAGCAACACCCTGCTGCCGACCGGGCAGGGGGCGGGGCGCGACTGGTTCATCAGCTGGCGCGAACGACAGTTCGCGTTGCCACGCTTTCCGCAGGGCGAAATGGTCAACGAAGGCGTGGTCAATAAACTGCGGCCGGAAATCATCGCCGCCTACGATGCGCCATATCCGGACGAGAGCTACAAGACCGGGCCGCGCCGTTTCCCGATGATTCTGCCGATCATGTCCGATGACCCGGCGGCCATCGCCAATGCGGGCGCCTGGAAAACGCTCGCGGGCTGGATGAAGCCGGTACTCACGCTGTTCAGTGCCAGCTTCGCCGGTACCAGCATGGGGCCGGAAAAACTCATCGAATATCTGCCGGGTGCGCAGGGGCAACCGCATGCACTTCTGCCTGATGCGTCTTTCTATCTGATCGAGGATCAGCCGGTGGAGCTGGCCCGGCGCATCGTTGCGTTTGCGCGCCAGCCTTAGCCTGTTTGCGCCACTTGCCGCCCTTGGTGCATCAAGTGCTATCGTGCATCGTCGTCAGCGCCAGAGCAGTCCCCGGAGTTACGCAACATGCCACAGAGAGATGCAATCCTGCTGTTCACGCTGGGTGTCTTGCTGGCCGGCCAGTCGGCGGCAGTGACGAACCCGGAAGCCGTCGGGCCTGCGGTAGCCGTCGCCAGAGAGCGACCACGCATTGGGTTGGTGCTCGGTGGCGGTGGCGCCAAGGGTGCTGCCCATATCGGTGTGCTGCGTGTACTCGACGAGATGCACATCCCGGTCGATTGTGTGGTGGGCACCAGCATGGGCGCACTCGTGGGAGCGACCTTTGCGGCAGGTATGGAACCAGAAAAGATTGAGAAGGCGGTGCTGGCCATCAACTGGTCGAAAACGGTTGGTACGGAGGGTCTTCGCGACCGCATGCCGATCAACCGCAAGCTGGCCGGACTGACCTACACCAATAGTCTCGATATCGGCGTCCAGAACGGCAAGTTGCAGGCACCCGGCGGACTGCTGCGCACGCAGGATATCGAGGACGTGATTCGCGGTCTCGTGTCCGAGGCCAGGCTCACAACTGATTTCGATCAGCTGCCCATCCCTTTCCGCGCGGTGGCAACCGACATGCTGGCCGGTGAGATGGTGGTACTCAGTGAGGGGGACCTGTCGATCGCCATGCGTGCCAGCATGGCTGTGCCCGGTGCCTTCTCACCGGTGCTCATTGGCGACAAGGTATTGTCAGACGGCGGCATGATGCGCAACCTCGCGGTCGATGTCGGGCGGGAACTTTGTGCCGATGTGGTGATCGCCGTTTCGCTGTCATCGCCACCACCCGTAGCGGGAAGTCTCAATTCAGCTGTCGCACTGGCGGGCCGTTCGCTGGATGTCATGATCAACGCCAACCAGAAGGCGCAGATTGCGACCCTGACCAGTGCTGATGTCAGCATCGTCGTGCCGATGGGTGATATCGGTTCGGCTGATTTCGGCCGTGTACCGGATGCTGTGCCACTGGGCCGCACTGCTGCCGAGGCAATGAGCGAGGAACTGCGTCGCTATGCCTTGCCCGAGTCCGAGTATCAGGCATGGCGTATAGCGATGAACCGTGCCGCAGACAAGACATTCCAATTGGCCGATGTGCGTATAGAAGGACTCGACCGGGTAAATCCGCAGTACGTGCAGGCGCAGCTGGAAAATGCGGCGCCGGGCAGGGAGGTAACGACAACACAGATAATCGAGGATACCGGCCGGATTTTCGCGCTCGGTGATTTCGAGCAGGTTGAGTATCGTGTCAGCGGTCCAGAAGGCAGCCAGACGCTGAGCATCCATCCGGTAGAGAAATCCTGGGGCCCTGACTTTGTGCGTTTTGATGCCGGATTGGCGGCAAATTTCGATGGCGACCTGCAGGCGCTACTGCGTGCCGACTACGATCAGACCTGGATCAACCCGCTCGGTGGTGTCTGGCACAGTGCAATTCAGATTGGCCAGCTATCCTTGCTGCAGACCGATCTGTATCAGCCTATCGATGTCCGTCAGCGCTTTTTCATTCAGCCGGTCATCCAGCTGCAAAGTGAAATCCAGGACATTTACGACGATGGTGATCGGGTCGCTGTTTACAATGAACAGGAGGCCTTTGGCCTGCTTGATCTCGGTGTGAATCTGGGCACGAGAGCGCAGCTGCGTGCTGGCCTGTACAAGGGTTGGTTCCAGCTGGACCGGGACACCGGCGCGCCTGTGATTCCCGATATCGATCGGCAAAGCGACACGAGTTTGCAGGTTCGGGCGGTATACGACACGCGCGATTCCATCGGCTACCCGACCAGCGGCACTTTCCTGAACACCCGATTCCGGCACGGTGGCTCTTTTCTCGGCGGCGAGCAAAGTTATGACCTCGTCGAGGGTGTGATTACCAAGTCATTTCCCTGGCGCGGCGATTCGCTGGCATTTACCCTCGGCGGTGGGGCTGAACTCGACGGTGAGCTGCCGCCGACCCAGGTGTTCCAGCTCGGTGGCCTGCGGACCTTTGCGGGTCTGCAGGCGGGTGAGTTGCGCGGCAGCAGTTACTGGTACGCCGGCTCAACTTATCTGTGGAAGCTGGCGGATATCCAGTCCCTGTTCGGACAGGCACTCTACGCCGGCCTGCGTTTGAAGGCTGGCCGGATGGGCGACCGCATCGACGGTGTCGATGATGGAGCCCTGTACGGGATTTCAGCTTCGCTCGGCGGACGTACACCGATCGGACCCTTCGTGCTTTCACTGGGTGTCGTCGACAATCACAGCTGGCAGCTGCAGTTCGGACTGGGTCGGCCGATTGCGGAAGGATCCATTCTTGACGAGATGCGTTGATCGCATGCCTGCTCCATGAAGGTTTTTCGCATCCTGCTGGGCACAAGTTCCGCACTACTGCTCACAATCATCGTTGCTGTATGGCTGTTGCCCATCGAGTGGGGTGTGCTCAAGGCGCCCCTGTCTGCCTGGCTCAGTGCGCAGGTCGGGCGAACCGTGGTGATCGACGGTGAGTATTCGCTGCGTCTCGGGCGCACGCTGCGTTTCAGTGCTGCTGGTGTGCGGGTAGCCGCTGCCAGTGGCGACACCGATATGCTGACTGTTACGCAGCTGAGCATCGAGGCCGATAGCAGATCCCTGTTCAAACAGCCGGTGGTGATACATCGTCTGGTGATTGAGGGTGCACAGCTGCTACTGGATGGCTCCGAGTTCCAGGACCAGGATGAGGAGGGCTTTCAATGGCCCAAAGCCTTGCCGGTTGTCATCGACGACATTGTCATTTCCAGCTCCACCGTACAGATTGAAGGGCCGCGATTGTCCCGCCCGCTGATCGTGCATCTCGACAGCGTCAGACAACAGCGCAGTGCCACGGACATGCTTGAACTCACTGGTGAGGGCCAGCTGAACGAGATCGCACTCCGACTCCAGGCAGAGGCCGGTCCATTCGACCACCTTGTGGCGGGCCGTGACTTCCGGATCTCCCTCAATATCACTGCGGAAGACCTGACACTGTCAGCGCAGGCGCAAATCGATGATGTGGGAAGTCCATTGGAATCTACTGTGCGCGTGCAGCTTCAGGCGCCGGATTCAGCGTATTTGCAGGCACGTTTGGGCCTTGAGGATCTTGGTTCTGGTCCGGTTCAGCTTGATGGGCAGGTCATGCCAGCTGAAGACGGGCGCGGCATACAGGCTGAACTGAAGGGGCAGGTAGGCAGCTTTGGCGTCAAGGCCAGCGGTCAACTTGCGAACCCTGCCGAGATGGAGAAGCTTTCTGCCAAGATCGAAGTCTCGGGCCCCGACCTCGGGCTGGCCGGGGGGCTGGTCAGTATTGCCGGTCTGCCTGCCGAGGCGTTTGATCTCAACGTGTCTTTGCATCGTGCAGGTGACGCCTTGCAGATCAATCAGGCCACCCTGGTGGTCGCCGACAGCAATTTCTCCATCAAGGGAACCATTCAGCAGCTCGACTCGATGGCTGGTAACGACCTCGACTTTTTATTTGAGGGTCCGGACGCCGCCCGATTTCGTGAATGGCTGGAATTGCCGCAGCTGCCTGCCGGGCCGTTCAGGATTGTGGGCCAGTTGAAACACGGTGACGCTGATGCAGAGCTGCTGGATGTCACAGTGAATACCGCATTGGCTGAGCTCAGGCTCGGCGGAAAGCTCGGTGCATATCCCGACTACTACGGTACACAACTGCACTTCACGGCATCAGGCGAAAATCTGAAACGTGTCAGTACGCTGGCCGGGATCGATGTATTGCCGGCCGCAAGTTTTGCCACAGCCGGTGATCTTGAATGGTTGGAAAAAGGCCTGGTCCTGCGCAACAGCGAGTTGAGTGCCGCGAAAGGCAAGCTGGTGCTGGACGGCCGCATCGGCAAAGACCCGCTGGGCCCCGATACAGATCTGCGCTTTGTGCTGAGTGGCAGTGATTTTCGTCTGGCGGTCGGGCGTATCGGTGTGGAAGGCGTATTGGCGGAGCCCTATGAAATTCGTGGTCGCCTGCGTCGTGTGAAGGGTGGGTCAAGGCTCGATGATGTCAAAGGCACGCTGGCGGGCGCGCGACTGAAACTGGCGGGGCAGATTGGCGACCAGCCGATGCGCGGCACTGACCTGGAGTTTTCCGTCGAAGGTCCGCGGCTGGAAGCATTTGCCGGTTTTTTCCCCGACCATCGATTGCCCTCGGGCCAGTTCAGTGTGGCGGGTGGCATGGTGCTGCGTGATGATCAGATCGCTGTGCGCAAGGGCAGTGCGGCAGTGGCAGGTGCCGAGGCAAAGATGGATGTCACGATTTCCTTGCCGCTGGATGCTGCCCGCGGACGTTTCGATATCAGCGCCAAAGGCTCGGACTTGTCGCGGGTTTTCCCGAAGTTCGGCGATATGGCGGCGGCGAAAAGTCAATTTGACCTGAGTGTGCGGGGTGAGGCCAGAGGCGGACAGTGGTCTTTTGAGGATGCGCACCTCACTACAAGTACGGGCAGTATTTCCGGCAAGGGAACGCTGGACTGGGCACCTGATTTTTCGGCCACTGATTTGCGGATTGAGGCCAATGCGGAAAACCTTGCAGAGCTCGGTCGTCTCGTGGATATCGGGCTTCCGGCAGAGTCCTTTGCACTCAAGGCGCGGGTCTCTGGTACTCCGGCCGAGTTGCTGATTCGCGATGCCAGCGGGAATTTCGGCGATTCAGATTTTGCCGGGAGCCTGGGGGTGACTGTGCGGGGGCGTACAAGACTGGATCTGGATCTCCGCGCGAAACGTCTGGACCTGCGATATTTTCTGCGGCCCGATGAACCTGTGGGCAAAGGTGATTCTGCTGCGGTGAAGAAGTCCGCACGCATGATCCCGGATACCCCGCTGCCACTCGACTGGCTCGACAAATTCGATGCTTCTGTTGTGGTTAGTGCGGACAGGATGCTGCTCTGGTCGTATGCACCAGGTGCCCTGAAGCTGAAAGCCGCACTCCAGCAGGGCGAGCTGAAGATCGAGTCGCTGGAAATGAAGTCTTCACCGGATGGCCACCTGAAAATCAGCGGCAGTCTGGCTCAACGGGCCGGCCAGAGCAGCCTGAATATTGCTGCCAGCGGGACCGGGGTTGCGATGAGCTGGTACGACGATAGCGCGGCCACACGAGCCGTACGGCCGCGTGCTGATATTGAGCTGCAGCTGAGCGGGCAGGGCAAAACAGTGCGCGATATCGCAGCTTCACTGAATGGACGTCTGAGCCTGCTTGCAGGTCCGGGGACGTTGCCGGGCTTCTCGACCGGTCGCTATTTCACGAGTTTGTGGAAACAGCTTGCAGCGACGGTCATTCCGGGAGCTGAGTCGGTACCCAGCATCAAGGCAAGTTGCATGGCGGTTTTCCTGACCGCTACCAATGGTGTGGCAGCAACGGTTCCCGCCATCGTGTTGCAGACGGACAACGTCAACATGTTGAGCCAGGGTTCCATTGATCTGCGCGATGAAAAAATTGCCATGCGTTTGCGGGTGCTACCGCGCCGACAGCTCGACATCAGTATCGGCAATATCGTCAATCCGAATGTGAGGGTTACGGGAACGCTGGCCGAGCCGGCATTTGTTCCGGATGCCAAAGGCACGCTGGTGAGTGGCGGTGCTGCAATCGCCACTGGCGGGCTCTCCATCCTGGCCGTCAACGTATGGGAGCGCGTGTCGCGCGCCGAAGACCCTTGCGCTGCCGTTGCCGCGGAGGCGAAGCAGCTTGAGTCTGGCATCAAGGAGAAATCGCTGTTGCCCGCGTCGCTGCTGCCAAAGTGGTTACTGCCCTGAAGTCAGAACAGGAACTTTGCCGAGAGCTGGACTTGCGTTGCATTGCCACTGCTGCCGTCCATGTTCTCCCGCTGGCCCCACAGCAGTTCACCGCCCACATTGACCCGCGGTACCGGAGACCAGATCAGGTTTCCGGATACCCGCCAGGTCGTATCGTAGTTGTCACCAACCTCATCGCTGATCGTGAAATCCTCACCACTTACGTGAACGCTGCTGATAATCAGGTTTGAGCGCCAGGTGTCGCGCCACCAGTGCTGGAAGGCGGTGTAAAAGGCGAGGGCGCGAATGGCAACCAGTTTGCCGGTTATCGGATCAAAGGCTGCATCCGGTACACCGACAGAGCTGAGATCATTGATATAACTTGAATACCCCTCGCCGTAGTTCAGCTGGAGCATAAAGCTGTCGCGCGTATCCCAGCGGGTGTATGCGGTTCTGCCGCTGAGGCTCAGGCCCCAACCCGTTGCAGAGTCCTTGGCTTCCGGGTTTGGTGTGGGTCGGGCCCGGATGCTGCGGACCAATGCTGCCGCCTTGAAGTGCCATTCCTGGTCATCGAACAGCAAACCCTGCACGCCGCGCCTTGCACTGATGACCAGATCAGGTATCTGGCTGAGTCCGTCGCCACCCAACACCAGGACCTGTGGATCTTCCATCGCCACAGTCATATTCCACTGTCGACCGAGCGAGGGAAAATATCTCAGCTGGGTACGGCGGGAATTGACGCGCCCATTGATGCCCTCGAAGTCCAGTTCCTCCGGGCTGGACTCGGTATCCATGAAGGTGCTCCACGTTTTACCCGCCATCCAGTAACCAAACTGGCCGAAGGCATGCCGCAAGCGGAACGAGTCACCATCGCCGGCAAAATCGCCTTCTATGAAGGCCCTGATCTGGCCGACTTCTGAATCTTCGCGTAGCTCGAAGTTCAGGCGCGACTGACTGGCCGTCAGTGCTGCTTCGGCGTCACCGCGTACATCGGAATCGGTCGGGATCGATCCGACGATGAAACGGTCCTGACTGCCCACAGCTTCAAAGCTCTGCACGGCATTGGCCTTGACGTAGCCACCGATCCGCAATCTTGCCTGGGTATCGGGCAACTGGATGGCGCCCGGAAAGACTGCCGGATCGTAGCCGAGCAGGGGGTCGTCGTTGACTTGATCGACCCGGGCTTTTTCATCCGTATTGCTGGCAGCGGTGACCGGTGTGGTAGTCGCTGTGGTCTCGGGACCCTGCGTGGTTCCGGCAACCGGCTCTGGTGAGGGTTGCAACGTTGGCGTATTGGCCACGGCGGTGGATGCATGGGCAGGACCGGCCCGCAGTGCCTGCAGCGCTTCGCGCTGTGCTGCAAGCTCCTGCTGCTGTTGTTCGATGATCTTGCGCTGGGTATCCAGCAGCGCCCGCTGTTCGCGGAGTTCCACAGCCTGCTGGCGCACGATTTCTGCAATCTCGTCATTCGAGAGTGCGCCTTCGGGGATTTCACCGGCCATCAGTACAGCAGGCAGACAGAGTGCGAGCACAACAGCCCTGAGGGTGGAGCGGAACAACATGAATACTGGGTGATCGATATGCATGATTGTCCGGCGAGGATAGGATGTAGCCTGGATGGCTGCAAGTCGCGTAAGCTGAAAAATGAGGCTAGCCCCGTGCAGTCTCTGGAGATAGTCGAATGAACGCAAGATTATTATTGACGCTGATATGCCTCGCGCCACTCGCTGCGGTCGCAGAGACCAGCCATGAGGACCTGGCAAAGAAGCTGGCAAATCCGGTGGCCTCGCTGATCAGCGTGCCTCTCCAGTACAACTATGACGAGAACTATGGTCCGACGGAGGATGGTTCGGTGGAGCGGCTGAACATCCAGCCAGTCATCCCCATCTCGATCAGTGAGGACTGGAATCTCATCACGCGGACCATCGTTCCGCTGATCGACCAGGACGATATTCCGGTGAATGGTGAAGGTGAATCCGGTCTCGGCGATATCGTGGCCAGTCAGTTTTTTTCGCCCAAGGCGCCGAGCGCAGATGGCTGGATCTGGGGTGTGGGGCCGGTGTGGTTGCTGCCCACGGCCAGCGACGAGGCACTCGGTGGCGAGAAGTTTGGTATAGGCCCTACTGGTGTGGCACTCAAGCAGGTTGGGCCCTGGACGTATGGAGTACTGGCCAACCATATCTGGTCGTTTGCAGGTGAGGATTCGCGTGAGCAGGTCAGTGCAACATTTCTGCAGCCCTTCCTGGCGTACGTTACCCCGACCAAAACCACCTTCTCGCTGAACACCGAGTCCACCTATGACTGGAAAGACGAAGAGTGGTCGGTTCCCATCAATGCAGGCGTCAGTCAGATGTTCAAAGTTGGCCCGCAGATCCTGCAAGTCCAGTTGGGTGCGCGCTACTGGGCTGACTCGCCTCCTGGCGGTGCCGACGACTGGGGGTTGAGGCTTGCTGTGACCCTGCTGTATCCGAAGTAGTGCCCTGCCAGCAGGTGCTTTTAATCCGTGCCGATCGTTGAACATTCACGACTCCCTGCGTTTGGTGAACTGCGTCGCCAGGGGCTTACGGTTATCACTCGGGAGGATGCGCAGCATCAGGACATCCGTGCGCTGCACATAGGCCTGCTCAACCTGATGCCGGATGCGGCGTTTCAGTTGACCGAGCAGCAGTTCATGCGCCTCGTCGGGGGCTCCAACCAGATTGCACAGTTCTATGTGCATTGCTTCACCGTCGACGGCTTGCCGCGCAGTGCTGCCACCCGGGCCTATATTGCGGAACACTACGAGGATAGTGCCTCGATCTATGCGCAGGGGCTTGATGCGCTGATCATTACCGGGGCCAACGTTGTGAAGCCACGTATCGAGCAGGAAGCGTTCTACCAGCCCCTGACGGAGGTGATTGGCTGGGCCAGTGAGAACGTCAGCTCGGTGCTTTGTTCCTGCCTCTCGACTCATGCGCTGATGAAGTATCTGCATCAGGTTGACCGTACGCCTTTGCCGCGCAAGCAGTGGGGCGTGTACAGCCACCGCGTGGTTGCCTCACAGCACCCGCTGTTGCGCGGTCTCAACACGCGCTTCGATGTACCGCACTCCCGGTACAACGCGATCACCCGCGAGCAATTTGAGCGGGCAGGTCTCAGTATCCTGATCGAAAGTGCCGAGGCGGGTGTCCATGTGGCGGTGAGCGCGGATCAGTTTCGTCACATCTATTTCCAGGGGCATCCGGAGTACGATGCCAACAGCCTGCTCAAGGAGTACAAGCGCGAGGTGCTGCGCTACTTCGCCGGTGAGCGCGACCTGCCCGCCTTCCCGGAGCACTATATTTCTGATGAGGCAGCTGTCCTGATCGACGACTACCTGACAGCTGCCGAACAGGCCCGTCGCGAAGGAGTCCCGTTGCCGGAATTCCCCGAAGCCGGGCTTGCGCCATTCCTGGATAACACCTGGGGTGACACGGCGCGGACGATTTTTGACAACTGGCTGGGCCTGGTTTATCAGCTGACAAATCTTGACCGCCGCCTGCCGTTCAAGGTGGGCATCGATCCGCACAAACCGCTGGATGGCCTGTTGCGGGTCTGAAACACACATTCATTTTCCATATGGAGCGCAGACACCGATGAAGGACGCAACGCTGGCGATACACGCGGGCTACGAGACCGACCCGACCACAAAATCCGTGGCCGTGCCGATTTACCAGACCGTAGCCTACGAATTCGACAACGCGCAGCACGGTGCGGATCTCTTCAACCTCGCGGTCGAAGGCAATATCTATACCCGCATCATGAACCCGACCAACGATGTGCTGGAAAAGCGTGTCGCAGCGCTTGAAGGCGGTATCGCCGGGCTTGCGGTCAGCTCCGGCATGGCGGCCGTTACCTACTCGATCCTCACGATTGCGCACGCGGGCCGGAATATCGTCTCGGTGCCCATGCTCTACGGTGGCACCTACACGCTGTTTGCGCATACGCTGCCGAGTCTGGGCATTGAGGTCCGCTTCGCCAAAGACGACAGCGCAGCGGCGCTGGAAGCCTTGATGGACGACAACACATCTGCCGTGTTCTGCGAAAGCATCGGTAACCCGGCCGGCAATATTCCGGACCTGGAGGCGATCACGACGATGGCCCACCGGTATGGGGTACCGGTGATCGTCGATAACACCGTCGCCACTCCTGTGCTCATGAAGCCCATCGAATTTGGTGCAGATATCGTGGTGCACGCGTTGACCAAGTACATCGGCGGCCACGGTACGTCGATAGGCGGGATGATCGTCGATTCAGGCAAGTTTCCCTGGGTAAGGCACAAGCAGCGTTTCCCGATGCTGAGCACGCCGGAGCCGTCCTATCACGGCGTGGTCTACACCGATGCCTTTGGTCCGGCAGCCTACATCGGCCGCGCCCGCACGGTGCCGCTGCGAAACACCGGTGCGGCGCTTAGTCCCTTCAACGCCTTTCTCTTCCTGCAGGGTATCGAAACCCTGCAGCTCCGAATGGAGCGCCATGTCTCCAACGCGATGGCGGTGGCGCAGCACCTGGAAAAGCATCCGGCAGTCGCGTGGGTGAGTTACCCGGGGCTCAAGTCCTCGCCGTACTATCGCCTTGCACAGAAATATACGCAGGGAAACCCTTCAGCCCTGATGACGTTCGGGATCAAGGGCGGATTCGATGCGGGCGTGAAGTTCTATGACGCGCTGCGGATCTTCAAGCGGCTGGTGAATATCGGTGACGCCAAGTCTCTCGCGGCGCATCCGGCGTCGACGACGCACCGCCAGCTCACCGAGACTGAATTGAAGAGTGCGGGTGTGACGCCCGACATGATCCGTCTCTGTGTAGGCATCGAAGCGATTGAAGACATCCTTGCGGATATCGATCAGGCGCTGGCGGCAGCGCTGGCCTGAGGCCGTGGCCTGGGTCACTCCAGATAGCTGAGCGGCAGCGCCGTGGTATCGACGACCCAGCGCATCACGAAGCTGGAGTGCACGCCTGATACGCCCGGGATGCGGGTGATCTTGTCGAGCAGGAATTGCTGGTAGGTATCCATGTCCGGTACCACCACGATCAGCAGGTAGTCGGCATCCTGGCCGGTGACCAGGAAACAGGACTGCACCTCCGGGAACCGCTTTACCGTGCTCTCGAACTTTTCAAAGCGCTCCGGTGTATGACGGTCCATCGAAATCTGGATCAGTGCGGTGAGTGACAAGCCGAGTTTTTTCCGGTCCAGCAGGGTTACCCGCTTGCCGATCACGCCGAGCTCTTCCAGCGCCTTGACCCGGCGCAGGCAGGGCGACGGCGAAAGGCCGACGCGTTCTGCCAGCGCCTGATTGCTGAGGCCGCCGTCCTGCTGCAGCTCGCTGAGGATGCGGCGGTCGATGCGATCTGGTTTGAAAACAGTCATGGCATATCCTGCCTTTAAAAATATATATTGCGCAATAGTATGCCAATATTATGCGGAATTCTGGCTGAATTAGCCAGCCAATTGCCGCTTGCTATAACTAGACTATGCCCAGTCAGTATCCAGGCCTTTGCCGGAGAGCGAGCATGAGTTACGACCACCACAAGTACGCGCCTTTCAAACCTGTGTCATTGCAGCAGCGCCAGTGGCCGGATCAGGTCATCGATCGTGCACCCGACTGGTGTGCAGTCGATCTGCGCGATGGCAATCAGGCGCTGGTCAATCCCATGACCGTGGAGCAGAAGACACAGCTGTTCAGTTTGCTGGTCGATATCGGCTGCAAGGAAATCGAGGTGGGGTTTCCCGCAGCTTCACAGCCCGATTTCGATTTTGTGCGCAAGATCATCGAGTCCGGCCTGGTGCCTGACGGCGTCACCATTCAGGTGCTCACCCAGGCGCGGGAGGATCTGATCGCGCGCAGTATCGAGTCGCTCAGGGGCGCGAAGAAGGCCAGCATCCATCTCTACAACTCCACTTCCACGGTACAGCGCGAGCGGGTGTTCGGCATGGACCGCGATGCGATCAAGGGTATCGCCGTGCAGGGTGCCAGATGGATCAAGGCCATGGCCGCGCAGCAGCCTGGAACCGAATGGGAGTTTCAGTACTCTCCCGAGAGCTTCACCGGCACCGAGCTTGAATACTGCGCCGAAGTCGTCAATGCCGTGATCGCTGTATGGCAACCGGAGGCAGGCCAGAAGGTGGTGATCAATCTTCCCGCCACGGTGGAAACGAGCACGCCGAATGTCTATGCCGACATGATCGAATGGATGTGTGCGCATATCGACCAGCGTGACCGGTTGCGAGTGAGCGTGCACACGCACAACGATCGTGGCTGTGGTGTGGCTGCAGCTGAACTTGGCGTTATGGCAGGTGCCGATCGCGTCGAGGGTACGCTGCTCGGCAACGGCGAACGCACCGGCAACATGTGCCTGGTGACGATGGCCATGAATCTCTATTCGCAGGGCGTGGACTCCAGGCTGGATTTCTCGGACATGCGCCGCATCGTGGCTACGGTCGAGCATTGCACGGGGATCAGCACGCATCCGCGGCATGCCTATGCGGGTGAGCTGGTCTACACCGCATTCAGCGGCAGCCACCAGGACGCGATCCGCAAGTCACTCGCCCGGCAGCGTGAGGATGAGCCTTGGCAGGTTGCATACCTGCCGATCGACCCCTGTGATGTGGGTCGCAGCTACGAGGAAGTCGTGCGCATCAACAGTCAGTCCGGCAAGGGCGGTGTGCTGTATGTGCTCGAGCGGGAGTTCGGCATCACCTTGCCGCGCTGGCTGCAGATCGAATTGTCGCGCGTTGTGCAGCGGCATGCGGAGCAGAGCGGTGGTGAAGTCGGGGGTGCCGTCATCCGGCAGTTGTTCGATGACTCATATGTTGCGGTGCCCGGGGGCTGGCGACTGGGCAACTTCGACATTCACCGTGATGGCAGCCGCGTCTGTGTAGAGGCCAGCATTGACGGCAAGAATATTGCTGGTGAGGGCAATGGTGCCGTGGAGGCGCTGATGGATGCGCTCACGCGTACGCATGGCGTCAGCGGGTCTATCGAAGCCTTCGACGAATACGCTCTCGGCAGCGGCACTGCGGCAAGCGCGATGGCCTGCATCAAGCTGCGGGTCGGTACGGAGCTCAGCGTGGGCGTGGCCCTCGCTGAAGACACGACCACTGCGACCTTGCAGGCGGTGCTGAGCGCGTTTGGCCGGCAGAAGGCGGGAGTCAGGATCGCTGCCTGAGGGTTGGCGATTCCGGTGGCCTGTCCTAAGCTTGGCCGTCCGCAGAGCGAGGTGCGTATGGCCACTACAGCGAAGAAGGTTCTGCTTCACGTCGCCACACGCAAGGGCGCGTGGTTGTTCCATGGGGATGTGGCGCGCAGGAAGTGGCGCGTCGACGGCCCGCATTTTCTGGGCCACATCATCCATCACCTGATGCCCGATCCCCGCGACGGCAAGATCATGCTGGCAGCGGCGAGTACCGGTCATCTCGGGCCCACGCTGTTTCGCTCCGTCGACCGGGGGCGTACCTGGAAGGAAGCGAAGCGGCCGCCGGCCTTTGCCAAGGTGCCCGAGGGTGAGCAGGGGCGGGTGGTCAATCACACCTTCTGGCTGACACCGGGGCACGCGCAGCAGCCCGGCGTCTGGTATGCGGGAACGTCGCCACATGGCCTGTTCCGCTCCGATGATGGCGGCGATTCGTGGCAGCCGCTCCCGGGCCTCAACGATGATCCGCAATACCGCGAATGGATGGGTGGGCCGCAGGACGGCACACCGGATGGTCCCAAGCTGCATTCGATCATCGTCGATCCGCGCGACGCCATGCACCTGTATGTGGGCATGTCCAGCGGCGGCGTTCATGAATCGAAGGACGGTGGTCAGAGCTGGACGCCGCTGATCGATGGCCTTGAGGTGGTCGAGATGTTCGACGCTTCCAAAGTCTGGTTCCACGACCCGCATTGCCTGCGGCTTTGCCCCTCCAATCCGGACCGGCTCTACCAGCAGAATCACTGCGGCATCTATCGCCTGGACCGTCCGTCGAGCCACTGGACGCGTATCGGCAGGAAGATGCCGAAGTCAGTCGGCGACGTTGGCTTCCCGATGGTGGTGCACCCGCGTGACGCTGATACGGCATGGGTATTCCCGATGGATGGTTCATCCGTGTGGCCGCGCGTGTCGGTGGCCGGCAAACCCGCTGCCTGGGTGACGCGCAACGGCGGCAAGACCTGGCAACGGCAGGATACCGGGCTGCCGAAGGCACAGGCCTGGTGGACGGTGAAGCGTCAGGCGATGACGAATGACACCCGCGATCCGGTGGGCCTCTACCTGGGCACGACCAGCGGTGAACTGTGGATGAGCAGCAACGAAGGCAGTCGATGGAATTGCATCGCGCGCCATCTGCCGGAGATCTACGCGGTGGAGGCCGCGCTGGTCTAGTGCCATGAGGGTACTGATACCCAGTCCGTTGCTGTCGTACACCAAGGTCAGGGAAGTTGCGGCTTCGGGTACGACGATGGCTGAGCTGCTGGAGGATCTCGATCGGCAGTTCCCCGGCATTCGCCACCGGATGATCGACGAACAGGATCATGTGCGGCCGCACATGCGCATCTTCGTGAATGGCGAGCAGGGTTTCGACTTGCGGCAGCCCATTGCTGCCGGCGACGTGGTGCAAGTTATCCAGGCGCTGAGCGGCGGTAGATGCAGGAAATCGAAGTCACCGAAGTGGCGGTTCGCAAGCGTGGTGATCTAAAGGACGTATACGATCAGACGGAGACCTCGGCGAGATGGGCTACACACAGGTGCGCGATGCACGGCGGGCGAATGGCAGCGCAGCGGGCAGGCGGGTGGTGCCGGCGAACCCGCTCCATTGACAGCGCAGGATGCGCTATGCACGCATCTGCGTGCCGGAGAGGCTCACCGGCGGTATGGCAGCCGGTATCGGCACACTCGGCATCAGTCGATGCCGATACCGTAGACGCCAGTAATCTGCAGCTAGCCAGGCGTTCACACCATCGGGCCAAAGGTGGACAGCCAGACGCGCCGCGATAAATGCGGATATCGGTGGGGTTGCAATACTGGGTGGCAGTGTTCAGAAAACGTGCGGGTTACTCCTCGAAATCATCGAGCAGCGAGTACTGGCATCGAGTGCAGTCGTACCCGAGAAGGTGTTGGTGAAGTTCGCGCCAAAGCCTGACACTTGTACGCGAGATGGCTCTCACGGTGATGTTGTCGACTTCATCGGTAGCGAGGCCTGATTCCGAAGATGCCGCGACTGATGCCGGCAGCGGCAGGGACCGAAAGCGAAGCCAACGGGCGTGCCATTGGCGTACGTGGAATTTCCGTGTTAACGATCATGGCGGCGAGCGACAGACGGCGACGCGCGATGGCTCAGCAGGCCGAGCGCGCTCAACGGCGGCTGGCGGACCAGGTGTAGTTGAAATTTATCGGTTGGCGGTTTCAGACCCCCATAACTTCCGTTGTACCGGTCACCCGTGCAGCCACCCGCGCTACTTCTTTCCTGAATTCCAGTTAATAATTCGGCGCTTAGCAGAATCCGGCAAACGGTTCCTCTTGAGTCAATGCTGTGTCAACAACGCGTCAATACGGATCAATCCAGGAGTTGCAATGCGATTATTCGATTTCGAGCGCGCGCCAAATCCGCGACGCGTGCGCATCTTTCTGGCGGAGAAGCAGGTCGAGATACCCCGCGTCAATGTGAACCTGTTTCGCCGGGAGCAGTTGTCAGCGGAGTTTCTGGCCATCAATCCGGGCGCTACGGTGCCTGTGCTCGAACTCGACGATGGCACCTGCCTCAGCGAGTGCCTGGCCATCTGCCGCTATCTGGAGACCATGCATCCGGAGCCGGCGCTGTTCGGTACGACACCCCGCCAGCAAGCGTTGACGCTGATGTGGACCAACATCGTTGATAACGAGGGGCTATCGGCTATTGCGGAGGTGTTGCGTAATCTGTCGCCCGGATTCAGGGATCATGCGCTGCCCGGTCCACTGGACTGTGCACAGATTCCGGCGCTCATCGAACGTGGCCGACGGCGTAGCGAACAGTTCTTCGATCGCGTTGCCCATCAACTGCAGCATCAGCCGTGGCTGGCCGGTGAGGATTATTCTTTCGCCGATATCAGCCTGCTGGTGACGACGGATTTTGCCGGCTGGGTTGATATCGATCCCGTGAAAAACAGGCCATCCCTCAAGCGCTGGTATGCGCGTGTCGCTTCACGTCCTGCTATGCAGGCCTGATTCCCGGGCTATGAATCGATGGCATGGGCCTGCACGGTGACCTCCATGCCCAGAAACAGCGAGGCGTCGCCCAGGTAGCTGCCGCGTATTGGCGTTGCCTGTGCGGGATTGCGTACTGCCGCCACACGCACATGCAGTCCTGCCGCCAGGGTACCGCAGGTCGGGTCAAAGCCGATCCAGCCGCCGCCGGGCAGATAGATTTCCAGCCAGGCATGCGTGGCATCTGTGGCGACATCCGGTTTCGCCTCATCCATGCTGCACAGATAGCCGCTGACAAAGCGTGCAGCGAGGCCCATATGCCGGGCGGCTTCCATGAACAGCAGCGCGAAATCCCGGCATGAACCGGAGCGGGAGGCGAGCGTTGCTCCCGGTGACTGGATATTTTCTTCTTCCCGTCGCCCGTAGCTGAACTGTGCCGCGATGGACTCATTCAGTGCGAGCAGAAACTCCAGCGTCCGGCCGCGGCCCTGTGCGTCGAGAAACGGCTGCAGCCATGCGTGGATCGCCGGCGTGTCCTGCGGGTATTGCGGTTTCAGATACGCGACAAGGTCCTCTGCATCATCTCCGCGGTAAGCGAAGGGGAGATCATTGGTGTAGATCTCCAGCACGAAATCAAAGGGATTGATGTTGAACTGCTCGACGGTATAGCTGCTGGTGATCCGCAGTTCTTCCGCCTTTTCCGTGAAGCTCAGTTGTGCGACCGAGTTGTAGAAGACGTCGTGCTCCCAGCTCAGTTGATGTGCTGGATGAATCGTCAGGCTTTCCGAACGGATCTGCAGGCCATGACTCTCGGCGGGGCGCAGCATGAGCCTGTGCCTGGTCAGCTCTACAGGCTTTGCGTAGCGATAGACATTGTCGTGCAGGATATTGAGGAGCATATGTGCCTCACCCTACGCGATTGTGTGCGGCAGGGACAGCGTGATCAGCGCGGCAGCAGTTTGACGATTCGGGTCTCGTTGGCGAGCAGGGCAAGATCCCGTGCCGTGCGGTGATCGACGTTGACGAGATCCGGGTCGGCACCTGCTGCCAGCAAGAGTTGTACGGATTTGTCCCGGCCTTGCGCGGCTGCGATCATGAGGGCCGTATTGCCAACCTTGTTGCGCAGATTGGTGTTTGCCCCGGCTGCGATCAGCTGGCTCAGGATATCGGAGTGACCTGCTGTTGCGGCAGCGATGAGGGCCGTGTTGCCGTCGCGACTGCGGGCATCGACGGTGGCGCCCAGACGCAGCAGTACCGTCACCGTGCTGCGGTCCCCGCGTCGGGCCGCTGCGATGAGCGGTGTTTCATCTTCGCTGTCGCCGGTATTCAGGTTGGCGCCATGTTCGGCGAGCAGTTCGATGATCTGTGTCCGCCCCGCCTGGGCGGCTGACAGGGCTGCCGAGCGCCCCTTGTCATCGCGGGCGTCCGGATTTGCGCCTGCATCGAGCAGGGCGCGCACGATGCCAACTGATCCCAGGCCGGCAGCCCTGATCAGGGGCGTCACGCCGACCGGGCCCTGTCTGATCGACCGGTGCACCTGCGAGCAGCAGTTCGCTGGCCACGGCCTGGTGGCCGCCGGCGACGGCCAGCGACAATGCAGTCTGCCCGTTGCGGTCATGCTCGTTCGGCCGGGCGCCGCGCTGGATCAGCAGGGTGGCGATCTCGACGTGTCCCTGTGTCGGCGGCCTGCATCAGCGGTGTTGTGCCGCTTTGCGTTGCCGGCGTTCACGTCGGCGCCGTGATCGAGGAGCAGTACCACGATGTCGTGATGTCCTCGCTCTGCAGCCCGGTTGAGGGCTGTCATGCCCTCCTGGTCACGCGCCGAGATGTCAGTGCCACTGCTGATGATCTGCTGCACGAGATCAGTGCTCCCACGCCATGCCGCGTAGATCAGCGGCGTTGCGCCAGGCAGGAGGGCTGCGGAATCCGTTGCGCTCGCGACAGCAGGGGCGGTGGCAGTACGCTGCGGAATACCGTCTTTCGCACCACGACTGGCCAGGATGCGAGCCACGTCCGGGTGATTGCGTTCGCGTGCTGCAGTGAGCGCGGTCCATTGCCGCTCGTCCGTCTGGTTTATGGGTGCGCCGCCATCGAGCAGCGCCGTGACCGCGGCGCCATGTCCGGCTGCTGCAGCGATGACCAGCGCCGGATTGCCATGACCATCCGTCTTGTCTGGCGTTGCGCCGGCCCGGATCAGCTGGCTGCAGGATCATCGGTATTGCCAGCCTGTGCGGCCATGTGCAGGGCGCCGCTGCCTGTGTCGTCTGTGGTATCGGGTGTTGCGCCAGCCGACAGCAGCAGTTGCACGGCATCCACATGCTGACCGGCTACCGCTTCGATGAGCGCCGTGCGTCCATGAGGGTCGGCCGCATTTACATCGGTGCCGCTCGCCAGCAGTGCGCGTAGCGTTGCCGTATCACCGCGCTGGGCCGCGCGTCGCAATGCTGCTGGATCGGGTGCCAGCGCGGCAGCGGCCTGCGCCTGCAGATCCTTGAGCCGGAGCGCTGCTTTCTGGTTGCCCGATGCCGCTGCGCGTTCGTACCAGTCGTGCGCAGCGGCCGTGTCCCTGGCTAACACCTGATCCGTTCTCAAGCATCTGCGCATAGTTGTACTGGGCCGAGGCGTCGCCGCTTTCAGCTACCTGTTGCATGAGTACCGCGGCCCTGCGCCGGATCGCGGGGCACACCGTGGCCGACGCCGTAGAGCATTGAAAGCTGATAGCGCGCCTGCATGTCGCCGCGTTCTGAAAGTGCCGTGTATATGCTGGCTGCGGTGCTGAAATCCCGTATGCGGACTGCAGCGCGGGCTTCTTCCAGCGTCTGTGCGTTGCTGATCCCGGCGAGCGAGAGCAACAGGCAGGCAGCGGCGGTGCATCTGATGCGCGTCATCAGGCAGTCCCGTACTTCGTTTCGACCTTCACGCCGATCGAATTCAGGAAGGCTGTCGGCAGTACGCCTCCGGCACTGATGATCACGGCGTCATTGTCGAGGCTTGCTTCCCGGTCCTCATGCCGCAGCAACACCCGTTCCTTTTCTATGCCGAGCACTTCGGAACGCAGCAGTACCTTGATCCGGCCGGCTTCTGCCGCCGCCTGCAGGCGTTCGCGGTTGGCGGGTTTGACGCGACTGAAGGCCTCGGACCGGTAGGAGAGGGTGACGCCGGAACCGGGCACTTCACTGATGGCGGTAGCCGCTTCCAGCGCGCTGTCACCACCGCCGACGATCAGCACGCGGCGGTTGCTGTACTGTTCCGGCTCGATGAGTTTGTAGGTGACCTTGCTCAGGTCTTCGCCGGGCACGCCGAGCTGGCGGGGCGTGCCCCGGCGTCCGATTGCCAGCAGGATGTTGCGGGCCTGGATTTCCCTGCTGCTGGTCCGGACCCGGAAGCACTCGCCATCACGGCTGACGGCCATCGACCTGTTCCTTGAAGCTGATCGGTACACCGGTGTCGTGCTGCACCTTCTGCCAGTAGGCGAGCAGTTCTTCCTTGCTGGTGTTGCCGAAGTTGACCTTGCCGACCAGCGGCAGATGCGCGGTACCGGCCATGACCAGCTTGCCGCGCGGGTAGTGAGACACCATGCCGCCGAACGAATCCTGCTCGATGGTCACAAAGTCGAGTTTCTGCTCCATCGCTGCCAGCGAGGCCGAGAAGCCCGCAGGTCCGGCGCCGACGATCACGACGTCCAGAACGGAAGCCTGGTTTCGGCGTGCGTTTCGCGGCGATGTAGGCGATCGCCTGCCGGCCCTGCTCGATGGCATTGCGGATCAGCCCCATGCCGCCGAGTTCGCCGGCGATATAGATGCCCGGTACGTTGGTCTGAAAGTCCGGCCCGACATCCGGGATGTCCATGCCGCGCCGTTCGGTGCCAAACACCAGCGTGATCGCGTCGACCGGGCAGGCGGTGCGGCAGGCGCCGTGGCCGATGCAGTCGCTGGGTGCAATCAGTTCGGCTTTGCCCCGGATCATGCCGAGCACGCGGTGCCCCGGCATTTCCGGGCAGGCGTTGATGCAGGCCTTGCAGCCGATGCACTTGTTCGGATCGATGACCGGGTGAATGGCCGGGGGTTCGGTCAGGCCGGCGGCGTGAGCCGCATCACGCACCGCAGCACTCTGGCGGTGCAAGCGGTTCTGTACGAAGCCGTATGCGGCAACGATGGCTGCCGCGGGCAATACATACGTCATCAATGCCGCTGCATCGCTCATGGCGTCATTTACCCGAACATGGATTGGCCAGCCCCGCTGCAGGCCTCCGCCCATTCTCGGCATCCAGCGGGTGCGTAGATGTGCGCGCGTTCACAGTGCCGGTGCACGGCTGCCGCTACCGTTAGGGCTGCTGATGTCGGATATCCGTGAATTCACATCAGTTTGTGGGTGCCGATTGATTTTCGTCGCGGTAAACGTCTTTGTATTGTAGGCCGAGCAGGATTCAGGGGTGAAGGAATGAACGGAGTATCGGCAGCGGTTTCCGCCGCGACGAGCGACCCGGGCGCAGGAACGTGGCAGAAGCTGCGGGCGCTGTATTCGCGCTACGGAGCGCTGGCCGGATATGCCATCGCTGCGCTTGCCGCCTATATCGGCTGGCTGGGCCGCGATCAGCGCAACATCCATGCCGAATACGGGCTCGGCTATGCGCTGGGCATCCTGGGCGGAACGCTGATGCTGATCGTGCTGCTCTACTATGTGCGCAAGCGGGTGCGCTGGCTCGCACGCTTCGGCGCCATGCAACACTGGTTTCGCATCCACATGATCCTTGGCATCGTCGGGCCGGTACTCATCCTCTATCACTGCAACTTCGATCTCGGCGATCTGAATTCCAATGTGGCCTTGTACTGCACGCTGCTCGTTGCCGGCAGCGGGGTACTTGGCCGTTACCTGTATGCCGGCATTCACCACGGCCTGTATGGCAGCAAGACGACGCTGAAGGAAATGGCCGTTGCGCTGGAAAAGTCGGTGAGCACAGGCCAGGTGAGTGCCCTGATGCAGCCCATCCGTGAGGATCTGGCCGCGCTTGACCGGCGCGTGCTCGCCCCGTCTCCGGGCATCATCGGCAGTGCTGTTCGTAACCTCGCGATCGTATGGCAGACGCGGCGCACTTATAGCCGCCTGATGTCGCGCGCGCGCCGGGAAATCATTCAGAAGGCGACGACCTCGGCAGTCGTCGATCAGCATGCAGACCGTCTGGAGGCAACCATTTCCCGTTATCTGCACGAGCACCTGAACCAGGTGCGTCAGGTGGCCCGCTTCAACTCCTTCGAGCGGCTGTTCTCGCTCTGGCATCTCGTGCACGTGCCGTTCTTCGTGATGATGATCCTCTCCGGTCTGTTCCACGTCTTCGCGGTACACCTGTACTGAACCGGATACACGGGTGGCGCGGGCATGAGATCCAGACTGGCTGTGCTGCTGATATGCGGACTGATGCCGCTTGCAGCCGCCGCCCTGGACTGGGAAAGCCTGGTGATGCCTGGTCCGGTGATCAGCGGCCATGCCGAAATCGAGAAGGACTGCAGGAAGTGTCATGTGCCGTTCGCACGTGACGAGCAACGCGGACTCTGCCTCGACTGTCACGACAAGGTGGCCGCCGACATGGCCGGCAAGAAAGGCTTTCACTGGCGATCAGAGCCGGCCCGTAAAGGCGAGTGCCGGAACTGCCACACTGACCACGAAGGTCGCGATACAGACGTGCTGCGGCTGACGCCGCAGACTTTCAACCATGCCTTGACCGATTTCCCGCTGGAAAGCGCCCACCGGAATGCCTCCTGTACCGACTGTCACAAGCCAAAGGCAAAACATCGCGATGCGCCGTCCACCTGCATCGGCTGCCATGCGAAGCAGGACGTTCACAAGAAGGCACTGGGTGAGGACTGCAGCAACTGTCACAACGTGGTGTCCTGGAAGGAAATCAAATTCGATCACGCCAAGGCAACCGAGCAGCGTTACCCGCTGACTGGCGCGCATGACAAGGTCGAATGCGGCCTGTGTCACGCCGGGCAGCGCTACGAGGACACGCCTACGACCTGCGTCGCCTGCCACCGGATCGATGACGCGCATCAGGGGCAGCGCGGTACGGCCTGCGAAAACTGTCATCAGACGACCGCATGGAAAGAGCAGACCTTCGATCATGCAAAAGAGACCGGCTTTGCCCTGACGGCAGGCCACGGGAAGCTTGCCTGCCAGAGCTGCCATTCCGGAAACGATTTCAAGAAGACCGCGGGCAAGGAATGTGTCGACTGCCATCGCAGTGACGATACCCACCACGGCCGCAACGGACCGGAGTGCAAGACCTGCCATACGACCAAAGCCTGGGACGAGGTGCGCTTCGATCATGCGAAGGAAACGAAGTTTCCGCTGCTCGGCGCCCACGCCGAGTCGAGCTGTGTGGCTTGTCACAAGGGCGCCGCCAAAAAGGAGAAGCTCGAGACAGGCTGCGTGAACTGCCATCGCGGCGACGACCCGCACCAGGAGTCCCTGGGTACCAGCTGCGGTGATTGCCATGGTGTAGAGGCCTGGCAAACCGGGCTGAGGTTCGATCACGACCTGAGCAGCTTTCCGTTGACGGGGCTGCACGCGACGACATCCTGTGAGTCATGTCACGCGGACAAGAGATTCAGGGACACGCCTTCAAGATGCGTGGACTGTCATCGACCGGATGACGTACACAAGGGCAATCTGGGTGACAAGTGTGCCGACTGCCACACGCCGAATGACTGGCGCATCTGGACCTTCGACCACAATACCCAGACTAACTTCCGCATCGACGGCGCACACGCCGATCTCCGCTGTCTCGCCTGTCATGTGCGTCCTCCGGGCGAAGGTCGGGCGATGGCCCGGGATTGCGGTAGCTGTCATCGCAGTGACGACCGGCACAACGGACAGTTCGGCACAAACTGTGCCCGTTGTCACAACACGCGCAGCTTTTCCGGTGCGCAACGGAGGACCCCATGAGCAATATTGCGACGATGTGCCGGGTCGTGCTGGCAGTTGCCGCCGTTCTGGCTTTTGGTGCAGCTACAGGCGACCGGGCGCTGGCGCAGTCGGCCTATAACCCGGCCTTTGATCACTTCTCGACCGGCTGGCCGCTGGAGGGGTCGCACCGGGTCGTCGAGTGTGCAGGCTGCCACGTTGGCGGAGTTTTTCAGGGCACGCCGCGGCAATGTGTGGCCTGTCATTCGCTTGCAGGACTGGTGAAGGCCACGCCACCGCCGGTCAATCACATCCGCACTACCGATGAGTGTGATGCCTGCCATCGCGAGACGAGCTGGTCATACGTCAGGCCGGTTGACCACACCGCAGTGCTGGGAGCCTGTTTCAGTTGCCACAACGGTCAAACGGCAACCGGCAAGCCGCCTGCACATGTACGGACCAGCAGCGACTGCGATGCCTGCCATCGTACGCGGGCCTGGGTGCCGGTCAACTAGGTTCATGCAGGCATCGTCAATGATGTTGCAGCCTGCAGCTGATGTCGTTCGGCGTGCGCTCCGGTGCGTAGCCCGATGCGGGGCAGTCGTCTTGCTGGCGCTCTTCAGCGGAGTGGTTGCAGCCGAGTCGGCCGGGATCGAATCTGTACTCATCTCGCGAACGGCAGATACCGCGGAAGTGGATATCCGCTTTGCATGCCGGAACCGGTTCCGGAGCCAGTCCTCGACGGCCTCGTCGGCACGCGTCGAGGTCACCCTGATACGCATGGACTGGTGTGCCAATTCCGGAGAAGCAACCCGTGAAGCCACGCGGCCTCCCGGTCGGCATCTGGCCGCACTGAAGGAGATCGGATATACGTCGCAGGCGGGTACCGAAGCGGTCCTGAGTCTGCAATTCGATCGCGCGGTGCTGGTTACGGTCGAACAGTCGGGCGATCTGCACGTATTGCGCCTGCACGTTCAGGTGCCGGCCGGATCCGTGCCCGAGCCCGCAACAGACGACCAGTTTCCTGCCATTGCGGCACCGGTTTCCCCGTCGGGACTGAGCCCCGAACAGATTGCCCGTGCCGAGGAGCGTGCGCGGCGGGCGATGGAGCCACGCCCGGCACCACCGCCTGCGGCCGCCGATTTCGTGCTGAATCTGCGCTCCTCCACCACGCCGGTGGACCCGATTACCGAAGCGAAGGGTATCGCGCAGAGTGGTCAGATCATCTATGTGTCAGATCTCAGGGTCGACGATCAGCTGTGGCATCGGTTGCGTCTGGGCTTCTTTGCAACCGAGGCAGACGCCGATGCAGCACTGCTGCAGCTGCGGTCACGTTTCCCGGATGCATGGGTCAGCAGGGCCTCAGAGGCCGAGCGCCGCATGGCCGGCTCGGCAACCGTTGGTCCCGCACTGATAACGGCCACAGCCAGCGATCCAGGCACGCTTGCAGATGCGTCGCCGACAGAGCTGCTTGCGCAGGCACGCAGCGCATTCCTCGATCACGATTACCCGCGAACCATCCAGCTCACGATCCGCATCCTTGAAGCGCCACCGCATGCCGGTACGCCTGAAGCGCGGGAACTGCTGGGGCTCGCGCGGGAACGCAATGGCGAGACCGCTGCGGCGCTTGCCGAATATCAACGCTACATTGCCGACTATCCGGACAGCGACGGTGCGGTGCGGGTCCGCCAGCGTCTGGCAGCCCTGTCGACCGCGCTTCTGCAGCCGCGCGAGAGCGTCCGCGGCAAGGCTGACTCTGCGCGCGACAGTGCGTGGGAAGTCTACGGTGGGATCTCGCAGTTCTATCGCCATGATTCCATGGATTTCGGCGGCGATTCGGAAACCGTGGAACAGTCCGCCCTGTTCTCGGATGCAGATATTGTCGCCCGCTACACCGGCGAGCGCTTCGATTCCGGTTCACGCGCCACGCTGGCATATACCTGGGACATGTCCGGGAGCGATCCGAAGCCTGGCAACCAGACGCGCGTTTACAACCTGTATACGGATGTGAATGACCGGGAGACAGACCTGTCGGCACGCCTTGGTCGGCAGACGCTGCGCAATCAGGGAGTGCTCGGCCGCTTCGACGGTGCGCTCGTATCCTGGCAGTGGGCACCGGAATACCGGCTGAACCTGCTGGCTGGATTCCCCGTTTACAGCTCTGAAGACAGTATCGATACGAGCCGGAACTTCTATGGCTTCAGCGTGGATGTGCTGAACCTGCTGGACGGGTTTGACCTGAACATGTTCTACAACATTCAGGAGGTGGACGGCGTCAGCGATCGTGAAACCGTGGGTGCCGAGATCCGGTACTTCGGTGGCAACAGATCCTTCGTCAGCTCGGTGGATTACGACATCGCCTATGGCGAACTCAATAGCCTGGTCGCATTGGGTAACTGGACGTTCGATGACCGCACCACCGTCAATGCCAGGTTCGACTGGCGCAACACACCGTATCTCACCACTGAAAGCGCGCTGGTCGGTCAGCCTGCATCGGACATCCAGGGACTGTTGCTGAGTTACACGGAGGGGGAGGTGCGCCAGCTGGCGCTGGACCGTTCCGGCGGCATGCAGAGCGTCGCCGTGGGCGTGGCCCGGCCGCTCTCTGAACGTTTCCAGATCAGCGCTGACATCACGGCCTCGCAATATGACGGCACGCCGGCTTCGGGTGGCGTGCCGGAGACGCCGGACTCCGGCACGCTTACTTATTCCTATCTCAGCCTCATCGGCACCAGCCTGATCCGCGAGGGGGACGTTTCGATTCTCGGCCTGCGCTACTCCGAGGGCGGGTCATCGAAATCCACGGCGGTGTTCCTGGATACGCGCTATCCACTGACGCAGAACCTGCGGCTGAATCCGAAGCTGCTCGTATCGCACCGGGAGTTTGACGAGGGTGATGCGACGGAACTGCTGATACGTCCCGGTCTGCGCGCGCTGTACCGCATGGCGCGCCACTTCCAGCTGGAATTCGAGGCCGGCGGCGAATTTGGCAGCTACGACAACGGTGGCGGCGAGAGCAACGATTCAAGCGGCTACTACCTGTACATGGGCTACAGCGCGGACTTCTGACATGGATGCATCGGCAATACGGATAGCGCGGTTGACCTGGCAAGGCAGTGTGCTGCTTGCGCTTGCCGGTACGTTGCTCGCGTCCTGCGGGACCGCTGTACCGGCTCAGCGTGCTGCGGAATATCTGGATGAGACCAGCGGAGTGACGGTCACCCGCGTTGTGGCCCCGTTTACTTTCTACAGCGACGATCCGTCACGTGCAGCCAACGCGCGCGACTATATGGACGCTGCACCGCTGGCGCTGAACCGCTCTGGCAGCTACTCGTGGTGGTTGTGGCTTGGTCAGTGGAGCACGATAGACCGCGGCGCCTCTGGCGGGGACGCCCAACTGCCGGATATTGCAGCACTGCAACTGATCGTGGACGGCGAGCCCATGGATCTCGACATCCGGGCACTTGCCGGGCACTTGCCGGGTACCGGTCCGCTGCCTTATGTCGGGACGGTAGTCACGGCAAAGAACATGCTGTTGCCGCTCACGGGCAGTCAGGTGGTCCGGCTGAGCCGCGCTGCCAGCATCAGTATCCGCACGGAGACGGCCGGCGGCGACGCGCGTCACTGGCAAGCATGGGTGAGGCGCGACAACTGGACGGGTTTTGCCGAGCTTGCTGCCGCGCACTCCGGAATACTCCCATGACTGCAGCAAGATTTCTCTGTGATGGAAGTCACGGTTTCCCCTGCGACAAGGCACTAGCGTGGTTGGGTTCATGAATGCATCGTTGCGAAATATGGGCCTGCGGATAGCGGGTATCATGGGCCTGCTGCTCCTGTTGATCCTGAGCGGCTGTTCGAATGCGCCGTCACCGCAACCGGTAGGCGCTGCGGGTGAACCGGTTATTCCTGACCACGCACCGTTTGCCAATCTCAGTTGTCTGAGCTGCCATGGACTTGACCGGCCTGCGCCAGTCATCGATACGGCGACCGGTGCAGCCGCCGTTCACGGTGGCGGCCAGGATTGCGGGCAGTGTCATACGGCAGGTGCTGCCAGCTGGCGGGTATTCACTGCGTTCAGTCACTCTCCGGCGCCCGCAGCGTGTTTTGACTGTCATTCTGCTGCGCAGCCCACGGCGATCGTGAACAACAAGATGCTCCACAGCTATCCGGGTGTCGGCGATTGCGCAGCCTGCCACGTCGCTGCTGCGGGCCTGACATGGAGCGGCGGCACCTACGCCCACGAACCCTATCCCGGCAGTTGCGCAGAGTGTCATGCGCCACAGCGTCCGACCACGGTCGTGAATGGCTTTTCCCACGATGCCGGCGGCAGTGGCGATTGCGCGAGCTGTCACCACAGCGCGGGGGTCCGCTGGAGCGACGGGTCGTTTTCACATAGCCCTGCACCGGCGAACTGTTCCGGATGTCATGCTGCCAGTCGCCCGGCCGGCATTGTCGGCACACCGCCCTTTGATCACGCGATTGCCGGAACCGGTGACTGCAAGAGTTGTCACGCTGTGCAAAGCGCCACGCAAACCGACTGGAGTGGCGGCAGCTTCAGTCACAGTCCTGCGCCCACAACTTGCATCGACTGCCATCTGGGGGTTCGCCCTGTCGGGCCTGCCGGAACGCCGCCCTTCGATCACGCCAATGGCGGAACCGGTGATTGCGTCAGTTGTCACCGGCCCAAGAGCACCACACAGACAGACTGGTCCGGTGGGAGCTTTTCACACAGCCCGGTTCCTGCCACATGCAGTGGCTGTCATGTCCCTGATCGTCCGACAGGGCCGGTCGGCTCGCCATCCTTCGATCACGCGATTGCCGGTACCGGCGACTGCAAGAGTTGTCATGCCGTGAAGAGCACCACGCAAACGGACTGGCGTGGCGGCAGCTTCAGTCACAACCCGGTACCGGCGACATGTATCGACTGTCACCTCGCGCAACGTCCGGTGACCCTGACCGGCAGTGGTTTCGACCACTCGATCGGCGGGCAGGGCGATTGCGCCGCCTGTCACCAGAATGCCGGGGTCCGCTGGACGGGAGCGATCGCCGGCTACGATCACAGCACCATGCCTGTCGCAACCCGCTGCGACAGCTGTCATGCCGCCAAGCGCCCGGCCGCTGCGGTCAGCGTGCCGTGGCCTGGTCATCCCGGGAGTCCGAATCAATTCCTGCATTCGGTGATGGCCGCCACAGACTGCAAAGGTTGTCATCTGGATCCCGGCGGCATATGGGCTGGCGGTATCTACTCGCACAGTCCGGATCCGGGGCAATGTACCGTCTGTCACCTGAATCAGCGTCCGGTGGGACCGGCTGGTTCGCCGGTATTCGATCATGCGCTGGGAGGCTCTGGCGATTGCGCCGCCTGTCATGCGGTCCGAAGCCCGACCAAGACCGACTGGACGGGGGGTACGTTTACGCACACCAGCGCCATTACCTCCTGTTCCGGCTGCCACGAATACCGGCGCCCGGCCGATACGCTGCATACGACGCAAGCCACCGGCGACTGCATCAGTTGTCATGCGCCGAAGAGCGTGACGAAGAACGACTGGACAGGTGCCAGCTTTAACCATGTACCGACGCCCACCGCCTGCGCGAGTTGCCATATCGCGCAGAAGCCCGCGGCTGCTGTGCGCAATACCGGCATGTCGACTGATGGCAGGAGCTATCAGAACGACTATCTGCATAGCCAGATTGCCGGCGACTGCGTGAGTTGTCATGCGGTGAAGAGCGCGACAAAGACGGACTGGACGGGCGGCAACTACAGCCACAGTCCGGTACCCGGTACCTGTACCACCTGCCATACGGTAACCAAACCGGCGGCCGGTGCCTCGTCCTTCGATCATTCGCTGCCGGGGCTAAGCGACTGCAAGAGCTGTCATGCCTATGCGGGACAACGGTGGACCGGCGCCTCGGCAATTCCATCGGTCGTGATCCTGACGCCGCCGAGCGGAAAAAACTGGGGCAATATCACGGCCGCTCACCCGGTGATCGATGCGGCAAAGACGGGCCTCAGTTGCGCGACCTGCCACGGCACGAATACGGCGGCGAAGATCATCGCCTACGATCACGCCTTCCCGGTGGCCGGCAGCAAGTGCGTCTACTGCCACTACACCAACCAGACAGAGACGTCCGCGAACGTGAAGACCAAGAACCACGAGAGCACCAGCAATACCAAGGATTGCACGGCGTCCGGCTGTCACCGGCCGAAGTCTTACCCGACCTGGAAAACCTCCAGCAAGACCTTCACGGGCGGGGAGTGGGGTTCGCCCTGAGCGGCCTGCAGCGTGACTACTGTGCCGATTTCGCGCTCGACAGAATCATGTCGACAAAACCGGTCACGTAGGTTTTGACCTCTGCGCCGTACTGCACCGGATCAACGTGTACACCATACCGGGTGACATTCGTGCTCATCCCGCCTTTTACGCCGCTGAGCGCGGCCATTACCGCGATTCCTTTGGTTGCGACATTGGCCACCTTGTCGCCGGTGGTGGTCTCGTTTACCAGGTCCGTATAGAAGGGCGCAGCGGAGACGACCGGATTTGCAGTGGCAAAACCCGGTACCTTGGCGAGGTCAGTCATGCACTCATGCTTGCCGAAGCGCTCCCAGCACTTCTGGAACGCCTTGATCTTGATGCTCATGTCACCGGCGATGGACAGGCGGGCTTCCGAGTCTACTGATGCAGAATCCTTGCTGGCCAATCCGCCCATGGCCAGCCTTCTGACCGTCGCTTTGCATCTCGGCGAAATCGACCAGGATATTGAGGTGCATGGCGTCGGCGCCAAGCGTATCCATTACCCGACCTTCATACAGGTCTGGCGACTCGCCCTTGGCGGCCTTCATGGCTGCACCCAGTCCGGCAGACGTACCGATAAAGCGCGGGTCGAACACCCCTGGCCGGCCGGTGCGTAGACCACATACCTGGTGCTGGTGCCTTTTCCCGAGGCCTTGTATTCGAATGGGATCGGTCGGGCATTCCGGTGCATGCCCTGGAAGTCTTCGTTGGCGGCCAGTTCGGCGGCAGGCACAACCTCAAAGCCGGCAGCACGTGTCTGGTCTCTCCGCATTGGCACAGAGCTCGTCGGTGAGGACTCTGCATGCTGGTGTCGTCCATGCCCTGCAGGTTGTATTCCACTTTGACCTTGGCTTCGGCTCGCGTCACACCACCGGCCTGGGAGAACAGTCCCCCCTGGGTACCTGCTGAACCATTGGATTTGAAGGCAAACATCACGTTGCAGGACGTGATCGCGATTTTCTTGACATCCGTCATGTAACTGGCCGCTTTGCCGGGTGCCACGAAGGTAGCTGGCCTGGCTCTCGGCACTTGCCCCGGGGTGTAGGTTGGCGGAGCCTCTGCCTTCTTGCCAAAGCCAAAACCGGTGGTAAGTACGAATGCAGAAACAACAGCGACAGAACTCAGCGCCTTGCGCCAGGTTGGTTTCATCTTTAACGCTCCATCCGTGAATTTGTGTTCTGTGGGCACGCCGGGCGCACGTATTCTGCCGCAATGCACGCACGTTTACATGACGCCAGTCATGGATTTCCATCGGCGACTGCTATTGCAGCTGTGACCAGAAGGCGTTGATCACAGGACTCCGGAGTTTCTTGTTCAGGGCGAACAGCCCACCTCATAGGCCTTCAGCTTCGGCCTGATGTCGAGGATGCGGATGTTGTCGGCCAGCGGACTGTTGTCGAGCACGATGCGCGGTACGACACCGATGCCGAAGCCGAGGCTGACCATGCTGACAATCGCCTCGTTGCCGGCCACCTGGGCGTAGATTGCCGGCTGCACGCCGCGCGCCCGGAACCAGGCATCGACCCGGCTTCTGGCAAGACCGCTCTCCGAGAGAATCATCGGCGCTGTGGCCCAGTCCCTGCCAACCGGCTGTGGATGATCCTTGCTGGCGATGAACACCAGTGGTGAAGTGGCGATCGGCTTGAAGGCGAGGCCATTTGGCAGGATCTCGGGCCGTGCGCCGATCGCGATGTCTTCCTCGCCCGCCAGCACCCGCGTGATCGCATGTTCCGGATCACCGGTGTGCAGTTTGATTTCGATATGCGGGTGGTCGCGGCGAAACGCACTGAGAATCTCGAACAGAAAACTGTAGCTGGCCGTGACCGAGCAATACATGCTCACTTCGCCGTGCAGTTCATCGGCTTCTGCCATCAGCGTATTGCGGATCACATCCCACTGCGTCAGCACATCGCGCGCCCAGGGCAGGAACAATCGGCCCTCGTGAGTCAGTGTGACGGTGCGGTTATCGCGCTCGAACAATGTGACGCCGACTTCCGCTTCGAGTTGCCGGATGCTGCGGCTCAATGCCGACGGGCTGACATGGCTGGCTGCGCTGGCTTTGCCGAAGTGCAGCGCTTCGGCAAGATTGATGAATTGCTGCAGGAGCCGACTGTCCATGCCGGACAGTATTGCAAATAACGGGATGTATTGTTGTGTTTATTTCATTTTACGCAACGAGAGTGGCCGCCTATAGTGGCGACTCCGTTACGGATCTCCGCCCGGACAATACAACAGGTATACAGACATGAAGGTTTACTACGACAAGGATTGCAAGCTTTCCCTGATCAAGGGCAAGAAAGTTTCCATCATCGGTTACGGTTCGCAGGGCCATGCCCATGCCTGCAATCTCCACGACTCCGGTGTGGATGTAACCGTTGGTTTGCGCGCTGATTCTTCCTCGCGAAAGAAGGTGAAGCGTGCGGGCCTGAAAGTGGCGGATGTGCCCGCTGCGGTGAAGTCTGCCGATGTGGTGATGATCCTCACCCCGGATGAATTCCAGAAGCAGCTGTACCAGGACGAGATCGAGCCGAACCTGAAGAAGGGTGCGACGCTCGCTTTTGCACACGGCTTCGCCATTCACTACAACCAGGTTGTGCCGCGTGCCGATCTGGACGTCATCATGATTGCGCCGAAGGCGCCCGGTCACACGGTTCGTTCCGAATTCGTGAAAGGCGGCGGCATCCCCGATCTGGTCGCGGTATTCCAGGACACTTCCGGCAAGGCCAAGCAGCTGGCCCTGTCCTATGCCTCCGGTATCGGCGGCGGACGCACCGGCATCATCGAAACCACCTTCAAGGACGAGTGCGAAACAGACCTCTTCGGCGAGCAGACCGTGCTCTGCGGTGGTGCCGTCGAGCTGGTGAAGATGGGTTTCGAAACCCTGACAGAAGCGGGCTATCCGGCCGAGATGGCCTACTTCGAATGCCTGCACGAACTGAAGCTCATCGTTGACCTGATGTACGAAGGCGGTATCGCCAACATGAACTACTCGATTTCCAACAACGCGGAATATGGCGAGTACGTCACCGGCCCGAAGGTGATCAACGAAGAATCCCGCAAGGCGATGCGCCAGGCGTTGAAGGACATCCAGAACGGTGAATATGCCAAGAAGTTCATCGCCGAAGGTGCGACAAACTATCCGTCCATGACCGCTTACCGTCGCAACAATGCCGCACATCCGATCGAGCAGGTGGGCGCAAAGCTGCGCGCGATGATGCCGTGGATCACTGCCAACAAGCTGGTGGACCGGGAGAAAAACTAGGGCTTACAACACTCCCGCAACCGGTTATCGTCGAGTACCAGGGAGAGCCAGATGTCCGAAACTGATCCGTCGGTACCGAAGTGCCCGGTGCTGCCCCCGGCACAGGCGCGCCGCGAGCCGCTGCCGTGGCAGCAGCCAAAGCCGGTGGAGGACGACAGCAGGGTGCCTGCCCAGCTGAAGGCCATCATGGAGAGCCCGAGTTACTGCGAGGCAGACCAGGATCCGGACTTTCTGGATCTGGAAGAGATGCGGGGGCTTCGCCTGCAGGTTGACTACGCGAAGGCCGAGATGCTGCTGGCCCGGCATGGCATCACGCAGACCATCGTGGTCTTCGGCAGCACGCGCATCCCTGAGCCGGCAGCAGCGCGGCGCGCGCTTGAGGCCCGGCGTGCAGAACTGGCGGCTTGCCCCGCTGATGCAGAACGACAGCAGCGCGTACGCGTCGCTGAGCGGATCGTTGAGAAGAGCCGCTATTACGATGTGGCCCGCCAGTTCGGGCAGCTCGTGGCCCGGGCGGACAAGGGCAGGGACGGCTCCCATCTGGTGGTGCTGACCGGCGGTGGACCCGGCATCATGGAGGCGGCCAATCGCGGTGCCTTTGATGTCGGCGCGAAGTCAGTGGGCCTCAACATCAAGCTTCCTCATGAGCAGTTCCCTAATCCCTACATCACGCCGGATCTCTGCATACGTTTTCACTACTTCGCGCTGCGCAAGCTGCATTTCCTGCTGCGGGCGCGGGCTCTGGTGGTGTTCCCCGGCGGCTATGGCACCATGGACGAACTCTTCGAGACCCTGACTCTGGTGCAGACGCGAAAGATCAAGCCGGTGCCGGTGGTGCTGGTCGGCCGGGAATTCTGGAGTCGGGCTTTTGATCCGGATTTTCTGGTTGATGAAGGCGTGATCGACCCGGAAGACCGGGAGCTGTTCTGGTACGCCGAGTCGGCAGACGAAATCTGGCAGGGAATCCAGCGCTGGTACGAGGTTAATGGCGAAGCGCTGGGCTAAAGACAATTCGCGCCTGTGTTGGGCCCGGGTTGATATCCAATAACACTTTTCCAGGGCTTTAAGCATGAACCGGGATACCGCAGTAAAGCTTGCGCAACAGGCCATCAAGGCCAAGAACAAGCGGCTCGTCGATGCCGTATTGAAGATCAGGACAGAGCGCGAAAAGACTCCCGTTGCCGATACGCCCGTTGAGCAGTTGCCGCTGATCGCAGTCACCTGTGCGACCGGCTGGGAGTGCTATGCGGTCGTCGAGGAGCTGACCAAAACACTGAAGTTTCGTGTGCGCGCCCTTTACCGTACCCCGGGCACGCAGGCGGCAGAGCGACTGGAAGCGCTGCTGAAGAAAACCGAGGCGAGTCACCCGGGCTTGCTGAGCCTGCATCCGGGCGTGGACATGAACTCCGAAGCCAAGCTGACTGAAGCATTTGCGGACTGTGCCGGTGTGGTGCTGTACGTGACTGCCAATACCAGCAAGGCGGGCAAGATCACCAATCATGGTAATGACCCGGCTGGCGGCCGTGCGGCAGTGATGCGTCAGGTACTGGCAGCGCTCGGTGCTCTCAAGGCCAACCCTTCGGTAAAGCATGTGATCACGCTGGTGTTCCCGCCCGACAAGGTGCATGGCATCGTCGACAATGCGCCGGAAGCGCCGTGGTGGATTCACCAGCGTCTGCGTATTTCGGATTTCCTGCGCGGGCAGGGTGTGAACGTCACCTGCATCCATCGTCCCGCCTATTACTACGCAATGCACCGTGTGGACTACACGGCACAGACGCAGTTCCGTGGCGACTCCAGTCTCTCGAAAACCATGATCCGCGAGAACAATCTGCCCGGCATCAATGAGCCGGACTTTCTCGTCAACTGGGTGGATGTGCGCGATGTCGGTAAATGGGTGGGCACCTGTTTTGAATATCCCGAAGTTTTCTCCAATCAGGATTTCTCGATCGCATCGTGCGCGCTGACCGGGCATCAGCTGGTTGAGATCGCGGAAAAAACCAACCAGCACGGGACAAAGTTCAAATACCGGCAGTTCCCGCCGTGGCTGATGAAGATGCTCAGCTTCTTCAAGGAAGAGGTGGTCTACCCCCTGCGTTATTCCCAGTGGTACAACGACCAGACCAACGGTTACGACTTTGCCTGCAACGATGATCTTGCGGATCTGGAAAAGATTCATCCCCTGTGGAGCTTCGAGAAAAAACTCGCCTCCTGGGGCATCACGGAGATCCGGCCCGGACGCTCGAGCGGTGCAGGATCCTGATGCTTTAGCCATGCGCATGGCTAAAGCATGGTTGTGGGAGTTGCGCTACTCATGAATCAGACATTTGAAATCAGTGGTTTTGACGAAGCGGTAATCATCGTGCGGTCTGCCGAGCCGCATCTGGCTTGCTGGCGGGATGTCGGTGGCTGGGTGCTGCAACAGCAGGGCGAGGTGGATGTACGTTTGTTGCGCGCCTGGGGGCTGCCGCAGGCTGTCGGCCAGGAATGGCGTCTCGGTCATCCGGATGGCAGTACCGGCCATGTACGGCTGATGCAGCTTCAGCATGCGGGCGCGCAGACTGATATGCGCCCCGACGATCAATGCTGGGATACGGGCGGTATCTTCGATCTGAACGTGCGGGTGCGTGATGTCGCAGCGCAATCGGCTGCCTTGCATGCGCTGCACTGGCATGGCGCGTCGCCGCCGATCCGCTGGGATTTCGGTGGCCTGGTCGTAAAGGAATGGCTGACGCGTGGTCCCGACAATGTGCGTCTGGCATTGATTGAGCGTATCGAACCGCCGTTACCGGATGCCGATCAGCCGGAGGGTTTCGGACCGGTGTTCAACTCCAGTCAGATCGTGCGCGATATGGACGCAGCGCTGGCTTTTTACTGCGGCGTGCTGGGTTTTCAGCGCGCCGTCTCCTTCAAATCAGAGGCTTTTGCAGCTGCAGCAAACGTGCTGGGATTGCCGCCCGGGCTGGCGCCCCAAGCGGGTCTCGACCTGCATATCGTGCACCCGAAGGGCCTGAAGGAAGGTTCCATGGAAATCGTCAGTGTCACTGGCGCGGATGGCCTGGATCTGGCGGCTACGGCAACGCCGCCCAACTTCGGGATGGCCGTATTGCGTCACCATGTACGTGGGGTCAATGTGCTGGCAAGGCATCTGTCTCAGCATGGCTGGCCATTGGCGATGCCGCTGACACGTGTGATGCTTGCGCCATACGGTAAAGTGGATCTGCTGGCGGTCCGGGCGCCAGACGGCGCGTGGCTGGAGTTTTATGAGAATGCTGCCTGAGCAGCGCCTGCTGCAGGCATTGATTCATCTGACGGAGAAAGAGTATGAGCACAGCATCCGGATCGACGGAGCAGATACGCGAAAAGCTGCTGGCGCTGCGCGCCGGGTTTCGTGACCGTATTGCGACCATTCATGCCCATGCGCGCAACCCGCTGGAATCGGATTCTTCCGAGCAGGCGGCCCAGCTCGGCAATATCGCCGTGGTATCCGCGCTGGAAGCTGAAGCCACTACCGAACTCGCAGCTATAGATGCGGCGCTGAGCCGGCTTGACGCCGGTACTTACGGTCGTTGCGCAAAATGCGGTGGACCGATCAATGCTGCCCGACTCGCTGCCCGGCCGGCTTCTACTCAATGCATGGAGTGCAAGCAGGACTGACGCTGGTCATGTCTGGCAGCCGACTCAGGCGGCATGAACAGGCTGTGTGCATATGCTGATCTGGGCGGAATTCCTGCTATGCGCAGCGATGCTCGCTGTGGCTGGCGTCTATTTGTGCCGCTACGGTGATGCCATAGCCCGTGCCACGGGCATGGGTGGAACCTGGGTTGGTCTGATCCTGCTTGCCAGCGTTACCTCGTTGCCGGAGCTGGTGACCGGCATCAGTTCGGTGACCGGTGCAGACACACCGAACATTGCGATCGGGGATGTGCTCGGCAGCGCGGTGGTCAATCTCGCCCTGCTGGTGGTGCTCGACATCGTGCGCCGGACCGAGTCGGTATACCTGCTGATCGATCGCGGACACATCATTTCGGCTGCCTTCGGTGTCGCGTTGCTCGGCATCGTCGCCTTTGGCCTGTTGATCGAGCATATCGGCCAGCCAAACCCGATCGGGCATATCGGCTGGTCGTCACCGGTCATCATCATGGTGTACCTGTTCGGGATGCGTACGGTGTTTCAATACGAGAAGCGCCGCATGGCTAAATATCTGGGCACCACCGACCCGCGCGACACCAGCATCAATCTGGGTCAGGCCCTGCGGCGCTATGCGGTTGCGGCAATCGTGGTGCTGGTGGCTGGCGCCTGGTTGCCATTCGTCAGTGCTGAGCTGGCCGACAGCATGGGCTGGGGGCGTTCCTTCGTCGGCACCATCCTCGTCGCTGCAGCGACATCCATGCCGGAACTGGTGGTTACCATTACCGCAGTGCGCATGGGTGCGCTCGATATGGCCATCGGCGGGCTGTTGGGCAGCAACATGTTCGACGTGGCCATCGTGGCCATCGATGACGTTTTCTATCTTGCCGGACCGGTGTTGCGAGAAGTCTCCCTGGCGCATGCTTTTTCTGCCCTCTCGGCCATCATGATGAGCGGGATTTTCATCGTGGGGATGGTGTATCGCCCTTCCGGGCGGGTGTTGGGCACCGTGGGCTGGGCCAGTATCTTTCTGGCGCTGATCTTTGTGGCGAACAGCATCGTGCTGTTTCTGTATGGCGGCTAGGGACGCAACCGTCGGCTTGCCAGGAGCCGTGCTGGCACTGCTGTATGTGCTGCTCGCATGCCTGCCGATGCTGGTCGGCTATGCGACCGGTGTTGAGACCTCCCGCCCGTTCAGCGAATTTGCGACCGCCCTGGGATTGACGACCGTCGCATTGCTGCATCTGCAGTTCCTGAGTTCCGGTCGCTACGAAAAGCTTTCCGGGCGCATCGGTATCGATCGCACCATGGGCTTTCATCGGGTGGCCGCCGGCACGCTGCTGATCTTCGCCATCCTGCATCCGCTGAGCTACGTGGCAAGCGGTGTGCTCGACAATCCGATGCTGGCGTGGCACCGCCTGGTCGGCATGTTGACGAGCGCCCGGCTGCGCACCGGAGTGCTCGCGCTTGCAGCCCTGATGATCATCGTTGTGCTGGCCGTGCTGCGCACCCGGTCGTGGTTCCGCTATGAGTCATGGCGTGCAACGCACGGGCCGCTGGCCATCATCGTTACCGTGTTGAGCCTGCATCACGCGCTGGCAAACGGGATTTACTCCGGTGAGTTTCCAGTACGTCTGGTGTGGCTGGTTCTGGTTTGCCTGGCTGGTACGGCTGTGGTGCTGGTCTATGTTCTGCGCCCGCGGCGCATGTGGCGTGAGGGCTGGCGTATCGAGCGCGTGACGCGCATCGGTGAGCGGGCGGTCGAGATGATCCTGCGCGGTCCGGTCGGTACGCTGTTGCGCTTCCGGGCGGGGCAGTTCCTCTGGCTGAGCATTGCGCCAAATCGTCCGCCCTTTCACGATCACCCCTTCTCGATCGCTTCAGCACCTGCAGAGCTGCCTCTGCTGCGTCTGGTAGTCGGTGAGGTCGGTGACTGTACGCGCAACTTTGCAGAGATCGCCGCCGGCACGCGGGTCGCCATCGACGGGCCGCATGGCAGCTTCGTGCTGCCGCCTGGCGACGGGCCGGTGCTGCTGATTGCCGGCGGTGTCGGGATCGCACCCATGCTCGGCATTCTGGCTGATGCAGTTGCGAGACAGGATCGGCGACCATTCCACCTGCTGTACGCTGCATGGAGCTTGCGCGCCATGGTTGATGTGCAGCGGCTTGATGCGCTGCGCGGGCAACTCGATCTGTCGATCAGTCTCATCGTCGATGAAGCGCCGTTCGATACGCTTGCCCAGCAAGGTCCGATGAGTGCGCAGCATATCCAGGCGAGCCTTGCCGGCTACGCAATACACAGTGTGGTTGCCATGCTCTGCGGCCCTGGACGCATGATGGAAATCGCGGCTGACAGCCTGCTGGATGCAGGTGTGAAGCAGGAGGCCATACACTACGAACGCTTCGACTTTGCCGCCGGCCAGGGGCGGATCGATCGCCGCCGCCGCCGGCAGGCACTGTCGATATTTCTGGCGCTCGTCGTGCTGATGGGCCTATTCAGTTTGCGTGGCTGATGGTTCGCTCGTTGGCGATCTCATGTGGACGTCCAGCGGCGCCACGGCGACCAGTTCGATGGTCTGCGAGCCGAGGCGGACCTGTCCATTGGTCAGGTCAATGGCTTCCAGCAGCTTCTCGGTGATCAGGTCCTTGGTCAGGCGACGTTTCTTGTAGTCCACCACATAGCGCAGCGTGTACTCCACCCAGTTGTCGTTGGCCACCATGGTCACCATCGGGTCTACCCGGGCGTCCTCGAGCAGGTAGCGTTCCTTCATTTGCGTCCAGACGTCTTTCGAATCGCGGGCAAATTCACCGGTTACCTCTGCCAGCGCTTCGGAGAATATTTTTCTTGCCAGTACCTGGTTGCTGCCATAGCGCACCGGGAGTATCAGTTCGTCCCACAGGAAGGGAAAGTCGGCTGAGTAGTTATAGACCGGTTCCTTGAAGATGAAGCTGTTGGCCACGCGGACGATCCGGCCATTGTAGGCATCGCCTCTGACCCAGCCGCCGCACTCCATCAGTGTGGTGCGCAGTACGCCGATATCGATGACGTCGCCCATGATGCCGCCGAGCTGAACGCGATCGCCGACCTGGTAGAAGCGGCCAAAGGACACTGCCACCCAGCCGGCAATGCTGGCGATCACTTCCTGCAGGGCAAAGGCGATGCCGGCACCAGCCACGCCGAAAGCGATCGTCAGGCTTGAGAGCTTGTCGCTGAAGACCAGTGACATCAGAAAGATGGCCAGCAGATAACCGAGCGCGGTCACTGCCTTGCGCATGTGGTAGCGTCGGCCACTGTCGCCGATGTAGTGCACCAGCATGCGGTGCAGGATCTGCACCGCGATGACCACGCCCATGAGTAGCAGCAGGCTGGTCGCAATCCGCGCCATTACCGGATCCTGCAGCCATGTCTGAATTTTTTCGATCATGATGTACGCCAGTCCCTGATATGCACATCGCGCTGCGGGAAGGGGAAGATAATGCCTTCACGTGCGAAGCTGCGGTAAATCTCGCAGTTCAGCTCGTGCAGCACGAGCCCCCGCAATACCGGCTCCGCGATCCAGACCAGCAGTTCGAAACCGATGCTCGAATCGCTGAAGGTCCGCAGGCGTATCCGCGGTTCCGGATCGCGGCACACGTTGGGATGGTCTGCCGTGATTTTCATCAGGCAGGCAATGACCTGATCGACGTCCGAGCCGTAGGCAACGCCCACCGGCACGCGCAGCCGGTATTTGACATGCGGGCCACCTGATTCGTTGACGATCTTGGCGCGTCCCATGATGCCGTTGGGAATGCTGATCTCCTCGTCATCACGGGTCAGCAGGCGCGTGCTGCGCAAACCAATATGCGTGACTTTGCCGCGTTCGCCGGAATCCAGCACGATGTAGTCGTCGATCCGGTATGGCTGGTCGACGAGAATGGCGACACCGGCAAACAGGTTGCCCAGTGTGTCCTGGGCAGCAAAGGACAGCGCGAGGCCGACGATACCCGCTGAAGCCACCAGGCCCGTGACGTTGACATCCCATGCCAGCAGGATCAGATAGACGGCGACCAGTGCCATCATGATGCGCAGGAGCATGTTGAACAGCGGCACTGTGGCCGGTCGTGCCCAGGCGGGTGGCGATGGCCGGAGGCTGGTGGCCTCTACAACCAGGCGTCCGGCCCGGATCGTGGCGCTGACCCAGACCAGAATCAGCAAGCTCATGATGAAGGCGGTCGTCAGGCGCGTCAGCAGCGGCGTCATCGACAGCACTTCAGTGGCGACCAGCAGGCCCAGCAGGGCGATAGTGCGGAATATGGTTCGGTGGCCGATACCGCCGAGCCGCCCGCCGCTGTCCCAACGGATCAGCATGCGATCCATGGCGGCGCCGGCCAGCCAGTCAACCAGCTTGCCGAACAGCAGAAACAGCACGACGATGACGACAGCTTGCAGTAACGCATTGGGGCCGATGAACTCGACCCAGCGGAATACGGGCCCCAACCATTGCTCGATCATGGCACTCCTTTTGCGGGGCAGTCGAAAGAATGAATTCATCCTAACATGCCAGCTGATCCGTTAATCTCCCATCCAGTGACCCAGCTGCGAGCATCCTGTGATGCCTGAGCCTGCCAGTACTGACAGCGCCTCCCTGCTTTGTGAGCGTCCCGGTTCAGGCGTGTTGCGCATCCGGCTGGGTGGTGACTGGCTCATGGCGGGCAGCTTGCCGTCGACTGCTGCCTTGCTGGACGAGCTGGCTGATCCCGCGGCGCCGGCGCGTATCGAGTTCGATGCGCAAGCTCTGGGCCGCTGGGATACCGGGCTCATGATCCTTCTGAGCGCTGTGCGGCGCACTGCCGAGAGCCGCAACGCCACGTTCGACAGTGCGGGTTTGCCGGATGGGGCGCGGAAGTTGCTGGAGCTGGCCTTTGCGGTACCTGAGCGTGCTGGCGCACGGCGTTTGCAGGTGGCGGACAGCCTGGTCGTGCGGGTGGGCAAGGCCACGCAGAAAACACTGGAGCACGCCAGGGAACTGCTGGCTTTTCTCGGCGAGCTGACACAGTCGTTCGGTCGCCTGCTGCGTGGGCAGGCGGTGTTTGACCGGGCTGACCTGATGGCTTTCTTTCACCAGGCCGGCGCCCAGGCGCTGGCTATCGTCAGCCTGATCAGCTTTCTGATCGGCGTGATCTTTGCCTTCGTGGGCGCCTACCAGATGGAACAGTTTGGCGCGGGGATTTATGTGGCCAACCTGGTGGCTGTCGCCATGGTGCGGGAGATGTCGGCGATCATGACCGGCATCATCATGGCGGGTCGCACCGGAGCGGCGTTTGCTGCCCAGCTCGGTACCATGAAAGTGAACGAGGAGACCGATGCGCTGCGCACGCTGGGCCTGAATCCCATGGATTTCCTGGTACTGCCCAGGGCCATCGCCTTGATCGTCATGATGCCGCTGCTCACCCTCTACGCCAACCTGCTTGGCATAGCGGGGGGCATGACGGCCGCGCTTGCCATGCTGGATATCAGCTTCGTTCAGTATATCGAGCAGACCCTGGACGCCGTGAAACTGCATGACCTGTTCGGCGGGCTGTTCAAGTCACTGGTTTACGGCACGGTGGTCACGGTGGCCGGCTGTCAGCAGGGCATGGCCTGCGGCAACAGCGCCCAGGCGGTGGGCGAGTCCACGACCGGAGCGGTGGTGATGGGCATTCTGCTCATCGTCATCAGTGCGTCGGTGCTGACCGTGATCTATACGGTATTGGGCATCTGATGGCTGCTGCCAAAACAGAACAGGCACAGATCGCCGTCCGGGACATGACCATGGCCTACGGCGACTTTGTGATCCAGAAGGATCTGAATTTCGAGGTTCGTCGCGGTGATATTTTCGTGATCATGGGCGGCAGCGGCTGCGGAAAGAGCACCCTGCTGCGGCATCTTATCGGTCTCAAGCCGCCGGCCCGTGGCGACGTGTTCTACGATGACGTCAGTTTCTGGCAGGGCAGCGATGCCGAACGTGACCTCATGAAGCGCCGCTTTGGCGTGTTGTTCCAGTCGGGGGCACTGTGGAGTTCCATGACGCTGGCGGAGAACATCGGCCTGCCGCTGCGCCAGTACACGCAGCTCAGCGAAGCGGATATTCGTGCTGTCGCTGCCTGGAAACTGGCGCTGGTCGGTCTCACAGGCTTCGAAGATTACTATCCCAACGAGATTTCCGGCGGCATGAAAAAACGTGCCGGACTGGCGCGGGCGATGGCCATGGATCCGGACATCCTGTTTTTTGACGAGCCCTCGGCGGGCCTCGATCCGATCAGCGCCAAGCTGCTCGACGATCTGATCCTCGAGCTGCGCGACACCCTGCAGACCACCATCGTCATGGTCACGCATGAGCTGGCGAGCATCATGGCCATCGGTACCAATTCAGTGTTCCTCGATCCCGAGACAAAGACCCAGCTCGCTACCGGCAATCCTCGCGAACTGCGCGATCATTGTCCGGACGAGCGGGTGCGTGAATTTCTCTGGCGGGGTGTTGAGCCTTCGGGTAAAACGGTGAGTTCATGAGCAACAGAAGCAACCCGGCAGTCATCGGCAGCTTCGTGCTGGGCGCGATCGCCCTGCTGGTCGTGGCGGTTGTCGTCTTCGGCGGCGGCGAACTGTTCTCCACCAAGCGTTATCTGGTGACCTACTTCGACGGATCGGTAAAGGGTCTGCGTGTGGGTTCCAATGTGCTGTTCCGTGGCGTGCGGGTTGGCTATGTCACCGACATCGAGGCGGTGACAGATCCGGACGTAGACCGCTTCGGCATTCCGGTGACCTTCCAGATTCTGCCTGACTCGTTCACGGTCATGTCGCCCGAGGGCAAGCCGACGAGTTTCCCGCGTACCGGTCATCGCGAACTGATTGATGAGTTGATCAAGCGGGGCTTGCGCGCCAAGCTGGAAACCGAGAGCTTCGTTACCGGGCAGTTGCTGATCCAGCTGGATTTCTACCCGGCGCTGCCTGCGGTGTTCCGTGGCGTGAATCCGCGTTACCAGGAAATTCCCAGCGTGCCCTCCGACATCCAGCAGGTTCTGGAGCGACTGCAGCGCTTTGTCAAAACGCTGGGTGAAAAGGTGGACTCCGATCAGCTGATCAGCGATTTTCAGGGCATTCTCTCGGGCCTGAACCGTCTGGCGAATTCGCCGGAGCTTGCCGCAGCTGTGGCGGGTATGAACAAGCTGGCGAACTCCCCCGACACACAGGCCTTGCCTGGTGATTTGCGCCGGGCGGCAAATACCCTCACGGCGACGCTTGAGGAAACCCGCCAGCTCATGGCCAGGCTGGATGAGAGCGTGGGCCCGCTGGCCAGCGATGCGCATCAGACGCTGTCTGCACTGAATGTCGCACTGGAGCGTGCTGCAGGTACGCTGCAGGAAACCGAAGCCTTGTTGAGTCAGGAAGGTGCGGCGAAAGTGGAGTTCGCCCGCACGCTGACCGAAGTACAACGGGCGGCACGCAGCCTGCGGCTGCTGGCCGACTATCTGGCGCTGCAACCGGAGGTCCTGATCCGGGGCAAGCCGGATCAGGAGGAATAGCCATGCATACTCGTCCGTACATGACTGCGCTGCGGCTCGCTGTGCTGCTGATGGCGGTCGGCCTGTCTGCCTGTGGATCATCGGCGCCGGCACGCTTCTATACGCTGAGTACTGAGGCGCTTGCACCGGCGACACCTCCGCTCGCAGGTCGGCGCATCCTGGTCGGCCCCTTCGAATTGCCGTCGTACCTCGATCGGCCACAGATGGCAATCCGCGGGGCAGCGGGTGAGATCAGGTTTATGGAATACCAGCGCTGGGCAGAACCGCTCGACGCATCATTCGTACGCACCTTCAGCGACGATCTGATCGTCGTTGCCGGTACCGGGCAGGTCGTCGCTGTGCCGGTACCGCAGCAGCTGCCCACCGACTTTCGTGTGATGGCCCGGGTCTCGCGTTTCGATGTGGATGAAGCCGGGCAGGCCGTGCTCATCGTTCAGTGGTACGCCTCGGATCAGGCGAGCAAGGTGGTGGTGGTGCCACGGCAAAGCACCTATCGTCGACCAGTTGCCGTGCCCTTGCAGCCGGGGACCAGTGCTGCAGGTCTCAGCGCTACCATCGCGGATTTTGCGGCAGATGTGGCGCGCAGCCTGGCTGCGGTTGCGGACAGTGAGCGCCCGTAGCTGAGGTCTGCTCAGCCACGGGCGCCGGATCGTGCGGTATGGCTGTGTTTACTTTCTGGCGTAGTTGGCCGCAGCAAACTCCCAGTTCACCAGCTTGTCGAGAAAAACCTCCAGATATTTCTGCCGGAGATTCTTGTAGGTCGGGTAGTAGGCGTGTTCCCACACATCGGCCGTGATGAGTGGTTTGGTGCCACTCTTGATCGGGGTATCCGCGTTGGCGGTGGTCACGATCTTGAGCTTGCCGTCGGCGACGACCAGCCAGGCCCAGCCTGAGCCGAACTGCGCCATGCCGGCGCTGATGAATTCCTTGCGGAAATTGTCGTAGCTGCCGAAATCCCGGTCGATGGCTGCAGTCAGTTCGCCAGCGGGCTTGCCGCCGCCGCCGGGCTTCATGCTGTTCCAGAAAAAGGTGTGGTTCCAGATCTGCGCAGCCTGATTGAACACGCCGCCGATGCTGGTCTTGACCAGCGCTTCGAGGTTGGCATCGCTGGCATCCGGCTGCAATTCATTGAGCTTGGCGACATAGGCGGCATGGTGTTTGCCGTGGTGCAGCTGGATGTTTTCGGTGGAGTAGTGGGGTTCGAGAGCATCGGCCGCATAGGGCAGTGCGGGGAGCGTAACTGGCATGGATTGTTCCTTGTATGGGGTTGATCGGATGCCCGCAACGGGGCATTTAGCTGCTACGTTTCACCTTACCATGCCATACCACGCTGTACAGATCATGGCGGCGGTCCTTGAGGTTCAGCACCGTGCCGGTCTGCCGCGCCTCGCGCAAGGCGCGCAGGCTGAGGTCGGCAAAGGCCACCATTTCCACGTTTGGTGTGGTGTCTGCTGCGATGCCATCACGTGAGAACGGAAAATCGCAGGGCGTCAGGATGCAGCTCTGCGCGTAGTGGATATCGATGTTCTTGACGTTGGGCAGATTGCCGCAGCTGCCTGACATCACCACATAGATCTGGTTCTCGACCGCACGCGCCTGTGCACAGTAGCGCACGCGGCAGTAACTTTGCCTTTCATCGGTCAGGAACGGCACGAACAGGATGTTGATGCCCTGGTCGACCAGGTGGCGTGACAGTTCCGGGAATTCCGAGTCATAGCAGATCAGCACACCGATCGGTCCGCAGTCGGTATCGATGAGGTTGAGCTCGTCGCCGCCCTCTACATTCCACCAGTAGCGTTCGTTGGGCGTCGGGTGGATCTTCTCCTGGGTCGCCAGCGTGCCGTCGCGGCGAAAGACATGACAGACATTGCGGATGCTGTCGCCGCGCAGCGCCGGTGTCGAGCCGCCGATGATGTTGATGTTGTAGCGCACTGCGAGTTCGCTGAACATCGAGATGATCGCATCCTCGTAGCGGGCAATGGTGGCGATCGACTCGTGCGGCTTCAGTTCCTCGGTTTCCAGTGACAGCAGCTGCAGCGTGAACAATTCCGGAAAGACCACGAAGTCCGCACCATAGTCGCCGGTCACATCGACGAAATAGGTCACCATCTTCCGGAACTCGTCGAAGGATGTGATGCGCCGCTGCTTGTACTGCACGGTGGCAACACGCACGCGGTTGAGTGCCGCGCGCTGGGTCGGTTTCGGCTGCTTGGCTGTCGCCGCAGGCGCCGGTGAATATTGCGGGTTGTACCAGACCAGTTGTACCGCATTGCCGCCGGACTCGCGGTCCATCGGCAGATAGTCGCGCAGTACCCGGACGGGTTCGAAGCCCATGCGGATCTGGAAACCGAGCACCGGATCGTTGATCTGCTTGTTGCGTACCGCCTCGACGTAGGCTTCCGGCCCGTCGAAACGGCGTGCATGACGCAAGTAGTTCGGGATACGCCCGGCGATCACGATGCCCTTGAGTCGCTGGTATTCGCTCAGTCGGCGGCGCTCGCGATAGAAGCGCTGGCCGATGCGATAGCGGCGCATGTTCGGGTCTACGCATACTTCGTAGCCGTAGAGGTACTCGCCGGTGGCATCGTGGGTGGAGCCATAACCACCGCCGGTGACCGTACGCCAGGTGTGTTCGCTGAGCGCCTTGTCTTCCTTCAGGCGGATGGTGGCGCAGTAGCCAACGATATCCTCGCCCAGCTCTGCTACCCACACGCCTTCGGGAAAGGCATTGATCTGCCCGCGCAGCATCGCATCGGGGTACGGCGGCATACCCGGATACACGCGTTCGACGAGTTTGCTGATGGCCTGCACGTCATCGAGAGCGGCTTCGCGGACCTTCAGTCGTGCGGTGGTTTTTTCCGTGGTGCTCATCCCTTGTCGCGTTCCTTCTGTAGTTGCAGCACGAACTCGCGATCCACTTCGGTAATACCGCGTTCTTTCGCCTGTTTGACGATGCCCTTGAGCACGGTTTTGATGAAGGGTCTGGGTACGCCGGTCAGCTGGCGGCAGGCATCGCGGCTGAAGCTCACCTCAGGATCGAGGCGGTTTGCTTCATACATGATCGCCTCTTCCTTGGGCCCCTTGTCGGTTGGTGTCGGTAACCAGAAAGGCTTCTTGTGCTCGGCGAACCAGAACTTGCCACCATCGCGGAAGCCGTAGGTGATCGGCATGTGCGGCATGTGCCGGGTGCCTTCCTCGATATTCGTTGCCCAGGTTTTCTTGAGGAGAATATTGTCGATCCGCAGCACGAAATATTCAGGCGTCTTGCCGTTGTCGCGAATCGGCTGCGCAGCGTCCCAGGTGCACTCGAAAACCTGAAAAGCCTCCTTGAGGATTTTCGGGAAGCGCTGGCCGTCCGACTGCCGTCCGGGAGTCGGACTGTCGATCAGCGTGTAGGGACTGTCGCGCATCTTTTCCACGGTGTCCTGCCCGGGATAGCCGAGGCTGACGATCTTCTTCAGCGTGCGGCGATCGAACTCGACGAAGTTCATCGCGCATACGCCGCCGCGCTTGATGTACCGGTCGGTGTTTGAATTCTGCCGGCTGCAGACCAGAAAGGAGCGTCCGCCGATCACTTCGAAGGGAAAGCTGAGCTGGTACGGTCCGATATTGGTCGTACCCTGCTCATCGACTGTCGTGATGAGGGCAAAGGACGAGGGCCAGTACGCACTGGCCTGGTACCAGTTGTCACGCAGCGGGCTGCTAACGAAGGGTTCATCAATGGTGCGCGGGTGGCGACGAAAGATATCGGCAAATTTCAAAACGGGATTCCTGATGTATTCAGCGACCGGTTGCCCGACGCAGTGCCTGGCGCAGACGTACCTGTGGTGGTTCGTGCCTGAAGATAACGACTACCCGGTGCTGTCGCCGTTCCCCGAGCGTCGAATCGGTCGGCACCGCATGCAGTCGCGCTGCCGAGATCGGAATGAGTTGGGCCGGTTTTGCACCGAGCAGCACCAGCAGCTCGCTGACTGCATCGACTCGTGCGCGTGCCAGCGCCTTGGCTGCCCTGGTCCAGCCACGATTGTTGGCATGTCCGACCACCGTGACACACTCCGTGCGGTGCCGGGCCAGCCAGCGGGCGCACTCATACATGCTTTTCAGGCTTTCAGGCCCCGGTGTCGCGCTGGCACGTACGAATTCAACAACGACCGGAAAACTGACCGGATTCGATCCGCCCGTTGCAGTTTCCTGGCCAGCAGCCTTCTTTCCGCGTGCCGGGCGTATCGAACCATTGCGCCGCACCACCTTCAGCGGCGGGTCACCTGTGCCATTTTTTCCGTTCGGCTTCTTTTTGGCCATGCGCGGTTTCCAGTCTCATGCGTGGACTACAGCTAATCAGAGCCCGTAGCGTCGTGCAAGCAGAATGGACAGCGTAACGAGCATCAGTCCGACCAGTGGCAAACCGGCACGCAGGAAGTCACCGAATTTGTAGCCGGCGGCATTCATCACCAGCAGATTGGTCTGATAGGCCATCGGTGTGGCGAAGCTCAGGTTGGCGCCGAACAGGATGGCGAGTACGAAGGGCTCGAGCGGTGCGCCGAGCTGGGCTGCAGTGGCCACGGCGATCGGTGTGCCGACGGCTGCCGCCGCACTGTTCGATACGAAGTTGGTGAGAACGGCAGAAAAGGCCATGAAAATGGCCAGCTGTACAGACGGGGTGGCCCGCTCGACCATGAATGAAACGCCGGTGGCGATCCAGTCGGCGGCACCGGTGCTGACCAGGCTTGAGCCCAGCGCAATGCTCGAAGCAACCAGCAGTATGACTGCCGGACTCAGTGCCTGGCCCAGGCCATCCAGCTTGACGCATTGGCCCACCAGCATCGCGATGACGCCGAGAAATGCGGCGACATGAATAGGCAGGATCTTCGTTGCTGCGGCGATGATGACCACCAGCATGATCAGCAGCGCGCGCCAGGCCAACGGCGAGCGCGGCAGCTGCAGGCTGCTGTCGAGCATCAGCAGATCCGGCTCGCTCTTGAGTGCTTCCAGGCGCTTGTTCTCGCCCTGCACCAGCAGCACGTCCCCGGGTGCCAGCGGCACATCACCGATTGGCCGGCCATCGCGCAGGATCTGTTCGGTGCTGCGCATCACGCCGACCACTACCACGTTGAACTGTTCGGAAAAGCCGGCGCCTGACAAGGTGCGCCCGATCAGCTCGGAATCCGAGCCGATGACGGCTTCGGCGAGGCTAACGTCGCTGTCGGGCATATCGGCTCCGGCAAAGCGTCCTTCGCCGTAACGGTCGAACAGGTCTGCACGCAGGACCGCAGCGACCTCCCGCAGGCCGGCGGGCGTATCGCGCAGGATCAGCACGTCACCCGTCTCGAGGCTGCCGACCGCGTTTTTGTCCACGGGACCGTTGCCACGAATGATTTCGACCAGCGGCAGGGCCCGGCCCAGCAGTTTGTCCAGCCCATCTAGCTGGCGTCCGACCAGACGCTCATGCTCCGTGCTGACCACGATGCGTCCCTCAAACAGTCGCTTTATCTGTCTGGCTCCGCTGCTTGTGTCCGGCAGCAGGTGTGGCGCGATCAGCCAGAGGTAAGGCAGTGCGACCAGCAGTGCTATAGCCGTGATCGACGTAAAATCGAACAGCGCCATCGGCTTCATGCCGAGGTCGGTGGCTATCGACAGCACCAGGAGATTGGTCGAGGTGCCGATGCTGGTCAGCATGCCGCCAGTCAGGATCGCAAAATTCACCGGCATGAGGGTTTTGGATGCCGGGTAACCGGTACGTTCGGCAAGGCTCAGCAGCATCGGCAGCATCAGTACCAGCACTGGCGTGTCGTTGATGAATCCGCTGGCGATTGCCGCCAGAACCAGCGTGAGCAGCAGGCCCAGCCAGCGATTCAGTGCCCATATCTTGGCCAGTATGCGCACCACTGGTTCCAGTGCGCCGGTCATGGTGAGGCCGCGGCCAAGCACCATCAGTGAGCAGATCGCCACCAGCGCAGGATGACCGAAGGCCTGCAGAACTTCGGTTTCGGTGATCTGGGCCTGTGTGGATACGTAAGGAAATACGTAGAAAATCGACAGCAGTGCGGCGAGCAGCAGCAGCGAGACCAGCTCCATGCGGATCCATCGGCGCGTGTACAGGTAAAACACGAGGATCGTAACGATCAGTACGGCTATGGCATGCGCGTTCGGCAATGTCAGGCCCTCGTTGTGATTCCTGTCTCATGTTGCCAGATATGCACGGGCGGCGTCAGCCGATCCTTCAGCGCCGCCGTCTGTGCGGGTAGACTAGGAGCCGAGCAGGTCGCGGGCAGGGGCAGTCATACTGAATGGCCGAGTACAAGGTAGAGGTTGCCCGCGAGATCGCCGAGGCTGCACGACCTACCCGTGCCTATTTCATCATGACGGGTCTGGCCACCGTGCTGGCCTCTTACGGTCTGCTGGCAAACAGCCCCGCGGTCATCATCGGTGCGATGCTGGTCGCGATGCTGCTGAACCCGATCACGGGCCTGAGCTATGCATTCGTAACTGCCGACATCGCACTCATTCGCCGCGCGGGCATCGCGGAGTTTCTTGGCGCGGTATTGGTGTTCGCCATAGGCTTCGTTGTCGGCACCGTACATCATGATTTGCCGATCACGCAGGAAATGCTGGTCCGCTGTGATCCGACACTCCTGGATCTCGTCATCGCCATAGCAGGTGGTGCTGCCGTGTCCTACGCGACCGGCAACCTGCGGCTCAATTCCGCACTGGCGGGTGTGGCCATTGCCACCGCGCTGGTACCGCCGCTTGCGAATGCCGGGATGCTGATGGCCCATGGTGAGCCGCATCTGGCAGCAGGCGCGCTGCTTCTGTATGTCAGCAACTACGCGTCGGTGCTGCTGGCCGCCATGGTGGTGTTCTGGCTGCTTGGCCACCGCCCGGATCGCGAGACAAGTACCAGCATGCGCGTCGTACGTATGGGACGCTTCGGGCAGCTCTTGTTGTTTGTGGTGCTTGCCGCCCAACTGGCCGTGCGGCTTGCAGATCAGATCGAAGCGCGTACGCGCCTGGTGGAAGTGGAAAAGAGCCTGTCAGTCGGGCTGGCGAAAACCCCGGGTGCGCACCTGATCGAGGTCCGGATCGCACCAAGAACAGCGCCGCAAGCGATTGTGGCGGTAGTGCGTACGCCGCAACCTGTAACGCCCGCAGAGGTGGCGCGACTCGAGTTGGCGCTGCCCGCAGTAGCCAAAGGCGAGCTGCGGCTGCGTGTGCGCAGTATTCCCGTCGTGGTGGCGAATTCCGATGGCTATCTATATGTTGACGACCTGATGTGAGGAGTCTCATTTGACCATTGCTGAGTTCATCAGCCTGTCATGGCGGCAGCGCCGCCGGTTCGTGCACGACCTCTACTTCAGCGCCAGTCCGGCAGGCATCCGTTTCCAGGGCTTCATACTGGTGCTTGATGTCGTGCTGATTTCCTTCTTCATGGTGTCGCCGTTCCTTGAACATGGCACGCTGTACCTTCTGATCGACTTCTGCATTGCCGGCGTTCTGGCTCTTGATCTGTTGGCCCGGGGCTGGAGTTACGGCAACCTGCGCCGCTGGATCCGTCGACCGCTGGTGTGGGCGGATTTTGCCGTGCTGCTCTCGCTGGTGGTGCCGGTCTATGCCGCAAATCTTGGCTTCCTGCGCATACTGCGCGCCTACTCACTGATTCATGGCGATACTTTCTGGCGCGTCATAGGCGGTGGCCGATGGGCCAATACGCAGCTTGCCGAGTCGACGAAGGCCATTACGAATCTTTGCGTCTTCATCTTTGTGATGAGCAGTCTGGTGCATGCCGGTTTCGCCGCGCGGGTGCCAACGATCCAGTCGTTCATGGATTCGCTGTACTTCACCGTCTCGACGCTGACGACCACCGGCTATGGCGATATCGTCCTGCCGGGGCCGGGTGGCCGCCTGCTGTCGATCATCATCATGATCGGTGGCGTATCGTTGTTCTTCCGCCTGGTGCAGGTCACGATCCGTACGCCCAAGGTGCGCTTCAACTGCGAGGGCTGCGGGCTGCAGCGACATGATTCCGATGCCGTGCACTGCAAGGCCTGCGGTGCGCCGCTGAGGATTCGTCATGAGAACGACTAATGAAGTGCGCTGACTTCAGTGCATGCCGATCCCGCTGGTGTCCGATGACTTGGCTTCGCCGGGATCAAACTTCACGGGCCTGCCATCCTGCAACCAGACTTTCAGCGCAAAGACGAAGGCGATCAGGTTGGCTACCCCGACCAGGATGATCGGCCCCGAAATGCGCCAGTGGTCGAACAGGAAGCCACCGGCCACGCTGGTGACGAGGATGCCCAGTGAACCGCACAGGCCGGCGAGGCCGATCACCGAGCCGCGCACATCCTGCGGTGTCTCCTGACCCAGCAGTCCGGTGACAGAAAGGATCACACTCATCTGGCCCATACCGACCAGAACGCCGCCCACGTAACCCAGCGGGGAAAAAGGCTGATCTTGCAGGCCGAGCAAGGTGTAACCCACGGCGCCGAGCAGCAGGGCGGCCACCACGCAGGCCAGGCGGTGATAGCGGTCGATCAGAATGCCGGCAACCGGTGCCCAGACCAGCGCTGAGCCCTGAATCAGCGCAAACATCAGCGCCGCCCGCGCCAGCGCTTCCGGCCCATCCAGGCCCTCATCCCGACCAACGCGCTGCAGCCAGAGCGACACAAAGGTGGCGACCAGCGTGAGGTCGGCACGGGAAATGAAGGATCCCGCATAGCAGACCATCAAACGTGGATTGCCGCGGCCCTGCTGTATGCCGATCTGCAATACGCGGCGCAGTCCGATGCGGGAACTGACACCGGTGGGTGTGCCGCGTTTCAAACCAATCTGCATGACCAGTGCGGTGAGGGCGGCAAAGCCGGCCATGACAAACAACATGTAGCGGCCGGCATCAGCACTGCTCATGCCCTGCGCCTGGAAGATGGCGGGCAGCGTCGCGAACATCAGCGTGGCGAGGCCAATGCCCAGACCGTTGAGCACGCCGGACGCACCAGCCAGCTTGCCGCGTGAGCCCTCGGCCGGGTAGTCGGCAGCGGTAACCGCCATCATCACGCCGGCGAGGGCCAGGCCGATGGCATACACAAAGCGCCCGACATAGAGGTCGCCGATCGTGTGGGCCAGCCCGTACAAGGCGAAACCAAAAGCGGTGAACAGTGTGCCCAGCGCATAGATCGGCCGCCGTCCCACCCGGTCTGACAGGCCGCCGGCAAAGCTGATCAGGGCCAGCACCACGAGCTCGTGTATGGTCATCAGCAGGCCGGTGACCTGGCCATGCCGCTCGGCCGGGATGCCGATGATCTCGGTCAGTACATAGGGCTGGGAGAAGCTCAGGAAACTGATGACCGGCATGATCGTGAACGACACGTAGAGGTAGGTCCAAGCGTTCAGGCCGCTCATCCCGTCTGCAAACTGCAGGGGACCGAGCCGATAGCCGGGCTGGCTATTGGCGGATTTCGAGTCGTTCAATGGAGATTCCCCCGTGGCCATGCAATGGTCAGAAATTCCGCGCGAGTATGGCCTATTGAGCGCCCTGCACACCGACCGGTTACAGTTTGTTACAACCGTGCAGTACGTTCACTCCTAAGCTCGGTTTTCAGTCAGGGAGGTCTGCCATGAAGAAAGAAGCCAAGATCCGTCCGTTCTGGTATTCGGATGTCTGGTTGTTCCCGAAGCTCATCACCATCATCACCAGCATGGACAAGCAGGGCAGGATCAACGCCGCCCCGTACTCGCACATCATGCAGTACGACGTGATGGCGAAGAATCCGCGCATGATCATCGGCTTCCGGCAGGGCTCGCACACCTTTCAGAATATCTGTGAGACCAAAGAGTTCGTCATCAACTGTCCGACGGCGGACCATCTGGACGACATGATGGAGACCGCGCGCTTCTATCCGGAGGGTGTCAACGAACTCGACCACACGCGTTTCACCATGATTCCTTCATTGCACGTCAAACCGCCGAGCATCCAGGAATGTCCGCAGATCGCCGAATGCGAAGCTGAGGAAATCGTCAAGCTGGAAAAGAGCAGCGGTATCGTCATCGCGAAGATCAAGGCGCTGGTGTTTGACGAAGAGTTGATCGAGATGGGTCGTGAGCAGCGCATCCGCAAGATGAACCTGCCGATCGGCCTGGGTGATGAAGACCGCCAGGACTATTTCCACGCCACGCTCGGACATATCAGCAAGCATGTACTCGGTGAGACGCCCGATGCCTTCAAGGGCAGCGAGATCAAGCTGGCCATGACCTGGGATTCAGATGCCCTGCAGGCGCTGATGACCATCCCGCCGATGGTGCGCACGATGGTGACCGGCCAGACCGAGGAATACGCACGCTCGAAGGGTGACGAAAAGGTGAGCCATGCGCGCTTCACCCAGTTTGCCGCCGAGCAGGGTATGACGCCGGAGTTGCTGGAGCGCTTTCGGAAGAAGAAACAGTCGGCCTGAGCCACCGCTTATTCCGGCGCGGTACCGATGCCGAACTTGTCGAAGAGTTTCTTCCGTACGGTGTCCTTCAGCGTTTCGGTGGCTGCGCCTTTCACGATCCGGCCCAGGTCCACCCGCACCTTCGGATCTGCCACCGGGCCGTTTACCGTGAACGGGATCCGCAGGTTTTCGAGTTCAGCCAGGCTGCTGCCATCGGCAAACACCGGTTTTTCGTAGACCAGCGCTTCAAGTTCACTGGCCAGGGTCCTGGCCTGTACCTTGACTGCAGCCTTGCCTGAAACGCGCAGAAACGGTATCTCCGCGACCAGGGTATCGGTGTTGAAGGTACCGTTGCGCAGCTTGCCGGTCAGTTGCAGTGAATCGACGGGCGTCTCTTCCGCAGCAGTGCGTACCGGTACCGTCGTGCGTTTGAGCACCGCATGGGCACGCCGTATCTCATACCAGATATCCATGCCGCGGTAGACGCCCTTGTCCATCGTGAAGGACAGGTCGGCGGCGAGGTTCTGCATCAGTGCATCGCCGGCGTTGCCGCTCGACGATCCGGTCAGCGTGAAGCTCATCGTGCCGCCCAGGTTTGTTACATCGGCGAAGTCACTTAGCAGTGCGCCCATGTCGACATTGACCAGCCTCTGGCTGGTCTGCAGGCGCAGCGAATTACCGGAGGCGTCCAGCCTGACCCATCCCTGTGATTCACCGCCGTAGAGACGGGCGCTGAGCGGTTCAAGCCTGATCCGGCTGTCGGCTGCGCTGATGCCGATGTCGGTATCGCTGAGCTTCAGGCCATCAAGGCCAAACTGGCCGATACGCACACGTCCTTCGAGATTGAGTTCACGCAGAGCATCTGGCGGGCCAGCTGTGTCTGCCGGTGCGTCCTTGCTAGCGGAAGTCTGCTCCGGTTCCGGAGCCAGATAGCGATCGAGATCCAACTGGTCGATGTGCAGGTCAAAGCGGGTACGCGGTATCTGTGTGCTGTTTGCGCAGGCAGCAGTTCACGCGACAGCTCGCCGGTGATGCGGCTGTCGTCCAGCTTGAAGTCCAGCTTTCTGAGGCCCACCGCCTGTTCCTCGAAAAACCATTCACTGCTGCCGGACATTTCACCGAGGACTGACGGGTCTGCGGTATCGGGCAGTTCCTGCTCGAGGCCGGCCAGTACCTCACGAGGCGAGAAGGGCTCGACGCGCAGCGTGCCGCTGAACTTGTTCTTGCTGCCGAAGCTTCCCCGGCCGTCCATATCCAGCGCGATCCCGGCGGCATGCAGCGATGCCTGCAGATCGAAAGGCGCGTCGCCGCGGATGGGCCCAGTGCGGACGTTCAGCTGCTCGATGCGATAACGGCTGCCATCGGCTTCATCGGTATAGCTCAGCGTGGCGTTCTTCAGTTCGATGGAGGCGATGGAAAGGTTCGCAGCGCTGTCCGTTCCGCTGGCGCTATCTGCTGCGCTTGTTTCCTCGCTGCCGAAGCTCCAGTTGTCGCTACCGTCATTGCGCGCGAACAGGTTTGCCTGCAGGCCGTCCACTGTGACGGAGCCGATCTCGATGGCACGCCGCGTCAGCATGGGCCAGAGGCGCAGCGCCAGCCGGGCGGAGTCGATGCGTAGAAAGGGATCGGCGGGAAATCCGGGCGGATTGCCCAGGGCGGCCTTGCCGATGCGGACCGCACAGCAGGGCAGCAGATCCAGTTCTACAGGCCCCTCCAGCTGCAGATCCCGGCCGGTGCGCTCCTTCACCTGTTCGATGATGAGGGCCTGATATTGCTGTGGATCGACCAGTGTAATCACTGCCACGATCACTGCTGCGCCTGCCAGCAGCAGTGCTGCAAGGCTGATCAGCAGCCATTTGAACAGCGGTTTCACCGCTACGATTAAAACACCTGGGGCGGCCTTCTCCTATACTCGCCGGGCAATGTGTCGGACAACCATATGATGCGGGTGATGAGGTGCTGACTTCAGTCCCGCTATATCTGCTGGCACTGCTGTATGCCGCGCCGGCGTCCTACAGCGTGTATCACGTGTTGCTCTACAAACGGGATCCGCGCAGCGCAATGGGCTGGATCATGGCTTGTGTGTTCCTGCCGTTTGCGGGGCCGGTGGCCTACTGGTTGTTTGGCATCAACCGCGCACGCAGCCGGGCCCGCGGCATCCGGCACAAATTCCTCAGCATCGACTACGAAGCCCGTGTGCCCGTTGCTGCCTTGCTCAGCCCGGATGTTTCAGGCATTGAGCAGATTGGTGCGCGAATCACGGGCCGGGCGCTGCTTGCCGGCAATGCCGTGTGCGTCCTGCACAACGGTGAGGAGGCTTATCCGGCCATGCTGGCCTCGATCCGTGGGGCCCGCGAACGCATACTGCTCGCCACCTATATCCTGAAAGTCGATCATACCGGCCGGGCCTTTGCCGATGCGCTGGCTGATGCGGTGGCGCGCGGTGTCAGCGTGATGGTGCTGGTCGATGGCATCGGTGAGCTGTACTCCTGGCACAGTCCGTCGCGGCTGCTGCGGAAACGTGGGGTTGCTGTAGCGCGATTCCTGCCGCCGAAGCTGTTCCCCCCGAACATTCATATCAATCTGCGTAATCACCGGAAGCTGCTCATCGTCGATCAGGAGATCGCCTATGCCGGCGGCATGAACATCGGCGACGATCAGACGGCCACTGCGGGGCAGCCACGCCGGGTGACCGACGTACATTTCAGCCTGCATGGCCCGATCGTGGCTGAGCTCGCCGGCGTGTTTTGCCGTGACTGGCGGTTTGCAACCGGGGTGCGGGTTGATTCTGCGACGCTGCCGGTGCCAGCCCCGCAGGGCGAGGTGCACTGCCGGGTCATTCCGGATGGTCCCGATGACGAGATGGATGCGCTGGCCCTGACCATTCAGACGGTAGTCAGTAGTGCGGGTACGTCGGTCGAGATCATGACCCCGTATTTTCTGCCCGGCCGTGGGCTGGTGGCCGCACTGCAGTCGGCCGCATTGCGGGGCGCGCGCGTACGCATCGTGCTGCCCGGCAAGAACAACCTGTTTTATGTGCATTGGGCGCATCGCAATGTGCTGACGGAGCTGCTGGGCTGGGGTGTCGAGGTGTATTATCAGCCGGCTCCGTTCTGTCATTCCAAGCTGCTGTGCATCGACTCGGAGTACAGCCTGATCGGCTCAGCCAATCTCGATCCGCGCAGTCTTCGACTGAATTACGAACTCGGTATCGAAGTGTTCTCGCGCCAGCTCAATGCCGAACTGTGCACGCATATCCAGTCGGTCATTGACGGGAGTATTCGTGTGACGGCTGAGGATTTGATGAAGCGGTCGGTGCCTATACGCCTGCGCGATGCCGCAGCCAATCTGTTTTCACCCTATCTGTAATCCTTGCCTGGTAGGAGCGGCTTCAGCCGCGATCTCTTGATCGCGACATGCGGATCGCGGCTGAAGCCGCTCCTACGGCCGCGCGATTTTGGCCCCAAAAAAAACCCCGCCGAAGCGGGGTTTTTTGCGGCACGTATTTCAGTCGGTCTTAGCTGCGACGACGGCGGCGCATCAGCAGGGGCAGGCTGCCCAGCAGTGAGAGGCTCCAGAGATCCATCGAGCTGCTGCCACCCGGCAGGGTGATGTCGTCGGCGGCATTGACCGTGATGTCGATCGTCGCCGTATCGGTATCAGCGGGGTCATCGCCATCACCGTCGGTGAGGCTCAGGATGCAGCTGTCAGCGCCCGTGTAACCTGCATTCGGGGTATAGGTCAGGGTACCGGTGGCATCGGCAGCCGAGAGCGTACAGCTACCGTTCGTGCCATCGGTGGTCACCGCCAGCGTGTGCTGGGTAGCTGAACCGTTGCCGGCAGTGATGGTCCAGGTCAAGATCAGACGCCGTGTCCGCATCGGTTGTAATTGTATCGTCCTCGATGACCGGTGAAACGTCCGCAATGGTCACCGTGACCGTACCCGTATCGACCTCATCACTTTCCGCACCATCCGCATCCGTGACGGTGTAGGTGTAGGTATCGCTGCCCGCAAAGAAATCCGCAGCGGGCGTGTAGGTGATGACGTTGCCAGCAACTGCAGTGGTGCCCTTGGCGCCATTGCCGGCGGTGGTTACGCCGGCATTGCCGAGGTTGCCGCCCGCACCGGGTGAGGTGAACGTTGCGGCCAGAGTAGCCGGTGCAACGTCCTGGGTGGAGATCGTCGAGGCATTGCCATTGTTGGCCACCGGTACCGAGTTGCTGACATCAATCGAGATATCGGCGCTGTCAGCCGGCGCATCACCATCGTCAAGAGTATAGGTGCAGACATCCGTGTACACGGGGTTGCCCGATGTACCAGCGATAATCGTTGCCGGAGTGTAGGTAATACGGATGTCAGCGACTGCGAGGCCCTGTCCTGCCGTAATAGCTGCTGTACCGCCCAGGGTACATGCCCCACCGTTGGCAAGCGAGACGGCGATCGTGTCGTCAAAGCCCGAATCGTTGCCGCCCGGAGAGACGACAACTGTCTGGCCACGGGTAGTGACCGCAGAATCATCGTTGGCGCCGAAGGGGTTGACGGTCACGCTGATCGTTGCGGTGTCGGTATCGCCATCAAGGTCGGTGAGAGTCAGTACACAGCTGTCCGCACCCGTGTAACTGGCATCCGGCGTATAGACCACCGTACCCGTGGCATCGCCCGGTGTGACCGCGCAGCTGCCGTCGTTACCGTTGGTGGTGACCACGCAGCGTGTGCTGGACGGCTGTACCGTCGCCGAGGGTGATGGTCGGAACGAAGGCCGCAGAGGCGTTATTCTCAAACGTAGTGATGCTGCCATCGGCGATCACTGGCATGAGGTCGACCGGCCCCGCAATGCTAAAGACGAAATCATAGCCCCTGGCACCAACAACACCGTTGCTCAGCTTCCAGTTGCCGCTACCTTCGTCGGTCAGGGTCATGGTGCTGTAGGCGTTGGCCAGCGTCTGCGGGCCGCCCGCCAGGGCGGCGTCGTCACCACCGATCGTCACCGTGGCACCCGTAGCCGTCGGGGTGTACACGCTGTCGTTGGTAGCATTGCCGCCAAAGGTGTAGTTACCGCAGATGTGCGCGCCGACGATGCCACCGAAGACACCTTCGGTACAGGCCCACGTGGTGCGCCGTAGCTGCACCGGAGCTCAGTACGCCGCCGGTCATGGTCTGTGTCATCAGCGGGGTTACGCCAACCTTGGACACACCCTTGTAGGTGCCGCCCGTCTGGGTGGCAACGCCGGTGCTGGTATTCAGATCCCAAGTCGCGGTGCTGCCAGTAGATGGTCCAGACGCTGGTGCCGCTCTTGCTGTAGCTGGTCACGCTGGTCAGTGTTGCATCGGCTGCATTTGCCACGCCCATGCCACTCACGCCCACGAGTGCCGCCAAAGTCAGTAACTTCTTCATTCTGTTTCCCCAAGATCCAAGTTGTTGTTGACCCAGGCTGCCCCAGCCCGGCCGTGTTGATCGGTGACTTTTAATATACCCGTATTCATCTACAGGTCCATTTTTCCAATTCTGTCTGATCGCGCTGCGCTTTGCATCCTTTCCGTGCTGCTGGCCGCAATGTGGTGCGATCCGGATGTTGCGGATGCGATACTGCGGCCAGCCCCCTGGAGCAGGAGTCCTGACGATGCGCCACCTCCGTTATGCCGGCCTGCTGCTCTTGTGCATGAGCCTGGCCGGATGCCTGTTCGACGACAACAGCAACAATACGGTGCCGACTTCCGGTCTGCGCACGGTCAGTTCAGCCGGCCTGCAGCGCAGTTACTATCTGGACCTGCCCAGCGACTACGATCCGGCTGCCGCACCCGGGCCGCTGATCATCGCTTATCACGGCACCGGCGGCAGCCATCAGGCCTGGTTCGATTATTATCGGCTGCGCGAGGTGGTCGGTGATGGGGCGATCCTCGTGTATCCGGATGCACTGCCCAATTCGGCCAATATCAATCAATGGGATTTTGAGAATGATTTCCAGATGTTCGAGGATCTGCTCGACCGTCTGCCGGCGCTGGTGAACTTCGATGCCAGTCGCATATTTATCACCGGTCACAGCAGCGGCGGCGGCTTTGCCCATGAAGTGGGCTGCAAGTACGGTGATCGCATCCGGGCCATTGCCCCGGTGGCTGGTTCGCTGACGGCGACTACCTGCGTCGGCGCAGTGGCAGTGCTGCAGATCCAGGGCGAATATGACCCGCTGGTGCCGATCGGCGTGGCTGAGCTCGGGCACCGCTTCTGGACGCTTTATAACGGTTTCAGTCTCGGGTATCCGCAATCCTGGCATCGTTGCCGAGTGCATCGATCATGCGCCAGGCCCATCGGATTATCCGATGCAATGGTGTCTGCATCAGGAAGGTCAAGGCGCGGGCAATGCGGCACATGGCTGGCCCAGCTTCGCCAGTACCGCGATCTGGGATTTCTTTCGTGGATTGTCCGATCGGGCGCCGCAGGCCGAGCCGCCGCCCGGTGGCGGCAATGAGCGGGCGCTGGGCAATGCCGACACTAGCTTGAGGTTTACGCTGCGCTATCCCTCGGGTATTCCTGCGCCGCTACGCGGTGTGGCGGTGCTGTACCCGGCAGGTACGCGGCAGCCGATCGGTGAGGCGCCGGTGGTGTTTCTGAATCTGAATTTTGCGCCGGGTGCGGTCGCCGGAGATGAGCGCAGCTATCAGATCCCGGTGCAGTATCTGGGCTTTGAGGACTTCCCCGGCAGCTATACCCTGAATATCACCATCTATGTGGAAGGCGGCAGCTTCCCGATCCCGGCCTCTGGCATCGACCAGACCGCGCTGGTCGACGTGGAGCTGGTCGATGCGGAGACAGAGATCGTGGTGCCCGGCGTGCTCACGCTGGAGCCGGTGCAGACTACGTTCTAGCGCCGCATGGTGTCCTCACAGTATCGTCTTCGAAGCGATGTTCGATGGCGCGCTGTCCAGGCCGGCACTGTCGCTGGCAGTCACGGCAAAGTACCAGGTGCCCGTGCTGAGTCCTTCGATCAGATAGCTGCTGAGACCGGCGTTAGCCAGATTGATGGTCTGGGTGAGTGCGTCTGCGCGGGAGCCGTAATACAGGCGGTAACCGGCCAGGTTGCTGAGCGCTGAGCCGTCCGTGCGCTGCGTCGGTGGCAGCCAGGAGACCAGCGCCGTGCCGGAGGTGTTCGGCTGCACGACCAGCGTGAACGCGGCCAGAGACGCATAGCCGACGCCATCGCTGACCGTGATCACGATGCCTTCGCTACTGCCCACATCAGCCGGCCCCGGCGTGCCGCTGAGTCTTCCGGTATTCGGATTGAGGCTGGCCCAGGCGGGTGCACCCATGACGCTGAAGCTGAGCGACTGGCCTTCCGGGTCTGAGGCGCTGGGCGTGAAGCTCCAGGCTGCGCTGGACTGCACGCTGGTCGTCGGCGTACCCGAGATCAGTGGCGGCTGGTTGACCGCTGGAGCAGGCGCTGGCTCGGGAACAGGTGCCGGAGCCGGTGTGGGTACTGGAGCAGGTACGGGTACGGGTTCAGGTGTGGGTACTGGAGCAGGTACCGGTACGGGTTCAGGTGGTGTTGGTGCTGGAGCAGGCTCTGGTGCGGGAACAGGCGCAGACACTGGTGCGATGGCGTTATAGGTGACGATCAATTGTTTGGCGCTCGACCGGCCGCGTGCGTCGTAGGCGCGTACATTGATCTTGTTGGTACCAGTCTGCAGCTTGATGTTGCTGATCGACCAGTTGCTGGTGCCGGTGGCTGTGCCAGAGCCGCCGCGCCTGTTGTTCCAGACAACTTTCTTGACGCCCACATCATCGCTGGCGATACCGGCCACCGTCAGCAGCGCAGCATTGGTGCTGTAGCTGCTGCCACTGGTTGGTGCAGTGATGCTGATGGTGGGCCGCGCACGATCGGTGACGGCCAGCGCCGACGGGGTGTAGCCCGCGACAAGTACGACGAGTAGCAAGTTAACGGGGAATCGCGGCCATGCCGGGACACCCACTGGTAACTCCGCTGTCATAGGAATTCCCCTTAGACCGGAAGCTTTGCGCCCCCACCTTTCGATGGGTTTGCCCTGAGCAGTGGGTGGCGATACTCAGCCGCACGATCGGGGTCGTCAACGGCAGTTGCTGGATCTGTGCTGCTAATCGGGGATATTGTTCAGATTGCCTGTTTATGTACTGTCGCAGCCCGTTTATAGTTAACATCTGCGAACAATCACATCACCCTGAGGAGTACTTCGAGATGGCGAAAACGGCCCGTGCACCGACCAAGTCAGAAATTCTGAACCACATTGCGAAGGACACGGATCTGTCCCGCAAACAGATCAGCGCCGTACTGGACTCCCTGAACGGAGTCATCAGGAAGAGCCTGCGCAGCACCAGTCAGTTCACGCTGCCGGGTCTGGTCAAGCTGAAGGTAGTCAAGAAGCCGGCCACCAAGGCGCGTGAAGGCGTCAATCCTTTCACCGGCGCAAAGATGACCTTCAAGGCCAAACCGGCCTCCAAGAAGGTCCGCGTGCTGGCGCTGAAGGGCCTCAAGGAAATGGTCAACTGAGTTGAGCTGACAATCTGGCAAGCAGGCGGGTATGCAATTACCCGCCGGCTGGCCGGGCTTGCAGACCGGGGTCAGACCGGGGCTTCATCACTGAAGCCCCGGTCTGACCCCGGTTTTATTTTTGGCCCCAGGGGCCGAGCGTTTGCAGTGCGATTTGCCGGACGCGGGCGTCGATCTCTGGCTCCGTCAGCTTTCCCCAGTCTTTCGCAGCGCGATCGACGGAGCGGATCGCATCACGCACCGGTGCCTGGAATTTCAGCCCACTGAACATTGAGAAGGACAGTACGTTGCCGGCCTTCTGATCGGGTGTGAAGCGCCGGTGCAGCTCCCGTTGGAGCGCAAGATAGGCCATGAATTGTGCCGGGCTGTGTCGCTTGCTGATCAGTGCCACGCGCTCACTGTGTTCGACCACCGAGACGGCTGGAATCAGGCTGTCAGCGCGTAGCTGCAACCAGTCCGCGATCACGCGAATCGATGCATTCGGATTTACTGCAGAGCTCCGCACCGGCGGTGCATCGCCGGCCGCCAGCGCCAGTGCGACGAATTCCGTGCAGTACATCCGTGACGGATCATCGAGATCAAACCAGGCATCGAAGGGTACGTGCCGGATATGAGCCTCGCGGGCAAATTCGACGATCCGTGCCGGATCGGCGCCGGCTGGTGGCGTGTAGATCGCGATGAAGCTCTGGTTGGCGACAAACCAATCCAGTGAGAGGCGGCGTACGCCGCCCCGTACTGCCGCAGTCGGTGGATTGGACCAGGTCGGGCGGATCTGTCCGTTCGACTCATACAGATACGGCACGCCATCCTCGATCGAAACGATACCCGCATGTATCCAGGGCGAGGCATCGGCGATCAGCAGGGACATCAGCAGACCGAGCGGAGAGCCCTGCTCGCTGACCACGATCTGGCCGGAGCGGAGCGGTATGCCGTGGAAGTCCACGCTGTCCGGTGTCGCTGGCGTGTCGACTTGCCAGGTGGCGTAGTGTCGCGGCCCCAGGTCCGTACAGCCCGGTAACGCAAGGGTGGCGAGCAGCGCGAGCGCCAATGCGGGCAGTCTAGGGCGTGCTTGCAGCATGCTCGGGCGTATCGGCCGGGTGCGGCGATTTTCGATAGTGGTTGGTAGCCGGTGGAACCGCTGGCCGCATCTCTGCGGTGACCGTCGGTGGCAGCTGTATGCAGGCCGTGAGACTGGTGGTGAGCAGTCCTGCGACGAGGGCTGCAGTGATCAGGCGCATGTGGGTCATGCAGGAAATTCTAGCGGTTGCATGGCCCGAAAAAAAATCGCCCCGCACGAGGCGGGGCGATTTCAGTCAGGCGGGTTCCGGTATTACTTGGAGATGTCGGAACCGAAGCTGTAGCGCAGGTCGATCAGCGCGGAGTCACCGCTGGCGTAGGAGTTGGTATCATTCGAGCCATTGATGTTCAGCGTGATGCCTGTCGAGACGCTCGGCAGCCAGTGGTAGCGGCCACCGACACGCAGGGTCGTGTTGGTGTAGTCGTCATCGGGGCTGCTGCCATTCCAGTCAATCTCGCCTTTGACCCAGGTGATCATGCCTTCGAGTTCAACATTCTCGGAGATCATCGAGCGCAGACCGAAACCGAGGCCGTAACCGGTATTGTCGGTGTTGCCTTCGGCACCGTCTTCATCATACTCGATGTCGTAGTAATTGATGTTGGCGATGACTTGGGTGTTGCCGCTGCTGCTGATGGCCTGATGGAAACCCAAGGTCAGGTCATAACCATCAAAATCGATATCTGCACCGTAGTAAGAACTACTACCATCAATGGTGCCATCCTGGTAGGCCAGCTGGGCATGGTAGTTTTCCAGGAAGCCGATGCTGCCATCGATCTTGAAGCCATCAAACTCGCCATCGTCTTCAATTCCATCGCCCTGGATCCAGCCGATCTGGCCGTAGTTCCACTGCGGCTCAGCGGCAGCGGCGGTGCCGGCAGCCAGCAGGCTGGCGGCGCTCAGTACTGCAATTCCAATCCGTTTCATTTGTGTAATCTCCTTGAGATGATTTTTCGCGACAAAGCACTACTGCCAAAGGGCTTCCCCCCGTGACCAGTATTAATTGGATCGAACTGGCCGTGGCTTTAGCGCCACGCGATTAGACGGTTTTTACACAATGAAAGTCAATGTTTTTGGCTTTCAGGAGCTTGGCAGGCCGGAAACTGTGGTTTTAAGGCAACGCCTGATTGCTGCTCTTCAGCTCCTCGAGCTCCAGCCAGCGGGCGGTGGCGGCCTCGTGTTCGGCTTGTTTGGCCTTGAGTCCGTCCAGCACCGGTACGGTTTCGTGCCAGGGCTTGTCGTAGAAGTTCTTGGCCGTGGTCTTGCGCTCCAGCTGCTTTATCTCTGCCTCCAGCGCCTCGATCTTGCCCGACAGGGCATCGAGCTCGCGCTGGTCCTTGTAGCTGAGCTTGCGTCCCTGCCGGCGGGACGGTTTGTTGCTCTGCGTATCGCGATCTGCAACCGGCAGCGCACCCCGCTGCTGGTTCGGGTTGTCGGATTCAGCGAGCGTACGGCCCTGGCGCAGCCAGTCGGAGTAGCCGCCCACATAGCGTTCGATGCGTCCGCCCGTCTCGAATGCGAACACGCTGGTCACAACCGAGTCGAGGAACATGCGGTCGTGGCTGACCACGATCAGCGTGCCCTTGTACTCGTCGAGGCGGTCTTCGAGCACTTCCAGCGTTTCCACGTCCAGATCGTTGGTCGGTTCGTCGAGCACCAGAAAATTGGTGGGCTTGGTGAAGAGGCGGGCCAGGATGACCCGGTTGCGCTCGCCGCCGGACAGAGCCTTCACCGGGGTCATGGCGCGTTTGGCCGTGAACAGAAAGCCCTTGAGATAGCCGATCACGTGCCGCTCGTGGCCGTTGATGCGCACGTAGTCGGCACCGTTGCCGACGATGTAGGCCACGCTTTTTTCCGGGTCCAGGGTTTCGCGCAACTGGCCGAAATAGCCGATCTCCAGCGCCGTACCCTGCGTGACCGTGCCCTGCTGCGGCTGAATCTCGCCGAGCAGGATGCGCAGCAGGGTGCTCTTGCCCACGCCGTTGTTGCCGATCAGACCGATGCGGTCGCCGCGGCGGATCTTGCAGGAAAAATCGTTGAGCAGCGGTTCGTCGCGGTAGCCATGCGTGACGTGCCGCGCCGTGATCACATTGCGGCCGGACTGTTCGGCCGTTTCGATGGACATCTGTGCGCGCTGTTGCGGCGTCAGGCGCTGTGCATACTCGTTACGCAACTGTTCCAGTCGCCGCACGCGATTCTGGTTGCGATGCCGCCGCGCCTTGACGCCCTGGCGGACCCAGATCTCCTCTTCATCGAGCTTCTTGTCGAACAGCCGGTTGGCCGTGGACTCGTCTTCGAGCAGCTTTTCCTTGCGCTCCAGGTAGTCGTGGTAACCGCCCGGAAAGCTCAGCAGCCGGCCGCGGTCGAGTTCGCAGATGCGCGTGGCGAGCTTGTCGAGGAAGGCCCGGTCGTGGGTGATGAACAGCACCGCACCTGGCCAGGTGCGTATGCGGTTTTCCAGCCACTGGATGGTGACGATATCGAGGTGGTTGGTCGGCTCGTCGAGCAGCAGCAGATCAGGCTTGCTGATCAGCGCCTTGGCCAGGCCCACGCGGCGACGCCAGCCGCCCGACAGCTCGCCGATCGGCTGTTCGGCCGGCAGGGCCATTTCGGTGATCATCAGGTCGACGCGCTGGTCGATACGCCAGCCGTCGAGTTCGTCGATGCGGTGCTGCAGTTTGTCGAGCCGGGCGAGGCCCTGCTTGTCGAGCTTCTGGTGGGAGAGCTGCTCGTACTCGTTGACCAGCGCCCGGACGTCCGCAAGGCCATCGGCGACCACCTCGCGCACGGTGGCTTCCAGAGCCTCGGGCAACTCCTGTGCCAGCGTGCTGATCACCAGGCCGTTGCGGTACTGGATGGCGCCGCTGTCGGGCTGTGCCGTACCGGTAATCAGGCGGAACAGGGTGGTTTTGCCGGTGCCGTTGCGGCCGATCAGGCAGACGCGCTCGCCGGCTTCGATTTCGAAGTTGACGCTGGTCAGCAGCTTCTGCTCGCCATAGGCGAGTGACAGTTCATCGAGGCGTACGAGTGACATGGGGCGCGGATTATACGCATTCCCAGGCCAGCGGCTCTTCATCCATCAGCGCGATTTGCTCACGCAGTGCAAGTACGTGTTCGTCCCAGTAGCGCTGGCCGTTGAACCAGGGAAAGGCGATGGCAAAGGCCGGGTCATCCCAGCGCCGGGCCAGCCAGGCTGCGTAGTTCATGATGCGCAGCGTACGCAGCGCCTCGATCAGGTTCAGTTCGGCGGCATCGAATTCACGAAATTCGGTATAGCCGGCCAGCAGTTCGGCGAGCTGCGGGGTCTGCTCGTGCCGGTCGCCGGACAGGAACATCCACAGGTCCTGGATGGCCGGCCCGGTACAGGTGTCGTCGAAGTCGACGATGTGCGCCACGCCATCCAGCACCAGCACGTTGCCGGGATGAAAATCGCCATGCAGCCGCAGCTCCTGCGGCCGGCCCGCACGCTCGTAGCAGTAGCCGATGCGCTCGAGAGCGCTTTCGCAGACACTTTCATAGGCCGGGCGGATTTCATCGGGAATAAAGCCGGCGGTCAGCAGGAAGTCGCGTGAAGCCAAGCCGAAGGATTCGATACTCAGCCGTGGCCGGTGGTCGAAGTCAGCCTGCTGACCACAGAGATGGATGCGCGCCACAAAGCGGCCGAGCTGACGCAGCAGCTGATGGTCATCGAGTTCGGGTGCCCGACCACCGAAGCACGGGTAAACCGCGAAACGGAACGCGCCGTGGTGATGCAGGGTCTCGCCATTGGCATCTGTCAGCGGTGCCGCCACCGGAATTTCCTGCTCAGCGAGCTCGATGGTAAAGGCATGTTCCTCGCGGATCGCCGCGTCGCTCCAGCGCCCGGGGCGATAGAACTTCGGTACCACCGGCGGTCCGCCATCGATGCCGAGGCGATAGACGCGGTTCTCGTAGCTGTTCAGCGTCAGCAATCGGCCATCGCAGTGCAGGCCCATGCTTTCTACTGCAGCGAGGATGTCGTTGGGTGAGAGTTCCTGATAGGCGAGGCTTGCGCGATCTGCGCTGTCCGGGCGTTTTTTCATTATGTTGAATGCGATCGCATCTGCTGCCGGATGCGATGGTAGCAACAAGGGTCTGGTCGGGTATTTATTTGCCCGGTCACGGACTTGGGCGCAGAAGCCAGGTATTACCGCAAGTGGCTGAATTGTCACGCACTGCAGCGAGTTTTGAGGCGGCGGGAGAGAGGGTGGACATGGCCGGGGTGCTGGGGTAGAAAAGATTCATGCCCCGCTTGTCAGAATATGGCAGACGGACGAAAAACAAGATCAGATCCGGAGGTATCCATTCATGTATCAGGGTCCTTGCCGTTCCGCTCTTTCTCTGGCTGCTGCCTGCATGGCAGTTTCGCTCGCCGCGCCGCTGGCCAATGCCGCAACGATCATCGCCACCCCGCAGGAAACCGGTGGCGGCTTCCTGCACAACGTATTTCATTCAGCAAATTCCAATGGCGGTGCCAGCGGTACGATCTGGGCCTGGATGGATCTCGATACCTCTTATGGTGCGAGCAATGACTGGAATGCCGCGACCGGCGCCCTGGAGATTCACGTCAATGTGTACTCCAACTCGGCGCTGACCAGCTTCCAGGGTACGGCGGTTGGTACTTCCACCAATCTGCTCGGCGCCAATTTCAGTGCACCCAATACCCAGGACGGTGGGCTGATCGGCAATATCGTCTGGGACTTTGATGCTGCTGCGCTGGCCTTCCTGCAGAGCAAGGATGCAGCGATCACCGATCTGCTGAGCCAGGCCTTTGTCGATCGCAACTATGCAACCTCGACCAACGGCTTCCAGGCCAACAGTCTGGCCAACAACAGCGTGACGCTGTGGGGTGCGGATTCTGGCTCCCTGCTTAACACGAATACCTCCGGTAACAATTTCAATACGGCCACCACGATTCTCGGTACCGATCTGGTCTTTACCGTGGTGCCGGTGCCGGCCGCTGTCTGGCTGTTCGGTTCCGGCCTTGCCCTGCTCAGTGCCGTGCGCCGCAAGCGCACTGCCTGAATTCCGCTCCGGGCTGCTATCCTTCCCGGTCTGAATTAACCGGGAAGGATAGCCATGTCTGACGAAGCCCTGCAGCTGGAACTCAAGATGAACGAGGCCGACCTCTATCAGGAGGAGGTCTTCACTGATCGTCGCGTCGGCACCATCCAGCGCCTGAGTCCGGTCGACAAGCTCGGTCAGCCCGATGCCTCGCGCCCGGTGCTCTATATCGGCCAGACCCAGCTCATGTCCCGCATGGGCGCGCTGCCGCTCAGTTTTGATATCCAGGCCGCCACGCTGGAAGAGGCGCTGGCAAAGTTTGCCGAAGCTGCCAACCAGTCGCTGATAGAGACCATGCAGAAGGTCGAAGAGATGCGTCGCGAGCAGGCCTCATCGCTGATCGTGCCTGATGCCGGTGGCTTCCCCGGCGGCGGTGGCGGCAGCCGACTGCGCATGCCCTGAGAGCACGCAATCCGCATCATGCGGACGTTTTTTGCGTCCGGAAGCGACAAATTTTGTCACCGGCTTTCACATAAGCCCTTCACGATCCAGTGTTTACGCGCCGCCTTCAGGCTGGCACGACCCTTGCTTGATCTGTTCCATGTTCAATGTGGTTCAGACCGAAAGGGTGTACTCATGAGTGTGCAGGTCATCAGGGATCAGGACGCAACCTGTCAGGGCGGGGACTTTCTGCGCGTGTACTGCCAGCACAAGCGGGGTTCGCCGGCCACCTTTGCCACCATCGAGCGGGTGTTCGGCGGTGCAATACGCACCCAGACCTGGTTCTTTCGCACACTGGTCGATTGCGCGCCCATGGATGCCGAAGTGGCCACGCAACTGGCGGCGTCCTATGCCGAACGCAAGAACATCCCGGTCGTCTACGTTGAAGTCGAAGACAGCCGACTGACGCCCGCCTGAGGCCCGCCGACGTACACTCTCTCCTGACGGGTGTCGGGAGAGAGCCGCATGGCGACGGGCGATGGTTCCGGACCGGTACCGCGTATCGATCTGGACCGACAGATCTGCCACAGCTTCGATCAGGCCAGCAGTCGTGAGTGGCTGCTCAGCAATGGTATCGGGGGGTATGCCGCCGGCACCGTCAGCGGTGCAGCCACACGGCGTTATCACGGCCTGCTCATCGCCGCACTCGCGCCGCCGCTCGGGCGTACCCTGTTGCTCGCCGGACTCGAACTGCAGGCTGAGTATCTCGGTCAATCCTTTGCACTGAGCGCCCACGAATACGCAGATGGCACCGTCCATCCGGATGGCTGCCGGCATATCGGTGCCTTCACGCTCAATGCCGGGATGCCGGTCTGGACGCATGTGTTCGGTGATGCACGGCTGATGCGCTCGGTATGGATGGGGCGGGCGGCCAACACCACTTACATGAGTTTCCGGCTCGAGCAGGCCAGTGCGCCCGGTGCTGATCAGCATCGTTCCGCTGTGTACCAGTCGTGACCATCACGGTCACACGCGGCGCCATGCGGGGCCGATGGTCACGCCGGTCGTATCGGGCATTCGCGTCGAGGCTTATGCGGGGGCGCCGCCGTTGCGCATCCTGTGTGCCGGCGCGGAATTTCATGCGCGTGATGACTGGTATCTGAATTTTCATCAGCGCCTGGAAGCCGAGCGCGGACTCGATAGTGGAGAAGACCTGTATTGCCCCGGCAACTTCCAGTTGCTGCTCAAGCCGGGTGCGAGCGCCACGCTGATCTGTACTGCTGAAACTGGTGCTGTCGAATCGCCAGTCGCTGCACTGACTGCTGACCAGCAGCATCGTGTGAGCCTGCTGCAGCCGGTGCGACACGAGCCGGGCTGGGTGCGGCAACTCGTGCTGGCGGCGGACCAGTTCATCGTCCAGCGACCGACAGCCGGCAGTGGTGAGCAGGGCGCCAGCGTGATTGCCGGTTACCCATGGTTCGGTGACTGGGGACGCGACACCATGCTTGCCTTGCCCGGCTTGACCCTCGCCACCGGCCGGGCTGATATCGCAGCACGCATCCTGCGCACCTGGGCCAGTCATATCAGCGAGGGGCTGCTGCCGAATTGCTTTCCTGAAGATGGCACCGCTCCGGCATACAACACGGCTGATGCCACGCTCTGGTATCTGCATGCGCTCGATGCCTGCATTCAGGTCACTGGTGACATGCAGTTGTTGCGCGAGTTGTGGCCGAGCGTTACCGACATCATCGACTGGCATATCCGTGGCACCCGCCACGGTATCGGTGTCGATCCGGCAGACGGGTTGTTGCGTGCCGGAGAGCCCGGTCTGCAACTGAGCTGGATGGATGCGAAGGTCGGTGAATGGGTGGTGACACCGCGCATCGGCAAGCCGGTCGAGATCAATGCGCTATGGCACCACGCGCTGGCATCCGCTGCTGCGCTGGCCAGCCGGCTGGGCGATATGCAGGCAGCGCAGCGCTATGCAGGGCTGGCAGCGCAGGTACAGACGGCATTCCGCGCGCGCTTCTGGTTTGCTGCCGGCGGCTATCTGTACGATGTCGTCGATGCACCGCAGGGCGAGCGCAATGATCCGGCCTTGCGGCCCAATCAGATTTTCGCTGTATCGCTGTCGTCCGGGCTGCTCAGTGCGGCAGATGCGCGTGCCGTGGTCGATGTCTGTCAGCGCGAACTGCTCACGCCGATGGGCCTGCGCAGTCTGGCCCGCAGTGATCCGCGCCATGTCGGCATCTATCGTGGCGGTCTGCAGGCGCGCGATGCGGCTTATCATCAGGGCACGGTCTGGTCGTGGCTGCTCGGTCCCTTTGCACTGGCGCATTTCCGGGTGCACGGTGATCGTGCTACCGCACAGGCCCTGCTCGCAGGGATCGGCAGCCATCTTGCCGAGGCTTGCGTGGGCAGTGTCAGCGAGATTTTCGATGGCGACGCGCCGCATTTGCCCCGCGGCTGTTTTGCGCAGGCGTGGAGTGTCGCTGAGATACTGCGTGCCTGGTATGTACTGAAGGAGTGAGCATGCAGTCGGCGGGACCAGACATCGATACCGGTGCACATGATGTTACCGGTGTATTTGCGATCGATACGGTTGAAGGCCGGCGACTCGCCGAGGAATTTGCGCCGGGGCAGGGCTGGAAGAAATGGGGGCCGTATCTGTCCGAGCGGCAGTGGGGCACGGTGCGCGAGGATTACAGTGCCGATGGCTGTGCCTGGGAGTATTTCCCGCATGAGCATGCGCGCAGTCGCGCCTATCGCTGGGGCGAGGACGGCATCGCCGGCTGCAGTGACCGCAGCCAGACGCTGTGTCTCGCGCTGGCGCTCTGGAACGGACACGATCCGATCCTCAAGGAACGCCTGTTCGGGCTGACCAACAGCCAGGGCAATCACGGCGAGGACGTCAAGGAGCTTTACTACTACCTCGATGCGACGCCGACGCACTCGTATCTGCGCATGCTCTACAAGTATCCGCAGGCGGAGTTTCCCTATGCCCGGCTGGTCGATGAGAACCGTCAGCGTGGGGTCTCGCAGCCGGAGTTCGAACTGCTGGATACCGGGGTGTTTGATGACAACCGCTACTTCGACGTATTCGTCGAGTACGCACAGGCGGCACCTGAAGACATCCTGATGCACATTACTGTCGTCAATCGCGGCGCAGAGGCTGCACCTCTGCATCTCCTGCCGCAGCTGTGGTTCCGGAATACCTGGAGCTGGCAGGAACACAGCGCGCGGCCGCGCATCTGGCATGCGGATGAGAACGAGGTGTTTGCCGAGCACGATGAACTGGGCACCTACCGGCTGTATGTCGATGGTGAGCCGGAACTGCTGTTCACCGATAACGACACCAATTTTCGCCGGCTGAATGGTTTCGATGTGCCGGGATACTGCAAGGACGGCTTCCACGAGCGTGTGGTCGATGGTGTGAAGGATGCCGTGAATCCGGCGCGGACCGGCACGAAGTTTGCCGCCTGGCATCGCTTCACGGTGCCGGCACAGGGCAGCGTCGAGGTGCGGCTGCGGCTGTGCCGCCAGCCGGTGTCGCTGCCATTCCAGGATTTCTCCGCCATCTTCGCGCAGCGCAAGGCCGAGGCCGACAGCTTCTATGCGCGTGTGCAGCTCGGCCTGGAAGATGCAGATGCGCGCGCCATACAACGCCAGGCCTTTGCCGGCCTGATCTGGTCGAAGCAGTTTTACTACTACGACATACCGGAATGGCTGAAGGGTGATCCGGCGCAGCCACCACCGCCGGCGAGTCGCCGCCACGCACGCAACTGGGAATGGCAGCATCTCAACAATGCCGACATCATCTCGATGCCGGACAAGTGGGAATACCCCTGGTATGCGGCCTGGGATCTGGCTTTTCACATGCTGCCCTTTGCGCTGATCGATCCCGGTTTTGCCAAGCGCCAGCTCGTGCTGATGACCCGCGAGTGGTACATGCACCCGAACGGCCAGATGCCGGCCTATGAGTGGGCCTTCGGTGACGTCAATCCACCGGTGCATGCGTGGGCGGCGTGGCGCGTGTTCCAGATCGACCGCGTGCAGCGTGGTGGCCGGGGCGACCTGCAGTTCCTCGAGCGCGTATTCCACAAGCTGATGCTGAATTTCACCTGGTGGGTGAATCGCAAGGATGCCGAGGGTCGCAATGTCTTTCAGGGCGGCTTCCTGGGACTGGACAACATCGGCGTGTTTGACCGCAGTTCTGAACTGCCGACTGGCGGGCATATCGACCAGTCGGATGGCACCAGCTGGATGGCGATGTATTCGCTGAACATGATGCGCATCGCGATTGAGCTGGCTCAGCACAACCACGTCTATGAAGACATCGCCTCAAAGTTCTTCGAGCACTTTCTGCATATCGCCGAGGCGATGACCCGCATCGGTGAAGGGGAGTTGGGGCTGTGGGATGAGGAAGACAAGTTCTTCTACGATGTTCTGCATATGCCGGATGGCAGGATGGAGCGTCTCAAGGTGCGCTCGATGGTCGGCCTGATTCCGCTGTTTGCCGTGGAGACCATCGACCCGGAGACCCTGGCGAAACTGCCGGAGTTTGCCAAACGGCTGGAGTGGTTCCTGAACTACCGGCCGGATCTCGCCGCACTGGTTTCGCACTGGGAGGTGGCCGGCAAGGGCCAGCGGCGCCTGCTGTCACTGCTGCGCGGACAGCGCATGAAGCGGCTGCTCCGGCGCATGCTCGACGAGACCGAGTTCCTGTCCGATTTCGGTGTGCGCGCGCTGTCGCGTTACCACGCAGAGCATCCCTATGAGTTCGGGGTGAATGGCGACAAATTGTCGGTCGCCTATCAGCCGGCCGAGTCGGATACCGGTTTGTTCGGTGGTAACTCGAACTGGCGTGGCCCGATCTGGTTTCCGGTGAACTTCCTGATCATCGAATCGCTGCAGAAGTTTCATTACTACTACGGTGATGATTTCAAGGTGGAATGTCCCACCGGTTCAGGCAACTACATGAGCATCAAGGAGGTGTCCGAGGAGTTGTCACGCCGGCTGGCGCGTATCTTTCTCAAGGGACCGGATGGCCGGCGGCCGGTGTATGGCGACGATGTGCGCCTGCAGACCGATCCGGAGTTCCGCGACTACCTGCTGTTCTACGAGTACTTTCATGGCGACACCGGTCGCGGTGTCGGTGCCTCACACCAGACTGGCTGGACGGCGCTGATCGCCAAGCTGCTGCAACCCCGCCGCCCGACCGGCTGATTGGCTGAATCGCGGCTGAAGCCGCTCCTACCGGGCGCGTCGTAGGAGCGGCTTCAGCCGCGATCCGGGTTTCAACCCACCTGCGCCTGCATCTCCTTGAGCAGGTCGGCGAGGTCCATGGCGAGTTCGTCGTCTTCCTCATCCAGGCAGATCGCACCGCTTTCGTCGGTGTCGATCTGTGTAATGCCGGGATTGGCCCGTTCGAGTTCATCGAGAATGGATTGCTTCTTCTCGTATTCGCGCAGCAGCTTGCGGCTCAGTTCGACCAGTTGCTTGTGTTCGAGTGCCTGACGGATGGTGATGCGCAGGTCGGCCGGATTGCATGGCTTGAGCAGGAAGCGATAGACCTCACCCTCGTTGATTGCGCGGACCGCGGCTTCGAGATCGGCCTGGCCGGACAGGATCATGCGGATGGTGTTGGGATACTTCTTGCGCACTTCGGCCAGGAATTGCGATCCGGACATGCCGGGCATGCGTTCGTCGGAAACCACGACATCGACAGTTCTCGCGCGCAAGAATGTCGAAGGCGCCGCCAACGGTTGCCGCCGTGAATATCTTCCACGGCTCGCTATGCAGGGCGCGCTTGAGGCCTGCCGTGACGTTCGGCTCATCGTCGAGCAACAGCACGACGGGCTGTTTGGCGGGGCTGTTCATGATCTTCTCCATCGATGCATTCATGCTGTCATTCCTACAAGCAGACGGTTACACGCAGCGGTTCGACGATGCCGACACCAGCTGGCGACGCTGTGCAGGCGCTCCAGCATGGTGCGGGTCACTTCCTGGCCCTTTGGCACCAGGCGGATGCCCTTGTTGCTCATCACATCCTGATCGAGGATCATGCCGGGCTCCAGTTGGCGCAGTTCGATCATGCGGGTCACGGTCTCTGCCCGCTCCAGAGGTATGTTGCGCAAGGCTTCCAGCACGACTGGTGGCAGGCCGTATTTCGGCGCCCGCAGCGCCTCGACAGCGTCCCGCGGCTTGCTGCCACTGGAGAGCATCTGGTCGAGTTCACTGGCGGTACGCAGCAGCAATTTGCTGAGCGATTTCGTGTCCCAGGCGGACAGCTCTGCCGGCAGCTTGTCCAGTTCCATGCGTGTACCCTGACCGGCGACGATCTCGGCCACTACTTCCAGGCGTGGTACGCCGGCCAGCAGTTTGCCGGCCAGTTGCGGGTGCGAGTCGTAGAGCGCCTGTTCATCGGGCGTCAGCGACTGGCCTGCATAGATCTTGGTCAGCGTGTCAGGCGGCAGCGCCACGCAACCGATCTGCGACAGCATCGTTGCCAGCCGCAGTTCCCAGGAGGGTGGCAGGCCAAGCGCGCTCGATGAGTCCTTCGGCATAGCGCTGGATGCGCGCGGCCCGGCTGTAGGCACCGGGGTTGGTCATGCCGAGAATCTCGGTGAGGATGCGTACCGCACCGCTCAGGGTTTTTTCCAGCAGTTCCTTTTCGGCATTCACCAGTTCGTACTGGCGCAGGGCGGAGTCGACTGCATCGATCAGATGTTCGCCAGAGCAGGGCTTGGTCAGGAACCGGAAGATATGCCCCTCGTTGACCGCTGCGATGGTCGACTCCATGTCCGCCTGGCCGGACAGGATCATGCGCACGGCAATCCGGGCTTGCGGCCCGCACTTTGGTCAGGAACTGCGAGCCGTTCATCTGCGGCATGCGCATGTCGGAAACGACCACCGCATAGGGGCCGTTGCTCGGCCAGCATCTTCAGGCCTTCCTCGCCACTGTTCGCCGTGTCGATCTGTATGTGCTTGCGCAACTGGCGCCGGATGCCCTCCAGGATATTCGGCTCGTCGTCGACGAACAGAACCTTGTTCGTCACTTCGAATCTCCTGCGAGACGTGCTGACCACGCGGCTTGCCATACCGGCCAGCGCTCCCGCATGCCCCACTCGTTGAGGCAGCGGGCGTCCAGCTGCAGCTGTTCGTGATCGGGGTCGGTCTGATCAGGAAACCGTACCAGACGGTCTGCGGCATGCACGATGGCTGGCAAGCCCAGTGCCTGGGTCGGTGCCTCGCCAGGATGTTCATGGAACGCGACTGATTCGACCACCGCATCGCCAAGCCCCCACAAGCCGAGCAGATAGGCGCCGACATCGGCGTGCGTGGTCTGCAGGACTTCCTGTTCGGCATGCGCTGCAAAGCCGGTGCCTGTCTTCTGTCAGCACCTCGCCGTACTGCTCGGGCATGGACTTGGGCGAGTACCAGCTTGCCAATGTCGTGCAGCATCCCGGCCAGAAATGCATCGTCGAGTGTCGCCTTGTCCAGTCCCTGCTGACCGGCGATCATGCGTGCTGCGCTGGCCGTCTCCAGGCTGTGCTGCCAGAGGCCCTCGATACTGAAGCCGGCCACGTTGATCGGTGGTGCTTCCTTGAAGATGCCCTGGGCGAGCACCAGCGCGATCAGTGTGTCGAGCCCCAGGAAGGATACGGCGCGCTCTACCGTGCTGACCGGCTTCGACAAGCCGAAGAATGCCGAGCTCACCAGCTTGAGCAGCGTGGCAGTCATGCCCACGTCCTTGCCGATCACCTTGCCCACATCGCCCAACGAGGCATTGGGCTTTTGCAGGCAGGCCATGACTTCCTGGTAGACCACCGGCAGGCTGGGCAGGCTGCCGATCTGGCCGACTATTTTTTGCAGGTGCTCGTCCCGCAGCAGCATGCGCAGTGCAAAGGCACGTTTGATCGTGCGCTTGAGCAGTTCCGGATCGCAGGGTTTGTTGAGATATTGATGGGCATTGCCCACCGTCTTCATGATTGAGGCGGTATCCGAATGCCCGGAGAGAATCAGTCGCACGCTGTCTGGCGAGACCTCCTTCACCCGTGCCAGCAGGTCGGCGCCGTCCATGCCCGGCATGCGCATGTCGGACACCACGACGTCAAAGGGTTTGTCCGCGCTGCGCCACTCATCAATGAGTCCGAGTGCGGCCTCGCCACTTTCGGCAAACTCCATCTCCCATTCGTTACGCATACTGCGCAGCATGCGACGCATGCCCTCACGAATATTGGGCTCATCGTCGACAAAAAGTATGCGGGTCATGCGTATGTTTCTCCATGGCTGTGCTGCTCATGCGGCCTCGCTGTCACGGTCGTCCTGCGCATTCGTGTCTGGCGATGTCGAGCGGCAGGCGGATGATGAAGGTGGTGCCGTTGCCCGGAGTGGACTCGACCTTGATGGTGCCGCCGTGCTTGTCGACGATGACGTTGTGGGTGATGGCGAGTCCCTGACCGGTGCCCTTGCCGACGGCCTTGGTGGTGAAGAAGGGGTCGAAGATGCGTGCGGCGACCTCCGGCGTCATGCCGCAGCCGGTATCGCTGATGCGGATCTCGGCCCAGTCGTCGACGCTGCGGGTGCTGAGGGTGATGGTGCCGCGGCCATTGGCGCCATCGCCGACCACATCGCCGATGGCATGTGCGGCATTGACGATCATGTTGAGGATCACCTGGTTGAAGTCACCGGGCATGACCGGGACGGCAGGCAGGTCGGCGTCGAAGTCGGTCTTGAGCTCGGCGACATACTTCCACTCGTTGGAGGCGACGGTGGCGGTACTGGCCATGGCGCGGTTGATGTCGAGCGGGGTGCGTTCGGTGGCCGGATGCGAGAAGTCCTTCATGGCGCGCACGATGCCGGCGACGCGGCCGACGCCATCGAGGGACTGGTTGATGGCGGTGGGGATCTCGGCCAGCAGGTAGTCGGCATCGACAGCCTCGAGCGCCTTGCTGATATCAGCCGACAGGATCCTGCCGTCGGCGGCGGTATCCCGGAGCGCTTTCAGCTGCTCCGATCAGGGTGCTGATCTCCTGGAACGAATCCTTGAGGAAGCGGATGTTGTCGCCGACATACTGCGTTGGCGTGTTGATCTCGTGGGCGATGCCGGCCGCCAGCTGGCCGACTGCTTCCAGCTTCTGGCCGCGCAGCAGCTGCTGCTCCATGTTCAGCTTCTCGGAGATGTCGCGCTTGACCACCACGAAGGCGCTGATCGTTCCGTCGTCCTTCAGGATCGGCGAGACGCTCACGTCTTCGGTCAGGACCGCGTTGTGGGCGTTGCGTGACTTCAGGATGCCGCGCCAGGCTTTGCCACGCATAAATGGTTTCCCGCATGTTGCGCAGCAGGTCGACCTGATCACCAGGATCAGTGCCCCGTGCTTTCGGTAGCTGGCCTTTCATGTCGGCCAGCTGGACCCCATGCTGTTTTTCGTAGGCCGGGTTCAGGTAAACGATGGCGCCCGTTGCATCGAGGATTTCGATGCACTCATCTGCCCATTCGATCGCAGCGGCAAGGTATTGCAGCTGATCGGCAATGGCACGCTGTTCAGTGATGTCCTCGAGCGTGGCGACATAGGCCGTGATGCGGCCTTCCGTGTCGAACATCGGTGCGATGGTTGATTGCTCATGCAGGATGGAGCCATCCGGCCGTGCAGTGCGGATCACACCAGTCCAGCGCTGGCCATTGCCGATGGTCTGCCACAGTTGCTGGTAGAACTGCTCGCCATCGATGCCTCCCTGCGGGGGGCTGCCAATGACCTCGTTGGGGTTACGGCCGCTTTGGCGGAAGTACTGTTGATTGACGTAACGGACAATCCCGTTTGAGTCCATGAGGGCTATGCCCGTGGCCGCATTCTCCACGGCCAGCGCCAGTTGCTGCACCTTGCTCTGCGTGGCGAGTCGCTCATCAATCAGATTCTGGAAGGTACGGGCCAGCGCACCGAGTTCGTCGAGACGATGTGTGGGCAGGTAGCTTGCGACGCTCTCCTGGTGTGCTTGTCTGATGCTTTCCGTGATCTGCTTGATCGGCGTCACGAGAAATCTTGTCATGACTGCATTAAGCAGCAGAGCCATGCAAGCCATGAACAGACAGAGGACCAGCAGCTGAGCGGAATCGGGGAGGGAACCGGCAAGTATGCTGGTGTAGGGCAATGCAAGCATGAATCGTAAGCTGCCCGGCTTGTCGGGGTTCAGCTGTACCGCCGAGCTTGCCAGTACCATTGACTGGCCCCTTGCATTGTCGATCCGTAGCACGGAAGTATCTTCTGCGGGTTCCTGCCAGCTGCTGTTCGGATATTCATCGATCAACTGCCATGCCGGGGCATCACTCAGGTGCCAGATGGTTTTCCGACGATCTGCATGGGATATGAACTCACCGCGTGCATTGCTGATGTAAAACTGCGGGTCAAGGTCCAGAAGATCCTTGTGGTTGGATACCAGTGAGAGAACCTCGCGCAGGCGTTTGATGTCAACCGTAATGACCAGGCTGCCACTTGGCGATGCCCCCTGCTCAAGAACCAGTGGCGTCACTGCCTGAAGCACCGGTTGGCCTGCTGCATCTGTGGTGCTGATATCCGAGATCCAGACCTCGCCTGCTGCAAGCCCGAGTGCACGCACGGTATTGCCCTGGTCCAGGCTGTCGTTGTGGCGGTCAAGGGGGGCTTCCACAATCGTGTCACCGACACGCTGCAGTTCCACCTGCTTGCTGCCATCAGCAGCAAGCAGGCGGATATTGGAGTAGGCGAGCTTGGACTGCATGACACTGCGTGCCAGTCCAGCCGGGTCTGGCTGATTGACCAGCAATAGTGCGTCGGTCCGGAGCGCATGGAGCACAGTCGAAAACTGCATGGCGGCATATCGCGACTCATGGCTGAGCAGTTGCTTCTGCTGTTCAATGAGTTTCAGCGACAGGTTCTGGTACACGACATTGCCAAGCAGGAGGGTCGTGGTCAGGACGATGACGGACACCGCAAGCAGTACTCGTCCGGCAATACCGTGCGGTACGAGTCTGCGCAGCCATGAGTCGCGGGCGGAGCCGGGCGCTTCGGTGCTGCTGTCAGGCTGAGTGTTGGCGCTCATGTTGTTCATGACTCAGGCTGCCTTTACGCCGTCATCTGCAGCCGCCGCTTCTTCTTGCATCTCAAGCGGCAGTCGGATGATGAAGGTGGTGCCGACACCTGGAGTGGAGTCGACCTTGATGGTGCCACCGTGCTTGTCGACGATGACGTTGTGGGTGATGGCGAGTCCCTGACCGGTACCCTTGCCGACTGCCTTGGTGGTGAAGAAGGGGTCGAAGATGCGTGCGGCCACTTCCGGCGTCATGCCGCAGCCGGTATCACTGATGCGGATCTCGGCACAGTCGCCGTCCTTGCGGGTGCTGAGGGTGATGGTGCCCTGGCCATTGCCGCCATCGCCGACCACATCGCCGATGGCGTGCGCGGCATTGACGATCATGTTGAGGATCACCTGGTTGAAGTCACCGGGCATGACCGGGACGGCAGGCAGGTTGGTGTCGAAGTCGGTCTTGAGCTCGGCGACATATTTCCACTCGTTGGAGGCGACGGTGGCGGTACTGGCCATGGCCCGGTTGATGTCGAGCGGGGTGCGTTCAGTGGCCGGATGCGAGAACTCTTTCATGGCGCGCACGATGCCGGCGACACGGCCGACGCCATCGAGTGACTGATTGATGGCGGTCGGTATCTCGGTGAGCAGGTAATCGGCATCTACAGCCTCAAGCGCCTTGCTGATATCAGTCGACAGGATGCTGCCGTCAGCGGCGTTATCCCGGAGCTCTTTCAATTGTCCGATCAGGGCGCTGATCTCTTTGAATGAATCCTTGAGGAAGCGGATGTTGTCGCCCACATATTGCGTTGGCGTGTTGATCTCGTGGGCGATGCCGGCCGCAAGCTGGCCGACTGCTTCCAGCTTCTGGCCGCGCAGCAACTGCTGCTCCATGTTCAGCCGCTCGGAGATGTCGCGCTTGACCACCACGAAGGCGCTGGTGGCCCCTCTCTCGTCGCGGATCAGCGATACGCTGACATCCTCGATGAAAGTCTGGCCCTGGCTATTCCGGCTCTTCAATACGCCGTTCCAGGGCTGGCCCTTCAGGATGAACCCAAGCATGGCCTGCAATTCCACGCCATCCTTTTCGAACTGACGAAAGGCATCAGCACGCTTGCCGATAACTTCGGCCAGCTTGCAGCTGTTGACACGTTCATAGGCCGGGTTGACGTAGATGATCTCGCCCGACAGATTGAGGATCTCGATGCACTCGGCGGCAGACTCGACGGCCGCGACAAGATGCAGCATGCGTGTTTCGCTTGCCTTGCGTGCGCTGATATCGCGGATGATGGAGCTGTAGAACTGCTCACCGTCTACGGTGAATCCGCTGAGCATGAATTCGATCGGGAAAATTTCACCGTTCTTGCGCTGAGCTTTCAGCTCCCGAACCCGGTTGAGTACCCCGGTGTCTATGCCACCTGGCTGGCCCTGTGCCCAGTATTCTGCATGTGCCGCCCGGCGGGCATCCGGTATCAGGATGCTGACCGGTTGACCCAGTGCTTCCTGTTCAGAGTAGCCAAAGATTTTTTCTGCTGCCGGATTGAAGCTGATGATGCGCTTCTGTATGTCGGCCACCACGTGTGCGTCCAGCATGGTCTTGATGACGGCCCTTTGCTGTGCCTCGCTGCTGCTGAGGGTGTGTACCAGTCTCTGGAAGGAACGGGCCAGTGTGCCGATCTCGTCCTTGCGTGTGGTGGGCAGGGCGCCGAGTGCTTGCCCCGGCGCATAGGCGCTCACTACTTTGCCCATGCCTAGCAGTGGGCGTACCACCTGGCTAGTGGTGAAAAAGGCGATCGGCAATGTCAGTGCCACGGCCAGTGCAAACACACCGAGCACCTCGGTCATGCTGGGCGTCGCGGCACTCGCAACCAGTGCATAGGGCGTGGCCAGGGCTATCCGCAGAAACCGGTCTGGTTGTCCGGGCTGCAGCGGGATGCTCGTGCTGGCGAGTATCTGTTGTTCGCCGCTGGCATTGGCCACAATCAGCGTTTCAGCTGTGCCTGTATCCGGTATCACCGCGAGCTCCAGTGTCGGGAAGTCGACGCTGAGCGGCTTGGGCTGAGTGCTTTGTGGGCGCAGCAGCTGATTACCCTGGGCGTCGCTGAGGTACAGATCGACCTGCCGGTCAGCATCCCGTATCAGTGACTCACGCATGAGGCGGAGGTCGGCTTCAATCAGGATGATCCCGAACAAGCGGCCGTCGGAGGCATAGACCGGTGTCGTTGTGTGAATCAAGGTCATCAGCGCGGACTCACCCGGGTTGGGGCCAAGCCCGATCCAGGGATCCGAGAGCCAGGTCTGCCCTTCCTGCAGACTGATGCCGGTTTTGAAAGCCGGAAGATTGCCCAGATCCCGCAAGCCGTCATTCGGGACGAGGACTGGATGTCCATCGTCGTCGTGCATGCGGAGCAGTTCCTGCCCGCTGGCAGCAATGAGACTGACCTGGTGATAGGCACTACGGGCGCGCACGATGCTGGAGAGCACCTGTGCCAGCCGGTTGCGGCAGATCTGTGACTGCTCGTCACTGCTGAAGGTCGTGATGCCCGCACATGCCGCACTGCTCATCTCGGTGGTTGCTGGCAGATGCGATATGAGCAGTGTGTCCCGGCGCATGCTGTCGATGAATTGTGCAAACAATCGGCTGGTGGTGACGGCTTCGCTGGCCAGCAGGGAGCGATGGGAATTCAGTAGCGCGCTGGAGGTGCCGTGGTAGACGAGCGCACCCGCCAGCGCGACCGTAAATATGATCAGCAGCGCCGCCACGAGCATGGCTTTGGTACGGATGCTGACGCCATGCTGCGTGGACTCGGCGGCGCCTGCGAAGCCGGGCATGTTGGCGATATCACTCATGCGGTGCTCCTCAGGCTACCTTCATGTGGTCATCAGCGCCGTCATCCACTGCCTCAGCCTGTACTGCGAGCGGCAGTCGGATGATGAAGGTGGTGCCGACACCTGGAGTGGAGTCGACCTTGATGGTGCCACCGTGCTTGTCGACGATGACGTTGTGGGTGATGGCGAGTCCCTGACCGGTGCCCTTGCCGACTGCCTTGGTGGTGAAGAAGGGGTCGAAGATGCGTGCGGCCACTTCCGGCGTCATGCCGCAGCCGGTATCACTGATGCGGATCTCGGCACAGTCGCCGTCCTTGCGGGTGCTGAGGGTGATGGTGCCCTGGCCATTGCCGCCATCGCCGACCACATCGCCGATGGCGTGCGCGGCATTGACGATCATGTTGAGGATCACCTGGTTGAAGTCACCGGGCATGACCGGGACGGCAGGCAGGTTGGTGTCGAAGTCGGTCTTGAGTTCGGCGACATATTTCCACTCGTTGGAGGCGACGGTGGCGGTACTGGCCATGGCCCGGTTGATGTCGAGCGGGGTGCGTTCAGTGGCCGGATGCGAGAACTCTTTCATGGCGCGCACGATGCCGGCGACGCGCCCGACGCCCTCAAGTGACTGCTCCACAGCCCTTGGGATCTCGGTCAGCAGGTAGTCGGCATCGGCAGCCTCAAGCGCCTGGCTGATGTCGGCCGGGAGGATCTTTTGCTCTGCAGTCGTGTCTTCGAGGGTCTTGAGCTTCTTTATCAGTCCGAACAGATCCTTGAAGGAGTCCTGGAGAAAGCGGATGTTGTCGCTGACGAACTGGATTGGCGTGTTGATCTCGTGGGCGATGCCGGCCGCAAGCTGGCCGACAGCCTCCAGCTTCTGGCCGCGCAGCAACTGCTGCTCCATCTCCAGCTTCTCGGAGATGTCACGCCAGGTGGTGACGTAGTGCGTGAGTTCACCATCCGGTTTACGTAGCGGGGTTACGAGCAGCTCTTCATGCAGCCGACGCCCGTCGGGCAGTTCACTGACGACTGTCCCGCTCCATGTTCTTCCGGACTCCAGAAACGTATCGACAATCCTTGCTTCTTCGTTGTGCTCGCTAATGTTTTTCTGCAGTGACAGGATGGTCTTGCCGAACATTGCCTCTCGCGGCAGCGACATGCGCTTTTCCCATGCCTTGTTGACATATCTGATGGGCCCTTTCGCAGCGGTGATGCACACGGCTTCACTGGCGTTTTCTACCGCCGCACCGAGCAGCTGCAATTCGGACTCTGCCGCCCGCTTTGCAGTCAGGTCGCGGACGATTGCGCTGAAATAGATGCCGCGACTGGTAACCAGGCCGCTGGTCACGACCTCCACCGGGAAGCGTCCTGCCATCCTTGTGCTGGCCGGCATTCTCATACTGTCGCGCCTGCGCCACCATGCCGCCGGGCTGGTTGATGGCGGCGCGCATGGCTTCAGTGTTGTTTGCAGCGTGGTGCTCGGGTGCGACGAGTATCGTCACCGGCTGGCCACGAGCCTCGGCCAGCGTATAGCCGAACAGTTTTTCTGCTGCCGGATTCATGCTCTGGATCAATCCGGTGCTGTCAGCCGTGACGTGTCCATCCAGCATGCTGTCGATGACTGCCCGGCTGCGCTCCTCGCTCTCCTCCATGGCCAGGATCGCCCCGGACAGGCGTGCATCCACCATGCTGCCGATCCACAACATGCAGACGATTACTGACACCAGAATGACGATCACCGGCAGAGCATCCGGGTGCATCACTGCGGTGTATTCGCCCAGCTTCTGGGTGGTGAAGAAAGTGGTGGCACCCATGGCAGAGAAGTGGTTGCCAATGGTGCTGAAGGTCAGCAAGGCGGCGCCCAGCAATTTGCGCAGCAGGGAATGGGTTGCCGTACCAGCCAGACCGAAATAGGCGTAGAAGCCGACCATCATGCCTGCATAGCCGATCAGCAACGGGATCGTGATCGTGCCGACGTTGATGGCCAGGGTTGTGTTGAGGCCGAGCGAAAACAACGTCGCATAGTGCATGCAGCTCAGTCCGATCGAGCCCAGCAGTGCGGCGAGATGCAGCCGCCACCAGACAACTTGCTTGACGCCGACCAGATGAATCATGGCAGAGAAGAACAGGATGCCGGGCAGCGGTGCCAGTACCACGCTGGTGGCATCGAGGCGGGCTGTGATCGGCATGGTCAGGCCGAAGGTTGCGCTGTACAGCATGGCGCAGACGCCGATGGCCATGGATGCCGCGCCTGCGAGGATCCAGGAATTACGCGCTTCGGCAGTGCGTGCAGCGGCTACCCGCTCCATGGTGGGCAATAGCGACAGTGCCGCCAGCAAGCCGATACTGGTGGCAAGCCAGCCGATGGTGTTTTCGTAGACAGGGACCGCTTCAATGCCCGCTGCGGTGCCAAAGGTGATTAGCTGGCTGAGATCCATTTTCTGACGCTTTCCTTCCTGCACATGCCAGTGCTGGCGCCAGGTTCGCGCCAGCTACCCCCGGATATTTCCGGGGATGCTGCAAGTATCAGCACTGGACAGCATTAAGTAATGCGCCAGTTCACAAATCAGGAGGGGTGTCGTGTCAGAAATGGAAAAATGCGGGATATGGCCGAGAGATGCCTTTATGGCGGGCCTGCGAAGGTGGTCCGGATGGCCTTGTGCTGTGCGTCAGACGACGTAGTCGTCGAAGTCCTCAAGGGCTTCACGCAGCAGCCGGCTTTCGCGGGCTTGTTCGATCTTGCGTGCGGCATCCAGGTGGAAGCCCGGTCGTACAGCGGCCCCGCTCGGACCGCTGTTGAAATCGCTGCCGGTGTCTTCGGCCTCGACTGCTTCTTCCGGACTTTCCCAGCCCAGTTCGGGTGATTCTGCTTCGCGCTTGCTCATCTTGCAGGGTCCTGTCTCAGGGTTGCTGGCCCGTTTCGGGGCGAACAATATTTCAAATCCTGTTGAAGTCAAGAGAGCGTCGGGTTTAGCGCTTCAGTCGCATGGCAACGGGGATGAAAATCGCCAGGGCCAGCAGGCAGCAGGCGATGGCCAGGGTGTTGGCCGGTCCGTAACCAGCGCCGGGGGTCAGCATCGGGCCGGCGATCACCGGGCCGAGGAAGAAGCCGCCGATCTGCGCCGTGGGAATCAGCAGACTGACCCGACCGGTGGTGTCGCTCAGTGCGATGGTGCCCATGATGTAGGGTCCGTTGAGGTTCCAGAAAATCTGGAATACGACAGCGGTGAGCAGGAACTGCATGAAGCTCATTTCACCCTGCAGGAGGAAGATCATCGTCGCTTGTACGAGCAGTGCGACGGTGACCGGAATGATGCGTCCGATACGGTCGGCCAGCCATGAAGCGGTGAGTGCACCGACGGTGGCCACGCCAGTCGAGATACCCAATGCGACACCGACCTGGCTGGCTTCGATGCCGGCCGAAGTACCGATCAGTTTGATGAAAGCCCAGATGGCACCGAGGCCGGTACACCAGATCAGCATCACGGCCAGCGCGATGAAAGCCGGCACGGCAGAACCACGTGCCTCGCCACCGGCACCATGATGCCCGGCGGCACCGGTCGGTTCGGGGATCCAGCCGACGGTGAGCAGGGTCAGTCCGGCCAGCCCGGCCAGCGGTAACAGGACGCCGCTGACACCGGCATCGTGGGGCATCGGCAACAGCAGGAAGCACAACACGCCCAGCACGACCTGTGCGGCGATCAGGAAGGCGAAATTGCGATCCTTCTGCGCGGTGCTGCTGACGATGGCGATGGCGAGCGCAAAGGCGGGGCCTTCACCGAAGAAGCCCACCGCGAAGCGCAGCGCGGCCAGTGTGCCTACCGATGCGAGATAGCTTGAGGCTACGTTGCCGGCGATCACGACGAGGATCGCGACGATGGCGGCCGTGCGCCATTTAACGCGCGGCATCCAGAAGGCTGCCGCCACCGGTCCCAGTGCAGTGCCCAGCGCCTCGGCAGCGAAAATCTGCCCGGCGACACCCGGCTCGATGCCAAGTCCGGCGACCAGCGCTTCGGTGATGATCGGTCCGGCCATGATGGCGAATACGCCGATGCAGCCCAGCAGCAGGGCTGCAACAAGAGCGGTTGGTTTATCGGCTGACATGTCTTTGTTCTCCCCCAGCGTACAGCGGCCGCTACTGTAACCCGGCAGGAGCGGCGTAGGAGTGCCTTCAGGCGCGATTCTTGATTCTGGCAAGAAAGAAATCGCGGCCGGTAGGAGCGGCTTCAGCCGCGATCCGGGTCGCGACGTTGATCGCGGCTGAAGCCGCTCCTACGGTCGCGCCTGCTTGGTGAGCACCGTATCGAGGGCCTGGACAAAGGCCGCGATGATCGGTTTGTTGTAGGCGCCGACCGGCACGCCGTTATAGATCAGATGCGTGCCATCGATGATGTACTCGCGGACGTAAGGGACGGTCCAGTCCGGATAGTCCACCTGCTGGTAGCGGTCGAAGCCGGGGATGTCCTCGAAGTTGAACATCGCATGTGAAAACAGCGTGTCGGTATTTTCGGCGAAAAACTCGATGGGAACATTGATGACGTAATCGAAGTCGTCGCGAATACCGTCCTTGAATGCCTTGTTGGTGGACAGGTAGCGGCCCTCCGGATCGTTGATCGGGTCGGCGAAGTGATCCTGGCCAAGCACGACTTCCCGGCGGCTGAAGTCATAGCTGTCGAGCAGGGTCTGGAGGTCCTGCAAGGTGGTGTCGCGATAGGCGGGAGCCAGCTGAATCCATGCCTCGTTCGGCACCCGATCCCAGGCCATGCCGTGAATCGACATCACGACCTTTACCGCTGAGCCCTTGGGGACTTGATCCAGACGGTCGCGCAGCATGTTTACCCAGGTCTGGCGCAGCACCGGGAAATCACCCAGCTGCGGCTGGATGATGACCTTGATCGCCTGGTGTCCATGCTGCTCCTGCCATTCGTGGATGTAGTGCATGGCGTGGCGGATGCTGCCGTTGAATTCCTCGTGGTGCGAATAGATCGGTGCAGGCGCCGCCAGGATCACCGTGTCCACGCCGGTATCCAGCAGTTCGTGCATGGCCTGACGGGCCAGGCCGAAATTGTCGGCGGTCACCCAGCGCCACTCGATCGGGCCGTAACGGACCTGGATGTCCTGCATGGCTGGTTCGACGATCGCGCGCATGCCGGCTTCGTGCGGGATCTTGTGTCCCTTGATGCCGATGCCATGGTAGTAGGTGAGCGCCTTGGTCGCGAGTTTGGCTGACACCGTGGGCATGCCTTCCAGGCGCGTGTTGAGCAGGAAATAGCCGTGATCCAGATGCCGGCGCGCGCTGGGCGGTACCCATTCGATCTCACCGGTATGCAGCTTGGCGACATAGGGCAGCCCGTCCAGATCGGTATCGCGACCCCAGGCATCGACCAGCCGTTCGGGCTTGAACTGCTCAAACTCATAGGGCCGTGCGGGATCGAGCAGCAGTACGCCGTGGTCGGCGAGCCACGAGATATTGATCGGCCAGGGAATGTACTGCTTCGCTTTCTGTGCCAGCAGGAAGTAATCCTCGATCCGGTAGTCCTCCGGCATGATCAGGCTGGAGACGAAGATCCCCACCCGGCCTTCCGGTGTGGTGTCCTGCTGCAAGTAGTAGTCGTAATAATTCGGCGCGACCAGCTGTGCTGGCGTGCGGTTCATGTATTGGTAGCTGGCGTAGCCGCCGATACCGGTGAGTGCGGCGAGGCTGGCCAGCCCGATCAGCAGTTTCTTTGGCAGACGCATGAGCAGCTCCCGCAAGCGGTGTGCTGAAGATCCTACAGGAATGGCGCGATCCGGTTGGCCACCAGCTGGATACTGGCTTCGGGGGCACCGTACAGGCGCAGCGCGAGGTCGGTGATGCCAGCGTTGCGAAACGCCAGCAGGCGCGGCAGCAGCCGATCGATATCAGCATGGTCGCCGACCAGCGTGAGGCCATCGGCCAGTGCATCCATGATCCGGCGGGGCACTGCGGGCGAGGGGTCGGCACCTTGCGCATAGGCCGCTGCCAGTGAAGGCAGCGCACGCTCAATGAGATCGCAGTCTGCCGTATCGATATATGGTGCGAGTCGCGAGCGCTGCCAGAGACCGCGTACCCACAGTTTGCGGCGCGCTTCGGCATAGGCGACTTCGCGATCGGCATGCACATGCCAGGCGAGCAGGTTGCAGATGCGGTAATCGGCAACCGGGCGGCCGGCGTCGGCCAGTCCGGAGTGCAGGGTGTCGAGTGTGGCGGGAAGCTGTGACAGGCTGATATCGCTGAGCATCACGCCATCGGCGCTGCGTGCCGCCAGGGTCAGCATCTGTGGACCGTTGGAAGCCAGCCAGATGTGCGGCGCTTTGCTGCCAGTCCATGGTGGCTGGTAGTCGTGCACCTGGAACACCTGGCCGGCAAAGCTGAAGGCTTCGCCGGTCGATGTGCGATGCAGGAACTCCAGACATTCTGCGACGCCGCTGAGCATCTGCGGATGCGTCGCGCGCCGGTCGGGCTTGAGGCCCATGCCGATCAGTGTGCCGCCACCACCGCCAAGCACCAGATTGGCGCGACCGTGACTCAGTTCGTGCAGCGTCAGCAGCGAGTTCGCGATCTTGAGCGGATGCAGTTCGAAGGGGCTGATGGCGACCGGCCCCATGCGGATCGTGTGCGATGCGCAGGCCAGCTTCGAAAAAGCCAGAAACGGATCGCGTGCCGAGAGCATGTTCGGCAGCCACACCGAATCGAAGTGCAGCCGTTCTGCGCTAAGCCCCAGATCGCGCAGGCGATCCGGGGTGTCCGGCTCGAAGATGAAGTGGATGCGCATCAGCGTGATGATTGCGCTGTGCGCATCCCCGGCTTGTCTAGGCGCGCTCGAATTTCGGCAGCACGTGCTCGGCAACGATCTTCAGGCCCGCCATCGGTTCATCGAACAGCCGGATCGAGAGTTCGGTGAGGCCGGCCTTCTCGAACACGCGGAAGCGTTCGATCTGCAGATCGATATCACCGAGATCGCCGGCTGATGAGCAGGCGGCGATCAGCCGGTTGACGATCGACTCGGGTACGTCTTCGATCTTGCCGCTGCGGGTCCAGAAGGCCTTGGCGAAGTTTTGCCACTTGTCGATGACCAGCTGCCGTTCCTCCGGCGTGACATAGGGCAGCATGTCGTACTGCGGTGGCAGCAGCTCGCCACGGAAGACCAGTTCGCGACGTGCCTCATACATGGACTTTTCTCGGTCAGCCTTGATATGCCAGGCCCAGAAGTTGCCGACGCGGAAATCCGCCGCCGGTGTCTTGCGTGTGGCGAGGCCCTTGCGCAGGTTTTCCATGTGATGGCCGATCTTCTCCGGCGTGACATCGCTCATCTGCGTGCCGTCGGCGATCTCGCCGGCCAGCTGCAGCATCTTCGGGCCGGTGGCACAGGTGAAGATGCCGGGGCGGGCGGCTTTGGCCCAGCCGTTCTTCAGCGGGCGGCTGAGCTGGAATACTTCGCCGGGATAGTTCATCACCAGCTTGCCGGAGGTCACCGAGCGTGACGATATCCACGGCCTCGCGCACGCTCTGCAACATGCGGTTTGCCTTCGGGTCCAGCTTCATGCCGATGGCACCCATCACTGAACCACCACCGCCGATTGCGATGATGGTGCGCCCATTGCTGATCTCGTTGAGCGTCTGGGTTGCGTTGGCGATCTTCAGCGGGTGCATCTCGTAGGGACTGACCGCGAGGACGCCGAGGCGAATCTTCTTCGTCGCCAGTGCGGCAGGTACCAGTGCGACAAAGGCATCAGGGTTCTGGTGATAGTTGGAGTGCCAGAGGGTGCGAAAGCCGTAGTTCTCGGCTGCGACGGCCAGCTCGGCGACCTGTGCCGGGCTCAGATCCGGTTCGAGGATGATGTCTATCTGCATGACGGTGTCCGACTCTTGATGGTTTAACTGGAGCGGCACAGGGTGCCCTCCCGGCTGGCATAACTCAACCGGCAGGTGCGCCGATGTCCGGTCGACAGGCGGATTATCAAGCTGCTGTTTGGCTATACTGCGGGCGGCGCAGCGCACATGAATCTCACCCTCTATTCCTCACAAGGCTCGGGCAACTCCTACAAGGTGGAGTTGCTGCTGCGCCTGATGCGACAGCCCTATCAGGTACGGCAGGTGGATCTGCAGCGCAATGAGCAGCTGGGTGTGGAGTTTCTGGCGCGTAACCGTTTCGGACAGGTGCCGGTGCTGGTAGACGGTGACATCGTACTCACCGATTCCCACGCGATCATGCTCTATCTCGTCGGGCAGTACGGCGACCCTGTGCAGCACGACTGGGCGCCGCTCGATCCGCTGTCGCTGGCGCTGGTGATGCGCTGGCTGTCGGTGTCAGCAAATGAAATCCAGAATGGGCTGGCGATCCCGCGGGCCGTGAAGCTGCTCAACTGGCCCTTCGATTACATGCAGGCCGTCAGGCTCGGTTACCGGACGCTGCGCATCATGGATGACCATCTGGCCGACCGTGAATGGCTGGCGCTCGATCATGCCACGCTTGCCGATATCGCCTGCTATCCGTATATCCTGCTGGCGGGTGAGGGTGGCGTGGACACGAGTCCCTTCGGCAATGTGCTGGCCTGGTGCCGACGCATCGAAGCACTGCCGCAATTTCTGGCCGATGCCGCGTCTGCAGGGTATCCCCAAGGTGCCACTGGTCCCGGTTCCAGCACCGTAGGTAGGAGCGGCTTCAGCCGCGATTATCAGCCGGAAGAATCGCGGCTGAAGCCGCTCCTACCGCGGCGATTCATCAATCGCTGAACACAGGTCTTCAGTGCGCGGATTGCCGTCTGAGGGACAGACGATATCTTCGCGTGCCACCCACAGCGGCGTACCGGCGACGATCCAGGTGTTGACCGCCTTGAAGCCCTTGATGTTCGCAATGCCAGGCTCGACAGCGGATTGAAGATCAGGTCGGCTTTGCCTGTTTCGACGTTCTTCACGCAGCCGCTGAGGTCGTTCATGAACTTGGTCGAAACCTTGTGCTGCGTGAAGAAAGCGCGTGCCGTCTGCGTGGCCAGCGGGCCGGTGCAGATGCGCAGTCCCTCGCGTGCATACAGGTCATCGACGCTGTTGATCTCGCTGGCAAGTGCGGATTTCTCCGGGATATGCAGGTACTGGCTGATGGCGCTCATCGTGCAAGTGAAGCGCCGCGAGTTGCGCCGGCGCATGCCCTGAGTCTCACCGCCCGTCGCATTCAGCTGGCTGATGATATCGGCGCGGCCGTCCACCAGCAGTGAGGTTGAAGGCAGCGGTCCCGGTGCCATCACGACATTCTCGACCTTGATGTCCACCTTGTAGTGGTTGCGCAGCTCCACCAGCATCGCTTCAAACAGCGCATCGCTGGTCGCCGAGAAGTAGAACGAGGTGTCGTTGGGCGTATCGGTAGTCTTTTGTGTGACCTGGCGGATCACGCCCCGATCGAGAATTTCTTTCAGCAGGCCGACCGGTTTGTCGGGAAATGGCGCCACTTCGGGAGAGGGCAGGCAATCCGCGAGCGTGACCATGTAGCTGCTGGCAGCGCCCGGTTTCGAGGGCGGCATCGTCCGGTAGATTTCGCGGTCCTTGCCGCTGGCGACGACGCGAATCCAGGCGGCATCGAGCGCGTCGACCAGCTGTTGCCGGCCTTGCGCCACCTGCGGATCGACAACCTGTTTCGTGCTGGCAGCCGGTGCGCTGGCCGTGTGTGTGCTGCAGGCGGTCATTGCGACCAGGCTGAGCAGAATCAGTGCGGTGATGCCTTGCTTGCGATACATGCTGCTTGCTCCGTGGTGCTGGTGCCGGAGCGTTTATGGCTCCGGCACCAGTCAGTTATCGGCTAAACGGCAGGCGCCGGCTTTTGCTTGCGTGCGTAGTGCTCCAGGCTGGAGTGGCTCGGGCCGTAGTCTTCAGTCGGCGCGCTCAGCATGTGCGGGCAGTTCTTTTCTGCGTATTCGTACACGTGCTTCGGCAGCTTGTCGGCAGAGTCGAAGCCGACCATGGTCGAGGCGTACATGCAATGGCCAGGCGTCTGGCCCATCAGCATGAACGGCAGCCACGGGGAGACGCGGTGCCAGGTGCCGTGATACGGGACAGCACTGAGTTTCGGGTTTTCCAGGTCCTTGATCGAGACGAAGTAACGCATCATCTCCGATACCTGTGCCTTTGGACCGGCGGACTCGCGCGGCCACTTGTCAGGCTGCAGCGGATTCGGATAGTTGAGGTGCATGTCAGTGGACAGCACCAGCGTCTCGTCGTTGAGCTTCTGCCACGGGAAAATCAGCGGGATCTTTGGCAGCTTGCTGCGATCGCCGGGAAAATCCTCCGGTGCAAGGATCAGCGTGTCGCTGATCGTATAGTTGAAGGGATCGTTGATGGCATGTACGACCTTGACGGTTTCGTTGGTGTACGGGTTCTTGTACTCGTCGATGATGTCGCCGGGCTGACTGAGCCGGTTGAGGTTGGTATAGAAGATCACTTCCTTGTTCAGCCGGCGGATGTTGCCGTCGGGCAGCGGCACCAGGCGCGTGGCCAGAAAGGTCTGGAAACCGAGCAGTGGCTTGAGTGCCTCACCGGGCTTTACGCCAAGGATCACGCCGCTGCAGTGACTGAAGCGCTGTTTTTCCGAGTCCAGGTCGCCCTGAATGCGGGCCCAGCTGTCCCGGTTCCACCGGGGGTTCATGAAATCGATTTTTGTCTCAAACGGAATGACGGCCATGGTCTGGGCTCCTCGGGGAAAATGAACCGGGATGGTGTGCTGCGGAGCTGCTTTTATATGCTCTGGCCCCGCTGGCAGGCTTCCTAGTCTAACGGAACATGCCAATGCAGGACTGCATCGACCAGCGGCAATTCACCGGTCGTGACCGGTGTGCGGGCGATAGGCCGGGTTAAGATCCATATCCCATGCAGAAAGAAAATCACCAGGTCGTACTTGCCAGACCGTTATCCGGCGTCCCGCTTGCCGATGATTTCCGTGTTCAGAAAGTACAGATTCCCGAGCCCGGCCCCGGCGAATTGTTGATCCGGCACATCTACCTCTCGCTGGATCCCTATCAACGCTCGGCGATCGCCGGTCGTCACCTGGGCAGCCGGCAACCGCTGGGTGCCGGAGCCATGCCGATGGCTGAGACCGTGGGCCAGGTGCTGCGTTCGCGGCATCCGGCTTATCGCGAAGGCGACTACGTGCGACATTTCGGTGGCTGGCAGGAGTACGCGCTGTCCTCCGGTGAGCAGACCGAAGTGCTGAAGCGTGAGCGTGCACCCCTGTCGGCCTGGCTCGGCGTACTCGGCATGCCTGGTCTCACAGCTTGGGCGAGCATGATGGAGCTTGCCGATGTTCAGCCGGGGCAGGTGGTGCTGGTTTCGGCCGCACTCGGGCCGGTGGGTTCGATGGTCGGGCAGCTCGCGATGCAGCGCGGAGCGATTGCGGTCGGTATCGCCGGCTCGGATGAAAAGTGCGCGTTCGTGACCCGTGAGCTGGGTTTCAGTAACTGCGTCAATTACCGGCATGTGGATTTCAAGGCGATGCTGGCTGCAGCACTGCCCGATGGCGCCGACATCTATCACGACAATGTGGGCGGCCAGATGCTGGCCGACGCTTTCACGGTGCTGAAGAATTACGGCACGGTGATCCTTTGCGGCCTGATGGAACGTTACAACGATCCAGCCAGTTCAAAGCCACTGGATCTCGCACTGCCGATCATCAAGCGTGCGGTGATGAAAGGCCTGGTGGTCACCGATTTCGAGGACCGGCGTGCAGAGTTTGTGGATTTTGTCGCGCCGCTGATCGCTGCAGGCGGGATTTGCTACCGTGAAGATCGGGCCACCGGCATCGCAGCGACCGGAGCGCACTTTGCACGACTCATGCGCGGTGAGAATCTCGGCAAATCCATCGTGGTGCTGGGTGATGAGAGCGCGCTGAACCGGGACTGATTCAACCCAAAGAAAACGGGGCGGTGCATCAGCACCGCCCCGTGCCGGAATTCGCGCATCCGGGAGTACCGCTGGCCTAGAAGCTGTAGGCCAGATTGTAGTTGGTGCTGAGGGTATAGGTGGTTGCCGTGGCGTTGCCCTGTATCGAGCCGGTGCTCGGGTTGCCATCGTCGCCGCGGGCTTCGAGTATCTGCACGACGTTGCCGGCCAGCGTGCCGAACACGATCACGTGTCCGCTCAGGTTGTACAGGTTCTGTTCAAAACCGATCAGCCCGCCAAAGGCATGCGCCGGTTGCTGATAAGCGGCAGTCGTGGCGTCTACCGGACCCTTGAGAAAGCCGGCGCCGCGCAGGTGTTTCCAGATCAGGCGCGATTCGTTGGTATTGTTCGTACTGTTCCAGTTACCCGCGATGATGCCGTTGCCATTGCCGTTGTCCGCCGCACCCCAGGTGCCCGGAAAGCGGGTTGAGGCAGACGGGTCATCGCCCGGCAGTACGCCGTAGCGGTCCTGATAGGCGAGGATTGCGGCGGTGATGCCCTTGTAGTCGTTTTCGACCTTGCTCACCTTGGCGTTGGTGATCATCTCCTGGCCTTTCAGCACGCCGCCGATCAGCAGGCCGATGATGACGAGAACGATTGCGATCTCCACCAGTGTGAAGCCCTGCTCACGGGACTGCCTGACCATTGCTGACTCCTGCGTATGCAACGAAGCTTGTGGCTCCGGGGTTGTTTCATCAAATCTGCGGCGATTGTGCGTGAGCGCAGTCGGGGTGTTCTGTCAAACGGGTCACAGTTTCACTTAATTTCCGTGTGCTCACGGCAGACGGCCGGCGCTGACCAGCTGGCCGTAGAGCGTGCTCGGTGCGATCCACGTCACAAGATCGTCGAAGCTGCTGCCGGTCGCGGTGCTGATGCTGCGGCTGACGAATACCTCGTCGTTGGCGACCGGGTAGTTGCGACCGGATGGACCGCCGCCGAGGGTGGCGCCGACATTTTCCAGTTCATCAGCCGAAGTCAGCGTGGCGAAGTCCTTGCCGAGCGACAGCATGATGGCTGGTGCATTGGCCGTTATGGTTGTCGTGCTGCTGGCGCAGGCGGTGGTCGATGAGCCGGCTGCAGTGCTGCAGATATCCAGGCTGGGTGCGAGATTTGCCAGCGTCACGTTGCGCATCTCGCCGGGACGGACGAAGTCCCAGTTGCCGTCGCCGTCGGCATCGCTGTTGCTGACCGAGTAGCGGATCGGATTGCCCCAGGCATCGAGCAGCAACTGGTCTGTGTTGCGTGATCCGGGCAGACCGAGGGTCGCGGCCGGTACGAAACCATGCTGACGTGTGCAGCCGGTCGCCGTGGTGGATGCCTGCCCGCTGCTGGCTGGTGTCGCCGGGCAGGGCAGGGCGTCATGCGCGAGTGCATAACCCACCAGTGCCAGGCTGATCTGCTCGAGCTGCTGCTTTGTCGTTTCGATGCGCTGCTGATCCATGCGTGAACCGAGCGGCATGATCAGTCCGCCGAGCAGCAAGCCGACGATCAGCAACACGATGGCCAGTTCGAGCAGACTGAAACCGCGCTGGCGGATCGGTGCAGCGGATCGGGTGTCTGTGTGGTTCAGCATGCGGTGACACTCAGGCTGGCGTCGATACAGAACAGGATGTCATTGAAGTTGCTGCTGGCAGCGCCTGACTGATAATTGCCGTTGCCGGCCACATTCGGGTGATTGCTGGCGTTGCGGCCTTCCAGGTAGTTGCTGATATCGCTGCGCGTATCGGTGTTCATCGGCGGCTCATCGCGAATCTGGTTGAGCGATGTCAGCCGACGGCTGGAAAATATCAGGACTGCGGCATAAGCGCCGCTACCGTTGACGCTCAGGCAAGTGGTACAGCTGGTGACCGGCGTGGCGTCCGGGCGGAAGTCCAGCGCTACGGCGTAGAACAGCTGGTCTTTCCAGTGCTGCCAGAGTGTGGCCATGGTCGGTGTCCATTCCGGAACGGTGGCAGCGTTGCAGGCGCTCAGTACGCCAGCCGAAGTATTGCCGGTCTGGCTGTTCGAATCGTTGACGACGTTGGCAACCCGGCCGCTCAGTTCACCGACCGGCGTATCGTTGTACTGCGCTGCGGTCCGGTACTCGACCAGATCCACCGGTGCCGGCCACGGCAGTCGCGGGTCGGTTGCGCCGCCCGGATTGCGCTTGCCGTAGTCGGCAACGCATTTGGCCACCGCCTGGGTCAGTGCCGTGAGTTGTGCCGTGACATCGGCGCGACGCATCAGCTGGTCTTCGATTTCGCTGCGTGTGATGAAGATCAGCTGATCGTTGACGGTGGTGCTGCCCGGATCGGCGGTGATGAAGTCGTCGATGGCATCCACAACTGCGCTGAGATTGCTGTTGTTGATGCCCGAGGCGACATCGTTGTCCAGATAGCTGGTTGCGGTGAAATTGCCGCCGCACTGCTCGACACCACTTGCAGCCGTAGCGCGCGTCTGTCCGGCAATCGGCGGCCCCGGTGCGATGATCACCGCGACCGGCCGCTCGGCTGCCGTAGCGCCGGCGATCAGCGTGCTGCCGTCGGCGGCGAGCACGCGAAACTGGCCGCTCGAGTCAGTATTCAGCAGTTGTGGTTCATTGGCTGCCGGCAGCTTTCCAGCTGCCAGACACTGCATACCAGAGACATTCGCCGCCCTTGCTGCGGCCGGGATCAAGGCCGATGGTGCGCCAGGGAAAGCGGCCCAGCATGCTGCGATAACGCGCACCGCAATTCGTTTCGTGGGCTTCACCTTCGATAGTGCTGCCGGTGGCGTTGATGTCCGGACAGGGTAGAAAACCGAACTTGCCAGGATGGGTTGCATCCCGGGTGACGATGTAGCCGAGCAGGGCTTCTTTCGCATCGGCGAGGGCAGTTGCATTGGCTTGCACACGCGAGGCCGAGGCCAGTTGACCGTTCACGTTGCGCGAGAACAGTACGACACCGCCCAGTACGAGCAGCAGCAGCATGATCAGCAGGGCTGCGCCCTGTTGCCGGTGCTGCGCAGAAATGGCGGTCATGTCGCGCACCGGCCTGTGTCAGGGTGTCCAGCTCTGGCCGGGCTTGAGCTTGATGCTGCGACCAGCATCCGGGTCCACCAGGGTCACGGTGTTCTGACTGTCGGGTCCGCGACGGACCTGTACAGGCGTGGTACCGCTGCCGGCGCGCTGCCCGTTGATCCAGACCACATCAGGTCCGGCACTGCGTTTCAGTACGCCGTTCAGTACCACACGACTATTGTTCGGTGCGTGGACCACGGCATCCGGATTGTTCGGATCGCCTGGTGTGCTGCGGCCGGCATCCAGTGCGCGCCGTTCTTCCGGGCTCATGAACAGGCGGCCGACTGCAGTTGAGGTTGGCTGATCGAGGGCTGTCGCCGGCTGGCTACCGGCCAGTGTGCAGATCATCAGGGTGATCGTGTACAGGGCCGGGGCGTATCCGTTGTTCATCATCACTCTCCGTGCTGCAGCGCTGCGACGCTGCTGCCCGCCGGGATGGAAAACCAGGCCAGTTCGCAGCTGCCGGTGAGATTGGCCTGATCGCTTTCCGGCGGGGTGTTGCGTACCAGCCGCTCCAGGTTGCAGGAACGGACATGGAACAGGCCAGGTGACTCGGCAAGTTTGTCCAGCAGTCTCAGCAGATCTATTTCATGCACCAGCCCCACCTGTACCTCCATCGGACTGCTGAGCACCGGAGCGCTGATGCCGGCCATGAGATACGGTGCTGTAAACACGTCTTGCGGTCCCGTTGAATAACGCAGGTAGGGCAGGCCAAGGCTTGCTGTGCTGCTGCGGACTGCCTGTACCCACTGCAGACGCTGGTCGGGACCAACGATGCCGCTGTTCGTGAGCTGGCGGTAGGTTGCCGAGAATTGTTCGCGTGCCTCGCGTCGGCTGATCAGTTCCTTGCGTTCGTGTTCGATGTTCGCCAGTTCCTGCCGTTCTGCTTCCAGCGCATTGTCGAGACGCGTGCGGTACATGGTGGTGGTGCCCCACAGTGCCGAACCGAACAGCAGGCAGAGTCCTGGCAGCAGCATGCCATGGCGCAGAAATTCCCAGTCCGGGTCAGGCCTGGTCATGGCGGGTCTCCATGATGATATCGATGGCGAAGGTGGCTTCCTCGGTCTTGTGTTCGCGTGAGACTTCGCCAGTCAGGGTCGAGCGCGGCCGGATATCCAGCGGCTGCTGTCTGGCATTGACTGCAGTGACGTGCGGGTCGCTGCGCAGGCTCTGCATGAGGTTCTCGACTTCGGCGAAGGCCAGCGGGTAACTGCCGTCAAAAGGCTGGATGCGTCCGCGTACCGAGATGCGAATCCGTCCTGCCACCGGCATATCGATGTCGGCCCCATCCCCGGACTCGTCTTCCGGTTCTGCCGCTGCGCTGCTGTCTTCCCCATCGGTTTCTGCAGCGCTATTCAGCGTGACAAGCGGTGACCAGCCGATGGCGTCGATCTGCAGGCGGGGCTGTCGATCGACCGCGCGACTGAGCAGTGTGAAGATCTCGCGCGGCTCGATGCGGTTGGCCACCAGCGCCTGCCAGGCGCTGACCACCTGCTGCATCTGCAGCGGGTCGATAGCGCTGTCGGACTGATATTCGGAGTGGGTGTGTACACCTGCTGTCACGGTATCCAGCGAGTTGCTGACATCGCGGGTCTGCAGATTGGTATCCAGCAGCGACAGGCCATTCCAGGTGCCGGCCACCAGTGCCGCAGTGCCGAGCACCAGGCAGGCGGCCTGCGCATACTTGCGGATCTGCTCGAGCTGAAAATAGCGTCGTCTGACGACCGGGAGGTAGTTTCCGGTAGGTGTATGCCGATGCAGGAGTTCGATGAACAGCAGGTCGGTCTGTCCAGGTTGCAGCCGGGTGCGGATGCCGAGCGTCGTGCTCATGCTGTCCAGACTGACCGAATGCAGATGAAAGCCCTCGTGGCCGTTGTCAGCGGCAGTTGCATCCTGTGCTGCTGTTTCCGGCTCACCGAGCAGAAAGGTGTCGATCGGGTTCGTGGCATTGACGACGAAACTTGGGTCGAAGTAACGCACGCTTTCTTCCAGCTGGCGGAGCAACCGGAGCATGTCGCCCGGACGCGCCGACAGCGACTTGCGCAGCAAGCGGCTGCCGACCAGCTTGCGCTCCCGGAAGAAGGCCAGCCGCAGACGCCCTTCCTGGTCGCGCGTGACCAGTAGTGCAGCAGCAGACCTGTTGGCCATCTTTGCCTGCAGTTTGTCCACCGCAGGCAAACTCAGCAGGGCCGGACTGCATACGTTGACGACCGGCAGTTTGGCCGCTGCCAGTTGTTCCACGAGCGTATGCAGATGTTCGGGTTTGGTCAGTGCGCTGAACAGCACGTGTTGAAGATGTGTGCTTTCTGCCGTGCGCCCCTGCATTGTTGCGGTGCTGAATTCCGTGCGCGGGAAAGCACGCGCCAGTTTGCGCTCAAGCATGGCTTGCTGGTCGCGCTGGCCGAGTTTTGCCACGCGGTCCCGGCTATGCTCCTCCTCGAGTACGTCGACGAGAATGCAGATCGCACCCCCGTTCTGGCGCAGGAAGCTGACTATCCCTGATGGTTCACCAGTGCGTGGCGAATAGCTGGCGACCGGCATAAAGCCGCGGCCATCCCAGGTATGCAGCACACAACTGTTGATGCCCAGATGAATGACGTGTTGCATGCGCATGTCAGATCGCCCCGAGATTGCCGATGGTGTCGTAGATCGGACCGAGCACCGATAGCATCACCCAGCCGAGGATCAGCCCGAGGATTACCGTCATGGCTGGTTCGATGAGTGTCTGCAACCGGTCAACCGCTTCGTTGACTTCACGGTTGTAGAAATAGGTGACGTTTTCCAGCGCTTCATCGATCTTGCCGATGTCTTCGCCCATCTTCACCATGCGCAGCACGAGTGGCGGGAACAGCTGTGCCTGGCTGATCGCGCTGCTCAGTGAATTGCCTTCGTCGACATAGTCGGAAACCCGATCGATGGCTTCGGCGATCACGACATTGCCGGCCAGTTCTCGTGAGGTCTTCAGCGCATCGACGATGGTGATGCCGGATGCATACATGATCTGGAAGTAGGTGACGAAGCGGCTCATGATGATCTTGCTGAGAATCGGTCCGATGACCCACACGCGCAGCTTCAGGCCGTCGAAGGTGCGGCGCGATCCGGCATCGTGCTTGACCAGCCAGTTGCCGGCCATGCCCAGCAGTATTGGCCCACCGATCAGCAGGTACCAGAACTCGACGACCAGATCAGAGGTCGCGATCAGGGCCTTGGTGTGTATCGGCATTTCCTGACCCATGGTTTTCAGGAAGGTGCTCATCTGTGGCACGACGTAAAGCATCAGGAAGAACACCACGGCAAATACCACGGTGCCGACGAAGGCCGGATAGAGCATGATTTTCTTGGTCTGTGAGATCAGTTCGTCCTGCCACTTCAGCGTTTCAGTCATGCGTTCCAGCACCTGCGAGAGTTCGCCGGAGTGCTCGCCTGCCCGTACCAAGGCAACGAACACGCGGTCGAAGGTGGTGGGAAAATCGCCCAGCGCTTCAGACAGGCTCTTGCCGCCCTCGACGGCCAGCGAAATGGCAGCGAGTACGTTGCGAAATGACGGGTTGGCGGTGCTGTCGCGCAGGTCGCGCATTGCTTCCAGAATCGGCAACCCGGCCCGGTGGGCCTGCCCGAGATGGAAACAGAAATTGATCAGCTCGCGGCGGTCGACCCGTTTGCCGGCTGCGCCGATCTGGCGTTTGCTCAGCGCGCTGCAGGTCACCAGCTGCAAGCCGATCTGCAGCAGACGCGTGTCCAGCTCCGCTTCGCTGTTGGCCGCCAGCTCACCGCTCAATATGCGACCGCTGCCATCGACTGCACGATAGTTGAAGGCGGTCATCGAGTGGCTCCCAGTGCCAGGTCGGTAAGGTCGATGACCCGTGCGATTTCGTCGAGGCTGGTATCACCGCTCAGCACGCGGCGGATGCCGTCATCGGCCAGCGGTTTGAAGCCGCTCGCGCTGGCAATCGTGCGCAACTCGCCCAGCGACTTGTTCTGTGCCAGTGCCTCATCCAGTTCGCGGTCGAAGCGCACGATTTCCATGATCGACATGCGGCCGCGATAGCCGACCTGGTTGCAATGACTGCAGCCCTTGTTGCGATAGACGGTGACATCGGCGCTCGTATCGATGCCCATCAGGCGCCGTTCGATGTCGCTCGCTGTATAGCCTTCCTTGCATTGCGGGCACAGGCGACGGACCAGTCGCTGGGCGACGATGCCGATGATGTTGCCAGCCAGTACGCCAGGCTTCAGGCCGATGTCGAGCAGGCGGGGAATCGCGCCGAGTGCGGAGTTGGTGTGCAGGGTGGAATACACCTGGTGGCCGGTCATGGCGGCGCGAAAAGCCATCTCGGCCGTGGCTTCATCGCGGATCTCGCCGACCAGGATGATGTCCGGGTCCTGGCGCATCAGCGAGCGGATACCGGTGGCGAAGTCGAGTTTCACCGAATCGGCCAGCGAAGTCTGGCGGATCATCGGGAACGGATATTCGACCGGATCCTCGAGCGTCATGATGTTGACTGACTCGTCATTGCAGTAGTTCAGGATCGAATACAGCGTGGTGGTCTTGCCGCTGCCGGTCGGGCCGGTGATCAGAATCACGCCCTCGGGCCGTGCCAGCAGCATCTTCAGCAGCGTGAGTTGCTCGTCCGGCAGTCCCAGGCCCTCCAGCGGCACGATGCCGGCGCGCCGGTCGAGAATGCGCAGCACGATGTTCTCGCCATGAATGGTCGGCTGGGTGGCGACGCGGAAGTCTACCGGCCGCCCGCCGATCGTCAGGGCGATATGCCCGTCCTGCGGGCCGCGCGTCTCGGTGATGTCCATGCCGGCCATTACCTTGATGCGCACCACGATCGCGGCGAGGAATTTCCGGTGCACGGTGGAAACCTGCTGCAGTACGCCGTCGACCCGGTAGCGCACCCGAACGAAGCCGTCTTCCGGTTCGATATGCACGTCCGATGCACGTCGCCTGACGGCATCGCCAAGCAGTGCATCGATCAGGCGTACCATCGGTTGCGTGAGGTTGTCTGCACCGCGCACCACACCCGTCCGGCCCGGTGTGGGGGAGTCGATCTCCTGCAGGATCGCGGCCAGTGAGAGTTCCTTGTCGTAGAAGCTCTCGATCGCACCCTGGATTTCTGCATCGCTGGCCAGCAGGGTGCGGATCTCGATGTGCCCGCCCAGCAGTGCCGATACCTGGTCGCGTGCGACCACGTCGAAGGTATCGGCCATCGCCATGGTCAGGATGCGGGCCACCGGGTCGAATGAAATGGGCAATACGCGGAAGCGTCGCGCAACGTCCTCGGGCAGCATGGCGACCGCAGCGGCATCCGGTACAACCCGGGACAGGTCGACACTCTCGACGCGCAGCATTTCAGCGAGGATGTCGCGTACTACCGACTCCGAGACCAGGCCGAGCCTGGCGATCACCTTGCCGATGCGTTCGTTGGATTGTTTCTGTTCGGTAAGCGCGACGCGCAGCTGGTCCCGGGTGATCAGCCCTTTTTCGACCAGAAATTCCCCAAGCTGTTTGCGCGGGCCGCGTCGTTCGACGTTCGGAGCGGCACTTGTCGCTGCGCCGGACTCAGGTTTGCTGCCTGGATTTGCCATGCTGATGAGTTCGTCTACAGAGCTGCTGCGCGCAGGCTGTCCAGACGCTGCCGGGCTGCCGCAGCATCAAACAGTGCGCTGTCGTTGGCCAGTGTCAGCGCACGTTCGTAATAGGCGGCTGCGGCTGACGCCTGGCCCAGTTGGTCCAGGCTCACCGCCAGGTTGAAGGCATAGTCGGCGTTGGTTGGTTCGTGGCGTACCGCTTCGAAGAATGCCTGCTGGGCCTCCGGCCAGCGTCCGGTGCTCAGGTACTGCAGGCCCAGCGCGAATTGCAGGTTTGCGGCGCCGGGCTGCTCGCGCAGCAGGTTCTTCAGTCTGGTCTCGTTGCCGGTCGCACCATCGCTGCTTGCGCCTGCAGGCAGCGTCGACAGTGCCGCCACGGCGGCAGAGTTTTTCGGATCGGCTTCCAGTACAGCCTTGTAAAGGGACTGCGCTTCCTGCTCGCGGCCACCGCGCAACGCGATCGCTGCGAGTCCGAGCAAGGCATCGACATTGTTCGCCTCGACGGTCTGCACCTCGCGATACAGGGTCTCTGCGCGCGCATAGTCGGCGGCCTGAAAGGCGTTCCATGCTTCGCTGAGTTTCGGAAACAGCGGGTTGGCTGTGGTGCCGCGCGTGATCGTGATCTGTGTGGCAGTGTCCTGAGTCTCGACAGCCGGCGTATCAAACCAGTCCGTGTCCCGGCCAGCAGCGACAGATTGCACGGGCGCAGCCTGCGGGCTGGTGACTTCCGTGCGTAGCGGTCGCACGACCGGCGCTTGTGCTGGCTCGTTTGCAACGGCCTGTGTTGACGCGGACTCCAGTTCCTCTGGCGTGATGGTCACCGACTGTTCGCTGTCACGGTTGGCTGTGTATTGCAGGAGAATGGAAATCGCTGTCGTCACGATCAGCAGGATCAGCACGAGGCTGCCGATCAGCAGGCTCGTATTGCGTTTGATGCGTTGCCTGCGCTGACTGATCAGCAGGGGTGGCGTTGCATCTGCCGCTGCGCTGACCGGCTCGGCAATGATCTCGGCAACCGGATCCGCATCAGGCTGCGCTGCCGGTATCGGTTCCGGACTGAATGCCGCCGGTTCCTCCTGCAGATCCAGACTGAGTTCGGGTTCAACTGTCTGTGTGTGGGCGCTGCGATTGTCGACGGCAAGACGCAACTCCTGCGTCTGCGTATGGCTTTCTGGTGAGGCCGGCATGACTGCAAACGTGTCAGTAGCCGCCGGTTGGCTGGCCTTCTTCTGCAGGATATCCAGCAGGGAGCTCATGGCGTTGTCCCCAGGCTGGCGGAGGTGGCCAGCGGCACTGCGGTCGTGGCCAGCGCGGCTTGCCCGCTACCGGCGCCGCGAATCACTGTCGGACGCAGGAACAGCACCAGTTCGCTCTTCTGCACCGTATCGTCGCGATAGCTGAACAGGTCGCCTATTCCAGGTATACGCGACAGGTATGGCACGCCGTCGCGATTCTTTTGACTGGTGTCCTGCATCAGTCCGCCGATCACCACTGTCTGGCCGTCAGCCACTTCCAGCAGCGACTCGATCTCGCTGACGTGTATTTCCGGCACCAGGTTATCGAAGTCCTGGCCGTACTCGCTGAGGCGCGGTGCCGGGTCGACGACGTAGTCGATGATGCGCGTGATGGTCGGCCGCACATTCATGCTGACATTGCCGTTTTCGCTGATCTGAGGCGTGACGCTCATGATGAAGCCGACCGGCACGGTCTTGATTTCACTGGTGATGGTCGAGCGTTCCGGGTTGTTGTCGGAGGCTTCGACGATGTCCTGTGTGAGGCTGAAGTACACCCGCTCATCGACCACCTTGAGCATCGCGGTCTGATTGTTGAGTGCCATGATGCGCGGTGTGGACAGAACCTTGGTGTCGCCGAACTGCGACAGCATCTTCACGGCAGCCGAGAAGCCGCTGCCATCGGCATCGAAGTTGTTGTAGGTCATGGTATAGACCGGCGCAGTGCCCAGGTTGCCACCGGTCAGGGTGTTGAGTACCGAGATGCCATCCTGGCCGAGCCCGCCATTTGAAGATACCCGTGACCAGTCGACGCCGGCCTGGTAGCTGTCGTTCAGATTCACCTCGACCACGGTGACCTCGATCAGCACCTGGCGCTTGGAGTTGGCCGTGACCTGATCGATGAAGGCCTGGATTTTCTGCTGCTGCAGGCTGTTGGCAAACACACTGACAATGCCGGCAATCGGGTTGACGGCCACCGGGTCAGGGCCTGCGGCTGCATCGCCGCCGCTCGCCTGGCCGGTGATGATCTGCCGCAGGTTGCCGCCCAGCACATTCCAGTAGCTGTTGTCGGAGGTGCTCTTGACGGTGGTGCGTGAGATGTTCTGGTCGGTGCTGTTGCCGCTACTGTCAGATTCTTCGCCGACGCTGCCGCCAGTTGAGGCGACCTGGGTGGCAACGGTGACTTCACCTTCGCTGCCGCGCGCCAGATTCACGTAGTCCACCCGGTAGTTCTGCCAGAACGGGGCGTCCGGCATGACCACAAGCGTGCCGTTTTCGAGCGTGTGCCGAAGGCTGACCTGGCGGCCGATGCGCTGGAGGATCTGGGGTAGTGTCTGGTTGACTGCGTTGAGTGTGACGTTGCCTTCGATGTTGCCAGCGATATCTACATTGATGGCAGCATCGCGTGCCAGGGCAAACAGTACCTCGCGTACTGGTACATCGGTGACGACCAGCGTGTAGGTTTCCTGTACGGGCCGGGCGACCGGTGCAGGTGGCGTCGGCAGGCGGGTGACCGGGGCGGGAATGATCTTGTTCCCTTCAATCGATTTCAGATGTTCCGGTGCCGGATCAAACTGTTGTACGGTCCCGCAGCCTGCAACGAGTGCGGCAACACCGATACTGAGAAGAGCGCCGCGGCGCCAAACGTTCTGTGTCATGACCAATCGTCCCCGCAGAGTAGCAACCGTTTCCTGCCGTGCACTGGTCGCCCGTATGGACGGCAGGCACGGTATCCCCTTAAGTTAAGGCTGGCTCAGGATCGGTTTTTTATGTCTGATGCGGCGTGCGCCGGCTCACAGTTGTGAGTCGGCGCTATCGGGAAATGTGAACGGTGTCACGGGCGACACCGGGCAGAGGGCACAGGACGTGCCCGACTGCTGACTCAGACGGGTATCAGGGTTGGCCGAAGTGGTAATTGACGCCGAGGCTGACGGTCCAGAAATCGCCACCGTCCAGGTCGAACCAGTCGCCTTCGAGGCGCAGGCTGACGTTGCTGGACATCGCAATCTGTGTACCGGCACCGAAGGTAAGTCCGCTGGCGCTGCGGTTGCTCGAGCCGGTATCCGTGTCGAGATTCTGGTTTACGTCGTAGAAGCCGCCCTTGCCGTACAGCTGAATGTCTTCCGAGGACATCGGCAGATAGCCGATGGCATAGATGCTTGTCCCGTCCAGATCGACATCCACGCTGCCGCCGGGGTTGGCCGGATCGGTGTCTTCGCTGAAGCTGCCGGAATCCAGCCACGAACCCTCGATGCCGAGGTACTTGTTGATGCGGTACTGCACGCTCAGCTTGCCGCCGACGGCTTCGTCGTCGAAGACACCGCCATCGATCTCATAGCTGGTCAGCATGCCGGAAAAGCCGACCAGCCAGCCCGGATCGGCTGGTCCGGCCTGTACCGACAGTGAATACAGGCCAAGCAGTGTGATTCCGGCGATGCGTTTCATGCGGGATGCCCCTTATTCGCCAGCCTGTGCAGTAAATTCCAGGCTCACCCGACGGTTCAGCTCACGACCTTCTTCAGTGTCGTTATCCGCGATCGGATCGGCTTCGCCGAAACCGACAGCAGTGAGGCGTTCTGCCGGCGTACCCTTTTCGATCAGGTAGTCACGTACCGTTTCAGCGCGTTGCTGCGAGAGGTTGAGGTTGTACGCATCCGTACCGCTGCTGTCGGTATAGCCACGTACTTCAATGTTGAAGTTCGGGCGCTTGGTCAGGATATCGGCTACCGAATCCAGGATCATCAGGCTGGACGGGATCAGTTTTGCCGAGTCGAAGTCAAAGGTAACGCCGCGCAGGATCAGTTGTTCCTCACAGCCGCGCGCATCGACCTTGGCGCCGGCCGGCGTTTCCGGGCACTGATCCTTGTCGTCGTTTACGCCATCACCGTCGCTGTCTTTCACGACTGGTGCGGCGACTACAACCGGTGCAGCCACCACTGCAACGGGTGCGGGGGCAGCTACCGGTGCGGCGGCAACCGGCGTGCGCCCGAAGCGATACTCGACGCCGAGGTTGATGGCCCAGAGTTCACCGTCATCGATATCAAACCATTCGCCCTCGGCACGGAAGGCAAACTGCTCGCTGACGTTGACGATCAGGCCAGCACCGAGCAGCAGGCCATCGGGATGGTTGGTATCAGAGACTGCGTTGTTGAGTTCCAGTTCCTGATCGAAGTTGTAGTAACCGGCCTTGGCGAAGACATCGATGTCTTCACTGCCAAAGGGTGCATACAGCAGTACCGATCCGCTGTATCCGTCGAGACTGACATCGATGGCCGGATCTGGTGATGGTGGCGCCTCGGAGAAATCACCATAGTTGTGATAGGCGGCCTCCAGGCCGAACCACTTGTTGATGCGGTAACCACCAAACAGTTTGAGGCCAACGGTGCTGTCGTCGACTGTGTTGTCGTCAAAACTGTAGTCGGCAAAGCTTGCCGCGACACCTGCATTCCAGACGCTGTATTCATTGCCGGCCATGGCGGAGGTGCTGGCCAGGCCCAAGGCCAGTGGTATCAGGAAACGCTTCATCACGCAGGCTCCTCAGCAGGGTTCTTGGTTTAAATCGACGCTAACTGGCGGGATCGACTTGCCCCGGGACAGCCCGGTGTTCACATCGTGGTCTTGCAGCAGTATACGGCCGGTCATACAGGCGTCAACAGAGCTGTGGCTACTATACTGGCAGTGTTCATGTGGATACTGCGGCCCTGATGACACAGCAATTGCAGCCGGACCCGAAGCGTTTTGATCCGCTGGCAGGATTCTTTCTTGCCCAGGCAGACCGCCCTGCACATATCAGCGCCGTGCTGGCGGCTGAGTTGACGCCGCTGCAGCGGGCCTTGCTGGTGATCGATGGCACGGTGACCAGCTTCCTGGAAGCCTGGGCGCTGGAACCCGTTGCAGTGACGCGTCTGTGGCAAGGCGCGCAGAAACTGACTGCGCCGGACTGCTGGCTGGCGCTGGAGACGGGTAGTACGGTGATAGAACGGGCTGTATTGCTGAGCGGTGCGCGGAGTCGAGGTTTTTTCGTCTTTGCGGAGTCGCGCATCAATGTCGACTGCCTGCCGGCGGGGATGCTGGGGCCGCTGGAGGCGGGTGAGGTCGGTCTGGGGCAGCTCTTGCTGGCCAGCGGGCTCGACAGTCGTCGCGAGGGCCTGTGGTATGGCCGCGAACAGTTAAAGACGCTGCCTGAACCGGTCGCTGCCGTGAGCGATGGTGATTTCCTGACGCGGACCTACCGTGTGAGCACACGGGGTCGGCCGCTCATGCTGATTACCGAACGGTTTGCCTGGCGGCCGAGCGCGGTACCCGTAACTGCGCCCGGTGGCGTTCCCTCATCTGACTGAGCACTGGTCATATATATGTATAGAACCGCTCTTCTGATTCTTGGTCTCGGCTTGTCACTGTGTCAGGCAGCGGTCGGCGCAGATGACTGGGCATATTACGGTGGCGATGAGGGCGGCAGCCGCTACTCAGCACTGCAGCAGATCGATCGGGACAATGTTGGCAAGCTGGAGCTGGCCTGGCAGTACCGTACCGGTGCCGTAGCTGCCAACCCGGACCTGAAAGCCATGATCGACTTTCAGGCCACGCCCACGCTGCTGCCTGCGGCGGCCGGTGCGCATCTGGTGGTGTGCGATCCCTTCGGCAAGGTGATTGCACTGGATCCGGCCAGTGGCAAGGAACGCTGGATCATGGATCCGCAAATCGACAAGACACCTTATGCGGGGCGTTTCAAGTGCAAGGGCGTTGCCTACTGGGCCGATACCTCGGCACCGGCGGACGCCGCCTGCGCGCACCGCCTGTTTCTGGCCACTGCCGACAAGCGCCTGATCGCGATGGATGCGCGCGACGGCAAGCTGTGTGCCGGATTCGGCGTACAGGGGCAGGTGGATGTCGATGTGCTGCTCCGCTCGCTGGTGCCGGCCGATGGCACGCAACTCACGCAACTCGTCTCACCGCCGACCATGGTGCGGGATGTGGTCGCTGTGTCTTCGTTCTCGAACAAGTTCAAGACTGCATCGTCGGTGAATGGCGCGATTCGCGGTTTCGATGCGCGTACCGGTGCGCTGCGCTGGAGTTTCGATCCGCTGGTGCGTGATGCATCTACCGGGCTGACGCCGACGCCGCAGCAGGTTGGCGGCGCAAATACCTGGGTGCCGATGTCGGCCGACAGTCCGCGTGACCTGCTGTTCGTGCCGACGGCTGGGCCGGCACCCAATTACTGGGGCGCACATCGGCCGGGTAACAATGACTATGCGAATTCGATCATCGCGCTGCGCGGATCGACGGGCGAGGTGGTCTGGCACTTTCAGACCCTGCACCACGATGTCTGGGACCGCGATGTCGGTTCATCGCCGATTCTCGCCGAGATCGATCGCGACGGGCGCAAGATTCCTGCCGTGATCCAGCTGGTCAAGACCGGCATGGTATTTGCGTTCAATCGTGAAACCGGCGAGCCGCTGTTCCCCATCGAGGAGCGGCCGGTGCCGACCGATACCGATATAGTGGGCGAGCAGTTGTCGCCGACCCAGCCCTTTCCGGTCAAGCCGCCAGTACTGGTGCGCAATACCATCTCGCCAGACGATGCATGGGGCTTCACGGTCTTTGACAGGAATGCCTGCCGCAAGAAGATCGCGTCCATGCGTCATGGCAGCCATTACGAGCCGATCATGACCACCGGCACCATTCTCTATCCACAGCCGGGCGGCGGCCCCAACTGGGGCGGCGGTGCCTTCGACCCGCAGCGCAATCTGCTGATCACGCCGGTATCGCAGATTCCTTTTTACGTGAAGCTGATACCCAAGGCCGAAGTTGATCCGGAATATGCGAAGCGCCCTGAGGCTGGTGCACCGATGCAGGGGCCGGGTTACCTGGGCGGCACACCCTATGGCGTGAAGCAGGGACCGCTGATGTCACCGTCGTTCACGCCATGTACCGCACCGCCCTGGAACATGCTGGTGGCTGTCGATATGGTCAGTGGCGAGATCCGCTGGAAGATTCCCTTCGGCCGGCTCGACAAGCTGATGCCGTTTCCGATTCCACTGAATCTGGGCGGGCCATCGGCCGGTGGGCCCATCGTTACCGCCAGTGGTCTGATCTTCATCGGCGCCACCTCCGATGACCGCGTGCGTGCCTACGACATCGAGACTGGCGAGGAGTTGTGGGAGATGCGTGCGCCCACCTCGGCGATGGCAACGCCGATGACCTATGCGATCGATGGTCGGCAGTACGTGGTGTTCGCAGCCGGCGGACACTCCTGGTATGACGCCAAGGGCGTCGATGACTATGTGCTCGCCTACGCCTTGCCCGTGAAGTAGCTTCCGTTTCCGACACCTCGCCGTGGGGTTGTGAGAACTGGCGCATGGCCACGGCCTGCGTTCAGCCGCTACGCTTCCGCGTATGTTGGACTGGACCCTCATCAGCCTCGGCCTGCTGGCAGCACTTGCGACCAGCCTGGTGCTCGCCATTGCCGTCAAGGTCTGGCATGCCGGCCGCCGTTCGGGTGGGGGCGTCGATACCCTTCATCACAAGATTCGCGGCCTCGAGGCTGACCTGCGTGTTGCACAGCGCACGGCAGACGATATGCAGAATCAATGTCAGCAGCTGGCCGGGGAGCTCAGTCAGAGCACGGCGGAACTGGCTGCGCTCAAGGACGAGGCAGCGCGCCATCACGACGTGGTCCATAAGCTCACGGCCGAGATCCAGCACGAGTGCCGCAAGACTGCGCAGCTGCGCATGGAGTTGGCCGATCGTGCCGAAGAAATGGTGCGTACGCATGTACAGCTGCGCGATGTAACGACCGAGCTGGGTGTGACGCAGGTTGGTTCTGATGTGGTCGTCGACCAGATCGAACGGCTGACCCGCGAGCGTGACGATCTGAGCACGCTGGTTGAAGCCTTGCGGCGCGAGCTGGTGACGCAGTCCCGTGATCCGGGCCGCTCCGGTCTGCCGCGCGATCAGTTGGTCGATTACTGATGGCCTATCTTGGTCTGATCGGTATCGGCTTGCTGTTCGGCCTGGTGCTGAGCGGTGTTGCCGTCGCATTCATCATCATGCGTGCCAATGGCGGCCCGCTCAAGGAAAGCCTGTTCGGCGATGCTTCACGTGCGCCGGCCTTTCCCGGTGCGAACAACACACCCGAAGTGACTCCGGAGGCCGACAAGAAAATAAAAACCCTGCTCGAAGAGCTGCGGGTCACGCAACGACTGGTCGACCAGGGCCGCGTCGAGCGTGAACAGTTCATGAGCGCCGCGAAAGCGGGCAAAGCGGAGATCGATGCGCTGCGCGAGCGGGTGACCGAGCGCGAAGCACAGATCGAAATCCTGCAGGCGGATATCAAGGCAGCGGCAGTCCGCCAGGACGCGCTGCTTGCCGATCTCGATGAGCGTACCGAAGAGCTGTCGCGTATCAGTATGGAACTTCGCGATGCACGCACCGAACTCGAAGTTGCCGAGTCCGGCACTACGCTGACCGCCACCCAGATGATAGATCTGCAGCGCGAACGCGACGAACTGGCTGGCCTGGTCGAAGAATACCAGTCAGGCATCCGTGCCCGCCGCCAACAGGCCTGAAGTCTCCACCAGTGTTTATACTGCACCGGGGAGCGGTACTCCCGGTGAATTCTCATGCGTCTGGGTGTGGTTGCGGGCTACTCGCCGGCGGCGGTAAACCTTCCGCTGGACGAAATTCTTGAAGCCGAGCGGCTGGGTTACGACTCGGTCTGGACTTCTGAAGCCTACGGCAGCGATGCGGTCTCGGTGGCGAGCTGGATCCTGGCGCGCACCACGCGTATCCGTGTGGGCACGGCGATCATGCAGATGCCGGCGCGCACACCCACCTGTGCCGCGATGACGGCGATGACCCTGAATGCGCTGTCTGGCGGACGTTTCCTGCTCGGCCTCGGTCCTTCGGGTCCGCGCGTGGTCGAGGGCTGGTACGGCGTGCCCTACGGGCGGCCGATGACCCGCACCCGTGAGTACATCGACATCGTGCGTCAGATCGCCGGCCGCCGCGCGCCGTTGCGTCACGACGGCTTTCACTATCAGATCCCTTATAAGGGTGCTGACGGCACCGGCCTCGGGCGGCCGATGCAGAGCATTCTGCATGCTGATGAGCAGTTGCGTATCTATACGGCGGCAGTCACGCCGACGGGCCTGAGTACAGCAGCAGAGATTGCCGATGGCGTATTCCCGATCTGGATGGACCCGGAGCGCTTCGATCTGCTCGGGCCGCATCTGCAGGCGGGTTTCGCCAAAGGTGGGCAGGGCCGTACGCTGGCTGATTTCGATGTAGCTCCTTTCGTGCCGGTTGCGCTCGGCGATGACCTGGATGCCTGCCGTGCGCCGATCCGCGCGCATCTCGCGCTGTATATCGGTGGTATGGGGCCGCGCCAGAAGAATTTCTATACCGACTATGTACGGCGCATGGGTTATGCAGCCGAGGCCGACCAGATCCAGACGCTGTATCTCGCAGGCCGCAAGGATGAAGCGGCGGCGGCCGTGCCGGACCGTCTGGTCGATGCGATCGCACTGGTCGGGCCGGCAGTGCGCATCCGTGAGCGCCTCGCGGTGTGGAAAGCGGCAGCAGCACGTGGCGAGATCGGTTCGATGCTGCTGGCGCGCGCCTCGGTCGATGCGCTGCGCCTGGTGGCTGAAGAACTGCTCTGAGAGCTGCTATGAGCAGCGCACTGCCAGGCAATAGAACAGGGAGCCGCTAACCGTGCAGATCGACGTGATTCTGGATGCGCGCGCCAAGGCGCAGGAACTGGCTGAACTCGGCCAACTGGCAGAACGCTGCGGCATCGGCGGGGTGTGGGTATCAAGCCTGCTCGATTCCCGTGATCCTTTCGCGAACATGGCACTGCTCGCGCAGAGCACCAAGCGTATCCGCCTCGGTCCGATCGCCGTGAATCCCTTCGATACACACCCGGTGAAGATCGCCTCGGCACTGCTCACCTTGAACGAAATGGCGGCTGGCCGCGCACGCATCGTCATCGGTGGTGGTGGCGAGGCGCTGCAGGCGCTGGATATTCAGCCCGCGCGCCGTGTGCGCGCCGTGCGTGAGTGTGTCGAGATCATCCGTGCTGCCGCCAGCGGCGAGCGCGTCAGTTACGCGGGCGAACTGTTCCGTGTCAGCAATCTGCAACTGCGCTGGCTGGAGTCCGTGCCGCCTGCGATACAGGTCGGCGCGAGCCAGCAACAGATGCTGCGTATGGCAGCCGGCTGTGCCGACGGCATCATGATGAGCGACATGCCGCCGGGTCCGGCATCACAGGCCATCGCCACGCTGGATGCTGCGCTGAAATCACACGGCCGCCAGCGGCCAGAATTCACGACCAACGTATTCACTGCCTGGCACGTTTATCAGGATCGCGAACAGGCACTGCGCGAAGCGCGTCGCTGGCTGCTGTTGCGGGGCATCTTCCGCCCCTGGCTGCTCGCCGAATTTCTGGATCCGGCTGATGTCGATCTCGTGATGGCCAGCGAGGCCGCCTTCGCCAGGGCTTTTGCCGCCGGTAGCCACCTCGTCGAAGGCGTTCCCGATCGCGTGCTCGACAAGATGGTCGACAAGCTCACGGTCTCTGGTTCGCCTGACAAACTCGAAGCGGTAATCGACAAGCTGCGCAAGTTGCGCGCGGCGGGTTTCAGCAGCGTCGCGCTGCGTTTGTATGCAGACCCGGCCGCTTCGATCCGCTTGATCGGGGAGCGGGTGCTGCCTGCGTTGCAGGATTAAGTTCGGGTAGCGCGCCCTGCGCCGACAGATTGCCTATACTCCACGCCGTTTTTTCCAGTCCAGGACAGGTCCATGACCACCATCCGCCAGGAAGACTTCATCCAGAGCGTCGCCGACGCGTTCCAGTTCATCTCCTGCTATCACCCGGTCGATTACATCCGGGCGTTGCACGAGGCCTGGCAGCGCGAGGAGTCGCCGGCAGCGAAGGACGCCATGGCGCAGATCCTCATCAACTCGCGCATGGCCGCCGAAGGTCACCGGCCGATCTGCCAGGACACCGGTATCTGCATGGCCTTCGTGCGGGTTGGCATGAACGTGCGCTGGGATGCGCAGCTTTCGCTCGCCGAGATGGTCAACGAGGGCGTGCGCCGCGCCTATCTCGACCCGCACAACAAGCTGCGCGCCTCGGTGCTCGCTGACCCCGATGGCAAGCGCAAAAGTACTGGTGACAACACACCGGCGGTGACGCACGTTGAACTCGTGCCGGGCGATGAAGTGGAAGTGATCGTCGCGGCCAAGGGCGGCGGCTCGGAGAACAAGTCGAAGTTCGCCATGCTGTTGCCGAACGACAGCATCGTCGATTGGGTGCTCGCGCAGGTGCCGACCATGGGTGCCGACTGGTGTCCGCCCGGGCTGCTGTCGATAGGCATTGGTGGCACACCGGAGAAGGCCATGCTGATGGCCAAGTGGGCCATGATGGAGCCGATCAATATTCACGAACTGCGCGCCCGTGGCCCGCAAAATCGAGCCGAGGAACTGCGGCTGGAGCTCTTCGAGAAGGTCAATGCGCTCGGTATCGGCGCGCAGGGCCTGGGTGGACTCTCCACCGTGCTCGACGTCAAGGTTACCGACTATCCGACGCACGCGGCCTCGAAGCCTGTGGCGCTGCTGCCAAACTGCGCGGCCACGCGTCACGCTCACTTCGTGCTCGATGGCTCGGGTCCGGCAACGCTCGATCCGCCGAGCCTCGCCGACTGGCCGGCGCTCACGCTCGACTTCGCCTCGAGCCGCCGCGTCGATCTCGATACGCTGCGCCGGGAAGACATCGCCGACTGGAAGGCGGGCGAGCGCCTGCTGCTCTCCGGGAAACTTCTGACCGGACGCGATGCCGCCCACAAGCGCCTCGTCGAGATGCTTGCACGCGGCGAGCAGCTGCCGGTCGATTTCACCAACCGCTTCATTTATTACGTTGGTCCCGTCGATCCGGTGGGCGATGAAGTCGTGGGACCTGCTGGCCCCACCACCGCCTCGCGCATGGACCGCTTCACCGCGCCGCTACTCGAGCAGACCGGCCTCATGGGCATGGTCGGCAAGGCCGGACGCGGTGCAGAAACCATCGACACCATCCGCAAGAACGGCGCGGTGTACTGTGTCGCCGTCGGCGGCGCGGCTTATCTTGTCTCCAAGGCCATCCGCAAGTCGCGCGTACTCGCTTTCGAGGACCTCGGCATGGAAGCGATTTACGAGTTTGAAGTGAAGGACATGCCGGTCACCGTCGCTGTCGACTCGGCCGGCAACGCCGTGCACAAGACCGGCCCTGCCGAGTGGCGGGCGAAGATCGGCAAGATCCCGGTGGTGGTGGAGTAGGCGGCGAGGTTGCGCCCGGCGGTGAACCTGGTGGCCGGTACCGGCTGATTCAACCGGCTGCCAGCTGCCGCAGGGATTCCGGCAAGCTCACCGACTTGCCGCTGACGGGGTTGATCCAGACGATCTTGGCGCTGCCTTCGGCATACAGTTTTTCATCGCCTTGCAGACGTAGTTCGTAGAAAGTCAGCAGGCTGGAACGTCCGGCATGCCCGGCAAACATTCGTACCTCGACCGTGCCGGGGTAGTTAAGCGGTAACAGGAAGCTGCAATCCGCATGGACGATGACCGGCGCCTCTTGCTGGGGGTTGCAGTGATAGCCAGCCATCTCGATCCATTCAACGCGCGCCTGCTCCATGTAGCGGAAGTAAATGGTGTTATTGACGTGCTCGTAGGCATCCATGTCGCCCCAGCGGATGGCCTGATGGCTGACGTGAACCAGTTTGCGGGGATGTTCCATGGTTAGCCTTGTCGTGATGCCGGACGATAGGTGCCGAGCATATCGAAAACCCGTGCGTACGGTACGACGTATGAGTAAGGTTCATGTGTCCCTTGGCGCAGGATTCCGGGTCTCTGCTCGCGAGCTGCTCCATCAGGCTTTTCTGCGCTGCCGTATTCTCCTGGAGGGCTGCCATGAAACGTGACCAGTCTGTTGATTGTGGTGCGCACCGGATTGCCGGATTTGCACTGTTGTGTCTGGTGGTGCTGACAGGACTTCCCGGTTGTGGAGGTGGCGGAGGTTCCCCGTCACCTGCAATTGTCGTCAACAGCGTGTTGGACGATGCGTCGCCTCCGGCCGGGACAGTAACGCTTCGGTCGGCTCTCGCGCAGGCCGCATCCGGTCAGCGCATCACTTTCGATCAAACCCTCAACGGCAGCACTATCAATCTGATCTTCGTCGGTGAAGAACACACCGTTCTTGTCGGCGAGGTGATGGGCTTTGACGACGCGAACAACATCTCCTATCTCGTTGGTTATTTTGACCGGGATTACGGAAGGTCAGCACTTTTCGCTGACAAGAACGTTGTCATCGATGCAGAAAATCTTCCTGATGGCATCACGGTAAGTTGGGGCGGTACAGAAGCCGCGAGGGTTCTGGCGGTGTCCGGTGATCTGACGCTGACGAATGTTGCGATCACGGGCGGCAACAGTGTTTTTGATGTGGCCGAGGATGTTGGTCAGCACCCGGATGATGATCAGACCTCTACCCTTGCAAGAGGTGCGGGACTCGCCGTTTGGGGAGTTGCGAGCTTGAGCGACTGCACTATCTACGACAATCATGCGATTGGAGACGATGCCGATACCTCTCGTGACGGCGGCGCGTACGGCGGTGGCGTCTACGCAGACACCGTTGTGATGGACAACTGCGTTGTCAGTGGCAATACGGTTTATGGGGGAGGTGCGGCCGGAGGAGGCGTCTTTTCCGTCGGCGGACGTGATACCAGAGTCGATGTTTCTTCGATTCGTCATTCTGCGATTACTGAAAACCGGATTGTCGGACTTTTTGCCTACGGTGGCGGCGTGTACTCGGATGGCGGTGGAATCGGGCGGTCTACAAGACTGCAGGTTGAAAACAGCACCATCGCGAGGAATCGTGTCGAACCACCGGTACTCCCGATCTTCCTGTTTGGCCTGCTGGATATCGGATACTGGCGAGGTGGTGGCCTCTATATGTCCAACGGATACATGCAGGTTCAAAGCAGCACCGTTGTTGAAAACCAGGTGTTTGGAAAACCGCGCACCACTGAGCTGGATAAACCAAATATGGCGGGCGGTATTGCTGCGACCATAGGCAACGCCCACGCGGTAGAAGACATGATCATTGGTCATTCCATTGTCGTCGGGAACACCGTTCACGAGATCAGTGGCGTCGAAGCTGGTGGCTATATCATCGGCAGCGTTTATCCGCACGATATCTTCACCGGATCCGTCTTCGAATTCCGCAGCATGGGATATAACCGGATCGGGGTCATCGATTTTGACCAGATACTGGTGCCGATTGGTGAGCCAGGCTGGGCTTCATTCTCGCGCAAACATTATCCGAAAGTGGACGATGAGGATGGCGTGGTTCCCGGTGATGTGCTTGGCAGTGAGACGCTGTCCACAGTGATCAATTCCCATGGTGTTGAAGCCGATCCCTTTGCAGTGCTCTATTACGAGCCCGTGGGCCGCGCTCTGAACCAGCTTCCCGGTGGAAACTACAACGTGACCGAGGTTCTCGGTGAACTGGTTGGGCAGCAGAATGAAGGCAGGAACCCTCTCCTGCTTCCACTGATACTGGGTCAAATCCAGGATGTTTACGGTCAGCAGGATTTCGAGAGTGAGTTCAGGAACTGGTTTCAAGAGTTCCTGCTGGACGTTGATCCGGACACCGCCGGATCCCAGCGCTATGTCAATTGCAATAACGTTACTACAGACACGATAGAGCAGGCCTACTGGTGTGGTCCCGCACGAACCTGGACTCAATTTGAATATAACCACGCTTATATCGAGTTTTGGCATCATCTCGATTCGGCGCTTGCGAATGAAATTGCTGAAGTCAACGTGGATCAGATTGGCAGCCTGGGGCCCGCACTGATGAACGACGATGTCTGGATCTCACTTTTTGGTCTGGGTAATAGCTATTTCAATGGCATCACAGTACGCCTCACTGAGCGGACTCTGGGCGTCAATCCACTGGGCACTGATCAGTTGGGTAATCCAAGGCCCGCGAACCTCCTCGGCGATATCGGGGCAGTGGAAATCGACAATTAGTCTTGTGGCTGCATTCAGCACCAGCGCGTTCTGGTAGGCTGCGGGCCACGGTTGCCGGGCAGAGCTTTACGCATGAATTTTTTTTCCCGTCTGATGCCCATCGAGGGGCAGTTTTTCGAGTTGTTCAACAAGCATGCGGCGCTGGTCGTGAAGGGTGGCACTGTGCTGGCCGAACTGTTGCAGGAATTTTCCGATGAGCAGGGGCGCACGGCGCGAATCAACCAGATCGGTGAGATCGAGCGGGCAGCAGACCGGATCACGCATGACACGGTCTTGCTGTTGCACAAGACCTTCGTTACGCCCTTTGATCGCAACGTCATCCATCGACTGATCTCGCGCATGGACGATGTGCTGGACCTCATCCAGGACGCGGCCGAGTCGCTGATTCTCTATGACATCAAGACCATCACGCCGGAGACTGCGCATCTGGCCGATCTCGTGAAGATCTGCTGCGAACGGGTCCATGCCGCGGTGATCATGCTGTCCTCCATGCAGAACGCCAAGCCGATCCTCATGGTCTGCCAGGAAATCGACGGGCTGGAGTCCGATGCCGACCGCGTGATGCGCAGTGCCATCTCACGGCTGTTCCGCGAAGAGCCCGATGTGCGCCAGCTGATCAAGCTGCAGGCGATCTATGAGCTGCTCGAGACCGCCACTGACAAGTGCCAGGACGTCGCCAACGTCATCGAGGGCGTGGTGCTGGAGAACGGCTGACGTGGATCCGCAGTTCGCATTCACCACGCTGGCACTGCTGGTGGCCTTGGCGCTGGCCTTCGATTTCATGAACGGCTTCCACGATGCGGCGAACTCCATCGCCACAGTCGTTTCCACCGGCGTGCTCAAGCCCTATCAGGCAGTCGTCTGGGCGGCGATGTTCAACTTCCTCGCCATTGCAATCTTCGAAATGAAAGTTGCTGCCACCGTCGGCAAAGGCATCATCGAGCCGGGCGTCGTAGACCAGCACGTGATCTTCGGCGCGCTTATCGGCGCCATCATCTGGAATTTGATCACCTGGTACTACGCCATTCCGTCGAGCTCTTCGCATGCCCTGATCGGCGGCATGATCGGCGCAGTCGTGATCAAGGCCGGACCTTCTGCGCTGCTGGTGCCCGGGGTGCTGAAGGTCGGGGTATTCATCGTGGCCTCACCGATCATCGGTTTCGTATGGAGCGCCATGCTCATCACCGCCGTATCATGGATCTGCTTCCGGATGCCGCCCAACCGCGTGGATCGCGTGTTTCGCCGCCTGCAGCTCGTGTCATCCGCGCTCTACAGTCTTGGTCACGGCAGCAACGACGCACAGAAGACCATGGGTATCATCTGGCTGCTGCTCATCGCATCGGGAGTGGCGGGCACCGACCACCTGCCGTTCTGGGTCGTTGTCAGCTGCTATGCGGCCATCGCCTGCGGCACGCTGTTCGGCGGCTGGCGCATCGTCAAGACCATGGGTCAGCGGATCACCAAGATCAAGCCAGTGGGCGGGTTCGCCGCTGAGACCGGTGGTGCGGTGGCGCTGTTTATGGCATCGAGTTTCGGCATTCCGGTCTCGACTACCCACACCATCACCGGTTCGATCATCGGCGTGGGCTCCGCGCAGCGCGGTTTTTCTGCTGTGCGCTGGGGTGTGGCCGGCAATATCGTCATCGCATGGATCGTCACCATCCCCGCCTCCGCGCTGTTCGCCGCTATTGCCTGGTGGCTGGCGCGCTTCCTGATCTGATCGCAGATCCTGGTATGGAAGTGATCTGCAAATAAGGGGTTGGGTTTAAAAAGCATTCCAGGTATTGACCAAGAGATTGATCAGGGCTATTAGAGCTGATCGGACCATGTGCTACCCGGCGCAGATCTTGGCGTTCCTTGTAAAGCAATAACGATCTATAACAGTTGTTATCGGGGATGTTAAGGGGAACTGACAATGCTTCGATCCCGTACATATCAACCCAACTTCCGGCAGTTTGCGCTGCCAGTGGCAGCTTGGCTTATTGCCAGTGGACTGTGTTTCACTCCCGTTGTCGGCGCAGCAACATTCTTTGTAACCACTGGCGTCTTCGACGGCACTGTCCTGACTGAAGATACCCAGCGCAGGTGCCTGCCTTTCGATGTCGATGAGTGCTTCGATGGGGCTGCCGGAGGTCAGGCAGCTCTCGCCACCAGCGAAGGCAACATGAGTGCCTTCGCACAGGCCAGCAGCCTAAAGATGCTCCGGGCTTCGGCGAACGGCAGCTGGTCGGGGCTGACCCCTAATGGGCCACCGGGTGCTGGTGCCACCACGAATATCGTCGACGAGTTCATGCTGGTGGACACACTGGGTAATCTGACCGAAGGGCAGGTGTCGATCCACGCACTTCTGCTGGGCTCGCTGAGTGAGAACCGGGGTGCGGCGTCTTATACGCTGTCCGCGGGTCTTTGCGAGTTGGCGTTCCCGCCTTCGTATGGCTGTCTCGAAATTTATCGCACAGGCGATATTTTCGATGGCGTCTTCAGCGGTGACGCGCCTATGGGTTTCTTGAGTTCGGGGCAGGGCGCCTTGCCCTTCAATGTGCCTCTGCAGCTGAATTTGAATCTGGTAGTCGGTTGCGGTTACGTCAGGGATTTTGGTGAGTGCGCGGCGAGTCTCGGTCAGTCGGTCTACTGGCAGGGCATGACGGTCCTCGACGGCAGTAACCAGCCGATCCCCGGTATTCAGATCGTCTCTGCAAGCGGTATCGATTGGCTCACGCCTTCCACGCTGACGCCAGTTCCCGCACCGGCCGTCGGGTGGCTGTTCAGCATTGCGGTGGCAGGATTATTGGCTGTGTATCGTCAGACTACTCCGTCGTCCGGTTGATGCTGGTTCGGTACTGCCAGTCGCATGCACAAGAACAGGTACATGATGATGAAAAAAATAATGAAAAAGGCGCTCAACGGGATTGCCCTGCTGCTGATCACCTGCAGTTCGGCCAATGCAGCACTGTATGCCACCGGTAATGGCACAGGTCCCGGCGCGGAACTCAGTGCGCTATACATCGTTGATCCCCTCAATGGTGCTTCGAGCCTGATATGGAATTTTCCGGGTATCCACATTTATGCCGGCGGATTGGCGTACGACAACACCACCGATACCCTGTATGCCACGGGTGTGATGGATTCGAGCACCGGTACCAGCAGGCTTTTCACCATTGATCGCTACACCGGTGCAATCACCGCCTTCGGCGGACTTGGCAGCAACATCAATCTTTCCTCTGGTGGCCTGGCCATCAATCCCGTGACCGGTGTCATGTATGCAACCGGAAACGTGAGTGATGCCAGTCCGCATCAGAGCACCGCGTTGCTGACGATCGAAAAAACCACCGGTGCAGCCACGCTAGTGGGTTATGCCGCCGGCAATTGTTGTAGCGGTGACTTCGGTGTCATGTTGAATGGTCTTGGCTTCCGCAGCGATGGAACACTGTTTGCAAACGGCTGGGCGCTTGGTGGTCCATCGTATCCGGATGCGAGCACATCACATCTCTACACAGTGGATCTCACCACCGGTGCCGCAAGCAATATCGGCCCCAGTGGTGTCACCCTGGGGCGTTCGCTGAAATACAGTGGGCTCGCGTTTACCGATGACGGAACCCTGCTGAGCCTCGGTTCCCTGGATGCCGCGTCGGGCGCGCTCTTCTCGCTCAATACGGCCACTGGCACAGCGACATCGTTGAGCGGCACGGGGTTGCCCTATGGGGGCGGGCCCATACACTTCGGGGTTGATGGTGGCCTGACCTTCGCGCCTGCCGTACCCCTGCCGGCCAGCCTCTGGTTGCTGGGTACCGGTTGCATCGGTTTGTTTGGTTGGCGGCAGCGCAAGGCTGCCTGATACCTGCAACCCCGACTCCCTTGTGGAGTGGCGGGCCAAAATCGGCAAGATCCCGGTGGTGGTGCTTTAGCCGACGTGCACGACCTCTGCTGCCAAACCCGAGGGGCTCAGGCTTGATCTGCGTTCTTGTTCTTTCTGCGCTTTGCCACAGCCACAATCCCGGCCAGTCCTGAGCCTAACAACCAGAGCGTTGTCGGTGCGGGCACCGCAGTAGGAGCAAAAGTTTGATAGGAAGGTGACAGGCAGCCGGATTCGGCGCACAGCAAATCAAATAAGCCCGTCATGGCGTAATGGGTTGCATTGGTGTTGAGATAGAAAAAGTTGGAACTCGCCGCGACGGGGACTTCATTGAGATCGAACAGGAAATTCACCGAGCCGTTCGCCACGTCCAGATAGCGAGCAGTAGTCGGCGCGACAGTGCCCAGACCATCGATCCGCCAGTCGGCATCCAGCGTGAAACCGCCAAAGTCGGTCAGCCGAAATGCCAATACGTCGCCCGTCCCCGTGTCAGGCAGGATGCGCCAGTAAAAAGCCAGGGTGCCGTCAACGTCGCTGCGCACTACCCGGTTCTGGATCTTTCCACTGATCGTTTCCCCGGCGCCGGAGAGGCTGAAATCGCTGAGCACGTCTTCAATCACAAAACCCGCCAGCTCCGGATGGTCCGCAGAAGTCGTGCCGGAAAGAGGATAATCCCCGATGGCAACCAGAGGCACTGCCGATGCCGATGTGGATACCAGGGCGCTCGCGGTCAGAACAAGGGAAGCGATCAGTTTATTATTCATGTCTGTCTCTCCTTGGCCAGTGCTGACTATTGCAACAAAAGCCGGCTCGTGCAAGACAGCGAATGCTTAATGCTCCCGCCCACAGGAATCCATCGAGCACTGAACTGAGAGCCCGGGATTAAGGCGACATCATGAAAATCGGTACCGATAACAAGCTTGCCCTCGTCACTGCCTCTACCCAGGGCTGACAATGAGGCAAACAGTATGAGCAGGCGACAGGACTTTGGCGGTGAGGAGTGGCGGGCATTGCGCAATGCTCCGCAGCTGGTGGCGATCGCGACGGCGGCCGCTGGCCACAGCGGCTTTTTCGGCACCCTGTCCGAGGGTATGTCGGCCGCTTCAGCGTTCGCAGCGGCGCGGCGCGGGAACAATGAACTGATCAAGGAGCTGTTTGGCGCGGAGGAGATACGGGCCGCACACGGCGACATTCGCGAGATGCTGGGTTCAGTGATCGAGCCTTCTGCATTTGGCGCGCACCTGCAGGACGGAGCTATTGCCGCCGCTCGCAAGGCGCTGGCGGCATTACATACCCATCAAGCCACGGCTGATATGGAGGACTATCGCAAGATGCTCGCCTGGCTCGCCGAGGAAGTGGCGAATGCAGCCAGGGAAGGCGGTTTTTTCGGCTTTGGCGGGGTGCGGGTGAGCGAGGGCGAGCAGAAGTTTCTCAACCAGCTTTATGAGGTCGTGAAAAAAGGCGACGATTCCCTTTGACTGGCACTCAGGTTGCGATGAAAAAAGGCAGCGTCCCTTTTTAATTTGGCGAAGCCAGGGAGGGTTCACCATGGCGGATGACACGAGACGAGCGACGCGGCTTTTCCCCGCATGGGCAGGCCTGGTGGCGCTGTTGCCTGGGTCGGTTGCCATGGCGGGCGATCGTGATGACTGGCAGCACTATGGCGGCGGACCCGGCGGCTCACATTACTCCTCGCTCGTGCAGATCAACCGCGACAACGTTGGCTCGCTCGTGCCAGTCTGGAACTACCGTACCGGCGATATCGAACGGCACCCGGAACACCGGTCGCTCGCAGCCCTGAACGTGACACCCATTCTGCTGCCGAAGGCGGCGGGTGAGTCGCTGGTGTTCTGCTCTGCGATGAACCGCGTCATTGCACTCGATCCTGCGTCCGGCGAGGAGCGCTGGGTTTACGATCCGCAGATCCGGATCGGGCCAGTCGGCAGCAAGTTCCTGTGCCGGGGCGTGGCTTACTGGGAAGACAGCGATGCAGCTGCCGACGCTACCTGCAAACATCGCGTCTTTACCTCGACCAACGACTTGCGATTGATCGGTATCGATGCGCTGAGCGGCAAGCCCTGCGAAGGTTTCGGTGCTGCCGGGATCGTAGACGTGCGGCCGGACATCCATGACGACGCGCCGGATCTCAAAGAGGGCGACGTGCAGTTCTCGGCGCCGCCGGTGACCATCGCCGATCTCGTCGTGATCGGTTCCTCCGATAACAGCAAGTTCTGGCGCGCCGACAGCCCGCGGGGCGAGGTGCGGGCCTACGACGCACGCACGGGCGTGCTGCGCTGGAAGTTCGATCCGATTCCACACGAGGCGGAAGGCGCAGAAGCCCTGGGCTGGACCCGTGAGGGTCTCGAGCAGACGGGCGGCGCCAACGTCTGGAGCATGATGTCGTCTGATCCGGCGCGTGGGCTGTTGTTCCTGCCCACCGCGACCGCCGCACCGAACAATTTTGGCGGCCATCGGCCCGGCGACAATCGTTACGCCAACTCGGTGGTGGCACTGCGCGCAGCCGACGGCAGTGTCGCCTGGCATTTCCAGATCGTGCACCACGATGTCTGGGACCTCGATCTTCCGGCGCAGCCGATCCTCGTCGACCTCAAGCGCGACGGGAAACTGTTGCCGGTGGTCATCCAGCTGACCAAGCAGGGGCTGATCTTCGTTCTGCATCGGGAAACGGGTGAGCCGGTGTTTCCGGTGGAGGAGCGGCCGGTGCCGACCGACGGCGTGCCCGGCGAGCTGCTCTCGCCGACGCAGCCGTTTCCGGTTCGTCCCGCACCGCTCGGCGTACCGAAGTACGGGCCCGAGCAGGCCTGGGGTTTCACGCTGTTCGACCGCTCGGCCTGTGGCAAGAAGCTCGCGTCCTTCGGTCGTTCAGGGCTCTATGAACCGCCCAGCTTCGAAGGCACGCTGACAGCCTCATCGGCCAACAACTGGGGCGGTGCGGCCTTCGATCCCGAGCGCTCAATGCTCGTGTTACCGGTCTCGCAGATCCCCATCTACACGCGGCTCAAGCGCACGGCCGACGTGACGCCTGAAGAACTCAATCAGCCGCGGATGGGGCCGATCGGACCGCCGACGGCGATGGCGGGTACGCCTTATTCATTTCAGTTCGCGCCGGTACTCTCGCCCCTGTTCTCGCCCTGTACCCCACCGCCCTGGGGCGAGTTGATGGCGCTGGACTTGTCAGGTGATACCAGCACGAAGTGGCGCTTCACGCTCGGTACGCTCGAAAAACTCATGCCGGTACCGATACCGTTGCCCTTCGGCACGCCGCTGGCCGGTGGCCCGACCGTCACTGCCGGCGGATTGGTCTTCATCGGCGCGAGCGCGGATGAAAAATTCCGCGCCTTCGATATCGATACCGGCAAGAAACTCTGGGAGGTGAGCACGCCGGCATCGGCGATGGCGACACCGATGACCTACTCGGTGGGCGGCCGTCAGTTCGTGGTGGTAGCGGCCGGCGGACACATCGTGGCCGGCTTCCGCAACGTCTCGGATTACGTCGTGGCCTATGCGCTGCCGTAGAAGCTGGCGCACCACTCAATCCACCGGCTTTCTCCGCAGAGACTTCGTTGCGCCGCGCTGTTTTTTGCCATCCAGTCGGCGCAGCTTTGAACCTTTGCTCGGCCGCGTTGCGATGCGCTTGCGTTGTACCACGGTGACGGTGTTGACCAGTTCGTTGAGCCGCTCGAGTGCGTCGTCGCGATTCATTTCCTGAGTGCGATGACGTTGTGCCTTGAGCACGATGATGCCGTCCTGCGTGATGCGCTGGTCGCGCAGTGCCAGCAGACGTTCCTGTATCTCAGGCGGCAGCGATGAGGCGCGGATGTCGAAGCGCAGATGAATCGCGCTGGCTACCTTGTTGACGTTCTGGCCGCCGGCACCCTGGGCACGCACTGCAGTCAGCTCGACTTCCTCGAGTGGCACGCTGAGGCGTGTGCGAGTGGTAGCGGAGGGGCCTGGCATCGGCGTGTCTCAGACCGGGCTCTGCAGCAGGCTCTGTACCGCAGTGACGAATCCGCTGGTGTCGCGTTCCGCAACGGGGCAACTCTGCAGCTCGTCCCAGTCGATACCACTGGTTGCGCGTTCCAGGACCAGGCGGCCTTCCTTGCCGTTCCATACCAGCCGGTGTTTCGCATCGTCCCGGCTGAAACGGATCATCCAGCTGCCATAGGCTCCGGCTGCTGCCACATAGTCCTGTACCTCGCAGCCGGCATCTGCTGCAGGTGGTGGTCACTGCTTCAGCGAATTCCTCGCTCTCGGCCGGGTGTTCGACAGTGGGCAGCGCCGCTGGGCGGCGGCCGATCCACATGACTTCATGTTCTGCCACGGTCAGGGGTCCTCATGGAAAGCTGCAGGTGCCGGCCGGATCGCCGGTGGCGTGATGTTACCTGTCGGCAGTCCCGGGCTGAAGCCGCGCGGGTTGCTGCATGCTGATCTGCTACTCTCCGGTTGCAGTGTCGGGTGTCGGAGAGGGGCGCGCGATGAGGACGTTTTCCAGCTGTATTGCTGGTACTGGGCGGATGTTGCTAGGCAGGTCTGGCGGCGGCCGGGCCGGTGGCGTTGCCCGGCGCGCACGACGGGGTCAGCACTGCACGAGTTGCTGCAGTTCCTGCACATCTTTCTGTTCGTGTTCTGGCTGGGGCCTGATGTGGCCGTGTATATCTGGAGCCGCAAGGCGGTGGAGGCGGGTGCACCGCCGGAAATGCAGGCGGTGTCGCGGCAGATGATGACGCGGGTGGAGATGATCTCCCGCGCATCGATGAGCCTGATGCTGACGGTCGGCGGTTTGCTCTCGCATTACGTCGGCCTGGAGCATCCGTGGTGGCAGATGGCCGGCATCGTGCTGCTCGGGCCGGTCTGGCTGCTGCTCATACTTGTCGGTTTTTTTCGTGACGGCACGCCCTTCGGTGCGACAGCGCTGCGGCTGGAAACCGCGTTGCGCTGGATGGTGATCGTGGCGGTACCGCTGTCGGTGCTCTGGTCGACGCTGAGCGGACGCCTGGATGTCGCGCCCTATGTCGGTGCGAAGCTGCTGCTGTTCGCGGCGGTGTTGCTGTGCTGGCAGCTGCTGCGCACAGGCGTGCCGCGCAGCCGGACCTGGCTGACGACCGTCTGGGTGGGGCTGCTGGCCGCCGCGCTGCTGGGCGTGATGAAGCCGGGGGTGCCGTCTGCCGAAAGCTCTGTAGTGCGGCTCGTGCTGCCGGCGCCGATGGCCGACTTTTAGTTTTTCCCGGACAAAAAAATGCCCCGGACTGGCCGGGGCATTATTGCATCCGTTGATGCCTGTTCAGGACGCCGCTGATATCTGTCTCTGTCGAGACAGATCAGGGTGCCGGAACCGGTTTATCAGGACGCCCGCAGGTTGGCAGCAGCTGGCTTGCCACGCTCGTTGGTGATGTCGAACGAGATGCTCTGACCTTCGTTCAGGGTCGCCATCCCGGCGGCCTGTACGGCGGTTACATGAACGAACACGTCCTTCGAGCCGTCGGACGGCTGGATGAACCCGAAGCCCTTCTGGGCGTTAAACCACTTTACTGTTCCGGTAGCCATTAACGTAAGTATTCCTTATGGCGTTAAAAAAAACAGGACACTTGGGAATAACGCCAACCCCGCGTGACCTTTAACAATTATGGAGTTTGAGGGAAGCACTCGTCTTGAAATCCCGAACGGGATATTTAGTCGAAAGCTGGCCAAAAACGCCATTTGCGTGAGTGAAGGTATGCGATCTGGCAGGGCGGGTCAATACGCAGGTGGAATTGGCTGTGTGACAATCCGGGCCGGGTCGCCCGGTTTGGCGGGCAGGGAGCAGGGCGGTGAATGATGCGGCGCGCCTCGAGGCGTTGGAGTTCAAGTGTGCACACCTGGAGCGGGCGGTGCAGGAACTGAGCGACGTGCTTTACCAGCAGTCGCAGCGGCTGGACGAGGTGGTGCAGCGTAACCGGCAGCTCAGGGAGCAGCTTGAAATGCTGGAAAACCGGGCTGGTGAGCCGGCTCCGGGCGTGGAGATCCCGCCCCATTACTAGCCCCGAGCACAACATACCGCCGGAGCAATGCGGGCCACCACCCGGCTGTATGTCGTGCCGGTCTGGCTGCGGGCGCTGGCCGGTCTGCTGGCCCTGGCTGCGCTGTTTGCAGCGTTGTCCCTGATCGGTACCGGCGCACGCGGTGGCGGCGATCTGCAGACCCTGCTGCTGACCGGTGCGCAGGTCATCGTCGATATCTGCATGGGCGGGCTGTTTGCCTATGTCGCCGTGACCGGGCTGGCACCGACCCACCTGATGCGCAGTGCCGGCGATGTCATGGACGGGCAGTGCACCGCGTTTCCGCCTCGATCCGGACATGCAGCGCTATCTGCGCCGGCTGCATGCGCAGCAGCCGCAGATCACCGAGTGCTGGATCCTCGGGCCGATTGCCTAAAGCGCAGGCGCGCCGATCAGGCGCCGGCGCAGTGGTGGCTGCTGGTCTTCGGTCCGGCGGCACTGGCAGAGACATTGCGCACCGACTGGAATATCCGTCGACGTGATGTGCGCCTGTTCGTGGTCGATGTTGATACGGACTCAGTCAGTGCTGCATGGGGGCGGCCCTATGCCGGCACTCTCGCCGACTGGCGCTGGGAGTTCGTCAGCGACGAAGTCGCGCACTTCAGTCCGCCGGCCGATGCCGGCGAGCAGATGCAGCCTGACCGTGATGAGGACACGCAGGGCGAAGCGCTGCAGATTGCCGAGCGGCTGTGGAGCGAGGCCCGTAGGAGCGGCTTCAGCGCGATCCTGCCCGCAGATCGCGCTGAAGCGCTCCTCCCGCGCTATACTCGCCCGCCCCCAGCCGTGGATCCGTGACCAGTGTTGTTCAAGAATCTGATTCTCTATCGCCTGCCTGAAAACTGGTCCGTTCCGGCCGCAGAACTCGAAGAAGCGCTCGGACGCCGGCCGCTGCAGCCCTGCAGCGGTTTCGACATGCAGACCCGTGGCTTCGTCGTCTGTGGCCATGACGAACGCCTGCTGTATACGCAGGGCAAGCATCATCTGCTCGCGCTCGGTGTGGACCGCAAGCTGCTGCCGGCTTCGGTGGTCAACCAGCAGGCCAAAGAACGGGCGGTGGAACTCGCCGCACAGCAGGGCTATCCGGTCGGCCGTCGCCAGATGCGCGAACTCAAGGCGCGGATCACCGACGAACTGCGTGCGCGGGCGCTCACCAGTCGTCGCACCACACATGCCTGGCTGAACCTGCGAGCAGGGCTGGCTGGCGGTGAACACCACCAGCGCATCGCGCGCCGAGGAACTGGTGGAAACACTGCGCGAGACGCTGGGCAGTTTTGCCGTGACAGCCGGTCGCCAGCCAGAACTCACCGGCCGGTGCGATGGCGACCTGGCTGACGCAGGGCCGGGTGCCGGGTCGCTTCAGTATCGATCAGGATCTGGAACTGCAGGCGGTCGATGGCGGCGGCGCGACCATCCGTTACGTGAATCATCCGCTCGACAGTGCCGAGATCCGCAGCCATCTCGGCTGCCGGCAAGACGCCCACCCGTCTCGGGCTGGTCTGGAACGAACGCATCGCCTTCATGCTGCAGCAGAACCTGTACATCAAGCGCGTCCGCTTTCTGGATGTCTACAAGGACGACAATGCGCAGGGCGAGAATCCCCAGGAACAGTTCGATATCGATTTCGCCCTGATGACCGGCGAGTTGTCGCAGTTGCTGGAAGAAGTGCTGTCAGCACTCGGCGGCGAAGAGACTGCACCGGTCCGTCAGGCTGCCTGAAGCAGTTTGTGTCTGGTCGCGCTGACCGGTCAGTGGCCGGCGCGATATTCGCTGCGCGCTCCTGAACTGCAGCGCTTCCAGCGGTGTCGCCTGGTAAGACTGCGCGATGCGCTCGGCTGGCGGCGTGCCGTACAGCGTCGTGCGCTGTGTGCGGACGCCGGCCGATGCTCTCGATCAGCGCGTCCATGCGTTCCGGCGACAGTTCCTGTCCGAAGAGCGCGCCTGCTGCGCGCGAGATGCTCTCGTTCATCAGCGTGCCGCCCAGATCGTTGGCGCCGGCGTTGAGGATGCGCGCCGCACCTTCGTGCCCAGCTTTGTCCAGCTCACCTGGATGTTGTGCAGCACCGGGCCGAGCACCAGTCGGGCGACGGCATGCATGAGCATGGTTTCGCGCCAGGTCGGCCCGGGCCGTGCCAGGCCGCGACGGTACACCGGCGCTTCCATGTGCACGAAGGGCAGCGGCACGAACTCGGTGAAGCCGCCGGTTTCGACCTGCAGATCGCGCAGGCGGAGCAGGTGACGTGCCCAGTGACGCGTCGTCTCGAGGTGGCCGAACATGATCGTCGAAGTCGTGCGCAGGCCCAGCCCGTGCGCCGTGCGCATCACGCCGAGCCAGGCGGCGGTATTCACCTTGTCCGGACAGATGTGGCGGCGCACTTCGTCGTCGAGAATCTCGGCGGCCGTGCCGGGCAGGGTGCCGAGACCGGCGGCCTTGAGTTGCCGCAGAAAGGTTTCCAGCGGAATACCCAGCGTCTTGGCGCCTTGCGTGACTTCCAGCGGCGAGAAGGCATGCACGTGCATGTCGGGTGCGGCTTCTTTCACGGCATGCAGCACATCGAGATAGGTCTGGCCGGTGAAGGCCGGATGGATGCCGCCCTGCAGGCACACCTCGGTCGCGCCCCGCTGCCAGGCTTCTTCAGTGCGTCGCGCCACCTCTGTCATGTCGAGCACGTAGGGCGCGCCGCGCAGGTCTTCGTGGGTCTTGCCCTTCGAGAAGGCGCAGAAGCTGCACTTGTAGGTGCAGAGGTTGGTGTAGTTGATGTTGCGGTTGACGACGTAGGTGATCGTGTCGCCGCAGCTTTCGTGCGCGGGCCTCGTCGGCGAGCTGCAGCAGTTGCTGGTAGTCGTCGCCGCGCACGGCAAAGAGCTGCGTGAGTTCGTCTTCGTTGATGCGTTCGCCCTGTCGTGCGCGATCCATCAGCTGCAGTGCCGGTGAGTCTGTGCGCCGGATGGCGCGCAGTCGGCGCAGCAACCGGTGGTGGCAGCCCGGCGCCGGGCGACCAGTCATCGGTGCGCGCGAGGCCGCTGGCATCGGCGTGTTTCAGCACGCTGGCGATCAGTCCCGGATGCAGCCACTCCTGGCGCTGCTCGATGTAGTGCGGATAGACGGTCAGTCGCGGCGCAAGCGTCTTGCCGGCCGCTGCGGTCTGCTCGGCGAGGCTGTCCAGCTGTGGCCAGGGCGATTCGGGGTTGACGTGATCCACGCGTGACCGGCGAAACCCCGCCCCAGTCGTTGCAGCCGGCGTCGATGATCGCTGCGAGCCGGCCGGTGTTCAGGTTTGGCGGCGCCTGCAGGCTCATGCCGGCACCGAAAATATGCCGTGCCATGGCGATGGTCCACAGCAGTTCGTCAAAGTGCGGTGCCGGCGCATTGGCCATCTTCGTGCCGGCTTTCGGTACGAAGTTCTGCAGGATCAGTTCCTGCAGGTGACCATGCTCGGCATGCAGGTCGCGCAGGGCGAGCAGGCTCAGCAGGCGTTCTTCGCGCGTTTCACCGATGCCGATCAGCAGGCCGGAGGTGAGCGGCACGCGCGCCTGGCCCGCGGCGCGTATCGACGAGCAGGCGGACGGTCGGCGCCTTGTCCGGTGAGCCGAAGTGCGGCCCGCCGCGCTGCGTGAGTCGCGGTGCTGCTGATTCCAGCATGATGCCCATCGAGGGCGCGACTTCGCGCAGGCTGCTGGAATTCGTCGTATGACATGCACGCCGGCATTCAGGTGCGGCAGCAGCCCGGTTTCCCGGCGTACCAGTTCGGCCATCGCCCGCAGGTAATCGAGTGTGGAGGCATAGCCGAGCGTGGCGAGCGCATCGCGGGCCGCGCGATAGCGCAGTTCCGGCTTGTCGCCCAGCGTGAACAGCGCCTCATGGCAGCCGGCGGCCTGTCCGGCGCGGGCGATGGCGAGCACCTGTTCGGCAGACAGATAGACGTTGGCCAGTCGCCGCGGCGTCTTGGCATAGGTGCAGTAATGACAGACATCGCGGCACAGTTCGGTCAGCGGGATGAAGACCTTGCGCGAGTAGGTCACGAGCGTCGCCGAGACCGGTATCGCGCAGTGCGGCCGCTGAAGCCATCAGCTCGGCAAGCGGTGTCTCGCCGAGCTTCTGCAGCTTCGGGAGTTCAGGATGCGCGGTGGCCATGTCCGGCGTTTTCAAGAATCACTGGCCTTCTGTTGCAGTCTGAGCCGGTCGCGGATGCCGCTGGACTTCAGCCAGGCCAGCGTCGCGCAGGCGATGCGTTGTTCGAGCAGCCAGTGCACATCATCCGGCGTGTCGATGTCACGTGCAAATCCTGCCAGTTCGAGCGTGCCGTGCCGCTATCGCCCATCGCGCGGGCCGCCTCCAGATGCCGCTTTGCGCTATCCGGACCATACAGAAAGGGAATGGCGGTTGGCGGACTGAGCAGCAGCGCGTTGGTGCCGCCGTCGCGGGCCGCCGGGCACAGGCTGACACCGCCGGAATGGCTCTTCGAGCAGCCGGCGTGATATCCGCAGCCGAGAGCGTCGGCAGGTCGGCAGGCAGCACCAGCAGATGGCGCACGCCCTGTGCGGCCAGGCTGGCCGCCGCCGCGCCGAGCGCGTGCCGGTAGTCCATCGCCGGCTGGCTCCGGCAGCAGCTGTGCGCCGCTGCCGGCGGTGAGCGCGGCGAGCTGCGGTTCGTTGCCGAACAGGGTGATGCCGCTGATCAGTGGCGTGGCGCAGAGGCTGCGCAGCACGTCGAGCAGCATCTGCGCGGCGAGTTGCGCACATTCCTCGCGCGTCAGCAAGCCCTCCAGGCGCGTCTTGGCGCGCGCGAAGGGCTTGACCGGTACCAGTGCCCAGGCGCTTGGCATGTTTCAGAGCGTGCGCTGCGAAACCGAGCGCGAAGGCGGCGAGCTGTCAGCCGGTCGTCGAGCGTGTGCATGACGGTCTGTGTTGCGGCTACCGCGATGCCGGAGTCGATGATCGCGGCGGCTTCGCCGGCATCGGTCTGATCGAGGATGAAGCCGTCGAGCAGATCCCGGTAGTGATGTGCCACCGCCTGTGCGGAAGGCCGCAGACCGAGCTCGGTCATGATTTTCGCGGTCGGACCCTTCAGCGCCTGGCCGCCGACGATCGGCGATATGGCGACGACCGGTGCGCGTGCCGAGCGCACGGCCGCGCGGATCGACGGAATGGCGAGGATCGGATCGATGCTGAGCCAGGGGTTGGAGGGCGCGATGAAGATCGCGGCGAGGTCCGGGTCGGTCAGTACGGCAGCGAGCGTCGCAGCCGGCGGCGCCTGACTGGCGCCTTCATAGTGAATCGCCGTCACGCGCGGTTCGGCACGCTGGCGCACGAAGTAGTCCTGGAAGCTCAGCGTGGCCGGGCCGGCATCGGTCGTCGCAGTCGAGCAGCGTGCGCACCGGCTGGTCGGACATCGGCAGCAGGCGGTGTGCGACGCCGAGTTGCGTACACAGGTGTTGCGTGACATCGCGTCAGGCTGCTGGCCGGCGGCCAGCAGTCGCGTGCGCTCCAGGTGCGTGGCGAGGTCGCGGTCGCCGAGCCGGAACCAGGTTTCGGCGCCGAGCGTCTCGAGTCCGGCCATGCACGACCAGGTTTCATCGCGCAGGCCCCAGCCGGTGCTCCTCGTTGACGACACCGGCCAGCGTGTACATCAGCGTGTCGAGATCCGGCGAGATGGCCAGCCCGAGATGGCTGAAGTCGTCGCCGGTGTTGGCGATGATCGTCAGTTGTCCGGGTTCCAGCGTGCGCGCCAGGCCGAGCGCCAGCTTGGCACCGCCGACGCCGCCGGCGAGCAGCACGTAGCGGGGCAGTGCGCTCACCGGAACAGGTCTTCGCTGGCCGGCCGCAGCGCGTCGCGCGCGGTTTGGTCCAGTGTCGGCGCCGGCTCCGGCACCGCGCACCAGCACCAGCGGCGTGCCTTCGGCCGCTTCGCCCATCACCAGCACGGCGGTCGCCGCGATGCTGTCGGCGACCGCCACTTCGCTGACCTGCAGCGTGCGGCCGAACATGTCGGGCTGGCCGCGCAGATCGTTCAGCGCCTTGACGCCGGCACAGCCGATCGCGATGCCCACGGTGCCGAGCCGCCAGGCGCGGCCGATGCTGTCGGTGATGATCAGGCCGAGCGGCGACGCCGAACTCGTGCTGCAGGCTCATCGCGCAGGCGCGCTGCCGAGGCGTCGGGATCTTCGGGCAGCAGCAGCGCCGTCTCATCGCTGTCTTCGAGGTTGGAGCGGTCGATGCCGGCGTTGGCGAGCACCACGCCGCTGCGGTGCTCGACGATGATGACGCCGGGCGATACGCGGATCACGGCGCGCGATTCGCGCAGGATCAGTTCGACGACGCGCGGATCCTTGTTGGCACGCGCGGCGATGTCCTTTGCCTCTGCCGAGGGTGTCACCGTGTCGAGCCGCACGCTGCGGCCTTCGGCCTTGGAAACGATTTTCTGTGCGACGGCGATCAGGTCGCCGGCCAGCGGCTGCACGCCGGCAGCGCGCAGCGCCGCAGCGATCAGTGCGGCCAGATCGTCACCGGGCTGTACCAGCGGTACGCCCGGAATGCGGATGAAGCTGAGCCCGTTCACGGACGCTTCAGCTGGCGTCGTCAGCGATGCCGGTGATGCGGATGCCGGTGTGCAGTCCGCCGTAGCGCTTGTTCATGAAGATCAGCACCGAGGTCAGCGCTTCGGCCGCCGCGGCATTCTCCAGCGAGCCGGCATGCCAGGCGCGCAGGCCGGCGGCCTTCGCCAGGCCGACCACGATTTCGCGGGCCTCGGCCTTGTTGCCGGTGACCAGCACGTCGCAATCCAGGACTTCATCGCTCTGCATCGAGTCGGCCGAGACATTGTGAAAGGCCGCCACGACGGTGATCTGCTCGCCGACGATCTGCTGGGCGATCAGCGCCGCACAGCCTTCGGGCGGCAGCTGTACGCGGGCGACCCGCGGCGGGACCAGCGGCACGGTGGTATCGACGAGTATCTTGCCCGGCAGCGCGGCGCGGATTTCTTCCAGCGTTGGCCGCTGATGGCTGAACGGTACGGTCAGGACCACCACGTCTGCTGCACGGGCAGCCTCGAGGTTGGACAGGCCGCGGACATTGGCGCCGGGAAAGGCCGTGCGCAGTTCGCTGGCAGCGGTCTCGGCCCGGGCCGCATCCCGCGAGCCGATGATCACCGGGATGCCGGCACGCGCCCAGCGACGGGCCAGCCCGCCACCCAGCGCACCGGTGCCGCCCACGATACTGATTACGCCGAAGCGGTTGTCCTTCACCATGGGCTGGAACTCGTTGCTGCAATCCGGGGCAGGCATGGTACCGAGCCGCTGCAGAGGGCACAAATGGCGGCTGGCATGGCCGCGGCTGGCAGGGCAAAATGACGCCCAGGCTGCCCGGCACCGAGCTCCGGTCGCGAAAAGGCTCGCTGCATATAACTGAAACCGAACATCCGCGGGCACATCGGCCGCGCAACAAGAAAAGAGCGTTATGGAGATCTTCAAGGAGTTCATCTTCGAGGCGGCACACCGCCTGCCCAACGTGCCCGCCGGGCCACAAGTGCAGCCGGCTGCACGGCCATTCGTGGCGTGGTGCGATCTACGTGCAGGGACCGGTCGACCCGCATGCCGGCTGGGTGATGGATTTCGGCGAGATCAAGCAGAAGTTTTCGCCGGTCTACGAGACCCTCGATCATCACTATCTGAACGACGTGCCCGGTCTCGAGAACCCGACCAGCGAAGTGGTGGCGCGCTGGATCTGGCAACAGCTGAAACCGGTATTGCCCGAGCTGTCGAAGGTCATCGTGCATGAGACCTGCACGAGCGGCGCAATTTACCGTGGCGAGGACTGCGAGGCCGGTGGCTGACGAGACACTGATGCGCGCAGCGCTCGCTGTGGCGCGTCGCGGGCTGCTGGCCGGCGAGGCGCCGGTTGGTGCCTGCATCGTGCAGGACGGGCGGGTCATCGCCAGTGCGCACACCGCCGTGGCCGGCGGCCCCGATGCGACGCGCGCACGCCGAGATTCTCGCCATCCGCGCTGCCTGTCGCAGCCTGCGCAGCGCGCACACTCACCGGCTGCGAGCTGTACGTCAGCGTCGAACCCTGTGCCATGTGTCTTGCGGCCTGTCATTACGCGGATATCCAGCGAGGTATTTTTTGCTGCCAGCCTGCAGGACATGCAGGCGGTGACCGGTCAGGAACTGTTGCGGCGCCAGCCGCAGGCCATGGTCAGCTGCACGGTGGCGTGCTGGCTGACGAGGCGCGCGCCCTGCTGGCCGAGTGGGCAGCGCAGCGGCGGGAGCGGGCGTAGTCGTGGCCGCGGTCTATGACGCCATCGCCCGCGACTATCAGCGCAGCAAGACTTCGCCGCTGCGTGCGGCCATCGAAAGCTGGACGCTCGATCGCCTGCTCGGCGAGATCCGTGGCCGTGCGATTTTCGATGCGGGTTGCGGCGATGGCTTTCACGCGCGACGGCTGATGGCGGCAGGTGCGAGCCGCGTCGCCGGTGTGGATGTTTCGGCGGCGATGATCGAACTCGCGCGCGAGGAAGAGCGCCGCGCGCCGCTGGGTATCCAGTACCAGTGCTGTGCGGTCGAGGACCTGCCGGAACTGCCCTGCGCAGGCGGCTTCGATGTCGTGCTGGCCGCCTATCTGCTGCATTACGCGCCTTCAGTGGAAGTGCTTGCGCGCATGTGTCGGCGGCTGGCCAATGTGCTCGGCGCCCGGTGGTCGTCTCGTCGCGCTCGCCGAGAATCCCGACCAGACGCCGGCTGATTACGCCGGCTACGCAGCCTACGGTTTCGACAAGGCGGCTGCCGAGCCGCGTGCCGAGGGCAGCCGGATCAGCTACTCGCTGGTGGCCGGACGACAGATGATCCGCTTCGATACCTGGTACTACTCGCGGGCCACCTATGCGCGCGTGCTGCGGCGATGCCGGCTTTACAGCGATCGACTGGCATCCGCTGGAACTCGATCCTGATGCGCCGGTCGCCGATTACTACGCTGCCTATCTGCGCAATCCGCCCGTGCTGGGTCTGACGGCCGTGCTGTCCGGAGCGCGGGAATCATGAGCACCGTGCTGAGCGAGTCACTGTCGCGATCCGTTGTGCCGGGCGAAGGCCTGTCGCTCGGTCTGCTGGAACGCTTTGCGGCCCACCTGCAGTTGCGGCCCGAGGCACCGGCGATCGTCTGCGGTGCACGGCGACTGAGCTACGCAGAACTCGATGCGGCAGCCAACCGGCTCGCGCATCGCCTGCAGGCACTCGGTGTGGCGCGCGATGTGCCGGTCGGCATCTGCCTCGAACCCGGCACGGAACTGCTGGTCGCGATGCTCGCCGTGCTGAAGGCCGGCGGTGCCTATCTGCCGCTCGATCCGGCCTGGCCGCGTGAACGCCTGCAGCACATGCTGGGCGTGGTGCGACCGGCGGTGCTGATCAGCTGTGGCGGTCTGCGCGAGCGCTGTCCGGTCGGCGCGCACCAGCTGCTCGACCTCGATCAGGAGCAGTGCGCAGATCGCGGCGCAGCGCTGCGACCGATCCGGGCGTGGACGATCGTTCCGGAGCAGCTCTGCTACCTGATGTTCACCTCCGGTTCCGAGCGGTACGCCGAAGTGCGTGATGGTCACGCATGGCAACCTGGCCGAGCCTGTTTCCGCCGCTGTCGTGCGGCGCTCGACTTCGGTGCCGGACGATGTCTGGAGCTGGTTTCATTCCGCTTCCTTCGGCTTCTCGGTCTGGGAGATCTGCGGCGCACTGCTGCACGGCGGCTGTCTGCAGGTCGTGCCTGAAGCGGTTCGCAATGCGCCTGCTGCGCTCGGTGCATGGATTGCCGAGCAGGGCGTAACGGTATTCAGCCAGACGCCATCGGCGCTGCGCCGGCTGCTCGGCGTGCCGGATTTCATCAGGCCATCGCCGGCAGCCGGCTGCGTTATCTGGCGCTCAGCGGCGAGGCGCTGCGGCCCGAGGACATCGCCATCTGGCATCGCATCACGATGCAGACCGGCAGGCGTCTGCGCCGCGCCTGCTCAGTACCTATGCGCTCACCGAGACCGCTGGCCAGGTGACGCTTGCGCATTTACAGTGCGGCCGATGCCAGTGCGAGCCGGTGTGCGCAACATCGGCCAGCCGCTCAGCGGGCGCCATGTGCTGGTGCTGGATGCCGCCGGTCGGCCGGTCGCAGCCGGGTGAGGCGGGCGAGCTCTGGGTGGCCGGTGCCTGCGTCGCTGCGGGCTATTTCGGCGATGCCGCAACTCAGCGCGCAGCGCTTCACCACGCATGCGGTGGCCGGGCAGGGCCTGCTGCGCGGTTACCGGACCGGCGACCAGGTGCGGCTGCTCGCCGACGGTACGCTCGAGTATCTCGGCCGTGCCGATGCGCAGCTCAAGTATCGCGGCTACCGCATCGAGCCGGCAGAAATCGAAGCGGCCTTGCGCGAGCATCCCGGCGTGCGTGATGCGGCCGTGGCCTTGCAGGCCGATGCAGCCGGCAATCCGCGGCTCACCGCGCATATCGTCAGCGCACAGCCGCAGGCGGACGCCGGCGGCGCTGGAGTTCTGGCCTTCGCTGGGTGCCTACGAGCTCTACGACGAGCTGCTGTACGGGCTGATGAATGCCGAACCGGTGCGCCTCGCCGCCTATCGCGCCGCCTTCGCCGCGCAGCGTGCCCGGCAAGGTGGTGCTGGATATCGGTACCGGCAGCGATGCCGTGCTGGCGCGGCTGTGCATCGAGGCCGGCGCGCGCGCACGTCTATGCCGTGGAAGTGCTGGAATCGGCAGCCCGGCAGGCCGGCGAACTGGTGCGCACCTCGGACTGGAAGATCGCATCACGGTCCTGCACGGCGATATCGCCGACCTGACCTGCCGGAGCCGGTCGAGGTCTGCACGCAGGGCATCATCGGCAACATCGGCAGCGCCGATGGCATCGTGCCGGTCTGGAATGCGGCGCGCCGCAACTTTGCCGCCGGCTGCGTGCCGGTGCCGTCGCGCTGCGTCACGCGGCTCGCGCTGATGGAGCTGCCGGCCGCGGCGCGTGAGCAGCCGCGTTTTGCGCCACTCGCTGCCGACTATGTGCGGCGCATGTTCAGCGCGGCCGGTGCGCCCTTCGATGTGCGGCTCTGCGTGCGCAACGTGGCGGCTGCAGACCTGCTGACGGCGGCCACCGATTTCGAAGTGCTGGATTTCAACGGTCCGCTGCCAGCCGGACACAGCGGAGCCGCCGAACTCGAAGTGCTGCGCGACGGATATTTCGATGGCTGCCTGCTGTGGACCGTGGTGTCGGCCGATGCTGCACACACGGTCGACTATCTGCAGGAGCAGCGCGCCTGGCTGCCGGTGTTCGTGCCGATGACCGATGCCGGCATCGCCGTGCGTCGTGGTGATGTCCTGCGCATCAGCTGGCAGGCCTTCAACGAGTCCGATCCGCGTCATCCGGACTATGCCTTCAGCGTGTCGCTGTGCGGTGCCGGTGAGCGGCCGCGCTCGCGAGTTCAGGCAGGTGACGCGGCATGCCGGCACTGTCGCCGGTGCGACGCGCCTGCATCGTGAACTGCTGGCGGCTCTCGGCTGCGCAGGATCAAGCTGGTGTCGGTCGATGCGCTGCGTGGCTGGCTCGAGCGAGCGCGTGCCCGAATACATGGTGCCGCAGAGCTGGATGTTCCTGCCGGAGTTGCCGCTGACGCCCGGCGGCAAGCTCGACCGCGAGGCGCTGCCGGCACCGGGCCGTCATCGGCCGCGTCTCGCCGCCGCTGCCATCGCGCCGCGCAATGCGGTGGAGACGGCCGTCGCCGCGCTCTGGACGCAGGCGCTGGGACTTGTAAGCGATCGGCGTCGAGGACAATTTCTTCGATCTGGGCGGCGACTCGATCACCGCCGTGCAGCTCACCACCGCGACCCAGCGCTGGCTGGATGCTGCCGTACCGCTGGCCGCCCTGTTCGATGCACCGACGGTGGCAGCGATGTGCCGCTATCTGGCAGATGGCGTATGCGCTGCCACTCGCCGCCGCACTTGAGCGGCGCGCCGCGGGCGATGGACAGGAGCCCGACGGATCGCGAGCAAGGTGAGCTATGACCATCGCGGAGCTGCTCGCGGCAACGCGCGCGGCGGGCATCAGCTGCGCGTCGAGCGCGGACGCCTGCTCTATGACGCACCGGCCGGTGCACTGACACCGCAGCTGCGCGAGGCGCTGGCCGGGCGCAAATCCGAGTTGCTGGCGCACTTCGGCGGTGATGAGCGCGTACCGCTCGGCTTTGCCCAGCAGAGCCTGTGGTTTCTGCACGAACTCTATCCGCAGGACACCAGCGCCAGCGAACAGTTTGCGATCCGTATCGATGGTCCGCTCGATGCGGCGATGCTTGCGCGGGCCTGGCAGGCGCTGCTGGCGCGTCATGCCATCCTGCGCACGACCTTCAGCGAGCGCGATGGCCAGGTCTGGCAGCTGGCTGCACCACCGGTGCGAGCACGGACCGCCACTGCCGCAGCGTCGATGTCGGCACGGCACCAGGCAGACCTGCTGCAGATCGCCGCTGCCGCCCTGCGTCGAGCCCTTCGACCTGCGGCAGGGTCCGCTGCTGCGTCCGCAGCTCTGTCGTGTCGCTGACGAGCAGCATGTGCTGCTGGTCACGGCGCATCACATCGTCGCCGATGGCCTGTCGGTGCCGATCATCCGCGCAGGAACTCGCCACGCTCTACCAGGCGCTGCTGGCGGGTGAGCCCTCGCCGCTGCCGCCGGTGCAACTTGAATACGCGGATGTGGCGCGTGCCGCAGGGCCAGCCGGATGCACAGCGCGAGGCCGGCATGCTGCAGCGCTGGCAGGAGATACTCGCTGCGCCGCCGCCTGCGGCCCTGCAGGCGCTGGTGCGTCCGCCGCCGGGAGCCGAAGATTTCCCGGCGTGCCGCCTTCAGCCTCGATGCAGCGCTGGCCGATGGCCTGCGCCGGCTGGCGCGTGACAGCGGCACCACGCCGTACGTCGTGCTGCTGGCGGCATTTCGCCTGCTGCTGGCCCGCCTGACCGGACAGCCTGATCTGGTGATCGGTACGCCGATGACCCTGCGCGATACGCCGGAGCTGCGTGCAGTGATCGGCTGTCTGGTGAATCCGGTTGCGCTGCGTACTGCCGCTCGAACTGCAGGAATCGTTTCGCGCGTCATCTGCGTGCGCGAGCGGGCGATGGTGCTCGAAGTGCTGCAGTATCGCGAGGTGCCTTTCTCGCGGGTCGTGGCCGCGGTGAGTCCGGAGCGCCAGCTGGATGAGCATCCGCTGTTCCAGATCCTGTTTTCCTGGGAGACGGATGCGGAATCACCGGCGTGAGCTCGAGCTGATGCAGCCCCGCACTTCAGCCTGCTGTCGCTGCCGGCCGAACGCGCTTCGTATTTCGATCTCGAGTGTCTGCTGCGCGATGCGGGTGAGGGCCAGCCGCTGAGCGGCTATTTCGCCTGGTCGACAGCCGTGCTGGAAGACTGGGTCGCTGCGCAGCTGCCGCAGATCTACACCGTGCTGCTCGCCGAAATCGTGGCCCGAACCCGATGCGCCGATGAGCGAACTCGGTCTGCTGTCTGCAGCCGGACGCCAGCAGATCCTTCGCGACTGGAACGCCACGGCTGCGCCGTATCCGGCGCAGGCATCGCTGCAGGATGCCTTTCTGGAGCAGGCCCGCCGCAATCCCGATGCACCGGCACTGCACACCGGTCGCTGGCAGCTGGAGTTACGCACGGCTGGAGATGCGAGCGCACAACTCGCGGCGGAACTGCGGCGCCTGTGGTCTGCAGGCCGGTATGCCGGTGGGCCTGTGCATGCCGCGTTCGGCGGAGGCGGTCGTCGCAATGCTCGGCATCCTGCGTGCCGGCGGCGTGATCGTGCCGCTCGATCCGGCCTGGCCGCCGGCACGCCGAGCAGTTTGTGCAGGCGGATGCCGGTGTGCAGATCGTGCTGAGCGATCTGTGTCCGCGTCGGCTGGAGACGGCGCTGAAGCCAGCCGACGCGCTGCCTGAAGGCGCGGCGGTGCTGCTCTACACCTCGGGTTCTACCGGCGCACCGAAGGGTGCGGTGACCACGCATCGCTCCGCCGTGAATCGTTGCCACTGGATGTGGCAGCGTTTCGGTTTCGGCGCGCAGGACGTGTTCACTCTGCGCACCAGTTTCGGCTTCATCGATGCGCTGTGGGAGATCTTCGGCGCGCTCGGTCACGGCATTCCGCTGGTGATCGTGCCGGATGACATCGCCACCGATGCGCTGCGTCTGCCGGAGTTTCTGCGCAGCGCATCAGGTCACGCACCTGGTGCTGGTGCCCTCGCTGCTGCGTGCGCTTGCTCGATGCACTGACGGAAGGCGATCTTGCTTGCCGGCGCTGCGCAGTTGCATCAGCAGTGGTGAAGTCGCTCGATCCTGCGCTCGCCCGGCGTTTCCAGGCGGCATTTCCAGATGCACGACTGCTGAACACCTACGGCACCTCGGAGATCTGGGATGCCAGCTGTCATGAAGTGACGAGAGTTGCCTGCAGATGCCGTGCGTGTGCCGATCGGCCGACCGATCGCCAACGCCAGCGTCTACGTGCTGGATGCGCACGGTGAACTGCTGCCGCCGGGTATCCCGGGTGAACTGGTCGTCGGTGGCATCGGTGTCGGGCCGGGTTACTGGCAGCGACCGGAGCTGACGGCGGAGAAGTTCATCGCTGATCGCTTCGCGCCGGACGGTGACGCAGCGCCACCTGTATCGCAGCGGTGATCGTGCGCGCTGGCTTGCCGACGGTACGCTCGAATGCCTGGGGCGTCTGGATGCGCAGTTCAAGCTGCGCGGCCTGCGCATCGAACCGGGCGAGATCGAGAGCGCGCTGGGTACGCACCCGGCGGTGGCCGCTGCCATCGTCACGATCTGCGGGCAGAGCGATGCCGCGCGGCTGATGGCCGGTGTGGTACACGCAGTGGCTGGCACCGGGCCAGATGAGCGCTTATGGGCAGCGCTGCGCGACCATCTGCGCGCACTGTTGCCGGCGCATATGCTGCCGATCGAGTGGCATGCGCTTGCGCAGTTGCCGCTGACGCCGAGTGGCAAGCTGGACCGGCGCGCATTTGCGGAGTCGCACGGCAACCGTCAGCACACGCGAAGCGCCGACCGGCACCGCGCCGCGCACCGACACCGAGCGCGAGCTGGCAGCGCTGTGGGCTGAAGTGCTGGGCCGCGAGCAGGATCGGTGTGGACGAAAACTTTTTCGATGCCGGCGGTCACTCGCTGCTGGCGACGCGCATCGTCAGCCGGATCCGCGCACGCCATGCAAAGGATTTCACGCTGCGCGACATGTTTGCTGCGCCGACGATCGCCGAGCTGGCGGCCGTGCTGGACTGCCCGGCAGCCGGCCCGTACTGCCGTGGGTCTGGTTGCGGTACCGCGCGATATCGAACTGCCGCTGTCCTTCGGTCAGGAGCGGCTGTGGTTTCTCGATCAGCTGGATCCCGGCAGTCCGGCCTACAACATCGCCTGGACGGTGCGCCTGAGCGGGCCACTCGAGCGTACAGCGCTGCGCGCTGCACTCGATTTTCTGGTGGCGCGCCACGCGTCTTTGCGCAGCCGCTTTCCGGCCGTCGCGGGCCGGCCGCAGCAGTTGATCGATGCAGCGAGTCGCTGCCGCTGCTCGAGCTCGATCTGAGCGTGGCCAGTGAAACTGGATTGCAGGCGGAATTGCTGCGCCACGCGCGTGAGCCCTTCGTGCTGGCCAGTGGTCCGCTGCTGCGTGCGGTGCTGGTGCGTCGTGCTGCGGATGAGCACCTGCTGATGCTCGTCACCCAGCACATCGTCACCGATGCCACCTCGAACCATGTGCTGTTTGATGAACTGGTTACGGCCTACGCAGCCTTTGCGGATGGTGCCGAGCCGCAACTGCCGCCGCTGGATATCCGCTATGCCGATTACGCGGTCTGGCAGCGGCAGCAGCAGGCCGATGCTGCACAGGCTGCCGATCTCGCCTGGTGGCGTGAGCAACTGGCAGGCATGCCGACCGCGCTGGAGCTGCCCACCGATTATCCACGACCTGCCGAGCAGCAGTTTCACGGCGCCTGGATACGGCGCACCTTGCGCCGTGACGCTGGTGACGGCATTGCGCCGCCTGGCCCATGAGCAGCAGTGCACCTTGTATATGGTGTTGCTCGCGACTTTCGATGTGTTGCTGCAGCGTTACAGCGGCAGTGACGACATCGTGGTCGGAACGCCAGTGGAAGGGCGGACCGAGCGTGCGCTGGAAACGCTGGTCGGCCTGTTCATCAACACGCTGGTGATGCGCACGGATCTCGGCGGCGATCCGGCCTTCAGCGAGTTGCTTCAGCGTGTGCGTGCGGTGACGCTCGATGCGCAGGCGCACCAGGAGCTGCCTTTCGAGAAACTGGTCGAAGCGCTGCGCCCTGCGCGCAGCCTGAGCCGTGCGCCGCTGTTCCAGGTGATGTTCAACCTGATCCGCATGCCGGAGCAGCGGCGACAGGCGGCGGCGCTGGAGTTCCGGCTCGACCGCTTGCTCGATCAGGGCGTGTCGAGTTTTGACCTGACGCTGACAGCCGGCGAGCAGGGTGAGCGCATCGAGCTGATCTTCGAGTACGCCACCGATCTGTTTGCGGCGCGCAGTATCGAACAGATGGCGGACTCCTTTCTGCAGCTGCTGCAGGGCGTGGTGGCGCAGACCGGAATTGTCGATATCAGCGCTACCGCTGCTGGATGCGGCCGGACGGCGACATCTGCTTGATGAGCTGAATCCACCCGCGTGTGTGCCGGATTTCGTCCCCGTACATCAGACCGTAGCCGCCAATGCGGCGCGCTGGCCGGATGCATCAGCGCTGGTGCTGGGCGATGAAACACTGAGTTATGCCGAACTCGAAACGTGTGCCAATCAGCTCGCGACACTTTCTGCTCGCGCAGGGGTTGCCGGCCTCGGCGCGCATCGGTATCTGCCTGCCGCGCGAGCTCGTCGTATCTGGTCGCCGTGCTGGCGGTGCTGAAAAGCGGTGCGGCCTATGTGCCGCTGGATCCGGATTATCCGCCGGCACGCCTGACGGCGATGGCGGACGGTGTGGAACTCGATCTGTTGCTGGTCGATGCCGCGACTGCTGCCTGTTTTGCGGCCGGCGATGAGCGGCTGTTGCCTCTCGATGCATTGCAGGCAGAGATCGATCAGTGTGCAGACAGCGCACCGGAGATACGTGTCAGCGCGGACGATCTGGCCTATCTGCTCTACACCTCCGGTTCCACCGGCGAGCCGAAAGCCGTGATGGTCACGCACGGCAATCTGTCCAGTGCTTTTGCGGCCTGGCGTGAGCGCTATGCGCTGCAGGCCGGTGAGCCGCACCTGCAGATGGCGAGCGCAGCTTTCGATGTATATACCGGCGACTGGGTACGCGCGCTCGGTTCCGGTGGCTGTCTGGTGTTGTGTCCGCGCGAGACGCTGCTGGATCCACCAGCCTTGCTGGATCTGCTGCAGCGCGCGCACATTGCCGTTGCCGAGTTTGTGCCGGCTGTGATACGTCTGTTGCTCGCGCATGTGTGTGCGCAGGAACTGCAACTGCCGCCGCTGCGCCTGCTCATCGTCGGTTCGGATCTGTGGTTCGCCGGCGAGGCTGCCGCGCTGCGCGCTCGCTGCATGCCGGTGACCCGGTTGTTCAATTCCTACGGAGTGGCCGAGGCAACCATCGACAGCGCGTGTTTTGAAGTGAGCGGAGAGTTGTCCGGTGCCGGTTCGGTGCCGATCGGCACGCCGCTGTCGAATACGCGCCTCTATGTGCTCGATGCAACAGGGTCAAGTATTGCCAGCCGGCGTGCCCGGCGAGTTGTGCATCGGCGGTACCGGTGTGGCGCGCGGCTATTATGCCCAGCCCGGACTCAGTGCCGAAAAGTTTGGCGCCGATCCCTTCGTCACTGCACCGGGCGCACGCTTGTACCGTAGCGGTGACCGGGCGCGCTGGCGACACGATGGTTGTCTGGAACTGCTGGGCCGTACTGATTTCCAGTTCAAGCTGCGCGGTTTTCGTATCGAGCCGGGGGAGGTCGAGGCACGCCTGATGGCGCATCCGGCGATCCGTCATGCCGTGGTCGGCCCGCGTGAGGCCGCGCCGGGTGATATGCGACTGGTGGCGTGGATCGTGCCGCACGGTGAGCCGGTACCGGTTGCGGATCTGCGCCGGGATCTGCAGGCGCAGTTGCCGGACTCTCTGTTGCCCAATATCTTCATCTATCTGCCGGCACTGCCGCTGACGCCCAACGGCAAGCTCGATCGGGCCGCATTGCCGGCGCCGCAGTGGTCGTTATCTGCCACTGGTTCACTGCCCGTCGCTGCACGCACGCCGCTCGAAGAAGTGCTGTGTGTGTTGTTTGCCGAGCTGCTCGGCAGAGCGACGGTCGGCGTGCACGATGATTTCTTTGCGCACGGTGGTCATTCGCTGCTGGCCACCCGGCTGGTGGCGCGCATCCGCGACGCGCTGCAGGTGGCATTGCCGCTGCGGGCGATTTTCACGACACCGACCCCGGCCGGTATCGCGGCAGCACTGCAAGCCGTACGCAACAGTGGGCAAGCCCACGCATCCACGGGTCCCTTGCACAGCCTGCGCTCCACTGCACAACAGACCGGGAGTATGGCGCCGCTCTCAGCCATGCAGCAGCGGCTGTGGTTTCTCGATCAGTTGCAGCCCGGCAGTCGGGCCTATCATCTGCCCTGGGCGGCGCGCCTGCGTGGCCGGCTTGATCGCCGCGCGCTGCAGGCGGCGGTGGATGCGCTGGTAGCGCGGCATGCGGTGTTGCGCACCCGCTTTGTCGCGCATGACGGTGTGGCGAGCCAACAGTTGCTGGATCTTGCCGAGCTGCCGGCCAACTGGATCGCGGTGGAGTTCACCGAGCTGGTGAGGATGAACTGTCCTGCGCCGTGTCTGAATGCCTGCTCGGTGTGCATTTCGATCTGGCTACCGGTCCTCTGTTGCGCGTGCGGGTGTTGCAGATCGCACCGGACGATCAGCTGCTGGTGCTGGTCATGCATCACATCATCTCGGATGGCTGGTCGCTGTCGGTGTTGAATCGCGAGCTGGCCAGTGCATATCAGGCTGCACTGCGTGGTCTTGCGCCTGACTGGACTCCGCTGCTGTTGCAGTACGCTGATTACGCGCGCTGGCAGGCGGACTGGCTGGCCAGCGGTGAACTCGCACGGCAGCTCGCGTTCTGGCGTGAAGAACTGCGGGATGCACCGGCGCTGCTGGCCCTGCCCACCGATCAGCTGCATGAAACGGGTCATGCAACGGATGGGGCCTGGTACAGCTGCGTGCTGTCGCCAGACAGTTGTGCGGGCTTGCACGAACTGGCGCGTGCGCAGGGCTGCACGCTGTTCATGGTGCTTGCTGACGGCTTTCGATGTGCTGCTCGGCCGGCATGCCGGCAGCGAGGATGTGCTGGTCGGTACGCCGCTGGCCGGTCGGCCGCATAGCGAACTGGAAGGCCTGCTCGGTTTCTTCGTCAACACGCTGGTGCTGCGTACCCGTCTGCACGGTGATCCGCGCTTCAGCGAACTGCTGGCGCGCGTCCGGCGCGTGACGCTCGATGCCTATGAGCATGCCGATGTGCCGTTCGAGAAGCTGGTCGAAGCACTGGCACCACAGCGTTCGCTGAGCCACAGTCCGATCGTGCAGGTGCTCCTCACCTTGCACAATCAGCCACGTGTGCCGCTGGCGCTGCCCGGTCTGGAGGCTGAACCCGTTGCGGTGCTCGGCGAGGCGGCGAAGTTCGATCTCAGCGTGCACATCGCTGAAGAAGCGGCGGACTCGAGATCGCCTTTGCCTGGCGCAGCGAGCTGTTTTCGCAGGCGCGGATCGTCGCGCTGGCCGCTGATTTTCTGGCGCTGCTTGAAAGCGTCGTTGCCGCGCCGGACACACCGATCAGCAAACTGCTGCCCGGCGTGATGCCGCCGGCCGCGCGTGCGGATGCTGGCGTGCAGGTGCACGCCGTGTACATCATCTGCAGTGGAGGCGCCGCTCACCGGGCTGGAAGTACAACTGACCGAGATCTGGCAGAGCCTGTTGCCGGTCGCATCCATTGCTCTTGACGATGACTTCTTTGCCATCGGCGGCCATTCGCTGCTCGCCACGCGCATGATCGCGCGGATTGCCGACCGCTGGGCGTCGAGTTGCCGCTGATCAGCGTCTTCGAAGCGCCGACGATTCGCGGACTGGCGCTGCGGCTGCAGGCGGCCGGGCCGCGCAGAGCCGGTCACGTCGGATGTGATTCCACGGCTGGAGCGCCGGGCCGAGACATGAGCAGCGCGCACTACATTTTTCCGAGCTCCTTTGCCCAGCAGCGGCTGTGGTTCCTCGATCAGCTCGAAGGGCCGGGTGCGGTTTACAACCTGAAGATGCCGCTGCGCTTGTCCGGTCCGCTGGATCAGGACAGCCTGCAGCGTGCACTTGATGCGGTGGTGGCGCGCCATGAGTCGCTGCGCACGAGCTTCGCGACGCGCGGTTTCGATGTCGTACAGCGCGTCGTGAGTCAGCTCGAGCTGCCGGTACAGCAGATAGAGCTGTACGGTGCCAGCGAGGCCGAGCTGATGACGAAGCTGAACGAGCTGGCCTCGCTCAGCTTCGATCTGCAGAGCGGCCCCTTGCTGCGCGTGCATCTGTTGCGCCTCATGCCGCAGGGCGCCGAACACGTGCTGTTGCTGGTCATGCACCACATCGTGTCGGATGCCTGGTCGGCCGGCGTGCTGTATCGCGATCTCGCCGCGTACTACAGCGCCTTCAGTCGCGGTGCAGTCGCCGCGTTGCCGGAACTGCCGGTGCAGTACGCCGACTTCGCAGTCTGGCAGCGCGACTGGCTGGCCGGCGCAGAGCTCGAACGGCAGATGGCGTTCTGGCGCGAGCATCTGCAGGGTGCGCCGCCGCTTCTCGATCTGCCGACCGACCGGCCGCGCCCGGCGCTGCAGACTATCAAGGGCAACCGGCTCGGGCAGGCCCTTGCCGGCGGCACTCGTGCCCGACTGCAAACGCTGGCGGCAGAGGAGGGCGTGACGCTGTTCATGCTGCTGTTTGCCGCCTTCAATCTGCTGCTGGCACGCTGGTCCGGCCAGTCAGACCTCGTGATCGGCACGCCGATCGCCGGCCGGCGGCGCAGCGAGCTCGAGCCGCTGATCGGCTGCTTCGCCAATACCCTCGCGATCCGTACCCGGCTGGATGGCGCCGGGGATTTCCGTGCGCTGCTGATGCGTGTACGCAGCACGGCGCTGGGTGCATTTGCGCACCAGGAACTGCCCTTCGAAAAACTCGTCGAGCTGCTGCAGCCGCCGCGCAATCTGTCGCACTCGCCGCTGTTCCAGGTGATGTTCATCCTGCAGAACACGCCCTGGGAAGCGGTGGAGTTCGGCGCACTGGCGGTCAAACCGGCAGAGATGGCAGCGGCAGACACTGCCAAGTTCGAGCTCACCGTATCGGTTTCCGAGTTCGAGTCGCAGTTATGGCTGGCGCTTGAGTACAACACGACCTGTTTGACGCGGACACCATCGAACGTCTCGCGGCAGGTTTTGAAACGCTGCTGGATGCAATCGTTGCGAATCCGGCTGCAGAGCTGGCAACGCTGCCGGTGCAGAGCGCGAGCGACCGCGAGCGGCTGATCGGCGCATGGAGCGATAGCGATGCGCCGTATGAGCAGAACCGTGGCATCTACGCGTTGTTTGCCGAACAGGCTGCCCGCCAGTCCGCAGGCCATCGCCGTTGAGGCTGATGGCGATGCGCTGAGCTATGCGCAACTGCTGGCACGTGCGGCGAGTCTGGCTGCGGCGCTCTGCGCAGCTGGTGTGCAGCCCGGCGCAGGCCGTCGCAATCTGTCTGGAACGCGGCATCGACATGCTGGCGAGTGTGCTCGCAGTGTTGCGCATCGGTGCGCACTACGTGCCGCTGGATCCCGGCGCATCCCTCTGCGCGGCTGGCTTTCATCATCGCCGATTCAGGTGCCGGCGTGCTGCTCGCATCGCCGGCGCTGGCTGACGCGCCTGCCGGACTTTCAGCGGCAGCGTCATCGATCCGGCACAGCTGGCCAGCGACGCGGTGCCGCCGAGCCTGCCGCCCGTCGCACCGGTGAGCGACGCCGCGCTCGCTTATCTGATCTACACCTCTGGCTCGACCGGCCAGCCCAAGGGTGTGGCCGTGCCACAGCAGGCGGTGCTCAATTTCCTGCACAGCATGGCGCGCACACCGGGCCTCGCTGCAGACGACCGGTTGCTCGCCGTCACCACGCTGGCTTTCGATATCGCCGTGCTGGAATTGCTGCTGCCGCTGACGGTCGGCGCGACGCACGGTGATCGCCACGCGCGATGAGCTGGCTGATCCGCAGCTGCTGATGCGTCGTCTGGCCGATGCGCACATCTCGGTGATGCAGGCGACGCCGGCACTGTGGCGCAACCTGCTCGCAGCCGGCTGGTCCGGTCAGCCGGGCCTGCGCATGCTCTGCGGTGGCGAGTCGCTGGATGCGGAGCTGGCGTCTGCGCTGCTGTCGCGTGGCGCGGAACTCTGGAACATGTACGGGCCGACCGAGACCACGGTCTGGTCCTGCTGTGGCCGGATCACCGACGCATCGTCGCGACCCGATACCGGTGGGCCGGCCGATCGCCAACACGCGCTGTTATGTGCTGGATGAGCAACTGCAGCCGGTGCCGCGCGGCGTGCGCGGCGAGTTGTGGATCGGTGGCGACGGGGTGGCGCTGCGGCTATCACGCGCGGCCGGAACTGACGGCCGAGCGCTTCTGCGCGGATCCCTTCGTGCCGCGTGCCAGCGGGCGGCCATGTTCCGCCGCGCATGTACCGGACCGGTGATCGCGCGCGCTGGCGCAGCGACGGCCAGCTGGAGATACTCGGGCGCAGCGATTTCCAGCTCAAGCTGCGCGGCTTCCGCATCGAGCCCGGCGAGATCGAGGCGGCACTGCTGGCGCATCCGGCGGTCAGCGCGGCCGTCGTGGTGCTGCGCGAGTTTGCCGGCGACCGCGGCTGGTGGCTTTCTGGTGCGCCAGCGGATGCTGAAGTGGCCAGCTGAAGTGCTGGCCGCTCATCTGCGCAGCCGCCTGCCCGAGTACATGCTGCCGTCAGAATTCGTCTGGCTGCCGGAACTGCCGCTGAACGCCGAACGGCAAGCTCGATCGTGCCGCATTGCCGGCCGTGATACGCACCGGCGCATCAAGCGGGCGGTGCTGCCGACGTGCCGGCTGTCGCCACTCGAAGCGCTGCTGTGCGAGTTGTTCGCCACCGTGCTCGGGCAGCGACCGGGTCGGCAGCACATGAGGACTTCTTTGCGCTGGGTGGACACTCGCTGCTGGCCACGCAGCTGATCGCACGGATCCGCGATGCCCTGCAGATCGAGTTGCCGCTGAAGACCCTGTTCATGACGCCAACGCCGGCCGGTATCGCCGCAAGCTTGCCGGCGACGCGCATTGCGTCGCCAGCTGCACCGCTTGCCGCTGGCATCTGTATCGCATGTGCGCGTACCGCTCTCGCCGGTGCAGCAGCGCTTGTGGTTTCTGGATCGCCTGCAGCCGGGCAGTCCGGTCTACAACCTGGCGTGGATCTTCCGTCTGCGCGGCGTGCTGGATCTGGCTGCGCTGCAGGTGGCGGTGGATGCGCTGGTCGCGCGTCATGCGGTGCTGCGCACACGTTTCGTCGAGAGCGATGGAGAACCGCAGCAGGCGATCGCCGGAGACGCTCGACGTGCCGGTGAACGTATTGCCCGCAGATTTGCCCGGCAGCCTGGACCCGGACTGGGAAGTGCGCCTGAAAACCTGTCTGCAGCTGCTGCGTTTCGATCTGGGTCGCGGTCCACTGTTGCAGGTGATGGTGCTGCCGGTTGCCGACGACGATCAGGTGCTGGCGATCGTCGTGCATCACATCGTTGCCGACGGCTGGTCGCTCGGCATACTGAGCCGCGAGCTGTCGGCACTGTACGACGCCGCGCTGGCGGGCGAGCCACCGATGCTGCCGGAGCTGCCGCTGCAGTATGCGGATTACGCACTCCGGCAACGCGCGGCGCTGGAGGGCGCGGAGCTCGCGCGACAGCTGGCGTTCTGGCGTGCGCAGTTGCAGGACGCGCCGCCATATCTCGATCTGCCGATCGACCGGCCGCGTCCGGCGCTCAGCACGCATCGCGGTGCGCGCTGCGCCCGGTTGCTGCGCGCCGGAGCTGCAGGCGGCACTCAAGACGCTGGCGCAGGCCGAAGGCTGCACGCTGTTCATGGTGTTGCTTGCGGCCTTCGATGTGTTGCTGGCCCGCTATGCCGGAAGCGAAGATGTCGTGGTCGGCACGCCGGTCGCTGGCCGGCCACGCACCGAGCTGGAAGGGCTGATCGGTTTCTTCGTCAACACGCTGGTGCTGCGCACGGATCTGCGCGGCAATCCGCGTTTCCGCGCGCTGCTGCAGCGGGTGAAGCACACGACGCTGGATGCCTGGATCGCATGCGGATGTGCCTTTCGAGCAGCTCGTTGAAGTGCTCAAGCCACCGCGCAGCACCGGTCGCTCGCCGCTGTTCCAGGTGCTGTTCAACCTGCACAGCGAGCCGGCCGGTCAGCTGCAGTTGTCCGGTCTCGAGGCGACGCCGATGGCTGTCGATCGCGGTACGGCCAAGTTCGACCTGAGCGTTTCGCTGAGTGAAACTGCAGCGGGCCTGGCGGTGAGTTTCGAGTACAGCACGGACCTGTTCTTGCCAGCTCGATGCAGCGCATGCTCGGTGATTTCGCAGCGTTGCTGGCCGCTGTCGTCGCCAGCCCGGATGCACCGCTGGCCAGCCTGTGCGTCGGTTCTGCACCGGCTGTCGCACGCAGCCTGCCGGAGATCGTCGCTGCTGCGTCAGGCTGGCGAGGGCACGCTGGCTGCCGCGTTTGCCGCACAACTGCAGCAGCGTGCGGAGGCAACGGCAGTGTCGGCCTCTGCCGTCGCCGGCTGCAGTGGCGTGAGCTGGAGTTACGCCGGGCTCGATCAGCGGGCGCGCGGCGTGGCCGCTGCGCTCATGCAGCACGGTGTGCACGCGCGGAGCGCAGCGTCGGCCTGTGGTTCAACCAGGGCGCGGGACAGGTGGCGGCCATGCTCGGCGTGCTGCAGGCGGGTGCAGCCTATGTGCCGCTCGATCCGCTGGCACCGGCTGCGCGCCTTGGAACTGTCGGCGCGCGACGCCGGGCTGCGTTCGTGGTCACAGAACGAGCGCGCTCAGCAGTCCGGGTAGCGCATGGCTGATCGGCAGCGGACTGCAGCTGATCCTGCTCGACGAGCTGCCGCCAGCTTCGTCGACGTCGCTCACGCTGCCAGCCGGCAGTCCGGATGATCTGGCCTATCTGCTGTACACCTCGGGCACCACCGGTACGCCGAAAGCGCGTGGCGCAGACCCAGCGCAAGGTGCTGCACTATGTGCGCAGCTGGGCTGCCAATCTCGGTCTGGGTCCGGCCGACCGCCTCAGTCTGGTATCGACCTACGGCTATGACGCCGCCGTGCAGGACATCTTCGGTGCGCTGCTGAGCGGTGCGGCCGTCTATCCGCTCGATATCCGGCGCCTCGATCGCGAGACGCTGCTCGACCGCATCGCCGATTCCGGTCTGACCGTCTTGCACGCGACGCCCACCGTGTATCGCTATCTGTTCGGCAGTCATGTCGCCTGCCGGCAGGATCTGTCGCGCGTGCGGCTCGTCGTGCTCGGCGGTGAAGCGGCGCGCCGTGCCGACTTCGAGCTGTTCAGGTCGCGCTTTCGCAAGGGCGCACAGTTCGTCAACGGCTATGGTCTGACCGAAGCGACCGCCGTGTTGCAGAGTTTTTCCACGCACGACACGCAGCCGTACGGCAATGTGCTGTCGCTGGGCTGGCCGGTGGGCGATCAGCGCGTGCTGCTGCTCGATGAACAGGGTCGAGCCGGCCGGCGTCAGCGGCGAAGTGGTGATCGAGAGCCGCTATGTACCGGCGGGACGTCTGCACACCGGCGACCTCGCGCGCTATCTGCCCGATGGCAGCCTGGCCTGGATCGGCCGTCGCGACGATCAGCTGAAGCTCGGTGGCATCCGTATCGAGCCCGGCGAGATCGAGGCCGCACTGCGCACGCATCCGGCAATGGATGCCGTGGCGGTGGTCCTGCACGTCGAAGCCGCCAGCGAGCCGATGCTGGTTGCCTGGTGCAGCCTGCGCGCAGGAGCGAGCCTGCCGACGCCGGCTGAACTGCGCGCGCACCTCAAGCCCCTGTTGCCGGACGCGCTGCTGCCGGCTCACTATGTGGCGCTGGACAGCCTGCCGCAGCTGCCGAACGGCAAGCTCGATCGGCGCACGCTGGCCGCGCGGCCTCTGCCGCGACCGGTCCCGGCGGGTGCCGGGCTGGCAACCGTGACCGCGCGGCGAGTATCGAGGCGACGCTGACCGAACTCTGGCAGTCGCTGCTGAAACGTGACGGATATCGGTCCGGACGACGACTTCTTCGCGCTCGGCGGACACTCGCTGCTTGCCACGCGCCTGATCGCCCGGCTCCGCGACCGGCTCGGCATCGAGCTGCCGCTGATCAGTATTTTCGAGACGCCGACCATCCGCGGACTGGCAGGGGTCGTGACGCAACTCACTGCGCGGTCAGGCAGTGCGGCAGTCCCGGCGGCGATCGGACGGCAGGCCTCGTCGTCCGTTACCATAGCCCAGGCAAGACAAAGGAGCCGGCGCAGTGTCCAGCAGCCCATCAACCCCGCATCTCCGCAGGACGAGCAGCAGGTCATCGAGCAGATGACCGAGCGCTTCCGCGACATCATCACGCTGCTCGGCGAGGACGTGCAGCGCGAAGGCCTGGTCAAGACGCCGGAACGCGCTGCCAAGGCCTTTCACTTCCTGACCCGTGGCTATCGGCAGGACATCAGCACGCTGATCAACGAGGCGGTGTTCACCAGCGACACCGACGAGCTGGTGATCATCCGCAACATCGAGATGTACTCGATGTGCGAGCACCACATGCTGCCGTTCATCGGCAAGTGCCACGTGGCCTACCTGCCCAACGGCAAGGTGCTGGGCCTGTCGAAGATCGCGCGCATCGTCGATTACTACGCGCGCCGGCTGCAGATCCAGGAAGTGCTGACCAAGCAGATCGCCGAATGCGTGCAGTCGGCGATCGGCGGCAAGGGCGTCGGCGTGGTCATCGAGGCGCAGCACATGTGCATGATGATGCGCGGCGTGGAGAAGCAGAACTCGATCATGACCACCTCCTGCATGCTCGGCCATTTCCGCTCGCATCCGCAGACCCGCAACGAGTTCCTGCGTTTGCTGGGTAACTGATCAGCCCTGTTCCGCCTGTCGACGACGGCAGGAGGTAATGTGAATGAAAAAGATCATCGTGCGTATCGTGCTGGCAATCATCGTCGTGATCCTGCTCGCCTGGACCTGGTATGCGACCCAGTTGCCCAGACAGCGGCCTGCACGCCGACATACAGGTGGAGCTGACCGCCGGAGAATATCGAGCGGGGACGTTATCTCGCCGTGAATGTCCTGCAGTGCGTGGACTGCCATTCAGAGCGCGACTGGGGCCTGTATGGTGGCCCGCCGGTCGAGCCGATCGGTGCCGGCCGCGCCTGCATGACCCGCGAGACCATCGCGGCCGGCGTCAATGCCGGTCAGGAAAATTTTCCGGGGCGGCTGTGCATCCGCAATATCACGCCGGATGAGGAGACCGGTCTCGGCAGCTGGACCGATGGCGAGATCATCCGCGCCGCGCGCGAAGGTGTGAACAAGGACGGCAAGGGCCTGTTCCCGATCATGCCGTACTTCATCTACAAGCACGTGGCGGATGACGACATGCAGGCGGTGGTGGCCTACCTGCGTTCGATGCAGCCGGTGAAGTCCGTGCGGCCCGAGCGGCAGATCGATTTTCCGATGAACATGCTGGTGCAGCTGTGGCCGGAGCCCTTTGACAGTCCCGCAAGCGCGCCAGACCGCTCGGATTCGGTGGCCTACGGCAGATATCTCGCGACCGTGGCGCGCTGCGAGTTCTGCCATACGCCCAAGGATCCGCAGTCCATGAAGGGCTTTCGAGGGCGCGAGTTTTCCGGTGGCATGCCGTTCTTCCTGAACGGCCGCACCATGTACACGATGAATCTCACGCCGCATGAAAGCGGACTCGGCAGCTGGAGCAAGGAGCAGTTCATCCAGCTGTTCAAGTCGCGTGTGGCCCGGGTCGCGGTCGATCCGACGGCCAACACGCTGATGAACTGGAATGCCTTCGGCGAGATGACGCGACGAAGATCTGGGCGCGCTGTACGACTTCTTCATGACGCTGCCGCCAATGCCGTATCAGCAGGAGGCGATCTGATTGTCGCTGCCGACCGATCCATGCCGGCCCATGACTGACCAGCGCCTGCGCGGCATCGGCTGCGATGCTGCTCGCGGTGGCCTTCTTTGCCGGCATGGATGCGGTACTCAAGCTGTTTGCGGCGAGTTACCCGCCGCTGGAGGTGGCGGCACTGCGCGGTGCTGCTTCGATGCCCTACCTGTTGATGCTGTTCGCATATACCGGCAGCTGGCGTCAGTTGCGTCCGGTGCGCTGGGGGCTGCATCTCGGTCGCGGCGTGCTGGCGCTGGTCATGCTCAGCGGCTTCATCTATGCGGTGAGCCAGTTGTCGCTGGCCGATGCCTACGCGATCTTTTTCGTCGCACCGCTGTTTGTCACCGCGCTGTCGGTGCCGATGCTCGGTGAGCATGTCGGCTGGCGGCGCTGGCTGGCGATCAGTGCCGGACTGATCGGCGTGCTGTGGATGCTGCAGCCGGGCGCCACGCGCCTCAGCCTGCTCGGTGCGGTCGGCGCGTTGATCGCAGCGGCTGCCTATGCCGGCAGTGCGATCACGGCGCGCATGCTCACGCGCACCGACTCGACGGCCTCGATGGTGTTCTGGTTCCTGGTGCTGCTCACCGTGTTCGCCGGACTGCTGGCCTGGCCGGACTGGGTGCCGCTGCAGCGCGAGCACTGGCTGTGGCTGGCGCTGCTCGGCCTGCTCGGCGCCTTCGGCCAGCACTTCATCACGGAGGCCTTCCGCTGCGCACCGGCCTCGGTGGTCGCGCCCTTCGAATACACGGCGATGCTCTGGGCCGTGGGGCTCGACTGGATCTTCTGGGCAGCGCTGCCTTCAGTCCGGGTGTGGACCGGCGGAGCGCTGGTGATTGCCAGCGGCCTTTACCTGATCTGGCGCGAACGCGCGCTGCATATCGAACTCGCCGCGGCCATCGAGGCGCCCGGCAGTCCGCGCTGAAGGCCTCACTCACCCATGCCGCGGATGATCAGGTTCGGCAGCAGCGCATCGTCCCAGTCCTGACGCAGCGGGCCGGTGGTGACGATCACCAGTTGCTTCGACGGCACGATGTACACGCGCTGGCCGCCGAAGCCATCGAAGTAGATGACGTCCGGTGCAGCGAAGGGCTCGGAGTGGAATGCAACTCGCCGATGACTTGCGGTTGTAGCGCCGTTCTTTCTCGATAGGTGGTGCCGAGCCAGGTGAGATAGCCGTAGTTCGGGTTCTGTGCGCTGGGCGTGACGATGTCCTGCATCCACTGTTCCGGCACGACCTGCATCTCGCCGACCCGGCCGTGATTCAGATGCAGCAGGCCGATGCGCAGCCAGGCGCGCGCCGTGGTGTCCAGGCAGCAGAAGGTGCGCGGCGTTCTGGTCGACTCCGTGTCGAGCAATACCTGTGCATCGTCGTCGCTGACATGACGCCACAGGTTTTGTGACAGGTATTCCGCATAGCTGAGTCCGGACACCCGCTCCAGCAGGATGCCCAGCACTTCGGGATTGATGTTCGTGTAGTCGAACTGCGTACCGGGCGGTGCGAGCACGCCCTGTTCGAAAGTGATCTGCTCCAGCTCGTCACCGATGGTCATGTCGATCACGGCCGGGAAGCCCGGAAAGTCGATGCCGCTGGACTGCTGCAGCATCTGCCGGATCGTGATGTGGCGGCGCTCGTCGCCGGCCCACTCCTCGATGTAGTTGGCTGCCGGATCATCGACCGAGCCGATCAGTCCCTGCTCGATTGCGATGCCGACCAGCATCGCCAGCACCGACTTGTGCATCGACTGTGTGGGCGCAATGGATTGCGCGTCGTGGTCCCCATAGTAGTGCTCAAGCTGCAGAGCACCGCCCTGCCAGACCAGCAGGGAATAGGCTTTGGTATCTGCAGCCGCCTGGATCGCCTGGTCGAGCACCGCAGCCGAAATCGTGCGCTCTGCCTCGCTGGCAACAACGCAGCGCCGGCACCGGACCGCCCCGGACCAGGTCGGTTGGCCCCTGACTGCCGCCAAAGGGCAGGCCAAGCAGTCGCGTGGTCATCACCGGCCGGGCGATAAACAGTGCCAGCAGGGCGAGGGCGATGAGCGCGAGCAGGCCGAGGGCGAGGCGTTTGAGGAGGCGCTTCATGTGCGGTCCCGGCGTTGTGGTTGAGCGCTCTATTCTAGCGTGCACTGGCTTCAGTGCGTGGCTCCTGTTCCAGACATGATGGCATTGAGACCAGCTAACCACTCACCAATCATTTATTGTAAAGAGGAGGGGCAGAAGCGCATATGTGGCGTCTTTACAAATGCACTTTTATATTGATCGGCTTGGGTCTGTTCGGCTGCGACCCTTCGCCGATAATTCTGCGGCCCCTGGGCATGAATAAAGTCGGCTACGTTCAGGTGGCCTTTGTCGATGAGGCACGCCATCGCCCGCTGGATGTTGGACTGTGGTATCCCGCCGCGGACAGCGCCAGCGAGGCTCCCATCATCTACGATCGCGGTTACCTTGGAGTCGCGGCTGAAGGAGGTCCGTACGAGTCTTCCACAAGCTCGCAGCCCCGAACCCGAAGAATCGGTAAAGGTTTGGCATCGTCCGGCTGATCTGTCATTTGTGTTGACGGAATTGCTGAATGATTCAACGTGGGGTGCGCGCATCGATGCAAAACTCATTGTGCTGCCGAGTGGTGGACACTTTGTATACATGTCCGAGTGCAGATGGACGGTCAAGGTAGTTGCTCGATTTGTGACTCCATTCGACGTATGCGGAAATCACGCTACGGTGGATCGCGGTCTCATCCGTCGCGAGGTGGCAGACGCAGCGAGCCGATTCTTTGGTGATGTGCTTGGAAAGCAAGAGGTCAATCGGGTTGGAGTTCCCGGGAATCAATGAGTGCTGCGTGTCTGGGTGCTCGTGCCACCAGTGCGGGAACTGGAATCCGTCGCAGTACAGCGAAGGTGGTTTGATGGAAGTTAGCCGATTTATAAGATCTTTATAAACCAGCTAACTTCGCTATAATTCCATCATGGATCCGATCAGCAATCCATTTGCCCCCGGCGCCGGCACTCCTCCCCCGGAGCTTGCTGGCCGTGATGAACTGCGGGAGACGGTGCGGGTGGCACTGGAGCGGGTCCGAAGGGGCCTGCCAACGAAAAGCATTCTCATGGTGGGCCTGCGCGGTGTCGGCAAGACCGTGCTCCTCGATCGCATGCGGGAAGATGCCGAGGCGGCCGGATTGCAGACCGTGCGCATCGAAGCTCCTGAAGCGCGCTCCCTGCCCGCCATACTGGCGCCCCAGTTGCGGCAGGCATTGCTGCGCCTGTCCAGAACCGAGCGCGCCAGGACTCATGCCGAACGTGCCCTGCGCGGGCTGGTCGGATTCGCAAAGGCCTTGAAGCTGAAGTACCAGGATATCGAAGTGGGCTTCGATTTTGAGCCAGAGCCAGGGTTGGCTGATAACGGCGACCTCGAACATGACTTGCAGGCCCTGTTCGAAGTTGCAGGAATGGCGGCGAAAATGGCTGGTACCTCATTGGTTCTTTTCATCGATGAACTGCAGTATGTCGAGGAGGAACAGCTTGCGGCGTTGATCACCGCTCTGCATCGCACGGCACAGCGCCGTCTGCCCGTGGTGCTGGTCGGTGCCGGGCTGCCGCAACTCCGCGGCCAGATGGGTCGGGCCAAGTCTTATGCCGAGCGCCTGTTCGATTTTCCCGAGATAGGTCCGTTGCCAGAGACAGCTGCACGGAGGGCGATCGCCAAGCCTGCGGTGGATCAGGGCGTTGAGTTTGCACCGGATGCGCTGGCAAGCATTCTCAGGCAGGCCCAGGGTTATCCCTACTTTCTCCAGGAGTGGGGCAAGCACGCCTGGGATACTGCAGCGACCAGCCCGATCACGCGCTCGGATGTCGAGCGCGCCTCAGCTTCTGCAGTTGCTGCACTGGATGAGAGTTTCTTTCGCGTACGGTTTGACCGCCTCACGCCACTGGAAAAACGCTACCTTCGGGCTATGGCGGCGCTGGGGCCTGGCCCGCACCGGTCCGGAGATATTGCCGCTGTGCTTGGGCGGCCCGTGACATCGCTGGGGCCGACGCGAGGACAGTTAATCGCCAAAGGCATGATCTGGAGTCCCAATCACGGTGACACTGCATTCACGGTTCCGCTTTTCGACCAGTTCATGGCCCGTGTCATGCCCGGCGAAGAGTGGAAGCACGACTGACCCTCACACCTGCACGCGGTTCCATGCATCCAGCGCCGTGATCTTGTAAGAGTAAATGCTGCCGGAACATTTGATATGCATAAGTTACCGGTGTCGACGCGGCAGGCATCTGCGATGCACGCTGGTGTCAGCTTACCCTCAGACGCCTGCTTTACTTAAGCCCGTGTTCGCGCTCTTGACCGCCGACCCTCAAAAGGCGTCTACTTTTCTTGAAAAAAGGAGAGTGAGAATGGCTCTTAAGTCATCAGTTCTGGCGGTATCTGTTCTTGCGCTAAGTGCGATGGGGTCGGTTCATGCCGCCATCGTTAGCACGTCAGTCTCGGCGAGCATGCAAATACTGGATCGAAATGATCCACGCCAGTTTGCCGATGTACAGGACAGCCAAATTGATGCAATTGCTGCGAGCGTGGATCTTGCCGCGGCAGGCACGCTCCATGTGCAGTCCAGTATGGCGTTCAGTAGCCTTGGCGCCGAATCAGCAGTATTTGATTTTCTGATAGGCATGCATGGCAATGGCTATACCGGGAGTGCCTATCTTGGTGCCTACGGAGATAACCGTGGAATCATTCGCTACTTTGCCGACGCACCCAGGACGGCGACTGCAGTCTACGACTATGTCATCTCCAACCCGGGCACGGATTCCTATGGCAATCTCCTTACTTTCGGGATGGGTCCCATATCCATCAATAACCCATCGCATAACTACGTATTGGACGATGGTATTGGTCCATATCCGATCGCGGGGCACTACTACAGCGAGGAAACTTTCGACCTGCTCGCGGGTGACAACTATTTTCAAGTGACATTCGGCCCGAATGTCGCTGGCCCGGTCGGTTGGATTGATGGGCAATACGCCGGGACAGTCACGTTGAACTTTTCGGCCGTACCTGCACCCGCGGCGTTCTGGTTGTTTGGTTCAGGGCTTGTTGGCCTGCTTGGCTATCAAACCCGCAAACGGTTCCAGGCATCCAGCGCCGCGATCTTGTAGGCCTCGGCAAAGGTCGGGTAGTTGAATACCGCACCGACGAAGTATTCGAGCGTGCCGTTGTGTGCGATGACGGCCTGGCCGATGTGGATGAGTTCGGTGGCGCCTTCGCCGACGATGTGGGCGCCGAGCAGGCGGTGGTCCTTGAGGCCGAACAGCAGTTTCAGCAGACCGTCCTGCACGCCCTGGATCTGGCCGCGGGCGGTTTCACGCAGGCGGGCTACACCGGTTTCGTAGGCGATGCCTTCCTTGCGCAGCTGTTGTTCGGTCTTGCCGACGATGCTGATCTCCGGCACGGCGTAGATGCCCACCGGGAAGTAGTCGGTGGCGGTTTCCGAAGACCCGCCGAAGGCGTGACAGGCGGCGAGTCGTCCCTGTTCGGCAGAGGTCGATGCCAGCGCCGGAAAACCGATCACGTCGCCGACGGCATAGATGTGCGGCACTTCGGTCTGGTACGTCGGTTGTACGCTCAGGCGACCGCGTGAATCTACCGGCACCCCGGCCTTTTCCAGGTCGAGGCCAGCGGTGGCACCGGTACGTCCGGCTGCTACCATCAGCAGGTCGCTGCGGATTCTCTTGCCGCTCTTCAGGTATGTGAGCACTGAACCGTCGGCGGCCTTTTCCACGCGCTCGACTTCTTCGCCCAGACGCATCTGGATGCCCCGCGACATCAGGTCGTGACGGAATTCATCGACGATATCGGCGTCGACGAAATCGAGGATCGTGTCGCGGTTGTCGACCAGCGTGATCTTTGCATCCAGCGCGCTGAAGATGGTGGCGTACTCGACGCCGATCACGCCGGCACCGATGACGGTCATTGAACGCGGTATTGCCTTGATCTGCAGCAGGCCGTCGCTGTCGATGATGGTCTCGTCATCGAAGGGGATGTTGTCCGGCCGGTGCGGGACAGTGCCGGTAGCGATGACGATGGTGTCGGCGCGGTAATCGGCGCTTTGCCCGTCGATGCTGGTGACATGCACCGTATTGCTGTCCAGAAAGCGCGCCATGCCGTGAATGATGCGTACACCGTTGCGCTGCAACTGATGCTCGATGATTTCGATTTCGTGTTGAACGGTGATGCTGAGGCGCTGAAACAGATCCTGCGCGGTGATGTCAGACTTGACCCGATGACTGCGCCCGTAGATGCCTCTTTCGCGCCAGCCGCACAGATACAGCACGGCTTCACGCAGTGATTTGCTGGGAATGGTGCCGGTATGTGCGGTGACGCCGCCGACGATCTCGCGGCGTTCGATGACGGCTGCCCGCTTGCCGAGCTTGGCTGCCTGAATCGCTGCACGCTGACCACCTGGTCCGCTGCCGATGACCAGTAGATCGAAGGTTTCCATGCGTCGCCTTTAAGGTTCTGTGTTCTCCGGTAGTCGGCCCGTGTAACTAAATCTTGAGCGCATGGTGGGCTGAGCGTGACGTGGGTCTCGGTTGGCTGCTGCTGGCTACCAGTCGACCTGCTGGTAGGTGGTAGCAGATGCCGACTCGGACTGCTGGCCGCTCACCGGGTTGATAGCAACGGTGTAGAGCGCGCCATTGAACGCCACGATCGGCTGGTCGCTGCTGATATAGAGACATCCCTGGCCAATCTTGTCGGTGGTATCGGCTGGACTCGACAGGTGACTGGTGAATTGCCCCGGCGCAAGCTGGAAGCTGTCCAGCCGCCACACCGGACCAACTCCGCAGGCGCCCTTGTAGTGAGTTACGGTGACTGTTGCCAACGGCAGCGTTTCGCTGCGCCTTTTCTGTCGCGCCGGGTTCAGAACATAGCCACCGGTGTAGACGCCGCCAAATTCCGGTCCGCCAAAGGGCACACTGTGCTCCCAGTACGACACCCAGCGATTCCCAGGCACTTTGCCGGCTCGCCAGAAGTCGGCACTGATCGCCATCTGCGAGGACTCGCCGTTTGAGGTGTTGCTGAGGTTTTCGTAAGTCCGACCGTTCAAAGGAATCACTGGTGCATCGCTGTGAATCCACAGGCAACCGGTACCGATCAGGGATTCAGGATAGCCAGCCAACAGGCTTGAGTAACTTCCAAACTGGCCCGGAGCAATCGTCTGTGACTCCTGCGCAGCCACCTGCCCCCAGCAGGCAGACTGGAAAAATGTCACCGTGATATTCGCAGTCTGGGCACTTGGGTCAGCTGGATCTGCCGGATTGAAAATGCGGGCTGTGGTGAAACGTGCAAATCCGCCACCAGGCCACTGGTTATTTGCATTACTCCAGATCGACAGCCAGTTCTTTGCGGGATTATCTGCTGCCAGTGACAGCGTTGTGCTCAGCAATGCATATGCTGTGATAAAAATTGCGAGCAGCATCTTCGTGATGACGGGGATCTTTTGACTGATGCCTGAGTCATTCATGTGCGCTTCTCCTGAAGTTTGTCCGGACTCTGCCAAACAGGTACTTGCATGAATACTACGCCGCTGATTGGTGATGTCACATGAAAATCCGTGACTTATGTTGCCTGCGTAGGCATCCGGCCGTGGGTGTCTGGTTACGGCGGTAGATGGGAGAAGTCCGCAACCTTCAGCGTGTCCGTGTCGAAGACAATGATTGCTCCCTCGTCTTCCGCGATGCTGACAAGGGCATATCTGCCGTCCCTGCTGAACTGGACGTGGTCCGGTGTCTTGCCGGGTACTGGCCGCAGAACTTCGCCAATCTCGAGTGTCTGCTTGTCGATGAGCTGCAGGGTGTCCTGGTGTTCGGGACTCTTCATCGTGTGAACCCAGGCGTAGCGCGTTTTGTCGTGGCTGCGCATGAAAGACGCCGGGCCGGGGATTTTGATCTGACGGATCGTTTTCCAGTCCTGCATGTCGATGATGCTGACTATGCCGTCGCTGCGGTCGGGTATGGCAATGATGTTCCGGCCTTGCCAGTTCCAGCTGATGGCGGCCCCGGGGTTCGGCATTCCGGGCAGGTCCAGCTTGGCGATGCTACGGCGTACATCGAGGTGCACAACCTGGCCGCTGCCGCTCTCAGCGGATGCACCGATGATCTCGTTATAGTCCGGTGCGAAAAAGAAGTCCTCAAGAGGAGTGTCAGGAAATGAGCGCTTCGGATTGAGGAATCCCGGTACGAAAGCACCTTCCCGGTACTGGAAATCGTGGACCATGCCAACGGGAATTTCCGGTGCCTGTGGATCGTAGCTGAGTTCCCAGACTTCCTTCAGGTCCGTCAGCGCGGCTATGAAACTGCGCCGTGGCCCAGCGGTATGCACGGCCGAGACAGGCGAGGTCTGCTGGCCGTCCTTGTCGGTCGCAATGTGGGACTTCAGCAAATTGAGATCGGCATCGAGCAGGACCAGCGTGTGTGGCAGAGCGTTGGCTACTGCCACAAATTTGCCGTCGCCGGAGACCGCAAGATTCTGGGTAAGGATACCGGCGCGCGTCTCGGCCACCACCTTGAGCTTCCATATATCGAACTTTGATATCCAGCCATCGCGTGAAGCGAAGTAGGCGTAGCGGCCGTCTGGTGTGAACCGGGGCTCTCCCTGCAGTTCAAGGTGCAAGGGGAAGCGGTGGATGCGCTTGAAGCGCTCGCCATCGATGATGGATACATGATGGTCACCGGCCTCGATGACGACGAGAAGCTTGAGCGGGTCGGCGGCAAACTGCGGTTGGTCGGCCAGCACCGACAGGGCGGTCAGCCACAGCAGGCCCAGCGACACGATGCCACGCCGGATGGTCCGTGTGTTCATCGATCACTCTGCCAGGCTGGACCGCACCGCATCCGCCAGCGCGTGTATGTCATCTTCACTGTGCGCGGTGGAGAGAAAGCCGTTTCATAAGGGCTGGGTGGCAGGTAGATGCCAGCGGCGAGCAGTGCGTGAAACATCTTGGCGAAACGCGACTCGCTGGCAGCGGGAAACGCAGTCGGGGTGCGAATCATTGCGCGGGATCCGGCGTCCTCCAGCACCAGCCAGAACAGCGAACCGAAGCGCTGCAGACGCAATCCCGGCGTGCCGCTGAGCTTTTCTTCGAGCAGACGGCCGTTGTCTTCGAGCGCTAGATAGGCGGTGCCATCGGTGAGGCGTTCAAGAGTTGCCAGTCCGGCAGCCATCGCCACCGGATTCGCGGCCAGCGTGCCAGCCTGATAGACAGGCCCCACCGGTGCGACCAGTTGCATGATTTCGCGGCGGCCGGCGTAGGCACCGACCGGAAAGCCGCCGCCGATGATCTTGCCGTAGGTCACCAGGTCAGGCCGGATGCCGGTGATCTCCGCCATGCCGCCGAAAGCGGTGCGAAAGCCGGTGATCACCTCATCGAAGATCAGCAGCGTGCCGTGTTGCTGACATTGCCAGGCCAGTGCATCCAGAAATTCCTGGCGCTGCGGCAGCAGGCCGTGATTGGCTGGCAGCGGTTCGATGATCGCTGCGGCGAGTTCCGCACCGCGCGCAGCGAACAGTCCTTCCAGTCCAGGGATATCGTCGAGTTGTGCCACCACCGTGTCAGCAGCCACACCGGCCGGCACACCGGCGCTGTCGGCGATGCCAGCGAGTCCCGAGCCGGCGCGGATCAGCATCGCATCGGCATGGCCGTGGTAACAGCCATCGAATTTCAGGATCAGTGAGCGCCCGGTGGCTGCACGCGCAAGGCGCAGTGCTGACATCACGGCTTCGGTGCCCGAATTGACGAAGCGCAGGTTCTCGACCCAGGGCAGGCGACTGCAGATAAGTTCGGTGAGGGCCAGCGAATAAGGTTCTGCGGTGCCGAAACTCCAGCCGCCGGCTGCTGCGGCAGTCACCGCGTCGAGCACGGCCGGATGCGTGTGGCCGAGAATCATCGGCCCGAAGGCCATGCAGAAATCCGTGTAGCGCTGCCCGTCTACATCCTCGATCTGGCTGCCCTGCGCACTGCGGATGAACAGTGGCGTACCGCCGACGCGGCGAAAGGCGCGTACCGGCGAGTGCACGCCGCCGGGTGTCACCGCGTTCGCGCGTGCAAACATGTCAGCCGAGCGGTTCATGCTCCGAGGTACCGGCGCGCACGCCGTGCGGCGTAGCTGATGATCATGCTGGCACCGGCGCGCGAGAAGGCCGTCCAGGTTTCCAGTTGCGCGCGTACCGGATCGGCGAGTCCGCGTTCGGCGAGCAGATCGATACCTGCCTGTTCACCGCTGGTCTGATACACGGCCCAGGGCTTGTGAATACGGGCTGAGAGCAGGGCCAGTATGTCCAGATAGGGCAGGCCCGGTTTGACCATCAGGATGTCGGCACCTTCGGCTGCATCACGCTCGGCACACAGCAGGGCATCCGAGGGTCTGCCCGGATCGATCTGGTAGCTCGCACGGTCGCGCAACGGGATGTCGCTGCCGGGCGCCGATTCCGCTGCCAGCCGGAACGGACCGTAGTGTGCGGAATTGAATTTGGCTGCATAGCTCATGATCGCTTGCCGTGTGTGGCCAGCATGATCGAGTGCGGCGCGTATCGCGGCGACCCGGCCATCCTGCATGTCGCTGGGCGCTACGCAGTCTGCACCCGCTGCGGCGAACTGCAGCGCGGCGTCGGCCAGTGCTGTAACCGATGCATCGTTTAATACGTGATCACGGTTGTCGTTGAGGATGCCGCAGTGGCCATGCGTGGTGTGCGAGCACAGGCACACGTCGACGGCCAGCCAGATGTCATCGCCGAAATGGCGGCGAATGGCAGCGATATTGCCGATGGTCGCGGTATGTGAAAAATCGTGATCCTGCTTGCGGGCCGGTACACCGAACAGCAGGAACTTGGTGACGCCCTGGCTGAGGTCGGCCTCGATCTGGTGCAGCAGCGTCTCCGCAGTGTCGCGGTAGACCTCGCTGAGACCGGGTACCGTTTCGCGTTCGCGCAAACCCTCGACCACAAACAGCGGCTGTATGAACTGTTCCTCATGCAGCCGCACTTCGCGTGTGAGTTCACGGATGTGGCGATTGTCGCGGTTGCGCCGCAGGCTCATTGCAGCCATCGCTGCCACTCGTGTCCGTTGGGGAATGGCTGCGCATCCACACCGGCCGCGTGCAGTGTGCGGCGCGTCTTGCCGGCGCCGCAGGCATGTTGCACCGTCGCCGGCAGCACCGCACGCAACGCATGGAACTGTTCGGCATTGCTCCAGTAGCAATGCGTGGCGCGTGCCGCTTCTGCAGCGACGGCACGCAAGGCCGCGTCATCGGCGGGCGACAGAATGTCGTAAGTGCCCAGCACACGGCCGATACCCGAATCGCGCCAGCCGGGCAGTGCTGCGCTTGAGGTGACTGCGGTCCAGTCCTGCAGTGGCGGCAGCCCGAGCAAGGGGCAGTCCAACGTGCTGCGGATATCGTCGAAGCCCAGATGATCGCCGCAGCCTTCGACCCATAAACCGCGTGCGGCAAGCTGGCGCCAGCTTTCGACACCGCTGGTCCACAGCCGTGCATCGTCGGGCAGACGCTGGTTCTGCAGCGCATGCCAGTACGCGACGAATACGGCGGACTGAGCGGGTAGTGCGGCAAGCTCCGGCAAAGTGCTGGCTGCTGTCTGTCGCGTGCATAGCCGCTGCCAGGCGATACCGTTGAAAGCGGTCACGGTAGCGTGTGGAGCAGGTGGTTCGTTCCAGACAATCTGCTCGATGGCCTTGCCGTCAGCTACGCCGTGCACATAGCAGACCGGCCCGAGGCTCGCATGCATGATCGCGGTGGCACCGAGTGCAGCGCGTACGGCTGACGGCCACTGTGCCAGCGCAGACAGTTCGAGTGCGGCAAGTTCTGCGCTGTCCGGATCGTGGAGTGTGCGCAGTAACTCCAGCATCTCTCCGTCTTCGCTGCGGCACTCGATCGCCAGGATGCCCTGGCCGGCCGCACTCGGGCAGCGGGTTAGCGGCAGTACGGTCCAGCGTACGCTGCGTAGAAGTTCGACCAGTCGCGGGTGTGCGGCGGTGTCGTTCCAGAGACGGATCAGTCCGGCGAGTGCCAGTACAACACCGTCGAGGCCGTCGGCTGCTGCATCGCCGTCCTGCAGACGTGCCAGCCGTGCGTCTACCGCACCGCGCAGTTCCACAAACTGCAATGCATGTGCACGACCGGTCGCTGGCAGTGCGGCCGGCAGAAAGTCTTCAATGTTGCCCTGACGACGTGCGGACGATGTGCCGATGCGCAGTGGCTGGCCCGCCTGCAGGCGCGTCATGATATCGCCGCGCCAGACGATCACATCGCGTGGATTTTCCCGCACTGGCAATGCCGCACGGGCGATGCCAGCGTGCCGGAGTGCTGGCAGATCCTTCAGCGAGTGCACGCAGAAATCGACCTCGCCGTCGAGCAGTACCGTATCGAGTTCAGCCGAGAAGAAATCCGGATCACTGACGCTGCTGAGTGCTGCTGACTGATTGTGATCACCGCGCGTACTGAGTGGGTGGAGCTGAACCTCCAGTCCGGGATGTCGACTCATCAGCTGTGCGGCGATCTGCCGGCTCTGCGCCATGGCCAACAGCGATCCGCGCGTGCCGAGTCGGAGTGTGCGCTGCATATTCGTCTGTCTCAGGCCCGTGCCGAGATCAGCAAAGGCACGCGATTCGCATCGGCCAGGCCGGTTGTCTCAGGCGACGCTGCCATGGAGAAGCGGGCAGCGGCCAGCTCTGCGCAGGCGCTGCGTGCACGCACCAGCTGCAGTGAGGCGATGTTCGCGCGTGCGGCTGCAAGGCTGAGGAGATCGTCCAGATGGAAAGTGCTGTCCACGTTGCTCCAGCACATGGTCTTGCTGTCCCGGTGTCCCAGGTGCAACAGGCTGCGCACATGGCCGTGCGCGAGCCGGCGTTGCCAGCCGGCATCGTGTTCTGCATCGGCTGGCGTGGTGAAGATGATGTGCTCGGCCCAGCGCGCTGCATCCTCCGCGCGCTCAGTGCTGAACCACTGATCGATGGTTTCAGGTGGTGCAACCGGACGGTGATTCCAGGCGCCGGTTTCAGTGGCGCGGAAGAAGGGCAGCATCGAATAGGCCAGTTCGCCGGTGCCGACGAACAGCACCCGGGCACGGCGTGTCGGCGCCAGCAACCGACGGGCCAGACTACCGTATGAACTGCCGCCCACGCCCTGCAGATGCTGCTGACGGATGCAACGCGCATCATTGAACAGTGCTTCGACGATGGGTGACAGTGCTTGTGTGATGTTGGCGGGCAGTCCATTGAGCGACGCTTGCCAGGCGCGCCGGAACTGGCCGAATACGTTGCTCTCACCGCACACGGCGCTGCGCAGGCCGGTGACGATCTCGAGCAGCAGGCGGTAGGCGGGTATACCGCTGAGCATTTCAGGGGCTGCGACGATGGCCGGATCGAGGTGCGGTCGCGGTCCCGTGCCAAACAACAACTGGCGCATGCAGGTATCCACCAGCACGCCGGAACTGCACAAGGACGCGAGGCCTTGTGCCGACAGACCAGCGGCACCGGCCTGTCGAGGCCAGTGCAGTACCCACAGCCTGTCGATCATTTCAGGCACGTTTGCCGCCGCTCTCGATGGCCGCCAGCCATTCATCATCCGAGCCTTCCGGCACTTCCTGGAACAGATAGCTGCTGAGGTAGCGCTCGCCGGTATCCGGCAACATGGTGAGCAGCACAGAGCCTGGCTCGGCACGCTCGGCGACCTTGAGCGCGGCGGCCAGCGTGGCGCCCGCTGACAGGCCGACGAAGATGCCTTCTTCGCGCGCCAGGCGCAGCGCGGTGTCCTTGCCTTCCTCGTCGGTTACGGTGACCAGTTCGTCGTAGACCGCCGGATTGAGTACCGCAGGAATGAAGTCAGGCGTCCAGCCCTGGATCTTGTGCGGTTTCCACTCCTGACCGCCGAGCAGCGATGCACCGGACGGTTCCGTGGCGATGACCCGCACTCCCGGACGCGCCGCCTTGATGACTTCGCCGGCACCGGTCATCGTGCCGCCGGTGCCCCAGCCAGTAATCCAGTAATCGAGGCGCCGGTCGGCGAAGTCCTGCAGGATTTCCGGTCCGGTGGTCTGCCGGTGGTAGGCGGGGTTGGCCGGATTCTCAAACTGTTGGGCGAGAAACCAGCCGTGCTTGCGTGCCAGTTCTTCAGCCCTGCGCACCATCTCTGTGCCGCGTCCGGCGGCCGGTGTGAGGATCACCTTCGCACCGTAGGCACGCATGATCTTGCGGCGTTCGATCGAAAAAGTTTCCACCATCACGGCGACAAATGGATAACCCTTGACTGCGCAGACCATCGCCAGCGCGATACCGGTATTGCCGGAGGTGGCCTCGATCACGGTCTGCCCCGGCTTCAGTGCACCGCGACGCTCGGCATCGGTGATGATCGCGTAAGCCAGACGATCCTTCACCGAACCGCCGGGATTGAAGGCCTCCGCCTTGACGTACATCTCTACATGTTTCGGCGCGAGACGATTCAGGCGGATGACCGGCGTGTTGCCGATGGTGCTGAGGATATGGTCGTGGATCATGGGGCTGCTCCCGGGAATATGTGTCGAGTTTACTGCAGGTCGCCTGGACGAAGTTCAAGGCTCGGTCGGGTCGGGTATCCGGCTGGCGTGAACCAGCCGAGGCGGTTTGCCAGGCTGACTACTTCGCCTACATAAAGCAGTGCCGGCGAGCCGCTGCCGGCCTCGGCGGTACGCTGCGCGATGTCAGCGAGAGTGCCGCTGATCAGGCGTTGCTGTGCTGTGGTGCCGCCGATCACCACGGCTGCCGGGGTCTGTGCGCCACGGCCGCGAGTGATGAGTTGTTCTGCGATGGCCGCAAGCTGACGACCGCCCATATAGATGACCAGTGTTTGCCTGAGTGCTGCGAGTGCTGCCCAGTCGATTTCCTCACCTGCGGCTGTGCTGTCCGGACCGAGATGTGCGGTGATGAAAGTGACGGCATGTGCCAGGCCGCGGTGTGTCAGCGGAATACCGGCATAGGCGCCGCAGCCGTTCGCGGCGGTGATGCCGGGGATCACCTGAAAGGGCAGGCCGGCGCGCGCCAGCATTTCGGCTTCTTCGCTGCCACGGCCAAAGATAAAGGGATCGCCACCCTTGAGGCGGCAGACACGTTTACCAGCCTGTACGCGTGCCAGCAGCAGGGCATTGATCTCATCCTGGCTGGTGCCGGGGCCACCGCCGGTCTTGCCGACCTCGATGATCTCCGCATCGCGGCGCGCGAAGGACAGCAGTTCGGGCGTCACCAGCCTGTCGTGCAGCACCACATCGGCATGCTGCAGCAGATGAAAGCCGCGCAGGCTGAGCAGTTCCGGATCGCCGGGCCCGGCACCCACCAACCAGGCTTCGCCGCGCGCGGGTCCGGCATCGGCTGCCGCATCGAGTGCACTGCGCAGTGCTGTATCAGCATCCTGCATGCGACCGCCCAGCACGTGACCGCTGAGAGCGCCGGTGAAGGCGCGCTCCCAGAAACGGCGTCTGGCAGCGAGTTCCGGCAGTCGCGCCTTGATCGTGTCGCGCCACTTGCCAGCCCAGGCTGCGAGTTCGCCGAGGCCGGGCGGCAACCAGCGTTCGAGTTGCTGGCGCAGCATTCGCGCAAGTACCGGTGCACGTCCGCCACTCGAGATGGCGACGATCAGCGGCGAGCGATCCACGATCGAGGGACTGATGAAGCTCGAGTGCGCCGGATCGTCCACTACATTGCAGAGACGCAGTGCGCTACGGGCAGCAGCGGCAACGGCATGATTCACGGCACGCTGGTCGGTGGCCGCGATCACCAGCAAGTGCGTGTCGATGAGCGTCGCGTCGAAGGCTTGCAGCACGACCTTGATGCGTTGTGCATCCAGCAGCTTCTGCAGGCCAGTCGTGAGTTGCGGGCTGTTGACGGTGACGGCGCCGCCGGCAGCAAGCAGCTGCAGGACCTTGCGCTCGGCAACCGCACCGCCGCCGACCACGAGGCAGGCCTGGCCCTTGAGGGTGACGAAGATCGGTAACTGGTCCATCGGGTGGTGTTGGCAATCTGGATAAATCGCTGGCCAGCATAACCGGGCAGGTCTCATTCCCGGCTGTGCAGGGTTGACAGTTGCTTGTAACCAATGGCTATATAGAGCCGATCAGTTTTCCCGAGTGTTCCTGGATCCCATGACTCTGCAACAGCTCAAATACCTGGTCGCCATCGCCGACAGTGGTCTTAACATAACGGCCGCTGCCGAACGGCTGTATACCAGCCAGCCGGGCATCAGCAAGCAGCTCAAGCTCCTCGAGCAGGAACTCGGCGTCCAGCTGTTTACCCGCAAGGGCAAAAGCCTCACGGAAATCACGCCGGCCGGCAAGGATGTGATCAGCCGCGCCCGCCGCATCATGCGTGAAGTCGAGAACATCCGTAACCTGGCCAGCGACCTGTCCGGCGAGCAGGAGGGCACGCTGTCCATTGCCACGACCCACACCCAGGCGCGGCATGTGCTGCCGGATGTAATCAAGGAATTTCGCGAGCGCTATCCGAAGATCAACCTCGAACTGCATCAGGGCACCTCGGAGCAGATTGCCGAGCTGGTAGCCGCCAACCGTGTGGATTTCGCGATTGCAACTGGTTCACGACAACTGTTTCCGGGACTGGTGTTGCTGCCCTGTTACAGCTGGGATCGAATCGTCCTGGTACCAAACGGACATCCGCTGACCGGTAACAAGGAGCTGAACCTGCGTGTGTTGGCCGGCTATCCGCTGGTGACCTATGTGTTTGGCACCACCGGTGAATCTTCGCTGAAGAAGGCGTTCGCCGCGCAGGGGCTGGAACCGAATGTGGTATTTACCGCGCGCGATGCCGACATCATCAAGACCTATGTGCGCATGGGCATGGGTGTAGGCATCGTCGCGCCGATGGCCTACGAGTGTCAGGATCAGAAAGACCTTACGGCGCTGTCAGCGGCCGGAATGTTTCCGCGTGTGACCACTTGGCTCGGCTACCGTCGCGATTCGGTATTGCGCCGTTACATGGTGGATTTCATTGCGCTGTTTGCCCCACACCTCACGCCGCAGATCACCCGCAAGGTGGCACAGCTGACGACCCAGGCCGAGGTCGATGAGTTGTTTGATGAAGCGCAGTTGCCGATACGCGGTGGCTGCGAGGAAGCGCCCGGAGCAGTGGCGAGGCTCTAGGTATTACTGGCAATCGGTGCTGGTCGGGGCTGTAGTCATGCAGGGTATGTGTCGTGACAGTGATTTTGACCATCAATGCCGGCAGCAGCTCAGTGCGCTTGGCCGCGCTGGCCACACCTGGATTGACGCCGGTTGCAGCATGTCGCTATGAAATCGCATCAGCTGCCAAGGCTGCCGAAGGATTCACCCGGCAGTTGCACGAACTGGGCGCGCCTTCACCAGCTGTCGTTGTGCATCGTATCGTGCATGGTGGCTCACGACTGACTAGTCCATGTCTGATTGATGCCGCGGTTGAGCGTGAGATCGAGGCACTGACGCCACTTGCGCCGCTGCACCAGCCGGCTGCCCTTGCACTGATCCGCGCGGCCCGCGAAATACCCGGGCTGGCGGTACCGCAGCTTGCGGTTTTCGATACTGCTTTCTATCGCGATATGCCGGCGGCCGCACAAAGCTATGCGCTGCCAGTCACCCTGCGGGAGCAGCACCAGATTCGTCGCTACGGTTTTCATGGCCTCGCGCACCAGGCCATGCTCGATGCCTGGCAACAACAGGAGGGGTCGGCAATCGTCAGCGGTGCGCGGGTGATTTCCTTGCAGCTGGGTGCCGGGTGCTCGGTGACTGCCAGTCGCGGTGGCCAGCCTGTGGAAACATCGATGGGCTTTTCGCCACTGGAAGGCCTGGTGATGGCAACTCGCAGCGGTGATGTTGATCCTGGCGCTGTGCTTTACCTGCTGAACCATGCCGGCATGACACCGGCTGATCTGGATAACGTGCTCAATCGGCATTCGGGGCTGCTGGGTCTTTCGGGTATCTCCGGCAACGTCAGCGAGTTGCTGGCCAGTGATTCCGATGCCGCACGTCATGCGCTGGATGTCTATTGTCACCGGATCATCAGGTATCTGGGCAGCAGCCTGGCAGTTCTCGGTGGTGCAGATGCCATCCTGTTTGGCGGCGGGGTCGGGGAAAACGTGCCTGAGATACGTGCCCGTGTGCTGGCGACACTGGGTTTTGCCGGTGTTGCACTTGACCCCCTGGCCAACAGCCGTTGTCGCGGCACGAGTGCGATGATCGCTGCCATGGATGCTCCCGTGAAGGTTTGGGTTTTCTGTGTGAACGAGGCGTTGATCATGGCGCGAGCTGCGCTGACGTTGATGGAGGGGAGTGATTTGCAAGGGGACCGTCATGACTAATGGACCACTGTCGGCACAGGAAATCGACCTGATCGATGCCTGGTGGCGGGCGGCAAACTATCTTTCCGTCGGCCAGATCTATCTGCTCAACAATCCGATGTTGCGCGAACCTTTGCGTCTGGATCACGTCAAGCCCCGCTTGCTGGGTCATTGGGGCACCACGCCGGGTTTGAACTTCATCTATGCACACCTTAACCGGGTAATCCGGCGTGATGATCTCAGCGTCATCTATATCGCCGGGCCCGGGCATGGTGGGCCGGCCCTGTGTGCGAACACCTGGCTCGAGGGCACTTACAGCGAGTTTTATCCCGATGTAACGCGGGATATCGACGGCATGCGACTCCTGTTCCGGCAGTTTTCCTTCCCTGGTGGAGTGCCGAGTCATGTTGCTCCGGAAACACCCGGCTCGATCCATGAGGGCGGAGAGCTGGGTTATGCGCTCTCGCATGCTTTTGGCGCCGTGTTTGACAACCCGGAGCTGATCGCAGCCTGTGTGATTGGCGATGGCGAGGCTGAAACCGGTCCGCTGGCTGCCGCCTGGCATTCCAATAAATTTCTCAACCCTGTACACGACGGTGCGGTGCTGCCGATTCTCCACCTCAACGGTTACAAGATAGCCAACCCTGCGGTGCTCGCACGCATCAGCGAAACAGAACTGGACCAGTTCCTGCGTGGCTGTGGCTACGAGCCACGGGTTGTCAGTGGTTCTGATCCGACGCTTGTGCATCAGTCCATGGCGGCTGCCATGGACTGGGCCATGGCTGAAATCCGTCGCATACAGCAGGAGGCACGCGCAGGCCGCAGCCAGGTACGGCCACGCTGGCCGATGCTGGTATTGCGTACACCTAAAGGCTGGACCGGACCGCAGATCGTCGATGGTCTTCAGGTTGAAGACCACTGCCGATCACACCAGGTGCCGCTGTCCAACCTTGCCCGTCGGCCCGATCACCTGGCAGCGCTGGAAACCTGGTTACGCAGTTATCGTCCGGATGAACTGTTCGATGAGGCAGGGTGTCTGCGGCCGGAACTGGCGGCATTGGCACCGAAGGGCCTGCGTCGCATGGGGGCGAATCCTCATGCAAATGGCGGTCTGTTGCTACGCGATCTGCGTCTGCCGGATATCAGCAAGTATGCAATAGAGGTCGGTGCTCCCGGTGCCGTTGATGGTGAAGCAACCCGGACCCTCGGTCAGTTCTTGCGCGATATCTTTGTGCGCAATGCTGATGCACGCAATTTCCGGCTGTTTGGTCCGGATGAAACCGCATCAAACCGGTTGGATGCCGTATTCGAGGTGACTGGTCGCACCTGGCTGGCAGCGACGCGGGAGACCGACGAGGGACTGGCTGCAGATGGCCGGGTCATGGAGATCCTGAGTGAGCACACCTGCCAAGGCTGGCTGGAGGGCTATCTGCTCACTGGCCGGCATGGGCTGTTTTCCTGTTACGAGGCATTCATCCATATCGTCGACTCGATGTTCAACCAGCATGCCAAATGGCTGAAGGTTACCGCGACAGAAATTCCATGGCGGCGCCCCATTGCATCACTCAACTATCTGCTGACCTCGCATGTCTGGCGGCAGGACCACAACGGTTTTTCCCATCAGGATCCCGGCTTTATTGATCATGTGGTCAACAAGAAAGCCGACACCATCCGTGTCTACCTGCCGCCTGATGCGAATACCCTGCTATGTGTGGCTGATACGTGTTTGCGCTCACGCAACTTCGTTAACGTGATCGTCGCCGGCAAGCAGTTGGCGCCCCAGTGGCTCGATATGCCTGCCGCCAGCAAGCACTGTGCGGCGGGTATCGGCATCTGGGAGTGGGCCAGCAATGATGCCGGTGCAGAACCTGATGTCGTCATGGCCTGTGCCGGGGATGTGCCGACGCTGGAAACCCTCGCGGCCATTTCCATGCTGCGTGAAAACCTGCCTGAGCTGAAGATACGCATGATCAATGTCGTCGATCTGATGACGCTGCAGCAGAAAGAAGAACACCCGCACGGATTGTCAGATGAGCGTTTCGATTCGCTGTTTACCGTGGACCGGCCGATCATCTTTGCCTATCACGGCTACCCGTGGCTGATTCACAGGCTGACCTATCGTCGTACCAATCACGGCAATCTGCACGTCCGTGGCTACAAGGAAGAAGGTACGACGACCACGCCGTTTGACATGTGCGTGCTCAACGATATCGATCGCTTTCATCTGGTCTGCGATGTGATCGACCGTGTGCCAGGCCTGGCAGTCCGTGCTGCGCATCTGCGTCAGCAGATGCGCGATCGGCGTATCGAGCACAAGCAGTACATCGAGACCCACGGCGATGACATGCCGGCGATCCGCGACTGGCGATGGCAGTGAAGGGTGCGAGCAGGCGTCGGCAATCCTTGCAAGCTGGTATGGGATGATCGTTCAACATCACTTGATATCGCATGTTTTCATTGCTGGCGCATATGTTGCTCTATACTCTTGAGCATCGGCGCTATGCCGCAAGAATATGTAAAAACAGGGGCGTTCCATGCACTCATTCAGAATTTCAACAACGATAACTCCACTGATCGTGGGCAGCCTGCTCGTGACTGGCGCCAATGCGGCGGTGACCAGCTATGAGCTGACAGGTTCTTTCAATAGCCCTGGAACACTTATCGCTGACTTTGAAGGATCTGTGGAGCAACCTTTCCTTTATCCGGCGTCGTTCGTTCTGAATTTCGATGTAGACGATAGCGTGTCGGGGAACTCGAGCATTTTCTTTCCGGCGACCAGCTTCCCGGGCGCCGCCAGCAACATTTCCCTCCTGGTTGATGGCAACCCCTTCCCGATGATTTTTTGGACCAGCCCTTCAGCCGAGGTGCGTCAGGTCTTCGCCGACGCGCCCTTTCCCCAGCGATGGACCTGGAGCAGTGGCGATGGAACCTTCTTCAGCAGCAGCCTGACTGTAACCGGTACCTCCACCGGTGAGCCGCTCGAGCTGTTCGGTACCGGTGTGGATCTCGACCTGGTGGACCTGGAGCGCGAAATCTACGGTACCGAATTGGCTTCCACCAGCCTGATCACACTGGATCCCGCCAGGTTCAATTACGGTGAACTATTTATCTACTGGTCTGGTGGAAACGATGCGGGAGATTTTGCTGATTTCAACATCACTGGCAGCATCGAGAGCATTTCAGCGGTTACTGCGGTCCCGCTCCCGGCCGGAGTGTGGCTCCTTGGTTCGGGCCTGCTCGGGCTGGCAGGATTCGCCGCCAGGCGCAGGCGCGCCTGACCCGGGTCGTTCTCCATTCAGGGGCAGTCACTGTGCCGCGACTGCAATCTTGCAAGACGACCATGAAAGAAAAGCCCCGCTTCAGCGGGGCTTTTCTTTAGCTCTGCTATCGAATTGCGGCTGAAGCCGCTGTGTGTCTGGCCAGTCGTCAAGTGCGCTCACGGTGAGCAGCAGCGAGGTACGGCAGTGGCCGTTGAGCCGGAGTGCTGCAAGGCACGTGTAGGAGCACAGGCCGCCGATTTGACCGTCGTAGCTCTCGCTGACAAGCCCGAACAGTTGCATGAGTCACAGCTCGAACTGCACAAGCGTGCGGTCTGGCGAGAGTGCTCTCAGGGTCGAGTTTAACGCCTGAGGAGAAGCGACATTGGGATATGTCGGGAATTGATCGCTGGGCCAAGATGATGGTGTCTGCGCGGTATTCGTGCAGGGATCTTCGGATGCTTCAGCACTGCACGACACGGAAATATCCAGTACATCGTATAGGAGGGAGCGGACGTATCCCGGCGCCTCTACCGTCGAATCGTATCGAACCGCGGCGACGCAGACCTTCACGGTGGCCAACACCGCAACGGGGCATCGGCAGTTGCTGGCGGCGCTCAAGCCGCTGGCGATCACCCGCCCGGTTACCGGAACTCGGTCAACTGGATCGCCGGCAGGTCGCCGCACTGGTCGGTATCGCGCCATACAACACTGACAGCGGTACGCAGCAGGGCCGACGGCACATCCGTGGCGGGCGCCCCGAGCTACGCCGCGTCTTGTATATGGCCACGCTCACTGCCGTCCGGCGCTGCCCGCTGCTCAGCGCCACCTATCAGCGACTACTGGCGCGAGGCAAGCTCAAGAAGGTGGCCCTCGTCGCTTGCATGCGCAAGTTCCTGATCATGCTTAACGCCATGGCCAAGCACCGCTCCACTCCACTTGGGCGCCGCCACCGCTCCACGCGGTGACCTGAACCAGACAGTTGCTCCTACGGAGCTGGCAGCGTCACACGAAATTGACATAAAGTAGGCTCCCTTTAATAGAAGGCGCATATACCATGAAGAACAATATTGCCTCATTGCTCACTGCTACAGCTGCCATTGCACTCGCGACGCTCAGCGCCTCACCCCTCATGGCCGACAATGCCATGCCCGGTGTAACAGGTTCCGTAAGCGCCACGCGCGGGGCGACCGAGCTGCCCAGCGGATCGGTTTCCGCAACCACGACCGTCACGGCAACGGTGACCAGGATCGACAAGAAGGATCGCTGGGTCACCCTGAAGATGGCGGACGGCTCCCTCGTCGATATCCAGGCCGGTCCGGCGGTGAGGAACTTTGACCAGATCAAGGTTGGCGATCTGGTGAGCTCCACCCATGAAGAGACCTTGGCTATTGCGGTTGTTCCTGCGGGCACGGCACCGCCGAATGCCACGGGTGGCTCGGCCATCGTGGGTGCACCGGCAGGCAGCAAGCCCATGGGCGTAATGGTCGATACCACGATGGTTTCGGGCAAGGTAACCGCGATTGACAACACTCCGCGGTCGGTCACGCTGCTGGGACCAGACGGTAACACCCGCACGATCCCGGTCGGTCCTGGCGTCAAGCGCCTGAACGAGATCAAGGTCGGCGACGATGTGGTCTTTACGCTGAAGACTGCGACCACGATCGAGGTGACGGCGCCCGTGAAGAAGTAAGCCTGCAAAGAGTCAGGCTCTGAAAGCCGCGGCCGGAGATTCCGGCCGCGGCTTTTTTATTCAGGGACGTGTCGCTGGCAGCCTGCTAAAGCCCGGAGAGATCGATATCGTGCAGGCCGCACTCGCGCTTCAGGCCGAAGAAGCGGGTTTCTTCCGCATTGTTGACGGCGTGAATCGGTTTAGTGGTGTGCACATCGCCGACCGAGATATAGCCTTTTTCCCAGAGCGGGTGATAGGGCAGGTCGTACTGTTTGAGGTAGCGGTAGACATCGCGGTCTGACCAGTCGGCGATCGGATGGACCTTCCAGCGTTCGCCCTGGGCCTTGAGAAAGGGCACATTGCTGCGGCTTGAGGACTGGCTGCGGCGCAGGCCGGCAAACCAGCTGCCGACCGTCAGTTCGCGCAGGGCGCGTTCCATCGGCTCGACCTTGTTCTCGCGGTTGTAGGCTTCGATACCGGCCAGCCCGAGCTGCCAGCGTTGGCCATGACGGCTTTCCTGCCAGGCCGGGCTGTGCGGGCTGCGGTAAACCTTGAGGTTGAGCTTGAGTCGCTCTGTCAGCTGGTCGACGAAAAAATAGGTTTCGGGAAACAGATAGCCGGTATCGATGAACGCCACCGGGATATCCGGGCGCAGGCGTGTCACGAGGTGCAGCAATACGGCGGCCTGGATGCCGAAACTGGAAGTCAGTACGTGCTCACCCGGCAGGTGTTCAAGTGCCCAGGCCACACGCTCTTCAGCTGACAGGGACTCGAAATTCTGGTTGCAGTGCGCTACGGCCCGAGCACGTGTTTCCACTTCATCAAACAGGACCCCCGGCCGCTCGGCGGCGGGTTTTTCCTGTGTGGAAACCAGTGAAGCGGCTGCGGGCACTCGGCAACTCCTGCGGCTTGGTGTTCTGATACGACAGGGGCCACGCTAACCGGGTGAGGCCGGGGTGGGAACGACATTGTTGTTATCCGGCCATAACCGCCTTATATAAGCGCTCGCCGCCAAGGGGCGGAATCTGGTCGGGCTTGGGTTAGAATCGCTCCAGAATCACGACAAACATCAAGGCTCTTCGACTTGGACACTCTGCGGAATATCTATCACACCACCAAGATGCGGCTTGGTTTCCTGATCGCGGCCTGCGCGCTGGCCGGTATCGCTGTCAGTCCGGCTTCGGATCTCGCCGCCTGGCAGGTGGCAGTGCTGGGGGTGGCCACCTTGCTGTCCTCGGCGAGCGCCGGTGCTTTCAACCAGCTCTGGGAGGCCGACATCGATCGCATCATGCGGCGCACCTCGACACGGGCCTTCGTCACCGGCCGCTTTGCCGTGACACCAGTCTGGTACGTCGGGATCCTGTTGGTGCTGGTTTTGTCGGTAATTGCCGCTGCGCTGGCAACCAATGCCACGGCTGCCTTCTATCTGTTTCTCGGCGCATTCACCTATGGTGTGGTGTACACCGTGTGGCTGAAGCGGCGCACCTGGCTCAACATCGTGATCGGCGGACTGGCCGGCAGCTTTGCTGTCATGGCTGGCGCTGCCGCAGTCGGTGCCGAACTGACGCCGGCGCCACTGATCCTCGCCGTGGTGCTGTTTCTCTGGACCCCACCGCATTTCTGGGCGCTCGCCTATGCCTGCCGCCGGGACTATCAGGCGGCCGGTGTGCCGATGCTGCCCGTGGTGGTCGAGGAGCGCGTCGCCACGGTGACGATTCTTGCCCACACCGTCCTGCTCGTGCTGCTGTCGGTTATTCCGTTCTGGCTGGGCATGGGCTGGATCTATCTGGTCAGCGCGGTGGTCGGCGGCGTGGTCTTCCTGCGCTCCTGCATCGTGCTGGTCTACAAGCCGAGCATCCCGCAGGCCTGGCGGGTATTCGCCGCCTCGATCGTGCAACTCGGCCTGCTGCTGACCGGTGCGATCCTCGACAATCTGCTGCTTACCTGACGGCCTCCAGGCTGTCGCAGCGATACATAGCCCCTGCACATTCGCCGTCGTCGGCCTGATGACCCCGGGCCATGCATAGCAGGTCTGCTGATCGGCGGCGAATGCTCAGCATGTCCATCTCATCTGCTTCTTCATCGGCCGGTTTGAGCAGTATCAGCCCGTCCCCGGCAAGCTCGTGGCGATAACGCATGGGCTCGACAGTCGCTTCAGCCGACGATGCTGATGGCGTGATGCTGAAGGTGCCCGCGTCCGGCGCTCCGTCCACGGCGAAATCTGCGGCGCCCTCACAGGCGAGATTCATGTTGAGCGGTGCCCAGCGTCCTGACAGTGACGCGAGCAGGTCTATTGGTACTTCAGGATCCTTGACCAGCGCGGAGCGCAGCTCCATGTAACGCAACAGCGTAGTGAGTTCGCTGCCACTGACGGGCGTTGTGCTGAACTCCAGCTGCACGGCTCCCGGGCGAAAGGGAATGGTGTAGGCGGGGATATGCTTCGTGTAGTTCTTCAGCTCCTTTGTCCACAGCTCTGCAGCGCTCATGCCGAATGCCGACGTGAATGCCGCAGTCATGGCTTCGCCATTTTCCAGCGCGTCGAAATATGCCTGAAGCAAAGCGGCGTTTTTCAGCCCGTTGCCAAGCGTGGTGTAGTGCGCCAGCAGCCACGCCTGCGCGTAGGCACTGGAGCCTACCCTTGCGTCGCGCAGGGTGTGCGGATTGAACTCATCGGACACCAGGGTATCCCAGTCGAACAGCGGCGGGCCGTTGTATTTGGCGCGGTTGGGTGGCTTGCCAAAGGTAAACGACTTGCCCTTGTTGACGAGTTCGGTGGATGAAACGAGTTCGGCAAAGCCTTCTTCATACCAGGCGGGGTAGGCGTAGCGTTTGTAGCGCAGCAGTGCGTGCCCATACTCATGCCGGATCACCGTCCTGCCCCAGCCCATGTCTCCCTGTGCCGGCATCACGATAAGCGTGCGTTTGCCGTCACGGTCCGCGAAGCCCGCCACCCGATTGCCACTGACCAGCTTCTGAAACTCTTTTTTGCTGGTGGGAATCAGCACCGCGGTCTTCGGCGCATCGTGCGGTAGGGGAATATTGCCGATCTGCAGAAATGCAGCCCTGAAGGTTTCGAGATCGCTCAGCAGGGCCGCGGCCCTCTTTTCCGGTGCGTTGCTGTAGGCAATGAAGTGCGGATTCTCGTAGCGGAGCCAGATGGCATCGGCGGCTATGCCATCATTGGTTTGCAGGGCTGCGATGACAGAAACCAGTAGCAGAGCAAGTACCCGAACAGGTCGAGTGCACATGGCTTAACCCCCGTGCACTCAGGGTACGGCGCACGGCGGCAATTGCAAGTTTCAGGAGGGCGTATCGGTCTGCAAGGCAGGCTGATTTCGGTCAGTCGGTGGAATCAGATCGATTGCATGACCTTTCGGCGGCGGGCGATGCCCCCGATTCCCAGCAGGCCCGTCACCAGCAGCCAACCCGCTGCAGGTGCAGGAACTGCGGCGATGCCCAGCGGGTTACCGCCCTCAATCCGGATGTTATCAATGGCATTCTGGCTGCCGATCGGGGAATAAAACTGAATACGCAGCCCATTCAGGCTGAAGACGTTGGCGGTGGAGATTCCCTTCAATGTGCCCACAGTGGTTGTTCCCTGGGTGAGGATTCGGGAATAGTCGCCGTTGTAAATTCTGGTTTCCACGCCCCGGTTCACGCCCGTCCATGAGCCCAGATCGAAATCAAAGAGAGTCACGCCGTCAGCATTTCCTGCTACCGGCATGATGTTCAGTTCGCCAATCAGTGCATTCGGATAGCTCACGCCATGCAGATCGCTGAACCCATAGGCCTGCAGGTAGAGGTAGCCCGTCACGGCTGAGTTACCCCAGTCCTGTCGTGAGGTGCCCGTTATGGCAAGGCCTGGTACCGAGTAATTACCGGTGGGCCACATGGCGGTGCCATTGCCAGTGGTAGTCCAGAGGCTCACGGTAACCGGAGCGGCATGAAGAACAGACGAAAACAGGCTGACGAGAATCAGAACCAGGCTGCGAATTGACATCAGATGCTCCGGTCAGGAAAACAAGCTTGCATGGGCAGGGTCACGAGTCGTTTTCCATTCTAGCTTTGTGCCATATACGCGACCAGCGTCAGTGGACATAAGAATCTGGTCAACAGACCTTGTCCCCGAGTCAGCCATCCTCGCACACCAGCAACTGCTTTGCGGTGATCGAGCCGATCAGCAGTTTGTTGCCGTAGGTCACGCCGACGCTGCCGGCAGATATTTCATCGCCGGCATTCAGGTAGATCTCGTCCACCGCTGCACCGTCACCGTTGTCGGGGATTACCCGCAGTATCTGGGTCGGCGCCGGTGCGCCCTTGATGAAGTGCATGATCAGTTTCATGGTGTTGGCATGGCCGCCGACGGTCAGGCTGCTGTCGGCCGCCACGTCGATGTTGTCGGGTGAGGTCGGGACCGGGATGCGTGCCAGTTCGGTGACCGCTCCGCTGGCCAGGTCACGCTGCAGGACCCGGATACGCTGGCCGGAGGTTTCAGCGACGTAGAGCGTGCCGCCGCCGGCCGAGACGTTGATGCCGCCGCCCGAAGCGATGTCGTCGATGACCACGCGTGCCTCTTCGCCATCGAAGCAGGTGAGCGGTGAAGCGCCGATGCCGAGTTGCTGCAGCCCTGCAGCCAGTCCGCCCTTCAGTGTCTTGTCGTTGGCTACGTAAAACTGTCGCGGGACCGACTGCGGCCAGATCATTCGGTGAGTTGAACAGCGGACTCTGGAAAGTTTCGCGATGCCGGAACTGGCCGGGCGCCACCTCGTCGAAGACTTCCACGAGTTCAGGTTCTGTGCCGCGATTGACCGGATGGTTGATGACGAACAGGCTGCGTTTGCCGTCCGGGCTGATATACAGGCTCAGGCCATGGGTGCGCAGGTGTGCAGGTCGGTCGAGCAGGGCGTCTTCCGGGACCAGCGGCAGCCGGTTCAGGTCGATGCGCATGACCGTGCCCTGCACCGCTTCGCCACGGATCAGCGCTGCGCGATCCAGTATAGGAGATGTAGGCGAGGCCGCGTTCGCGGTCTACGGTGATGTCTTCGGCGCTGCCATCCAGCGGCAGCGAATCGCAGCGTCCGGCGAAATGCGGTTTGATCTCGCGAAATGCACCGCCGCGATTCAGGACGTACAGCGTACCGACGCACACTGACCAGCAGCAGGATGCCCAGGATCTTGAATACGGTTTTGACGATGCGCATGGTGCTTCAACCTCGGTGTCTGGGCCGCCATTATGGCGCGACTGATCAGCGGCTTGCTGATCACCTGTCGGATAGCGCGCATTGTGGATGCTATGCCTGCATCCGTAGCTCTTGCGACACTGCGGAACCGGAGTGTTCCGGCAAGGGTAAGCAGACATGAGCACAAGCCACCAGCCGTCACCCGTCGCCGCCGGTCGAGGCTGCGTATCGCTTCGGCCCGCTGCTGATGCAGCCCGGCGTGCGCCGAAAGCACGTCTGGACGCTGTTTTTCATCTCGTTCTTCGGCATTGCGATGATGAATACGGTGGGCATCATGCAGGCTTACCTGTTCAACGAGATCCTGCGCATTCCCGCCAACGAGCAGGGCTCCCTGACCGGCACCCTGCTGGTGACCCAGGAGCTGGTGGTCATCTGCTGGTCGGTCTTGCCGGTGCCATTTCCGATCGCCTCGGCCGCCCGCCGGTATTCGCCACCGGGTTTCGCTGCTCGCGATCGGTTATTGCCTGTATCCGCTGGCCAGCGGCGACCTGGATGTGGTGACCCTGGAGCTGGTGTTCTTCCGGCTGTTCATCGCCTCGGGCGTGGCCTGCATCAACGTGATGCTGTCGTCGGTCGCCAACGATTATCCCGTCGATGCCAATCGCGCCAAGATGATTGCGGCGGTATTTGTCTGCAATGGTCTGGGTATCGGCACCTTGCCGCGCTTCGTCGGCGGGCTGCCGCAGCGCTTCATCGAGATGGGCATGGATCCGGTCGCTTGCGGGCCGCATGACCTACTGGTGTGTGGCCGGTATCTGCGTGTTCCTGGCGCTGGTCCTGCTCTGGGGGCTGAAGCCCGGCGCGCCGGTCCGGACCACCGAAAGGGAGCCGTTGCTGGCCACCCTGCGGATCGGCCTGGCTGCGGGACGCATGCCGCGCGTTGCGCTCGGCTATGCCGCTGCATTCGTGTCCCGCGCAGATCTGGCCGTCGTCAGCCAGTTCCTGACCCTGTGGCTGGTCAGGGAAGGCATGGCGCAGGGGATGACGGTCGCCCAGGCGACGTTGAAGGCCACCACCTTCTACGTGGTGATCCAGTTGTTTGCGCTGCCCTGGGCGGTGATCTTCGGCATCGTGCTCGATCGCATCGACCGGCTGGTCGGACTGGCGATCGGCATGAGTGTGGCTTTTGTCGGTTATGCATCGCTGGGCGTGCTCGACAACCCGATCGGCAACGGCATGTACATCGCGGCGGCATTCGTCGGTGCCGGCGAGATGGCCGCGAATATTTCCGCCACCTCGCTGATCGGCAAGGAAGCGCCCGAGCGTGGCCGCGGTGCGGTGCTGGGTCTGTTCAGCCTGTTCGGGGCAGTCGGGCATCATGGTGGTCGGCCTGGTCGGCGGCTGGCTGTTCGACAACTGGAAACCGGTGGGGCCGTTTCTGTACATGGCTGCATCGAATGCGACGCTGTTCGTGATCACGCTGCTGACCATATTCTTTACGCGCAAGGCGGCGGCCACGGCTTAAAAATACCGCAGACGGAAGCCGGTAGGTGGTCGTGTGTTCAATCCGCTGGCGTGCGGGCTTCCGCGACCTGATGGTCTTGCCTAAAGTGAGGCCACAGCTTCAGCAGTCTGGAGTTGCAGCATGTCTGGAAAATTTGGCGACCGACTCATGTACATCGACGGGCAGTTCGTGCCCGGCAGCGATGGTCAGTGGATAGACTCGGTCAATCCCGGCACTGAGGAAGTTCATGGTCGTGTTCCGGTCGGTACGGTCAGCGATGTAAACCGGGCGGTAGATGCCGCTGAAGCCGCGCAACCGGCCTGGGCAGCGCTTTCGGTCTGGGAGCGGCGCGATGTGCTGCGCAAGCTCGGTGCCGCGATGCGGGCGCGGGCTGCGGAAGTACTGCCGCTCGAAGCTGCCGATACGGGCAACACCATCGGCAGTCTTGGCCGCGATGTCGAGGTGGCTGCCAACTATCTGGATTTCTTTTCCGGCCTCGGTACCGAGATCAAGAGCGACAGCGTGCCGGCCTCGAAAGACGGCATGCACTTTTCGATCCGCGAGCCTTACGGTGTGGTGGCGCGCATCGTGCCTTTCAATCACCCCTTCCTGTTTGCAGCGGCGCATCTGGCCGCGCCGCTGATGGCCGGCAATGCGGTGATCGTGAAGACGCCGGAAACCAGTCCGCTGTCCGGCACGCTGATGGGCGAGATCTGTCGCGATGTGCTGCCGCCGGGCGCTCGTCAATATCGTGCATGGGCCGGGCCTGCCGACCGGTGATGCGCTGGTGCGTCACCCGAAGATCTGGCGTATCGGTTTCACCGGTTCGGTGCAGACCGGACTCGCGATCCAGCGTTCGGCAGCCGAGGTGGCCGTCAAGCACGTCTCGCTGGAACTCGGTGGCAAGAACGCCATGATCGTCTGTGCCGATGCGGATCCGGCGACGGTTGCTGCAGAAGCGGTAAGGGGCATGAATTTCGCATGGGCGGGCCAGTCCTGCGGTTCCAACAGCCGCCTGCTGCTGCATGAGTCGCTGTACGACGAGGTGGTGGCACGCATCGTGGCGCAGGTGTCGGCGATCCGCGTTGGCGATGCGCTCGATCCGGCGTCGCAGATGGGTCCGGTGAATTCCGCCGGGCACTACCGGCGCGTGCTGTCCTTTGTTGAATCCGCACGCCAGGAAGGTGCGAAACTCCTGACAGGCGGACAGCGGCCGCCGGGCGCCGACTTCCGTCGCGGCTACTGGATACAGCCCACGGTATACGGCGATGTGACCATGAACATGCGCGTCGCGCGCGAGGAAATCTTCGGGCCGATACTCTCGATCCTGAAGTGGCGTACACCGGAGGAGGCGATCGCGATGGCCAATGCGACCGAATACGGTCTGACCGCCGGCGTCTGGACGCACGACCTCAAGCTGGCGATGCGCTTTGTGCGGGCGCTGCAGTCCGGCTTCGTGTATGTCAACACCACCGCCCGGCATTTCGTCGGTACGCCCTTTGGCGGCTGGAAGAACAGCGGACTCGGTCGTGAGGAGTGTCTGGGTGAGCTGCTGAGCTACACTCAGAACAAGGCCATTCATATTTTCGTCTAGCGTGAGGCATTCATGAGCAATGTGTCGCCGGAGCCGTCTGCGACGGGTCTGAAGTTCTGGTTTGTCGAGCTTGCGCCGGGCATCCTGCCGCGCAATTTCGGCACGTTGCTGTATGGCGCGTTCACCACGATCGGCCTGCTGGCCTTCGTCAGTATCGGTACGCCCTACGTACTCAACGTCTATCTGAAGATTCCGATCGAGCAGCAGGGCCGGATTGCCGGCGATCTGGCCGCCTGGAGCGAGGTCGCGCTGCTGCTGGTTTTCGGTCCGTGTGGCGTGCTGGCTGACAGGATCGGTCGCAGGCAGGTGTTTGCCGTCGGCTTCATGTTCATGGCCATCGCCTATGCGCTGTATCCGTTTGCCAGTTCGGTTGGTGAACTGACGGCATACCGGATGCTCTATGCAGTGGGCATCGGCGCAGCAACCGCGATGTTGCAGACGATCCTCGCCGACTATCCGGCCAACACCTCGCGCGGCAAGGCCACGGCGCTGGTCGGTACGCTGAACGGTCTGGGTGTGGTGATTCTGTCGGTGGGTCTTGGTGGCCTGATGAAGACCTTTGTGGCAGGTGGCTACGACGCCCGAGGATGCTGGCTACATCACCCACTTCATCGTCGCAGGACTGTGTCTGTTGTCGGCTGGTGTGGTTGCTGCCGGACTCAAGAAGGGTACGCCGGTGCATAAACATGATCAGCTGCCGATGCGTGAGCTGATCAGGAGTGGCCTTGGGGCTGCGCGAAATCCGCGTATCGCGCTCGCCTATGCCAGCGCCTTTATTGCACGCGGTGATCTGGTCGTCGTCGGGACCTTCGTCAACCTGTGGGGTACCTCAGCAGGCATCGAAGCCGGGCTGGATCCGGCCGAAGCGAGCGCCAAGGGGCGCATGCTGTTTGCGATCACCGGTATCGCCGGGCTCTTCTGGCTGCCACTGATGGGCATCATGCTGGACCGGGTCAACCGCGTCACCGGCACCACGATCTGCATGGCGACTGGCCGCAGCAGGTTTTCTTGCGGTCAACCTGGTCGACCATCCGCTGGCGCCAGGCGCGTGGATCTTCTTTGTACTTCTTGGTATCGGCCAGATCAGCGCATTTGCGGGCGCTGCGACCCTGATCGGTCAGGAAGCACCGGTGGCATCGCGCGGCTCGGTCGTCGGCATGTTCAATACCTTCGGCGCGATCGGCATCCTGTTTGGTACGGCGGTCGGTGGCCGGCTCTACGATTCAATCGGTCCGCATGCCGTCTTCGTCATGGTTGGCGGATTGTCGCTGCTCGTCGTTTGCTACGGTCTCTGGGTGCGTCGGACGGCACCCGGATCAATGACGGCGGGCGGTGGCGGATTTATGGTTCACTAGCTGGTGGAGTACTAATGCTCGCGGCCGTCGATGCGCGGCCGCAGCAGCATAGGCGTGCTGCGCCACGCAAGGATGCCGAAGCCGATGAACCAGCAGCTTGCGGCGAGCTCGATCCACAGCCGGTAAGACGCCGGCATGAGCTGCGGCGCGATGACGCGCAGGGCGAAGGCCAGAATCATGAGCCACAGCACGCCCTTGTCGAGTGCATCGAACATGACCTTGCGCCCGGTATGGCCTCTGGAAATGCGGATGATCATGGCCGGGACGATCAGTCCCAGCACGCCGAAGCTGAACAGGTGGATGGAGAAGCTGCCGATCCAGGCGCCACGCCCGGCCATTTCGAATGCCACCACCAGCAGCTGTGCGGCGATGGCCAGATAACCGAGATACATGATGCCGAGGTCGAGGCGTGAGCAGGCCAGCAATGGTTTCCAGAAAGCCAGACGCACGACCAGCAGCAGCGCAAGCAGCACGGCGATGCCGACGCCCAGCGGGGGTGGCAGAAAGCCTGCGAATACCATCGCAAGCCCCAGCACCTTGATCGAACCGTCGAGCAGCGGATTGC
>CAVOQT010000011.1:0-16791 GCA_963698405.1 uncultured Gammaproteobacteria bacterium
CTGCTGCAGAAAATCCGGTCGGTAGCGAGGTGATGGCTCATCACCACCACGGCGGAAAATGTTGCCAGCGCCAGTCCTTGAGTGAGTTCGGTAGCCGGCGCACACAGAGTGTGCTCGGCGGCGCCGAAGCCGTCGCGCTCCAGATAAGCGGGCCGGTGATCCGCCACGCTGACGCGCCAGCCGAGCCCGTCGGCGAGCGTTACCAGCGGGATCGCATCGAGGCCGGCGCCGAGCACCAGCAGGCGCGGCAGCGGATACAGCGGAGCGATCAATGCCTGTACTGTCTGTCCAGCGTGTGCGAAGCGATGTAGCGCTGCAGCTGGCTGTGCGGCGGCACACAGCGTGGTGAGCGTACCGGTCAGCTCTGAGTCCAGACCGGTGTGTTGCATACGGCTGGGCGTAAGTACCAGGCTCTTGCCGGCGAGAGCTGGATCAGTCGGGTGGTCGACCAGCAGACCGCACAGACCGGTCTCGGTGCCGAGCAGGACTTCGCTGATCGCCGTGAAGGGCTGATAGTCCTCGGCTGCCGAGAGCCGCTGCAGCAAGATTCGCAGCAGGCCGTTGCAACCCACGCCCAGACCGAACAGTTCGTCGGCTTCGTCGCGCAGATCGTAGGTAATACAGGTGGCGATGCCGGTTGCCATCACCCGTCGCGCATGTTCGGCCAGATCGCCCTCGAGACAGCCGCCGCTCACCAGGCCCTGATAGTCGCCCGACTCGTTGATCAGAATCCGGTGGCCGGCCTTGCTGTAGGTCGAACCGGCTGTCTCGATCACCGTGGCAAGCGCCAGCGTCTGCTGCGCATTGCGCCAGGCTGCAAAACGCTGCAGGAGTGCCTTGCTGCTCACGCTTTCGCCCGTCGCTTCTGCTCAGAGTTCATCGCTGACCCGCAATACGAATTTCCCCATCGCCTCGTTGGCTTCGAGCCGCTGATGCGTTTGTGCCGCTGCATGCAGCGGCAGTACGTCCTGGATCACCGGTGCGATCTGCCGGCGCTCGAGCAGTGGCCACACCTGCTGTTCCAGTGCACGCGCGATGCGGCCTTTTTCTGCGACGGGACGGCTGCGCAGTGTGGAGCCGGTCACCGTCAGGCGTTTGACCAGTACCTGACCGAGGTTCGCCTCGGTCTTTGCACCGCCAAGCACCGCGATGATGACCAGGCGGCCATCGTCGCGCAGCAGGCGAATATTGTCGGCGAAGTAAGGCGCGCCCACGATGTCCAGGATCACGTCCACACCGCGATTGCCGGTCTGTTCGCGCATCACCTCGAAAAAGTTCTCGCTGCGATAGTTGATCGTGCGGAGTGCTCCGAGTTTTTCGCACAGGGCCTGTTTTTCCGCATTGCCAACCGTGGTGTACACGCGTGCGCCAAATGCGGTGGCGAGTTGTATCGCTGTGGTGCCGATGCCGCTCGCACCGCCGTGCACCAGCAGACTTTCGCCGGGCTGCAGGCGGCCGCGTTCGAAGACATTGGTCCAGACCGTGAAGAAGGTCTCCGGCACGGCGGCGGCCTCTATCAGCGTGAGTGCGGAGGGTACCGGCAGGCACTGCACCGCAGGGGCCGTGCAGTATTCGGCATAGCCGCCGCCGGCGAGCAGCGCACAGACCCGATCGCCCACGGTTGGTGTGCCCACATCATCTGCCGTTGCTGCCACGATCCCCGCGACCTCCAGCCCCGGCAGGTCTGATGCGCCGGGCGGCGGTGGGTAGTCGCCGCTGCGCTGCAGGCAATCGGGACGGTTGACGCCTGCCGCGACGACGCGGATCAGTACCTCGCCGGCCTGCGGTACCGGGACCGCCCGACGGCAGGGCTGCAGAACCCCGGGAGGTCCGGGCTGAGTGATTTCCATCGCCAGCATGGTGTCTGGCAGTCGGGCAGAAGCAGGCATGGTGTACTCGAATCAGAATTCCTGCTCAGTATAGACAGGTAGGAGCGTCATGTAGGAGCGGCTTCAGCCGCGATTCGTTTGCCAAACAGGCGGCTGAAGCCGCTTCTACCCGAAGTGGATGCCTCTGCTACCATCGGGGTGAGGAGCGTATGGCATGACAGAAACCGTCATCAGAATGGTCAAATCCGGTAGCGGACCGGATCTTGTCGATACCCGAAACCGCCCGCTCCGCGACCTGCGTATCTCGGTCATGGACCGCTGTAACTTCCGTTGCCCTTACTGTATGCCGGAGGACAAGTATCACAAGGACTTCGAGTTCCTGAAGAGCAGTGAACGCCTGTCCTTTGAGGAGATCCTGCGGCTTGCACAGGTGTTTGCCGGGCTGGGTGTGCACAAGTTGCGCCTCACCGGCGGTGAGCCACTGCTCCGTCCCGGCATCGCCGACCTGGTCGGCGATCTGAGTCGTGTGCCCGGTATCGATGATGTGGCACTCACGACGAACGGCATCCTGCTCGCCCAGCATGCAGCAGGACTCAAGGCGGCGGGCCTGTCGCGCGTCACGGTCAGTCTGGATTCGCTCGATGAGCAGGTGTTCCTGCAGATGAGCGGCGGACGTGGCAGCACCGGACAGGTTCTGGATGGCATCGTCGCGGCGCTTACCGCCGGACTCACGCCGATCAAGATCAATGCAGTCGTGAAGCGTGGTATCAATGAACATACGGTCGTTGATCTGGTTGAACGCTTCCGTACTACCGGCGTGATTGTGCGCTTCATCGAATACATGGATGTAGGCACCATCAATCACTGGCAGGCGAGCGATTGCGTGCCCTCGCGGGAACTGCTGGCCATGATCGGTGCACGCTGGCCGCTGACGGCCGTGCGCGCGAACTATCACGGTGAGGTCGCCGAGCGTTATCAGTTTGACGACGGCATGGGCGAAGTCGGCTTTATCTCCTCGGTATCCGAGCCCTTCTGTGGTTCCTGTACACGCGCGCGTCTCTCATCTGACGGACAGTTGTTCACCTGTTTGTTTGCCTCCCGCGGTATGGACCTCAAGGGTCCGCTGCGTGCCGGCGCCAGCGATGACGAGCTGCGTGCGCTGATCAGCGGCGTATGGGGTGCACGTGAGGATCGCTACAGCGAGTTGCGGGCCAGTCAGCGCAAGGGTGACAAGGACGACAAGGTCGAGATGTATTACATCGGTGGCTGAATCCGGCCGGCAGCCACACCTCGCCCGTTTTCTGGCATGGGCCAGGCTACGGCACGGTGCAGACTGCCACGACTACGCCGGGCTGCACCGCTGGTCGGTCGAGCAACCGGCAGCCTTCTGGGCGGCTCTCGCTACGTTTTGTGATCTGCGCTTCAGACGCAGGGCCAGTACCGTTCTCGAATACGGTGAGCAGATGCCGGGCGCGCGCTGGTTCAGCGGTGCAGAACTCAACTTTGCCGAAAATCTCCTGCGCTGGCGCGATGTACAGCCAGCGCTGATCTGGCGCGATGAACGCGGGCGGCGCCGTGAGCTCAGTCATGCACAGCTGGCAGATGAAGTCGGCCGGGCCGCTGCCGGACTCCGACGCCTGGGTGTGGAGCGCGGCGACCGGGTCGCAGCCTTTGTGCCGAACTGCATCGAAGCAGTGGTTGGCATGCTGGCCGCCACCAGTCTCGGTGCGATCTGGTCGGCCAGTTCGCCGGATTTTGGTGCGGCGGGCGCATACGACCGTTTTGCGCAGATCGCGCCGAAGCTGCTGCTGGCAGTCGATGGCTATTGTTATGCGGGCAAGCGCATCGATGTACGACCGGTGGTGGCCGATCTCGCCAGTCGGCTGAGCGGACTGACTGCCGTGGTGGTGATTCCGTATCTGGAGGCGAGTCCGGATCTCGCGATGATCCCCTACGCCATGCACTGGCAGGCGCTGACTGCCGATGCCGGGCCACTGAATTTTGTTGCCACGACCTTCGATCACCCGCTCTATATCCTTTACTCGTCCGGCACCACCGGCGCACCCAAGTGCATCGTGCATGGGGTCGGCGGTACGCTGCTCCAGCACCTGAAGGAGCATCTGCTGCACACGGACCTGCGGCGCAGCGACCGGCTGTTCTACTTCACGACCTGCGGCTGGATGATGTGGAACTGGCTGGTCAGCGGACTGGCGAGTGGCGCCACGCTGCTGCTGTATGACGGTTCGCCAGGCTGGCCGGATGCCGGTGTGCTGTGGCGGCTCGCAGCGGAGGAGGGCGTCACGGTCTTCGGTACCAGTGCGAAGTATCTGGCCGGCAATGCCAAGGCCGACCTGCATCCAGGCCGCGATTTCGATTTACACCGCCTGCGTACGGTGCTTTCCACCGGTTCGCCACTGACGCCAGAAGGCTTTGATTTCGTGCACGAGCGCGTGAAGGCCGGGGTCCACCTCGCTTCGATTTCCGGCGGCACGGACATCGTGTCGTGTTTCATGCTCGGCAACCCGCTGTTGCCGGTGCATCGCGGTGAGTTGCAGTGCGCGGGGCTCGGCATGGCTGTTGCGATTTACGACCAGCAGGGGTGCGCATTGACGAAAGGCAGCGGTGAACTGGTGTGCGAACGGCCATTTCCGTCGATGCCGCTCGGTTTCTGGGGCGATGTGGATGGCAGGCTTTATCGAGCGGCTTATTTCGAGCGCTTTCCTGGTGTCTGGGCGCACGGCGATCAGGCTGAGCGCACGCCGTCGGGCGGCTTCATCATCCATGGCCGTTCCGATGCGGTGCTGAATCCCGGCGGCGTGCGCATCGGTACGGCAGAACTCTATCGTGCGGTCGAGGCCGTGCCCGAAGTGCTGGAGAGCCTGGCAGTCGGCGAGCGGGCTGATGGCGACGAGCGCATTGTGCTGTTGGTGGTGCTGCGTGCTGGACTCACTCTGGATGCCGCGCTGTGCGCGCGGATCCGGCTTGCTGTCAGACAAACGCTCACGCCGCGGCATGTGCCGGCGGAGATCCTGCAGGTGCCGGACTTGCCGCGTACGCGCAACGGCAAGCTGGCTGAGCTGGCGGTGCGCGCAATCCTGCACGGTGAGCCGGTAGCCAACCGTACTGCGCTCGCCAATCCGGAAGCGCTTGAGCAGATACGCAGATGTTTTGAGGCCAGGCGGGCCTGAATGTACCCTGTCAGAATATCCCTGTGGAGTCTCACCATGCTGCGTTCTGTAGCGACCACCGTGCTTGCGCTGCTCAGCCTGTCCTTCGGTAGCGTGCTGGCTGAAGAGGCGGCACCGACTTTCAGGCTGTCGAGTCCGGACCTGGTGCCGGGCATGCCGATCCAGCTGGCGCAGGTCTACAACAGCTTCGGCTGTACCGGTGGCAATATCTCTCCGGCGCTCAGCTGGAGTAACGCGCCGGCCGATACGAAGAGTTTTGCCCTGCTGGTGCACGATCCGGATGCACCGACCGGCAGCGGCTGGTGGCACTGGGTGGTCTATAACATTCCGGCCAGGGTCAATGCGCTGGTCGGCCGTGCCGGTGATCCAGCTGCCGGCCTGATGCCGATCGGTGCCGTACAGGGCAATACCGATTTCGGTACTGCGGGTTATGGCGGTCCGTGCCCGCCGCCAGGCTCGAAGCCACACCGTTACTATTTCCGTCTGCATGCGCTGAAGGTCGAGAAGCTCGATCTGCCGGTGAATGCCACAGCGGCCTTCGTCGGGTTTAACGTGCAGGCCAATTCGCTGGGTGTGGCCGAGTTGATGGCGGTGTATTCGCGTCCGGTCGCGACCGGAGAGTGACCGCCAGCGCATCGATGTTCTTCCCAAACAGGTACGCGGGGCCGTAGGCTAGCGGCCCGCCCCGCTCAACTCCAGGAGCCTTTACATGTCTGCCAGCAACCTGCTTAGCGACCTCGGCGCGATCGTCGGACAGCCCAATGTGCTGACCAGCGATGCCGACCGCAGCTTCTACGCGATGGACGTCTACAACCAGCTCGAGCTGCCGCTTGCGGTCGTGCAACCGGCTACGCTTGAGGAGTTGCAGAAGGTCGTGCGTGCGGTGACGTCGGTCGGGGTGGCGGTGGTGCCGCGCGGCGGTGGCGCCTCGTATACGGATGGCTATCTGCCCACCACCAGCAATTCAATACTGCTGGATACGAGCCGTCTCAATCGCATCGTGGAGATCAATGCCGATGACATGTATGTCACGGTTGAGCCGGGTGTGACCTGGGCAGATCTGTGGCAGGAACTGGCGAAGCAGGGTCTGCGTACTCCCTTCTGGGGTCCATTTTCCGGCATCAAGGCCACCGTTGGTGGCTCGATGTCCCAGAACAGCGCGAGTCTTGGTTCCGGCACTCATGGCGTGTCGGCTGATGCAGTCATCGGTTTCGAGATCGTGCTGGCCAGTGGTGAGCTGCTCAAGACGAGTTCTGCGGCAGCCGCCAATGGCGTGCCCTTCTTTCGCTGGTATGGACCGGATCTGACCGGCCTGTTTACCGGCGATGCGGGTGCACTGGGCGTCAAGGCGCGCATCACGCTGCGCCTGATCAAGACGCCACCGTTTTATGGTGCGGCGTCCTTCGGTTTCGACACCTTTGACAACATGTCAGGCGGCATGGCCGCCGCTGCCCGTGAGGGCGTGATCGCCGATAACTTTGGTCTGGATCCGAAGCTGCAGCAGGGTCAGCTCGGCAAGACCAACGCCAAGGATGCGGTCGCAGCGGCCTGGGCGGTGGCGAAGACAGCGCGTAATCCGATCGAGGCAGGTATCCGGCTGCTCAAGATGGCGATCGCCGGCAAGCGCTTTCTGGCTGGCTATAACTACTCGGCGCACTACACGGTTGAGGGTGTCTGCCAGGCTGAGGTCAATGCCAAGCTGGCACTGATCCGTGCAGCCATGCAGCAGTTCGGTACGGAAACAGCGAATACGATTCCGACCGTGATTCGTGCCATGCCCTTCATCCCGCTGTATCCGATCCTCGGGCCCAGGGGCGAGCGCTGGGTGCCGCAGCACGGGCTCATCCCCTTCTCGAAGATGCAGGAGTTCCACCAGAAACTGCAGAAGCTCTATGCCGAGAATGCCGAGCGCATGCGCGTGGCGAAGGTCGACAAGGGCACGATGTACATGACGATCAATACCCACGTCTTTCTCTACGAGCCGGTGTTTTACTGGGAAGACGACCGCACGCCCTTCCACAAGCGCATCCTGCCGAAGGAATACCTCGATACGCTGCCCGAGTATCCGGCTAACCCGGTGGGTCGCGAACTGGTGCGCGAACTGCGCCTGAAGATCCAGGACGTGTTCGCTTCGGTGGGCGGTGTGCACATGCAGGTCGGCAAGAGCTACCCCTACATGCGGGGCCGTGATGCCGAAGCCGCCCGCGTACTGCGTGATCTCAAGAAGTCGCTGGACCCGAATAACCTGATGAATCCAGGTGCGCTGGGCTTGTAGGAGCGCCTTCAGGCGCGATCCTGCTGACAAACATCGCGCCTGAAGGCGCTCCTACCGGTCAGGGATTGAGTACACGCATGCACACATCAGTTTCTCGACGCTCCTTCACTACGGGTATCGGCCTGCTGGCGCTCGGGGCCAGCAGTGCTGCGCTGCCGGGTGTGAGCGGTGATTTGCCGGCACGGGTGCCGGATCTCGCGCTGCCGGAAAACAATCTGCGCGCGCTGGTGCGGATGACCGCGAGTCTCAAGGAACGCGATGTGCCCTGGTGGTACGACGGTACGATCTTCGGTGTGGTGCCCGGCGAACATCCGCGGCCACTGGTCAAATTCCAGGGTATGGAGTTGTACTGGATGCGTCATCTGCCGGATGGCGCCTATGAATTGATCGGCAACACGCTGACGTTTTTCCACGATGTACTCAGCGGCGCGCCGTTGTCTGAATTCAGTAATCCCTACACCGGAATGGTGAACAAGGTGATGCCTGCAGTGCAGGGTGGCGGAGCGGGGCGCGGATTCAACTATTCGACCAAGGGCATACGCTTCAGCCGTTTGCTGGAGCAGATTCCGGAGCAGTCGCTGATCCTCGACTGGAGCTTTGCGCGCGACATGGTCTGGCTGCATAACTGGACACGCTATCCGCCCGGTATGCCGCCACCGCGCTGGCAGCAACAGACGATGTTCGCCAGCCAGAAGGATTTTCTGAATACGCGGCTCGACAGTGTGCCGGTGGTATTCAGTTCAACGGTGCATATGCCGTGGTTGAAATGGATGGATATGGGTGAACGGCCCGGTCATATCGTATGGCATGCCGGCGGAGCGAAGCTGAGGTCCATCGACGAGTTGCCGACTGAGTATCGTCAGCGGGCCGAGAAGGACTATCCGGCCATGCTGACTGTCGATCCGGCGCGTGCCGCCACCGTCTGGAATGCTGGCTGAAGTTGCATGATCAGATTCACGCTCAATGCCGCAGCTGTGGAAGTCGATGTGCCGGATGGCATGCCCCTGCTGTGGGTGCTGCGTGATACGCTCGGCCTGACCGGTACCAAGTATGGTTGCGGGATCGCGCTGTGCGGGGCATGTACGATTCACATCGATGGTGTTGCGATGCGCTGTTGTGTGCTGCCGGTTGTTGCAGTGGCGGGCAAGTCGGTGACCACCATCGAGGGGCTCGGCAGCGAGGCGCTCCTGCACCCGGTCCAGCAGGCCTGGATCGACGAGCAGGTTCCGCAATGCGGCTATTGCCAGCCCGGCATGATCATGGCCGTTTCGGCTTTCCTGAGCACTACGCCTGATCCTGACGATGTGGCAATTGATCAGTCGATTACCAATATCTGCCGGTGCGGAACCTATCCGCGCATCCGCAAGGCGATTCATCGCGCAGCGGGCGCGATGCGCGATAATGGCCCGGTACCGGATTCCACAACCTGACCGCTGGTCGCTTGATTAAGGATTCAATAGAGATGCACGACAGCTTTCGTCTGACTTTCGCCGTTCTTGGTCTGGGCATGTTGGTAACCGCCTGTGGTGGGCAGGTCAACAGCGCACCGGTTGCGGGTGACAGCGCTGTACCGCCAGTTGCTGCAGCCGAGACCTACGACATCAATGCCTTGCTGGCCAGTGCAGATCCTGCCAAGGGGCAGATAGTTTTCCTGCAGTGCCGCGCCTGCCATAGCCTGGAGGCTGCCGGGCCGAACAAGGTAGGGCCCAACCTGCATGGTGTGATGGGCCGCAAGGCAGGACTTGCGCCGGGCTTTGCCTACTCTGATCCGATGACCGCTTCCGGGGTCGTCTGGTCAGCAGAAACGCTGGACGCGTTTCTGCTCAGGCCCAGTGCCTTCATGCCGGGTACACGTATGGTGTTTGTCGGCCTGCGCAAGCCCGAGGATCGCGCCAACGTGATTGCATACATGAAGCAGGAAACCGGCGCTGCCGAGTAGTTCCGGACCCCGGTCCGCAGCGCTGCGTGTTGAGGGCGACACGGTTTTGTAATAAAACCGTGCTCAAATGCCCGCGAACCCATCTTGATCAGGGGCTATGAGCGCACGCAGGATTCTGTTGGTTGAGGACGAGGCGCCGATCCGGCAGATGATCGCGTTCAATCTGACGCGGGCCGGCTTCGAAGTCGATGAGGCTGGCGATTCAGCGAGTGCCCGCCGGCAGATTGCCGATGCGCGTCCTGACCTGCTCCTTGTGGACTGGATGTTGCCGGATGCCAGCGGACTTGAGCTGACGCGTACCCTGCGGCGCGAACCAGCCAATCGGCAGATACCGATCATCATGCTCACGGCCCGTGCCGAGGAGCGTGACCGGGTGCTTGGCCTCGACAGCGGTGCCGATGATTACATCACCAAGCCGTTTTCGCCGCGTGAACTGCTGTCGCGGATCAATGCCGTGCTGCGCCGTACTACACCGGCAGCAGACGAACCGCTGGTGGCCGGTGAGCTGCGCCTGGATCCGGTCAGTCATCGCATATATGCCGGCGACCGCGAGATTGGTGTCGGCCCTACCGAGTACCGTCTGCTGAAGTTTCTGATGGAAAACCCCGATCGCGTGTATAGCCGCACCCAGGTGCTCGACAATGTCTGGGGACAGAATGTCTATATCGAGGAACGCACGGTTGATGTGCATATCCGGCGTCTCCGGCAGGTGCTTGAAGACTTCGGCATCGACCGCTACGTGCAGACGGTACGTGGTGCCGGCTACCGTTTCTCGATCTGCTGATGCCGAGTATCTGGACCTGGACGCTTGTTCGGCTGGTGCTCGGCCTGATTGCCGGTGCGCTGATCGGCCTGATCTACGACCGTCCCGCGCTTGGCATGCTGATCGTCGCGCTTGCCTCGCTGGCCTGGCATCTCTTTAACCTGTATCGGCTCGAGCGCTGGCTGGTCACCGGTGCCATAGCCGAGATTCCCGACGGCGAAGGCGTCTGGCCACCGGTATTCGCCAAGATCCAGTTCATCAAGACCAAGGCCAAGCGACGGGGCAAGCGTTTCCGGCGGCTGGTCAAGGAACTGCGCGCTTCCACCGAGGCATTCCCGGATGGTGGCGTGATACTCAATGGCGAGCACGAGATACTGAACTACAACTCGGCGGCAAGGGTGCTGCTGGATCTCAAGGTGCGCGGCGATCGTGGACAGCGTATCGAAAACCTGTTGCGGCATCCGGATTTCATCGATTATCTGCGCAACCCTGCTGACCGCCAGGCTGTGGAAATCCCGTCACCGGCAGCCGGCGATACCTGGTTGTCCTGCCGGCTGATCCCCTATGGCCCCAACCAGACGCTGCTGTTGATCCGCGATATCAGCCAGCGGGTAAAGATCGAGCGCGTGCGGCGGGATTTCGTCGCCAATGCTTCGCATGAGCTGCGTACCCCGCTGACCGTGATGATGGGCTACCTCGATACGCTGAACGATGATCCGCAGAAGCCCCCGGTCTGGCAGCAGCCGGTACGGGTCATGCAGGAACAGGTGCAGCGCATGTTCCGGCTGGTCGAAGACCTGCTGCAGCTGTCAAAACTCGAGTCCGGCCAGCCGGTGGCGAGGGACCGGATGGTCAGTGTGTCCAGGCTGATCGAGGTGGCGCGCCGCGACGTGCTGAGCCTGCTGGAGCACCCGGAGAATATCGAGGTGCGGGTCGGTAGCACTGTGAATCTGCTCGGCGAGGAAACCGAGCTCCAGTCCGTGGTATCCAACCTGGTGGCCAATGCAGTGCGCTACACGCCGGTGGATGGCAAGGTTACGATCAGCTGGAATGTCGACAAAGACGGTGGCCACCTGGCTGTGGTGGACACCGGCATCGGCATGTCAGAGGCGGATATTCCGCGCGTTACCGAACGTTTTTACCGGGCTGACGGTGGCCGCGCACGGCAGAGTGGCGGTACCGGCCTCGGCCTGTCGATTGTGAAATATGCGCTGCGCCGGCACGATGCGGATATAGAGATCCGCAGCCGGCTTGGTCAGGGCAGCAGCTTTATCTGTCATTTTCCCCGGGATAGGCTCGACGCCGTCCTGATAGTCTCAGCAGTCGTGCCCACGCGCAGGAGCAAGGCAATGGAATCCGAGAGCTTCAGTCATCACATCTCCCGCCGCTTCAATGCGGAGCTGGAGCATCTGCGCAGCGAGGTGCTGCGCATGGGTGGTCTGGTGGAGCAGCATCTGGATACCGCCGTGGAGGCAATCACTTCCGGCGACAGCGAGATGGGCCTGCGGGTTTCGAGTGACGACTTCAAGATCAACCGGCTCGAAGTCTCCATCGATGAGGAGTGCAGCAAGCTGCTGGCAACGCGCATGCCGGCGGCAGCCGACCTGCGCCTGATCGTGACGGTAATCAAGATCATCACGGACCTGGAGCGGGTCGGTGATGAAGCCTCGAAGATCGGCTACCTGGCCTCGCATCTGGCTGCCCACCGGGAGATGCATGCTTCCTACAGCGAGCTGAAGGCGCTCGGCGAGCATGTACAGACCATGCTCCACGATGCCCTGGATGCCTTCTCGCGCATGGATGTGGATGATGCGCTGGCTGTCATCGAGGAAGACAAGCTGGTCGACGAGGAATACGACCAGATCACCCGGCAGTGCATTGCCCTGATGATGGAAGACTCGAGGACGATCCGGCGCTTCATGGATGTGAGCTGGGCCGCCCGCGCCCTCGAGCGTATCGGCGATCACGCGAAGAACATCGGTGAATACGTGGTCTATCTGGTGCATGGCCGCGACATCCGCCATACGGAGCGCGAGCTGGTGCGTCAGGAGCTGGATGCAGCCAAGGCCGACCGCCCGGCTGGAGCCTGAAATAAAGTCGCAACAATTGCTGCATAGACTCCGACGGGTCAATAACATAGCCACGACCGTGGAGGTCTGCATGAAACGAATACCCGAGTCCCTCATCCTGCTGGCCAGTGCAGTAATCGTCACTGCACTGCCCGCATCTGCCTGGTCGCAGTCGGCGCGCAGCTACATCAGCATCGTCGGTTCTTCCACCGTCTATCCGTTCGCGACGGTCGTCGCCGAGCAGTTTGGCGGTACCGGCAAGTTCAAAACCCCCAAAGTCGAGTCCACCGGTTCTGGCGGCGGCATCAAGCTGTTCTGCAGCGGTATCGGTGTGCAGTATCCGGATATCGTCAACAGTTCGCGTGCCATCAAGCCGGCCGAGTTGGCGGATTGCGCCGCCCATGGCGTGAAGGACGTGGTCGAGGTCAAGATCGGCTATGACGGTATCGTGCTTGCCGAATCGGTCGCAGCTTCCGGTTTGAAGCTCAGCCTGCGCGATGTCTACCTCGCACTGGCCAAACAGGTTCCGGATCCGCAGGGCAAGCAGACTCTGGTTCCGAATCCCTACAAGACCTGGAAGGACGTCAATCCGCAGCTGCCTGCCACGGTCATCGAAGTGCTGGGCCCGCCGCCGACCTCCGGCACGCGTGATGCGTTCGTGGAGCTGGCCATGGAAGGTGGTTGCAAGTCCTTCGCGTGGATCAAGGCCATCAAGGACCAGGATGAAAGCCGCTTCAAGCAGGTCTGCCACACCATCCGTGAGGATGGCCGCTTTATCGAGGCCGGTGAGAACGACAATCTGATCGTGCAGAAGCTGAAAGCAAACCGGAATGCAGTGGGCGTGTTTGGCTACAGCTTCCTTGAGCAGAACGAGGATGTGGTGAAGGGGTCTGTGGTCGATGGCGTGGAGCCGAGCTTCGAGAACATCGCCAACGGCAAGTATCCGGTTTCGCGGCCGCTGTTCTTCTACGTCAAGAAGGCACACATCGGTTCGATACCGGGTATCGCCGAATACCTGAAGGAATTCACCAGCACCAAAGCGATGGGTGAGGAAGGTTATCTGGCTGATCGCGGACTGGTGCCACTGCCGCCTGCCGAATACAAGGCAGTCGTGGAGCGCGTGAACAAGCTGGTCACCATGCCGATCCCCAGGTAATTTGCGGTGCGTCTGCCAACGCTGTTGCTGATTCTCGCCGCGATAGTGCTCGCTGCCTTCTTTCTCGGGCGGCACCGGGCACTGTCGCTGGCGCGTCCAGCTGGCGGCATACGCAGTCTGCATTCGCTGCCCAAGTACTATGGCTACTATGCGGCCCTCGGCGCGTTGCTGCCGGGGGTCGCCCTGCTGCTGATGTGGGCGGCTTTCAGTGATTCGCTCATCACCGCACGGGTGGTCGAATCGCTGCCCGAGGCGCTGCGTAACCAGTCGGAGGCGGAGTTGGGCCTGACGCTGAACGATATACGCAATCTGGCTTCCGGGCAGATGTTCGACGAAAGCCGTCGCGCGGAATTCGCAGTCTCTGCAGATCTCTACAACAGCCTGCGCGAGTCGTCGCGGAAAATCCTTTCAGGGCTGATTATTGCGCTCTCATTCACCGGTTTTGCGCTGGCCTGGTTTCAGCTGCGTCCGCAGTTCCGGGCGCGCAATCGCGTTGAGGGCGCGGTCAAGATCGCGCTGATCCTCGCTTCGCTGCTGGCCATCGTGACGACAATCGGAATCCTGCTCTCGGTAAGCTTTGAGGCGGTGCGATTCTTTCGCCAGGTGCCGCTGAGCGAATTCCTGTTTGGCCTCAGCTGGAGTCCGCAGACGGCGATACGTGCTGACCAGGTTGGCTCGTCGGGCGCATTTGGCGCGGTGCCGTTGTTCGTGGGTACGCTTGCTGATCTCGGGTATTGCGCTGCTGGTTGCGGTACCGATCGGCCTGATGATCGCGATCTATCTCTCCGAGTACGCGCGCCCGGGTCTGCGCCGGATCGTGAAGCCGGTACTCGAGGTGCTGGCCGGCATTCCCACCGTGGTCTACGGCTATTTTGCAGCACTGACGGTGGCGCCGATGATCCGTCTTGCCGGTCAGCAGCTGGGTCTGGAGGTGGCTTCAGAAGCGGCGCTGGGTGCCGGTCTGGTCATGGGCATCATGATCATTCCCTTCGTTTCATCGTTGTCCGACGATGCCATCAACGCCGTGCCGCAGGCGATGCGCGATGGTTCTTTCGCCCTCGGTGCAACGCGCTCCGAGACGATCAAGCGGGTGGTGCTGCCGGCTGCGCTGCCAGGCATCGTCGGCGGCGTGCTGCTGGCCGCATCGCGGGCCATCGGCGAGACCATGATCGTGGTGATGGCTGCAGGGCTGTCAGCCAATCTGACTTTCAATCCGCTCGAGTCGGTGACGACGGTCACCGTGCAGATCGTGACATTGCTGGTCGGTGACCAGGAATTCGACAGCCCCAAGACGCTGGCTGCTTTTGCACTTGGTCTGATGCTGTTCATCGTGACCCTGATCCTCAACATCATTGCCTTGCAGGTGGTGCGTCGTTATCGGGAGCAGTACGAATGATGGCGGATGATGACCGTGGACGCCCTCAGCTGAGCCCGGAGGAAACCCGTCGGCGCGTCGATGCGAGTCTGCGGCGCCGCTATCGCACCGAGCAGATGTTCAAGTTGTACGGATTGCTCTCCGTCTGTCTGGGCGTGGTCTTTCTGCTGATCCTGTTCGGCACCATCATCGGCAACGGTTACAGCGCATTCCGGCAGAGTTTTGTGCAGCTGGACATCCATTTCGATGCCGATGTGATCGATCCGGACGGGGCGCGCGACCCTGATGTGCTGTCGGTGGCCGACTACTCGCTGCTGATCAAGTCCGCATTGCGGGAGCTGGTGCCGGAGGCGGCCAGCCGTACAGAAAAGCGTGAACTCAGCGGGCTGGTAAGTTCGGGCGCCATCTTCAGTCTGCGCGAGGCGGTCATGGCCGAGCCGGAAATCCTCGGCGGGACGCAGTCGTTGTGGCTGCCGTTGAGCAGTGAGGTTGACCTGTGGAACAAGGCGAGGTCGTCCGGGAAGGGCAGTGAAGAGGCCTCGAACCGGCTTTCGGAGCGGCAACTCGCCTGGCTGGAACGGCTGCTCGCGGATGACCGCATCGAATTGCGCTTCAACACGGCCTTTTTTACCGCAGGCGATTCGCGTGAGCCGGAGCTCGCGGGCGTCTGGGGCGCCACCAAAGGCTCGTTTTTCATGCTGCTCGTCACGCTGCTGCTGTCTTTTCCGCTCGGTGTCGCTGCTGCCATCTACCTTGAGGAGTTCGCCAGGCGCAGCTGGTGGGTGGATGTCGTGGAGGTCAATATCAACAACCTCGCGGCAGTGCCGTCCATCGTATTCGGCCTGCTGGGCCTCGCCGTATTCATCAACTTTTTCGGCCTGCCGCGTTCGGCACCGCTGGTCGGTGGCCTGGTGCTGACGCTGATGACGCTGCCGGTGGTGATCATTGCCTCACGCGCTGCCATCAAGGCAGTGCCGCCCTCGGTGCGCGAGGCTGCGCTCGGGATCGGTGCTTCGCAGATGCAGATGGTGTTTCATCATGTGCTGCCACTGGCGATGCCGGGCATGCTGACCGGTGCGATCATCGGCATGGCGCGTGCGCTGGGCGAGTCCGCACCGCTGCTGATGATCGGCATGGTGGCCTTTATCGTCGACGTACCCAGCGGGCCGATGAGCCCCTCGACGGCATTGCCGGTGCAGATTTATCTGTGGGCTGACAGTCCGGAGCGTGCCTTCGTGGAGCGCACGTCTGCGGCGATCATGGTGCTGCTCGCCTTTCTGCTGGTGATGAATGCCACCGCTGTCTGGCTGCGCAGCCGTTTCGAGCGACGCTGGTAGCCTTGCACAGGGAAGATTGCAGATAATGCTGACCATGGACAAACCCCAGGATGTCGTTGTCCCGCCGCCGGACACAGTTCCCGGCACTGCGGTAGCTGCCGAGGCCGAACGTATTGCCTCCGATACCGTAGGCGACGTGACGGCACGCGATGCGGTGATCCGCGTGCGTGGCGGCAATGTGTATTACGGCGACAAGCACGCCTTGATCAACGTCAGTCTGGATGTGGGTCGCAATGAGGTGATTGCGCTGATCGGACCTTCGGGCTGCGGCAAGTCCACCTTTCTGCGCTGCCTCAACCGGATGAATGACACCATCGAGTCGGCCCGCGTCAGCGGCGACTTCCAGCTCGATGGCCAGGACATGTACGCCAAGGGCACCGATGTGGTGATGCTGCGCGCCCGCGTCGGCATGGTATTCCAGAAGCCGAATCCCTTTCCGAAATCGATTTACGAGAACGTTGCATATGGGGCGCGCATTCACGGTCTGGCCGCCAACCGCGCCGAACTTGACGATATCGTCTACGGCAGTCTGGAGCGTGCGGGTCTGGTAGACGAGGTCAAGGATCGGCTTGACGATCCGGGCACCGGCCTTTCAGGCGGGCAACAGCAGCGCCTGTGCATCGCGCGAACCATCGCTGTCAATCCCGAAGTCATCCTGATGGACGAACCCTGTTCGGCGCTCGACCCGATTGCGACGGCCCGCATCGAGGACCTGATCGACGAGCTTTCCCAGAAGTATGCGATCGCCATCGTCACGCACTCGATGCAGCAGGCAGCGCGGGTTTCCAACCGCACCGCCTATTTCCATCTGGGCCGCATCATCGAAGTCGGTCCTACCGACAAGATCTTCACCAATCCGG
>CAVOQT010000012.1:0-37858 GCA_963698405.1 uncultured Gammaproteobacteria bacterium
GGCACGACGGTGAACATGGACGGAACCGCGCTCTACCAGGTCATCGCGATACTGTTCCTGACACAGGTTTACCAGATCGATCTGGCCACGGGTCAGCTGCTCCTGCTGATCGTCACCACGGTGGGTGCGTCGATCGGCTCGCCGGGTACCCCCGGTGTCGGTATCGCGATTCTCGCCACGATCGCTGCCGGTATCGGCATACCGGCGGAGGGCATCGCACTGGTTATCGGTGTCGACCGGATTCTCGACATGTGCCGCACCACCGTCAACGTCACGGGTGACCTGACCGCCTGCGTGGTCATGGAGCGCTGGTTGCCGGATATCGACACCCCGCCGCCGCAGGTATCCGGAACGCCTGTTTGATGTAAGCTGACTGTGGGTCTGTGCGACCCGGAAGGAGCGGGTGCATCATGAGTACATCCAAACACACCATATGGGCCCAGCACCTCGATGGCATTGGTGAAGAATTGATGCGCCTGTCGGCTGCCTGTGATGTAAAGCTGCGGGATCCGGGTGTCGTCGACCGCATCCTCAAGAATGATGCAACCGTCTGCGGCAAGAAAAACCCGATCGGTTTCCGGAAGCTGCATGGTCTTCTGAAGGCCACCATCCATTCAATCAACAAGTCTGTGGATCGCATCGGACCCGAAGAGACCAGGCTGATCACCGATGCCATCATCGAGCGGCTGGACAGGCAGCGTGCCATCGGCAAGGGCGGAGCCACTGCGCCCACTGACAAGGCATCAGGATCAGATACGCCATGAAGAAGTCCCAGTTCGACCGCATCGAAAAATTCATTGCCCCATACCGTGTAACCAAGGGCAAGAGCTTCAGGCTCAAGGACGTCGATCCGGGCGATACCGCTCATCTGAAGTCCGAAGACAAGGGCGAGGCGAAGGAGATGCTGGCCCGTGGCGTCGAGTGGCTGGCAGAGCAGCAGGACATGCTCTATGCCCAGGATCACTGGGCTGTGCTGCTGGTGTTCCAGGCCATGGACGCCGCCGGCAAGGATGGCACGATCAAGCATGTGACTTCGGGGATCAATCCGCAGGGTTGCCAGGTCACTTCATTCAAGCAGCCCTCCAGTGAGGAGCTCGATCACGACTATCTCTGGCGCTATATGCGTAACGTGCCGGCGCGCGGCCAGATCGGCATCTTCAACCGCTCGTACTACGAAGAGCTGCTGGTCGTGAAGATTCACCAGGAGCTGCTGACGCGGCAGAAGCTGCATCCCTCGCTGGTGACGAAGAACATCTGGAAGGAACGCTACAAGGACATCGGCAACTACGAGCAGTACCTCGCTCGCAACGGCGTGGTGGTGCTCAAGTTCTTCCTGCATGTCTCGAAAGCCGAGCAGAAGCGCCGTTTCATGGAGCGTCTGGATCGCCCGGAGAAGAACTGGAAATTTTCGGCATCCGATGTGGCCGAGCGTGCGCACTGGTCTGAATACCAGTCTGCCTACGAGGAGGCCATCCGGAATACGGCCTCCAGGCATGCGCCGTGGTATGTGGTGCCTGCCGACAACAAGTGGTTTACGCGGCTGGTGGTCGCCGCCGCCGTGGTGGATGCGATAGCGAGACTGAAGCTGCATCATCCGGTGGTCAGTCCCGAGATGCGCGCGGCGCTGGAGAAGGCGCGCCGCAGCCTCGAGGCCGAGTGAGCCTGGTTTTCTTCCGCGCCGTCATGCCGGCACTCCGGAGTCACCCGACATGAAGATGCTCGAGTGGCTCAGCGCTTACCAGAAGGACTGGTTGCGGCCGGATATCATCGCCGGCCTCGTCACGGCGGCAGTGGTCATTCCCAAAGCCATGGCCTATGCCACGGTCGCGGGTCTGCCGGTCCAGTCCGGGCTCTACACGGCCTTCGTGCCGATGGTGATCTACGCCGTACTCGGCAGTTCGCGCGTGCTGAGCGTCAGTACCACCACCACGATCGGCATACTCACCGGCGCGAATCTGGCGCTGGTCGTACCGAACGGTGATCCGGCTTTGCTGTTGAGCGCAGCAACCACGCTGGCTCTGATGGTGGGTGTACTGCTGGTGCTGGCGTCGGTCCTGCGCCTCGGCTTCCTGGCCAACTTCATCTCCGAGCCGGTGCTGGCCGGCTTCAAGGCCGGTATCGGCATCGTGATCGTGCTCGACCAGGTGCCGAAGCTGCTCGGCGTGCATTTCCACAAGGGTACATTTCTGCAGAACCTGCTGGCACTGCTCCAGAGTCTGCCGGAGACATCCGCTGTCACGCTCGCCGTGGGCCTGATAATCATGGTGCTGCTGCTTGGTCTGGAGCGATTTGTTCCACGGGTGCCAGCGTCGCTGGTGGCAGTGGCAGTCGGCATCGCCGCCATGGCCCTGCTTGGACTCGGGACTTACGGTGTAGAGACGGTCGGCGAGATTCCTCGCGGCCTGCCGCCGCTGATGTTGCCGGACGCTGCGCTCGTCGGGCAGCTCTGGCCTGGCGCACTGGGTATCGCGCTGATGAGTTTCACTGAAACTGCTGCTGTGGGCCGGGCCTTCGCGGAGAGCGGGGAGCCGCGGCTGCGACCCAACCAGGAATTGCTGGCTACCGGCCTTGCCACTGCGGGTGGTGCACTGTTTGGCGCCATGTCGGCGGGCGGCGGTGCATCGCAGACCGCCGTGAATCGCCTGGCCGGTGCACGCAGTCACTTGGCTGGTCTGGTTACGGCAGGTGCCACCCTGCTGACCATGCTGCTACTCGCACCGCTGATCAGCCTGATGCCACAGGCAGCCCTGGCGGGAGTGGTGATCGTTTACTCGGTCGGGCTGATCAAACCGGCGGAGTTCCGTGCGATCCTGGCGGTACGGCGTACGGAGTTCATCTGGGCGCTTGCCGCGCTTGCCGGTGTGCTGCTGCTGGGCACGCTCAAGGGCATCCTCGTCGCCATCATCATTTCACTGGTATCACTGGCACAGCAGGTTGCCGACCCGCCCGTGTACCGGCTCGGGCGCAAACGCGGTACCACCGTATTCCGTCCGCTTTCGACCGAGAACCCTGACGATGAGACCTTTCCGGGCCTGCTGCTGCTGCGTCCGGTAGGACGCTTGTTTTTCGTCAACGGCCAGACTGTTCTGGAAAAGGTCCGTATGCTGATCGACGAGACCCAACCCAAGGTTGTTGTGCTGGACCTGAGCGCGGTATTCGACGTCGAGTACACGGTCCTGAAGATGCTGGCGGAAGGTGAGGGGCGCATGCGTGAGCACGATATCTCGCTGTATCTCGTGGGCCTCACCCCCGAAGTGCTGGTCGCGGTGCGACGCTCGCCGTTCGGTCAGGCCGTGGGGCAGGAGCGCATGTTTTTCAACCTGGAGCAAGCCGTGGAGCATTACCTGCAGGCCCCAAATCATGCTGCCTAGTCCGACTGAACAAAGCTTCCTGGAGCGCCGTCTGCTCGATGTGCTGATCCGGAGCGGGATGGTTGCCCTGCTGGTGTTGTGGTGCTATCAGGTGCTGCATCCGTTTCTCGACCTGCTGCTCTGGTCAATCATTCTGGCTATCGCTCTCTACCCCCTGCACAGCTGGCTGCGGAGCAGACTGGGTAACAGCGACCGGCGTGCCGCGACCATGATCGTATTGCTGGTGGTCATTACACTGCTGGTGCCGGTCTACTTTCTGGGCATCTCGCTGGCCGAGTCGGTAAGTGCAGTGCACAGCGCGCTGGAGAGTGGCAAATATCACATTCCGCCACCGGTGGAGTCGGTTGCCGAATGGCCGCTGGTGGGGCAGGGGCTCTACGATCTCTGGACGAAGGCCTACACCGACGAGGTGGGCTTCGTCCGGCAACTGGTTCCGCAGTTGAGAAGCCTGGGTCTGGGTCTGCTCGGGCAGATCACCGGTATCGGGGTCGCCTTCCTGATGTTCGTCGCTGCAGTCATCATTGCCGGCATTTTCATGGCCTTCGGGCAGGACGCTGGCAACAGCGCCGTACGTATCTTTGCGCGCATTTCCGGACCGGAGCAGGGCCAAAAACTGGCCGCCCTGTGTACCGCCACCATTCGTGCTGTTGCGCAGGGCGTGGTAGGCATCGCTGTGATTCAAACGCTGTTGATCGGTGTCGGTTTCCTGGTCAAGGGCATTCCCGGCGCCGGCTTGCTGGCCCTGGCGGCGCTCTTCCTCGGCATCATGCAGCTGCCGGTTGCCCTGATCGCCTTGCCGGTGCTCGGATATGTATTCTTCACGGAAGGGGTGACCGTTGTGACGGTCGGTTTTGCGATCTATACCCTGATCGCCGGCCTTGCGGACAATGTGCTGAAGCCGTTGCTGCTGGGGCGCGGACTCGATGTACCGATGCCGGTGGTATTGATCGGTGCCCTCGGCGGTGTGGTGGCTACCGGCATCATCGGCCTGTTTGTCGGCCCGGTGGTGCTCGCGGTGGGTTATCAGATCTTCTGGGTATGGGTTGATCGGGGCACTACCTGAAAGTCGCAGTCAGCCCCCGCTATTTACATGGAATAATTGCCGTACAGCCAAACACACCAATCAGCCAAGCAGGAGACCCTCAATGTCCGTACTTCGATGCCTTGCAATCATCTCGACCATGCTTATGGCGACCGTCGCAGCCGCTGCAGATTTCGATGGCTCGGTACCTCTGGAATGCGCGGCAAATCAGGGCCACGACTGTCTGCCCGGGGTTGCCCAGTGCAGCGCGCTGGAACGCGATTCCGACAAGGATCCGGTAATCAAAATCGATACAGCGAAGAAAGAGATTCACTCGCCGTTTCGCACTTCGGTTCTTCCGATCCTGTATACGACCACCAATCGTGAGTCGCTCGTATTGCAGGGAGCCGATCTGCAGTTCGCCTGGAGCGCGCTGGTCAACAGGACCAGTGGTGCACTAACGGTCTCCATTGCAGACCGCAAGGGTGCATATATCGTGTTCGGCCAGTGCAAGGTGGCCGCAGCGAAATAGCCGGAGCGATTTCCGGTGACGGGCTTTGTTGCTGAAGTTTCGGCATTCTTCCTGCTGGCGTTTCCGGCGCTCTTCTCAATCATCAATCCGCTGGGCGGGGCGTTTGTCTTTCTGACGGCTACCCGTGGCATGAGTCAGCCGGTCCGCACCCGCCTGGCCCGGCAGGTAGCGACATACAGCTTCTTCATGCTGCTCGCCTCGATGCTGATCGGGGCGTTCGTGCTGCGCATCTTCGGCATATCTGTGCCGGTGTTGCGCGTTGCGGGCGGCATCGTGATTGCGCTGTCGGCCTGGCGGATGCTCGATGCCCGTGACGACAGCGAGGAGCGGGACGCCATGGTGGAGGAGGTGGACAGGCGGGATGCAGATCGCGTGGCCTTTTACCCGCTGACGATGCCGGTCACGACCGGGCCTGGCACGATCTCGGTGGCCATCGCGCTGGGCATCGGCGACATGGCTGACCGGACGCTGCCGGTTTTCGCCTTTGAGGCACTGCTGACCACCGGGCTGATTGCCCTGCTGATCTACTACATCTACCGGTCCGCCGGGCAGATGTCCCGGGCGCTTGGTGCTACCGGCACCGCGATCATTGCGCGGCTGTCTGCATTTCTGCTGTTCTGTATCGGTATCCAGGTGCTGTGGACCGGCATCGCTGAACTCGTTGCGAGCCTGCCGGTACGCTGAGCGCGTCTTTAGTTCTGGTGCGTCTCGAAACTGCCGCCGAGGGCCAGATGCAGGCTGATCCGTTGCACCAGTTGCTCGCTCTGTACGCGCAGCAGTGAACTCCGCGCGCTGAACAGACGTATCTGCTGCTGCTCCACCGCCCGCAGGTCATCGGAGCCGACGCGGTAGCGCGTCTCGGCCAGCGCCAGGGCGCGCTCATTTTCAGCCACGGCCTGTTTCAGCAGCGGCTCGCGGGTATTGAGGGCAAAGCCGGCCGACAGGGCTTTTTCCACGTCGGCAAAGGCATTGGCGCCCGCGCGGCCGAATTCGGCGACCGCTTCCTTCTGTTCGGCGGTGCGAACCTTGACTGCGGCCTGCAGGGATCCGCCGAGGTACAAGGGAACAGTCGCTCTTCCACCGTAGCCCCAGACCGGGTCATCCCGCTCTTTCAGCAACACCAGGTCGCTGGACAGGCTGGATAAACCGCTGGACAGGGATAGCGTGGGCAGTCGTGCGGCTTTGGTTTCCTCGGTACGGTAGAACGCTGCGGCGACCCGGCGCTCGGCGGCCGCGACATCAGGCCGGCGCTCCAGGAGTTCCGAAGGCAGACCGGCCGGCACCGGCCCTGGCAACTGCGGCAGAGTCTCGGCGACCTCGAGTTCAGCTGCCGGGTAGCGGCCCACCAGTGTTTCGATGGCCTGTATGGCCTGCCGATAGGAAAGATCCAGCTGCTCGGCGACATCGCGATAGCTGAGCAGCGATGCTTCGGCAATCGAGACGTCGTAACTGTTGCCGACGCCGATGCGCTGCCGCTCGCGTGCGAAGTTCACCAGCTTTTCGGCGGCAATCACCATGTCATCCGCGACACCCTTCTGCAGGCGCGCTTCGGTGGCGAGGAACCAGGCACGGGCCACCATGGCGGCCAGGGATTCACGCGCGTAAAGCGTGGAGAGCTGTGTCGAGAGCAGTTGCAACTCCGCAGCCTCGCGGCCAGCGCGCACACGGCCCCAGAGATCGAGTTCCCAGCTGGCAAACACACCGCCGAAGTTCAGGGTGCCGCTGCTGGCATCCTTGCCGCTGATGCTGCCGATGGCGGCTACCTGTGGATACAGGGACGAACTCGCGGATTCAACATAGGCGGCGGCCTGCTCGACCCGCGCTGCAGCGGCCATGAGGTCCGGGTTGTTGGCGATGGCTTCCTGGATGAGAGCATCCAGTTGCGGATCCCTGAAGCCAGCCAGCCAGCCATCTTCGACGGCGCTGCTATCGACGCCGCGCGACTTCCAGGATCCGGGCGTCGCAACATTGGGCAGCGCCTGGCTGCGCACTTCGTCGGGCTTCGGCGGCGCCTTGAGCGCACAGCCGGCCACCAGGCAGGCTGCGATCAGCGGTACTAGTGTGGCCCGCACTGTCATCGGCCCGCTCATCGGCTTAATGCAGCTTCAGGATCAGGTAGTTCGTGTACGAGCCAACCCGCAGGATCACCTTGCGCAGGATATGCACCATCTCGCCGTATTCGGTGTAGATCGCTGCGTTACCCATGGCGCCAGCAGCCAGGAAACGTTCGCGATCCCGCTCTGCGATGGTCAGCTTTACGGCAAAGCGTCCGGGCGGCATCGGGGCCGGGCCGGTCTGGGGCAGCACGCCGGAGGTCGCCATCTGGCCCTGGCCCTGTGCCCAGACGATCGAGTCCACGGTTGCCTTGATGATGTCGCCGGGATAGGTGCTGAGTACGATTTCCGCTTCGTTGCCGGGCGAGACCCGCCACAGTTCGTTCTGTGCATACATCGCGATCACCTGGAACTCGTCCTCTACGAAGGACATCGCGGGCGCGAAGGGGACGGGATTCACGAACGACCCCGGGCGCAGTTGCACGTTGATTGCCGAGCCGTTGGCGGGCGCATACATCACCGTCTGGGTGAGTTCCCAGCGCGCTTTGGCAAGGTCTGCCTTGATGGTGGCCACCGAGGCGAGGTCACCGTCGACCACCGCAGCAAGCTGGGCCTGCGCGCGCGCCTCGTTGGCGACTGCTGAGGCTACCTGGCCCTGCAGGTTGGCGAGATCCGCCTCGGCCTTCTCGAGGTCGAAGCGATTGCCGGCACCGCTGGCACTCAGTTCTTCGTACTGCTTTACGCGCAGTGTGGTCAGGTCGATCTGTGAGCGCAGCGCCGCGGTGCTGCCCTTTGCAACCTTCAGTTGTTCGCGCAGTTCATTGGCGGAACCCTCGGCGGAGGCCAGCTGTGCTTCCAGCGCCTTGACGTCCAGTTCGTAGGGTGTGGGGTCGATGCGGAACAGTACGTCGCCCTTCTTCATGGGCCGGTTGCCTTCCGCTGGTACATCGATCACGCGGCCCCGCACCTGGGGTATGACCTGCACCACATACTTGATCACGCGCACATCCGCAGAGGAGGGCGCAATGATATTGAGATAAAGGATCAGCGCGGTGAGGCCGACGATGGGAATGATCACCACGATCACCTGGGACGCGGTGTTCCATGGCAGCCACTTGAACTTGATGAAGATCAGCCAGACAAAGAACGAATAGATACCAAGTAGCAGAAGTTCCATCAGCCGGCTCCCTCCGGACCCTGGGCTCGCCCGGCAGGCGTCACCACCTGCGACTGAAGGGCGATCAGACGTTCGCGCAGGTCGCCAAGCTCCTCGGGCAGTTTGCCGCGGCTCGCCAGCGAGTCGATCTCGGCACGCAGCCTGCCGAGGTCTTCACTGAGTTCACCGGCGTTGGCCGGATCCTGTTCGGCCAGTTCCTTGTAGTAGTCGTCGTGCTTGTCACGCCCGTAGGCCATCTTGTAGAGCGTGGGCTTGGTATAGGCGAATATCCATGCCAGCGGCCACAGCATGCCGCCGAAGACCAGCGACAGCAGACAGAGAACCTTGATGGCGTCCTTCTGCGGGTGGTGCCGTTCTTCGGCAACCTTTTCCGGAATGATGTGTACCAGCCAGAAGCCGACGACGAGAACGACCGGTACGAAAACAAGCACCACTATCGCAATCACATTGGCGGCCGTGTCCAGCGCCTCGCCCTTGAACAGTGATGCGTGGGCCGATCCGGCAAAAAGCAAAGCTGCGGCTGCAGTTGCCAGCCTTGCTGCCAAAGGGAAACGATGCTGTTGCATGGAAAACATGTCTGTCAGCCGCCGGTTTCGGTGAGGTCGGGAGCCCTGTCCGGCTGCCCGTTCATACATTCGGGAAGTAGCTTGTTCGTTGCCGGATAGCGTGTCAACCGGTAGTTTTTTATGCTTCAGGGGTACTTCCGGAAAACCACTTGAACAGAAGTTGTTGGCGTACTCATAATCAGCAAGCGTTCCGAAACCGGTGCGATGGAACGATCCTGGATGCCTGCCGCAGTTGCGGTGCGTTCTCCCCGAGTCTGAATTGAGGAGTTGATGGTGCAAGCAGGATCCCAGATGCTCGACTTCTTGCGAAGCAATCCCGTATTTACCTTGTTCGTGGTCCTCGGGTGCGGATACCTGACAGGACGCGTCCGGATCGCTTCGATTTCACTTGGCCCGGTAGCTGGCGCGCTGCTCGTGTCGCTGGTACTCGGGCAGTACGGTTTCAAGATCAACCCGGGTGCGCAGTCGGTCGGTTTTGCTCTGTTCATCTTTGCCGTTGGCTACCAGGCAGGTCCGCGATTTTTCGAGGTACTGAGAACCCAGGGGCTGCAATACCTGCTGCTGGCCCTGTTCGTGGGTGCAACCGGCGTGGTGATCTCAGTCGTCGCAGGGCAACTGCTGAACCTGCCTTTCGGTGGCAAGGCGGGGTTGCTTGCCGGCGCAATGACCACAACACCCACCCTTGCAGCCGCCCAGGAGGCGGTGCGCTCCGGTATCGTCGCGTTACCCGACGGTGCCACGGCAGACAGCGTGCTGGCTACCATTGCGTCGAGTTACGCGATCACCTATGTCGTCGGTCTGCTCGGCATCATCGCCACGGTCCGGTTGCTGCCGCGACTGGTCGGCGTCGACCTGGCTGCTGAGGCGGCCAAGATGGAAGAAGCCGAGAAGGAGCAGCGCGGCGGCCAGTTGCAGGCCCGTGCCTATCGCGTCACGGACCCGGAGGCCTGCAAGCTCACGGTAGGCGAAATTCGCACCCGCATGTGGGATGCCTTGTCGGTGGCAAAACTGTTGCGCAAGGGTGAGTGGATCCGGCTCAGTGACGACGATCACCTGCAGCTCGGCGACGAGATCCATGCCTATGGCGATGCAAATTTCTTCAGGGGCGGGATCAAGAGCCTCGGAGAAGAAGTCCCGGTATCACCGGAGATCGACCTGACCGCCTCATATGTACATGTGGTCATTGCCCGCCGGGATGCCGTCGGCAAGACGCTGCTGGAACTGGACCTCGCGCGCCGCTACGGACTGGTGGTTACCGAGGTGCGCCGCGACGGCTTGCTGCTCCCGCTGGGCGGGCGACTGAAGTTGCAGCGCAGTGACGTGCTGACAGTGGTCGGGCCCAGGTCGAGTGTGCCGGGTCTGGGCGATATCCTTGGTCCGGTCGAGTCGGATGTCGCACAAACCGACATGACGACCTTTGCCTTCGGTATCGCTCTTGGTGCCGCTGTCGGCGTACTCGCCATCAATGTGGGCGGAGTACCGATCGGGCTCGGCATGGCGGGCGGCCTGCTGGCTTCCGGAATCCTGGTCGGCTGGCTCAACGCCACCCGGCCGACCGTCGGCAAGTTTCCCGAGGCCGCACGCTGGATCCTGATGGAGTTCGGCCTGATGATCTTCATCGTCGGCGTCGGCTTGCAGGCCGGCGGGACGATCGTCGAGACCTTTGCGCAAGCAGGCCCTGCGCTGATTCTGGCCGCCATCTTCGTCGTTGCGTCACCGATGCTGCTCGGCTATGCCTTCGGCCGCAAGGTGCTGGGCCTGCACCCGGTGCTGCTCATCGGGGCGCTCACCGGTGCCATGACCAGTGCGGCTGCCATCAGTCTTGTAAATGCAGAGGCCAAAAGCGCCATACCCTCGCTCGGCTACACGGGCACCTATGCCTTTGCCAATGTGATCCTGACCGTGGCCGGTACGCTGATCATGTTTGCCTGAAACCATCCGGGGCTGATCCGGAAAACCGCTTGATCAGAGGTTTTTAGACGATCATGATCAAGGGCTAACTGTCTGTATCCACTCGCACCATCAAGGATCAACCGCCATGGCTGAAGCATCCCCGGATGCCGGATCAAACTCGTTGCGCGACAACTTCTCGATCCCTGATGCACGGCACGATCGCTGGGCGGAACTGGCCATCGTCGGGCGCGCCTGGAAGGCGGCAGTCCGTCGCGGTGATGCGACATCGACGAGGCTTCGCGACGATGCTGCCCATGTGCTCGAGGAGCTTTCGCCGCTGGAAGATTTTTTTGCATTTCCCGGTTTGCGGCTCCGGCGCGCCCTGCTTGAGCAGCTGGAGAGTTCCGATGCCGGTGCCTTCGCGCACCTCGCGCAGCGGATAAGCCAGGGGCTGTCATCCGGTGCCTACCGTCACGACACGGGCATGTGGGAGCCCGGCGAAGACGCGGACGTCGGTGTACTCGACTTCCTGCCGCCGACTTCCGAGCAGCTCGACAGCCACCGGCCCTACTTCGAGGTCCTCAGTGTCACTGCAACCGAGCCTGCAGTTTACGAACAGGCGCGCCATGACATCCGGCGTCTGCGCCGCCCCGACGATGCTTTTCTATACGAACTGCTGCAGGTGGGCAGTTTCGAGGATGCGGTTCTCGCCATCCTGGCCAACCCGGATCTGCAGGCCGTAGTGATCGGTGACGGTTTTACCTTCCGGTCCCGGCACGAACTGCCCGGCCTGCGCGATGCACTGGCCCGCTCCATCCCCTTCGATCCGGCCAGCGTCGAGGTTCGCGATTACGGCCTCAAGCTGGCCCAGACGGTCAAGGCGTTGCGGCCGGAGCTGGATGTCTATCTGCTCACCGAGCGCGGTGCCGAAACCGTCGCCGGGCGAGCCGAGGCTGCCTGCCTGCGCCGGGTGTTCTACGGCGTCGAAGAACTGATGGAGCTCCACCTGTCACTGCTGGATGGCGTGAACGCCCGCTACGACACCCCGTACTTCAGCAACCTGAAACGCTACAGCAAGAAGCCGGTGGGCACCTTTCATGCCTTGCCGGTGGCACGCGGCAAGTCGATTTTCCGCTCGCAGTGGATACGGGACATGGGCCATTTCTATGGCCTCAACCTGTTCCTGGCCGAGTCCTCTGCCACCACCGGCGGTCTCGACAGCCTGCTCGAGCCCACCGGCAACATCAAGAAGTCCCAGGAACTCGCGGCGCGAGCCTTTGGTGCGGACCGCGCCTACTTCGTCACCAACGGCACTTCGACGTCCAACAAGATCGTGCTGCAGGCGCTGCTCGCGCCTGGCGACATCGTGCTGATCGATCGCAATTGCCACAAGTCGCACCACTACGCGATGGTGTTGTCGGGTGCCCAGCCGCTGTATCTGGATGCCTACCCGATGACGGCCTACTCGATGTATGGCGCGGTTCCATTGCGCACGATCAAGAAGGCGCTGCTGGATCTCAGGGCCGAGGGCAAGCTTGAGCATGCGCGGCTGGTCGATCTCACCAACTGCACCTTCGACGGGCACATGTACAACCCGCAGCGGGTCATGGAAGAGTGTCTCGCGATCAAGCCGGATCTGGTTTTCCTCTGGGATGAGGCATGGTTCGGTTTTGCGCGGTTCTCGCCCTTCCATCGGCGCCGGACGGGTATGGCTGCTGCTGCGGCGCTTACGGACAAGTACCAGAGCGAGGCCTACAGGGCAGCCTATGCCGCGCACCACGCCGAGGTGAGCAAGATGGACCCGGCGGATCCACGGCTGCTCGACATGCACCTGCTGCCGGATCCGGATCAGGTGCGTATCCGTGCCTATGCAACCCAGTCCACCCACAAGTCCATGTCGGCGTTGCGCCAGGGTTCCATGATTCTGGTCCACGATCAGGATTTCGAAGTGGTGCATGCGGCTTTCGAAGAGGCCTACTTCACCCACACTTCGACCTCGCCCAACCTGCAGATCATCGCCTCGCTGGATGTTGCGCGCCGGCAGATGGAGCTGGAGGGCTATGGTCTGGTCATGCGGGCGACGGATATGGCCCTGCGTATCCGCCGGCACGTCAATTCACATCCGCTGATCTCGAAATACTTCCACATCCTGACCCCGGCCGAAATGGTGCCGGCGGAGCATCGGCAGTCGGGCATCGCCGACTATGGCCCGCCGCACGGCAACTGGCAGCAGATGGCCGATGCCTGGACTCACGACGAGTTCGCACTGGACCCGACCCGGCTCACCCTGATCTGCGGTACCGCGGGCTACGATGGCACCGCCTTCAAGGGCTTGCTGGCCGATCGCTACGACATCCAGATCAACAAGACTTCGCGCAACAGCATCCTGCTGCAGACGAATATCAACAACACCCGCAGTGATGTGGCCCACATCGTCAAGGTGCTGGCAGATATCTCGCGGCAGGTTGAAGACGATCTGCAGCGTGGCGGCGAAACGGCCCGCCAGGACTTTGCCGCGCGCATCAAGTCACTGATGGAAGATGTGCCGGACCTGCCGAACTTCAGCCGCTTTCAGGCCAGCTTTCGCGACGACCCGAAGAGCGCCACCGCGGAAGGGCATATGCGCGAGGCGTTCTTTGCTTCCTACCGCCAGGAAAACTGCGAGTATCTGCCGGTCAATTCCCGCGAGATGGATCAGCGCCTGAAGAAGGGCCCGGAAGTCATAGCCGCCGATTTCGTGATCCCGTATCCGCCAGGTTTCCCGATCATGGTTCCGGGGCAGGTGGTTACGACGGACACCATCGAGTTCATGCGCAAGCTCGATGTGAAGGAGATCCACGGCTACCACGCAGCGCGTGGGCTGCGCATCCTGCTGCCGGCCGCGCTGCCCGGGCGGAAGCGTCGTTCGGGCCGCTAACACCTCAACATACACCGGGAGACATCGCTGATGTTTCAGTGGCTGGCCGACACATTACGTGCCTATCCGGAAATCGCCATCTTCCTGACCCTGGGCCTCGGTTTCTGGGGCGGCAAGTTCAGGATTGGTTCTTTCAGTCTGGGTGTGGTCACCTGCACGCTGCTTGCGGGCGTGCTGGTGGGGCAGCTGGGCATCAGCATCTCGGGCAACGTGAAGTCCACCTTCTTTCTGATGTTCCTGTTTGCCGTCGGCTATGGTGTCGGCCCGCAGTTCTTCCGCGGCCTCAAGGGCGACGGCATCCAGCAGGTGCTGTTCGCCCTCCTGCAGTGCGTTGCGGTACTCGTCACTGCAGTCGTGGCCGGCAAGTTCCTCGGCTACGACGCTGGCGGTACGGCCGGACTGCTGTCCGGTGCCAGCACGATTTCTGCGGTGCTTGGCGTGGCCACCGACAGCATCAACCAGCTGGGCATGGCGGACGAGCAGAAGCAGGCGATGCTGAATGCCATGCCGGTGGCCTATGCGGTTACCTACCTGTTCGGTACCGCCGGCTCTGCCTGGATTCTCGCCAGCCTTGGCCCGAAAATCCTGCGCGTGAATATCGTCGAGGAATGCCGTAAATACGAAGCGGAGATGGGCGGTGCCTTGTCCGGCAGTGATGACCGCCTGTCCGGCTATACAAAGTTCGTGCTGCGCGCTTACCGTCTGCACGACACCGGCCTGGGTCGGCAGGACTGTCAGTGATTTTGAGGCCAGCTTTGGCGAAGCCCGCGTGTTTGTGCAGCGTCTGCGTCAGGACGGCCAGATCATCGACGCGATGCCAGACACGATCATCAGTGCTGATGCCGTACTCGCGATTGCCGGGCGGCGGGAATTCGTGCTTGACCGTGCTGCAGAGATCGGTACTGAAGTTGATGATCCGGAAGTCCTCGATCTGGAACTCACGATTCTCGATGTCGTCGTCACCAGCAAGAGGATTGCCGCCAAGACACTGCTGGAGATCGCCACCACGGACCTGAACGAAGGCGCGCGTGGTGTATTCGTCCGCAAGGTTGTGCGTACGGGCGTGGAGTTGCCGGTTACCGCCGGCCTGCGTATAGACCGCGGCGATGTGATGACGCTGGTCGGTGCCAAGCGGGATGTGGAGCGCGCTGCGCCCCTGATTGGCTATGCGGACCGGGACACCGAGCAGACGGATATGGTGGTGATGGGTGCCGGCATTGTCATCGGTGCACTGATCGGCGCTGTGACCTTCCATGTGGGTGGTGTTCCGCTGAGTCTCAGCACCAGTGGCGGCGCGCTGATCGCGGGCCTGGTCTGCGGCTGGCTGCGCTCGGTGAACCGGACTTTCGGGCGCATTCCGGCGCCGGCACTCTGGGTGTTCAACAATATCGGTCTGAATACCTTCATTGCTGCGGTCGGTATCATCGGCGGGGCCGGGCTTCGTGGCCGGTCTCAAGGCCCAGGGGCTTGAACTCTTCCTGGCCGGCATCGTTGTCACCACCGTACCGTTGGTGATCGGGTTATTGGCCGGCAAGTACATATTCCGCATGAAGGCACCGATCATTCTCGGCGCCTGTGCGGGTGCCCGCACGACCACGGCAGCGCTGGGCGCCATCGAGGAGGAGGCCAAGAGCAGGGTGCCTGCCCTCGGTTACACGGTTACCTACGCAGTCGGCAATACGCTGCTGACCGTGTGGGGCGTGGCTGTCGTTCTGCTGATGACCTGATCCGGGGAGCCAATCGCTTTCCGTTTCATGGTGAGTAGGACACCTTTCGTACACCTAGGCATCATGTCCGGAGAAGCAAGATGGACAAGGTAAGGCTGACGAAGATACGAAGCGCTCGGGCCGTTCGAGATCAAGAACGATCTGGCCAAGCTCGCAACGGCATCAGCCCAGGCAGCTGCCAGCCAGCTATCTGAATGCCGGGCCGCGGCAACCCCAACTGGATTGCGACGGAGCCGCGCGAGGCATTCTTTCTGCTGGGCCAGTTCGCCATCGTCGAGAGCAAGCGCGTGCTCGACCTGCCTCCTGGCGTCGGCGGCATGCCGAAGAAGGAAGGGGTCGCTTCACGCCTCGAGTGACTGGCTGGCGAAGCATGCGGACATGCCGGGCGCTGCGGTGCTGGCAGCAATGGTTCCGTGGACCGTCAAAGAAGTTCGGCTTCGACGCAGACTCCTTCGTCCACGAACTCGTCGACTCGATCATCGGCGACAACTACCCGGTGCCTGACCGGATGCTCGTACACAACGAGCAGATCGTTCGCGAATACCTGCAGTGGGCGATGTGCGGCGAGCCGCGCCCCAAGGGCACGTTCCACCTCTACGCGGTCGAAGGCGGCACGGCCGCCATGTGCTACATCTTCAAGGCCATGAAGACCAATCGGTCTGCTCAAGCGCCGGCGACACGATCGCGCTGGGCACGCCGATCTTCACGCCCTACCTGGAGATGCCGCATCTCGAGGACTACGACCTGAAGATCGTCAATATCCAGGCGCGGCAGGAGGAACGCTGGCAGTTCACCGAAAAGGAACTGAAGAAGCTGCTGGATCCGAAGGTCAAGGCCTTTTTTCTCTGCAACCCCGGTAATCCCAGCGCCAATCAAGGTCGAGGCGACGCCGCAGTTCGACTGGTACTACGGCGTGATCGACCTGGAGTTCTGGCTGAAGAAGTACGTGGACGGATTGCGTTGCGTGGATCAGGGAGAATATCCACCCGCTGGACATCGTGTTCCGGCTTGCCGAGGACTACGGCATCGTGTTGCTGAACGGCGGTGGTTTCGAGGCTCCCGACTGGTCAGTGCGGGTCTCCTTCGCCAACCTTGACGATCATGTCTATGATGATATCGGTCGCGCAGTACGCGCCATCGCACGCGGCTATGTGCAAGCCTATGAGGCTTCAAAAGCTGCGTTGCCGAAGCAGCGCAAGGCGAAGACGGTGAGAGCGCCGAAGGCAGCAAAGACCAGAAGGCAGAAAACAAGGCCAAGGCTGAAAGGCCAGGGCTGCAAAAACCAGCAAAGCCCGGGCGCGCAAGGCCTGACTGACTATTTGATTCCATACAGCAGGCCAGTTGGCCTCCAATACGGGAGAGTGACCAGTGAGAAGTCGCAGCATCTGCCATGAACACGACCACGAGAATTGCAGTATTGACCCTCGGCCTGGTAACCGCATTGGCCACCGCCGGCAGTGCTTTTGCAGAGACCGCAACAGCACTGCCCCGCGTGCGCGTGCTGGCTACCGGCGGCACCATTGCCGGCGCCCAGGCGAGCGCGACGGACTACGGTTACAAGTCCGGTGCCTATGACGTCAATACGCTGATCAACGCGGTGCCGAACCTGGGCAAGCTTGCCCTGATCAGCGGCGAGCAGGTTGCCAATATCGGCAGCCAGGACATGAACGACGAGGTCTGGCTGACGCTGGCCAAGCGGCTCAATGCGGTTCTCGCGTCGGCCGATACCGATGCGGTGCTGATCACGCACGGTACAGACACGCTGGAGGAGACCAGCTATTTCCTGAGCCTGGTGACCAAGAGCGACAAGCCGGTGGTGATGGTTGGCTCGATGCGGCCCGCTACGGCCACCAGTGCAGATGGTCCGGGCAACATATACAACGGCGTGGCCGTGGCGGTCAGCCCCAGGGCGAAGGGGCGGGGCACGCTGGTCGCTCTCAACGACGAGTTCCACTATGCCCGCAACGTCGTCAAGACTGATACAACCAGTGTGCAGACCTTCAGGAGCCTGAACCGTGGGCCGGCCGGCGTCGTGCACACGGGCACGGTCGAGTGGTTCCAGCCGATGGATAGCAAGCTTGGCCCTGCCTCGGAGTTTTCCGTCGATGGCCTCGACAAGCTGCCCCGTGTGGACATCATCTACGCCCATGCCAACATGAGCCCGGACCTGATCGACGCCGCAGTACGCAATGGTGCCAAAGGCATCGTCGTGGCCGGTGTTGGTGATGGCAACATGACCACTGGAGCGCTGGAAGCAGCAAAGAAGGCAGCCAGGGCCGGTGTTGTGATAGTGCGCAGCACCCGGCTGCCGATGGGTTTGACCCTGCGCAACAACGAGGTCAATGATGACGAGATGGGTTTCGTCGCGTCGGGTGAACTGAATCTCGCAAAGCTCTACCCCGAGCCTGAGCGGGATGCGAGTGGCAGGATCGTCCGCATCCCGAGCGTAGTGACGCAACTGGCACCACGCGAAGGGCTGCAGTTGCTGCGGCCCTATATCTCGGTGCGGTTCAGGGAGCAGTTCAATGCGGTGGTGCCACTCGCCGCTTATCTCGTGTTGTTCCAGCTCCTGATCCTGCGGCAACGGATGGACGATTCGTGGATCGTGACCGCCGGCCTGTTCGCGGCGATCGTCGGTCTGATGCTTGTTCATGGAGGGGCTCAAGCTCGGGCTGATGCCGTTTGGCACCATCATGGGCTCAACCCTGCCGCGCAAGTCGCCGCTGCCTGTGGTGCTGATCATTACCCTGCTGCTGGGTGTGGGCGTCACTTTTGCCGAGCCGGCGATCAGTGCACTGAAAGCCGCCGGCCAGAACGTGGTCGTTGAACGTGCACCTTATCTGTATGCCTTGCTGAACGACTGGTCGGATGTGCTGGTGCTGGTAGTCGGCGCGAGCGTAGGTCTTGCGGCAGTCGTCGGCACACTGCGATTTCTGTACGGCTGGAGTCTCAAGCCGCTCATCTATATGACGCTGCTCCCGGTGATCGGGCTGAGCCTTTATGTGGCCAGTGACCCGGAGCTGGTCAAGGCGCTGGGACTCGCCTGGGATACGGGTGCAGTAACGACCGGGCCGGTCACGGTGCCGCTGGTGCTGTCGCTTGGTATCGGGATTGCCGCCGCGGCTGGCAAGGGCGAGTCGGGCTTGTCTGGTTTCGGCATCGTTACCCTGGCCAGTCTGTTTCCGATCTGTGGCGTGCTGCTGCTGCTGCTGTTTGTCGCCTCCACGATATCGCCAGCCGAGATCATCGAGGCTGCCGCTCATGCAACGGTGGCAAGCACGGTGTTGCCCTGGTACGAACGGAGCCCGGGGCTGGAAGTCGTGCTTGGTATCCGCGCCATCCTGCCGCTGGTCGTGTTCCTGTTCCTGATCCTCGCGGTCGTGCTCAGGGAGAAGTTGCCGAACCGCGGGGAGATCCTGGTCGGCATTGCGCTGACCATCGCCGGCATGTGCATCTTCAACCTGGGGCTCACCTACGGCCTGTCGAGGCTGGGCAGCAGTGCGGGCGGACTGGTCCCGATGGCCTTCATGGCCATCGACGGCTTCGAGAATTCCCCGCTCTATGGTTATGGCGTGGGGCTCACGCTGGCGCTGGTGTTTGCCTGGGTACTCGGCTTCAGCGCCACGGTGGCCGAACCGGCGCTGAATGCGCTGGGCATCACGGCTGAGCAATTGACCAACGGCGTGTTCAAGAAGCGCACGCTCATCATGGCGGTGTCGCTCGGCGTCGCCTTCGGCATAGCGCTGGGGCTGGCGAAGCTGATCTTCGATTTGCCGCTGATCTGGCTGATCGTGCCCGGTTACCTGCTTGCCGTGGTGCTCACGGTTTTCTCGACCGAGGAATTCGTGAACCTGGCCTGGGACAGCGCCGGCGTCACCACCGGGCCGATTACCGTGCCGCTGGTGCTGGCCATGGGGCTGGGCTTTGGCGGCGCCACTCATGCTGTCGAGGGCTTCGGCATTCTCAGCATGGCCTCGGTCGGTCCGATCATTACTGTCATGCTGTCAGGACTGTGGTCGCGGTACCGGGCAAATGCGGAGATTCGCGCGGCTGCACAGAGGCCGGCTTCCCGAACCGCCACCGCTGAGGGCATCGTATGAGCAGACAATCCATCACCTACCTGACCGACGCAGTCCTCATCACGGCCGTGGTTCCGGTGGGCCGCGCCGACGCCATACTCAAGGCTGCCCGCGATTCAGGTGCCAGTGGCGGTATCGTGCACCATGCGCGCGGCACGGGTGCACGCGAACGGCTGGGTCTGCTCGGCATTGCCGTGGAGGCCGAAAAAGAAGTCGTGAGCATCGTCGTGGCTGCAGAGCATCAGGAACTGATTGCCGGGGCTGTCTATCGTGCGGGTGGCCTGGATGCGCCCGGCGGCGGCTATCTCTATGTGGTGCCGCTAGACAGGGTGGCGACCTATATCCCCCAGGATGCGATCGAGCGCCTCGAAAAGCGCGGCCAGGAAACCACCGGCCATGACTGAGGACGCAGCCCATCAGGTGCTTCCGGTCAGCGCCTGCAAGCGTATTCAGGCGGTTCTGCCTGATGACGGGACAGACCTGCGCCTGCTCACAGCCTTGCGCCGGGAGCGGGGCATCAACCGCGCTGATTCGGTTCCGGTGCGTGCCGTCGCCGCACTACAGGATGCCAGGCCCCGGCATGGCCACTTGCCCGAGCCCGGACTGGCGCGGCTCGTAACCGTTGTCGTCGACGAGTCGGAGGCGAACGCTGTTTTCGACTTCATTCATGCCACCGTCGGGATCGACCGGCCGGGCGGCGGCATGCTGATGATGGACCGGCTGCTGGGGGCCACACCGTTCGAGCTGCCTCCCGGCATTGGTGACGAGGCCGCTTGAGCGCGACCGCACCGTACTCAGGCCTTCACGATACTCATGGCCGCCTGAATGAGCACTTCACGTTGCTGTTGTGCGCTGAACTGTTTGCTCCAGCTGCTTCCCCGTCCATGCGTGATCCATGCACCGAGCACCAGGCTGACCACCGCATACGCCCTGTTCCGTGGTTCCGTTTTCCTGAGTGCGGGGTGAATCTCGGCGATCATGGCGGCGTATTCAGCGACCATCCATCTATAGAATTCGTTGCGTATATGGTGACTGGGCGCGTTGCGAATCCAGTAGGCTGAACCCTCCAGCCAGTAGGCGCTGTCGACGGCTTCCATGAAATGCAGGTGCCACCCTATACATGAGCGGAGCCGCTCGGTGGCCGGGGTGATTTCTGGTAGCTACCAGGTCCTCCAGCTGGGAGCGAAACCAGACTGTTCCGGCTGAGAATACCGCCATCAGCAGTTCGTCCCTGGTCGGGAAGTAGTGGCGAAGTGCTGCCTGGGTCAGGTCGGCATTGGCTGCGATACTGTCCAGGGTTACTGCCTGTGCGCCGTATTCGCTGATGCCAGTCACGCTGGCCCGGAAGATCGCTCGCAGTGCCCTGCGGCCCTTGGGTGTATGCCCCCGGGAGGCGAAGACTTCTTCCATCTTTTGCAGCATCGATAACCCTTTCAGCGACAGCCATAGCTTTGCAGAAAACCACTTGACCGGAAGTTTACAGGTACCATAATCAATCTGCTGAGCTGCGGTGCTCCATCCGGTTGCGCCGTGAATCCTTCACTACATTGGGGTACCAGACTGATGAGAAGTCACTTTATTCGTGTTCCGGTCATGGGCATGGCCCTGGTGGCGGGTATGACGCTCGCAACCGCGCAGGCCGCCGAAGGTGAGAAGTCCTTCGAGATCTACGGCTTTGCACAGCTCGACTACATTCAGGACTTCGGTCGTGTGAACCCGGACTGGGAAGACACCCTCCGGCCGTCGCGTATTCCTACCGATAAGGAGCAGTACGGTGGCGATGGCCAGGCGATGATGAGCGTCAAGCAGAGCCGCTTTGGCGTCAAGGGCACGCTGCCGACCGCAAAGGGCGACATCAACACGAAGTTCGAATTCGACATGTTCGGCGTCGGCAGTGATGCGGGCGAGACCACGATTCGTCTGCGGCATGCCTATGGCGAGTTCGGCCAGTTCCTCGCTGGTCAGACCAACTCCCTGTTCATGGACGGCGACATCTTCCCCAACACGATCGACTACTGGGGTCCGGCCGGCATGGTCTTCCTGCGCAATCCGCAGATTCGCTGGACGCCGATCTCCGGCACGCAGACCTTTGCCATCGCCATCGAGAATCCGGGCAATGACATCGACTCCGGCCAGTACCGTGAGGTTGGCTGATTTCCCCGGCGCCCAGGGCGACCAGGAATACCCGGATCTGACGGCGCACTACCGCATGATGGGTGACTGGGGTCATGTGCAGGTCGCCGGTATCGCGCGCTGGATCGGTGCCGAAGCGCTCTGCGACACCGATCAGACCGATGACGATGCGCTTGATTACTGTCCGAACGACCAGGCTGAGGTGATCTACGACGATAACGACTTCGGCTGGGGCATCAACCTGACCACCGTCATCAAGGTGCTGGAGAAAGATGCGATCCGCGCCGGCATCGTCTATGGCGAGGGCATCGCGAGCTACATGAACGACGGTGGCATGGACGCGGGTCCGGACCGGGCTGTTGCGCCGGATGACTCGGTGGCCAGGACGTGCAGGTCGAGGCGGTCGAACTGACCGGCGTCTCGCTGTACTACGATCACTGGTGGAACGACAGTTTCAGCAGTTCCCTCGGCTACTCCTTCACCGAAGTCGACAATACCGACGGCCAGACCTCTGACACCTTCGAGAAGGGCCAGTACGCCTCGGCGAACCTGCTGTACTACCCGGTCGAGAACGTGATGGTGGGTGCCGAACTGCTGTGGGGTGAGCGCGAGGACTTCGGTGGTGCAGACAATGACGACACCCGTCTGCAGATCTCGTTGAAGTACAACTTCGGCACCACTCTGTAAGCCACATCCAGTCAGGAGCAATACACATGAGAAAGACAGTAGCGACTGGTTGCCATGCTGGCCATCACCACGCTCGGCTTCACGAGCGTCGGTGCCGGCCGATCCATCGGCAAAGGACTTTCAGCGGCTCGTGAATGCCGCCCACGCAAAGTACAAGGACCTCAAGGATGGCAAGAACGCGGATTACATTCCGATCCTGACCAAGACGCCGAGCGAGTTGTTCGGTGTGGTGATCGCCACCCGTGACGGCAAGATCTACACCGCCGGCGACGTGGACTACAAGTTCTCGATCCAGTCGGTGTCCAAGCCGTTTACCGCTGCGCTGGTCATGAAGCAGCAGGGCCCGCAGGTTCTGGACGACAAGATCGGCGTGGAGCCGACCGGCCTGCCGTTCAACTCGCGGCTGGCGATCGAGACCTACAAGGACAAGCGCTCGGTCAATCCGCTGGTCAATGCAGGTGCCATCGCGGCAGTGAGCCTTGTGCAGGCGACCTCCGAAGAAGATCGCTGGAACCAGGTCCTGCAGAACATCAGCGATTTTGCCGGCAGCCCGCAGCCGCTGATGGTGCTGGAGGACGTCTACGAGTCCGAGTACACAACGTCGTTCGGTAACCGGGCCATCGCCAACCTGCTCTACAACTACGAGCGGCTCTACAGCGATCCCGAGGAGGCCATGCGCGTCTATACCCGCCAGTGTTCGATCGGCGTGAGCACGAAGGATCTGGCGATCATGGGCGCGACCCTGGCGAACCTGGGCGTCAACCCGCTGACCAAGAAGACGCGTGATGCCGGCCGCAGATGTGCCGGAGCTGCTGGCCGTGATGGCCACCGCAGGTTTCTACGATGAGTCCGGCGAGTGGATGTACACGGCTGGTCTGCCGGCCAAGACGGGCGTCGGCGGCGGTATCGTCGCCGTGGTGCCGGGCCGGTTTGCCATCGCGGCCTTCTCGCCGCGGCTCAACGAGGCCGGCAACAGCGTGCGTTCGCTGAATGCCATCCGCGACATCGCCGGTGAGCTGGGTGTGGGCGTGTTCGGACCCAATCCCAAGTAGCAGCCAGCCTGAAGTAGCCTGCAGCAGGGGCCACCGCGCTTTTTGTACCTATCGGTCCAACAAGCGCGGTGGCCCAATTTTTTTTCACGCTTCTGTGGCTGATGGCGAGGATATAAACCGATGGACCAAAGGCTGAGAGTTTCACCGGTAACGGCGATGCTGGCTGGTATCGCGTTGCTGCTGGTTGCCGGGCGGGCCCCCGCAGCTGAACCGACCTATGAGGTCAATGATTCACACTTCCACCTCACCAATTACGTCCAGCAGGGCACGGACATTCACCGCTTTCTGGAAATCATGGGCGACAAGGTGGGGCGGGTGGCGCTGTTCGGTATCCCGCTGCAGCAGACCTGGTCCTGGGAGAACTCGGGCGATTTCGCCCCCACGTACTACCTGCAGTCGGATGCGCCGCTCTACTACTACTCATTCACCGATGCCTGGATTGCTTCCGCCTACAAGTCCCTGAAGCCCGCGGAGCAGGCGCGTTTCGATCCGATGATCACGGGCTTCAACCCGGCCGACATGTATGCCGTGGATCACATCAAGCGTGTGCTGCAGACCTTTCCCGGTGTGTTCAGCGGTATCGGTGAGTTCACCATTCACAAGGAATTCGTTTCGGCCAAGGTCGCCGGTGGCGAGCCCAGCCTTGCCAACCCGGCACTGGATCGCATCTTCAGTTTTGCTGCGGAGTCCGGATTGGTTGTGCTGATCCACAATGATATCGATATGCCTTTTGCCGGCGAGGGGACGGCGCCGGTCTATCTGCGGCAGATGCGGGATCTGCTCCTGCGCCACCCGGACACCACCGTTATCTGGGCCCATGTCGGGCTGGGGCGGGTAGTCCATCCGGTGCAGTCGGAGGCAAGCGTGGGATCGGCACAGCGCCCCGTGAAGCAGGTGGGAATCGTGGAGAAGATACTCAGCGAGCCCGGTTTCCAGCACTTGTACTTTGATATTTCGTGGAGCGAGCTTGCGAAATATGTTGTCGCAACACCCGAGTCCCTGCAGCGTGCGGCTGATGTCATCAACCGCTTCCCCGATCGTTTCCTGTTCGGCACCGACGAGGTGGCACCAACTGACCAGGCCACTTATCTGCGTGTGTACCGGCAGTACGATCCGCTCTGGCAGTTGTTGACGCCGGAGGCCAGGGAAAAGGTCCGCAAGGGCAACTACGAGCGCCTGTTCAACAAGGCGCGGGTAGATGTTCGCGCCTGGGAAGCTGCCAACCTGAAGCGTTCAGCTGTCCACTAGTGGCTCCGCCTGCCACGGCCCTGAAGAGCCGCTGTCTGGTGAAACCTGCGAGCCTGTCGGCTGTTGTTCGCTTACACTTTGGCAATGCACGCGCAATCAAGCCAGCCGAGGTTTACGCCCAAATTACTGAGCGTCCTGCGTGAAGGCTACGACATCGGCAAATTTCGCTGTGATGCGATTGCCGGGCTTACCGTCGCGATCGTTGCCCTGCCATTGGCGATGGCGCTGGGTATTGCCAGTGGTGCAGCACCCGAGAAGGGCCTGATCACGGCCGTAATTGCCGGGTTCATCATCTCGGCGCTGGGCGGGTCACGCGTACAGGTCGGTGGTCCCACCGGGGCGTTCGTTGTGGTGATCTTCAATGTCATTGCACGGCACGGTTTTGACGGCTTGCTGCTCGCGACTCTGCTGGCCGGGCTGATACTCATCGTTGCCGGCTATGCAAAGTTGGGGCAGATCATCAAGTTCATTCCGCATCCGGTCATCGTCGGTTTTACCGCCGGGATTGCGGTGATCATCGCCTCAAGCCAGATCAGGGACTTTCTGGGCCTGTCGATCGAGCGGGTGCCGGCCGACTTTGTACAGCAATGGAACGTCTATCTGTCGGCGCTGCACGGCGCCAACTGGACGGCGCTTGGGGTCGGCGCGGGTTCATTGCTGCTGATTATCCTGCTGCGCAAGATTGCCCCGCGTGTTCCAGGCTTTCTGCTTGCGATCGTCGTTGCCGCAGTGGCAGTAGCCTTGCTGGGGTTGCCGGTTGAGACCATCGGTTCGCGTTTTCCAGAGATTCCGGCTGGCCTCCCGCTGCCGGCGCTGCCAGAGTTTTCCCTGGCGAAGATCCAGGCGGTATTGCCGTCAGCTTTCATCATCGCCTTCCTGGCCGGCATCGAAGCGCTGCTCTCGGCAGTCGTGGCCGACGGAATGACCGGTTATCGTCACCGCTCGAACCAGGAACTGGTGGGGCAGGGCGTGGCAAATGTCGCCTCGGCCCTGTTTGGCGGACTGCCTGCCACCGGTGCGATTGCCCGTACCGCAACCAACATCAGGGCCGGCGCTCTGACCCCGGTGTCCGGCATGCTGCATGCGGCCTTTGTGCTGCTGTTTGTCCTGTTTGGTACACCTCTGATGGCCTTTGTACCGATGGCTGCATTGGCAGCCATCCTGTTTGTGGTCGCATGGGGAATGAGCGAGTACGAGCGCTTTATCAGTCTGCTGCGTATGCCCGGTGGTGATCGTGTGGTTTTGCTGCTGACCTTCGGTCTCACGGTGTTTGTAGATCTGACTGTTGCCATCGGCGTGGGCGTCACGCTTGCATCACTGCTGTTCATGATGCGCATGAGCGAGTCGGTGCAGATCGAGGATGCGCGGCAAATCGTGCCGGATACCGAGCTTGATGACGACGACGAAAATCAGCGCGAGGCACTGCCTGAGGGCGTCGAAGTATTCCGTATCAACGGGCCGTTCTTCTTCGGCGTGGCCGGTGATTTGCTGGATACCCTCCGCCGCGTGGGCCAGCGACCACGTATCGTCATCTTGCGCATGCGACTCGTGCCGCTGCTGGATACCAGCGGTGCCCGGGCAGTCGAGGAATTCGTTCGTCAGGCACGTGGTAGCGGTACCCGGGTTATTCTCTCGGGTGTCCAGACCCAGCCTGCTGAAATGTTGGCGCGGATGCATTTGGGGGCAGACGGCAACGATGTACTGTATGCGCCTGACTATGCTGCGGCACTGCAACTTGCGACTGACTTGCTGCGTGATGCCTGAGCGTGTGGATATACTGCAGCGCGACCATCCCTCTGGCTGAAAGGTGACGGACAAGCCATGAAAGACCTTCCGGACAACGTAAGCAGTTACAACAAAACCCCCGAGTTCACGCGCGCCACGATCCCCAAGGGACTGCTGAGGGGTCATCGCACCATGGCGGGAACCTGGGGCAAGATCATCGTCGTGGAAGGGCGCCTTCGCTATCGCATCCTGGAGCCGCAAGTTGAGGAGATCGAGCTGTCCCCCGGCATATTCGGCATCATTGAGCCTGCAGTGCCGCACGAGGTCGAGCCAATCAACCATGTGCGCTTCTACGTCGAGTTCTATAAATAGCCTTCGTCGCCCGGGAGATCGTATGCCTTTTACTCTTGTCGAGAATAGCGCCGCCTTCCTGCACGTGCAGATCTCTGGCGTCATGAGCTTTGCAGACATGACTGTCATGCAGAAGGAAGCGCAGAAGTTGATTGCCGGGGGGCTAAACCCTCGCGCGTTGATTGAGCTGGTCGACTTCGGCGGCTGGGAAAAAAGCAAGGACTGGGGCGACATCACATTCATGGTCGAGCATGGCGATGACATTGCCCGCATGGCCATCGTTGGAGAGGAGCACTGGCGGGATCAGGCGCTGATGTTTGTCGCCAGCGGTCTACGCGCTACCGAAATCGAGTACTTCACTCCGGATGATCTCGGTCGTGCGAAGGACTGGATAGCCTCGTAGGAGCGGCTCGTAGGAGCGGCTTCAGCCGCGATCCCCCACTCAAGCCGATACGTTACGCGCAGCCCCACTCAGCATTTCGCTCCGGACGGTATCCGTGATCAGGGCCGGTGTAGGGTCGTGCAGCAGTGCCATCGTCTGTCGAACGAGGTCGGTTGGCAGCGATGGTGATGCCGAGTCGGCCCGGCAGCTCAGTCCGAGTACCTGCATCAGCCCGTCCATCTTCGGTGTATTGCTGTCGAGCGCAATGAACGGCGTGCCCAGGCAGGCTGCAGCAATGGAGTAGTGGAAGCGCCCCGAGACCAGCAGCTTTGCGGAGGCAATTGCCGAGAGCCACTCTGCCTCGGATGTCGTATGGCAGAGCTCGATGCTGCCGCCAGTGGCGTGTGTGAGCGTGTCGTGCAAACTCGCGATCGTCGGCGGCGAGGTTGGCATTGGCGCCGAACAGGAATACCGGCCGCAGCCCGGCCCTGCGTCCAGCGATGGCGACCTGAGCGCAGGCTGCAACTGTTGCCGGTCCTGCAGCTACTGAACCGGCGATCAGCAGTCGATCGTCCGGTTTCCGGGTGATGCTCGCGTCGTGCGCCTGTACATACAGCGGCAGACAGTCAAAACCGATGGTGACCCGAATGCCAAGCTGTTCCAGCAGTGCGGCACTCACCGGCTCGCGCACCACCACGCCGTCGAGGCTCTGGTAGACCTGTCGGTAAAAATCTTCCACGGCACCGCCAACAAGACGAGCGCTGCCGGTCGGATAGCAGGAGTGGTTGATGATCCGCACCGGCCGGTCAAAGTACCGTCGTGCGATCCATGCGAGATACAGCAGGCTGAGCGATGTGTGCGTCGCTCCATGTAGCGAGCCTTCGCCATTGATGACAACCTCGTCGGTGTCTGCAAGGAGTGCACACAGCGCGGTGTTATCGCGCTGAAAGCGCGCGAAGAACGCTGCATCGTCGAGCTGTTCCCTGGATGCGGGCAGAGGTTGTAACCCGGCCAGGCGGTCGATCGGCAGGCCGCAGACAGCCCGGTCCCGTGCTCGCAACTGTTCACGAATGGCAAGGCTCGTGCAGGTGCAGCCCCAGTGGTACCAGTAGCTCGTGTCATTGATGAGCAGTGTCCGCGGCATTGTCGGCGTGTCTGCTGCACGGACGGCAGTGACGGTCGTGGCGACTGCCTGCGGGCGGGGCTGCGGCGTGAAATCGTTCAAGGCGGCGCACACGGCGGCGATGACGGTGTCCCAGTCGGAGCGCTCGCCTGGTGACTGGCGGAACAATTGCACGCTGTCGTACCAGCGGCTGTCTGCGCCGTGTGCCGGCCAACGCCAGTCGGTCAGGGCAGGGGCCAGCATCCAGGTGGCGACACCGAGCGCGCCGGCGAAATGCACGGTCGAGTTGTCTACCGAAATCACCAGGTCGAGTTCGGACATCAATGCAAACAGACCATCGAGCTCGACCAGCGGATCGATATCCGGGAAGCGAACCAGAGCATTGCCAATCATTTCTGGTGCCGCGGCGATCTCGGCTGAGCAATCACCATGCTGGAGACTGATCAGGTGTATATCAGGCGTGGCAAACAGGGGCGCCAATGTTGCCAGCGACAGTGAGCGTGCCTGCCGGGTGCGCGGTGTATTGCCACCGCGCCAGCTGATGCCGATCTTCAAGCCCGCGCCCAGTGCATCGAGGCGCGCCCGCCACGCCTGCCGTGCATCACCGTCCGCATGCAGAAAGGCGTCTCGTGCAGCGAAGCTGGCCACCGAGTTGCGGAAGACGTGCGGCAGGTCGCCGAGCGGAATCCTCAAGTCAGCGCTCACCGCTTCTCCGGCTGCACCCCATGCTCCAGGTGAGTTCGGCAAGACAGTGAGAAATGGAAAGGATCGCGCCATCACCGGCACGAGTCGCGGATCGCAGAGCAAAGTGAAGTGTGCCGGTGTGGTCGCCAGGTCGCGCAGGCAAGAAGAAAACATGACTTCGTCGCCGATACCCTGCTCGGCATGCAACAGCACACGCTGGCTGGCGAGCGGTTCGCCGGACCATTTCGGCAGCGGCACATAAGCCGTGGTTTGTGCACCCCAGATGCCGCCATGTACAAAACGCCAGGCATAGTCATCCCAGCCGGTGGCCAGATTGCCGGTGGCGAGCAAGGTCTCGGCGCGTTTCATGCGCAGTTCGGCGTTCAGCGGGTCGAGAGCCAGTCCCTGCTCGATGAGTTCCAGCGCAGCCGCGTGATCGCCCTGCCAGCGCCGCAGCGTGGCGAGATTGCCGAGTGCGAGCAGCGAGGAGGGATTCAGCGCCAGTGCATGCTCGAAGGCGGCGATGGATTCGGCATTGCGGTTCTGGTCGAAGAGGGCGACGCCCAGGTTTTCCCAGGCCGCTGCATTGCCAGCATCCAGTATGACCGCTGTTTCATAGTGCCGTATCGCTGCTTCGATCTCGCCGTGGGTCTGTGTGACGACGCCGAGATCGTAGTGGTATTTGGCTACTTTCGGCGCGAGGGTTGCAGCACGGCCGAGGTGGCGGATCGCCTCCTCGATATTGCCGCGCTGGAAGTCGGCGAGTCCGATGAGATTCAGTACCCGGTGATTTGGCGGGTCCGAGCGCAGGATCTTCCGGTAGATGATTTCCGCCTCATCGAGCTGGCCTTGCTGGTGAAGGCCGACCGCCTGTTGCAGCAACTGCTCGTTGGCTGCCTCGCGCTTTGGGGATATCCGCTTATGTGGTTTGGCCATGCCCGCGCAGATTACAGGATGCCGGGAGCATGGTCGTAATTGAGCGCGTGTTGCGTGAAAAAAAACCGATCAGCATCTCGTTGACCCGCTCCGGCTTGTCGTAGACAGCGGCATGGCCTGCACCTGGTACCACCTCAACCCGCAGTGTCGGCATGAGGCGGGAGGCCCTGGCACCGACCTTGTGGGGGTTGTACAGAACCTCGTGCTCGCCGAAGACGAGCAGGCCAGCTGAGGAAAATTGCCGGAGCAGTGACGACGGCTCGGACATGAAGAACTTGCGCAATACCTTCAGGCCCTGCCAGATGTTGACCCGGCGGGTGATCTCGTCATAGATCCCGAGTGACCAGTCCACGCGGTAATGCCTGGTGCATAGCGCCATGGCGCGCGCCAGCGTACGGTCAAATGTACCGAAGGAACCGCCGGGACTCTTCGACGACACGGACCTCGCGGTCAGATCATCCTGAAGTGCATCGGCATCCTTGCTCTTCTTCATGACCCGGGTCAGCCAGATTCGCCACGGAAATCGTGCGCGGGAAATCCCCGTGGGCGCAAGCAGGGCGACTGACAATACGCGGTTGGGAGCCAGAATCGCAGTGCGCAGTGCAACCCACGCGCCAACGCTGACCCCCGCCATGTGGGCGCGGGGTACATTGAGGCCGTCCATCACGTCGAGCATCCAGCACGGGTAGTCATCGTTTAGAAATGACGGGGGATTCGGATCGCTTCTGCCGGGCTGGCCGGGAATATCGAGGGCATAGACGCGAAAGTGCTTGGCGAGGTCGGGTATCTGTCGACGCCAGAGCGGTGCGCAGCCAGCAACGCCCGGAATGAGGAACACGGGTTCGGCGTCTGCAGAACCAGCTGCCAGCATGTGTGTGCGACCAAAGCGCGTCTCTACAAATATCTTCTCGGTCGGGATCGGGATACTGGCCTCGGCATCCTCATACCACCCCATAATCGCGTTGAAGCCGGCCTCTGACCGGTACATCTTCAGGTTGGGGGCGCTGCTTGACACTACTATTCTCCCAACCGGGCTGAAAAAAGCGCGGTGTGAAATAAGATTCGCAGCATTCGGAGAATCAGATTCGAGGCGCAGGCAGATAGTTCGCGCACGGCGCCAGCGCGGTACGCAGCAGTGCAGCGAATCCGCTTCGACTGCCGCCATGTCACTCGTCGCGCTGCAGGGCGACTTTCTATAGACTTCGCCCCCACCACCTCCCCCCCCACACACATCATCCTGCGCGACTGCTCATGTTGAGTTCAGTCGTACCCCGCTGTGCTGGGCGATGCCTTGCTTTGGACACCCTCGATGCTTCAGATAATTAGACAAAACTGGTTTTCCAATATCCGTGGCGACGTGCTCGCGGGTCTCGTGGTTGCGCTTGCACTGATACCGGAGGCCATCGCGTTCTCCATCATCGCTGGCGTCGATCCCAAAGTCGGCCTGTATGCCTCCTTCTGTATCGCTGTGGTGATTGCCTTTGTTGGTGGCCGGCCGGGGATGATTTCTGCGGCGACCGGTGCCATGGCCTTGCTGATGGTCACCCTGGTGAAGAACCACGGGCTGGAATATCTGCTGGCCGCGACCCTGCTGTGTGGCGTGTTGCAGATCGCCGCGGGCTATCTGAAGCTCGGCTCCTTGATGCGCTTCGTTTCGCGCTCGGTGGTGACCGGCTTCGTCAATGCCCTGGCGATCCTGATCTTTATGGCGCAACTGCCTGAGCTGACCAATGTCAGCTGGCACGTATACGCCATGACCGCCGCAGGCCTGGGCATCATTTACCTGTTTCCCTACGTGCCGAAGCTCGGCAAGCTGCTGCCGTCGCCGCTGGTGTGCATTCTGGTACTGACCGGCGTGGCTATCTATTCCGGCCTGGACATTCGCACCGTCGGCGATATGGGGCAGTTGCCGGATACCCTGCCGGTATTCCTCTGGCCGGAAGTGCCGCTGACCCTGGAAACGCTGGCGATTATTTTCCCCTACTCGGCAGCATTGGCCGTGGTTGGCCTGCTGGAATCGATGATGACGGCCACCATCGTCGATGACTTGACCGATACCACCAGCGACAAGAACCGCGAATGCAAGGGCCAGGGTATTGCCAACATTGCTTCGGGCCTGCTCGGTGGCATGGCGGGTTGCGCGATGATTGGCCAGTCGGTGATTAACGTGAAGTCTGGCGGTCGTACCCGCTTGTCCTGCCTGGTGGCTGGCGTGGTGTTGCTGCTGATGGTGGTGTTCTTGAGTGATTGGGTCAGCAAGATTCCAATGGCCGCACTGGTGGCAGTGATGATCATGGTATCCATCGGCACGTTTAGCTGGGACTCGCTGCGTAACCTCAAGCACCTCCCGCTTTCCACCAACATCGTCATGGTTGTCACTGTGGTGGTGGTCGTGGCTACCCACAACCTGGCTTATGGCGTGTTGGCCGGTGTGCTGCTGGCGGCGATGTTCTTTGCCAACAAGGTGGGGCATTACCTGCACATCAGCTCAGAGCTGAATGACGCCAGTGACGAGCGCAGCTACACGGTGATTGGCCAGGTGTTCTTCAGTTCATCGGACAAGTTCACGGCGGCCTTTGACTTCAAGGAAGCCTTGCGCAAGGTCACCATCGACTTGAGTCGTGCGCACTTCTGGGACATTACCGCCGTGGCTGCCCTGGACAAGGTGGTGATCAAGTTCCGCCGTGAGGGTGCAGGTGTCGAAGTGCTGGGCCTGAACGAGGCCAGCGCGACCATCGTTGACCGCTTCGGGGTGCATGACAAACCCGCTGCCATCGAGCAACTGATAGGTCACTAAGGAAGGAGAGCAACCATGAGTCATGTCATAGCTTGTATCGACGGTTCGCAATCCACCCTGGCCGTTTGTGATTACGCTGCCTGGGCCAGTCAACGACTGGATGCACCGCTGACCTTCCTGCACGTGCTCGATCATCAGCAGTACCCGGCCAAAGCTGACCTGAGTGGCAACATCGGCCTGGGTAGCCGTGAACATCTGCTGCAGGAACTTGCTTCCCTGGACGAACAGCGCGGCAAAATTGCTCTGGAGCAAGGACGCCTCATGCTGGACGCCGCTAAAGCTCGCGCCATTGCTGACGGTGTTGCCCAGCCGCAGATGCGCCAGCGGCATGGCGACCTGGTGGAAAGCCTGCGCGAGCTCGAAGGCGACATTCGCCTGCTGGTGATAGGCAAGCAGGGTGCGACCAGCGATAGCGTCAGTCAGCTGGTGGGCGGTCATTTAGAAAGCGTCATCCGCACCATGCACCGGCCAATCCTGGTCACACCGGGCAACTTCAAAGAGCCACAGAGCCTGATGCTGGCCTTCGATGGCAGTGCCACCAGCCAAAAAGGCGTTGAGATGTTGGCAACCAGCCCGTTGTTTCGGGGGCTGCCGATCCACCTGGTAATGGTGGGCGAGGATACCCGCACTAACCGGGCGCAACTGGAGTCGGCCGGCAGCGTGTTGGCAGCAGCCGGGTTTGGCGCGCATACCGCCATTCTTGCCGGTGAGGTTGAGCCTGTTCTGCATGCTTATCAGGCTGAACACAACATCGATTTGCTGGTGATGGGGGCCTATGGTCATTCTCGCATTCGCCAATTTCTGGTGGGCAGCACTACGACCAGCATGATTCGCACCACGATCACGCCTCTGTTGTTGCTTCGTTGACCTCATGAGCGAATAGCTGACGCTGGATTGCGGTCGTTTCAGTCCGCTAACGACCCTTGCCAGTTTCTCAGATGCCATCATCTATAGAAAAATGATAACTTCGATATCAAGTGCCGACCGCGATGGACACTGGCCGGCAGCAATCGACTAAAGTCTGCCGGATCAGGAGGAGGGCAAGCGAACATGAACCGTCGTGACCTGCTCAAATATACCGGTGCCGCCGGCACTGCCATGTGGCTGAATCCGCAACAGCTCCTGGCAGCCACGGCGGGGGAAATGATCAAGCGCACGATTCCTTCGTCGGGTGAGAAATTGCCGATGATGGGGCTTGGCAGTTCCGCGACGTTCAGTCGCCTGGCGGGAAGCGGAGATACCGATGCTTTGCGTAAGGTGTTGCGAACGCTGACCGACAATGGTGGAACAGTGTTCGATACGGCCCCGAGCTATGGCGATTCGGAGCAGGTAGCCGGCGAACTCGTCAACGACCTGGGTGTGGAGGACACCATCTTCTGGGCGACCAAGGTGAATGTCGCCTCCAGAGGCGGCGGCTCGGCGGATCCACAGGCCGCGCGGGCGCAGATCGAAACTTCTTTCAAACGCATCGGTACGCGGACGATCGACCTGATCCAAGTGCATAACCTCGCGGACATCCCGACGCAGATCGAGATACTGAAGGAACTGAAGAAAGAGGGCCGGCTGCGTTACATCGGCACTACGTCGACGAATGCCGGTAGCTACGACTACCTTGTGGAAGTCATGCGCAAGGAGCCGCTCGATTTCATCGGAGTCGACTATGCGGTTGATAATCGCGAGTCGGCGAAAATGATCCTGCCGCTGGCCCGGGAACGGGGCATCGCGGTGCTGGCTTATCTTCCGTTCGGGCGCACGAGGCTCTGGAATCGTGTTGCAGGCAAGAAAATACCGGAGTGGGCGGCGGAATTTGATGCTTCCTCCTGGGCGCAGTTCTTCCTGAAGTTCGTCGCCGCGCACCCTGCGGTTACGGTGATTACGCCAGCAACAAGCAAGCCCCATCACATGCTGGACAACATCGGGGGCGCGACCGGTCGCCTGCCCGACAAGGCGATGCAGCAGCGGATGATCGAGTACGTCGACGCATTGCCGATGGCTTGACGATTCAATTTATCCACGTCAATGACAGTCGAGTCGGTATTGGTCGCCGTATCGAAAATCTGGTGCCAATTCCCGGGTTGACTTCTATACGAATATTCGTATGATTTCCGCATGAAGCCGGTCCGCTTCGTTGGCAGTGTCAGAGACGACTTGGCCGCATTTCCGAAAGCGGCGCGGACTCGCGCCGGTTACGAGTTGTTTGCCGTCCAAGTGGGGCGGAACCCTGACAATTGGAAACCAATGACCACCGTGGGACCAGGCGTCTGCGAGATTCGCGTGCGAGATCCTGCCGGCGCGTATCGGGTGATCTACGTCGCACGGTTTGCAGACGCGGTGTACGTACTCCACGCGTTTCAAAAGAAGACGCAAAAGACAGGCCGCGCAGACCTGCAACTGGCAATGCAGCGCTATCGGACCGCATGCGAACTTGCAGAAGGAGCAAGTCATGACCAAGAAAGTGACTGAGTCGAGTGGGAATATCTTCCTGGACCTTGGCTTCCCGCCCCACGAAGCCGAAGTGATGCTTCTGCGCGCCAAACTGGCGGAAACGTTGCGCAAATGGATCGAGCGGGAAGGACTTACACAGGCCCAGGCATCGAAGCGCCTGGGCATCGCACAACCACGTGTATCGGAAATCACCCGCGGCAAAGTTGAATTGCTGTCGCTGGACTATCTGGTTGGGCTTTGCGCCAAGGCTGGCATCCCGGTTGGCTTGAAGATCGCCGCCTGATGATGCCCCGGTACAGGTGTAAACCATGTCTCCGGTATGGACCTTTGAAGTCATGGCGCGCCAAGACGGATGAATCTGGGCACTGGCAATCTCGGGTGACCCTTCCGGTTTAGCGTTTGAATGAAGCCGCGCTCTCTTTGTGGCTCATGATCTCCGTCTCGAAGCCGGCCATCGCCTTGAGCGCATTGATTATGTCATCGCCCGAAACGTCTAGGTCGCCGAACATCTTGGGATGTGTGAGCCGATCTCGCACGAGAATGGCCTTCTTCAGGCAACTCCACCATTCGACTGATGCGTCGAAGGGCTGCTCGACCTGATGCGCTTTCCGATTGATGGCTAATGTGAAGCGAATATTTCGAGCTAGCGAGATCCTAGCCGCCGTCTGAACTACTTCACCCCTATCATTGAGTTCGTACCCGGTGTCCGTTGCGAAGTAGCGTTCCTGCGGCGTAATGTCGATGCCTGCCTCCATACAGCGACCGGCAGACCACACCTTCACAGAAAACGTAACCGCTTCGATATAGGCGAATATAGCCCGAATGAGCTGGCGAGCATGGAACTCATAGTCGGCTTCGACGCTGCCGTCTTCGGACACTTCGCCGTTATCGAATGCGGCGATAAGCTCGGCGTGGCATCGGTCGCAGTCCTCACGAAGAGCGAGCATGACTTCCCGCGTGCTGCGTTCGTTGTCCATGGTAACTCTAGGGCCTTAACGTCCGCGTCGAGCGGCGTGCCGCCTTGCGGTGCTTCCACGCTCGCATAGTTAGGGGCCGCGATTCCAGATGCGGAATCGGCCATGACGTATGTAGTTCAGAAAGACCGGAAGCACCAGACAGGCGAGAACGAAAGATGAAGATTTTGCGATCGCCTTAACTTCAGTCCAAGTGAACCGCCGAGTCGGGCTAGCTGACGACCTGTAATCCTGGCGAAGTCTGTTTTCGAGATCGGCGACAGCCTCATCATTTCCATCAGCTGCGGCTGCCTGCCGTGCGCGCAAGATCTTGTCAGCTTCGTAAGCGGGGCGTATGCCATCATGGGGCGTCCATTCATAGTCATCCAGTGGGGTAGTGTCCCAAGCGTCGGTCGCGGCAATCACCATAGCGGCGACTGCACCTGCGATGATTAACAGCGCTAGGACATTGGTAATCCGGTCAAGCATGCCTGTGGCACCTAACGCCCACAACAGGGGCGGCCAGCGAAGCTGGACATCCAACGACCGAAGGGAGTGGCTTGCTTGTGCTGGTTATGGGGCATAAGCCACCGAAGCTCTACTTAGGTACATAAACGGCAATACCGTTTATTCTTGTATAAGTGTCACCTCTGTTTACACTTGTGACATTACCTGTGGTGCTGACTGTGCCATGTGCGCTACCGCCAGTACCTGTAACCGTAGCTGTCGATCTCGCTGAGCCATAACTGGTTGTAACACTTGGCGCATCTCTCTCGTCAATTTCAGTAAGTAGCACCCCATTGGCACCAACTTTTGCAGCCTCTTCTTTAAGCCGTTCTATAGCTGAATTCATTAAGCCGCTGCCTTTTCTAAAATCGTGTCCTGCGCTCGCAGAAACGATTGCTATTTCTTCAAAATTGACAGGGGCTGCCCGGTATAAACGAACTTCGTCAGGAGATACTGGTGCTCTGGTATTTCCCGTGACAATGGCGTTCCCATCCATGATGGTGCAGCCGCTAGTTAAGAGCGCCAACGCAACAAACAGCGTGCAAATGATCTTCATAAAATTTCCCATTGGTGTTTCACTGCCCCATAACGTCTTAGCTCACCGGCGCGCCGATGGCCGGCGGGGCTTTTGCTCTTGCAAAAGCCGTGACGGACAAGGTGCGTCCGGAGTGGAGCGCATAGTTAGCAGGCAAGCTGTATGTGAAAGCTATGAGGTCACGGTTTGTCATACGGCGCTACCCCGATCTGCCACGGAAGTGAAGGCGTCCTGGAGCTCTGAGACCAGCCCCGGGTCACCCGTTACGCTGAGTCCAATATACGTCTCGGCCTCCACAACCAAAACTCCATTCGGTCCAGAAACAGTCCAAGTGGATAGCTCCTGAGAGCCGCCAACCCCCCATGTTTTGGAATCGACGCTGTAATGGCAGGCCCGGAGAGCGGAGCCGAGCTTCGCAATCAGGGATGCGTCGTACTCAGGACCGACAATCCACTGCGCGTTGGTCATGGATCCTGCCTGCTAACGATTGAACTCAGCCGCCGGCGCAGCCGGTCGGTTGAAGTGATTGGTTCTCTGACACCTGGGGAGACGTGGCCTCCTGGATCTGGATTGGCAAAACGCGGTCGGGAAATCGAGGGGATGCTTCTCGAAACGAGTGGAGCATCTCTGAAGCCAAAACGGAGTCGAACCAAGCTTGCTTGATCGATCCGTTTTGGCTTCGAGATACCACATCGTTCGTCGTAGCTCATGTTCATAAAACGGTGCTACTCACTGGATATTCGCGTTGACATTGCCGGTGCTTAGAGAACTATAATTGGACGGCAAAGGTGCCCTATAACATCCCGTATTGGGAAGTTATCGGACTTTCTGGGGATAGAGCTTCGCACTGCACATCTCCCCGCCCCCGTTGAGGTAACACGGGGGCTTACGGATACATAGTGCTGCAACATCACAGATAGGGTCAATAATCCCTCAGGATAAGGCACATATCGCGCCTGAGGG
>CAVOQT010000013.1:0-13835 GCA_963698405.1 uncultured Gammaproteobacteria bacterium
AAGGGCGGTACATCCGATACTGAACTCGACAATACCGATCAAGCGTTTCACGCCGAACTGGTAAATCTGCCACTTGAACGCCGCATTGTGACTGCAGGCGGTCGTATCTCAACCTCGCTCTTTGAAGCAGCTGCAGACGCCCGTATCTCGGAAAAGTCGGTCATGAAGCTGGCCGATATTTTTGCATGGGATATCGATTTTGTTCGCGATATCAATACTGGCGATGAATTTACCCTCGTTTATGAGGAGCTCTGGCGCGACGGGAAAAAACTCGGCGAAGGCGAAATTCTGGCCGCCGAGTTCACTAACCGCGGTGGACGCTTTACAGCCATCCGCTTTGAAGAAGCTGATGGCCGCGCCGACTATTACTCGACCGATGGCAGGCCGATGCGCAAGGCATTCGTTCGTGCGCCAGTGTCATTTGCCCGGATCAGCTCCAAGTTCAACCCGAACCGTCGCCATCCCATCCTGAATACAATTCGTGCCCACCAAGGCGTCGATTACGCGGCGCAGACCGGAACCCCGGTGAAGGCCTCAGGCAATGGCAAGGTGATCTTCCGCGGCTGGAAGAGCGGCTATGGCAACACCCTGATCCTGCAGCACGGCGGCAATATCACGACCCTGTATGCACATCTTTCCCGATTTGCCAGAACCAGCAGCTATGGCTCGAAGGTGCGCCAAGGCGAGGTAATCGGCTATGTCGGAGCAACGGGCCTGGCAACCGCTGCACACCTGCACTACGAATATCGGAAAAATGGGGTTCACCTGAACCCGCAGACCGTAATTCTCCCACCGGCCGAGCCACTACGCGGCACTGAACTGATGGCTTTCCAGACCACGGCACAGCCGCTTCTTGCCCGCATCTCAAGCCGGCAGACGGCCGTCGCTGCAAACCGCCCGGCGTCCCGCTAAGCCACCCGCAAGGGCACCTGCCTTAGCCAAACTTGGCTACCTGCAGGTTATGACAAGTGTGACCTGTGCAACGCCCCTATTTTGTTGCCCTGCTATAGTTTTGCCCGGATCTGCGGGTTACATCTCTTGGACACGCCAAACCTCAAACTGCCCGAGCACTTTATTAATCGGGAACTCAGCGCACTGGAATTCAATCAGCGCGTTCTGCATCAGGTCAAGGACCAGACGATCCCGCTTCTTGAGCGGCTGAAGTTTCTTTGTATCGTCTCTACAAACCTGGACGAGTTTTTCGAGATACGCGTCAGCGGCCTGCGTCAGCGCCAGGAACTCGGGCTGCCGCCACAAGGGCCGGATATGCTGAGTACCAGTCAGGCACTGAACGACATCAGTCAACGTGCGCACCAGCTTGTCGACGAACAATATCGTCTGCTCAACAGGGAGCTGATCCCCGCTCTGGAGACCGCCGGAATACGATTTGTGCGTCGGACCCGATGGCGGCCAGCACATCGCGAATGGTTACGTAACCACTTTCATCGTGAAATAGAACCAGTACTCAGCCCGATCTCACTTGATCCGGCACGGCCATTCCCCAGGATTCTCAACAAGAGCCTGAACTTTGTCGTGGGACTGAGCGGCACACATGCCTTTGGCCGCCCATGCCATCGCGCGATCGTACAGGCACCGCGATCCCTGCCACGCCTGATTCGTCTTGACCCGTCGCTACCGGACACCGGACCGAATGATTTCGTTTTTCTTTCTTCGGTAATCCATGCCTTTGTCGATGAACTCTTTAACGGCATGGAGATCCAGGGCTGCTACCAGTTCCGTGTAACCCGCAACAGTGATCTGTATGTAGAAAGCGAGGAAGTCGAGGACCTCATGCAGGTACTCGAAGGACAATTGATCGCCACTCGTTATGGTCAGGCCGTCCGCATGGAAGTTGCACATAATTGCCCCAAGGAGCATGTGGACTTCCTGCTTGAGATGTTTGAACTCGACGAACAGGATCTCTATCGGGTGGATGGCCCCGTCAACCTGAATCGACTGCTGGCGGTCTACGAGCTGACTGGTCGCGGCGACCTCCGGAATTTACCGTTCACACCCGGACTACAGAAGACCATGCTTGCCGCAGACGATATCTTCTCGGCCATCCGCAACAACGACATCCTGTTACACCACCCGTATGAGTCGTTCGCCCCGGTGATCGATTTTTTTGACCGGGCTTCTGAAGACCCCGATGTACTGGCAATCAAGCTGACCCTCTATCGAACAGGTGCCGAGTCACCAATCGTGGATGCGCTGGTAAGAGCCGCCCAGGCAGGCAAGGAAATAACGGTAAGCATCGAACTTCGCGCCCGCTTCGATGAGGCGGCAAACATCCTGCTCGCGAACCGGCTCCAGGAAGCCGGTGCGCATGTTGTCTATGGCGTGGTGGGCTTCAAAACCCACTGCAAGCTGGCACTTGTTGTACGCAGGGAAGACGGCCGACTGAAGCGCTATGCACATCTGGGTACCGGTAACTATCACTCTGCAACTGCACGCCTCTACACTGACTACAGCCTGCTTACCGCAGATGAGACCATGGCCCAGGACGTTCACCACGTCTTTATGCAACTGACCAGCCTGACCAGGCGTGCACCCCTGGTGCGCCTCTATCAGGCACCGTTCAACCTGCATGAACGCATCCTGGAGCATATCGACACCGAGATCCGCAATGTCGAGGCGGGAGGTGCGGGCCATATCATCGCCAAAATGAACGCTCTGGTTGAGCCAGAAGTAATTCAGGCCCTGTACAGGGCCTCATCCGCAGGTGTCATGATCGACCTGATCGTGCGTGGCATCTGCTGTCTGCGGCCCGGCATACCCGGCATTTCAGACAACATCAGGGTTCGTTCAATTGTCGGACGATTCCTGGAACATTCGCGTGTCTATTATTTCCACGCCAATGGCGACGAACAGGTTTTCTGCTCCAGCGCAGACTGGATGGATCGCAATTTCTTCAGGCGTATTGAAGTGTGCTTCCCCATATCAGACCCGGCACTGAAGGCACGTATCCTGGCCGACCTGGATGCCAACCTCTCCGATAACTGCCAGGCATGGGAGCTGCGTGGCAATGGCAGCTACCAGCACGCCAGCCCCGCACCAGACGCTGAACTGATCGCGGTTCAGAGCCAGCTGCTGACGCGACTTGCGGAAAAGATCTCAGTTCCGACGCCGGATCGTTAACCGGTAATCAGCTTCAGCAAGAAAACTCCGCTCACGCTCAAGATCGGCAAGAGTGAGCGGATTGCTCGCCAGCCAGCCAGCGGGCAACTGCAGTTCCATCGATCGCCCATGGACCCGCAAGTGCAGGTCCGGAAGGGCCGTGTCAGTCCGACTGCGGTGAAACAGTGCGGCAAGCCGCAACAGCAATGTCAGACGGAGCGCCGGGCGCTGCCATGCAGGCGGCAGATCATTAAAGCCTGCACGCTCAAACCTGCGCCTGTGAGCCAGCACAAGGCAGGCGAGCAGCAGTTGCTCCTCGCGCGGAAACCCGGGCATGTCTGCATTTTGCAGCACATAGGCACCATGTCGATGGTAGTGAGCATGGGCAATATCCAGACCCAGTTCGTGCAGCTGTGCAGCCCAACCCAGCAGTTGCTCATGCTCGCTCGCGAGATCCCAGTCATCGCACACCTGATGAAACAGCACCGAGGCTGTTGCGGCCACACGTCCGGCTTGTGCAAGATCGACGTGATAGCGTGCTGCCATTGCGCGCACCGTGCGTACGCGTGAGTCCTCGTCTGTCAGCCGGCCGACCAGATCGTAAAGAATGCCTTCACGCAACGCGCCATCAGCCACGCTCATGCGCGGCAGCGCCATGGCCTGCATTACCTCAACGAGAATCGCAACACCAGCCGGAAAAACCTCGGCACGTTCCGTAGATAACTCAGGCAGGCGTATCGCTTCTACCCGTCCGAAGCCGATCATCGCATCGATCAGATATTCGAGACCATCAACACTGATGCCCTGTGGGGTGCGGCCCAGTGCGGTCAGCACCGAGTGTGCGGAACGAATACTGCCCGATGTTCCTGCAATCTGTGCTGGCTCAAAGCGCCGAAACATGGAGCGTACCGGCTCGAGTTCCAGTCGCGCCTGGATGCGGGCCTTGGCAAAACTCTTGACCGAGAGGCGCCCGTCCCGGAACGCCGTCTTGCCCAGACTGACGCAACCGATAGCAAGGCTTTCCATCGCCAGTGGCTCAAGCCCGCGGCCAACGATGATCTCCGTACTGCCACCACCAATATCGACCACCAACTGCGGACCATCGACACGCGGCAAGTGATGGCTTGCGCCCAGGTAGATCAGCCGAGCCTCCTCGATTCCGGAGATTATCTCTACTGGATGACCGAGAGCCTTTGCCGCCTGCTGGAGGAAACGACCTGTACCGCGGGCATGTCGCAGGGTATTGGTACCCACCACCCGGACTTTGCCTGCCTTCACCGCCCGCAGGCGCTCGCCGAAGCGCTGCAGACATGCCAGCGCCACGCTTTGGCTGGACGCACTCAAGCGCTGGCGTTCGTCGAGGCCACCGCCCAAGCGGACCATTTCCCGCAATCGGTCGATGACCGTCAGCTGTCCGTGATCAAAGCGGGCAACCAGCATGTGGAAGCTGTTTGAACCGAGATCGACCGCAGCCAGAACCTCAGGACCGCCGGTATCAGTCATGCCCTGCGCCGCCCCAGCCAGGCTGCCACCAGTCAGGCCGGGGTGGCAGGCCGGCCGGGAACACGAGGGGTCCAAGCTCGTGCAGAGCCTGGGCGTAGACATGCCGTTTGAAAAAGATGACCTCGCGTACCGGTTCCCAGTAGCTTGCCCAACGCCAGCGGTCGAATTCCGGCGTAGCAGTAGTGTCGAAACGGAGTACGGTTTCAGCCCCCGTCAGCCGAAGCAGATACCAGCGCTGTTTCTGACCAATGCACAAGGGGTGGATGTTTTTGCGTATGAATTGATCCGGCAGCCGGTAACGCAACCAGTCACGAGTACAGCCGAGTACCTCGATATCCTGTGGCGTCAGGCCTATCTCTTCGTGGAGCTCACGAAACATCGCCTGCTCAACGGACTCACCAGACTGAATCCCGCCCTGGGGGAACTGCCACGAATTCTGGCCGACACGCCCACCGATCAACAGCGAGCCGCGTGTATCGCAGACAATGATGCCAACGTTCGCTCGAAAGCCTTCTCCATCAATCAGATCCACGGGCACCATCCCTGCTTGTAGGGCGATTCTTCCACATGTGTCGCGACAGTGTCACGGCGGTGATGCCCGTTCAAGTACACTTCGACTGCTCCAGAAACCCCCAACGCCCAGTGCCGGATCATCATGCTGAAGGCGACACGCCCACTGTTGCTCATCCTCAGCGCGCTCAGCATCAGCGCACTGCTGCTGGCGCTGCTCGTGGGCAGCAGTGCAGCCGGACCAGGCACACTCATGGACTGGTGGTCCGGCAAAGCAGCCCCCGAAGCGCTTGAGGTGATGCTCCGCCTGCGGCTGCCGCGTGCACTGGCCGCCTTTGGCACCGGGGCAGCTCTCGCAGTGGCCGGTGCGCTCATGCAGGTATTGCTGCGGAATCCGTTGGCTGATCCCTACGTACTGGGCACTTCCAGTGGCGCAGCGGTTACCGCACTGGGCGCCATGCTACTGGGAGCATCCGGTCTGATGGTCGATGCGGCTGCCTTTGCCGGCGCGCTCTTCAGCACCCTGCTGGTGTTCAGCCTGGCGCGCGGCACAGGCGCATGGAACGCCAACCGGCTTCTACTGACCGGCATTGTTGTTGCTGCAGGCTGGAGCGCCGTGGTCAGCCTGATGCTGGCCATCAGCCCGGATACAAAATTACGCGGCATCATCTTCTGGCTGATGGGTGATTTCGCGTTTGTGGAGCAGCCCGGCTCAATCCTGCTGGTAGCGGGCATCGGTGTTGCAGGCGGAATGTTGCTGGCCAGAACCCTCGATGTACTCGGGACAGGCGATGCTCAGGCGGCCCTGCTGGGCCTGGAAGTCAGGCGTACGCGAGTGATCATCTACGCCCTGAGTTCGTTGCTGACTGCTGTTGCCGTCACGACTGCCGGGGTTGTTGGCTTCGTGGGCCTGATCGTGCCGCATTTCATACGTCTGGCGGGCGGCAACAATCATCGCACCGTAATCCCCGCCTCGGCCCTGGCCGGCGGCACGCTGCTGGTTGTCGCCGACACACTGGCCCGGACGGTGCTAGCACCTCAGCAGCTTCCGGTTGGCGCCATCACGGCAGCGGTCGGTGTGCCGGCATTTTTGTTTCTGCTTCGACGCGATGCCAGAGATCGCGGCTGAAGCCGCTCCCACGGCACCCTAGCGCCGGCTGGCGAGATAGTTTCGGCCTTGCTCCATCAGCTGTACGAAAGCAGCTTCATCACCGTTGCGGATGATCGCCGCAATCCGACCAACGGCCGCCTGCAGCTCCTCAACGACAGCCAGTCCCCAGGGATTCTGTGACTGGATCGAAAAATAGAGCTGCGGGCTCTCTTGGGCAACCCGCCCGGCAACCTCCAGCTGCGAGTCAAAGGTCGTACTGGAAATATCAGCAAGCTTTGGCACCGTCTCGCCGCTATCAGCCAGGGCCGTAAAGAAAGCGATATTGAGCGCATGGGACAAGCCCAGCACGTACGCCATCAGCCGGTCATGCTCATCGATGTCCATGCGGATCTGGGCCGCCATGGTGGACGCAAACAGCTGGGCGGCTTCGGTGGTGGCATCGGGACAGCCTGTATCGAGAAAAAGCACGTGGCGGCCGGACAGCAGTTCAGTATCCGGACCAAACATCGGGTGAATCGACGTAACCCTGCTGCCACACGCAGCCAGCTCTTTCAGCCTCTCAATGAAAGGTGATTTCAGCGAACCGATATCAAAGATCAGGCCGCTGCGTTTACGGGTCCCCAGCTCGGCAAGAATATCGGCCATGCGATCGATCGGCGCCGAAACCACGGTTATCGCAAAGCTGTCCGGAGTATCTCGCCAGTCCGGAGCATGTTTGAATCCGGCGAGCGGGCCGGACGGATCCGCTACGGTGACATCAAAGCCCTGCGAGTGCAGAAACTCGCTGAACCAGCGCCCCATCTTCCCGCTGCCACCGATCACCAATACCGGCTTGCCGGAACCCTGCCCCTCGGCACGCACACGCGCCCGCTCCTGATTGGTCAGCGAGGACTGGATCAGCAGGCTGAACAGCGCCTCGGCCAAGCCGGTGGGCACACCCAGTCCGGTTGCCGCCAACCTGGCTTTGCCCAGAACCTGCTTTTCCCGCGCGAAGTCCCGCGTTGGCCGCCCGGAAGCACGCTTCCAGGCGCCGATCTCCCCGGACAACCGCTGACGCTCGGCCACCAATTCCAGAATCTGCCGGTCAATCGCCGACAACTGATCACGTAATTCTTCGAGGTCCATAGCCAGCAATCCGGGCTTTTTGCGCAGCCGCAGAGACTAACTGGTCCAATGCCCGGATAACAGGCGAATGAGCTGAACCGGCGTTGGAATCCTTTACACCTTGCAGCCCTGCAATCCAGTCGAAAATCACCAATCAGGCGGCTATCGCCGGAGTGTGGGAACGCGCTGGGAAAGGCACACAACTGTTAGCAGCCACAAAGTCTCCGTCATACAGCAACTTGCAAAAAACGCCCGTGCTGGGTCCGTGCAGACGATGTCGATATTTCTTACAGGTTGCCGATTAGTGATCTGAGATCAAGCAATAAATATTTTCCATCTGATTGATCTGACTGTGCTTTCCAGTCACCGGCACAGGACTTGCTCAACCTGTTCTGCGCATACGAAAGGTTTCCGTGATGAACGCCAGGGCTCGCGATCTTTAAACCAGACATCAGAGCCAGAAGACGCAAACAAGAAGAAGAAAAAAAGACAATTAGAAGTAAATGCGGCCAAAGAATTACAACAATAAAGCCACAACAAACTGACGTACACGCTGAGACCTGATTCGCGACAACAACAAAAACCCGTATCAACCCCGCTTCACGCGGGGTTTTTTTTTGCGTCATAGTCGCACTGCGACGCTCAGGACAGTTGGAAGTACCGGTAATGCTCAAGTGCGACAATCTCGGCATCGTCATTGCGGGCCGGCCGCTGGTCCGTGATCTCGCGCTGGAGATCGGCAAGGGTGAGCTGATCTGCGTGCTCGGCCCGAACGGCGTGGGCAAAACCCTGACCCTGCATACCCTTGCCGGGCTGCTACCGCCGACCACCGGTACGGTAAGGCTGAACGGGGAGCACATGAACAGACTCAGCCGACGCCAGATCGCTCAGCAGCTCGGGCTGCTGCTGCAGGATGATGCGGAAAGCTTTCCAGCCACCGTAAACGACGCCGTAAGGATGGGCCGGCACCCGCATCTGGGTCCGCTGGCCGGCGAATCAGCGACAGATATCGAATACGCCGAGCGGGCAATGGCAGCGATGGAACTCGCCGGCTTTGGCAACCGTGCGGTGGCGACACTGTCGGGCGGCGAGCGCCGCCGCGTCGCGATCGCGCGACTGTTGACTCAGAATCCGGCCATCCTGCTGCTCGATGAGCCCGTCAACCACCTGGATCCACGCCACCAGGTCACAACGATGAACCGGTTCAGGGATCTGGCGAGCAGTGGCGCCGGCATACTCATGAGCCTGCACGATTCTGCGCTGGCCATGCGCTATGCAGACCGGGCACTGCTGCTTTTTGCCGACGGCAGCTGGCTGCTTGACAACGTATCAGCCGTACTCACGGCAGACAACCTGGAACGCCTCTTCAACACCGCCTATCAGCCGTTTCACGGCGCGAACGGCAGCTCGATTCTTCTGCCCGGCTAACCCCCGCAACAATACGGATTGACCACCGCGACACTGACGCTTATCTTGCTCGCGTTCCTGCCGGTGCCTGAAGGTTTTGCAACCCGAGGGTTAAACGGGAAGTGCGGTGAGTCTGCTCGGACAATGTCGAGCCGGCAAAGCCGCCGCTGCCCCCGCAACGGTAAGCGCAGGATCAGGGCGCATCACATCAGCCACTGTGCAATTGCATGGGAAGGCGATGCTCCCCGGAGGTTTGCTATAGAACCTCCCCCGCGCGAGCCCGTATACCGGCCAGCAGGTGTCATCGGATCGTCAGGTCTCGGAGGGAGACTGCGTGACGGTACGAGCCCTGTCGGCTGCGTTTCCTGAGCGCTCTGCCTGGGCCTGTCCGTACGATGTCAGCAGCGGCTCATGCCGCCCGGCTGGCCTGTTCCCCCGCTCCCTGACGTACACAGCAATCGCGCTCGGGTGTGAGCGCGCAGGGAGTATTTTGTGCGTATCGCCAGCTTTGCCTCGTGCCTGTTCGCCGCCATCACGGTCACCGCCACTGCCAACGCCACTGACCGCATCGTCGTCACCGCCTCCCGCATACCGGTACCGCTGTCAGCCGTCGGCAGCTCCATCAGCGTCATCGACCGCGGGCAGATCGAGCGCAGCGAATCAGCTTTTGCCATCGACCTGCTGCGCGAGGTACCCGGGGTTTCGATCAGCCAGTCCGGCAGTATCGGCTCGCAGACGCAGCTCCGCATGCGCGGTGCCGAGGCCAACCAGATACTGGTGCTCATCGATGGCGTCGAGGCCAACGACCCGGCAGGCAATGCGGAGTTTGCCTTTGAGAACCTGAGCACTTGGGACATCGACCGCATCGAAGTCGTGCGCGGTGCGCAGAGCGGGCTCTGGGGCAGCGACGCGCTCGCCGGTGTGATCAACGTCATCACGCGCCGGCCGGATGAGGAGCTGTCCGTCAGCGGCTTTGGCGAAGGCGGCGCCTTCGATACTTTTTCTGCCGGCACACGCATCAGCGGCGCACTGCTGGGCACACGCGCCGAGCTGTCTGTTTCCCGCATCGATTCAGACGGGTCCAACAGCTCGCGCACCGGCAGCGAGGACGATGGCTACAGGAACAGCACAGCCAACCTGTCCATAGCCGCCAGCCCTGCCGACAATCTCGATCTGGAATTCAATGGCCGATATTCCGACATCCACAAGGAATTCGACAGCAGCGACTGGCAGACCGGGCTGCCGGCCGACACGCTGGACGAGACCGACATGTCGCTGGGCTACTTCGGCGCCAAAGGCACGGTGCGCCTGCTGGAGGATCGCTGGACTCAGTCCCTGCGTGCCGGATGGACGCGCAGCGATACGGACAACTCGAACGAGGACGGCGACAACGGTTCGACCGATGCCGACCGTTATGCGGTCTACTATCAGTCGACCTGGCAATTCACACCCGCCAGCACCGAATCAGCGGGAAACTCGCTGACCTTCGCGCTGGATCACGAGCGCGAGGAATTCAGCCAGCGTGGCACGTCGCCATACGGCGACCCGAATCAGGACCAGAGTGACCGCAACACGGCGCTGGTCGCCGAGGGTCTCTTCAGCCCGCTGGCGCGGGTATCGCTGTCGCTGAGCGTGCGCCATGACGACAACAGCAGCTTTGAAAACATCAACACCTACCGGGCCACCACGGCCTGGACGGATGAAACGACCGGTACTCGTCTGCACGCGGCGATCGGCCGGGGCCAGAAGGCGCCGACTTTCATCGAGCGTTATGGCTATTTCCCCGGCCAGTTCACCGGCAACCCGAACCTCAAGCCGGAACGTTCCACCGCCTGGGAACTCGGTATCGATCAGGCATTGGCCGGCATCGGTGTGAATATCGGCGCAACGTATTTTCATGCCGACCTGGAAGACGAGATCTATGGCAACGCCTCTGATCCGGAGAGTCTTGAAACCACGGCGATCAACCTGCCCGGCACCAGCAAGCGCCGGGGCGTAGAGCTGACGGCGAAAGTACCGCTCGCCTCGCGTCTGAATATTTCGGCAACATATACCTATACCGACGCCACCCGGCAGGATCCGGTCACCGGTGAGTCCTCGCACGCGATCCGGCGGCCACTGCATGCCGGCAGCCTCGGTACCGACTGGAGCTCCCGGGACGGACACCTGGATCTGAATGCCACGCTGAGCTATACCGGCAGTCGTGACGACGACTACTGGCCGCCAACATACATCAAGGAAGTCGTGGAACTGGACGCCTATACACTTGTCAGCATTGCCGCGACATACCGCCTGAACGATGCGACCCGCATCTATACCCGCATCGACAACCTGTTCGATACCAGCTACGAAGATGTCTACGGTTACAACACGCCCGGCATCGGCGCGTACGCCGGCGTACGCTTCGACTTCTGAATGTGGGAGGCGGTTGCGCATCCGGTTACACTCGGTCGCGCCAAAGGAGGCACCATGGGCAAGCGTCTGACAAAGATCTACACGCGCACCGGCGATGACGGCACGACCGGGCTCGCCTCGGGCGAACGCGTCCGCAAGGACTGCGTGCGGGTCGAGGCGTACGGCACTGTGGACGAACTTAACTGTTGCGTCGGCCTGGTGCTGTCCAGCCCAGAGCTGCCAACACCCATCAGTGAAAGTCTGCGGGCAATACAGCACCGGCTGTTTGATCTCGGTGGTGAACTCGCCGTACCGGGTCGCAGCGTGATTCTCGCCGAGGACACCACCGGCCTCGAAACCCTGCTGGACACGCTCAACACCGACCTGCCGGCACTCAAGGATTTCGTACTGCCCGGAGGCACGCCCGCTGCGGCCAGCTGCCATCTGGCTCGCGCCGTCTGCCGCAGGGCCGAACGGCGACTGCTGAGCCTGCAGCAGGCAGAGACCATCAACCCGGAAGCGCTGCGCTACCTGAACCGGCTGTCTGATCTGCTGTTCGTCATGTCACGGGTACTGTGCAGGACCAGCGGCGGTACGGAGATCATCTGGAAACCGCGCAGCAAATAGACGCGACTCTGTCCCGAGGCCGGCATGACGACGATCACTTCAGCGGATAACCCGCGTTTTCGCGACCTTGTGAAACTGCAGCAGTCCGGCCGCGAGCGTCGCAAGTCGGGCCTCGCGCTGCTGGAAGGCGTGCATCTGGTCGAGGCCTGGCATCAGCAGCGCGGGTTACCCGAGCAATTGATCGTCAACGCGGAGCGGCGCAACGAGGCCGAGGTGCAGGCGTTGCTGGCCGCGCTCGCCCCGCTGGAGGCGATTGAGTTCAGCGCGAAACTGTTCGCCCGGCTGTCTTCCGTAGACACACCCACGGGCATACTGGCCGTCATACAGGCGCCGGTCCGCAGCTCGATTCCTGCACAACCCGGCCCCTGCATCATCCTCGAAGACATACAGGATCCGGGCAACCTCGGCTCGATTCTGCGCTCGACGGCGGCCGCCGGCCTGCGCGAGGTGTATCTGTCGCGACATTGCACCGATGCCTGGTCACAGCGCGTACTCAGGGCCGGCATGGGCGCCCACTTCCTGCTCGACATCTACGACGGGGTGGACCTCGGCGAACTGGCCCGCAGCTTCAGCGGCCGCATCATCGCCACCCACCTCAACGCGCGGCAGTCCATTTACGACACGAATCTGTGCGGCAACATCGGCCTGGTATTCGGCAACGAGGGCGCGGGCCTGTCCCGGGCGGTGCTCGATGCGGCGAAGGAGATCGTCACCATCCCCATGCCGGGGGCGACGGAATCGCTGAATATCGCCGCGGCGGCCGCGGTATGCCTGTTTGAGCGGGTCCGGCAAGGTACGATACGCACCCGGGAATAAGGCCGCGGAGAACCGGCCAGGAAGTACGGCGCATGGAACAAACCCATTTCGGCTTCGAGACGGTGGCGGCCGCCGAAAAGTCCGGTCGCGTGCGCGCCGTGTTCGACTCGGTGGCGCCCAACTACGACATCATGAACGACCTGATGTCAGGCGGCCTGCACCGCTGGTGGAAACAATTCACGCTGGGACGCACTGGACTGCGACCGGGCGACCGCGCGCTCGACGTCGCGGGCGGCACCGGCGACCTGTCAGCCGGAATGGCGAAGCAGGTCGGTCCAACCGGATTCGTGCTGCACACGGACATCAATCGCGAGATGCTCGAAGTCGGCCGGCGGCGTCTCGTCGACCGCGGCATCGTCGGCAACGCGCATTCACTGCTAGCCAATGCGGAGTGCCTGCCCTTTCGCGATGCGGCTTTTCACTGCGTCACGATCGGCTTCGGGCTGCGCAACTGCACCGACAAGCCCGCAGCGCTGCGCTCCATGGCGCGCGTGACACGCCCGGGCGGTCGTGTCATGGTGCTTGAATTCTCCAAAGCGCTGAAGGCACTGGAGCCACTCTACGATCTTTATTCCTTCAAGATACTGCCGGCACTCGGCGAACTGATCGCAAAAGATGCGGCGAGCTATCGCTATCTGGCTGAATCGATCCGCATGCACCCCGACCAGGAAACACTGCGCAGCATGATGCAGGAAGCTGGCCTGGAGGACGTCCATTACCACAACCTCAGCGGCGGCATCGTTGCCCTGCACATCGGCTACCGTTACTGAACACTGGCGCACGCAATCACATGGACCGTCTTTCACCCCTGGCCTTCCGGCCGCTCGAAGGCCTGATCAACCACGGCATTACCCGGTCGCCCGATGCACTGGCAGTGGCCGCAGCACTGGATGGCCAGTCACTCGATGTGCATATAGACGGCACATCGATCGCCCTGCGGATGGTCGTCGTGGACGGCATCGTTCAGCTGAGTTCACCGGGTACAACGACTGACGCCCCTGCCGCCACGGCCAGCTTGTCCGGCCCGCCAATCGCCATGCTGCGTATGTTGTCCGGTGATCCGCAGGCGTTGATACGCGCTGGCGATATCCGCATCGCCGGGTCTACCGATGCCGCCAACCTGTTCCGCGACCTGCTGCATATGGCGAAGCCGGATATTGAAACCGCGCTGGGTAGCCTGCTGGGTCAGACGGCGGCGCACCAGTTCGGCAGTTTTGTGCGCGGACTGAGCGATTTCGGCGCACAC
>CAVOQT010000014.1:0-10796 GCA_963698405.1 uncultured Gammaproteobacteria bacterium
GCCCACCATCGAAGTCATGGGAGACGCTGGCCGCAGCCTTGCACTCCGGACGGTTTCGCAACGGCTGCAGGCCATCGCGCTCGTCGATATTCAGCAGCGTGGCATTGGCTTGTACATGCCAGCGCTGATCGATTCGCAGGTCGAATCTCGGGCTCGATGCCCTGTATGACGATGGTGCCGCGGTTAACGTTCATGAAGGTATCGCTGTCGAAGTCGACCAGATCTTCATAGCGGGTACGGAATACGCTGAGCTGAGCCACAGAACCCTCAGCGCCGATACGCCGTACAAGCATCAGATCCACATTCTTGCTGCGCTCGGGTTTCAGGTCGGGGTTGCCGCCGATCGGGAAACCCAGTGCAAAGAAGCTCGGCGGCTTGAATCCTTCGTTGAGATTGGCCTTCAGCGTAGTCATGCCGCCCGACAATTCCCAGACGAGGCCGAGGTGCGGGGTGGTTTCGCTGTCGCTGCTCTCGCCCTCATCGATCTGGTCGTGGCGCACTCCGATCTGCGCCGCAAGCTCAGGCAGCAGGCGAAATCGCCCCTCCAGGAATATCGCCGTGGTCTTGCGATCCAGACTGAAGTCCAGTGTCTGCAGGCTGCCGCTGGAGAAGAAGTCGCCAACGCTGTTGAGTTGACCATCCTCGTCGGCGATCTCGGCTCCGGCAACGAGGCTGGCAGCAGCCCCGAAGCCCTTGGTCAGGGCCATCACCATGTCGCGCCGCCGGAAATCCGTGTCGCTGATGAATGCCGGAACCGGGTAGCGCTCGCCACCATCGATGACTGCATTGTCATCGATGGCGCGCTGATCGAACTCGGAGGCGCTGAGCTTCAGCTGGATTTCGCTGACCTCGCCCAGGCTGAAATCCCCGCCGTAGCGCCGGTCGGTAGAGGTCCTTGTGGTCAGCTCACGGTATACAGCCAGGCGCGGCCCGCCGCTGTCGTCGGGAAAGGCCGTGCTGTCGCGCTCTGTACGCGCGACAAAGATCCCGCCGGAGTACCGGTCGTTATCGGCGAGGCGCAGGGAGCCGGAAACCGTATCCAGATCGAAGGTGGCATCGTCACCCGTTTCGCCGCTCTCGGTGTGTCCCGCATTAAGCTGTGCCGCGAGACTGCCATTGCCGAGGCTGAGCAGGCCCCCGTAGTTGCGTTCATCGTCGCCGCCGGCAGCCACATAGCCGCTGCCCTCGATGCCGTTTACGGCGGCACGGCGCGTGATGAAATGCACCACGCCCGCCAGCGCTTCGCCGCCATAGACGGCAGACGCCGGGCCGCGCAGCACTTCGATACGCTCGATCTGATTGACGTCGATGCCCGACAGGTCATAGGTGCTGCCGCGGGTGGTGGTCGGGTCATTCAGCCGCACCCCGTCGAGCAGGATCAGCAGATGGCTGTTCTCAGCACCCCGCAAATACATGGAAACAAAGCCGCCAGCCGAGCCGGCCTGATCCACATAGATGCCGGCCACGCGCGAGAGCACATCCTCGACGCCGGATGGCTGGCTGGCCTGGATCTCCGCCTGCTCGATCACACTCACGTTCTGCGCCAGGCCGGCACTGGTCATCGGCAGGCGCGTGCCGGTAACCACGATATCGGCATCGGCAGCCCCTGTGGCGCCAGTCGTGAATAACAGTGCCAGCAGCCATCTGGCACGCGGACGGGCATGCATCGTGAGGCGTCCTCGTTCAGGTCATGGCTGCAAAATGGCCACGGCGCGGAATTATAGATGCCAGTTACACCATGAATATGCTGGAATGAATCCATATGCTCTCTGCCGCTTATCTGATCATTGCCATCGTCGACTTCGGCGTGCTGCTCTGGGCTGCGCGCCACTGCCTGCGTTACCGGACCAACGGACTGCTGTTTGCGGCACTGCCGCTGCTGCTGCTCTGGTATGACAATGCGGTGATCGGCATCGGCAGCACGCTTGGCGAGGGTGAGCTGCTGATGAACCTCAACACGGTGCGCTTTCTTGCCCACTACATCAGCCTGCCCATGACCTTTATCGCCATCGGGGCGATGGCGCGCGAAGCCGGGTTTCGCCTGGCTCAGCGGAAATCAGTGATGGCTGCCTTCTGTCTGCTCGCGGTTTACTTCATCACCCACGACCTGTGGCTGTTTTCGCAGTCCAGCTTTTATCCCTCGTGCTTTGCGGACACGCTGCGGTATACGACACATATCGCCGAGTACACCGCGTGCGGACCGGATGCCGAGATCGGCGCAGGCCGGTCCATTCCGCCGATTCCTGCCATCACGCTGACCAATATGCTGATCGTGTTCGGCATCTTCCTGTGGCGCCGGACCGGCTGGAAGTGGCTGACCCTGGGCTCCTTAGGCGCGATGGCCTTCTTTGCCGTGCCATATGCACAGACTGGCGGCATTTTCGGCAATATCGGCGAGCCCATCATCAGCATCGTGATCATTGCCACCGCCGTACACATCGCCAAACGCCGGCAGATGGCCGATCAATAGTGAGCGCGGCAGCCCCACTGCCGCTCACCGACCGCATCCATGCCCTGGATACAACGCGGGGCTTCGCCGTGCTCGGCATATTGCTGATGAACATCTGGTCCTTTGCCGGGCCGCAGGCGATCTACGACTACCCGATTGCAGCTGCTGACTGGGGCGGTGCACCGCTTGAAACCTGGGCGGTGATGCATACGCTGTTCGAGGGCAGCCAGCGTGCGCTGTTCTCCATGCTGTTCGGCGCCGGCATGCTGCTGATGGTGAACCGGCTGGATGAACGCACAGCAGACGGCAGCAGTGCGCGAATCTACTACCGGCGTCTGGTGTTCCTGATGCTGTTTGGCCTGTTCGACCTGTTCGTACTGCTGTGGCCCGCCGATATCCTGTTCATCTATGCGCTGTGCGGTCTCGTGCTGTACCCGCTGCGCAATCTCAGGCCACGCAGCCTGTTGCTGCTGGCTCTGCTCGTGTTCTCGGTGCAGGGCGGATTGCGTGCACTGAGCTGGCAGGAAGCCATGGATCTGCGCGCGGAGTACACCGCGCTGCAGGCCGACCCGGCACGGGCAGCAAACCTGGACCAGGCAACGGCTGAACGCAGGCAGGCCAGGGAAGCGATAGAGGGGCGTGCACACCCGGACCTCAACTCACCAAAAACCCGGGAACTGATCCGTATCACCGGTAGCGGTGGGTTCGGCGAATTCCTCGTCGCCAAACTGCAGACCAGCCTCGTGCTGCTGATCGTCGTCGGCCTGAAATCACTGCTGCTGGATTCACTGGGCGCCATGCTGATCGGCATGGCGCTACTGCGCTCCGGCGTGCTGACGATGGCCGCGGCGCCGCACAGTTACTTGCTGCTCGTGGTACTCGGCTATGGCATGGGACTACCGCTGGCGGCGTGGGAAACCGCTGCACTGATCGGCAATGACTTCGACCCGATCCTTAAAGCGCGCAACCTGATTCACTACGACTTCAGACGCATGGCCGTCGGACTGGGCCATCTGGGTCTCATCCTGCTGTTCTGCCGAAACTGCCCGCGCAGCTGGCTCGCCACGCGCATCGCGGCGGTGGGCCGCATGGCGCTCAGCAACTATCTGGGCCAGTCGATTCTGTGCGGCCTGTTGTTCTATACCGTGGGCTTCGGGTTGTACGGCCAGTTCACCGGCTATTACCTGTATCTGGTGGCCGCCGGCATCTGGCTGATACAGATCGCCTTCAGCAACTGGTGGCTGGCCCGGCATCACTTCGGGCCATTTGAATGGGCCTGGAAATCACTGACCTACAAACAGCGGCAGCCCCTGCGCCGCACCTGAGCACCAGAGCCGGCATCACCCGGCCGGGCCTCAGGCCACGCGGATGCTGTTGCCCACCTTCTGCTTCGTGCCGGGTACCGGCCAGTCTTTCCACTCCTTGATGACGCCATCGGCGATCAGGAAATGTCCGGCAATATGAAACTCCATGCTGAGTCCGCCCGGCGGTGCATTGAAGTAGTCGATGCGCTCATTGAGCACCAGCGGAGCAACCGCACAGGAACGCAGGATGTCCCAGCGCACCGAGTCCAGCTTTTTCAGGAATGGCCCCATCTGCTTTGCGAACTGGTCCCGGCTGGTGACCAGCGGCTGACCAGGTGCGATCTGGTACAGCAGGTCTTCAGCCAGGTAGGGCAGCAGCGCATCGACGTCGCGCAGCGACCAGTCCCGGCAAAAATCCCGCACCAGCTTTTCGTTACGCAGGTCCTGCTCACTCATCTTCGCCTGTTCAGTATTCATCGTTGTGAGCCCTCCACAGGCTGTTGCGCTCAGGGCTGCTGCCCCGATCAGTACACTTCTGCGATTTAACATCCTGGAATCCATGTTTGGGCTCATGCCGTCAATTGCGCTAAGGTACGGCTCTCCCATTTAACCATGATTGCCGGTGGCCACAGCTTTCTGCTGTCCATCAGCATCGCCTGCTTTGAGGATCATCACACCCGACATGCAAACACTGTCACTGGAAATATTGGGGAATTCCCTGCTGCAATGGGCTACCGCAATGGCTGCAGCCCTGCTCACTGTAATCGCACTCCTCCTGCTCTTCCGCTTCGTGCGCCTGCGCCTGAGTGCATTTGCCAGGAAGACCGATGGCACGCTCGACGATGCGCTGGTCGCAGCAATGCGGGCCACACACTACTGGTTCATCGCAGCTGTCGCGGTACTGTGCGGGGCGCAGTTTCTGGATCTGGCTGAGCGGATCGGCTCGCTGATCAGCCACGGCTTCACGCTGGCACTGATCGTTCAAGCCGGGCTATGGGCGCACGCCGGCATCAGCGGCCTGCTCGCAGGCTATCTCAACCGGCACCGCCACCTGGATGCCAACGGGGCCACGACCACTTCAATCCTGTGCTTCATCGGACAGGTCGCGCTCTGGTCGATCGTCGTACTGATGTTGCTCGACAACCTGGGCTTCGATGTAACCACGCTGGTGGCCAGTCTCGGTATTGGCGGCATAGCGGTTGCGCTCGCCGCACAGAATGCCCTGGGTGACATGTTTGCATCGGTCGCCATCGCACTCGACCAACCGGTGGTGATCGGGGACTTCATCGTGGTCGGCGAACTCACGGGCACCGTAGAACGGGTCGGCCTCAAGACGACCCACCTGCGCAGCCTGTCGGGTGAAACCATCGTACTGGCAAACAGCGACTTGCTGAACAGCAGGATCCGCAATTACAAGCGGATGTCCGAGCGTCGTGTGCTGTTTGGATTTGGCGTCACCTACGACACGCCGCCGGACAAGCTGCGTGATATTCCGGCCGTGGTCAGCAGGATTATCGGGCAGGACCCACTGACCCGATTCGACCGGGCCCACCTCGCAAAATTCGGTGAATCGGCACTCGAGTACGAGGTTGTCTATTACGTGAAAGACCCCGACTACGGAAAGTTCATGGACATCCAGCAGCGCATCAACCTTGAGCTGATCAGCGCATTTCAGGCATCAGGGATCGAGTTTGCCTTCCCGACCCAGACCATCCATCTGGCAACGCCCGCAGAAGCCTGACAGTAGCTGCACTGGATTAGTCACTGGCGTACTGCCTGCAGAAAGTCACGTCCCCAGCGCGCCAGGTCATATTGAGACACGATTTCAAACAGCGATCGCTGGCGGCTATCGCGTTCACCCTCGGTCATGGTCAGCGCCAGCCTGAGGGTAGCGACCAGATCGGCGGGATCGTGGGGATTGGTCAGTAGCGCACCCTTCAATTCTGCCGCCGCCCCGGCAAATTCCGACAATACCAGCACGCCGCTCGAACCGTGCACACCGTGTGTGGCGATGAATTCCTTGGCAACGAGATTGAGGCCATCGCGCAAGGGTGTAATCCACATGATGTCAGCGGCCGCATAGTGCGCAACCACTTCCTCGAAGGGCAGTGAGCGGGCAAAGAAACGTACCGGGGTCCAGTCCAGGCGGGAATAGCGGCCGTTGATGCGGCCAACCGCCTGATCGATCTGCGTCTGCAGCGAGCGATAAACGGTCATCTCCCTGGCTGCCGGGACGCAGACCAGCATCAGGGTCAGGGTGCCGGGAAGCGCGGGATCAGAGTCCAGCAGCTTTTCAAAAGCCTGCAGCTTTTCCAGGATGCCCTTGCCGTAGTCGAGGCGCTCGATGGCCAGCACGAGTTTTCTGTTGCCGATCTCGGCACGAATGGTCGCAATGTCTTTCTGCACCGTTGGCAACTCCATGCACTGGCGAATCCGGCCAACATCGGTGCCGACCGGATGCGCGCCGAGCCGCACCGTACGCTCGCCATACCGGATGCCTGTCGCCATGGTCGCAACACCCACCGCGCAGCCGAAGGTCAGGAAGCGCGGCGCACAGGATGTACTGGACACGATATCAACCGGTATCGCGCTGCGCAGTGCGTCGACAAAATTCTCCACATGACGGGGAATATGAAAGCCGATGTAATCGCAGGCCAGCAGGCTGCCGAGGATCTCGCGACGCCACGGGATGATGTTGAAGATGTCACCGGCCGGGAAATGGGTATGGTGAAAGAAGGCTATTTTCAGATCCGGCCGCAGTTCGCGTAAAACCGAAGGCACCATCCACAGGTTGTAATCATGCAACCAGATCACCGCACCAGGCGCGGCTTCTGCCGCTACCGCTTCGGCAAAACGCCGGTTAACCTTTTTGAAGATCAACCAGTCGTCTTCATTGAAGCGTGCGCGCTCCCAGAAGGTATTGATGACCGGCCAGAACGCTTCCTTGGAAAAGCGTTTGTAGAAGACATCGACTTCGTGCTTGGTCAGCGGAATGCGTGCCGCTGTGAGATTGGGGTAACGCTCGCTATCGACTGCGGTATGCGTCTCGAAGGTATTGGCCTTGCGGTCTTCTACAGTCCACGCGACCCAGGATCCCGGATGGCCATCGCCAAAGAAGCTCAACAGGCTGGGGATGATTCCATTCGGCGAACCGGGCCGGCTGCGGATCCGCTTGCCGTCAACAACGTGCTCTTCGTAAGGCAGCCGATGGTAGACCATCACCAGTTCGGCCTTTCCGTACGCGGTACTGATGGCGTTGTTTGCAGTAACCTTGTCGGAATTGATCATTCCGAAGTGACTGATCGCCTCAAGGATACCGCCGCACCCGGCAGCATCCGCATGCAGGACGTTATCCATGTCATCTGTCGCGGCAAGCAGCGCCGACTCTGAATCCCCAACGCAAACACCTGGATAGCCTTCCATATACATGGACAGGTCATTGAGCGTGTCGCCGGCGACCAGCACTTGTGCTGTCCCGATACCCAGATGGCGGGTCAGCATGCTCAGCGTACTGCCCTTGTCGGTATCTTGCGGCAAAATATCGAGATACTGATCCGCCGAATAAAGCACATCACAGCCCAGCCGATGCGCTTCGGTTTCGATCTCACTGCGGAGTTCTTTCAGGAGCTCTGGATGACACCAGTACGAACAGCGTCGCTGCTGCGGAACATTCTGACGTATCAGCCCCTTGAATCGTGACATGGCCAGTGCCACGGCGTGGTCGCCGGGCCAGCGGGATTCAATTTCGGATTGCATCGGCTGTATCGGCTGCATGTCGGAGGTCCGGATCAGCGTCGCACCAACGTCACAGATCACGTAGTCCGGATCGGGCAGCGAGGGATCGGATAGCAGTGGCAATACATTTTCCAGACCTCGACCAGTCACCCAGACGAGATTGATTTCCGGGTGTGCATCAACCAGGCGGTACAGTTTTTTGCGCATGGCGGCCGTGCCGGCCAGGAAAGTTCCGTCAAGATCAGTGGCCAGCAAGAGAGGTGTGGCTGTAGCGCTCATGGTTTCAATCCTTCAGGAGATGCATCCGGAATTTCCGGTAACAGCTCCAAAGCTGCGGGAGTGGAGCGCAACATGGGATGGAAGCGCGCGTGATGGAAACGTTGGCGGATATGCAGCAGCCGTCGGCTACCGGCAATGACCGCCAGCAGACCTGTGGCGAAGACAAAAAACGCAGGCAGGCTGTCTGGACCAAAGCGCTGCATGAGGAATCCTGCTGCGACCGGACCAAGTGCCGCACCGATACCGTTCAGCAGCAGCAAGGCACTGCATCCGGCCAGTAGTGCATCGGTCGGTAACTGATCGAGCAAATGCGCCACACACAATGGATAGAGCGCAAAAGTCAGGCCGCCGATCAGGAAGAACATGCCGAACAGTAACGCGCCAGGCCCGGGCGACAGGACTGCCGCCAGCAGTGCGATCGCTGCAGCTGCCAGGCTGACAACAGTCAGCGTCGTACGGCGATCGCCACGATCAGACAGGCTGCCGATCGGAAATTGCAGCGCTGCGCCACCGCAAATCGTGATGCTCATGAACAGGCCGACACCCGACCGGTCCAGTCCTGACTCCAGCGCGTACACGGGACCCATCCCCCAGAACGCGCCCAGGCAGAGCCCTGACAGCACCGCACCAATTGCAGCGCTGGGCGCCATTCTGGCGATCTGCCAGATATTCGATCGCGGTGCGACGGCCAACACCGGCTGCGGGAGCAGTGTCGACGCAATGGGCAAGATCGCAAGGGAGGTCAGGATAGCCACCACGCTGAACAGCACAAAACTGCGCGGAGGCTGCAGGTCCAGCAGCAATTGTCCGGCCGCCAGCGCCAGCAAGCTGACCACCATATAGACGGCGAACACACGGCTGCGTTGCTCCGGCGATGCCTGCGAGTTCAACCAGCTCTCGATTACCGTACACAGGCCCACCAGGGCCAGTCCGGTCAGCACCCGCAATAATGTCCAGACAACCGGGTTGATCCATAGCGGGTAAATCAGCACGGTCGTGGCAGCCAGCGCAGCATAGAAGGCAAAAGCGCGGATGTGGCCAACGCGTCTGATCAACGCCGGGGCGACAAAGGTGCCGAGAAAAAAGCCGACGAAATAGCCCGACATGATCAGGCCCAGGGTCAGCTCATTGAAGCCTTCGACGCCGCCACGCATCGCCAGCAGGGTGCTGAGCAACCCGCCACCGGCCAGTAGTAGCGCAATGCTGGCAAGCAGCGACAGGATGGGGGCGACAAGACGAATCACGCGAGCGGGGGAGATCTCCTCAAATTATCCGCGCAGTATAACCCATTGATCATGATGGGTTCTTGCACCGGATCAGCGCATCCAGGTAACGCGGCACGCCCGCTTCTATCGGAATAAACGACGCGGAATATCCAGCCGCCAGCAATCCGGACAGGTCCGCCTGCGTGTAACTCTGGTAGCTGCCCTGCAGATGTGCAGGAAACGGGATGTAGTTGATGCGGCCCCGGCCATGCCACTTGAGCACCGCACCGGCCACGTCGTTGAAACTGCGCGCCTGGCCGGTACCGACGTTGAAGATGCCTGATTTGCCACAGCGCTCCAGCGCCCAGATGTTCACCGCAACGATATCGTCTACATGTATGAAGTCGCGCAGCTGGCCACCATCGGCATAGCCGTCGCTGCCGGTGAACAAGCGCACCTCGTCACCGGCCTTCAGCTGCTCGTTGAAATGATGGATGACGCTCGCCATCCCGCCCTTGTGCGCTTCGCCCGGACCGTAGACGTTGAAGTAACGCAGACCGATCACCGGCGCACGAAACGTGGCTGTGACCTGCCGGACGTGCCGATCGAACATCAGCTTGGAGAAGGCATAGACATTGATCGGCCGCTCGCACTCCTCACTGACGCGGAAGTCACGACCTGCGCCATAAACCGAAGCCGAGGAAGCGTAGACCAGCGGCACCTTGCGCGCCGTGGCATAGCGCAGAACCTGCTTCGAGTACTCGTAGTTGGCCTGCATCATCAGCAGGCCGTCCCACTCGGTGGTATCGGTACAGGCACCCAGATGAAAGAGGCCCTCGATCTTCGCTGCCAGCTCCTGCCCTGCCGTGATGCGGGCCAGGAAGTCCTGCATGTCCAGATAGTCTGCAATCCGGCAATCGGAAAGATTCAGAACCTTGTGCGCATCACGCAGATCGTCGACCACGAGGATGTCGCTGCGCCCGGCGGCATTGAGCGCGCGGACCAGATTGCTGCCAATGAAGCCGGCGCCGCCGGTTACAACCAGCATCGCTGGCTACTATTTCACCAGCGCATAGCTGGCACCGCAGTAGGGGCACTTGGCCCGCTCACCGGGAGTCAGCGGCAGATAGACGCGCGGGTGGGAGTTCCACAGGTGCATGCCGGGCATCGGGCAGGACAGCGGCAGATCGTCAGCCGTCACATTGTAGTGATGCTCGGCGTTGGGCTGTATCAGCGCGGATTCTTTGGCCGCTTTTGCAGTCATGTGAGATCACCATCGGTTGCCGGGACCTCAGTATAAAACACGGACTGCCAGAGGCGGGTGACTGTACCCACCAGTCCGGCGACTTCTGCGCACGGCACCAGGCCCGATCGGCCGGCCAGATTGCGATGATGGACGAGCTTCCGATACTCCCTGTAGGTATCAGCCAGCGACTCGGCATCGGCCGGCGACAGGATATCGTGCGCGGCAAGCGCCTCGAGCTGGCGGATATTGTCCGACCAGTGCACGAGATCCGGATAACGGTGCGCCTCACGCAATACCAGGTACTGCACCAGGAATTCGATATCGGCAACGCCGCCGGGGTCCTGTTTGATATCGAAGCGCTCGTCGGTGCCCTGCGAAAGCTCTTTACGCATGCGCTCGCGCATCTCCGCCACCTCCGTCGCCAGCTTGTCACGCCGGATATAGCTGGTCAGCGCATGCACGCGCAGCGCCTCGAAAGCCGTCTTGACACCGGCATCGCCAGCCACCGCCCGGCTGCGCAGCAGGGCCTGATGCTCCCAGGTCCATGCATCCTGCTGCTGGTAGCGGTCGAATGCTGC
>CAVOQT010000015.1:0-193803 GCA_963698405.1 uncultured Gammaproteobacteria bacterium
TGAAACAACTCAGAAGATTCGAGCAGCGCCTTCGATGGGATACAACCGGCATTCAGGCAGGTACCGCCCAAGGCGTGTTTGCCATCGCGGTTTTTCCAGGCATCGATACAGGCAACGCGCAGCCCGTTCTGGGCTGCGCGGATGGCGGTAATGTAACCAGCTGGCCCACCACCGATGACGATCACGTCGTACTTGCTCACCTTCGCTCTCCTCGCCTCAGACACCCAGCAGGAGCCGCGCCGGATCTTCGAGCGTTTCCTTCATCGCCACCAGAAACTGCACTGCTTCGCGGCCATCGACGATGCGATGGTCATAGGTCAGCGCGATATACATCATTGGACGCACCACGATCTGCCCGTCCACCACCATCGGTCGTTCCTGGATCTTGTGCATACCCAGGATGCCGCTCTGCGGAGGGTTGATGATCGGCGTCGACAGCAACGAGCCGAATACACCACCATTGGTCAGCGTAAAGGTGCCGCCAACCAGGTCATCCATGCCGAGCGCACCATCGCGCGCCTTGCGGCCAAACTCGGCAATCGCCATCTCGATGGCCGGCAGGCTGAGACGATCGGCATCGCGTACCACCGGCACGACCAGACCTCGGTCGGTTGAGACTGCAACACCGATATCGTAGTAGTCGTGATAAACGATATCCTGATCTTCGATCGAGGCATTCACGCCCGGATAGCGTCGCAGCGCTTCGATCGCCGCCTTGATGAAGAAGCCCATGAAACCAAGTCGCGCACCATGCTGTTTCTCGAAGGCTTCTTTATAGCGACTGCGCAGGTCCAGCACCGCAGTCAGATCGACTTCGTTGAAGGTGGTCAGCATCGCGGCCGTCTGCTGCGCCGTGACCAGCCGTTCCGCGATACGCGCACGCAAGCGGGTCATCGGTACACGTCGCTCAATCCGGCTGGCCGTCGTCGCCAGTTCCGGCACAGATACACGTGCAGCGACAGGCCGTTCTACGACATCGCTCTTCTGGATACGCCCCTGGGGACCGCTACCCTTGAGTGTTGTCGTATCGATGCCCTGCTCCGCTGCCAGTCGGCGTACGGCTGGACCGGTCTTGCCCGCATTCCGCTCCGTGACCGCTGCGCTGCCCGGCTTTTCCTTGCCGGCTGCCGAAGAGACTGCGATCGTCCCGGCTGTCGGAGCTGCGCTGGTCGGCGCACCATCGGCCAGCACTTCAAAGGTCGCCAACACCTCGCCTCCAGTCACCGTACTGCCCGCATCGATCCGGATCTCACGCAATATTCCGCGTTGCGGTGCCGGTACCTCAAGCACCACTTTATCCGTTTCGAGATCGGCGAGATTCTCATCGCGCTCAACCGTATCACCTGGCGCCTTGTGCCAGGTCACGAGGGTGGCGTCGGCTACCGACTCGGGCAGACGAGGTACCTTGACTTCAATCACCATGTACAAATATCCCGTGATGGTCCGTGCTGCAATTCAGTCAGTCAGCGCACATCTGCAGACGGTGCGGTTTCCACCAGCACCTGCTGCTGTTGGACATGCATCTGGAAAATACCAGGCGCCGGCGCTGCTGCGCCCGGACGACCCGCATAGTAAAGCTCCTGCTCTGGCTGCAGCGACCGCTGCAGCTGATGGCGGATCTGGTACCAGGCGCCCTGATTCTGCGGCTCCTCCTGGCACCAGACAATTTCCCGGGCCTGCGGATAACGAGCCAGCAACGCTGCATACTCAATACTTGGAAATGGGTAGAGCTGCTCGATACGGATCAATGCCACATCCGTCTGGTGGCTGGCACGCCGCGCCTCGAGCAGATCGAAGTACACCTTGCCGCTGCAGAACACGACACGGCGCACAGTTGCCTTATCCAGCGGATCGATCTCGTCGATGATGGGCTGGAAGCGCCCGCTGATCAGCTCTTCAAGAGGCGAACTCGACAATCGGTGACGCGCAGACTCTTCGGCGTCATCACGATCAACGGCTTGCGGAGCGCGCGCAGCATCTGCCTGCGCAGCATGTGGAACATCTGGCCCGGCGTGGATGGAATGCACACCTGCATGTTCTGCTCCGCACACAACTGCAGGAACCGCTCAAGACGTGCCGACGAGTGTTCCGGCCCCTGCCCCTCCTGTCCGTGCGGCAGAAACAGCACCAGACCGCACAGCCGGCCCCACTTGGCTTCACCCGAACTGATGAACTGGTCGATGACCACCTGCGCACCATTGCAGAAATCGCCGAACTGCGCCTCCCAGATCACCAGTGCATCCGGATCAGTACTGGAATAGCCATATTCAAAGCCGAGTACCGCCTCCTCGGACAGCAACGAGTCAGTCACGGTAAAGCGGCTGCGATCCTTGCCGCTGGACAGATTGTCGATCGGCGTCCAGGTCTGCTCGGTCAACTGGTCGTGCAGCACACAGTGGCGGTGAAAGAAGGTTCCGCGACCGCTGTCCTGGCCGGTCAGCCGCACATTGATCCCGGCGCGGACCAGACTGCCATAGGCCATCAGCTCTGCAAAACCCCAGTCCATCGGCAACTCACCGGCTGCCATGCGTTCGCGATCCGTGACCACCCGGGCGACGCGCGGATGCAAGCTGAAGTGCTGCGGAGTGCTATTGATGTCGCGTCCCAGTACAGAAACTTCTTCACGGCTCAGCGCAGTCGTCGCGGGCTCGTCCCAATCAGCTTTGACAAAGCGACTCCAGTCCACCGTGTATTCGTTGCCCAGCATGCCGAGCGCAGCCTGTGGCAGCGAGTGACCTGCCTCGACACGCGCCCGGTACTCCTCGCTGATGCGCTCCGCTTCCGGAGCGTCGAGCACGCCACGGTCCATCAGTTTCCGGGCATAGATCTGTCGTGTCGTCGGATGCTTGCGGATGGTCTGGTACATGATCGGCTGCGTAGCGCCCGGTTCATCGGCCTCGTTGTGGCCATGGCGCCGGTAGCAGACCAGATCGATCACGACATCCTTGTGGAAGGTCTGACGGTATTCCAGCGCCAGTCGCGTGACGAACACCACCGCCTCCGGGTCATCACCATTCACGTGCAGCACCGGCGCTTCGATCATGCGCGCGATATCGCTGCAGTAGGCTGTAGAGCGTGCATCGCGCGGATCACTGATGGTAAAACCGACCTGGTTGTTGCAGACGATATGCAAGGTGCCGCCGGTCTTGAAACCACGCGTCTGGGAGAGCTGGAAGGTCTCGGCCACTACGCCCTGCCCGGCAAATGCAGCATCACCGTGCAGCAGCACCGGCAGGATTTCCGTACCGTCGCCGTCGCCGCGGCGTTCCTGCCGCGCGCGCACCGAGCCTTCGACGACCGGATTGACGATTTCAAGGTGCGAAGGATTGAAGGACAGCACCACATGCACGTTGCCGCCCGGTGTCCGGATATCGGAGGAGAAGCCCATGTGGTACTTCACGTCACCGGAGCCCTTTACCCGCGCCGGATCATAAACACCCTCAAACTCGGAGAACAACGCCTGCGGTGCCTTGCCCAGGATATTGACCAGCACATTGATCCGGCCACGATGCGCCATGCCGAGCACGATCTCCTGGATACCGTTGGCACCACCCTGCTGAATCAGGTCATCGAGCAGCGGCACCAGGCTGTCGCCGCCTTCAAGCGAAAAGCGTTTCTGGCCCACGTAGCGCGTATGCAGATACCGCTCTATACCTTCCGCGGCAGTCAACTGCCTGAAAATATGGCGACGCTCGTCGTCACTGTAACGCTCGCTGAGCATGCCCCGCTCAAGCCGCTCGCGAATCCAGCGCCGCTCCCGACCTCGGGACAGATGCGCATAATCAGCACCAACCGTACCCGCATAAACGCGCTTCAGCGTACTGAGCAGATCACGCAGGGTCATGCGCACATCCGTCTGTCCGGCAAAGTTACCCACGTAAAACTCGGTGTCGAAATCAGCCTCGCCCAGCCCCAGCTGATCAAGGCGCATGACAGCGGGCATCGGACGCTTGTCCAGTCCAAGCGGATCCAGATCCGCGATCTGGTGACCGCGCAGGCTGTAAATCTGGATCAGGCGCGAAACGGCCGCCTGCTTTTCGACCGCTGGTTGCACACCGGCCCGCTGTACAGCGGAGCCTGCCGGCGGGAATGAGCGGACAAACGTGGCAGGACCGGAACTCGCTGCTGTACCGGGCACCGGCGGAGCCTGCTCGGCAAAGAACTGGCGCCACTGGATATTTACCGACCCCGGGTCTTTCAACCAGCTCGCGTAGAGGTCTTCGACGTAATCTGCGTTACCTGCAAAAAGCGGCGACGCGGCATAGAGCTGCTGCAGTTTGTGACTCATGACCAGCTGGTTAATACATCAGAAAAATGTGAGGGCATCGCGGATTCTACCTTGTCTGTCGAACAGGCTCATCGTACGTTGCAGGGACTGAATCCTGCGCAATGAGTCCTCTGACAGTCGTGAACCTGAAACCATACCGAAATTGCTGTCAGCCTGCGCGACTGACTTGGTGCCGAGAATCACCGTGGAGGTCTCGGCAAAGCACAAGGGATAGCAGGCTGCACCAACTGCCATCGAACCGACTTCGGTTTCGATAAAGCGAAATTGCTCCACCGCATCGACCGTCGCGGCGATCTTTTCCGGCGTCCAGTCATGGCGCTGGTCACCTGGATCAGGAAATACCGCATCACGTCGGTACTTGCCGGTGAGAAAGCCCTCCTTCAGCGACGACCGGATGATCACGCCGACACCGGTCCGCCGAATCAGGTCCAGCTTGGCCAGAAAGGGATCAGGATCAAGCAGGCTGAATGGCAGCTGGATCACGTCGATCCGTCTGTGCTTCAGCACACTGTCTATGTCTGATATTGAATACAGGGACAAACCAACCAGCCTGGCCTTGCCGGCTTTCTTGATCCGGTATAGAGCCTCGTACAACTCCTGCTCCGAGCGGGATGGCGCCCAGTGGATCTGATACAGATCCACTGCATCGAGCCCCAAACGACCGAGTTGCGTTTCGAGCGTCGCCTCAAGACCTTCCGACTGCCCGGAGTACTTTGTCGCGACCACCCACTTGGAGCGACGACCAGCCAGGAACTCGCCGAGCACCGCCTCCGAATCACCATAGACCATTGCCGTATCGACAAAATTACAACCCAGCTCCTCAGCCCGGGACAGGCTCCGCAATGATTCAGCCCGGTCTACACTGCCGTAAGCGCCACCGATACCCCATGCACCGAAGCCGACTTCAGAAACACTGACACCACTGGCGCCCAGCGCACGGTATTTCATTCCACCGCCAGGCTGTTGCATGGCTTCAGCTATGGGCTGCGGCATCCAGTTCGACATGTTCCGGCTCAGGGCTGCTCTAGCCAATCCGCCCGTCAGGGCCGCTGCTGATCCGGCCAGCAAGCCTCCCAATATCACGCGTCGCTGCATAGAAAACATTCCCGGCCCGTGGACGCAGACGGATTGTCAAAAATAAACGACAAACATCCAGATCTCATACACCAGCAGCAAGGCATAGCCGGCACAGAAGAACTGCAGCAGCCAGACCACCGGGAAGAAGCCCATGAACTGGCGCCGTGCAACGACTGCAAGCAACACCGCAGACAGACAGGTACTGCCAATCTTGACGGCCAGAAAAGCCTTCACATCGTGCGTGATCAGAGCGTTCATGAGCACATTGACCTCCTGCGCACCGGATGCAAGGAGATTCAGCGTAAATAGCGCGTCGGTACAACTCATCAGCACGACGGCCAGAACCAGGTAAAGCACACGGGGCTCATGCCAGTCCAGAAAGACGCGCTCATGGTCCCCGTCACGCCGCCCATGACGCCGCCGGGGACGGAAACTCCCATAGGTGAATGACCAGAACGAGTGGGTCCGTCGCTCGTTGGCACGACGTTCAACAGCAGCGGGTATATTTGGTACCTGGCCCGTCAGACGCTGAAACCAGCGACTCCAGGCCGACACCTGTATACCACCCGTCGCTGCGCGTTCAGCCTGCGGTCGGAGTGAATGCCCCACGCACCGATTTCCTCGTACCATGCAATCTATCAGTAGCATATTAGAGAGTCCGGCAACGCAGCAGCTTGTTGCAGTTCGCAAACCGGCACCCGGGGTTCACCATGCTGTTCAGCGTTGCCTTGATGAAAACCACAGACGGGGGACTGCGTGCCGCCGTGCCAGACCTGCCCGCCTGCGATCTAGGCGGCCGTACGGAACAGGAACTGTTGCCGAAATTACGCCTGCGCGTCGAAGATGAAATCACCTGCCTGCTGATGGCGAACAAGCCCTTGCCTGACACGCGCCTGGGTGCACCACCATCGGACTATGTAGCTCAAGACCCGGTGCGCTGGCTCAGTCTGCATATCAATCTGGCTCACCTCGAAGCGCTCGCCAGACATCAGCAGCGCCGCTGACAGCAGACCGTCTGTTCTATTTCGGACGAACGGGCGCGTCGTCTACAGTGGTCATCGTGGTACCGGGCTGCATTTCACCAGTCGCCAGCGCCTTCAGGTAGTTCACCGTGGCCAGGTGGCAGTAGCTCTGACCCTGGAAGTTCACCGGCAGAAACATGGTGATCCAGCTGTCGTAGTCCTGATACAGGCCAGGCGAACTGATGCGTACAGCGCCATTGTCGCCCCGATAGCTGAGCTGAAAATCAGCCAGGTAAGACCGCCCGGTCGTATAGGGTTCGTTCGCATCGATGACAAAGGCAGCGGCTTTGGCTGCCGCCGCAGCCTGGTTCGCTTGCCGCAATTCAGCCACGGCCTGCGCCTGCAGTTGCCGGCTGAGATCAGGACAATAGAGCTGCTTTCCCGCTGCTTGCGCACCATAAGTTGCGCGCAAGTGCGCCGCCGTCTTTACCTTGCAGGACACCATGACTGGCAACTTCCCCGCATAGCTCACTACCTGGTAAATCTGCAGCGGATCGACCTGCGGTTTTGAATGCCGGTATGAGGGCATATCGGTAAACACTGTATTTTTCCCGACCAGCTTTGTACTGGCGAGAATCTGCTGAGCAGCCACGCAAAAGGCTGGTGACTCTGCTGCCGGCAGGGGTGCCGCCAGCAACATGCCAGGAGACAGGATCACCATACCGGCAACCAGCATCAACAGACCGCGAAACGTTCGCATCACAAGAAACCCCTTGATCACAACCATCTGGTTACTGCTGGATCGAGCGCAGGTAGCCGACAAGCTTGTCGATGAGGCCCTGGGCAGCCTGCCGACCTGGTTGATCTGGTGGTGCCTGTGCTTCGAGTTCATAACCCCATACAGGCATATCGCGCAGGCCATGTGCAGGAAGCACTGCCCGCCCATCAACGATCTCGCGTATTCGCTGCTCGGGAAATTCGCCGTTCTGCTGTCGCCGTGAGATACGGGTCAGGTCGGGAACCATCACCTTGATCGTTTCTGCTACCGGCCCATCGCCATATGCCTGTCGTCCATGACAACTGGCACAAAAGCGCTGATACAGCTGTGACCCGGTGTAGCTCAGCAGCGGATCAAGCTCAGTGGCATACGACGCAGAAGTCGTACCGAGCAGCAGTGCCACAGTGACAAGCAGACTACGCAACAAGATCCTTCTCCCGAGTCTCCAAGCCGAGTGTTGATCTTGCATTGTGGCAATGGCGACCGCAACCCGGGGGCGATCTGCTAGAACTTGTTCAATATCTGCTTTGCGCGGATTTCTTCGAGCTTCTTTACGGTGGCCCGGGTTTTGATCCGCCGGGCTTCGTCCTTGTCCATGCCAGCCGCAACCGCCTGCTTGGCCGCATCAAGACGTTGCCGGCTGTGCTGCACCTTCAGGGTTCGCGAGGCAATCGCCCGGTCTACATGCAACAGGGCCGGTTCGACAGACAAATCGCCGGCAAAAAGCTGCTCTTCAAGTTCACGCTTGCGCGTCTGCAGTTGCTCCAGTGTCGCCATATCTCTCGGTCTTGACCATAAAGTCGTTATGCGTAACAGGTGGTTTATGATACACGCCCCCCGCAGGATCTCCGCTTCATGTCGCGCAAACCCGGCAAGGGCTACTACATCGACGGCGAATTCGTGCCCCAGGGGAGCGACCTGGACCGGCAATTCAAGGCCGAAATGAAGGGAACCGAGGACCTGCCAGCCGCACTGACCTGAAGCGCGAGAGTGAGGAACTGCAGACGCTCGGCGAGGCTTTGCTGGCGCTGCATGGCGAAGCGCTGGAGCAGTTGCCCCTGTCACACGCCTTGCACAACGCCATTCTGGAGGGCCGGCGCATCAATGCCCGCGGTGGCGGCCGCCGTCAGCGGCAACTCATCGGCAAACTGATGCGTCAGCAGGAAGACGACAGCCATCGAGGCCATTCGCACCGCCATCGCACTGCAACACGGCCTGTCGGCGCGGGACAAGGCCACGCTGCATCTGGCCGAACGGTGGCGGGAGCGGCTGATTGCCGACGACGGCGCGCTCGACCTGTGGCTCGCCGAACAATCGGACACGGATGCCCAGCAACTGCGGGCACTGATTCGTCAGGCCCGCAAGGACGCGGCACCTGAACAACCCGGCGGCCTACCTCGCCACGGGCGGGCGTATCGCAGCATCTTTCAGCTGCTACGGAGTCACTTGAGGCAGAAAGAAGAGGAAGCCTGACCCGGCCATGGCTTACCCGGGACGGCATCTGGAAGAGCATGCCGCCCCGGGGGCCAAGGGGAAAATCAGTCGCCGTTATTCACCGCCGAACTTGTAGCTGGCCCGCAGGCCGATAACGCGCGGCGGCGGCAGCCAGGCGAATATGGTTTCGTCACGGGGCTCACCGCCGAAGGAGCCACCATACATACCGTCACGGAAGTCCTGGTAGCCCTGGGCCCAGCGCACGGTGTCATCGTCGAACAGATTGGTGGCATAGAGTTCAACCAGCCACTGGTCAGTCTGAATACCCAACTGGGCATCGACATTCCAGAACGAGTCGACATAGGCGGTATGCACGCGGTCATAGAGCGCGCGCTCATCCTGGTATTGTCCGGCTGCGTTCAGGTACCACGACATCTCACCGGCCAGCTGCTGCGTATAGTTGGCCTGCAGGATCAGCGCATTCTCGGGAATACCGGCAATATCAGCGCCGCTGCAGTCACCCTGTGCGTTACCGCAAATCGCCATATCCTTCTCGTTGACACCACCGCTGTTGGCGCGGATTTCCGAGTAGTTGAAATCCGTCCACTCCGCATCGGTATAGGCATATCCGGCGCCCAGGGACAGCGCTTCGGTTGCACGCCAGACCAGTTCGAGTTCGACACCCTTGGTTTCAGCCTCGGCGGCATTGACGATGCCGGCCGCTGCCCAACCCGTATTCGGATCGGTAACCGTCACGCCAACCTGCCGATCCGTGTAGTCGTTGAAGAAAAATGCCACATTCGCCTGCAACGACCCGTCGAGCCACGCCGGTCTTGGCACCCAGTTCGTAGGCCCAGAGCTTTTCCTGGTCCACGCGTGCGTTCTGCGGGGTCGCAAACTGGGAGGTCCCGAAACCGGCGGGCTTGGTGCCTTTGGCGACGGAGCCATACACCATCACGTCATCGGTGATCCGGTAGTCCAGCGCCACGCGCGGATTGATGGTGTCTGAATCGACTGTGTCGGTTGCCGGAAGCGTTGGCGGTGCCCCAAAGCTGAAGTCGATCGGCAGGTTGAAGATGTACTGCGAGACGCGATCGATTGCCGTATTGGTGCTGACCTCGATCTCGTCATCGATATAGCGGGCTTCAACCGTCAGACGCAGCTGATCGGTGATGTCAAAGCCCACGAGACCAAACACCGACCAGCTGGTGGTATCGCGGTCGATGGTCTTGGCCGGGGTACCCTGCGACAGCGGAGGCCGCATAGCTGCAGGCAAACTGGAAGGGATTGCTACCGCAAATCCCGGCACGAAGCAGCGATGTTCGGATCGTTGAACCAGCCCGTCGAGTTAGTCTGCGTTATGAGTGTCCTCCCAGAAGCCGGAGACACCAGCCAGCCAGTTCCAGCGACCCTCGTCATTGGACTCGAGCGTGAACTCCTGGTTGAAGTAATCCGTATCCGTCGAGTCCCGGTACTCGTTGGCCAGTGACAGGCCGACGCCCAAGAATACCGTGCCGATTCCGTCCTGATATTCGACATCCTCATCCAGCGTGGCATCGTTGCTCAGGTAGCTGGTCGAGGACTTGAAGATTGTTGTCCCAAGATCCCAATCCAGCTTCAGGTAGCTGAGCAGGGTTTCGTCGGTACTGCCCGCAAACGGCATACCGGTGCGCTCTGAAACCGACAAGGCCACATCGGATTCTTTCACCGAGCCGACGGTACCGAGCCACTGGCCGTAATCCATCGTGCCCATGAAGCTGAAGTCCGCGGGGTGCCAGCGGGCAGCTGCTGCCCCATCAGGTAAAAGGTATTGGCGTTGCCCACCTTGGCCACCGCGCGCGGATCGCTGTCCGTCTCGCTGTAACTCACGCTGCCGGTGATCTTCAGACTATCGGTGGGCAGTATACACCGTCACCAGCCGTGCGCCATGGCTGTCACCACCATTCAGGTCACTGTTGGCAGCCGGGACTGGCAGTGTTGTGATTGCTGTAGTAACCATCCGAATCAGTACCAGCCCAGATTCAGGCCGATGGCCAGCTTGTCGGCAATCACCGGACCGGACACCGCAGCGCGCACGTCATAGGTACTGTAATCGGCGATATCGGCGCTTACCTTGGCTTCCAGCTCGGTCATTGACGGCTGTTTGGTGATGTAGCTGATCGCGCCGGCAAAGGCGTTGCGGCCATAGAGCGCAGACTGCGGACCCTTGACGACCTCGACACGCTCGAGGTCCATCAGGCGCGTGTTGAGCAGCGATGATCCGCCGCCCGCCGTGACGTTCTCGCCGCTGACGTCAATGCCATCGACCAGCACAGCCGCACTGGTACGACCGCTGCTCGCTGTTTATGCCGCGAATCGAGATGCGCGTGTCAGCCGCTGAAAAACCCTGGTCGAACTGCACGCCTGGAACCAGCTTGACCACATCTGCCGTGCTGGCAATACCCTGCTTCTCGATGTCGTCAGCACTGAACGACGACACCGCCACCGGGATGTCCTGCAGATTTTCTTCCCGCCGCCGGGTGGTAACCACAATCTCGGTAACCTCCTGCGACCACGATGACATCGACACCAGCCCGGTCGCCGGCAAAGCCAGCAGCGACAGACCTACAGGTGACATCAGTGCGGCAACTCCCGCACCCAGACTCTTCATAATCTTCATCCGACACTCCCCCTTTGAAAATCACTCAGGAAAATCACTCAGGCTGTAACCGCATCACCTGAACCCGGATCTATCGACCGGTAAACCACAACTAACACTCCGACGAACAGCAGCAGCACCGCCAGGATGACGACCGCATACTCAACCGGTTTGATCCAGATCTCCGGGTATAGCCCCCAGCGCGCGAAAGCCTCGACAGGCAGCCAAAGAACACTTCCGGTTGCAATCGCATAACGGAAGGTGGGCCCAAAACCCCGCTGCTTCAGCAGGTTTGTCGCGAGATAGATACCCCACACCAGGATGCCAACCGTGATCGACATGGCGGCAAAAGAGTCGTAGCGGATTCCACGCGGATCGTTGATGTAGATGGCAAACAGATAGATGGTCCAGATCAGGAACACCGACTCCATCGCCGTGTTTCTGGCATGCTGGCGCTTGAAGCCGGGCGTCATGCTGTCCGGCCGTAAATTGAAGGTGCGATGGAACCACATGAACATGCGGCACCGGGTGTCCTTGTTGGCGCCGAGAAATATCAGCAGGCTCACCACGATCAGGGTGGTGGCCTGTATCAGCAGTAACTCCGAGGACAGAATAACGAACCCACCGTCGAGAACCGGCTGAATACCGAGGGAATGACCGAAGTAGCGCCAGCTCCACTCAAACGAACCACACCAGATCAGGTTGCCGCCGAGGTAGCCGAGGATGGTGCCCTGGGTTTCGCTGCGCTTCATGCCAATCCAGACCAGCACGAAACCCCAGAAACCCATTTGCCAGGAAATCATGCCGTCGAGCAAACCCTGTCCGCCGGTTGCCGCAACCTGCAACACAACCAGGGAATGACCCAACGCGAGCCCACTCCAGACTATGAGAATGCTCATGAGCCCCAACAGGGGCTGATTGCCGAGTCGTTGCAGTACAGAATCCATCCGGAAACCCGTCCCTAGCTCTGGCGCACCCTAGCTCTGGCGCATTGCGTAGTACACGAACTTAAAGTGGGGAGAACCGGCAGCACCAGCGAAGATTCCTGAATTGCAAAGGAATGTCCTAGAATCGCATTCGTGCAGCACGAATTTGTCGCGCACCAGCCCCCACAGATCTATACAGAGACATATGGCAGTCGAGACCGGGAGTGACAGCAAGCCCAACAAGCTCGGTGCCCTGCAACAACTCAGGGTCAACCTGGGCTGGCAGGTCATTGCGTTCTACCTGCTGGTTCCCTTGGTACTTGGCGGCTATGGCGCCATCAACAACTGGCGCCTGATCGAATCCATCGGCTCGCTTTGGGCGGTGGCCTTCTACCTGGGGCATGCCTTTCCACCCTGGTTCAGCACCTGCCTGCTCACAAGCCTGGCAATGCATCTGCTCCAGCCCTGGAGCCCCCGGCCCATCGTTATCATGCTGGCCGGCCACAGCATGGCGTGTCTCATCACCCTGCCCTACATCAGCTGGTTGATCAGCACTTTTACTACACACTGGCCCGACAGTGGCATGGAGGCACAGTCGACAAGCCTGCTTGCAGTCAATTACTGGGGTTACTGGCTGCGGGCCGGAACCGTCTGGCTGGCTACAAACTTTGTGTTTGACCGGTTTCTGGATCTGCCCCGTTATCGGTATGACACGGTGCCGCGTAGCGCGATGCACGAACCGGCTAGCGTTGACTCCGCACTGCATGCTCCCGCTACAGGCCGGCCGGCATTTCTCGAACGCATACCCGCTGCTGTGGCACTGTCCGATGTCATTGCGGTAAAGGCTGAACAGCACTACATCAAGATCGTTACTGCAACCAGAAACTATCTGGTCCTGCACCGGTTCAGCGACGCGCTTTGCGAACTACCATCCAGCGACGGTCTGCAGATTCATCGCAGCTGGTGGGTAAGGACAGAGCGCGATTCAGCGGGTACGACAAAACTCACGCAAGATGTCGGTAGTCCTGCAAACCGGGGAAGAAATCCCGGTGAGCGGCCCTTATCAGGCGCTGGTCCGGCAATTCGCACGGTCTAGGGAACTGCCGGTAAGCTCCCTGACCGGCGATGCAGCCAACCGTAGCGTGTAGGGGCTAGATCCAGCCGCGACAGCGCTTCGCGCCACACCGGCAGCGCAGCTTGCCCTCGTGGTGACTCTCGCCATAGTCAACCGTCAGCTCTTCCCCTGCCCGTATCCGGCGCAGGGCATAGAATTCCGCACGTTCGCTGGTCAGGCGTGTAAACGTATTCGGCTCACACGAATGGTTGATATAGCGAAACCCCCGCCGGGTAACGGATGCGTCGATGGCCCGCTTTTCCAGTTCGATAATGGCAACGATACGCCGGCCGGCAGCGCGCCGCCGTGCCTCGGCGATGGAGATCAACTCACCCTCGAACTCACCGATCTTGGCGCGTGCAGGAATAACCGTACCGGCGAACAGACCCCGCCCGGTGATCCGGCTGCGTGCGACATGCAGCGCATCGTAGATGGGCGATGTATAGGCCCAAATGGTCCCGGTCCGGGCCGCTCTCTTCACGGGGCAGTCAGTTCGCACTCGCCACCCGCGGCGGTAAAACCGATCTTCCTGTGCGTACCATCACAGAAGGGCTTGTTCACCGTGGCGCCGCAGCGGCACAGGGCCACCCGATCCTTGCCTGTCGTCTTGCCCTCGTCCCCGGTCCAACTCCACTCGCCCTGGCAGTTGATCAGAATGGGGCCATTCGCTACTACGGTGATCTTCATCGCTGCATCCTCGTGGAACGTGGGAAATGGCAAAATCCGGGAAGCGAAACAGCATTCCCATATGATTTCTACAGCCTGTTGATCCGAAGACCGGGACGAGTACCTTCCTTGGCCTTCTCCACCGCGCGCACGAGCATTGCGTGCTCGTGCGCACCCTGACCGGAGTGCAGATACAGGTCAGCAGCGGCGAGCACCCGGCTCAGCAGGTGTTCGCGTTCACTATCACTGACCAGTGTCAGTCCATCCCGGCTCTCGGCCGGTCGATGCGACGGACCAGGCAATTGCTGAATGAGCAGACGTATCAGATCAGTAGAAGTGACCACACCGACCACCCTGCCATTCACATCCACGACCGGCAGGGAGTGAAACGCACCGGAGACCAGAATACCTGCCGCATCATGCAGTGATGCGGCAACGGGAATGGAGACCGGGTCGGGTTGCATCAACTCGGCAACCGTCGCCACCGAAGCACCCATCAGCTCAGTGGCACTCAGCATGCCAACCAGCTGCCCCTCAGCCAGGACAACCAGATGATGCAGCGATTTACCGACCATGAGCTGGCGGGCCTGCTCGATCGCAGTCGTTGGCGCAACGAACACCGCGGGCTCGGTCATGATTCGTGTAACAGGCTGATCACGCATGGCGACTCCGGAAAATAACGGGTGTGCTACCAGATGGCATCGAGTATAGAACCCCCGGAATACCCAAGCGACAACCGCCTTCTCTGATCACAGTATTTTTTGGCCCAAACCAGTACTGTGCGAGTATATGGCGAAATCCGGAGTCGCTCCCAATGACCAACACTTGCCGACATATTGTCATCGCTGTCCTGCTCTGCTCCCTGGCCGTCCCCGTTTACGCAGCCGAGCCTGGCGAATACCGGTTTTCCATTACGCCATTGCTGGGCTACCGGATGGGCGGTGATTTTGAAAACGACGACACAGATGCAGAAGTCTCACTGGACGATGCCGCCGCAGTCGGCTTCATCATCAACGCACCGGCAGAAGCAGTCGGTGACGATGCATATACCGAGTGGGAGTTGTACTTCAGCCGCCAGTCAGCCGGCATCGACCAGGCACCTGAGGATGTGGATCCCTCGCTGGATATCGATATCAGCTATCTGCTGCTCGGTGGCACTTATGTGGGTGCCGGGGAACTGGTACGCCCCTTTCTTGCAGCCGGTATCGGCGCCGCACACCTGAGCCCGGATGCATCGGGATACGACTCTGACACGGTATTTGCATTTGGCATCGGTGCCGGCGCTCAGGTTTTCCCCACCGAGCGTATCGGCCTGCGCGCAGAGGTACGGGCGCTGGGTGCCGTGCTCGACAGCAACAGCAGGATTTTCTGTGCCTCGGGGCCGGAGGGCTCTGCCTGTGCAGTCGGTGCCAGCGGCGATCTGCTATGGCAGTGGGAAGTATTCGCTGGACTGGTCGCGAGGTTCTGAATACATCGCAACCCGTATATCGCTCAGCTGTCGGTACCCAGCTCTTTCCAGCGATTGAAAAAGTACACGCTGTTGAAGGCCCAAAGGCCCATATTCATGCTCAGCGGTATATGAAATATCCAACCCCACCGGCGGCGCGTGAGCACACCATAACTGGCTACACCGAACACCGCTGAATAGACCATGACGAATGGCGCCCAGGCTGGATAGAAGCCGATGCGGGTCATTGCGATACCGCCGATGATGCCGGCAACTGCCGTCATCAGGCCGCTGTAGCCGAGGAAATATCCCCACTTGTATGACATCGTCCCCGGCGAGCGCGCCGAAAGCTGCGCGTCCTTCTTCTGCGAGAAAGCCAGACAAATCCCGATACAGACAACCGCCACAACGAACGGCACAACCACACCAGCCACGATCAGATCATCCACGCTATTTCTCCACTACTCTCGGGGCATGCTCAGAATAACGCCGCGTTAAGCTCCATGTGCACCCAGATACTGGCCGCATAACCCAGCCCGATGGCCCAGATCCAGCGCAGGTGCCCGAAAAAAGTAAACACACCCCTCGCCTGACCCATCAGGGCCACGCCAGCCGCTGAGCCAATCGACAGCATCGAGCCGCCAACACCGGCAGTCAGTGTCACCAGCAACCAGTGACCGTGCGACATGTCCGGGTTCATGTTGAGTACTGCAAACATGATCGGGATGTTGTCGACTATTGCCGATGCGATGCCCACGAGTATGTTGGCAGTGAGCGGCCCCAGATCGAGATAGGTCAACTCGGCCAGCAGGTGCAGGTAGCCGAGTGCAGCCAGCCCGCCAACACTGAGCACCACCCCATAGAAGAACATCAAGGTGTCCCACTCGACACGCTTCATGCTGATGAAGATATCGAAGGGCCGTTTTGCCGGCTTGAATCCCTCGGGTATCAGCACTTCCATCGCAGCCGGATCCGGATCCGCCCCGAACTCCCTCAACTCCCGACGACGGATCACAAAGCCGTAAATACTGAGCAACCCCATACCCGTCATCATGCCGAGCGCAGGCGGGAGATGCAGGAAGCTGTGCATACTCACGGTCATGGCAATGGTCACGGCAAACAACACGGCCACCATATAGCCGCCAGGTTTTGCCTTTGCGCGCACCGTCAGCTTGACGGGCACAGCATCAGGCACGAAGAAGGCCATGATGACGGCCGGTACCAGCCAGTTCACCAGCGAGGGCACGAACAGCACAAAGAACTCCTGGAAAGTCACCAGGCCCTTCTGCCAGACCATCAACGTCGTAATATCGCCAAAGGGGCTGAAAGCGCCGCCGGCATTGGCCGCCACAACGATGTTTGAGCAGGCAATGGCAGTAAAGCGCGGATTGCCTGCGCCTACCGCTACGACCACAGCCCCCATCACCAGTGCCGTCGTCAGGTTGTCGAGTATTGGCGAAAGGAAAAATGCCAGTACGCCCGTTATCCAGAACAGCGCGCGCGGACGAAACCCCCTGCCTATGAGCCAGTCACGAAGCGCGTTGAAGACTCCCCGTTCCTGCAGCGTATTGACATAGGTCATCGCAGCCAGCAGAAACAGGAACAACTCGGCGTATCCCCCGACTTCCTCTTTCAGCAGTGCGGTTACGTTGGGTATGCCGGCACGAAGGAATTCGATCCCGACCAGCACCCAGATGAAGCCAGCCATGACGACCATGGACTTGGACTTGCGCAGGTGCGTGAACTCTTCGGCGATCACGAATACATAGGCGAGCACAAATCCGATCAATGCCACAATCGCAAGCGGGGCGCCTACGAGATTTGGCACTTCGATCGCTGTACCGGTTCCGGTCGCCTGCGCACCCAGGGGCAGTGCAAGCGCAGCAAGAGCAACAACTGCACGGCGGGGGATGGCGAAAATCATCAATATATTCCGAAACGGGATCAGCCTGTCAGACTACCCTATTGCACCTGATTGCCTGCCAGTCGATCGCGGAACGGTGCATCAGGATGGCCCTGGTCCGGCGCCATCCTGCATGCGCCGCTCGACAACAGCGGCACCTACCGCATCGCCCCAGACATTGACACTGGTGCGAAAACGGTCGAGCAGCCAGTCCACCGCGAGGATCAGCCCGATGCCTTCCAGCGGCAACCCGACTGCCTTCAATACGATCACCATCGTCACCAGCCCTGCTTCCGGAATTCCAGCGGCACCGATTCCGGCCAGCGTCGCCGTGAGCAGCACCATCACCTGTTGACCCAGCGTGAGATCCAGGCCGATTGCCTGGGCGATGAACAGCGCAGCAACCGCCTCGTACATCGCCGTGCCGTTCATGTTTACAGTGGCGCCAAGCGGCACTACAAAACCGGCTACCTTCTCCGACACTCCATTGTGCTTCTCCACGCCTTCCATCGTCAGCGGCAAGGTTGCCGCTGACGACGCCGTCGAGAAGGCCGTGAGCAACGCCGTACCCATATTGAACATGTAGCGGTATGGGTTGCGTCCGCCGACAAACCAGAGCACTGCCGGCAGCACCACCAGCGCATGCAGCCCGAGCGCCAGCAGCACGGTTGCCATGTACCAGCCAACGCCGCCCACCAGTTCGCCGATATCACCGGCGCGACCGAAGCGCCCGGCCACCAGCCCGAAGATGCCGATCGGCGCCACCAGCATCAGCAGCATCACCATTTTCATGATGGCATCGTTCACGCCGCGGAAGAACGCGATCACCGGCACCCCGGCCGGTCCGATCGTGGTCAGCACGGCACCGAAGATCAGCGAGAACACGATGACAGGCAACAGTTCGAGGTTCGCCATCGATGAGACGATGTTGTCGGAGACCAGCGAGAGCACCAGATCCGACAGCGCGAAATCCTCCTTGGCGGCCACATGCGCCGGCACCTCAAGCTCGCCGATGCTGATCCCGTCACCAGGACGGATCAGGTTCACCATTACCAGACCGATCGCCACCGCAACGCCGGTAGTCACAACAAAATAGGCGATGGCATTACCGCCGAGCCGACCCAGCTTCCGCACGTCACCCAGACCTGCCACGCCCACGATCATCGATGCTGTGACCAGCGGTACGATGATCATCTTCAGCGCCTTGAGGAACAGCGTACCGAGCCACTCCACGCTGGCCATCGCCTCACCGAACAGTGCCACACTGGCAAAAGCCAGCACGATCGCAATCACGATGCCGAGCAGGATGAAGTTACTGGTACGTGCGTCCAAGGTTAAAGATTACCCGAAAGAAGCTCAGCTGCTTTCAGGCGTATACCAGATCGGCGACGTCCATGCGCGCTCCTGGATGGTGGCAGGAAAATCCTTCGGCGTGCCCGACTTGAGAAGGTAGCGGCAATATTGATTCGCGACATCAAGCGAGAATCCTCCCCATCAGCGATCGATCTGAACCTCGCGCTTGGCCGTATAGAGCATGCGGATCGTCTCATACTCAAAAGGCGAACCGCTGGCGAAATAGCGGAAAGACTGCCGCCTGCGATCGACCAGCGCGGTTACACCCGTAAAGATGATCGTTGCACCATTGTCGTCCACCCACTCCGGTGGCCCGACTGTCGTGAAAGCCACCGTATCAGCGGCCAGCCCGGTGGTATCGCGCAGGTTGGATGGGCCCAGAATGGGCAATACGATATAGGCGCCGTTCCCCACTCCGTAATGCCCGAGGGTCTGACCGAAGTCTTCCGGCTTGCGATCCAGACCAAAGCGGGTAGCCGGATCCCAGAACCCAAAAACACCAATGGTCGTGTTTACCGCAAAACGCGCCAGGGTAATGCCAGTACGCTTGAACTTCCCCTGTGCCAGATTGTTGGTGAAATTATTGAACTCGAAAACATTGTCCACAAAGTTGGTAATCCGGTCCTCTACGTAATCCGGCGTAATGAATTCGTAGGTATTGACGGCGGGCAGAAACAGGAATTTGTCGAAGTAGTAATTGAATTTGTAAACGCGCCGGTTGAAGCCCTCAATCGGGTCGTATATGTCAACCGCATAGACCGTACCCGGCTCCAGCGTGTTTTCTGCCGTATGCAACGGCGGCTCAAGCCCGTCGGCGACAGGCTGGACGGCCGCACAACCTGAACCGAGCAGCACCGCGAAAACCAGCAACTGCACCAGAGCGATCCGTGAAAATGTGTTTGCCATGGTGATCATCAACTCCGGTTGCCGGCCGTGGAAGGCGTAGCGAAGAATTGCAGCATTGCCTTGACGTTGTACGGATAACTCATGTTGCCGCAGTGCCCTCCATGCGGAAGCATTTCCGCCCGGGAGCCGAACACATCACGCAAGTAAGCCGCCTCGCCGGGACCCAGAATGATGTCGTCTTCATTGCCCAGCAAGCCGATTTTCCGGCTTGAGCGCAGGTATGGCTCAATACTCCTGAGGCTCATCTGCTCGATCAGCGCTTCTGCAGTGAGACCCGGATTGCCCGCCTGGAAGTGCGGCACGAAAATCCCGTTGAAGTAATCCAGAAAGGAAAGCCGGCTCAGAATGCGCGCGTAACCGGTGATGTTGTCGTACTTGCCAAGCTTCAGGCCCTTGGGCACCACATAGCCGGCCTCCGTCATGACGTCTGTTGCAAACGCCATATTCTCCGAAGAGATCCGGAAACTCGCGCCGATCAGGACCTCGAGATTTGTGTCATTGCGGAGTTTTCCGTACTTGAAAGCATCAAACAGAAACTCGCTATCGAAATGGACATCTTCATTCGATCGATAAACATCAGCAACAGCAGCTACAGCGCCTTTATAGAAAGCGTCGAAGTTATTCATCCCGCCAGGCATCTTTGCCAGCATGCCGTCCAGAAGCATGACCGAGTTATACAGGCTGACTGGCGGATTGATCAGCAATACACGCTGGAAGTTGAATGACTTCTTCTGCTCGTCCAGCTTCGCAACGAAAGCTGACTGGGCAGCGCCCAGGCTATACCCCGTCAGATAGAAAGCTGTAGCCTCCACCTTCTTCTGTTGCAGTTTGTCCCGGATGGCCTCCATGACCCGGTAGATGTCCTCCGAGTCTTCCACGAGGTGACCAGGCACGCTGCTGGCAGACGCCGCGACGATGAAGTTCGGATGCGTTGGCGAACTGATGGAAACGACATGGTAGCCGGCCTGCCAGAACGTCCTTTGCATCGCCAGCATCTTGGGGCTCTGATAGCTTGCGCCGGTACCGGCGATCATGAAGATCAGCGGAGCCGGCCTGTCCTGCGCCACGTATGAATAGCGAAGCTTCTTCAGATTCCAGAGCACATCCGGAACTGTGCGGTCCGGAAAGATCTCGATGGTGTCATTCCTGACCGGGACTTTTCCTGCAACGGCATACGCGTATTCCGGGGGCGTGCCAATAACGGTAGCCGCGTAGGGATCTGTGATCGGGTAATCGTAGGCATTTGCCACGCTACCGACAGACCACAGCATGAGCACAAAAACCCGGAGCAACCCGGTGACTGGTTTCAGCATGCTGGTTCCTTCAATTCGGAGTGGACTGCTGATCAGGATATAACAAGTCAGCGCCAGGATCTGCATGCCCACATGAGCGTATTTAATCCGGTGGGTATACTCGAACGCTTCTGCGGACTTTCGATCCACGACAATGGAGCAGCACTGATGTTGAAAGCACTTGTACACGCCACACCGCCGACCTCCCTGCTCTCTGTACTGCTGATTACCGCCTCACTGCTACACCCGGCTACGGCTTTGGCGGATGACTCTGCCGGGCCCGTTACCGCAGACATAGCCGTACCGACCACCGGGCCAGTGACAAGCGCTATGCCGCTCGACGAAGTCAGCCTGCTGCTGCTGCTGCTGATGCTGATGCCATCACCGAATATCGTCAGTACATGGCGGCCATCCAGGCTGAGGGGCTCAAGTCCAGCAGCATGACAACCGTAACGGCCTTCGCCTTGAAGTGGCTGGTTTCGCCCGATGGCGGCATCAGGCTCGGATTCAGGATCGCGGGTTTCGTTGCCGCGTTCATGCTGCTGCTTGTTGCGCGCGTGGTGTCAAAGCTGGCCCAGCGGGCACTGACCCGCGCAGAAGGCCTGTCCACACTGCTGAAAGATTTCCTGCAGCGTACTGCGCGTATAGCGACCATCGTCCTCGGACTGCTGGTCGTCCTCAGCATGATGGGCGTGGACATGGGGCCGGTGTTTGCGGTGGTCGACGGCGCCAGCTTCATCATCGCTTTCGCGATGCAGAGCACTCTGAGCAACTTCGCGGCCGGCCTGATGATCATGGTCTACAAGCGATTCGATATAGGCCACTTCGTGACACTCGCCGGGGTCTCCGGCACGGTGCATGAGGTCAGCCTGGTTTCCACCACCCTCTACACACCGGACAACCAGACGATCACCATCCCGAACGGCAATGTCTGGGGCAGCATCATCACCAATGTCACCGTCAATGACACCCGCTCGTACTGAAGGAACCCGCACCGGTGGTTCGCATGAACGAACTGGCCGACTCATCAGTGAACTTCGTGTGTCGTCCCTGGACGAAAACGGGGGACTACTGGGCGGTCTATTGGGACCTGACACAGCAGGTCAAAGCGCGCTTTGACCGGGACGGAATCTCGATTCCCTTCCCGCAGCGCGACCTGCACGTATATGAACACAAGGCGCCGACACAAGGTTGACGCCGCGCAATGCCATAACTGTTTCGATCCAGAAACTATAATTCGGCCGCAGCAAAAGCATCGCACTGCCCGGGCAAACCGCTCTCCAGGCCACGGCGGAACCAGCGTACCCGCTGCGCTGCACTACCGTGCGTAAAGGAATCCGGGCTTACATAGCCACGTGACTGTTGCTGCAGGCGATCATCACCGATGGCGGACGCAGCGTTCAGGGCCTCCTCAACATCGCCCTGCTCGATGATGTTCCGCGCACGATTGGCCTGATTGGCCCATACCCCCGCATAACAGTCAGCTTGCAGCTCGAGGCGCACTGACAGCGCATTTCCCTCTGCTTCACTTGCTGACTGACGTCTGCGCTGTACCTGCGCGCTGGTACCGAGCAGGTTCTGTACGTGATGACCAATCTCATGCGCAATCACGTAGGCCTGTGCGAAATCACCGGGCGCCTGGAAGCGGTCTTGCAGATCCCGATAGAACGACAGGTCTATGTACACCTTCTGGTCGGCAGGGCAATAAAACGGCCCCATGGCCGCCTGTGCAAATCCACAGGCGGAGTTCACCGCATCAGAAAACAAAACCAGCCGTGGCGGTTGATAACTTGACCCGCTGTCGCGAAATATGCCGTCCCACGTGTCCTCGGTATCACCAAGCACCACCGTCACGAAATCTGCCAGCAGGTCTGCCCCCGGCTCGGGTGCCGGCGCCGTCTCGTCCGCGACGGTAGCGGATTCCATCGGCATGTTTTGCAGCAGCATGGCTGGATCCACACCGAGGAAGTACGACACCAGCAGAACGATTACCACCGTCCCAATCCCGCCACCGACCATCCCGCCACGACGTGCCGGCACGCCACGCCGGTCCTCCACGTTCTGACTGCGCCGTCCACCTTTCCATCGCATGGTCAACCTCCCCCTCAGCTTGTACAGCCGGTCGCTTACTGTGCCAGACTGAAACCCAAAACTGGCACTGTCAGAGTGCCTGCCAAACAACGGAGCTTACTACCATCAACAAGCCACTCGCCGGGCCTCCACCCTGACAACCGACGCAAGGACATCCCATGAAGTTCCACATCATTCTCGAAGCCAATAACTCGCATCTGGAAATTGCCAGGCTGGCACAACTCGCCGAGAGCTACGGCATGGCGGGTATCTGGACCTCGAACATGCACGACTCACGGGATCCCTTCATCAATTTCACCGAAGCGGCGCGGGTGACGAAGTCGATCAAGCTGGGGCCAGTGGCGGTATCGCCCTACGAGTTGCACCCGCTGAAGATGGCCAACGCCTTGCTGACCCTCAACGAGATTTCCGGTGGTCGCGCGCATATAGGCGTCGGCGCCGGTGATGGCGGCACGGCTACGGCCATGGGCATAAAGGCAGTCAAGCGCGTGCGCGCGACGCGGGAATGTGTAGAGATCATCGAGGCGGCGGCCACCGGCAAGCCGGTAACCTATAAAGGCGGCATGTACACAGTCCTGTACTACCACTCGTCGTGGGTCACACAACCGCCACCCGACGTCTTCGTATGCGCGGGCGGACCGCAGATGATCGCCTCCAGCGCCCGCTATGCACAGGGCATTTTTGTCGGCGATCACCTTCCGCATCATGTAGCAAGAATCAACGAAACCATCAAGGCGGAACGGGCCAGCGCCGGGCGCACAGATGACGACTTCCGCTTGCTGAACTTCTGGGCCTGGCACGTCAAGGAAAACCAGGACGATGCGCGCGCCGAGGCACGTATCTGGCTGGCCATGCGGGCCACGCCGTGGCCACACTACTACCACCACGACATCCTTCCCGAAGACGAAATGCAGATCGTCTACGACAACATCAGGGAAATTAATACCGCCTACTACAAACGGGATCCGGACATCATCAAGAGCGTACCCAGGGACATTCTGGATCGCCTGGTCGACCAGTGCGGGTCAACTTCGTCCATCAGCAATATCGACCACGAGATCGATCGCATTCGTCGCTTCGAGGCCGCCGGCCTGACAGACATCGCGCTGCGCATCTACGCCGACCCGGCCGCATCGATCCGCCTGATCGGCGAGAAGGTGATGCCGGCATTTGCCTGAGGGCATTGCCGTACCAGCGCAATCAGCTGGTTAACCGGGCAGAGGTGCGGCTTCACTCACGATCACCTCGACATGCATCGTCGGCGGACTTGAGATGTGCCCGCTGAAGCTGCCGGAAATCGGCGGCGCATCGCCCGGGTGGCGGGTAACTGCCACGGCGATGTGATTCTCACCGACCACGATTCCGCTGGTATTGTCGAAGCCAATCCAGCCTGCTCCGGGCAGGTAGACCTCTGCCCATGCATGCGTAGAGCCATGCCCATGGACGGTCTCGGGGCAGTGCAGGTAACCGCTGACGAAGCGCGCTGCGAGGCCAAAGTAACGGCAGCTCTCGATGAATAGCGTGGCGAAGTCCCGGCACGAGCCGGAGCGCTTGGCGAGAGTTTCGGCTGGTCGCTGGACACCCGGTTCCTCACGCATCTGGTAAGCGAAATTCCTGACGATGTGCTTGTTGATCCGGTCAAGCAACACATAGGTTTCGATGGTCTGACCCGGCTGCCAGAACTGCTGCAACCAGTCCCGTACGGTTTCGCTGTCACTTGGGAAGCACAGGGTTTGAAACGGGATCAGATCCACCCGTTCGGACGGCTCAAACGAAAATGGAAAGTTGACCGCCTTGTCGTCGACCAGGAAATCCAGCGGCTCGGCGTCATAGTGCAGGACAACCACATCGCTGACGATCGACAACTCCGTGCTCGGCGCCAGGAACGTGACTACGGCCACCGAGTTGCCATAGATGTCACGATGCCACTTGATCGTGTGGCTTGGCGTGATCGCGCAACGAGGAACGCTCCAGCTGAATGTCATGCCCCGCACGCGGCCGGAGCATCAGCTTGTGGGGCAGCAAGGTGACCGGCTCACTGTACCGATAGCTTGTAGTGTGCTGGATACGAATGCGTTTCATGTGTTCAGGTGCGCCTCAGATCAAGCGTAAATGGAGCGTGAAGCGATCCGGGACTTTCACGCAGGGTTGCGGTACCTCCGACCAGATCCGGTCGAAGTTTTACTCGTTCTGCAACTCGCCTTTGCGCCTCCTCAGCCGAGCCCGGCGGGCCGTCATAGTCAACGTCCGGTGATCGCCAGTTGAGGTAGTCGACAGCATGAATCACTTTCCCGCTCTTGAGATCCACCAGCTCAAAGTGCAGCGGTGAGTGCGCGCTGATGTGCGGCTGCAAGCCCCAGGGATTATCGAAGAGCCGGTAGCGAATACCGCCAGCGGCAGCACCGGAACCCGTTTCGAGGAGCGGCACACGGAAGCCATTCACACTGGCTGCAAGCTTCGAAACATCTCCTTCGGCCAACAGCTCGAGGCGATCGGTGGTGCTGTCCACCGAACGTCCGCTGCCCTGATGTTCGCCCATCACGGGCCAGGGCTCGAGTGCCTGGCGCAAGGTCCACTGCACATCGCCCGCCGAGAAGCGCGTAATCACCGGGAAGCGGAAGTCCAGCTGCGCATCAAAGGCATCGTCGGCGAAAGAAAAGCCCTGACTGTTCACATAGGCAATGACGGCGCGCAGGTCCTGGCGCAGAAAACAAGGCAGCGCAAACCGGTCGTGCAGCGACTTCGCGCCAGTCGACCAGCGGCAGTACAAAGGGCTGTTCCGCAAAACAAGCGGCCAGCACGCGCAACAATGCGTTCGCGGCAAGCAGCATCACAGGGTCCGGCACCATTTCGAAAGCACGAAACTCGATGAGTCCGTATTGACCATTGGACGCGTTGCTGTTGTAGAACTTGTCGACACTGAGTTCGGCCCGGTGCGTGTTGCCATTCCAGTCCATGAGGAGATTGCGCAGCAAAGCATCGATCATCAGCGGCTCACCCGGCTCCGGCATCTGCTCCAGCGCCTTCAGCGTGATCTCCAGTTCGTAAGGCAGCTCAAACGCACTTTCATCCACACGGGGTGCCTGCGACGACGGGCCGGCAAACAAGCCGCTGAAGGCATAGGAGAGACTTGGGTGATGCTGCAGGAAGCGCAGGTAGCTGCTGAGCAAGCCTGGGCGGTGAATGAAGGGATTGCGCTCGAGGTCCGGGCCACCGAGGACGATATGCGCACCCCCGCCGGTACTGATCTGCCGACCGCTCAACTGATACTTGAAGCTGCGCATGCCGACGGCTGCGGCACTGTCGAACAAGCCGAGAATCACTCGCTCAAAGTCGGGCCAGTTGTCTGCCGGCGGCAGGTTGACCTCGAGCACGCCGGGATCGGAGGTCAGCGCAATCGATTCAAGATCATCGTCGCCGGGCGGGGCATAGCCTTCAAGGCGCACCGGCGGCAGCCCGATTTCCACCACCAGGGTTTCGATCATCCGGACCAGTTCTGCAAATGCCGCGAAATCCGGCAACGGCGGCAGGAAAATCAGCAGCTCGCCGTCGCGATATTCAACGGTCAATCCACGGCGCAGGGCATCGTCGGGTAACCGCGCGAGGGGCAGCCGCAAGCCAATCGGACTGTCGCCCGGAAGCAGCGTCAGGTCATCGCCGTCGGGCAGCGTCCATGCGCCGGTTTGCCAACTCTCGCCGTCGTGTCCGAGCGGCAGCACCCAGCCGGCCGGTTCGAAGTGGGACTGCCAGGTGCGGCACGCCTCCTCCGTCAGCGGACGTGAGACAAAGGCACGTTTACTCCGCGAAAAGCGCGGCAGTAGCCGCATAGCTTCATCGGAACCGGCGGCCTTGAGCCGCGCCTCAAAGTCCTCGTAGGCCGGCAGGGCTGTGTCCGCCAGTCCCAGGCTGTTCGCGAGTTGCCGGATGAATGCTTCCGGCATCCGGGCGTTGCTGGGTGGAACGATCGCTTGATCGAGGTGCAGACGGGCGAGATCGCTCCACAACGGCCTGCCCTTGCGCGACCGGTAAATGCCCAGTTGCCAGCGCGGCAGCGGTTCACCAGGGTACTGCTTGCCGAAGGACTGCAGCACCACCCCGCCCTTGAACTGCGTAGACACGAGTTCACGGGCAAGACGGCGTGCGTAGAGCAGCTTTTCCGGCCCAAGCGCAGCGATATTCCATTCGGGTGCGCTCGTGTCATGCGGCACGAAGGTGGGCTCGCCGCCCTGCGTGAGAATAAGCCCGGCGGCAGCGAGTTTTGCGTCCGCCAGTCGGCCCTGCGCGTTGATGCTGTTGCTCAAGGAGGAAACCATTGACCTGGATAGCTCATACTTCGGGAAGTTCCGCCGACAGAGAATGACATGAATAACGAAGACAAAAGCGCAAAAACGGTTCTGATCGTTGGCGCGACAGGCTACATCGGCAGTGCCGTCGTCACAGAAGCGGTACGACAGGGTTATGACGTCATTGCCGTCGCCAGATCCCTGAAAAAAGACAGCCAGTTTGACGGAGCAGAAGTCGTACTCGCTGACGTATCTGACCCTGCATCCATTGCAAAGGCGTTCAACCGAAAGATTGACGTCGTCATTTCATGCCTGGCCTGTCGATCTGGCATGGCCAAAGACTTCGATGACATCGATTACAAAGCCACGCTCAAGATCCTCAATGCGGCCAAAGAAAATGGTACGGATAAATTCATTCTCCTGTCAGCAATCTGCGTAAGAAAGCCAGACCTGCCACTGCAGCTTGCCAAGCTGAAGATGGAAGATGAATTAATGCGATCTGGAATCGACTACACCATCGTCAGGCCGACGGCGTACTTTTGGGTTTTCGATTCACAAACCAGGATGATTGAAAAAGGCAAACCAGGTTACCTGATAGGGACCAGCTATCAAGCCAGCCACAATCCAATTGCCAAAGAAGATCTGGCCGAGTTCATGGTTGACTCCATCGTCAATAGTGAACGCAAAAACCGCGTCTTTGTCATTGGCGGGCCGGAAGTACCCGACAATATCGTTACCTACAAAGATGCGCTTTTGATGGTATTTGAATCATTGGGCAAGGAACCGAAGTTGGTAACCGTCCCCGCTTGGGTACTCAAAGCCTTGATATCCATAACGGGGTTTATCGGAATCTTTTTCAGAAAAAGCGGAGTGCTTTCAGAATTCCTGAAAATCACCTACTACTACATGGAAAACGATATGCGAGCCCCGGGCTATGGCTCCAGGACAATCAGGCAACACCTGATGGACAAGACGAGGAAGGTATAGACTGGTTTTTTACGCAGTCTCCAAGGCGAGCTTCCAGATTAGCAGGGTCGCGAGTGCTTACGCTGACTTGCGACAGACCTGGCCCCCAGCAGACCCAGCCCCGAAATGAGCAGCCATGCACTCGCCGGCAAGGGAACCGGCGACGGCGTCAGAAGGTAGGCCGCCTGCCCGGCATCCATGTCATTCAACAACCCGCTACCAATGATGAACCCTTCCTGGTTCGCCAAGATCACGGTCGCCAAGTGCATCCAATCGAGATTCGTAAAACTATCGTCGACCAGCAATCCCAAGTCGAACGCACCTTCTTCTGTCGTAAACCAGAATGCCCGACTCCCCAAGTCATTATCCAAAGCATCGAACAGCGTGTAACTACCGAGCACCAAGCCGTCTTCACCAAGATAACTCGCTTCGCTAAACGCGTATCCATCTGACAACCGAACCGACAGCGGATCAATAGAGATTGTCGTCGATCCGTCATACAGCCACGCGCTTTGACCGATACTGCTCTCACCATCGTAACGGGACGCGATGCCTGCCACCTGGCCGGCTTCGTTCAGGAATTGTGCAGAGCTGAAACGGTAGTTGTCCGTGCTGCGAGTGTGTTCGGCGTCCGTCAGCCCGATGTTCATAGTGCTACGGCCATCGTACAGCCACGCGCTGTCGCCGCTATCGGTCGCACCGTTGTAACGGTACGCCAAACCCGCCACTTGACCAGCCTCGTTCAGAAACAACGCATTGCTGTAACGGTAGTTATCCGTACTGCGGGTGTGCTCGGCATCCGTCAAGCCGATGTTCACCGTGCTGCTACCGTCGTACAACCACGCACTAATGCCAACACTGGTCGCACCGTTGTAACGCTCCGCAGAGCCCGCCACTTGGCCAGCTTCGTTCAGAAACTGTGCAGAGCTGCTACGGTAGTTGTCCGCGCTGCGGGTGTGCTCGGCGTCCGTCAAGCCGATGTTCACCGTGCTGCTACCGTCGTACAGCCACGCGCTTCGGCCGATATAGGCTCCACCGTTGTAACGCTCCGCATAGCCCGCCACTTGACCAGCTTCGTTCAGGCGCTGCGCATAGCTGTAACGGAAGTTGTTCGTGCTGCGGGTGTGCTCGGCGTCTGTCAGCCCGATATTCACCGTGCTGCTGCCGTCGTACAACCACACGCTTTTGCCGATCGCGATATCGATCGCGCTGCTGTAACGCTCCGCATAGCCCACCACCTGGCCAGCTTCATTCAGGAACTGCGCAGCGCTGCTACGGTAGTTGTCCGTGCCGCGAGTGTGCTCGGCGTCTGTCAGCCCGATGTTCGCCGTACTGCTACCGTCGTACAGCCATACGCTTTGTCCGGTAAAGGCCATACCGTTGTAACGTTGCGCATAGCCCGCCACCTGGCCGGCTTCATTCAGGAACTGCGCTTTGCTGTAACGGTAGTTGTCCGTGCTGCGGGTGTGCTCGGTGTCTGTCAGCCCGATATTCACCGTGCTGCTGCCGTCGTACAGCCACGCGCTTTGTCCGGTAAAGGCCGTACCGTTGTAACGCTGCGCATAGCCCGCCACCTGGCCAGCTTCATTCAGGAACTGCGCAGCGCTGCTACGGTAATTGTCCGTGCTGCGGGTGTGCTCGATGTCTGTCAGCCCGATATTCACCGTGCTGCTGCCGTCATACAACCATGCGCTTTTTCCGATCTCGGTTGCGCCGTTGTAACGGGTCGCGCTACCCGTCACCTGACCGGCTTCATTCAAGACCTGCACACTGCTGCTACGGTAGTTGTCCGTGCTGCTGGTATGCTCAGCATCCGTCAGCCCGATGTTCACCGTGCTGTTACCGTCGTATAGCCACGCGCTTTTGCCGATATAGTTCTCGCCGTTGTAACGCTCCGCATAGCCCGTCACCTGGCCGGCTTTGTTCAGGCGCTGCGCATAGATGAAACGGGCGTTGTCCGTACTGCGGGTGTGCTCAGTGTCCATCAGCCCGATAGTGGTGATGGTGTACCCGATCGGTGCTGCGTTAACGGCGACCGCTGCACTCAGCGTCAGCCACACACCGATTCCCCAAGGAATGATCCCCCTCATTGAAAACCCCTTTTCATCCAGCATTCGGGCGCGAACCCGGGATACAGTGACTTTTTATAGTTTCAGCCTGCCTGCGACTGCATCAACAGGCACGATTTTTCCCCGATCATACGTCTAGCAACTAGCCAATGGAATTGGCTCAAATGGGTGATAACACCATACGGATGTTGGAATCATGGTTATGTTTAGTAATGAATGATCAGATCTCCAGCCAGCCGGTTAGTTGGGTGTCACTTCGACAGCTGGAAATGGTGCCCCGACCACGATTCGAACGTGGGACCTTCCGCTTAGGAGGCGGACGCTCTATCCCCTGAGCTACCGGGGCAATCGGTAGGTGGCGGCTATTCTAGCGCAACCACGGAAACTACCGATCGGCTTGATCCGGGCAGGTGGCTATACTCCGGCCCCATGAAAACACATGATGCGGTATTGATTCCCGGCGATGGCATCGGCCCCGAAGTGACGGCGGCGGTGCTGAAGATCCTTGATGCGGCGGGCGCAAAGCTCCGCTGGACCGAGCGGCAAGCAGGCGTGGTGTCCCTGGAGCAGGAAGGCAGCGTACTGCCGGAGTCCACGCTCGGTGCGATCCGCGAGCAGAAGCTTGCCCTCAAAGGCCCCTGCACCACCCCGATCGGCGGCGGCTTCCAGTCGGTGAACGTGCAGCTGCGCAAGGCCTTCAATCTCTATGCAGCCGTGCGACCGGTGCGCAGCCTGCCGGGCGTTGAAACGCGTTACAAGGATGTCGACCTCGTCATCATCCGCGAGAACACCGAGGGTCTGTACAGCGGCGTTGAGAATGAAGTCACACCGGGCGTGGTAATGAGCATGAAGGTTGCCACGGATCTCGGCTGCACGCGCATCGCGCGCTGGGGCTTCCGCTACGCCATGGAGCGTCAGCGGCCCAAGGTCACAGTGTTTCACAAAGCCAACATCATGAAACTCACGGACGGACTGTTTCTGCGCTGTGCGCAGCAGATCCATGAGCGCGAGTATCCGCAGGTCAGCTATGAAACCGTGATCATCGATGCCGGCTGCATGCGCCTGGTGCAGGATCCGACGCAGTTTCACGTGCTGCTGATGGAGAACCTCTATGGCGATGTGGTCAGCGACCTCTGCGCCGGACTGGTCGGTGGTCTCGGTGTGGTGCCGGGTGCCAATATCGGTGATGACGGTGCGATCTTCGAAGCGGTACACGGTTCGGCACCGGACATCGCCGGCATGGACAAAGCCAATCCGCTCGCCCTGCTGATGTCAGCCGTGATGATGCTGAACTACATCGCCGAAACCAGGCAGGACGCCGATTGCCGGACAGTCGCCGTACGCATCCGCAAAGCCTACGACGCAACACTCGCCGCCGGCGAAAAGACCCGCGACCTGGGTGGCAAACTCGGTACCGCAGCCTTTGCCGATGCGGTAATCGCCCGCCTCTAGCGGCGCAGACTCATCACGAGCTACGTCGCCTGAGCATCGCCATCACTTCACCGTGATGGTGATGCGCTCGGAGACCACCGGCGGATTGTGCGGGATGTGGCTGAAATCGCCCAACAGCAATTGCAGGGTGTGTTGCCCGGGTGTGAGATCCAGCGTCACCTCGGTCTGCCCGCCGCCGAAATGTCGATGCTTGTCGTCGGCCGGAATCGGCACACCTGCTGGTGGCAGCTTGTCCACATCGATCAGCAGGTGATGATGTCCGGTCGCCGGATGCGCCACGCCGGCCGGTGCAACACCCATGCCGCGCATACCGAAGCGTACAGTGACGGGGTTGCTGACGGTCGCACCGTCAGACGGCGAGATGATATAGGCAGCGGTGTTCGGTGCAGATGGTGTCTGTGCCAGCGCAGTGCTAACAGCAAGCGCGCTGGCGATGAGCAGGGAGCACAATGCAGTGAGATGGCGGGACATAACTATTCTCCGTATCCGGCAGGATGAAGCCGATGACCGAGCATAACAAAAGGTCTGTATCAGCATGACCCCCGAACGCTTCGCAACACTCAGCGCTGCACTCGCCCGCCGGCAGCCCGACCTCACCGTGCTGGCCGACAATGTGCACAAACCGCACAACGTGGCAGCACTGATGCGCAGCGCTGACGCGGTGGGTGTTTTCGAGATCCATGCAGTGGGTGGCGCCGCCACTTTCAAGCGTGCGGTCGGTATCTCCGGGGGCACCGCACCGTGGGTCAAGGTACGCCGGCATGCGGCGATCCACGATGCGGCATCAGAACTAAAAGACAATGGATTTCAGATAGTTGCAGCACATTTCTCGGATACAGCAGTCGACTACCGCATGCCTGACTACACCCGCCCTACCGCACTGCTGCTCGGTGCCGAGCTGTATGGCGTTTCTGACGAGGCTGCTGCACTTGCCGATCTGCATGCGGTACTGCCGATGCGCGGCCTGGTTGCCTCGCTCAATGTATCGGTCGCCGCTGCCCTGTTTCTGTATGAAGCGGCCCGGCAACGCGAAGCGGCCGGACTGTACGCACAGTGCCGGCTGCCACCTGCGCTCTATGCCGAGACCCTGTTCGAGTGGTGCTATCCGGAAATCGCCGCCCGCTGCCGTGCGAAGTCGTCGCCTATCCGCCACTCACCGCAGAAGGTGAGCTCGGCGCCAATCCATTCAGCACCTCGGGTCGCGCACCATAGTGGAGGCGCAAGGTCTTCACCTTGCCGTACCACGGAATACTGACGATATAGAGATTGTCGTACTCGCCAGCCATCGGCGGTATTTTCTTGCTGCCCTGCAGGCGTGCGATAACTATCGGAATAAGTTCCGGCTCGGCCACCACCAGCACAACCTTGCCTTTGTACTTGCGCAGAATGCGCTTGCGTAGCCCGCGATTGTTCTGCGGATCAAACGCCTGCACCGGCAGGTTCAGATACCGCGCCAATGGTGCAGCAGTTTCCTGATTGACGCGCAGCGGAGAAGAGAAGATCGCGTCGACGCCCTGCACTACATCGACATCACCGAGCACGCGCACCAGTTCCTCGGCACGCAGCGCACCTGATGGACTCAAGCCGACGTTCTCATCCACGACCAGCGGGGCATCGGCATGGCGCACGAAGATAACCGTCGTGGTCGCCTGGGATTCAAAAAAGAATGCCAGACCGAGCGCAAACACCATGAAGGCAGAAACCGCCCCAGCCCGGCGCCGGCGCTTGCGACGTTGCCGTGGATCCATGGATCGCTCCTTTCAGCTACGTCAGCGCTGCAGGCCAGCCTGATATTCAGCCTCGGTGATGGTCTTTACCTCGCCGGCTGGCAGACTGACCCAGGTATCGGATGCAGCGTCCAGGAACTCGATGACCCCACGATCTTCACGCTCGATCTGATGCGTGAAATAGACCTTTCCCGAATACGGGTCGCTAACCTGATAGTAGCTGCCCATACCCATGACATGCGGGACCGAACAACCGGCCAGCGCGAGACAGACCGCCGCAGCCACCCCAATACACTTCAAACGATAGATCGACATAACGTGGTACTGGCTCCATAAGCTGGAAGAATAAATTGCACAGCACCTGGCGGAGAGGGAGGGATTCGAACCCCCGGAACCTTGCGGTTCAACGGTTTTCAAGACCGCCGCATTCGACCGCTCTGCCACCTCTCCGGCGCCTGACAGGGATTGTCACCACCCGGCGCACGACATTCAAGCGCCGCCGTGCAACGCAACCGCTATCCGGCGGGGCAATGGGGAACTATTTTGCCTCCTGTTTGCCTGAATCGCAGGGATTAGTCAGGTAGGATGGATCCCAGTCACACTATCCAGGTGAGGAGATACATGAACGATCGTCAATTGCGTCCTGTTCCGACCAGCCACGGTACCCCGTCTTACGGCGGAGCGCGTGAATCTGCGCTGTCCAGCAATCGGGTACTACGCAATACCTATCTGCTGCTGTCGGCCACCCTGCTGTTCAGTGCTGCGATGGCCGGACTGGCCATGGCGATGGGCATGCCATATCTCGGCCCGATCGTGACGCTGGTTGGCTACTTTGGCCTGCTGTTCCTGACCTACAAGCTGAAGAACTCGGCGGCGGGCATTGCGGCTGTCTTTGCGCTCACCGGCTTCATGGGCCTGACGCTCGGACCGATCCTGAGTGCCTACATGGAGTCGGTTCCGAACGGTGGCGAACTCATAATGACCAGCCTCGGCATCACTGGTCTGCTGTTCGCAGGCCTGAGCGCCTATGTGCTGAAGACCGGCCGCGACATGAGTTTCATGGGCGGCTTTCTCACGGTCGGCATGTTCGGCTTGCTGGGTGTGATCGTGGTGGGACTGTTCGTTGACCTGTCCGCTTTCCAGATGGTGATCTCGGCGGGCATCGTGCTGCTGATGGCCGGCTACATCCTCTATGAGACCAGCGCCATCATTCACGGCGGACAGACCAACTACATCCTGGCGACAATCAGCCTCTATGTCAGCCTGTACAACATCTTCCTGAATCTGCTGATGTTGCTCGGTGGCAATCGCGACTGAACAACTCTGACCGCACAGACCACGGGTCTCATCGGACAGTGAGGCCCGTGGCAGCCGCCACAAAAGCCCACTGCGCCGCATACTCATCGACCAGCTTCGACACCGAAGCACCGGCCCCATGGCCGGCTCGCGTTTCAATACGAATCAATACCGGCCGGTCACAGCCCAGCACATCCGACTGGGCCGCCTGCAGAGCCGCCGCGTACTTGTAACTGTGCCAGGCAACCACCCGGTCATCGCTGGCATCTGCCTGCACGAGCACCGGAGGGTAGCAATGCCCCACCCGGATATTGTGATAGGGCGACCAGGCGCGCAGCGCCGTGAACTCAGCCGGATCATCGCTGAGACCAAAATCGCTGCCCCACTTGCGCGCATTCAGGCTGGCAGTCTGATAGCGCAGCATGTCGAGGACACCGACGGCCGGCACCGCTGCAGCGAATAACTCCGGTCGCTGATTCAGCACCGCAGCCACCAGCGACCCCCCATTACTGCCGCCCCAGATCGCAAGGTGCTCCGCAGAAGTCACCCGATTGGCAATCAGCCACTCGGCCGCTGCGATGAAATCATCAAAGACATTCTGTTTGTTGAGTTTTGTACCGGCCAGATGCCAGGCCTCGCCATATTCACCGCCACCGCGCAGATTGGCCTGCGCGTACACGCCACCCGCCTCGATCCATGCCATGCGCGCTGCAGAAAAAACCGGCATCAGCGAGACGTTGAAGCCACCATAACCGTACAGCACGGTGGGTTGCCGTCCATCCGGCACCAAATCCTTGCGATGCACGAGATACATCGGCACGCGAGTGCCGTCGCGACTGCTATAGAACACTTGCCGGGTGGTGAAACGACTCGCATCGACAAGCTGCCGGCTGGCCAGCAGCGCGCTGACTGCAGCGGTTGCCGTATCCAGTCGCCAGATCGCACGGGGCGTCGTGAAATCCGTATACGAGAAGAAAGTTTCCGGATCGTCAGGGGTACCATCCAAACCCGCCACACTGCCCTGCCCCGGCAACTCCACGGTAGTTACATGGCTGCCGTCCAGTTCAAACAACTGAAGCTCTGCATGTGCATCCCGTACATACTCGATGACGAGACGCCCGCCGATCAGCGCAGCCGAATCGATCGCAGCCGAAGCTTCCGGTACCACTTCACGCCAGTGAGCCGGCTCTGGCGCATCCAGGCGCACGGCAATGATCCGGCCATGCGATGCGGACTGCGTGGTCAGGAAATAGAACTGCTCACCGACTGCACCGAGAAAATCATAGCGACCGTCCCAGCGATCAAGCAGCCGGATCACATCGCTACTGTCGGCAGCAGCGATACGCTGATAGTAGATGCCGTTTGTCTCGTAACCATCCTCCACACTGATGATGAGAAAACGCCCATCAGCGGTGACCTCTGCATAGGGATCACGCGTGGCATGGTCCGTGATTGCATAGACCTGCCGGTCAGTAGCCTGTGCAGTACCCAGCCGGTGGTAGTAGATGGCAACCTGCTGACTGTCGTCGTAGTGCTGCGTATCGCCAGCCACCGCCTGCTGCGGGTAGCGGCTGTAGTAGAAGCCGCGCCCGTCCCGTGACCAGCTGACCGGCGTGAATTTAGTGCCAACCAGCACATCGGCCGTATCGTGGCCGGTCGCCACTTCACGTATGTGCCAGGTTTTCCAGTCGCTACCACCGTCCGACAGGCCATAGGCCAGCAGACTTCCGTCCGGACTCAGCTTGAAATCGGCGATCGAGACCGTGCCATCGCCATTGAAGCTGGCTGGATCAACCAGCACCGTACCGGGCTGCGCAGGATCGCGCGTGACCCGCAACACATCCTGTTCGGCCTGACCTGGATTCCAGCTAAAGGCATACACCCCGTTCTCACGATCGGGCAGACCGCTGCGCTCATGGTCGAGCAAGGCGCGCAGGCGCTTCGCGAAGTGGGTGCGTGCGGGAAGTTCTGTGATATGGCGTTCAGTGAAGTCATTCTGGGCAGCCACCCAGGCACGGGTCTCGGCTGACTCCTGGTCTTCCATCCAGCGCCAGGGATCAGCAACCGGAACACCATGGTAGATATCGATCTGCTCGACGCGCCGTGCATTTGGATAGGGCAAGTTTGACAACTCCACCGGCACGAACTGCATGGCCATCAACAAGCTGATGAGCAGCCAGCCGAGCAACCCACCGATATCGCCGGCTGTAAATCCTGAGGCAGGCTGACTGCCCTGCTGTTCCGTCAGATTCAACGCGCGCCGGCCGGCAGACAATCCACGCCACCCATATAGGGCACGAGCGCAGACGGAATCGTGATACTGCCGTCAGCGTTCTGATAGTTCTCCATCACCGCAACCAGCGCCCGGCCGGCCGCTACACCGGAACCGTTCAGGGTATGCACCAGTTCCGGTTTGCCGGTCTCCGGATTGCGCCAGCGTGCGCCCATGCGCCGCGCCTGGAAGTCGCCGCAATTGCTGCACGAGGAGATTTCACGGTACTTGTTCTGCCCGGGCAACCAGACCTCGATATCGTAGGTCTGCGCCGAGCCGAAGCCGATATCACCGGCACACAAGGCAACCACCCGATAAGGCAGCTCGAGTTTCTGCAGTATCGCTTCGGCATGTCCGGTCAGTGCTTCCAGCGCGGCAGGCGAATCGGCTGGCCGCACGATATGCACCAGCTCGACCTTCTCGAACTGGTGCTGGCGGATCATGCCGCGCGTGTCCTTGCCGTATGAACCCGCCTCGGAACGGAAACAAGGCGTATGCGCGACATAGCGCAGCGGCAGTTCGCGAGCTTCAGCAATCCTGTCGCGCATCAGATTAGTGACCGGTACTTCAGCCGTCGGGATCAGGAACAGCTCGGTCTCGCCACTCACCGCAAACAGGTCGGCAGCGAACTTTGGCAACTGGCCGGTACCCTGCAGCGAGCTGCGATTGACCAGATACGGCACATATACCTCGGTATAACCGTGGTCCTGCGCATGGGTGTTGAGCATGAACTGGATCAGCGCCCGGTGCAGACGCGCCAGCGGACCGCGCATCACGGCAAAGCGTGCCCCGGCAATCACACCGGCTGCATCAAGGTCTAGAAGTCCGCTGCCGTTGCCGAGGTCGACATGATCGCGCGGCGAAAAATCGAATTCACGCGGGGTACCCCAGCGGCGTATTTCTATATTGGCGCTCTCGTCACGGCCGTCGGGCACAGCAGCCTGCAGCAGATTGGGCAACACAAGCTGCAGATCGGTCAGCTGCTGCTGAAGCGCTTCGAGCTCACCTTCGGCCGCTGCCAGGTCATCACCGAGCTGCTTCACCGTGGCCATCAGCGCTGTGGTATCGGCGCCCGATACCTTGAGCTTGCCGATCTCCTTTGAGCGTACGTTGCGCTCATTGCGCGACTGCTCGACGCTCACCTGGAGAAGCTTGCGGCGCTCCTCGATCGCCTGGAAAGCGGCAATATCGAGATTGAAGCCACGGCGGGCGAGATTCGCGCGGACCGCTTCAGGATCGGTACGCAGCAGTCTGGGGTCGAGCATGATGGTGATCCGGTTTCTGCAGCCTGGAAGGCCGGCAGTTTACACCGCACGCCGGCGTATCCGGCTGGCCTCAGGTCTTCGCCGGTGGTTTCCGGGCAGCCAGATTGCGCGCCCTGAAGGTGGCGAGCTTCTCGCCAATCCTGATCTCAAGTCCGCGCTCGACCGGCACATAGTAGTTACGCTGACCCAGTCCTTCGGGAAAGTAGCTGGCACCGGCCGCAAAACCATCAGGTTCATCGTGGGCATATCGATAGCCCTTCCCATGGCCGAGTTCACGCATCAGCCCAGTCGGCGCGTTGCGCAGCTCCAGAGGAACTTCCAGGCTGCCGTGCGTCCGGACATCGGTCTGGGCCGCTTGCCAGGCCCGATACACCGCATTGCTCTTTGCCGCACAGGCCAGAAACACCACGGCCTGGGCCAGCGCCAGCTCCCCTTCAGGACGGCCGAGCCGTTCGAATGTCTGCCAGGCATCGAGCGCCAGCGCCAGACCGCGTGGATCAGCATTGCCGATATCCTCGCTGGCCATGCGCACGATGCGGCGGGCCACGTAAGCCGGATCACAGCCACCGTCGAGCATGCGTGCCAGCCAATACAGCGAGGCATCAGGATCGGAACCGCGTACCGATTTGTGCAGCGCCGAGATCTGCTCGTAGAACACATCGCCCTGACGGTCAAAACGCCGATAACTACCGTCCAGTACCGCGGCCATGATGTCAGGCGTCAGGCTGACTGGCTCACCCTCAGCAGCCTGCGCAACGGCCAGATCTGCAGCCAGCTCAAGCAGGTTGAGCGCACGACGTGCATCGCCATCGGCACTCCGGGCAAGCTGCAGCAGCTCGGCATCGGCAGCAACCAGGCCGGTAGCACCGAGCCCCCGCTCCATATCTTCCAGCGCCTGGCGGAGAATAAGCAGCAGCTCGGGATCTGCCAGCGGCTCAAGCACGCAGACCCGCGCTCGCGACAACAGCGCATTGTTGAGCGCAAAGGACGGATTCTCCGTCGTCGCACCGATGAAGATCAGCGTACCGTCTTCCACATAGGGCAGAAATGCATCCTGCTGCGCCTTGTTGAAGCGATGCACTTCATCCAGAAACAGTACGGTCGGCTGGCTGCGATCAGCCTGTGCAAGGACCACCGCCTCGCGCACATCCTTGACCCCTGCCATGACCGCTGAGAGCGCCACGAAGCGCGCACCACTGGCGGCTGCAATCAGTCGGGCCAGCGTTGTCTTGCCGGTACCCGGAGGTCCCCACAGGATGACTGAATGCAGCGCCTTCGGTGCATCGCCTGCACTGGCCGCCAGCAGATGTGCCAACGGTTTTCCCGCCGCCAGCAGTTGCGTTTGTCCGGCCACCTCGGCCAGCACCCGTGGACGCATCCGGTCAGCCAGTGGTCGCCAGTTCGGCTCAGAAACCGGAGCGGGATCGCTCAGCGTTTTTTGTTTGCCCGCCATGCTTCAAAGCCTGACTCCAGCCACGCGCACCAGTGGCGCAGACCGGCAATGGAAAGAATCCAGCCTAGCAGAATGCCGGCCACATCTGCGCCCAGATCCAGCAGCTCCGGGTACCGCGTAACGGTCAGGCTCTGCAGCAACTCGATCAGTATCCCGTAGGCAGTCAGGCAAATGGCCAGCATCGGCAGGCGACGCATTTCGACAACCCCGGAAAACCAGAGCATGAGCGCCATGAATGCCAGCGCATGCGCAAACTTGTCGTTGTATTTGATCGGGAGCTGACCCGGCTCCGGCATCAGCGCCAGACCGAGAACGACAGCCAGCATAATACCGCCGAGAATCGCCCAGACATGCGCATAGCGCAGTGGCAGCAGTACGGAGGTCACAGTGCGCTGTCGTCGATGACATCCGCTCCAAGCGGAATATCAAACTGAAAACTGCTTTCGGCCAGCTGCGGATTGATTTCGACGCGGGAAAACCGGATCTGCGTCTGCTGACCGAGCCGGTCGTCGAGTTCGAGATTCACCAGTTTCCGGCCATCGAAAGCGAGCCGTACGGCGGAAAAATCCGCATCCGTCGCTTTCGGCAGCAGGGTAATCCACTGCAAGCCATCAGCCTGCCATGACTTGCCGACATTGAAACGCTCCAGCACATCCTGTTTACCGGTCAGCATGGCCGCCGGTGTATCGCCAATCCCTGCTTCCAGCTGCCGGATGATGACCTGCTCAAGATCGGCCTCATAGAGCCAGAGCCGCGTACCATCCGCCACAATCACACGCGCATAGGGCTGCTGATAATCCCAGCGGAAGCGCCCGGGACGCTGCATAACGACCTGGCCGGTGGAATCCTCGATGACCTGCTGACGGGAGTCGATGACCTGCTGACGAAAATCAGCACGCAGGGTAGTAACCCGGGTCAGAAAATCACGCAGGCGCTGCTGCCCCGGATCTTCAGCTGCCGATGCAGCAGTTGCGCCGCCCAAACCACAGGCAAGCACAAGACTCAGCAAGAAAATGGGCCGGATCATGCAGCAGCAAGCCGGTCAGTCGTTGTCAGCCGGAGGCGGTGCCAGGACTTCGCGAAATCCATTCGACTGCAAGGAACCAACGAGGCCCGCCGCTTCCATCGTCTCGACCAGCCTGGCCGCCCGGTTGTAACCAATCTTGAGACGCCGCTGTATACCGGAAACCGAAGCGCGGCGCGTCTCGACAACAATCCTTACTGCCTGGTCGTAGAGCGCATCAGCTTCACCGTCGGCTTCCATCGTGGTGCCCGACTCACCGGGCATGCCAGGGATACCCATCGCCGGGCCTTCCGTGATCTCATCGAGATAGACCGGTGAACCACTGCCCTTCAGCGCTGAAACAACCCGGTGCACTTCCTGATCGGACACGAAGGCACCATGCACACGTAGCGGCATGCCGGTGCCAGGCGGAAGGAACAGCATGTCACCGTGACCCAGCAGGCACTCCGCACCACTCTGGTCGAGAATCGTGCGCGAGTCGACTTTGGCAGACACCTGGAACGCGATACGTGTCGGGATATTTGCCTTGATGAGCCCGGTGATGACATCCACCGACGGTCGTTGCGTGGCGATGATCATGTGTATGCCGGAAGCACGTGCCTTCTGTGCCAGGCGCGTGATCAACTCTTCGACCTTCTTGCCGACGACCATCATCATGTCGGCCAGTTCATCGATGATGACCACGATCTGTGGCAGCGTGCTCAAGGTCGGCACAGAGCCATCCAGTGTCGGCTTGGGCGCATACTCGGTGCCCACCAGCGGATCAGGCAGCGGCTCGCCCTTCTCTGCCGCCTGGGTCACCTTGCGATTGAAACCGCTGAGGTTGCGCACACCGAGCGCTGCCATCAGGCGATAGCGACGTTCCATCTCGGCAACACACCAGCGCAGGGCGTTGGCGGCTTCCTTCATATCCGTCACGACCGGTGCCAGCAGGTGTGGAATACCCTCGTACACCGACAACTCAAGCATCTTCGGATCGATCATGATCATGCGTACATCGTGCGGCCGCGCCTTGTAGAGCAGACTCAGCACCATCGCATTGATGCCCACCGACTTGCCCGAACCGGTCGTACCGGCAATCATCAGATGCGGCATGCGCTGCAGATCAGCCACCACGGACTTGCCGCCGATATCCTTGCCGAGTGCCAGCGTCAGCGGTGAGGGCATCTCTTCATAGGCCTGCGAGCGCAGAATCTCGCCCAGCGTAACGATCTCGCGGGTCTCGTTCGGAATTTCAAGCCCGACCGTGGGCTTGCCAGGAATGACCTCGACGACTCGCACGCTGATCGCCGACAGCGAGCGCGCCAGATCCTTGGAAAGATTGCTGATCTGGCTGACCTTGACGCCAGGCGCCGGGGCCAGTTCAAAACGTGTCACGATCGGACCAGGCTGTACTGCAACGACCTCGACCTCGACACCGAAGTCTTTCAACTTCAGCTCCACAAGTCGCGACATCACCTCAAGCGATTCTCTGGAATAGCCCGGCGGCTGCTCGGGCGGCGCATCCAGCAGGGACAGCGGCGGCAATTCACCCGGCACAGCGGCAGCATCGAACAGCTGCACCTGACGCTCTTTCTGGGCACGCACACTGGGTACCGGCGGTGCCAGCACGGGCTCAATACGCGGCGGCACCTTCTTCTCGACCTTCCTGCGCTCTTTACGCACCGTCTCCTGGCGTTCTTCCTGGGCGCGCTGGCCCTCGCTGCGGCTACGGAAATCGCTGATGAACTGGCGGCTCCGATCTATGCCGTCGAGCACACTCTTGCCGACCCGGTCCATGACAGCCAGCCATGACAGCCCCGTGAACAGGGAAATCGCTGCGAGCCAGACCGACAGCAGTAACAGGGTCGCGCCCAGGGGGCCCAGCCCCGCTGCAAGTCCGCGGCCGAGCAACTCACCGAATCCACCACCCGCACTCGCCGGCAGATCACCGCCAGCAAAATGCAGTGTAGCCAGCGCACAACTGCTGGCCAGCGTCAGTACAAAGCCAGCCGTACGACTCAACAGCAGCATGCGATCCAGGGGTTCCGGGCTGGTCCGTGCATTGAAAATGATCCAGCCAGCCAGGAACACCATGACCGGAAACAGCACCGCAGGTGCGCCGAATAAACTGAATGCAACATCCGCAAACCAGGCGCCAACGGCACCGATCGGATTACGCAGCGGCGCTCCGTCACCGGTATGACTGAAGCCGGGGTCTTGTCGACTGTAGCTGAGCAAAGCCACCAGCATGATCAGCGCAACGGCGCCCAGCACCCACAGCGCCGACTCGCGCATGACGCGCGTCAGCGGCGCGGCCGTGCCGCGGTTTTCGAGTCCGATTGCTCTAGACGCGCCCGATGCCACTCTTCAACCCAACTTCAGATAGTGCGATAACAACAAGGATTAACTGCCTGCCCGTCAAGCAGTTAACGGCCCTGATCATAGCAGGGCACGGGTGCGACGCAAGCCACAGACTACGCACCGGCAGTTTTGCCGCAACAGCACGGCTTCGCCTAAACTGGTCGCATGACAAATATAAAACACGCACGACTGATAATCCTCGGTTCCGGACCAGCCGGCTACAGCGCTGCCGTTTATGCGGCGCGTGCAAACCTCAACCCGCTGCTGATCACCGGTCTGGAACAGGGTGGTCAGCTGATGACCACCACTGAAGTCGATAACTGGCCTGGCGGTCGTGATGGGCTCCAGGGTCCTGAACTCATGGAACGACTGCGCGAACATGTCGCACGCCTTGATGTGGAAATGGTCAGCGACCAGATCGAAGGGGTAGAACTCGGCAAGCGCCCTTTCATTCTGCATGGCGGCACGCAGACTTATAGTTGCGATGCACTCATCATTGCCACCGGTGCATCGGCGCGTTACCTCGGCCTGCCCTCGGAACAGCAGTTCCGCGGCAAGGGCGTGTCGGCCTGCGCCACCTGTGATGGATTCTTTTACCGCAAGCAACGCGTGGCGGTGATCGGCGGCGGCAACACGGCAGCCGAAGAAGCACTATATCTGTCCAATCTGGCTGCGCATGTCACGCTGGTCCATCGACGCGATCAGTTGCGGGCCGAGAAGATGCTGCAGGACAAACTCATGGCGAGAACGCGTGACGGCGGCAATATCTCCATTATCTGGGAACACGAAGTGGCAGCCGTCACCGGTGATGACAGCGGCGTCACGGGCTTGCGGCTGCAGCCTGTAGACACGACACAGCCGGAGCAGACCATCGATGTCACCGGGGTCTTCATCGCCATCGGGCATGTACCCAATACGACGATCTTTGATGGACAACTGGAACTCCAGCAAGGCTATATCGTGATCCGCAGCGGCAGCAGCGGCGGCGCAACGGCGACCAGCATCCCCGGCGTATTCGCGGCAGGTGATGTGGCCGACAGCGTCTATCGTCAGGCGATCACCTCCGCTGGTTCAGGCTGCATGGCCGCCCTGGATGCAGAGAAGTTCCTCGACATGGCCTCGTGATTAGCCAGTGCAGGTCGCAAGCGTCGCCAGTATTGCGGATATTCCGGCGGCCAGCTGGAATCGCCTGCACGGTACTCACTACCCTTTTTTGCGCCATGAGTTCCTCCTCGCACTGGAAGAGTCCGGCTGCGTCTGCAGCGCAACTGGCTGGACACCCTGCCACCTGACGCTCAGCAACGATCAGGGCACGCTGGTCGGCGCACTGCCCCTGTATAGCAAGACCAATTCTTTCGGTGAGTTCGTCTTCGACTGGGCCTGGGCTGACGCCTATCGGCGTTCCGGCCTGCACTACTACCCGAAGCTCGTCTCAACCGTACCCTATACGCCGGCGACCAGTACGCGCCTGCTGTCTGCGCCTGGCGAGAATCAGACAGAAGTCGGTCGACTGCTGCTGAATGCTGCTCTGACACTCACCCGGCAAACCGGCGCCTCATCGCTACACCTGTTGTTCCCTGCCCTCGCCGAAACACCGCTACTCAGCACGGCCGGCATGATGCTGCGCAAGGACTGCCAGTTTCACTGGCACAACCGCAACTATGCGAGCTTCGACGATTTCCTCGCTGGATTCACGGCCGAAAAACGCAAGAAGGCCAAACGGGAACGACGACGTGTCAGCGAGGCCGGGATCAGTTTCGAACACCTGAGCGGTCACCAGATAGACCGCGGACTCTGGCAACAATTGATGCCGCTCTATGCCAGTTCTTTTCTGCGCCGTGGTCGCACCCCCTACCTGAACGAAGATTTCTTTCTGCGCATCAGCACTGCCCTGCCGGACAATCTGCTGGTAATTCTTGCCCGACTGCGTGGCGAGCCAGTTGCGACAGCGATCTGCTATCGCAACGCCGACACACTGTATGGCCGTTACTGGGGCAGTACCGGCGAGTTCCACAGCCTGCACTTCGAAACCTGTTACTACCAGGGCATTGAATATTGCATCAGTAATGGCCTGCAGTTTTTCGAACCGGGTACCCAGGGTGAGCACAAGCTTGCACGTGGTTTTTCACCCACTGAAACCTGGTCAGCCCACTGGCTGTCGCACCCGCAATTTGCTGCCGCCATCGACAACTACCTGGAACGCGAGCGCGCACATATCGATGAATACATGGATAGCGCCCGCGAACATGTGCCATTTCGCAAGGCAAGCCCGGAGTGACTGGAACAGAAAACAGATGCCACGCCTGACACTGCTGCAGACTGAAGATCCGCCAGAGGATTTTCCGGACCCCGAACAGGCACTGGATGATCCGAACGGACTGCTGGCGCTGGGCGGCGACCTGTCGCCCGGACGATTGCTGGCCGCCTACCGGCGTGGAATCTTTCCCTGGTACGAAGCGGGACAACCCATCATGTGGTGGTCACCAGATCCGCGTGCCGTTTTGCTGCCCGGTGAACTGCATGTGTCACGCAGCCTGCGCCGCACACTGCGCAGCGAACGCTTCACCGTATCCACCGACAGGGATTTCGCGGGCGTCATCACTGCCTGCGCCGAAACACGTGCGCTGCAGGGCACATGGATCACCAGTGAAATGCGTACGGCCTATCTACAACTGCACGAACTCGGCCACGCCCATTCCATCGAAACCTGGCAGGCAGACAAGCTGGTCGGCGGCGTGTATGGCATCGCCATCGGCCGGGTATTTTTTGGCGAATCGATGTTCAGCACCGAAAGGGATGCCTCCAAGGTGGCGCTGGCCGGGCTCATGGAACAACTCGTCGAGCGGGGGTTTGGTCTGCTCGACTGCCAGATCGAGACCGGACACCTGCAGTCGCTAGGCAGCCGCCTGATGGCACGCAATGACTTCATCAGCGCCGTCAGCAGGCTGACCGCAGTACCGGACGATCGCACCGACTGGCATTCCGGACCAACCCCCACACGGAAGCTGATTCCGGACAGCAATCCGTCACTTCACTTGCACGATACAGCCAGTTAGACCACAATTCGCGGTCGTTTACTGGAGCGCTCATGCCCAAAGAAGACGCCATAACCATGGAAGGTCTCGTTACCGAGACCCTGCCCAACACCACATTTCGAGTCAAACTCGAGAATGGACATGTGGTGATCGCGCACATCTCGGGAAAGATGCGCAAGAACTACATCCGCATACTCACGGGCGACAAGGTAACGGTCGAACTGACCCCCTACGACCTGTCGAAAGCGCGCATCACCTTCCGCGCCCGCTAACGGGCCCGCAACGACAACAACAGAACTCACGCCGGATCGGGCATATGCTCGAGGCTGCGTGTTGCCGGTATGGTGATCAGCGTCAGCGCACCAGCACTGTCTAGCGTCACGCGCACATGTCCGCCTTTGGCAAGATCACCGAACAGCAGTTCTTCGGCGAGCGGCCGCTTGATCTGCTCCTGAATCACCCTCGCCATGGGCCGCGCACCCATCTTCGGGTCGTAACCCTTGTCAGCAATCCACTGACGCGCCGCCGGCTCCAGCTCGATCGTTACTGAATTCTTGTCCAGCTGGGCTTCCAGCTCCATGACGAGCTTGTCGACCACACGCAGAACGGCATCCGGCCCCAGCGCTGCAAACTGGATGATTGCATCAAGCCGGTTGCGGAATTCAGGGCTGAACATCCGGTTGATGATGGCCATGCCATCGGTACTGTTGTCCTGATTCGTGAAACCCATCGATGGCCGGCCCATTTCCTGTGCACCGGCATTGGTGGTCATCACCAGGGTGACATTGCGGAAGTCGGCCTTGCGCCCGTTATTGTCGGTCAGCGTACCGTGATCCATGACCTGCAAGAGCAGGTTGAACACTTCCGGATGAGCCTTCTCGATCTCGTCGAGCAGCAGGACGGCATGGGGATGCTTGTTGATCGCCTCAGTCAGCAGGCCACCCTGGTCGAAACCGACATAGCCCGGCGGTGCGCCGATCAGCCGTGAAACGGTATGGCGCTCCATATATTCCGACATGTCAAAACGGATCAACTCGATACCGAGACTGTGCGCCAGTTGTCGGGTGACCTCGGTCTTGCCCACACCGGTAGGACCGGCAAACAGGAAGGCGCCGACCGGCTTTTCCGGTTCACGCAATCCGGATCTGGCGAGTTTGATGGCCGAAGCCAGGGCTGTAACTGCATTGTCCTGACCAAAGATAACCAGCTTCAGGTCGCGCTCCAGATTGCGCAGTTGATCCCGGTCGGAGGCCGAGACATTCTTCGGTGGAATACGCGCCATCTTGGCGATCACATTCTCGATCTGCTGAACATCAACCACCGTCGTTCGGGTGGCTTCCGGCTGGAGTCGTACACTCGCACCAGCCTCATCAATGACATCGATCGCCTTGTCCGGCAATTGCCGCTCATTGATATAGCGGGCTGACAGTTCAACAGCTGCAACGATCGCCTCATCCGTATAGCTGACCTTGTGATGCTCCTCGAATCTGGATTTCAGGCCCTGCAGTATCTCTATGCTCTGTGGCAAGGTTGGCTCAACGATATCGATCTTCTGGAACCTGCGCGCCAGGGCGTGATCCTTTTCAAAAACACCACGGTACTCGCGATAGGTCGTGGAACCGATGCAGCGCAGTTCGCCGCTGGAGAGCACCGGCTTGATCAGGTTGGAGGCATCCAGCACACCACCTGAGGCAGCGCCGGCACCGATCACCGTATGCACCTCATCGATGAACAGGATCGCACCCGGATCCTTGGCCAGATCCTTGATGACGGCCTTGAAACGTTTTTCGAAATCGCCCCGATATTTGGTGCCAGCCAGCAGGGAACCCATATCGAGTGCATATATCGTGCAGCCGGACAGCACCTCGGGCACCTGTCCGTCGACGATCATCTTCGCCAGCCCTTCAGCAATAGCCGTCTTGCCTACGCCGGCTTCACCGACATACAGCGGATTGTTCTTGCGCCGCCGACAGAGCACCTGAATGGTGCGCTCCACTTCGACCTCGCGACCGATCAGCGGATCGATCTTGCCTTCCCGGGCACGGCGGTTTAGGTTCGTCGCATAGTTATCGAGTGCGGTACCCTCGCCTTCCGCATCCTCACCGTCAGCCGATGGACTCTTGGGCGCCCCCTGATCCTCACGCAGCTTCGACAAGCCGTGCGAGATGAAGTTGACGATATCAAGCCGAGTAACTTCCTGCAGACCCAGCAGGTAGACCGCGTGCGACTGTTTCTCGCCGAAAATGGCAACCAGTACATTCTCGCCACGCACTTCCTTCTTGCCGCTGGACTGCACATGAAAAACCGCGCGCTGCAACACCCGCTGGAAACCCAGGGTCGGCTGCACATCCTGATCGCTGCCTTCCGCCAGCCGTGGTGTCGACTCCTCGATAAACTGCTCCAGATCGCGGCACAGGCGCGCCATGTCCACACCGCAGCCCTTGAGGATTTCACTGACCGACGGCACCGCAACGACCGCGAGCAGTAGATGCTCGACAGTCATATATTCATGACGTCGCGTACGGGCCTGCTGGAAAGCCTCATTCAGACAGACTTCAAGTTCTGTGCTCAACATGATGATTCAGGTTTCCTCAAGCGTGCAGAGAAGCGGATGCTGATGCTGCTGCGCGTAGGCACCAACCTGCGCAACCTTGGTCTCCGCGATCTCATAGGTGAAAACACCGCAAATGCCCTTCCCCTTGGTATGCACCTCCAGCATGACCCGGGTGGCCTTCTGCCGATCCATGGCAAAAATGCGCTCCAGCACATCCACAACAAACTCCATCGGCGTGTAGTCGTCGTTCAGCAGCAGCACCCTGTACAGTGGCGGTCGTTTGAGCTTGGGACGCGCTTCTTCTACCGCAAGCCCGCGCCCGTCATCGGCCCGTCGCCGGAAATCCTTGTCGTCAGGGTCACTCATTGTTCAAATCGTCTTCTACACCGAAACCTTGAGTGATCAGGATACCGTTTTATTCGTACGCAACCAGTAAACCGGATTTACGCGGTGGAACCCACAAAAGCACTGCGGCACGACGCGAATACGGTCGCAATCTGCTGACCACAAGGTTGCTTTCTTTGCGCACTCACCGCACAGTAAAAGATTATGCTAAATCTGCATGACTTTCCGGGGCTTCTCGCCCCTGTCTCGAATCTTTCTGTGAACCGGAACGGCCCGGATCAGGCAACGTGGTGAACATACAGGCAACACTCAACCGTTGGAGCGGCCAGAGCCCTGCACAGTTCGTGGCTTTGGCCACCGAGCGGCTACCCGCCTGGATATCAATGCTTGCCGTTGTACTGCTGGGCTATTACCTGGCACGCATGGCCTGGATGCTCTATCCGGCTGCAGATAGCCCCCCTTGGCAAGTACCTGCCATGCTGCAATCCGACTCTCCGGTGGCGATCAGCCAAAGCGACTACGCAAGCATCGGCGCGGCACACCTGTTCGGCGAGGTGTCGCGGGAGCTACCCCCCATCAGCAATGATGCTGCACTTACGGCGCCAGACACCGGGCTCAGCCTGCAGTTACGCGCCACGATTACCGCTGACGATCCGAAAGTTGCCCACGCGATCATTGCCGACAACAGTGGCACCGAGAAAGTATATTTTGCCGAGATGACCTTGCCCGGCGGCGCAACGCTGCAGAAAATACAGCCCGATCTCGTAATACTGAGTCGAGCCGGACAACTTGAGCTTCTGCGCCTGCCACGCGCCACAGGCGGCAGCAGACCCACTCCGGCTCCGGCACTTAATACGCCACGCTTCCCTGCCGTACAGGCTGAGGTCGAGGAATTTGTAGCGCAGAATACCGCCGGCTTCCTTGAGGTAGTGCGACCACAGCCGTTCATGCCCAATGGGCAACTGAAAGGCTACCGTATCTACCCGGGACCAAACCGCCAGCAGTTTGCTGCACTCGGTCTGCGCGCCGGCGATCTCATCACAGAAATCAATGGTGTAGTCTTGAATAATCCGGCCCAGGGCACAGAAGTATTCCGCAGTCTTGGCGGAGCCACCCAGGTGACTGTCACACTGGAACGCGACGGCCAGCCCCAGGTTCTGTCGCTGAACATGGATCAGGTCAGCCCGGCTGGCGGAGCCACCCAATAATGCGCAAGCAACATTCAGCCCCCCGCAGCCTGTACCTCACCGCCCTGGCCGTGTTTCTTTGCCTGTCGGGCATCGGTAACCTGTACGCAGAAACAGGGACCACCATTACCCCGAACTACAAAGATGCCGATATCCGTCAGGTTATCGAGGCCGTCGGCGAGGTAACCGGCAAGAATTTCATTCTCGATCCACGGGTCAAGGCACAGGTCACCATGCTATCGGTGGCACCGATGAGCCCCGATGCCTTTTACGAGGCTTTCCTGTCGATACTCTCTGTATACGGCTTTGTCGCCGTGCCGGCCGGCGATATCATCAAGATCCTGCCGGATGCCAACGCCCGCCAGATGCCCGGTGCCGAGCTTGAGCGCGGCGGCGGCGGGCGGCCGGACGACATCGTGACGCGGGTCATCGCCGTACAGAACGTTGCAGCCGCCCAGCTGGTACCGATACTGCGTCCACTGATCCCGCAGTATGGCCATCTCGCCGCACACCCGCCCTCCAACCTGCTGATCATCAGCGACCGCGCCTCCAACGTGGACCGCATGGCCCAGATCATTTCGCGCATCGACCTGGCCGCCGATCAGGACTACGAGGTTATCCGGCTGGAGCACGCTTCAGCATCCGAAATCGTCAAGCTGGTTGGAGCGCTTAACCAGGGTGCCCAGCAGGGCGAAGGTGCCGGCGGGCCACGCATCACCGTGGTTGCCGATGAGAGAACCAACAGCGTACTGATCACCGGCGCCAAGGACGATCGCCTGCGCTATCGGGCACTGATCACGCACCTTGACACCCCACTCGAAGAAGGTGGCGATACGCAGGTGCGCTATCTGCGCTATACCAATGCAACGGACCTCGCCACCAAACTGCAAAGTCAGTACTCCGGTACTGGTGCGCAGGCTGCTGCCGGCAAGGACGCAGCGCCGCCAGCTCAGCGTGGGGAAATCGGCATCTGGGCTGACGACTCTACGAACGCCCTCATCATTACTGCCCCACCAAAGATCATGAAGTCGATGATGACCATCATCGACAAGCTGGATATCCGTCGTGCACAGGTGCTGGTCGAGGCAATCCTCGTTGAGGTGACAACTGACCGCGCCGCAGAACTGGGCGTCACCTGGGCAGTCGGCGGCTCAGATCTGGACAAAGCCGTCGGTGTGACCAAGTTTCCCGGAACCACGGGTGTCACAGGTGTGGCCGGGGCAATCCTCGGTGGTGCCGGCGATGGTTCAGTTGGTGTTGGCAATCTGCTTGGCGATGGCCTGAGCCTCGGCGTAGGCAGGCTGAAGGATTCCGGCATCAGTTTTGTCGCACTTCTTGAAGCGCTCGAAGCGGACGGCACTTCGAACATCATCGGCACCCCGGTCCTGGTCACACTCGACAATGAGGAAGCCGAGATCAAGGTAGGTCAGGAAGTGCCGTTCGTCACTGGCAGCTATACGGATACCGGAACCGCCGGGGGTGCCGTCAATCCATTCCAGACAATCGAGCGTGAACAGGTAGGCGTGTCGCTCAAGCTGACACCGCAGATCAACGAAGGTGATGCCGTACGCCTGAAGATCGCCCAGGAAATTTCCTCCCTGCTGCCAAGCACTGCTGCCGTAGACCTGATCACCAGCAACCGTTCCATCAACACCACCGTCATCGTTCAGGATGGCGCTACCCTTGTGCTGGGCGGGCTGATTCAGGATCAGGTCACGGAAACCCAGTCGCGCGTACCGGTGCTGGGACGGATCCCGCTGCTCGGCGCCCTGTTTCGCTCGGACTCAACCAAGAAAACCAAGACCAACCTGATGGTATTCATCAAGCCCACGATCCTGCGCGACAACGTACAGGCGGCTTTTGAAACCAACACCAAGTACAACTACATCCGGGATCAGCAACTGCTGATCAAACCAAAAAACGTGCGGCTGATGCCGCAGACACAGCGCACCGTGCTGCCAGAAGCTCCAGCCCATCGCGCCGGACACGAACGTCACAGCCACCGGTTATCGACCTTCGCGAGTCGCCTGCGGGAGAATCCGGTGAACCCGGCGACACCTGAACCGGACAGCAGCACAGCAGAGCTGCTACCTGTCATCGATGAGACTGTGGTTATGCCACAGCCTCTTGCGCGCAGCGATCCACGCAGCCAGCTACTGCCATTCGCATTTGCCAAGCGCCATGGCGTACTGATCAACGGCTTCGAGAATCACCGTCCGTTACTGATCGTGCGGCAGGACACGCGCCTCGCCACCGTGTCTGAGGTACGGCGTTTCATCGATACACCGCTCTGCATCAAGGTGGTGGCAGCAGATGAGTTTGACCGTCAACTGCAACAAACCTATGAACGCGAGTCAAACACCACCATGCAGATGGTGGATGGGATTGGCGAAGATACCGATCTGTTTCGCGTCGCCCAGGAACTCCCCGAGCCCTCGGACCTGCTCGAAAGCGACGACGATGCACCGATCATCCGGCTGATCAATGCACTGCTGACCTCGGCAGTCAAGGACAACGCATCTGATATTCACATCGAACCGTTTGAAAACCGGCTGGTGGTGCGCTTTCGCATCGATGGCGTGCTGCGCGAGGTACTGCAGTCCCGTCGTGCGGTTGCCCCGCTGGTGGTCTCGCGCATCAAGGTCATGTCCAAACTCGATATCGCCGAGAAACGCCTGCCCCAGGACGGACGATTTTCCCTGCGTATCGCCGGACGCGCGGTCGATGTTCGCGTTTCCACCATGCCTTCCGGACACGGTGAACGGGTCGTTCTGCGTCTGCTCGACAAGCACGCGGGCCGTCTGGAACTGGAAGGTCTTGGCATGGATGCCGACTCCAAGGGCGTCGTGGATGAACTGATCCACAAGCCCCACGGCATCATCCTGGTAACCGGCCCGACCGGATCCGGAAAAACCACCACACTGTATGCAGCGTTGGAACGGATCAACGACAACACACGCAACATCATGACGGTCGAGGACCCTATCGAGTATTACATCGATGGCATTGGTCAGTCACAGGTCAACACCAAGGTCGAGATGACCTTTGCACGCGGTCTGCGCGCCATTCTTCGCCAGGATCCTGATGTCGTGATGGTCGGTGAGATCCGTGACCTTGAGACAGCAGAGATCGCTGTACAGGCGAGTCTGACCGGTCACCTTGTACTGTCGACCCTGCATACCAATACGGCGGTCGGCGCGGTGACCCGGCTGCGCGACATGGGCGTTGAACCCTTCCTGCTGTCTTCCAGCCTGATCGGTGTACTCGCACAACGGCTGGTGCGCGTTCTTGATCCAGCTACCAAGGTGGCCTATACAGCCCGTGATTATGAATGTCGGACGCTGGGCATCGACCCGGCTCATCCACCCCTGCTCTACCATCCGGATGAAGCGGCGATGCTGGCGGGTAGCCCGGGCTATCGCGGTCGCACGGGGATCTATGAGCTGGTGACCATCGACGATGAACTCCGGACCATGATCCACGATGGTGCCGGCGAGCAACAGCTGGAACGCTATGCGCGCACCCGCAGCCCCAGCATTCGTGACGACGGCCTGCGCAAGGTACTGGCCGGCATCACGACGCTCGAAGAGGTACTGCGCGTCACCCGCTCAGATTGATGGGTGCTTTTGAATACACCGCTGTCGATGCGGCCGGCAAGGAATGCCGGGGCATACTTGAAGGCGATACGGCCCGTCAGGTACGACAGCTGTTGCGCGAAAAGCAGCTGCTGCCGCTGGAGGTCTCGGAGATCGCCAGAAAGGAAGCGTCACGGCAGAAGTCCTTCAGTCTACGACGCAGCATGTCGGCCGCTGACCTTGCGCTGATTACCCGGCAACTGGCGACACTCGTACATTCTTCCTTGCCGCTGGAAGAAGCCCTGCTCGCCGTCTCCGAGCAGACTGAATCACCGCGTGTAAAAAGCATCCTGATCGGCGTGCGCTCGCGAGTCATGGAGGGACACACCCTCGCCGACGGCTTCGGTGATTTCCCGCAGGCCTTTCCGGAAATCTACCGTGCCACGGTGGCAGCCGGCGAACAGTCCGGGCATCTGGATGCGGTACTCGAGCGACTTGCCGACTATACGGAGGGTCGTCAGGTGCTGCGGCAGAAGATCCAGCACGCGATGATCTATCCGATCGTACTTTCCTGCCTTGCACTGATGATCGTCAGCGGCATGCTGGTGTATGTCGTACCAAAGGTCGTGGGCGTATTCGCAAATACCGGCCGAGAGCTGCCGGGGCTGACCGTCATGCTGATCGGCATCAGCAATTTCCTGCGTAACTACGGCGTGTATCTGCTGGTGGCAATTGTCGCTGCCGGCTACGGCGCACACCGCGCCTTGCGCCAGCCCGGTCCAAAACGCCAGTTCGATGCGCTGCTGCTGCGCCTGCCGCTGATTGCCAAGCTGGTTCGTGGCTCAAATACGGCCCGCTTCACCCGCACGCTCAGCATCCTGAGCGGTAGCGGCGTACCGGTTCTCGAGGGCCTGCGCATTGCCGCTGAAGTGGTGACCAATATACCGATGCGCCAGGCTGTAGAAGCCGCATCTGACCGGGTTCGTGAAGGCGCACCGATCGGCAAGTCGCTCGGGGTGGCCGGTTATTTTCCACCGATCTGCATCCATCTGATCTCCAGTGGCGAGGCCAGCGGCGAACTGGAGATGATGCTGACGCGTGCCGCGCTGAATCAGGAACGGGAGATGGATGGCCTGATTGCAGCACTGCTTGGCATCCTCGAACCGGCGCTGATCGTTGGCATGGGCGTGATCGTGCTGATCATCGTCCTGGCGATCCTGCTGCCGATCTTCGAGCTCAACCAGCTGGTCGGCTAACAAGCCATCTTCCGGCTGCTGCCAACCAACAGCGGTAACAGTTCACAAATCCGGGAAATCAATGTTGCCAGACTGCTATCGCGCGATTATAAAAACGGTGTGCGCTTTGAACATAAGGAAGTTCGCATGGGTCGTAAAGCAGTTGCGCAGAAAGCGCCAGAAAATATTTTCCCGCAGGAGCCGCCGCCTGAAATTGCGGATGACCTGGCGGATCTCGAAGCCGATGACGGAGATGCAGACGACGCCCTGATCGGTGACAACATCGGCGAGGCATCGGTAGAGATCAATGTGGAAGGGCTCATTGCCGAGCTGGAAGCTGAATCCCGCTTTGTCAGTCAGCCCGACATGATTTCTGCGCGCCGCAAGCTTGAGGATTACCTGGAGCGCCAGCGCATCGCCCGGGAGATCGAAGACTTCGACGATTTCAAAGGGATCGACTAGCCTCTGTCATCGACATCCCGTTGCGGATCACGCCAACAACCACACCCTCAATGATCAGGTGCTGAACGTTGAGATCGACCTTGATGGTTTCGTAGTCAGGGTTCTGCGGCAGCAGGTATACCGTCTTGCCGGTCTGACGATAGCGCTTGACAGTAACCTCTTCATCCATCCGCGCTACCACGATCTGGCCATTGCGCACATCAGGCTGACGACATACGGCAACCAGGTCGCCATCAAGAATGCCGGCATCCCGCATGCTCATGCCATGCACCCGCAGCAGGTAGTGCGGACGTGGATTGAACAAGGCCATATCCAGCCGGTAACGGGCCTCGACATGCTCACTGGCCAGCATGGGCTGGCCAGCTGCTACCCGACCGATCAGCGGCAGGCCTGCTTCCCGATCGGTATCCAGTAATTGAATGCCACGCGAAGCCCCCGGGACCAGGCTGATGACGCCTTTGCGCTGCAGTGCACGCAGATGCTCCTCAGCGGCATTGACCGAACGAAATCCCAGTTTCCGGGCAATTTCGGCACGTGTAGGCGGCATCCCTGTTTCGGTTACAAATGACTGAATAAAATCAAGAATTTCTGATTGACGGGCAGTAAGCTCGCGCATAAAAAACCTGTATATAAAAACAGTAGTGTGATTATATACAGAGATATTCAACAGGCAATAGCCGGCTCACAGAGTCTTGTTGCGGCCCATGGCGGGGCTGGGTGATCGGCCCTACCGGTACTCCGGATACAAACAAGAAAACACCCTCCAGGCTGATCGCGACTTCGCTACCACCAGCAATCAAAAATGCAGATCGCATAGCATCGCAAGCAACACTGAAAGCATCGAAGACTACGACGCTTGAGTGTCGGCATACGCCTGCTTGTTTCTGATTTGTTTGCGAATTAATCCGGCTTCGTTCATTATTAATGTGCACGAGGGTCCGCTATCTGGCGGGTTTCTTGCTTCTCGGCGACTATCTGTTTTCCGGGTGTGTATCCATTCAATCTGCTGTTAAGGAACTATTGCTATGAAAATGAAATCCGCTCTTCAGGGTAGCGTTCTGGCCATCGCGATGGTCGTTGCTTCCGGCTGCGCCTCATCGTCCAAGGTCGACGAACTCTCCGCTCGCCTTGACCGTATTGCCGCCGATGCCAAGTCTGCTTCTGATGCAGCCGCCTCGGCAAGCTCTACTGCTGCCGATGCCAAGCAGACGGCCTCCGGCGCACAGAGCACTGCCAACCAGGCTCTGAACGCTGCCAACCAGTCGCAGTCCTGCTGTGACGCCACCAACGAAAAGATCGACCGCATGTTCAAGCGGAGCCAGGCCAAGTAATACTGGTCGCTCTCCGTTTGGGTTTCTGCTGAAGAAACCTGATCAGGAAAAAGCCGCAGCACACGCTGCGGCTTTTTTTTGGCTCATCAAATGCATCAACAACAGCTGTTCACCATCATCCATGAAGACTCCGATCTGCTGGTCATCAACAAGCCAGCCGATCTGGTCTGCCACCCGAGCAAGAACGGTGAGCTCTCCAGCCTCATCGGCCGGGTGCGCCTGCATCTCGGTACTGACGTTCGCCCACACCTCGTTAACCGTCTCGATCGTGAAACCAGCGGCCTGACGCTGGTCGCCAAGACCGATACTGCGGCGCGCGAACTACGCAGGATCTGGGAACAGCGCAAAGTCAGCAAAGAATACCTCGCCATCGTCCATGGCCATATCCACGAGGACTGCGGGGCTATCGATGCCGCGCTGGGCAAGGACGAAAGCAGCCGTGTCGCAATCAGGGATTGTGTACGTGCTGATGGTGCCCCTGCACGTACAGATTTTGAAGTGCTACGCAGATTCAGTCGCGATGGCGCACTCTTCAGCCTGCTCTGTGTACAACCACACACCGGCCGCAAACATCAGATCCGCATTCACCTGGCGCACCGTGGAAACGCAATCGTTGGCGACAAGATTTACGGCAGTGATGAGGACGCATATCTGGCGCTGGTGGAAGGCCGTCTAAGCCCCGCACAGCGGGCCACACTGATTTTTCAGAATCATGCCCTGCATGCACGCGCTTTGCGCTTCGAGTGGCGCGGGCAGAGCCGGGAGTTCTGCTGCGAGCCAGAGCGCTGGTTTACCGAATTTGTAACAGCCTGAAGTCAGGACGCACTAACAGGCGCCAGCGCGACTCACGCGACGGAAGGTCGGAACAGTCGATATCCACCCCGGGATCAAGCGCTGTGTCTCCCCTGCACTGCTGAAGAATCCGGCTTTCAGTTTGAGCTGGCACAGGCGCCTGGTCTCCTGCCGTGCGGCGCGTTCAGGGTGGGTACCCTGCACAACCAGCGCCACAGCACTGCGGGATTGGCATACCGGCGTCAAGTTTGACGATACGGTATCAGTACCTTCGGTATCGATGCGTGAAACAGGGCCAATGACAGCCCCAGATAAAGGGTTGCCGGGGAAATACTATCCGGTTCTCTTGCAGGCACCCGACAATTACCGGGAGGGCGCGGCCGGTCAGGTACCAGATGACATACCGGTACCAATGCGCACCGGGACGCCCTCCTGCCGACGATAGACATCCTCGACCAGACGCCAGTTCACGTGCGCCGGGCGATCATGGGTGACTTGCACGTACTCTTCAGTCAGCACGGTCATTGCCCGCTCACGGGTGAGCTTGTCATCCTGAAGCGGAGGATGCACTTCCAGATACAGGTCATTCCCTACCCAGCCAAACTTGTAGGGCTGGTTGATGATTGTCACAGGCGTACCGACCGGTACCTGCGGGAACAGCCATTCGATATCCTCGGGATACATGCGAATGCAGCCGTGGGTAACCTGCATACCCACACCGACCGGCCGGTTGGTACCGTGGATCAGATAGCCGCTGAGACTGAGGCGCATCGCGTAACGGCCGAGCGGATTATCAGGCCCCGCTGGAACTACCTTCTGCAGCGCCCCCCGGCCATCCATCAGATGCTCTTTGCGAATCGACTCGGGCGGATACCAGGCCGGATCTTTCTGTTTCGCGACAACGGACCAGCGACCGATCGGTGTAGACCAGTCCATGCGCCCTATGCTGACAGGGAACGTAGAAACAGCTGGCTTGCCGTCTGCCTGATGAAAGTAATACAGCCGGTACTCGGCAATATTGACTACCACGCCACTGCGCGCCGATGGCAGGACAAAACGCTTCGGCAGGCTGACAAGAGTACCCTCGCCCGGCAGCCAGACGTCGACCCCCTGATTGGCCCAGACGATTTCCTCGTAACCCAGACCATGCACGCGCGCAATGTCGGTCAGCGTATCTTCCTGGCGCGCCGAAATTACGCCTGCATCACCGACGAGCTGCTCACCCGGCTTCAGCACCCAGGTATCAACACCGGCAAATGCAGCAGCGGATACAGCGAGACCAGCAAGCAGTACAGGAATTTTGCAAACGTAACTGTGGAGAAATTTCATGGCCATCAGAACCTGATCAACGCCGAGCCCCAGGTAAATCCACCGCCGAAGCCCTCAAGCAACAACATATCGCCACGCTTCACCCGACCATCCCGCACGGCGACATCGAGTGCCATGGGCACCGACGCCGCAGAGGTATTGCCGTGATCCTGCAGGGTCAGCACCACTTTTTCCATGGGCATTCCGAGTCGTTTGGCCGTGGCCTGAATGATGCGGATGTTGGCCTGATGGGGTATCAACCAGTCGATCGCCGAGGCTTCAAGCTGACTGGCAGCAAGCGTCGTTTCCACAATGCCTTCGAGCGTCTTGACCGCAACCTTGAACACCTCATTGCCCTTCATATGGATATAGGGTCCTTCGGTCTCGCCGGGCTGCTGGTGCCGCGAAGCGCCGTAGGGGTGATACAGAAGATCCTTGTAGTTGCCATCCGCCCCGAGATGACATGCCATGATGCCCGGCTCATCAGCCGGTTGCAGGATGACCGCACCAGCTCCATCACCGAACAGCACACAGGTGTTCCGGTCTGCCCAGTCGGTGATGCGGGACAGCGTCTCGGCACCGATCACCAACGCACACTTCGCACCACCGCTGACGATAAAACGATCGGCCACACTCAAGGCATAGATAAAGCCGCTACAGGCCGCCTCGATACTGAAAGCCGGACAGGCACGAATACCGAGGCGCTCCTGCACCAGGCAACCGACGTTCGGGAACACGAAGTCAGGTGTCGTCGTACCAACCACGACAAAATCGATATCCGCCGCAGTGACCCCAGCCGCAGCCATGGCCTGCAGCGCTGCCTGTTGCGCCAGATCTGCCGTAGTCTGATCATCTGCGGCAATGTGGCGTCTTTCAATTCCCGTGCGTGAGCGGATCCACTCATCCGTAGTGTCGACACGGGTCTCAAGCTCGGCGTTGGTCAGCACCCGCTCAGGCAGGTAACGTCCGGTACCGGCGATACGGGAATACTTCATACCGCCTGCTCACTCAGCAATTTACGAATCTGGTCTGGCACGCGTTTCTCAGCCTCCAGTAGTGCAACAGTAATCGCCTGTTCGAAAGCCAACACGTCAGCACCACCGTGGCTCTTGATGACGATGCCATTCAGGCCAACCAGACTCGCACCATTATAGCGACGCGGATCAAGCCGACGCCCCAGCGATTTGAGCACTGGCCAAGCCACCAGCCCGGCCAGACGACGGTAGATGCTGGCACGAAACTCAATCTCCAGAAAATGGCGGATCAGCTTGGCGGTTCCTTCCATCGACTTCAGTGCGATGTTGCCGCTGAAACCATCACAGACGACAACGTCAGCGCGATCGTCCTGGATCGCATCCGCTTCGACAAAGCCAACATAGTTCAGCACGCTGGCCGACAGCAGTGCGGCCGCCTGCTTGACGGTCTCGTTACCCTTGATGTCTTCGGCACCGATATTGAGCAGGCCTATGCGCGGCCGGTCGATCGATTCAGTGACACCCGCCACCACCGAGCCCATGACTGCGAACTGGTACAACTGCGCCGCAGTACAGTCTGCATTCGCACCGAGGTCGAGCATGTAGATGGCGCCGTGCCGGGTTGGCAGCAGGGCCATGATGGCCGGACGATCAATGCCGGGCAGGGTTTTGAGTACAAAGCGACCGGTAGCCATCAGGGCGCCGGTATTGCCGGCACTCACACAGGCATTGGCACGACCGTCACGCACCAGGTCTATCGCCACGCGCATTGAGGAGTCTTTTTTCTTGCGCAGCGATTCAGCAGGCGGCTCACCCATGGCCACCACCTGCCGCGCATCGACAATTTCGACACCCGGTGGCAGTCCGCCTGAACTGGCAACAATCGGCTCGATAACCTCACGCTGCCCAACCAGGATGATGCGCACGCCCGGCCGACGGCGGGCCAACTGCAGTGATGCCGGAACGCAGATCTGCGCACCAGTATCACCGCCCATGGCATCAACAGCGATGGTTACGGTTTCAGCCATCAGTGTGGCTCCCGGAAAATGGAGGGACGCGCTAGACCGTCCGTATAGAAATGCAGGCCGCCGAATACTGCCGGGCGACCGTCACATCCAGGGTGCCGTCTGAACTAATCGTTGTCGCCGGCTTCAGGCGTATCGATGACCTTCTTGCCACGATAGTAGCCATCGGCGCTGATATGATGCCGACGGTGCGTCTCGCCACTGGCGGACTCGGTCGAGATCGCCGGAGGTTTGAGCCAGTCATGCGACTGACGCATGCCCTTTCTCGACGGGGTTACGCGACTTTTCTGAACTGCCATTGCAGGTCTCCTGATGGTTCAATCATTGCCCTGCCGGTCATTACGTCCAAGCAAAGCCGCCAGTCCGGCCAACGGGCGACGGGTTGGCTCACCAGCCACCGCTTCACCGCTGACACTCAATAATCCCTCGGCATCCCACCCGGCGGGAGCCGTGCAGAACTGCCCTTCTGCATGCCGCGGTGCCAGCGGCAATACAGCCAGCACCTCGTCCTCTATAACCTCGTCCGGCACGAAACCGTCATTGATCAGCAGCGTATCGAAGGGATCGGCCAGCACTTCTGCATCGCGATCCGCCCCGATCATGGTCAGGTATACATCCACGTCAACCGGCCAGACCAGCGCCTTCAAGCACCGCTGACACGTGACGACGACGGAACCACCGACGGTCAGATGCAGTTGCGGATATCCTTCTGCACCCGGCTGAAATGCCAGCACTGCATGCAGTTCAGCCAACGGCACTTTCGCTGACTCATCCACTGCAGCCGCAAGGCTCGCCAGACGCGGCAAGGAAGCAACCGAAAAACAAAAATCCAGCTGCGCCCGTCGGGCCACCAGATCCTCAATTTCAACCGATCTGATACGCCTGACTGCCATAGCGGCGCCAATGATAGGTAGCGACCCGGAGTGTGTCAAAATCATCTGCAGACCCTGCCGCGTCATAATCCGGCCCGCAGGGCAGCAAAGTCCTCAGGAAACCCCGCATATGGGCCACGGCCCCGACGTCATTCTGGCTTCCCAGTCACCCTATCGGCGGGAGCTGTTGGGCCGTTTGATTGAGGCTTTCGGGAGCCTCGCACCGAACGTGCTCGAAACCCCACTGCCCGGCGAGCCGCCGATGCAGCTGGCACAGCGGCTGGCCGGGCTGAAAGCCAGCGCTGGTGCGGTAAACGCAGCTGGAAAGGTCGTGATCGGCAGCGACCAGGTTGCAGCCCTCGGCAGCCAGATACTTGGCAAACCCGGTACCGTCGAGCGGGCGGTCAGCCAGTTACTACAATGCTCCGGACAGATCGTCGATTTCTATACAGCGGTCTGTGTACTGGGGCCCGGAGACAGCGATCGGCTGGAGCATCTCGATACCACACGGGTACATTTCCGCAAGCTGACCAAAGCCACGGCACGACGCTATATAGAGGCCGATCAGCCGCTGGACTGCGCTGGCAGCTTCAAGGCCGAACGTCGCGGGGTGATCCTGCTGGAGCGCATCGACAGCTGCGATCCGACCGCCATTCAGGGCCTTCCATTGATCTGGTTGGCCGACGCCCTGCGGCAGCGCGGTGTACTGATTATCTAGACTGGCTGCAGACGGATGCGGTCGAGCGGCACGGTGAGATCTTCACCGAGCGGCGCTTCGATGGTCAGTGCCCCGCTGTGCGGACCGACAAAGGCCAGCGAGCGAGCATGCAGGAACAGCCGCTTCAGGCCGTGCTTGCTAACCGCCGGATCATCGGTCAGGCCATAGCGTTCATCGCCAGCGACCGGGTGCCCGATCGATGCCGCATGCACCCGGATCTGGTGCGTCCGGCCCGTTGTCAGGTGCACTTCAGTGAGCGTCGCTTCAGCAAAACGTTCCAGTGGCACGAAGTGAGTCAGGGCGCTCTTGCCGGCCGCATCTACCCGTACATGCCGTTCACCGCCACGCCGTTCGTCGGTGATGAGCGGTGTATCCACCGTACGCGCACGTCCAGGCCAGCGCCCGACCAGTAGAGCGAGATAGCGTTTGTCGATACTGTTGTCCCGAAACTGGGCATGCAGTGCACGCAATGCGCTGGCCCGTTTGGCCACCAGCAGGCACCCGCTGGTATCGCGATCCAGACGATGCACGAGCTCCAGATGCTCGCGCGGACCGCGGACTGCACGCAACAGCTCGATGGCTCCCAGGCTGATACCGCTACCGCCATGCACAGCCAGACCGGACGGCTTGTTAAGCACCAGCAGATCCTGATCCTCATACAGGATGCAAGCATGTATCCAGTCCGCCCGCACTCGCGAAACCGGCAAAGGTGTATTGGCATCAGCCTGACGAACCGGCGGAATGCGCACTTCATCGCCAGTGTTCAACCGGTACCCGGCCTGCACACGACGGCTGTTGACGCGCACCTCACCGCCGCGAATAAGCCGATAGACATGCGCACGGGGCACGCCCTTGAGACGCGTCAATAGAAAGTTGTCGAGACGGCGGCCAGCCTCTTCGCTGGTGGCCGTGACACGCACCACCCGCGGCGCATCCGCACTCACGGGAATTCCTGTATCGGCAAGGGCTTAAGCCTCAAATCGCATTGCTGGAGGGAGTTGTCGCTGCTATAGTAATCGACTGCTAGGCCAAGCGTCGCCGACTGTCAAGTCTCAGCGCTGTCTTCGCCCGCGACGATCGCTTCTCGCGATCTAGTCTAACGATAGGACTATCGGTCGACGTATATACCCCCGATAGGTCCACGGCCCGCGTTGAGGCGGGCCACGAGCGGGCCTCCTGCTGGTGCGGATCAATGATCCACCCAGAGCCGGTCAGGCGAGAATTCCAGGGATCTGAAGAGTGACAACAATCGATCACCGCAGAATGGAATCCGGGCACTCCGCGCCAGGGTACTGCGCCACAACAAGTGGCGTGGGCACTGGTGGAATATTGCTGTGCGCCCCAAAGCCTGACCGTACGCACCCAGTTGGCCCAGTTACTGTCACGCGTACTTGCGAGTATGTAAGGGCTTATGAAGAGAATGCTTGTCAATGCAACTCAGGAAGAAGAGTTGCGAGTAGCGATGGTCGATGGCCAGCGCCTTTTTGATCTTGATATAGAGAGCCAGTCCCGGGAACAGAAAAAAGCCAACATCTACAAGGGTCGGATCACGCGCGTCGAGCCAAGTCTGGATGCAGCGTTCATCGAGTATGGCAGCGATCGCCATGGCTTCCTCCCGCTGAAGGAAATCTCCAGGGAATACTTCATTGCCGAACCGGCCTCGGGCGCCCGCGTCAATATCCGCGACGTGATCCGTGAGGGACAGGAAATCGTCGTTCAGGTTGAGAAGGAAGAGCGTGGCAATAAAGGCGCCGCACTGACCACCTACATCAGCCTCGCCGGCCGCTTCATCGTCCTGATGCCCAACAATCCGGGGGCCGGAGGCGTATCCCGACGCATGAGCGGTGACGACCGTGACGAGATGCGTGAAACACTCAACGAGATCGGCGTTCCCGATGAGATGGGCATCATCGTCCGTACCGCCGGCGTCGGCCGCTCAGCAGAAGAACTCAAGTGGGATATGGATTACCTGCTGGGTATCTGGGAAGCGATCAAGAAAGCGGTCGTAACGCGCCCTGCCCCGTTCCTGATTTTCCAGGACAGCAATGCGATCATCCGTGCGCTGCGCGACCACCTGGCCAACGATGTCGGCGAGATCCTCATCGACGACGAGAGTGCGCACGAAGAGGCCCGTCAGTTCATCGAACGGGCCATGCCGCAGAATTTGCGCAAGCTGCGTCACTATACCGATCCGGTACCGCTGTTCACCCGCTTTCAGATCGAGAGCCAGATCGAATCAGCGTTTACGCATAACGTTGAACTGCCGTCCGGCGGCAGCATCGTCATCGATCATACCGAGGCACTGGTATCGATCGATATCAACTCGGCGCGCGCCACCAAGGGTGGAGATATCGAGGCCACCGCCTTCGCCACCAACCTCGAAGCTGCCGACGAAATCGCCCGTCAATTGCGCCTGCGTGACCTGGGCGGCCTGATCGTCATCGACTTCATCGACATGGGGCCGCAGCGCAATCAGCGTGATGTCGAAAACCGGCTCCGCGACGCTGTGCGCATGGATCGTGCACGGGTACAGATCGGCAAGATCTCCCGCTTCGGCCTGCTGGAAATGTCACGTCAGCGGCTACGGCCATCGCTCGGCGAGTCCGCACATCAGCCCTGTCCGCGCTGTAACGGCATGGGGTCGATTCGCAGCGTGGAGTCGCTGGCACTGGCTGTGCTGCGTCTGGTCGGCGAAGAAACACGCAAAGACCGCACATCCAGAGTCATCGCCCAGTTACCCGTAGCCGTCGCCAATTACCTGCTGAATGAAAAGCGTGAGTGGATTCGCGCCATTGAGGCACGCGACAACCTGCAGGTTATTCTGGTCGCCAATCCTGATCTCGAGACGCCAAACTATTCACTCCGGCGTGTGCGTGATGATCAGTTGTTGTTGCCGGAAAACTCGGCACTCAGCTATCAGCTTGCTGAACAGGCTACCGACGAAGCCACATCCGGCGATGAACTGGCCGTAGCCAAGCCGCCACCCCAGGCGCCAGCCGTGGCCAGCATTCTGCCTGTAGCACCAGCCCCTGCACCGCGCTCACGGGATACGACCGTCGTCGCCGTCAGTACGCCTGGCGTACTGACCCGCCTGCGCATCTGGTTGTTTGGCAATAGCCCGCCAACTGGCGAAGCCGGCAGCAGCCAGGGTAGTAGTGGTGAGAGCCGACCGCACACCGGGGCCTCAGCACAACGTGCGCGTACCGATGGACGTTCACAGGGTCGCACCCGCGGACCCAGCGGCGATCGCCCCAATCAGCAACGGCGCGGCAATCGCCCGCCCCGTCGTGATCCGCGCGATGGAGATAACAGTAACCGTACGCAGGATGGCAACCGTCAACCGGATAGCCGTGCAGCAGCAGAACCACGCAATCAGGGCAATCAGCGACAGGAGACTCGCGATACGGATAACAACCGTAGCGAAACCCCGGCTGGCGAGAACCGGCCGGCTGAAGGCCGTAATGCCGGCAATGAGCAGCGTGGTGCAGCCGGCAACCGCAGTGGCAGTGAGCGCTCCCGACGCGGGCGGCGCCGGCGCGGTTCAGGCGACCGGGAGAATCAGAACAATCCCGCACCGTCGTCAGCAAATTCAGGTAATGGCATTGATCACCAGACAGCTGATGCCCCGCCGCCAACACAAGAAAGGCAGGCCAATAATCCGAGCCTGGCGGCTACAGACAGCCCTGTAGTCAGCACACCCCCAGTCGAGCGCACTGCGATGGTGTCATCGACTCCGTCGCCAACACCTGCTCCATCAACAACTGTAGCAGCTCCGGTAGTACCGGTAGCAGTACCGCCCCCTGTGATAGCTCCACCACCTGCAGCGAATCCAGTACCCGTAGCGGCTCCAGCTCCGGCACCTGTAGCAACACCGCCGGCACCCGTGAGCAGCGTGACTACCCATACGGTATGGACAAGCCACGATAACGAGCGGTCCGACGCTGACCGGGATGCTTGAGGTCAGGTCAGACGGCTATTCGATACAGCTAAATCATCCCGGTCTCGTCAGCAGTCGTTGCTGACGAGACCGGCAGTAGTCGTCAATCGGGATTGCGCTCAGCGAGACGTCTGGCCTTCTCGGCACTCAGGCGTTCGAGTTCATCGAGCAGACCGGCCATGGATTCTTCAACCATGTCGAGTACGCGCTCGAAACCGACACTACCACCGTAATACGGGTCCGGTACGTTGCGTGGCGTACGTTCCGGAGCAAACTCCAGTAGCAGCCGGATCTTGCCGTGATACTCCTCCGCAGCGGTTTCCAGCAACGCCGTACGGTTGTCTTCATCCATGACGAGCAACAGATCGAAGCGGATGAAATCCACCGCCTCCACCCGTCGCGCCCGCAGCTTCGAGATATCCACACCACGGCGCAGTGCAGCCGACTGTGCCCGCGGATCAGGCTGCGCACCTTCGTGGTAGCTGTGTGTCCCGGCCGAGTCCACTTCAACCGGCACGGGTAACTGACGCGCAGCCAACCGCTGTCGGAGCACACCTTCAGCCATCGGGGAACGACAGATATTGCCCATGCAGATCAACAGCACCCGAAGCGTCTCGGGCGGCGGTGACTTTTTGCTCCAGGAAAATTTCATACCTCTGCACCACTGGCCGCCATGAACTCCAGCGCACGCTGCAGATCCTCTGGCGTATCGATGTCGGGACCGTGGGGCCGACATGCCTGCGCGACGCGGATTTCAAGACCCAGCCACATGGCACGCAATTGTTCCAGGTTTTCACACTGCTCCAGATAACACGGTGGGGCTGCCGCCAGCGTACGCAAGGCACCGATGCGGTAAGCATACAGTCCGATATGCCGGGCACTCACCGGGAAGCCCTCCGGCTCCACCGCAGAGATATCTCCGGCGTGACCGGCTGCCGGAATTGACGCCCGACTGAAGTACAGCGCGCGTCCCTCGGCATCACTGACCACCTTGACCACATGCGGATTGCGGTAATCCTCTGCCTGCGTGATCCGGGTACACAGCGTTGCGACCGCCGCACCCGCGTGCTGGGCGAGCAATTCAGCCACCTGGTCGATGCTGACAGACGGCACCAGTGGCGCATCGCCCTGGCAGTTTACGACCAGCTCATCATCCGGCCAGCCACGCTGGTCAGCCACTTCGGCAGCGCGTTCTGTTCCCGAGCGATGCTGTGCAGAGGTCAACACGGCTTCGGCGCCGAAGCCCCGCGCCGCCGCGATGATGCGCTCATCATCGGTGGCGATAACCACCTCCAGCGCACCGCTGTCGCGGGCCTGTCGCCAGACGTGCTCGATCACCGGGCGGCCGGCCAGATCGGCCAGCGGCTTGCCCGGAAAGCGTGACGCAGCGTAGCGCGCTGGAATAACAACCCTGAACTTTGCAAGCGACATCAGTACAACCCGACTAAGCAGACAATGCGGCCAGACGGCCCAGCATAAACGCCCGGAACTCTGCAGGCATATCGATCTGCATCGGCACCACCCACAGCGCACAACCCGGCAATGGCCGATATTTTACGGCGTCTTTCTCCGTCATGAAGACCGGCGTATCTGCATTCTGAAACAGCACCTCGAGCGAGACACTCTGATGGTCGGCGACCGGCACAGGGGTCACGCCGATACCTGCAGCAGCCAGCTGGGCATAAAAACGCTGTGGATTGCCAACGCCGGCCAGTACGCGCACCTGCTGATCGCGAAAACTCGCCAGACTGCGTCGTTCGCTACCATCCAGCGCCACGGCATCATCCAGCCGGGTCTGAAATACGGTGCCACCGGCAAAGACATCGCCCCCATTCAGCAATACCGCATCGACTTCAGCCAGTCGACCGGGAGGCTCGCGTAGCGGCCCCGCCGGCAACAGCCACCCGTTACCCAGACGCCGTTCGCCATCGACCACCGCAATCTCGATATCGCGTGCCAGCCGATAGTGCTGAAGTCCGTCATCTGACACGATCAGATTGACACCCTCGGCCAGCAGGCGCTGCCCGGCGGCTACCCGGTCCCGGCAAATGCATACCGGAACCCCGCTCCGACGGCGCAATAACAGGGGCTCATCCCCGACTTCTGCCGGATCATCGTTCGGCTGCACCAGATAAGGTGAAGAACGTTGGCGACCACCATAACCACGACTGACGATGCCAGGCGCAAAACCAGCTGCGCTGCAGGTCTGCACCAACCAGTCGACAACCGGTGTCTTGCCCGTGCCGCCTACCGTGATGTTGCCGACGATGATGACCGGAACCGGCAATCGCTGTGGCCGACGCAAACCCGATTGCCAGCTCCAGCGACGCAGCTGCACCGCCACGCGGAATATCCACGACAAGGGTAACAGTGGCAGCACAGCAAGCGATCTGCGGTACCAGAGCGCCTCCAGCTGCCGGGCCAGACTAGGCTGCGTCATCCCGGAACTGCAAGCGATGCAGATTAGCGTATTGGCCATTGGCTGACAGCAGCTCGGCATGGCTGCCGGCCTCGACGATCTCGCCTTCAGACATGACGATGATCCGATCTGCGCTCTCGATCGTCGAGAGACGGTGGGCGATGACGAAAGTCGTGCGGTTTTTCATCAGGTGCGCAAGTGCTGCCTGGATCCGCCGTTCAGACTCGGTATCCAGCGCCGAGGTTGCCTCATCGAGAATCAGGATCGGTGCATTCTTGAGTAGCGCTCGCGCGATCGCGATGCGCTGCCGTTGGCCACCGGATAACAGCACACCACGGTCACCGACCCAGGTATCGAGTCCGTCCGGCAACTGGTCGGTAAATTCATCGACATAGGCGGCGCGGGCCGCCGCTTCGATCTCCGCTCTCGATGCATTCTGACAGCTGCCGTAAGCGATGTTGCCGGCAATCGTATCGTTGAACAGCACCACCTCCTGACTGACCAGACTGATCTGGTCACGCAGCGCCGAGATCCGGTATTCGCTGACCGGCTGATCATCGATGAACACGGTCCCTGATGTCGCATCGTAGAAGCGAGGCAACAGTCCAACCAGTGAACTCTTGCCGCTGCCTGACCGTCCGACGATGGCCAGCGTCTGACCAGCCGGTACTGTCAGGTTGATGTTGCGCAGCACGCTGCCCTGGCCGGCGGCGTATTCAAAGCTCACATCCCGGAACTCAACACTGCCGCTGACCCGCACTGGCTCCAGCGTGCCGGTATCGCGTTCGCCCTCCTCGTCGAGCAGGCGAAACACGCTGGCACCACCGGCGATACCGCGCTGCAGGGCTGCATTGACGTTGGTCAGTGCTTTCAGCGGCCGCATCAGCAGCAGCAGCGCAGCGATGAAACCACCGAAGTCGCCGACATCCAGCGCTTCACGCACGGAGTCCTGGGTCGCCACGAATACCACGCCGGCAAGACCGATTGCAGCCAGAAATACCGTAATTCCGTCGCCAATCGCCTTGGTGGCGAACAGCCGCATGTTCATCCGGCGATTCTTCTCGTTGGCTACCTCAAAGCGCTGTGCTTCGTATTCATGGCCATTGAAAATCTTGATGATCCGGTGACTCTGCAGCACCTCCGTAGTGATGCGCGTCAGATCACCCATGGAATCCTGGATACGGGTACTGTGATGACGAAACATGCGTGCCAGCGTTCTGATCAATACCGCCAGTACCGGCGCAGCTACAAACACGAAAGCCGTGAGCACCGGACTCAGATAGATCATGTAAGCGATCAACCCGACAGTGGTAAGGCTGTCGCGGATCAGCACCGTGATCACATTCGAAGTGGCATCAGCAACCTGTTCGATATTGAAGGTCAGCTTGGAGAGCTGCATGCCAGCGACAGTGGTATCGAAAAACCGGGTAGGCAGGCCAAGAAATTTCGTAAACACTTCACCACGAAGTTTCTTGATGATCTGGCGCCCGATCCAGCCAATGCCGTAGGTTGCGGCAAACTCACCCGTACCGCGAACCAGAAAGAGCAGCAGGATACCGAGCGGTAACCAGCGCCGGATCAGGTCCTGAAATGGCTCCTCCGCCGCAGGCGGTGCGCCGATCGCACCGATCAGCTTGTTGATCAGGTAGGCAAAACCGGTATCCGTGGCTGCATACGTGGCCATGCCCAGCGCAGCAATGATGAAAACCTTCCAGTGCGGCTTGCAATAACCCAGCAGCCGCCGGTAGATCTGGCCGGGGCTGAGTTCGCGTACGGGAGGATTGCTGTCCGGTGTACTCACCTGTTACTGGTCTGCCTGTTGCGCCCGGGTGGTAGTGATCCGGACCTCGACAAAGCCTAGCCTGCCAGCCACATCCATTGCGGTAACCACGGCCTGATGACTGGACCGCCCATCGGCACTCAGCGTGACATGCCGCTCTTGGACATCCGGCATCACCGTGCGGATGGCAGCCTCCAGAGTTTCCGGACGCGCATCAACCAGCGCACGACCATTGACCCGATACTCGCCCTGACCGGTTACGGAAATTTCCAGCTCATCGCGCTCTGCCGTGACAACTGACGCGACATCGGCCTCCGGCAGCCGGATTGAAATCCTCGACGGACGCACGAAGGTCGTGGTCAGCATGAAGAAAATCAGCAGCAGGAGCACCACATCGATCAGCGACGTCATGTTCAGGTCCGGCTCATCGCGGGCATTGGCGTTGCGCAGCCTCATTTGGACTGCCCGATGCCTTCCATATATTGCTTGCGCTGCAGGGCTGCGAGCAGGCCAATCGCGTCCTTCTCCATCTGCACCACCAGCGCATCGACCCGGCCACGCAGATAGCGATAGCCGATCAGTGCCGGAATCGCCACCATGAGACCCGCGGCTGTGGTAATCAGCGCTTCCGAAATCCCGCCGGCCAGTGCTGATGGGTCGCCGGCAGTATTGGCAGTGAGCGCCGAAAATGTCCGGATCATTCCGGTGACGGTACCCAAAAGTCCCAGCAACGGTGATATTGCAGCGATGGTGCCGAGCGTATTCAGATAACGCTCCAGTTCATGCACGACATGCCGGCCGGTGTCCTCAACGACCTCCTTCAGGCTGCTACGGTCCTGCTGCCGGCTGGCCAGACCCGCAGCAAGAATTTGCCCGAGCGGAGAACCACGCCGCAATTCCTCGATACGCTGATGATTGAGCTGGTTGGCGCTGATCCACTCCCAGACCTGGCGTGACAGATTGCGCGGCACCACGCGCCGTGGCTGCAGGGTCCACAACCGTTCAAGAATGATGGCCGCAGCAACGACCGAACAGAGAATGATGGGCACCATCACCCAGCCGCCCGATATCACGATCTCCAGCATGCGCTCACGACCCGTCTGAACCGGCCACAACTATACATCGGTGAGCACTTGGCAGGACAGGCAACAGAACGATTGGCTGCTCAGGAGCAAGCCTGCAGGGGCGCTGGCCGGGCCAGCCACACACCCGGCGCTTCAGTGCGCCACCGGTGACTTAGAGACAGCAGGCCAGACGAGGACAGGTCAAACTGCAGGGCGCCCTCCTCTGCAGTATTGAGCAGACAGGCACCAGCAACCCGCCAGCGGCTGACGACATCCGGTACGGGAAAATGCCAGCGGTTGCCGAACCCGGTGGCAAACACGACATGCTGCGGTTCGGTCGCTGCCACAAATTCCACGGATGACGAAGTCCGGCTACCATGATGTGGTGCGAGCAGCAGATCAACTGGTGGCAGCGTGCCTAGCGCAAGCAGATCGTGCTCGGCTTCTGTCTCGATATCACCCGGCAACAGGACACTAACGCCGGCAGCACTGATCAGTAGCACGCAGGATGAATTGTTGTCCGAGCTCCAGTGAGCGTTCCCTGCCGGATGCAGAATTTCAAAATGCACACCGTCCCACTCCCATGCCTGACCAGCCCGACACGGCTCGCTGCGTCCGCCCTTGGGTGCGGCACCGAGCACATCCACCTGTGGATAGCGCTCGATCACACTCCATGCACCGCCACGGTGATCGGCATCACCATGCGACAGCAGAAGACGATCAAGCCGCTGCACGCCAAGCGCCTGCAAGGCCGGTACAACGATGCGCTCGCCGGCGTCTCCATGCCGAAACAGCGGACCAGCGTCATACAGCAAGGCATGGCTGGCAGTCTGTACCAGCACTGACAATCCCTGACCGACATCCAGAACCATGATCCGCAAGCCACCCGCGCCCACGACCGGTGCAGCACTGGCCAGCAATCCGAGCAGCAGCAACGGACCGAGGCCGCGTACCGGCCAGGGCCGTGGCCATAAGAACCAGACTACGCCGAGCGCTGCCAGCACCAGCGCCATGAGCTGTGGCGCAGGCAGGTACCAGACCGCAAACGGCAACCCGGCACACCAGCCGAGAAAACTGCGCCAGAGATCGAAGCAATCAGCAGCCAGCAGCAACACGGGAACCGAGGCATCCGGATTGCAGGCAGCCACGGTAGCAGCCAGCAAAGTCAGCGGCACCAGCATCAGACTGAAAGCCGGCACGGCAGCAAAATTGGCAATCGCTCCGGCCAGCGGCAACTGGCCGAAAAATATCAGCATCAGCGGCGCCAGGCAGATCGTCATTGCCAGCTGGGTCAGCACCAGCAGCCGGCCTGCCAATAGCGCACGCCCAAGGATTCGCGTGAAGAGGGCCGGTGCAGGACGAACATCCGATCCGCTACGTAGCGGATTACCGGTAGTTGCCACCAGCGCAAGGATCGCCACACCAGCGAAGGACAACCAGAAGCCGGGTACCAGTGGCGCGAAGGGCTCGACCAGCAGCACAGCCAGTATTACCGCAGCAAAAATCGTCGGCCCGCTGACCGCACGGCGCAGGCTGAGCAATACTGCAGCAGTCAGCAACATCACTACAGAACGCAGCAGCGGCACGCTGAAACCGGCCAGCAACCCATAGCTGGCCGCTGCGCACACCGCAGTCCAGCCAGCCCACAGCTTCGGCCGGCAACTCATGCCCAGCGCCAGCAGACCCCGCCCCAGCAGCAGGCCAAGCAGGGCAAACGGGCCAGCCACCAGCGCGATGTGAAACCCCGAGATGGAGATCAGATGAATGGTACCGGTACGGCGCAGCTTGTCCCACTCCTCCTCTGCCAGCGCCTGGTAGGCGCCAACTGAAAGACCCAGCACATAAGGGGCTGCCGCCCGACCTGCCAGCGGTGCCGCCATCTGGCGAGCAAGGCTCGCCCGCACCTGGCTGACGGGGCAAAGCGACTGTACATCGGCCAGCCGGCGGTTATTGCCACTTTGACGAACCCAGCCCGTCGCACCGATCCGTTCACTGAACAGCCATCGCTCGAAATCAAAAGCGCCGGGACTTACGGAACCGCGCGGTGACCGGACACGTAACTGCAAGTGCCAGACTTCGCCCGGCCAGATCTCCGGGGCGCTGTCGTACCAGGTGACCAGAATCCGTTTCGGCACATGACTTGAGGCATCGGATACCTGCGTTTCCAGTACAAAGCGCAGCGAGCCATCCTGTAGTCGCGGAAATTCGCATATGCTGCCGCTGACGCTGATATCGGCAGGACTGCTATCCGGTGGCAGGCGATCGGCCAGTGCTGTACTGATACTGGTGACGATGCGCACACCGACCATCACCATCAGCAGGGCCATGATCAGGCCACGCCGGCCCGCCAGCACACCACCGGCAAAAAGGATTGCAGCTGCCGCAGCCAACAGCATGCCGGTCGACGGCAAGGCCTGCCTGAACAGAAGCAGAACCGCCAACAACACTGCGAGAAGAGCCGAAGCAAGCATATTCGCAGGCGTCCAGAACCGGGATAATGCACGGGGCCGGCACCCTGCTGCGGATTGCCGGACAAGTGATACAGGGGATGTACAGCCCCAAGGTAAGGGATGCCGCGTAAATTTCTAAGACGACTATCTGTTGCGTATCGCGAGAAACACGCGACACAGCCGTGGTATCTGCGGCCCTTCGGGGCGCTGCTCAGCCACCCGGTTTATTTCTCGATCAATCGTCGCAGCATCAGCAGTGCAATGGCAATCGCACTGTTCGTTGCCGTACTGCCGATGCCCGGACATACGCCACTCGCACTGGTGCTCGGTCTGCTGTTGCGAGCCAATCTGCCGGTCGCCCTGCTGGTGATCTGGGTGGCCAACCCCCTGACCTATGCACCGATCCTGTATGTCGAATATCAGCTCGGCACTTATCTGCTGGGCCTGACACCCCAGGATTTCAGCATGGACTCGTCATGGGGTGAGCTTTTGGAACTGCTGGGCAAAGCGTGGCGCCCGTTATGGTTCGGCGCGATCGTCGGCGGGCTGCTGCTCGCCATTCTCGGTTATGGCATGACAAATGCTGCCTGGCGGGCCAACACTCTGTGGCGATACCGGCGCCGTAAAGCACAGCGCGATACGCTTGGCGGACACGATCGCCGCTCATAAGCACATCGCAGCGATGCAGGCTCAGGAAGCCTCAGGCTGATATTCAGCAGTAATGTCATCCAGCCGGCCATCCTGCAGACGCAGCACACGACCCATACGGGCGGCGATACGTGCTTCGTGGGTCACGATCACCAGACTCGCACCGACCTCACGGTTAAGGTCCAGCATCAGCTCGAGCACGGTTTCACCTGTCTTGCGATCCAGGTTGCCGGTCGGCTCATCGGCAAGCACGACTGCCGGCTGCGTGACGAGTGCGCGGGCCACGGCAACGCGCTGACGCTCACCGCCCGACAACTCGCCTGGACGATGCTCCAGACGCGCACCGAGACCGACGCGCTCCAGTACCTCGCGTGCCCGCACCCGGATACCGGCGATGGGTTCACGGCGCACCAGCAGCGGCATCGCCACATTTTCCAGCGCCGTGAACTCGGGCAAGAGATGATGAAACTGGTAGACGAAACCCAGATGCCGGTTGCGAATCAGTCCGCGCTGGGCATTATCGACTGCCGAGAGATTGTGGCCGCGAACGCGTACTTCACCAGCCGTCGGCGTGTCGAGACCGCCGAGCAGCTGCAGCAGGGTGGTCTTGCCTGCACCCGAGTAGCCAACGATCGCGATGCGTTCGCCCGGTGCGACGCTCAGCTCAATGCCATTCAGAACATTGATGACCACTCCGCCTTCCACAAAGCGCCGGGTCAGGCCATGACACTCGAGCGACGGCACATCATTCATAACGCAACACCTCGGCCGGCGCGGTCAGTGCACCACGCCAGGCTGGATAAACCGTGGAAACCAGACTGAGTACCAGACCGATTCCCGCCACCTGCCAGACATCTGACCACAGCAGTCTGCTCGGCAGCTCGCTGATGAAATAGACATCCGGCGCAAGAAACTGGAAACCGCTGATCCGCTCGATCAGCGCAGTGATCGAACTGACGTTCCATGCACCCAGCACGCCCGCCACTACGCCAACGACAGTACCCACCAGACCAATGATGGCACCCTGACATACAAATATCGTCATGATTGCCGCCGGCGATGCACCCAGCGTGCGAAGAATGGCGATCTCACCCCGCTTGTCGCGTACGACCATCACCAGTGTCGAGACGATATTGAATGCCGCAACCGCCACGACCAGCAGCAGAATCACGAAAACTATGGAACGAGTCAGCTGTATGGAACGAAAGAAGTTGCCATGCTCGCGCGTCCAGTCGCTGACATAAGCGCCCTCACCCCAGGTATTCGCTACCGTACGAACCACTGCTGGTGCCTGCAAGGGATCCCTGACGGCCAGACGCAGACCCGATACATCCTCACCGAAGCGCAACAGGCGTTGCGCATCCTGCAGGTGCAGGAATGCCAGAGAACGGTCGAACTCATACATGCCGGCATGAAAGATGCCCACAACCGTGAAGCGCCGCATACGCGGCACGACACCAGCTGGCGTCGTCGTACCCTGGGACACCAGCATGATCAACTCATCGCCTGGCCGCACCTCGAGTTGATCCGCCAGCGTCTGACCGATCACCAGGCCGAAGCCGCCGGGCTGAAGCGCAGTGAGCGAGCCCTGGACCATCAACTCGCCGAGCGCCGAAGTGGCCAACTCGGCAGCCGGATCGATACCACGGATCTGCACACCACGGATTTCACTCTTGCCGACCAGCATCGCCTGGCCATCCACAAAACGGGCCACGGCGCGCACCTCCGGATCAGCAAGCGCCACGGAAGTCAGTGACTCCCAGTTGCTGATATGCCCGTCCAGACCGGTAATCGACGCATGCGCAACCACCTGCAGGATCCGGTTGCGCACTTCGTACTCGAAACCGTTCATGACCGACAGCACCATGATCAGCACAGCCACTGCCAGCGCCGTACCGGTCATCGAAATCACCGAAATGAAAGAGATGAATCGGTTCCTGCTGCGTGAACGGATATGGCGCAGCGCAATGGCGAGTTCGAAGGGATGCAACATGACTGCCGGTTCGACCTCGCCTACTCGTAGCGCAACACTTCAGCCGGCGCGACTGAGGCAGCGCGCAAGGCCGGATAGATGGTTGCACATGCCGTCATCAGCAAGGCGATCAAACTCACCCAGAGCAGATCATCAGCCTGCAGGTCCACCGGCAGACTGGTCAGGTAATACACATCGGCCGGCATGAACTCAAAGCCGAAGAACCGCTCCAGCGCGGGAACCACCGTGGCAATGTTTTTCGCCAGCAGGGTGCCGGTCAGAATTCCGGCCAGCACGCCGACCCAGCCGATGAGCAGCCCTTGCAGTGAAAATATGGCGATGATCACCCGCCGCGAAAATCCCAGCGTACGCAGAATTGCAATTCCCGGCCGCTTGTCCGTCACGATCATCACCAGTGTGGCAACGATATTGAATGCCGCAACCGCCACGATCAGCGACAGCAGCAAGGTCATCATGACCTTCTCGATACGGACTGCGCGGAAGTAACTGGCGTTGTCACGCGTCCAGTCAGTGGTAACTGGCACCGTCCGGCCGGTAGCAGCCCAGTGTGCCGTCCAGCGCTGCAGTATGTCTGGTGCAGCAAATATGTCCGCCATCTGCAAACGCACACCAGTCACGTTATCGCCAAGACCGGCGAGCCGGGCTGCATCTTCCAGCACAAGCAGAACACGCACTGAATCGTGATCCCGCACACCGATTTCAAAAACGCCGGCAACCGTGATCTCGCGCAGACGCGAGACGACGCGCCCACCGGCATCACGTACCGGCACCATCACCCGCACACGGTCACCGATCGCGATTCCCAGGCGCAGAGCCAGCGCACGCCCCAGCAACGCATTGAAGGAACCAGGCTGCAGCTCCGCAAGCCCTGGGCCAAAGATGTCAGCACGTTGATCGGCAAAGGCTGAGTCCTGCCCCGGATCGATACCTTCGATGACCACCCCGGCGAGTTCACCGCCATTGGCCAGCATGGCCTCGAGTTCTACATAAGGGGCTGCAGCCACCACGCCGGGCCAGGAATTGAGGTCATCGCGCACTTCGCGCCATGCGGGATCCTGCTTGCCAGTCATCACCGCCGCATGCCCGGTGATGGTCACCAGGCGCGAACGCAGCTCGTTCTCAAAGCCATTCATGACGGACAGAACCACGATGAGTGCTGCAACACCCAGCGCCACGCCGAGCACGGAGGCGAAACCTACCAGCGAGGCAAACTGATTGCTGCGCTGGGTACGCAGATAGCGCAAGGCCATCCAGAGAGCGACCGGGCGTATCACGCGAGGTAGCCCGGCAGGCCTGCCACTAGCGCAGCGGGTCGCGAGCGCAGTAACGCAATTCGGGGGGCATGTCTACGCAACAGGTGGTTTTTCCGAGTACAGACGGGGTGTTATAGTGAGAAGCGAAAGCTGGCAGAGAGGTTAGCATGGTTATGAACACAGTTTACCGGATGCTCTGTTGCCTGGCAGTCAGTCTGCTGCTTACAGGCCCCGCTACCGCTGACACCCTGCTGATAGAAGGCGTGAAATCTGCCCAAGCCAGCGCCATAGACCGCCCAACGCGCGGCCTCAGCATGGACAGCGTTGAAGCCCGCTGGGGTGCACCGGTCAACCGGTCTGCTGCGGTGGGAAAGCCGCCAATCACGCGCTGGGACTACCCGTCATTCTTCGTGTATTTCGAGTACGCACACGTCGTCCACACCGTTAGTCGTTAAGCCCATCATCCAGACAGGTACGGGATGGCAGCTATGGGATAATCGCGGGCTTGCCAGCAAACAGCCGCGACATGAACAGCCTTAGCCCTGCCCCCAGCCTGCTCCCCCTGCCATTGCCACTACCGACCGGGACCGGTACCCGCCGGAACTGGGCCGGGCTGTCCGGCTGTGGCGAATCGCTGGGGCTGGCCAGTCTGCGGGCGCTGCATCCGGACTTCTGGCTGATCATCGTACCGAGCGTCGCACGGGCGGAAAGCCTCGAAGCCGAGCTGCGATATTTTCTGGGTACGCAGACCGGGCTGGCCGTATTTCCGGACACCGAAGTACTGCCCTACGACACCTTCAGCCCGCACCAGGATCTCACCTCGAAGCGGCTGATGGTGCTGCGCGATATCGCTGCCGGGCGGATCAACACCCTGGTGGTCGCCGCCTCTACGTTGCTGCCACGCCTGGCACCGACCCGCTATATCGGCGCTTACAGCATCGCCATCTCTGCCGGCCAGAAGCTGCGCCCGGAACAACTGCGCCTGCAGCTGGAGACAGCAGGCTATCAGCGGGTCGCACAGGTCATGGAGCATGGCGACTTTGCGGTACGCGGCTCGCTGCTCGACTTCTATCCGATGGGCTCCGCACAGCCCTTGCGCATCGACTTTCTGGACGACGAAATCGAGAGCCTGCGCGAATTTGATCCCGATACCCAGCTCTCTGGTGCAGTCGTAGCATCGCTGGAGACGCTGCCGGCTCGGGAGATGCCGGTCGATGCCGAGGCCATCAAGCAATTCCGCCAGGCCTACCGGCGCCGTTTCGAGGGCAACCCGGCACGCTCCATCATCTACCGTGAGGTATCTGAAGGGCGTATGCCGGGTGGCATAGAGAACTATCTGCCCCTGTTCTTCGATGCAACCGCCCTGCTCTGGGATTACCTGCCAGCTGCACGGCTGACAATTTCTCTGGGTGCGCCTGAAACCCTGCTCGGATCAGCATGGCAACAGGTCATCGAGCGTCATGCCCAGGCAGGCGAAAATTCCGAACGACCGGCCCTGGCTCCGCACGAGATCAACGCCACGCCGGAAGAACACCTGGTGCGGCTGGCAGGCGGACCACTGCTGGTGCTTGATGGTACGAGTGATATAGATGCTGCCAGACTGCCGCCACTGCAGATCAACACACGCAGCGAACATCCGGCCCGGCAGCTCGGTGAGTTCATCCGCGAGTTTGCCGGTCGCACCCTGTTCATCGCTGAATCGCCCGGACGCAGGGAAATGCTCGCCGATATCCTGCGCCAGGAGAAAGTACCGGCAACGGAGGTGGCTGGCTGGTCAGATTTTCTCAACAGTCCGGCAACCAGCATGCTCGGCGTTGCACCGCTTGAGCAGGGACTGCTGCTCAGCAGTGCTGGCATGGCGATCATCACCGAACGAGAACTGTTTGGTGAACGGACCCGCAACCGGCGGCGTCAGCGCCGGGTACGTGATCCCGAGCAGATCCTCAGCGACCTGACTGATCTGCTGGTCGGCGCACCGATCGTGCACGTTGATCACGGTGTCGGTCGCTACCGCGGCCTGACCACCATCACCCTCGATGAGATGCCTACTGAATTCCTGACCGTTGAATATGCCGGCGGTGACCTGCTGCATGTGCCGGTAGCTTCCCTGCACATGATCTCGCGGTACACGGGTGGTTCAGCCGAAGAAGCCCCTCTGCATCGCCTGGGCAGCGACCAATGGGACAAGGCCAAACGCAAGGCCGCAGCAAAGGTCCGCGACGTCGCTGCCGAACTGCTCGAGTTGTACGCGCAGCGTGCAGCTCGCCGGACACTGCGCAGCCCGGAAACACAGAACGACTATGCCGCCTTCGCTGCCGCCTTCCCTTTCGAGCCGACCGAAGACCAGGCGACAGCCATCGAAGCGGTCATCAATGATCTCCGCTCCGATCGTCCGATGGACCGGCTGGTCTGCGGCGATGTGGGCTTTGGCAAGACAGAAGTCGCCCTGCGGGCGGCATTTATCGCCGTATCGTCGGGCAAACAGGTTGCGGTGCTGGTGCCGACCACACTGCTCGCGCAGCAGCATCAGCAGAATTTCGCCGACCGCTTTGCCGACTGGCCATATACCGTTGAAGCCCTGTCGCGATTCCGCTCAGCCCAGGAAACCCGCAAGGTCATCGAGGGTGTTGAGTCCGGCAGCGTCGATATCGTCATCGGCACGCACCGCCTGCTGCAGGGTGACCTGCGCTTCAAGAATCTGGGCCTGATCATCGTTGACGAGGAGCATCGCTTTGGCGTCAGGCACAAGGAGCGACTCAAGGCACTGCGCACCGAAGCCGATGTACTGACGCTGACAGCAACGCCCATTCCACGCACGCTCAATATGGCGCTCGGACGACTGCGTGACCTGTCACTGATCGCCACCCCACCCGAAACGCGACTCAGCATCAAGACCTTTGTGACCCGCTGGGAAGCGCCGCTGATCCGCGAAGCCTGCCTGCGGGAGCTGAAACGCGGCGGCCAGGTGTACTTCGTGCACAACCACATCGAGGACATCCAGAAAATTGCCAGCGCGCTGTCTGAAATCATCCCGGAAGCACGCATCGAGATCGCCCACGGCCAGATGCGGGAACAGGAACTCGAGCAGATCATGCTGGATTTCAATCACCGTCGGTTTCACATTCTGGTTTGTACGGCAATCATCGAAAGCGGCATAGATATCCCGTCGGCGAACACCATCATCATCAATCGTGCCGATCGTTTTGGCCTGGCACAGCTGCACCAGCTGCGCGGCCGTGTCGGGCGTTCGCATCACCAGGCCTTTGCCTACCTGCTTGCGCCACCCAGAGAGTCACTGAAGCCGGATGCCATCAAGCGCCTCGATGCGATTTCGGCACTGGAAGATCTGGGTTCCGGTTTCATGCTTGCCACGCATGACATGGAGATTCGCGGCGCCGGCGAATTGCTCGGCGAGGACCAGAGCGGCCAGATCCAGGAAATCGGCTTTGAGCTCTACAACGACATGCTCATGCGCACGATCAAGGCACTGGAAAGCGGGCTGGAACCAAGTCTGGATAGCGCCCTGCCACCGGCTGTCGAGATCAACCTGCACCTGCCGGCGCTGCTACCCGACGATTACATGCCCGATGTGCATCTGCGCCTGGTGCACTACAAACGCATCGCCAGCGCACACTCGGAGCAGATCCTGCGCGAGTTGCAGGTAGAACTCATCGATCGTTTTGGCCTGCTGCCGGAAGCCACGCGCAACCTGTTTCGTCTCACCGCATTGCGATTACGTGCCGAGCCACTGGCCATTCGCCGTCTTGATGCGGGACCTGCCGGAGGCTTTGTGGAATTCGGACCCGCAACAACGGTAAGTCCGGTCTGGCTGGTGAAGCTGTTACGCGATGAACTGGGTACCTATAAACTCGATCGCCAGCAGAAACTGCGCTTTACAGCGGAACTGGATGACAACGCCGAGCGCTTCAGCTTCGTCGAGCGACTGGTAAAAGAGATGCTTGAGACCCGCGAAATACCGACTGCACCACCGGCCCGCAAGGATCGCCCCCCGGCCTGATCTACCGGGCCCGACGAGTGAGAGTCAGCCGACTTCCAGCGACGATACGCTGTGCTCCTCGGGCGCATGGCCGCGCGTGATACGCGCCTCTGCATCTTCCAGCAAACCGGGTTCTTCAGCACTGATCGGCGGAACTTCTGAAGCCATCGAAAATGAAACGGTCACGTAACGGGCTGGCTGCGAACGCGGATGATGAATGGCAAGATCCCAGACACGCTGCGCAATTCGCTCGGCAAACTGTGCGACGCGCTCTTCCGCTCCACCCGAAATCAGCACGGCAAAGCGATCGTTCCCGACCCGCGCGCTGTAGTCAGTCGCTCTCTGCAGTGAATTGCTGATCGCATGCGCTACGCGGCGCAGGCAGGTTTCTGTCGCATGCCGCCCGAAGAGCTTCTGATAGCTTTCAAGGGCGTCGATCCGGAACACGATGACACTGAGCCGCTTCTGCTCCTGCCTGGCTATCAACCAGTCACGCAACTGAACCTCAAGAAATGCATTTCTACCGGGTATGCCAGTCGTCACGTCGGTACGATCATCGCGCACGGTTCTGGACGGGATATCGGCAGCCCGCGTGCTGGCCGCCGCTAACCGGACTGGAGCATGGACTGCTGGCTGCTCAGGCGCAGCGCTGGTCAACAACCAATAGCTGACCTTGCCGGGCTGGGCATACAGGGGTACCGGGCGCAGCATGAGCGCGGAGCCATCCTTGGCGCACAGCTGCCAGCTGTCAGCCGTGGCCGGTTCCACGGCGAGGTTATTCGCTGATCGCGCGATCAGTTCGCTGGCCTGCAGACCCAGTGCTCGACCCGCAGCCGGATTGGCATAAACGATCAGCTTCTCATCGCACTGTGCATCAACGATCAGGGCTGGTGTGGGCACCGCATCCAGCGCTTGCCTCAGTAGGTGTTTATTCAGTTTTTTCAATATGTTAAATGACATGCCTGAGATCTGCTCACCATACTGCTGGCACACTGCTTGCCGGTTTACAGCACCGCGACGGTCATCTTAGGTCGCATGCGATTCGGCTTCTGTGAACACCATCACTCCGAGCGGAGAGAAGCGATCATTTCTCCATTCAGGCGGTGGATAACAGCGCTCGTACCAGTCGCTCGGCCTGCTGCAGGCCCGCTGCCAGATTGGCGGCAATCTCGGCATGAATACCGACACCGGACGGTGACCGACCGGCGGCCTGATTCACGACGACACAGCAGATCGCGTAGGACAACTCCAGCTCACGCGCAAGACCCGCTTCAGGCATGGCCGTCATACCGACCAGATCACAGCCATCCCGCTCCAGCCGGTCAATTTCGGCGGCTGTCTCCAGCCGTGGACCCTGAGTCACCCCATAGGTACCACCGAACGTAAGCGCGATGCCGGCCTGGCGTGCTGCGTGGTCCAGCAAATCACGTAGCTGCGTGCAGAACGGAGTCGTGAACTCAACGTGCCGCAGCGGAAACGCCGCAGTACCGCTATAGGTGTGTTCACGCCCCCAGCTGTAATCGATCAACTGGTCGGGCAGCACCAGCGAGCCACAAGCGGCGCGGGCCGATATTTCACCGACGGTATTGATACCCAGCAGATGATCCACGCCGAGTTCGCGGAAGGCCCATACATTCGCACGGTAGTTCACCGCGTGCGGCGGAATCGCCTGTGGCCCGGACTCGCCATGGCGCGACATCAGCAGCACTTCATGGCCGGCCACGCTGATACGACGCAGCGGCCCCGAAGTTGCCCCCCAGGGACCAGTTGCAGGCACGACTGTCATCCCGCCGGGCAGAAATCCCGCAGCGCCCGATCCAGCGATGACCCCCAGTCGCATGTGCTCAGACCCACTTAAGCGGGCAGTCCCCAGATGGCATCGAGATGTCGCCAGCGTCCCTGGTAATCCATGCCACAGCCAAACACATACTCGTCACCAACCTCCAGCCCAACATGATCCGGTTCCAGCGCACCGCTTGCCCGGTCATGTCGCTTGCGCACCAGAACCACAGTACTGAGCTTGCGTACACCCTGCTGCCGGCAATACGCAGCGATGAACTCCAGCGTAAGGCCTTCATCAAAGATATCGTCGATCAGCACGATATGCTGTCGATCCATCGCCAGGCGGGGCGGACAGATCCACTGCGGGGTACCACCACGGGTCGCATGACCATATCGACCAACCCGGCAGACGTCGATCAGAAAATCGCCCTGCAGCAGTCCGGCAATCCGCACCAGCGGTACAGCGCCACCGAGCAACACTCCAAGCAACATGCAGTCACCTGCTGACACGACAGGCTGAATCGCCGCCGCAAGCTGCTGATACGCCGCCTCAACCTGTGCTGGCGTGGCAACGAGACGTGCAGCTGGAACCGGCGGCAACATCAGCTGAGCGCAAGACCTGGCCGGGCCTGCGCCGCATCGAGTCCAGCCACGGCCTGCTGCCAGCTTGTCGAGCTGCGCAATTCAGCACCGGCCGTTGGCATCGGCACTCGGCGGCGCAGTGCGACCAGTCGCGCCTGACCGGCCGGATCGGTATAGCCCTGCAGGGCTGCAAGCGTGGCATCGGCAGCTACCGGATCATTGCAGATCAAGGCCATGTCGGCACCGGCTACCAACGCACGACGCGCCCGCTCGGGCATATCACCCTCGCTGGCAAGCGCCCGCATGCTGAGATCATCCGTAAATATGGCGCCTTGCATACCCAGCTCACGACGCAGCGCCGTACCGAGCCAGTATGGGGACAGGCTCGCCACCTCGGCATCGATCTGCGGATAACGGACGTGGGCCACCATCACTGCATTCAGCCCCTGGCCAAGCAAGCGCTCATAGGGCAGCAGATCATCATAGAGTTCACTCAAACTACGATGATCTACCGGCAGATCCAGATGCGAATCGGCAACCACATGGCCATGTCCCGGAAAATGCTTGGCGACAACGATCATCCCTGCCTTGTGCATGCCCTGCATCCAGGCCAGCGCCAGTGTCGCAACGATCTCCGGATCGCGATGGAAAGACCGGTCGCCGATCACTTCGCTCAATCCATAATCAAGATCCACGACCGGCGAAAAACTGAAATCGACTCCCGCATCGAGTACCTCGGCGGCCATCAGCCAGCCACACAGGTGAGCCAGCCGACGGCCCTGGGCGGCATCCAGATCGTACTGATGCCCAAGCCATCGCAAGGCGGGCAGCGCATAGAAATCCTTGCGGAAACGCTGAATCCGTCCCCCTTCCTGGTCTACGGCGATCAGCAAGGGCGGTGTTCGCAAGGCACGGATCTCGGCCACCAGATTCCGCAGCTGATTGAGATCGGTGTAATTCCGGCTGAAGAGAATGACGCCGCCAACCAGCGTGTTGCATAGCCGGTCACGCTCCTCTGCGGACAGGGTATGACCCTGCACATCAAGCATCAGGGGTCCGAGCGTCATGGCTTCACCTCTGTCCGGCTGTTCTGCTCAGGGCACAATATCAACTGGCGTACCGGCCGTTACCGCAGCAAACAGTTCCATCACATCTGCATTACGCATTCTGATGCAGCCATGCGAGAACGGCACGCCCATGACTTCACTGTCCGGCGTGCCATGAATATAGATATAGCGGCGCATGGTATCCAGCAGCCCGAGACGGTTACGTCCAGGTTCGCATCCCGACAGCCAGAGGATACGTGTCAGTATCCAGTCGCGCTCCGGCTGTGCTGCCATCAAGGCCGGGCTGCATATCTCACCGGTCGAACGCCGGCCGATCAATACGGCACCGGCCGGCAGACCCGCACCGATCATGGCGCGAATCACATGACGACCACGCGGTGTACACAAGCTGCCAGACCGCTCACCTGGCCCGTAACGGGAGGTGGACACCGGATACTGCGCCCGCAGCCGGCCTGACTCGCGCAGCATCAACTGCTGACGCCTGAGGCTGATTTCGATGCTCGATGCAGGATTGACGGTATACGCCATGCTGATCAGTTCTTCTCAAACAGCGCCATGGATTCAACATGGCTGGTCTGGGGAAACATGTCCATTGCGCCGGCTGCAACCAGCCGATAGCCATGCTCCGATACCAGCAGCCCGGCATCCCGCGCCAGTGTGCCCGGATGGCAGGAGACATAAACGATACGGCGGGCACCGACCTGCCCCAGCGCGGGTAACAACTCGGCAGCACCGGTACGTGGTGGGTCCAGCAGCACCAGATCAAAGGACTCCCGGGTCCATGCGCCCTCTGTGCCCGCACCGCTGAGATCAGCCTCGATAAATCGGGTATTGGCCAGCCCGGCAGCGGCAGCATTCTGTCGGGCCCACTCCAGCGCAGGCCTCGCACCCTCGATGCCGATGACCTCGGCGGCATGCCGCGCCAGCGGCAGTGTGAAATTCCCGATACCGCAGTAGAGATCGAGCACCCGGTCAGTAGCGACCGGTGCCAGCAGACTGATCGCCTGCTCGATCATGCGCAAATTGACCTCCGGATGTACCTGGATGAAATCCGCCGGACCGAAAGCAAGCTGCAAATCGAAGGCCGGAATCGCATAACAGAGGTCTTCATCCACCGGCAGCAGATCGAGTGGCGCTACGGTTTCCGGACCACCGGACTGCAGGTAAATGCGCAGCGCGTGAGTCCTTGCAAACCCACGCAGCAACTCCATATCACCAGCACTGGGTTGGTTGAGCACGCGCATGACCAGCGCAGTGGCATTGTCGGCAACGGTCACCTCGATCTGCGGCAAACGCGCCCGGATATCCAGTGCACCGATCAGATCAGACAATGGCGACAACAGCCGACTGACCGCCGGATGTATGGTTTCACAGGTCAGCATATCGACCACGCGCGGCTGGTCACGCTCACGAAAGCCAACCAGTACACGGCCTTTCTTTTCCACATGACGCACGGCAAGACGTGCGCGCCGACGATAGCCCCAGGCTGCGGCGGTGATCGGCGGCAGCACACGCTCTGGTGTAACCCGCCCGATCCGCTGCAGGCTATCGAGCAATGCCGACTGCTTCATCGCCAGCTGGGCCGTCGGCTCGAGATGCTGGAGCGAGCAGCCACCGCAGCGGGAAAAATACGCACAGGCGGGCACTACGCGCTCGGGTGACGGGCGTAACACCTCCAGCAGCACACCTTCATCAAAGTTGCGCCGACGCCGCTGGCGCCTGAAGCTGATCTGCTCACCGGCCAGTGCCCCGGGCACCAGTACCCGCTTGCCCTCGGCGGCAACGACTCCGGCACCTTCGAGCGTCAGCGCAATGACCTCAGCGGTTTCAACTGGCGTGCTGCTGGCCACGGACAGATCAGCCGTCAGCAGACGGCGGCTGTGCAGCAGCCGGATCCGGCTGTAGCCAGGCATCACCGAAGGCCTTCCAATGCGGTGCATCCGAAGCCTCAAGCAGGCGGCGCACCCGGGCGAACTCCTGCTCCAGTTCATGCGCATCCAGATGGCCACGCAGATACTGGAAACGGAGATACACGAGCCAGGTATTCATCACATCTGTCTCGCAATAGTCACGGATCGCCTCGATTTCACCGCGCTGATAATGGCTCCAGACCATATCGCCGGAAAAACCCAGCTTGCCCGGCAGGCCGAGCATGGTGGCGATATCGTTCAGGCTGGCACGTGAACGGCCCTGAAAGGCCGACAATACGTCCATCAGATCGAGATGCCGCCAGTGGAAGCGGCTCAGATAATTGTTGTAACGAAAGGCCTGCTCGTTGTCACCGGTTTCCCAGTAGCGCGGTGCCTGGATACCGTGCAGGAGCGCGCGATAGTGCAGCACCGGCAGATCGAAACCGCTGCCGTTCCATGAAACCAGCTCCGGTGTGTGTCGCTCGATGGCATCGAAAAACTGCTTGACCAGATCCCGCTCGCTGCTCGCTGCCGTACCGAAACTCATGGCCTTGAGCTCATCGCGATGCCGCCAGACCACCGAGATGGCGACGATGCGCTGCAGATGCAAGGGCAGAAAATCCGAACCGGTTTCCTGCAAGCGGTGAAAGGTCATGGCCTTGGCGACATCCCCGTCCGGCAAACCCTCAAGATTGAACAGGCGCCGACCCGTCTCCACATCGGGCACTGTTTCGATATCGAACACCATGGTCTTCATGACCGTCTCCGCCTCAGGCTTTCATCAGTACGGCAACCGCCACAACCAGACCCGCCTCATCAGACAGGGTGATATGACCCGCGCCAACACCAAGTTCGGCACAGACCTGCTGCCCGCGCGCCGAATAAACGATCTCCGGCTTGCCACGCGAGTCCGGCACGATACCGGCATCCCGCAACCACATACCGTTGGCAAAACCGGTGCCCATCGCCTTGACGATGGCTTCCTTGGCAGCGAAGCGCATGGCCAGAAAGCGCACGGGATTGCCGCTGGCACTGAAACCGGACAGCTCTTCAGGCATCAAGATGCGTAGCGCAAATCGTTCACCATAGCGGGCATGCGCCGCACCAATCCGCTCGATCCTCAGAATATCGGTACCGATACCAAAAATCATGCCGTGCGGGCCGTATGCATCAATCGCTTCATGTCAGCTACCGCAGCCGCCATGCCGGTGAACAGGGCCTGCGCCACGATCGCATGACCGATATTGAGCTCGTTGATTTCCGGTATCGCGGCAACCGGACCGACGTTGTGATAGTTGAGTCCATGGCCGGCATGTACTTCCAGCCCGGCTGCGATCGCACAGCGAGCCGCTTCGCGCAGCCGACGCAATTCCAGTACACGCTGCTCGCCGTCCGGCAAATCTGCATATACCCCGGTGTGCAACTCGATCACCGGTGCGCCGGTACGCGCAGCGGCCTCGATCTGCCGCAGGTCCGGATCGATAAACAAGCCGACACGTATGCCATGCCCGGCCAGGCGTCGGCAAGCGTCGGTTACCGCGGCGAAATGCCCGAGCACATCCAGACCACCTTCAGTGGTCAACTCGGCACGCCGTTCCGGCACCAGGCAGCAATCAGACGGACGCACGCGACAGGCAATCGCGATGATTTCCTCCGACACCGCCAGTTCCAGATTCATGTGCGTCTTGAGCTGCGCCTGCAACAGATCCAGGTCTGCATCCTGGATGTGCCGGCGATCTTCACGCAGATGCACGGTAATGCTGTCGGCTCCGGCCTGCTCTGCAAGCAGTGCTGCCTGACAGGGATCGGGATAAAGGGTACCGCGCGCCTGGCGCAGCGTCGCCACGTGATCGACATTGACGCCAAGGAGCATCGTGGACGCCGGGACCCTGCTCATGACAGCTGTGCGACTACCGGAGCACGGCGCATCGACGCCAGTACCTGACGGGTACGCAAGGTCCGGCCATCCAGATAATGCGCGAGAACCCCGCGCAACAGACGTTTGGCCGACTGCAGTACACCGGGATCGGTCAGCTCACCACGACTGATGGCCAATAGTGTCAGCCCCGACAGGACCAGTGCACCCTGTCCGGCCTCTGCCGGTACCGGACCGTGCTCGATGCGATATTCATAACTGCCGAGTGGATCCAGTGCGACATCATTGAGCACGTCATGCTCGAGATTGAGTCCGTAGCCAACCTCAGCCAGCAAGCTCAGTTCAAAGCGGCGCAAGGCAGGCTCGGGATCACCGCCCTGCCGAAGTTCATCGAGTGCCTGTGCATAGGCGATGAACAGCCCGGGATGCGGGTCACCACGCCGGATGAAATTGAGGATCAACTCGTTCAGGTAAAACGCACCCATCAATGCCATGCCCTGCAAAGGCAGCTCACGCGATACGGTTTCTGCAGCGCGCAGGGTCTGCAGCGAGCCCCGCCCGCCCCAGGACATCCGTACCGCCTGGAAGGGCTGCAGTACGCTGCGCCAGCGGGATGACGGACGACGGGCACCACGAGCCACGATACCCACACGACCATGTTCGTTGGCCAGTACTTCGAGAATCTGGCTGGTTTCCTGGTACGGCCTGGCATGCAGGATGAAGGCCGCCTCAAATTCAGTTATCGCAGCACTCACGCTTCCGTCTCGAAGCCGAACTGTTGCAATGCCCGGGCGCTGTCTGCCCAATTGCTTTTTACCTTGACGTGAGTCTCAAGATAAAACTTGTCACCAAAGATCGCCTCCAGCTCAAGCCGCGCCGCTGTACCGACTTCCTTGATCATTGCGCCACCCTTGCCGACCACCATGCCCTTGTGCGAATCGCGGTCTGCCCAGATCGCCACGTCTGCGAGCACCACTCCCGGCTTCTGCTCCAGCATCAGCACCTCGACGGCGAGGCCATACGGGACTTCCTGGCGAAGTGCCAACAACAGCTTTTCGCGCACCATCTCGGCAATGCGGAATTCCATGCTTCGATTGGTGCTGGTATCCAGCGGGTAAAGTGGCGGCCCGACGGGCAGCGACGAGGCCACCAGATCGATCAGTCGGTCCAGATTATCGATGCGCGCAGCAGATACCGGAATGATGCCGCCAAATTCGCCTTTGCCGGCACACTTCTGCAGATAAGGCAGCAATGCCGACTTCGGCCGTACAGAATCGATCTTGTTGACCACCAGCAGAGTCGGAATACCGGCATTACGCACATGCTCAAGCACATAGTCATCCGCTGATCGCCAGACGCCAGCCTCAACCACGAACAACACCAGATCCGCACCGACGATCGCGCTGTCGGCCGCCCGGTTCATCGCCCGGTTGAGCATGTTGCTCTTGCGGGTATGCAGCCCCGGTGTATCGACAAACAGCAGCTGCGCATCAGGACGCGTCAACACACCGAGAATCGCATGCCGTGTGGTCTGCGCCCGCGGCGTCACGATACTGATCTTTCGACCAACCAGGGCATTCACCAGCGTCGACTTGCCCACATTCGGGCGCCCGACTACGGCAACAAAACCGGTACGAAAATCTTCAGCCACGTTGATCTGCCTCACGTAATGCCTGCTCTGCCGCCTGCTGCTCTGCAGTCCGGCGACTGGTGCCCTTGCCGCGCACCGTCAGACCCAGCGCGTCCAGCTGGCAGACGACTTCAAACAACTGGTCATGTGCAGACCCGCTGATCTGCTCGACCGTATATACCGGCAACGCATACCCCTGGCCCTGCAAAAATTCCTGCAAGCGGGTTTTGGGATCGCGCAGGTCTTCGTCGGCGGCCAAGCCTGCAAGATGACCTGCCAAAAGACGCAGCACAAGGGCACGGGCCGGCAGCATCCCACCATCAAGAAATACGGCACCGATAACCGCTTCCAGGGCATTTGCCAATATCGAGCCACGCTGGTGGCCACCAGAACGCAATTCGCCACTGCCCAGCTGCAGATAACGCCCAAGATCGACGCTGCGCGCCAGCTCCTCCAGCGTTTCGCGCCTTACCAGCCGCGCACGCAGCCGACTCAGTGTGCCTTCATCTGCGGTGGGATGCGTGGCATAGAGAACTTCGGCAGCCACCATGCCCAGCACCGCATCACCGAGAAATTCAAGACGCTCGTTATGCAACCCTGCAGCACTGCGATGGGTCAGAGCAAGACTGAGCAACTGCACATCGTGAAACGAATAGCCGAGTGTGCCGCTGGCCCAGTCGGCCGCAACCTTCATCTGCTGATCTCGACGGAATTGGTGAATTTAGCGGTCAGATACAGGTTGGCCAGATAGGGAACCTGATCTTCATAATCAAGCTCAACGCGAAAACCATCCTCGGACTTGCTGATCACGAAATCCTGGCGCGTCGGATAATCGACCGCATCGATATTGAGCCGCTTGGCAATTTCGGTCATGAGCTTTGCCGGAGTCGGCCCTGCGCCATCGTACTCATCTTTCAGGTCGTTCATCAGCTTCACGATCTTCATCTGCGTCAGATAGACAGGAATCAGTCGTATGGCGCCATAACCGATCATGGCAACCAGACTTGCAATCACGATAAAGCCGATAGCCGTCATGCCCTGTTGGCGGTGTCTCATATCCATCTCCTATTCAGTAGATCGATTGTCCGATACGCTCCCAGCGCGGCATGTGCGAGAAATCCCAGTTCATCCATATACGCACGGCACGGCCGGCGATATTGCTGTCCGGGATCATCCCCACGCCCTCATAGCGGCTGTCGCGACTGTTGTCCCGGTTGTCGCCCATCATGAAGTAATGCCCCGGTGGCACGATAAACGTCCCCTCCAGGCTCCCCCTCCCGGGCATCCACAGCACCTGATGATCGGTAGTTCCAAGCCTTTCCTGGCCAAGCAGGGAACCATCCTGATCCCCGCCCTCGTACGGGCCAACGATGCTGACCTGTGTTGGCTGACCGTTGATGAATACCTGGCCACCCAGATAGCTGACCGAATCACCCGGCAGCCCGACCAGTCGCTTGATGTAATTCGTTGCAGGATCGGCAGGCAGGCGAAATACCACCACGTCACCGCGCTGAGGCTCACCCAGGTCCAGCACCTTGCTGTTCAGCACCGGCAGGCGCAAACCATAGGAAAACTTGTTGACGAAGATGAAATCGCCAATCAGCAAGGTTGGCATCATCGAACTTGAAGGAATCCGGAACGGTTCAAACAGGAACGAGCGGACCACCAGCACCACGAGCAGCACCGGAAAGAATGAACGGGAGTACTCAACCAGCAGCGACTCGCCCGGTCGGGGTGAACGGGCGAGTCTCCGGGGCCGTAGCCAGATTGTGTCGAGTGCCCATATCGCGCCGGTTACGGCAGTCGCGCATACCAGTAAAAATGCAAAATCCACGTCTACCGCCAATACATTTCAGCCAGGCGCATAGCCTAACATGGCGAGTGCTGACACCCGTCGGGAATACCGTTCAGAGGTCCGAAACTAGCTGGCCAGCGCTGCGCGTAACGCGGCCCGATCAAGCCGGCCAAAGCAGATTTCCCGATCCTGGTAACTGAGCACCGGGACCTTCAGTCCATGTATCTGCCGCCAGTCATCCCGGCTGTCGACATCGCGCACATCGACGCGAAGCTGATCGCCGTACAAGCGTTCAAGCTCCTCCAGCATGAACTCGCAGAGATGGCAGCCTTCACGGCTGTATACCGTCAACTCGATCACGACTATTGCCGCAGTTCACTGGCCAGGGGATCGCCATCAGTCCTCTGCAGCGACCTCGCGATCATTTCCACCGTACGTACCGGAACCTCACCAACAGCCGTCACAAGATAGACCCCGGTCATTGCCGTATAGGCATTGGCGGCACCGATGCGTGACACGCCTTCGCCCTGCTCCGCTGCGGTCACACCGCTTTCAACGAATACCGATACGCTCACGATGCCATCCGAGTAGACGAGTTGCTCCATCGGCGTGCTGCCCGCAGCGACATGCCGTGAGCGGGCATTCCGCAACTGGAAGCCCGGCGGCAAGGATGCTGCCCGCCAGACCGACTGTCCCGCATTGTCCGGAGTGCCTGACGCTGTACGCTCTCCAGTGTCCGATTGGCGCCAGCTGAAGCCTTCCGTGCTGACCGATGGATTCAGCGCTGCGGCGGGAATTTTCTCCGGCAAGGAGATTTCTGAAAACAGCAATTGCTCCACGACTGAACCGTCTTCTGCTGAAATCTGCACCTTCAGCGGCATGGCGGTACTGCGGTCCAGCCAGAGCCGATAGCCGTACCGATACCGATCCATCGGCTGTACCGTAATCATCCATGTCAGCCGTCCGACCAGCCGGCCGCCGCTGGCAATTGCAAACCGGTAGTAGTCGTCATCAAAACGGATATCGTCCGGAAATTGCTGGCGTAGCGGGCTGGTGCCGTTGGAGCCAGCGCTGCGCCGGCCGACGATTACCGTGCGCTGATCGGGAAAAATACAGGTAACTTCCTCGCCCCGACGAATGATCTCGCGACCGACCTCATCCATCGCAGTAATGCGTTCAGCGCTGACCCCGTCATCGACGCGGTGAACGATGTGCATGACAGAAGCTTCGTTACCCTGCATCTGCACCAGCGTACCCTCGTAGTTGAGGGTGCTGAGGGCTCGCTCCATGCGCCCGAGCCAGTCCTGCGGCTCACTGTCAGCCCAGGCCGGGAAACCCAGCACGCAGCACAACCCCAGGACAGCACAGGACAGAACCTGTTGCATACCGCCCCGCCAATACTTCATTTCACTGGATACTCAAAACGCGTGCGTACAGCCGCTGCATAACCCCGGTCGTTGACTATGCGTGAATCAGCCGCCTGCACAGCAAGCGTACCGGTGTATTCACCATGATAGACAAGATAGTCAGTCAGCCGCTGACGGGACAGGAGTGTACGGGTTGCAAGCGGCTGTGGACGCAACCGTTCAGCGGCCACGACAACCGGCATCCGCAGACCTGTCCTGCTCGCCTGGATTGCGGCCACTGGTGTCGGCGATGGACTTCTCACCGTCGCCATCAGGAAGATGGTCAGCAACACGGTCGCTGCCGCAGCGAAGGGTGCGATATTCGTCTGCCAGCGGCGATCCGGGATGCTGCCCGCAGGCATACCCCCCTGTCCATCCGTAGCGATCGCTGAACCGGCCTCCGCCTCCAGCGCACGACGTACCCGGTCACCCAACTGCCGTGCGTCCGGCACCGCCGTTCCGGCGCGCAGTGCGGCACCGATCAGCCCATAACGTCCCAGCCGCTGTTGCTGCTCAGGGCTCTGCCTGAGGCGAGCAAACAGAAACTCCAGTTCTGCAGCAGGCAATTCATCGTCGAGCCATGCAGACAACTGTTCAGCAACGATATCCGGCATGGCTTCGGGTACCTTGCTCATGTCAGTTCACCAGTGGCCGGATAATTGCATCGATCGCTCCACGGGCACGAAAGATCCGCGAACGCACCGTACCCACCGGACAATCCATCGCCTGCGCTATTTCTTCGTAACTCAAGCCTTCAATCTCCCGCAGCATGATCGCGGTCCGCAGTTCATCCGGCAGATCAGCCATCGCCCGTGCGATGGTCTGTCGCAACTGCTCCTGCATGAGGAGCCCCTCCGGCGACTCCTCATCACGCAGGCGACTATCGTTCGCGTAGTAATCCGGATCCTGACTGTCCAGTTCCTGCTCGGGAGGTTTGCGTTGAGCTGCGGCAAGATGGTTCTTTGCGGCATTGATCGCAATTCGGTACAACCACGTATAGAAGGCACTGTCACCACGGAATGCGGGTAATGCCCGGTATGCCTTGATGAAGGCTTCCTGGGAAACATCGAGAGCATCGGTAGGGTCACGTACAAAACGCATCACCAGTTTGACGATCTTCTGCTGGTACTTGAGAACCAGCAGGTCGAACGCGGCCCGGTCGCCACCCTGGGCACGTTCTACGAGAAGCTGGTCACCATCGGTTACTGCCATGCCCGGTTTGGTCCTGTTACGGAACGCGGGCGCTGCACAGTTCACCGGTCGTGTAGACCCGATTGAAAACTGAAAGTTCGCCACGCATGACCTGCGTCCCGAGTTCTGAATATAGCGGTACTGCAAACGCGATGCAGCGTCAGACTCATTCTAACTCAAGGCAGCTAAATTAATTTCGCCGAATACGCACCAGCAATCGCCGCCAGGTATCAGCACTGAGCTGCCTGCGCAACACGATGAGGGAATGGATACGTCCCTCGCCGTCAGCTACCCGAAAGCCGGTTGCGATGCCGGGAAGAATCCAGGGTGGGCCGGCAAGTTGCAGCTCGGCAGCAGCACTACCACCCTGCCGGATCTGACCTGAGGAATCCACGCTGATACCAATCACAGGAAAACCGGTGCTCAGCGCCCACCCGCACTGCACGCAGGCGATCACAGCGAGTGGTAGCGCACAGGCGGTGGGCAATCTGCTCAGCCAGATGGCAAACAGCGCGGCAAGCGCAAAGACAACGACGACGACCGGCAGATACCAGTGCCGTTCAGGCTGGAGTGTGAATGAGAAGCCGTTCAACCACATGGCGCAGACCAGTATCTTCAGTGGCCACGCGGCCGGCCAGCAAGTCGACTATGTCGGGATCCTGCCAGGAAAGGAGCTGCTCAAAAGCCTGGCGATCAGCTTCCGGCGCACCTGGAAAATCGTCATCCAGGTAACGCAGCAGCAAGACATCCAGCTCGCGCATTCCACGCCGGCACCGCCAGCGCAGTTGACCCGGGATCACAGACGACGTTCGACCAGCATGCGCTTGATCGCTGCAATCGCCTTGGCCGGATTCAGATCCTTCGGGCAGGCGTTCGTGCAGTTCATGATCGTATGGCAGCGGTACAGCCGGAACGGGTCTTCCAGGTGATCCAGACGTTCACCGGTCGCCTCATCGCGCGTATCCACCAGCCAGCGATAGGCTGCAAGCAGTGTCGCCGGACCCAGATAGCGATCGCTGTTCCACCAGTAACTCGGGCAACTGGTCGAGCAGCAGGCACACAGGATGCAGGCAGAAGGACTGTTGATCAGCTCCTGGTCCTGCTTTGACTGCAGCCGCTCGCCATCCGGTGGCGGTGGGGTCTGTGCCTGCAACCACGGCTTGATCGAAGCGTACTGTGCATAGAAGTTGGTCAGATCAGGCACCAGGTCCTTGATGACCGGCATGTGTGGCAGCGGATAGATCTTCACATCGCCGCGGATATCCTCGATCGCCTGCGTGCAGGCCAGCGTGTTCAGTCCGTCGATGTTCATCGCACACGAACCGCAGATGCCCTCGCGGCAGGAACGGCGGAAAGTCAGCGTGGGATCAACTTCATTCTTGATCTTGATCAGCGCATCGAGAACCATCGGGCCGCAACGACCAAGGTCGACTGCATAGGTATCCACCCGCGGGTTCTGCCCGGCATCCGGGTCATAGCGGTAAACCTGGAAATTGCGCACACGCGTCGCGCCTTCGGTCGCCGGATAGGTCTTGCCGGAGGTAACTTTCGAATTGGCAGGCAGGGTGAACTCGGCCATGTTTAATACGTCCGCGCCTTCGGCGCGACCGTCTCCACTTCATTGGTTAGGGTCTGCAGTTTTACTGCACGATAGTCAAAACGCACTCCGCCCTGCTCATCGATCCAGGCCAGGGTATGTTTCATCCATTGCTGATCATCACGATCCGGGAAGTCTTCACGCGCGTGTGCGCCACGACTTTCGCGACGATTGACCGCACCGGTGATGGTTACCATCGCCTGGCCGAGCAGGTTGTCGAGTTCGAGCGTTTCCATCAGATCCGTATTCCAGATCAGGCTGCGGTCGCTGACATGCACATCGACAAAGGACTGGAAGCACTTGAGCAGTGCATCGACACCATCCTGCAGCGACTGCCCGGTACGGAACACGGCCGCATGCGACTGCATGATGCGCTGCATTTCGAGGCGAATCTCCGCCGTACCTCGCCCGCCCTTGGCGTTACGCAGACGATCGAGCCGCGCGACTGAGATCTCGGACGCATCAGCACGCAAGGCCCGCTGGCGGGCGCCGGCGACAACTGTTTCAGCACAGCGATGCGCGACAGCACGCCCGAAGACCACCAGGTCGAGCAACGAGTTTGAGCCAAGCCGGTTTGCACCGTGCACCGACACACACGCTGCCTCGCCGATCGCCATCAGGCCCGGCACCACCGTCTCCGGATTGCCGTCTTTCAGCGTCAGCACTTCGCCATGTACGTTGGTCGGTATGCCGCCCATGTTGTAGTGCACGGTTGGCAGAACCGGGATCGGTTCACGCGTTACATCAACACCGGCAAAGATGCGTGCGGTCTCGGCAATACCTGGCAACCGTTCGTTGATGACTTCAGGGCCCAGATGTTCGAGATGCAGATGTATATGGTCCTTGTCCGGCCCCACGCCGCGGCCTTCACGGATCTCGATGGTCATGGCCCGACTGACCACGTCGCGCGAAGCAAGATCCTTGGCGTTCGGTGCATAGCGCTCCATGAACCGGTCGCCCGTCGAGTTGGTCAGGTAACCACCCTCACCGCGCACACCTTCGGTGATCAGGCAGCCAGCGCCATAAATACCCGTGGGGTGAAACTGCACGAACTCCATGTCCTGCAGTGGCAGACCAGCACGCAATACCATCGCATTGCCGTCGCCCGTACAGGTATGTGCAGACGTACAGGAAAAGAAGGCACGACCATATCCGCCAGTAGCGAGAATCGTGCGCTGTGCGCGAAAGCGATGCAGCTTGCCGGTGGCCATTTCCAGCGCAATCACGCCGCGGCACTCGCCGTCTTCCATCAACAGGTCGAGCGCAAAGAACTCGATGAAGAAGGTCGCCTGATGCTTCAGTGACTGCTGGTACAGGGCGTGCAACATCGCATGACCGGTACGGTCTGCGGCTGCACAGGTACGCTGCGCGGTACCCTTGCCAAAATGCGTGGTCATGCCGCCGAAGGGTCGCTGGTAAATGCGTCCGTCATCGGTGCGTGAAAACGGCACACCGTAGTGCTCGAGTTCGATGACCGCAGCTGGCGCTTCCTTGCACATGTACTCGATTGCATTCTGGTCACCGAGCCAGTCAGAACCCTTGACCGTGTCGTACATGTGCCAGCGCCAATCGTCGTCGCCCATGTTGCCGAGTGCTGCACTGATACCGCCCTGCGCCGCCACGGTATGACTGCGGGTGGGAAATACCTTGCTCAGACAAGCAGTGGATAGTCCCGCCTCGGCAAGGCCTACCGCCGCACGCAGGCCGGCACCGCCGGCGCCAACCACAACCACATCGTAGGTGTGGTCAACAAAAGAATAAGCCTGGCTCATGCGCCGGCCCTCGTGGCAATCAGGAAAATGGAAAAGATGCCGGCCGCAGCCAGCGCGATATGTGCAAGACGCAACAGCGCCAGCACCACGATGCGCGAGCCTGGCGTATGGATGTAGTCCTCAGCCACCACCTGTGTGCCGAGTGCAGAGTGATAGACCAGCGCAATGACCAGCAGCGAAAGCATGACAGCACGCAGAGGTGCCGCAGCCCACGCACTCACCGTGTAATAGTCGAGACCCGGCAAGCCCAGCAGTGAAACCACAAACCAGAGCGTAAGCGGCACCAGCGCCACCGCACTCAGACGCTGCGCCCACCAGTGCTCGGTACCGGAATTTGCCGAGCCGAGCCCCAGCGCACTACCCAGCGGTGACTTCAGGCTCATGCCGCACCTCCGATCATCGCGTACGCCCAGAACGCCAGCGTGAGCAGTACGGATACGCAGACCACCACGAGCCCCGACTTGCGTGCCGTGTGCTTGTCAAAACCGCGATCCACATCCCAGGCCAGATGACGTATGCCGTTGCACAGGTGATAGAAGAACGCAAAGCTCCAGCCCAGCAGCAAAAACTGACCGATGAAGCTGTGGAACAGATCGCTGACCTGCAGGAAGCTCGTCTGCCCGGCCGCCAACGCAAGCAACCAGCTGACGAGAGCGATTGCACCGACCGAAAGAGCGACGCCAGTCATCCGGTGCAAAATCGACAGGGTATTGCTGACTGCCCACCGGTACACCTGCAGATGCGGGGACAGCGGTCTGGAAACCTGGCTCATCAAACTCTCCACTCAAAAAAAAGACTCGCAAACGCCACTGGCGTCGCGAATCGCAGCACTCAGGCTGGGATCGGAACTGCTGCTGCGCTCAGAAATCTATACAGCGCCCGCCACGCTCCCAGTCACCATAACGGGTGGGCTCAAGACCCGCAGGCCCACCGGTTTCACGGGGCTGGCTGGCTTCGGGGGGCTGGTCTTCAGACAGTGGTAGCGAAATATCCGGCCCGGCAGCAGCATCGATCTTCGCTGGTTTTTCAGTTGCGCGGGGCTGGTTCACGGACGAATTGTGCCAGAATGACCCCGGCTACTCCAGACCGGATCAGGTCTCAACCCGCTCATACACAAGGCTTTCTGTGCCCGACAGCATTGCACTGAACGATCTGCGCATCCTCACCATTTCCGGACCGGAGCGCGTGAGCTTCCTGCAGGGCCAACTGACGCAGGATGTCGCGCTCGCACGCGCCGATACTACTGTGCTCAGCGGCTGGGCCGACGCGCGCGGCCGGCTGCTGTTTGCCGGTCATCTGTTCACGCTGGGCACCAGCGCCGATGCGCCGCTGGCCCTGCTGGTGCCGCAGCCGCTCGCAGACTCACTACTGAAACGTATGCAGATGTACGTATTGCGGGCCAAAGTACAGATCGCCCTGTCCACCCTCGCGGTGTACGGTCTGCATGCGGGAAGCAGCCCTCCTGAAGCCGGCACCGGCCAGCAGCTGCGATACCTTGATGAGGCAACGCGCAGCTTGTTCGTCGGTCCGGGCTTCGCCTCTGGCACGGCCGACGATAGCCCGCAGGCCCGCAACAGCTGGTTGCTGGCTGACATCCGCGCCGGCATACCCGACATAGGCACGGCCACCAGTGGCGAGTTCATACCGCAGATGATCAATCTCGATCTGCTGAATGCGATCAGCTTCAGCAAGGGCTGCTATACCGGCCAGGAAATCATCGCGCGTACAAAATATCTGGGGCGCGTGAAGCGACGCATGCTGCGCTTCTCGGCCAGCACGCCTCCTCCGCCCCCCGGCACACCGATCCATGCGACACGCGGCACCGTCGGGCAGGTGGTCAGCGCCGCTTTCACACCTGAAGGCAGCGAGATGCTCGCCGTCATCACGATCGACGATCTGCCTGGCCCCTTCTGTCTGGACAGCAACGGGACACAGGTATTGCAGCGGCTGGATCTGCCCTATGAGGTGCCGACCTAGGCATATCACCCGGCCGGCTGCGGAGCGGTCGCTCTACGTCCGTTTCAGCAGCAGCGTTGTCGCAATCAACGCAGAGAGCATCGAACCAGCCAGCACCCCGATCTTCAGTCGGGTTTCAAACTCCGGACCCAGACCCGCGAATGCCAGCGAACCGATGAACAGGCTCATCGTAAAACCGATACCGCACAACACACACACGGCGAAGAACTGACGCTGGCTGGCATCAGCAGGAAACGCCGCCCTGCCGAAGCGGACCAGCAGCCAGGCCGCACCAAACACACCGATGGCCTTGCCGACAGTCAGACCGAGACCGATGCCCAGCGATACCGGATGGAATACCGTGTCCAGCGACAGGCCCCGCAGGGACACCCCGGCATTGACGAAGGCAAACATCGGCAGGATCGCAAGGGCCACCCAGGGCTGCAGTGCATGCTCTGTTTCCTGCAGTGGCGAACTGCCATCCGGACGGAAGACCGGTATGGCCAGCGCGGTGATGACTCCGGCGAGCGTGGCATGCACCCCGGACTTGAGCACGCAGACCCAGATCAGCACCCCGACAACCAGATAGGGCGAGACGCTCATCACCCGCATGCGGTTCAGCAGAAACAGCACGGCACAGCCGATGCCACTCGAGATCAGCATCGGTACTGACAGGCGTTCGGTATAGAACAGTGCGATCACCATGATCGCACCCAGGTCGTCGATGATGGCCACGGCGGTGAGAAACAGCTTCAGTGAGGCCGGCACGCGCGAGCCCAGCAGCATCAGTATGGCCAGCGCAAAGGCGATATCTGTCGCAGCCGGAATAGCCCAGCCCCGCATGGCCGCAGCATCGTCAAAATTGAGCGAAATGTAGACCAGTGCCGGCACGAACATACCGCCGAGTGCAGCGCCAGCAGGGAGAATCGCCTGCTTCAGGGAGGTCAGCTCACCGTCAACCAGCTCGCGCTTGACCTCCAAGCCGACCAGAAAAAAGAACACCGCCATCCACAGGTCATTGACCCAGGTCACCAGCGGCTTGGACAGCACCAGCCAGTCCTCGCCGATGCGTACTTCACCTGGCAGATGCACGAAAGCCTCGTACCAGGCTGCCAGCGATGAGTTGCTTATCAGTAGCGCAAGCAGTGCCGCGCCGGCAAGCGCGATGCCACCTGTAGATTCGGACTTTATGAACTGACGGATACCCACGCTGGAAATGCTCCTAATAGTCTTCAGCGGCACCGGTCTCTACACCGAGACTGTAGGCTTGGCGCTTGCCATGCCCGGTGCCATCCGGATAGTTGATCGCCCCATCCGGCAGCAGTACGTGATCACCCTTGAGCATGATCCAGCGACCGTCAAAGGTCAGGAAACCGGGCAGCGCACTGCTGGCTGGTTCAGTGTATTCGGAGCGGAGTGCCTGCTGGTTCCATGTGCGGTGCCGGAGCAGGTACTGCCCTTCCGAAATCACGGCTCCAGTCGGAAACCAGGCCCTGCAGGTGTACCGATTCGGCACCGATGCCACTGGCTCGCATTCAAGCCAGGTTCCACCCTCTACATTGCCGGCCCAGCTGGCGCTGGCGGGTACGCCTGGCGGACGCTCCGGATCGGCACCGGGGCTGCAGGCCGTCACAAGCCCGGCGAGTATTGCAATCAGCATCAACTGGCGGCGCATCTTTCTGACCTCCGCACAGTTCCGCTCCATCACGCAGCGGTCAGCTGCGCAGATGCGGAAACAGCAGCACGTCGCGGATCGAAGCCTGATTGGCGATAAACATCACCAGACGGTCCACACCGATACCGAGACCCGCGGTCGGCGGCATGCCGTATTCCAGCGCAGTGATGTAGTCCGCATCATAGAACATCGCCTCATCATCACCGCCCGCCTTCTGCTGAACCTGGGCCTGAAAACGCTCGGCCTGATCTTCAGGATCGTTCAGCTCGGAGAAGCCGTTGGCCAGTTCGCGGCCATTGATGAAGAATTCGAAGCGGTCGGTGAGGAACGGATCGGCATCGGTCTTGCGTGCCAGCGGCGAGACTTCGGCCGGATAGCCGGTGATGAAGGTCGGCTCGATCAGCTCATGCTCGGCGGTTTTCTCGAAGATCTCGATCAGCAGTTTGCCGGCACCAAAACCCGGCTTCACAGCGATACCGAGCGCCGTACAGGCAGCGCGCAACGCATCCACATCACGCAACTGTTTCGATTCAAGCCCGGGGTTGTACAGCAACACCGCTTCCTCCACGGACAGCCGCCGAAAAGTCTTCGACAAATCGTGGCTGTGGCCCTGATATTCGACCGTGGTCGTGCCCAGCACATGCACGGCCAGGCTGCGCAGCAGATTCTCGAGCAGATCGATCAGCGTGCGATGGTCCGCATAGGCCATGTACAACTCGAGCATGGTGAACTCGGGATTGTGCTGGGTGGACACCCCCTCGTTGCGGAAGCTCCGGTTGATCTCGTACACGCGCTCGAAGCCGCCGACCACCAGACGTTTCAGATACAGCTCGGGCGCAATGCGCAGGTAGAGCTGCCGGTCCATCGCGTTGTGATGCGTGACAAAGGGCCTCGCCAGCGCACCGCCGGGAATCGCCTGCATCATCGGTGTTTCGACTTCCAGAAAATCCAGCGTATCCAGATAGGAGCGCAGAAACTGCACGACCCGCGTACGCAGCGCAAAGACCCGGCGCGTCTCCTCGTTGACGATCAGGTCCACATACCGCTGCCGGTAGCGCATCTCCTGATCGCTGAGACCGTGAAACTTTTCCGGCAAGGGCTGCAGCGACTTGGTCAGCAGGGTCAGTTCCTGCACCTTCACGCTCAGCTCACCGGTTTTGGTACGAAACAGCGCGCCACGCACGCCGACGATATCCCCCAGATCCAGCGCCTTGAAGCCAGCGTATGCGGCCTCGCCCAGCGTTTCCTTCTGCAGGAAAATCTGGATCTGCCCGCTGCGGTCCTGCAGGGTTGCAAAACTCGCCTTGCCCATCAGCCGCTTGGTCAGCATGCGGCCACCGACCTGCACTTCGACCGGTTCGGCCTCCAGCGTCTCGTTGCTGCATTCGTCGTAGATGGCATGCAACTGCCCGGCAAGCGCGCTGCGCCGGAACTGGTTGGGAAAATCGAAGCCCTCGGCGCGCAGCGCTGTCAGCTTGCGCCGGCGCTCGGCAATCAGTTTGTTCTCGTCACTCATGGCTCAGAGCCCCTGCTTCAGGCTGGCTTCGATGAACTTGCGCAGATCGCCATCCAGCACCTTGTCCGGGCTGCCGGTTTCCACACCTGTGCGCAGATCCTTGATCCGCGACTGGTCGAGTACGTAGGAGCGGATCTGCTGACCCCAGCCCACATCCGATTTCGAATCCTCGAGTACCTGCGCCTCGGCGCGACGCTTCTGCTGCTCCAACTCATAGAGCTTGGCGCGCATCTGCTTCATCGCCGTGGCGCGGTTCTTGTGCTGTGAGCGTTCGCTCTGGCATTGCACGACGGTATTGGTCGGAAGATGCGTCATGCGCACCGCAGATTCGGTCTTGTTGACATGCTGGCCGCCCGCTCCGCTCGCGCGATACACATCCACGCGCAGGTCCGAGGGATCGATTTCGATGTCGATGTCGTCGTCTATTTCCGGCGAAACAAAAACGGCTGCAAAAGAAGTATGGCGGCGATTGCCGGAATCGAAAGGCGACTTGCGCACCAGACGGTGCACACCGGTTTCCGTACGCAGCCAGCCATAGGCATAGGGCCCGGTCACATGAATGGTGGCGCCCTTGATGCCAGCCACCTCGCCGTCGGAGCTGTCGATAAGCTCGGCGGAGAAGCCATTGGCCTCACAATACTTGAGATACATCCGTAGCAGCATCGAGGCCCAGTCCTGGGCCTCGGTACCGCCGGCACCGGACTGGATATCCACGAAGGCATTGGCGCTATCCAGCTTGCCGGAAAACATGCGTTGAAATTCGAACTGCTCGACATCGGCAGACACGCGCTTCAGATCACGCACGACCTCGTCGACCGTAGACTCGTCATTCTCCTCTTCGGCCAGGTCGAGCAGATCCGATGCATCCCGCAGCGAACGCTCGATCTTCTCGATGCCCTCGGCCACGAACTCAAGCTCTGAAGCTTCCCGTCCGAGCACCTCGGCGCGCTTCGGATCATTCCAGACGGCAGGGTCCTGCAGTGCTTCGCGAACCTCGCTCAGCCGACGCAGTTTCGCATCAAGGTCAAAGGTACCCCCTCAGAGCGCCATTGCGCTCCTGAAGGTCACGGATGTTGAGTTTTATCTGGGCAGTTTCCATGGGGACAGGTCGCTCGGGAAAGCGCGAATGCTAGACGCTATGCCCCGGATCAACAACCGCCGGATGCGGATCGGACTCGCTCAGGCAATGCACTCGACCACCAGTTGCGCAGTGCGCGACTGTCGCCAGACATTCACATCGAGGCGATAAACGAGACGGATCGCGGCATTGCGGGCTGCTTCCAGCGGTGCCTGATTGAAAGCCACCGCATCGAGCTGCATGCCGCCCTCGGGATGCCGCACCCGCATCCGCAGGTGCTTCTCGCCAATCACCCGCTGCTCACACAGGGTAAAGACGTTATCAAACAGCGGCTCGGGAAAGCCCTGCCCCCAGGGGCCGGCAGCGGCAAGGGTCTCGGCAAGATCCAACTGCAGGTCCTGCACCTCCAGAGCGCCATCGGTCCACAGGCTATCATCGCTGCCGAGCAGGTCACGCTGACTGCCGACTGCGGCAGCAAAAGCGGCGCGAAATTTATCGAGTTCAGCTTCCGCAAGCGTGATGCCTGCCGCCATCGCATGACCGCCGAAACGTACCGCAGACTCCGACATTGAGTCGAGTGCCGCAGCCATCGCGTCACGCACATGCAGCCCGTCGACTGAGCGCGCCGAGCCACGCAACATGCCGGTTTCCGCAGCACGCGCAAAGGCGATCGCCGGACGTCCGGTCAACTCCCTGATCCGGTTGGCGATCAGACCGACGATACCGGGATGCCAGCGCTCATCGAACAAACAGACCGCCGCTTCTGCTGTGCCGAGTTGTGCGCCGACATCGTCCAGCAGCAGCTCCGCCTCCTCCTGCATCTGCTGCTGCAGCACCCGCCGCTCGACATTCAGGGCATCAAGACGAGACGCCAGGGCCTGTGCAGTTGCTGCATCGGCTGCCAGCAAGCAGTTGATACCGATCGTCATATCGTCGAGCCGACCCGCTGCATTGAGACGCGGCGCGATGGAGAAACCGAGATCCGGGCTGCGCGCGAGTTCCAGTTCGCGGCCAGCCACCCGGAACAATGCTTCGACACCCGGCCGGGTCCGTCCGGCACGCATGCGGCGCAGGCCTTCGGCAACCAGGATGCGGTTATTGAAATCCAGCGGTACCAGATCGGCTACCGTGCCCAGCGCAACCAGATCGAGACAGTCAGTCACCGCTTCACGCGCAATGTCTGCCGGAATGATGCCCAGCTCAGCCAAACGCTTGCCGGTCGCTGCCAGCAGGTAGAAGGCAACGCCCACACCGCTCAAGGCTGGACTACCAAATGCCGAACCCGGCAGGTTTGGATTCACGATCAGCGCATCTTCCGGCAGCACCGGACCGGCCAGGTGATGATCGGTAATCAGCACCTCCATGCCGAGCTCACGCGCGCGCCGTACACCCTCAAGACTGGTAATGCCGTTATCGACCGTCATCAGCAGCGCCGGTGCGCGGCTTGCCGCCATCTCAGCGATGGCCGGTGACAGCCCGTAACCGAAGCTGAAGCGATCCGGAACGAGGAAAGCCGGATCTGTAAAACCAAAGGCACGCAGGCAGGACACCGCAAGCGCCGTGGCAGTGGCGCCATCCACATCGAAATCACCGATCACCAGCACACGTTCGCCACGCTGACGGGCGACCACCAGCCGTTCGGCAGCCGCCTGTACGCCGGGCAGACTGCTGACCGGCAGCAAGCGGGTGAGCTGGGGCTGCAATTGATCCGCACTGACCTGCCGTGCCGCCAGCACCCGCCGCAGCACCGGATGCAGGCCACTCGGCAAGGCAGCACTGGCTGCCTCGGATGCACTGCGAACACGAATCGCCGTACTATCTTCGTCTGCAAAACGGGGATGACGCATGCAACTCGATGCCGAACCAGGTTCTGGAAATTATATACAGTCGGTCACTGCGGAAATGCTGCGCATCAATGGGCAGGATTTTCACAGCCATGTCATCGTCAGCGCCGGGCTGATCGTACCCGACTGGAACCCGCGACCGATCGCAGAACTGCAGATCGACGACTTCCAGGCAGCGCTTGACTGCCAGCCGGAAACAATCCTGTTTGGCACCGGTGCAAAACACCGTTTCGTCAGCAATTTCCTGCTCACGGCGATCATGTCGCAGGGTATCGGCTTTGAGGTGATGAGTACGGCGGCGGCCTGTCGCACCTACAACCTGCTGCTGGGCGAAGGCCGGCAGATCGTTGCGGCATTGCTGTTACCGGTATAGCCCGGCGAAGCATCAGCGCGCCGGCAACAGCCGCAGCGGATCGATCGGCTGCCCGATACGACGGATCTCGAAATGCAACATGGCGCGGCGACTGGTACCGCCAGGTACTGGCCCCTCACCCATCAGCGCAATCTGCTGACCGCTGCTCACCCGCTCACCTTCAGCCACCAGCCGTACCTGGTTATAGCCATAGGCAGTCAGCCAGTTATCACTGTGCTTGATGATCAGCAGTTCGCCGTAGCCGATCAGGCCGCTGCCTGAATACACCACCTGACCACCAGCAGCCGCGTGCACCGGATCGCCAACACGACCGCTGAGCTGTATACCCGAAGCAGTCAGTGGCGATTCACCATAGCGGCTCAGCACCGCACCTGAAACTGGCCACTGCCAGCGCGGCGGCGGCTCGACTGGTGGCTGACTGGGTTGCTGCGCCTTGCCTGACGATGCGGCACCGCCCGGTGGCGACAGGCGCAGACGCTGGTTCACACGGATCAGCGTACCGTCGCCCAGATTATTCCAGGCCGCCAGTTGCTTCACGCTCAGGCCATAGCGGCGCGCGATCGAGTACAGCGTTTCACCGTCGCGGACGACGTGGACTCCGGCTGCGGATCGGTTGGTCGATGATGCAGTACGCCCGGTCGTTGATCCGCTACCACGCTGAGCCGTACCGCAAGCGCTCAGGCTCAGCACCACGCATAACATGCAGAGTAGCTGGCGAGTCACCCCATACCTTCGACAAGCGGCACAAAAGAAACCTGGGTCAGCAGTTCACGCTGCAGGCCGTCCGGCGTACGCGTCACCCGCAGCAAATCCTGCTGACCGGCCGGCCCCACCGGAATCACCAGCCGCCCACCCAGAGCGAGCTGTTCCAGCAGCGCTTCGGGCACATCCGCCGGTGCGGCGGCGACCAGAATAGCGTCGAACGGCGCCTGTCCGGGCCAGCCCTGAAAACCGTCGCCATGCCGGTAACGGATATTGCCGAAACCCAGTTCATTGAGCCGGGTGCGCGCGGCACGCTGGATGCCCGCCAGCCGCTCAATGGTGTAGATCGTCCGCGCAAAGGGCGACAGCACGGCAGTCTGGTAACCGCAGCCGGTGCCCACCTCCAGCACCTTGCCCAGCGGCGGCCCGCTATTCCCACCACCATTGCCCGGCGGCAGCAGCGCCTGCGTCATCAGTGCCACCACCCACGGCTGGGAAATGGTCTGGCCCTGACCGATCGGCAGCGCCGTGTCTTCATAGGCGCGGCTGGCAAGCGCTTCGTCCACAAACAGGTGGCGCGGCACGTTGCGGATGCGTTCGAGGATTGCCGGATTGCTGATGCCATTTTCACCGAGGCGCTGAATCAACCGCTCGCGGGTGCGGGCGGAAGTCATGCCGATACCACGGCTTGTGGGCTGCCCGGTCACTTGGGCAACCAGCCAGCCAGCAGATCAAGCCTGGAGTTGTGCGTCAGGTCCAGTTGCAAGGGCGTTACGGAAACATAGCCATGCTCGATGGCATGAAAATCGGTACCCGGGCCGGCATCCTGCCCTTTGCCCGCCGCACCGACCCAATAGATGATTCGCCCCTTGGGATCACGTGCCTGAACTACCCGCTCGGAACGGTGCCGGGAACCAAGACGGGTAGCCTGAAAACCCTTGATCTGTGCCCAGGGAACATCGGGCACATTGATATTGAGGATGGTGTCCGAAGGCAGCGGTGCTGCCGTCAAATGCTGGAACAGCGTGCGTATCGCCTGTCCCGCCGTATCGAAGTGCCGGTGCTCACCGGTCAGCGATATGGCGATCGCCGGCAGGCCGAGAAAACGCCCCTCGACCGCCGCCGCAACCGTCCCCGAATACAACACGTCATCACCCAGATTTGCACCGTGATTGATGCCGGCGATCACCATATCCGGCTCGTGTTCAAGCAGGCCGGTGATCGCCAGATGCACGCAATCGGTCGGGGTGCCGTTAACGTAATGTACCCCCTCGCGTGAACGACCGACCCGCAGCGGCATCTCCAGGGTCAGTGAGTGACTGGCACCGCTCTGGTTGCGATCCGGTGCCACCACAGTGATCTCGGCCAGATCAGCCAGGCTGAGGGCAAGCGTGGCGAGGCCATCGGCCAGATAGCCATCATCATTACTGAGCAGCAAGCGCATTGTTGTTGAAAGCCGTGCGAAAATGAAATGCTAATGCGTAGTGTACGAGCGGAGGCGTCCCGGTGAACCCCAGCGGTGGAAAAAAACCTGATTCCGACCCGGATACCGGCGCTTCCTTCAGTGACCTCGTCGGCCCGGTAACGCCAGTCAAGGTGCGCGGACGGGCCAGCCTGAAAAAGCCCGCACCACCGCCCGTGGCACGTTTCAGAAAGGCTGACGAGCGCGCCGTACTCCAGGAATCAATTTCCGGCGGCCCCTCCGAACCGATGATTTCAGCCGGTGACGAAACCAGTTTCAGGCGTAAAGGCGTGCCCACGACCGTACTGAAGGGTCTGCGCAGCGGCAAGTACGCCATCCAGGACGAACTCGATCTGCACGGCATGAATGCCAGCCAGGCACATGCAGCCCTGCGACAATTCATGAACGAGGTATTGATGAGCGACACCCGCTGTGTACGCATCATCCACGGCAAGGGACTGCGCTCCGGGCCGCGTGGCCCGGTACTCAAGGGCAAGGTCATCGGCTGGCTGCCGCAGTGGGACGAAGTGCTGGCCTTCGTCACGGCACCTGAAAACAACGGCGGCACCGGCGCGGTCTACGTGCTGCTGGCGCGTTGATAAAAAAAAGCGGCCAGCTTTATAGGCTGGCCGCTGCGCCTGCAGGGGGGGTGCAGGCAGGAGGATTGGCTGGAAAATCAGTTGGCGGGAGGCAGCATCACCGCATCGATCACATGGATCACACCGTTGCTGGCGGCAACATCAGCAGCCGTAACCTTGGCGCCGTTGACCGTCACCCCTCCTGCAGCAACGATGATGGTTACATTCTTGCCCTGCAGGGTCGCGGCATTGACCGTACCCTTCAGGTCAGCTGACATGACCTTGCCGGGTACCACGTGATACAGCAGGATCGACTTGAGTTTCTCCTTGTTCTCAGGCTTCAGCAGGTCATCGAGCGTACCTGCCGGTAACGCTGCGAAGGCTGCATCGGTAGGTGCAAAGACCGTAAACGGTCCTTTGGCCTTCAGCGCGTCCACGAGACCCGCAGCCTTGACGGCAGCAACCAGTGTATTGAATGAACCGGCACCAGCCGCCACATCGACCACATCGCCGGGAGCGGCCATCGTCGCTTTTGCTTCAGTGTGGCCGGCGGCATTGACGCTAAACGCATAGCCACCAGCAACCAGTAAAGCTGCCAGGGCCATGACCTTGAAAGGGTTTGTTATCCGGGCTGTATCCGTCATGAATGAGTACTCCTGATGGGCCATGCGACATTCGCTGGCATGACTGTACTTTCGGCGCCATCATTGAATCGGATTCACAACCGGCTATCAGTTATCCATGCGTTTGCTGAAATCCCATGAAGTCACCCAGTCTGCTTCCAGCCGGATGGCAACCTCGGTAGCCGAACGGGCAACGAGCCACGCAGCAAAGGAAGTATCCCGGCTACCAAGATAGCGGTCGATCAGACGCAGCAAAACACCTGGACCCTCTGCAGCAGACAGCGAAACCCTGCCCTGCCCACGCACCCCCCGATAGGGCATCTGTTCCGGCGCCACTTCGAAACCACATCGCGCTTCTGCTCGCAGAAAGGCTGCCACGCTCGCGGATTGCTGTGTCGCACACCAGAGTGCGCCATCTGCATACAGGTACCAGAGCGAACAGACGAGCGGCACACCATCCCGATCGATGCATGCCAGCCTGACCGGAATCACGGTATCGGCAAGAAAGCGCTCAATCTGATGTTTATCCCAGGCGCTGGTTGACCGGATCATGCGCATGACCTGTACTCCCGCAGCTAATGCAGACCCAATCCTAGCCCAGCCGGGACAAAGTACTGTCCGCCATCGGCCAATTCAAACTGACAAGCGTATGCTGACCCTGTCACCCGGCAACGAGCAGAAACATGCGTATGCAACTCACGCGACGCACATTACTGGTTGCGGCAGGACTCCTGCCGTTGACGGGCTATTTCCGCACAGCAGCAGCTGAGGAGAAAACACCAGTGAATGACCATCCAGGCACACTGCTTCTGAGTGATTTTTCCGGCGCCGAAGCCCAGGTGCTGGCCGGCGCCGGCTGGCGCGGATTCAGCGACCGGGTGATGGGCGGTGTTTCAGATGCCAGCCTCAACAAGGCAACGATTGATGGCAAGCGTTGCATGCGTCTCACCGGTACGGTTACCCGCGAGAGCAACGGCGGATTCATACAGATGGCGATGTATTTCGGCAGCAATGACGCTGAACTCGATGGCTCTGCCTGCAAAGGAATAGAGATGCTGGTACATGGCAACGACGAAGACTATAACGTGCATGTGCGCACGGCCGATTGCGGCTGGTACGATGAGTCATACCGGTACACGTTTTTCGCCAAACCGGAATGGCAGCTGGTGCGGATAGCGTGGGATGATTTCAAGGCCAATGGCGTGAAGGCGCCCCTGAACAGCGGCCGCATCAATCGCATTGCCATCCTCGGCTGGATGAGAGAATTCCAGGCCGATATCGCCCTCGCCCGGATATCCCTTTACAGTTGAACCATTCGCCATCACCCAATCTGAACTGCTGCAAGGAGTTGTTTAATCGTGTCAGAACTCAAGACGAATAGCTTTCTATATGCCCTGCCTGCCGTCTGCATCGGACTGATGCTGGCAGGATGCGGTGGCCCGGGTGACTCGTCAGCACCGGTCGCCGATCAGGCTGCACCTGCCACCGAGGATGTGGCCGTTGTTGATGCAGAGGCGGATGCCGCGGCTGCACAGGCCGCCAAAGATGCCGAACTGACGCGCCTTGAGGCTGATATGTCCCTGAAGGAGCGCGAAGCTGAGCTTTCGCGCCGCGAAGCCGAACTCGCCGCCAAACAGAAAGCGCCACGTCCCGCTGCTGCGCCGAAGGCTGCAGCAGCGGCTGCCGCCGCCCCGGCCGCGAAGGAGCCCGCACCGGCTCCTGTGAAGACCTACGTCGTCCCCGCCGGCACCCAGCTGTCGGTCCAGATCATTGCGCCGGTCACCACCAAGACCGCACAGGTCGGCGACAACATCGACGGCCAGCTGACCACGGACCTCATCGTGGATGGCAAGACACTCGCGGCGACCGGTTCTGCCGTGCGCGGCTCGGTCACGGAAGTCATCTCTGGCAGCAACAAGATCGGCGGTGTCCCGACACTCGGTATCAGCTTTGACACGCTCACGCTGGCCAGCGGCGAGACCGTGGCCATTTCAGGCCGCCTCGCACAGCAAGGCAAGAGCGACACTGCGCGTGATACCGCCAAGATTGCCGGTGGCGCACTGGTGGGTGCCGTGATCGGCAACAAGATCGACAAGGGCACCGGCAAGATCGTCGGCGGCATTGTCGGTGGTGCTGCCGGTGCAGCTGTCGCGCAAAAGACCGGCACCGAAGTGGAACTGGCCTCCGGCACTGTGGTCGGCTTCCTGCTGGACAACTCGTTTGAGGTGACAGCGCAGTAAGCGCCTAAAGGTTCAAGCTGCCAGTCGCGTGTCCTTTGACACGCGACTGGCAGCTGCAGTGATTCGAGAAGGGATTCTGCCAACTGTGCCCGCCAATCGCGGACAATCGATTGCACCCCCATATTTGCGCCACATTTGCCGGCCAGACTGCAAAGGTCCGGGCCACTTGCTGGAGTCACGCTATACCCCACACACCACCACGCCCGGCGAGATGGGGCACATGGTCGTGCACGGAGACGACGTGCGTGCTGCCGTTCACTGACACCCGCCACCACTCTGCAGGATCAGTTCACACGGACCCGACATGAACAGGAAGAACGCCGCCACCTCCGCCAACCTTCAAGCCCTGCTGGGTGACGACCATCCGCCACGATGGTGGCCGCGCAGCTTGCTCTGGTTCGGTATCAGCGCCCTGCTGGTCCTGGCCGGCGGTGTCTATTACTGGCAGGCGCAAAGCGCCAGCAAGGCCACGCCCACCTACGTGACGACCGAACTGCGCAAGGGCAGTCTCACGCTCAACGTGTCGGCCAACGGCACGCTGCAGCCCACGCGCTCGGTCAACGTCGGCAGTGAACTTTCGGGCACGGTCAAGCGCGTCCTGGTAGACGTAAACGACCGCGTCACGGTCGGCCAGGTTATGGTGGAGCTGGACACATCGACGTTCAGCGACCAGGTGACCCGCTCGCGCGCCTCGCGCGCCGCCGCCCAGGCCCTGCTCGCGCAAAGCAAGGCCACCGTCGCCGAATCCAGCGCCAACCTTGCGCGCCTGGAAGGACTCTTCAAACTCACGGGCGGCGGGGTGCCTTCGGCCACCGAACTCGACAGCGCGCGCGCCGCGCTGGCCCGCGCCGTGGCCACCGAATCGAGCGCTGCCGCCAACGTGGGCGTGGCCGAAGCCACTCTCTCGACGGATGAAACAAACCTCTCCAAAGCCTCGATCCGCTCACCGATCGACGGCGTAGTGCTCAGCCGCTCAGTCGACCCGGGCAATGCGGTGGCCGCCTCGCTGCAGGCAGTCACCCTGTTTGCCGTGGCCGAGGACCTGACCCAGTTGCAGCTCGAAGCCAGCGTGGACGAGGCCGACGTGGGCGCCGTGAAGGTGGGGCAAAAAGCCAGCTTCACCGTCAGCGCCTATCCCTCGCGCAGCTTCCCGGCCACGACCCGCCGCGTGGCCTATGGCTCGACCACCACCAACGACGTGGTGACCTACGTAGCCACGCTCGATGTGGACAATGATGACCTGGCTCTGCGCCCCGGCATGACGGCCGTGGCCACCATCGTCGCGACCGAGCGCGATGACGTGCTGCTCGTGCCTAACACGGCGCTGCGCTTCTCGCCCACCACGGTGGCCGCGGCGAGCACGTCTTCCACCGATAGCAGCATCCTGTCCAGGATAATGCCGCGCCCACCGCGCAGCGACAGCACCAAAGTGGCAGGTACCGAGAGCAAGGCCCCGGGTACGCGCCAGATCTGGGTACTGCAGGAGGGCCAGCCGGTTGCCGTACAGGTACAGACCGGCATCAGCGACGGCCGCCTTACCGAGGTCAGCGGAGACCAACTCACGCCCGGCATGGCCGTGATCACCGACCAGCGAAGCGCGGGCGCTGCACGATGAATCATGCGGCCACTCCAGGCACAGGGCAGTCGGGACCTGCTCCGCTGATCCGTCTGCGCGGCATCACCAAGGTCTACGGTACGGGCGAAACGGCCTTCCAGGCCCTGAAAGGCGTGGACCTGGACATCGACAAAGGTGACTTCGTGGCCATCATGGGCCCCAGCGGTTCGGGCAAGTCCACCGCGATGAACACGCTGGGCTGCCTCGACACCCCCACCACCGGCACCTATGAGTTCGAGGGCGTGCAGGTGCAGTCGCTCAGCCGCGACGAGCGCGCCCGACTGCGCCGGCGCTTCCTCGGCTTCGTGTTCCAGGGCTTCAACCTGCTGGCGCGCACGTCGGCGCAGGAAAATGTCGAACTGCCGCTGATCTACCGCGGCGAGCCCACCGCGCAGCGCCATGCCATGGCCGCCCGCGCGCTCGAACAGGTCGGCCTCAAAGGGTGGGAACACCACACGCCAGGGGAACTCTCGGGCGGCCAGCAGCAGCGCGTGGCAATCGCACGTGCCATCGTTACCGAGCCCGCCGTGTTGTTGGCGGATGAGCCCACCGGCAACCTCGACACCGCCCGCAGCAAGGAGATCATGGGACTGCTCTGGCACCTGAACACCGACCAGGGCATCACCGTGCTGATGGTCACGCACGAAGCCGAGATGGCCGCCTATGCGCGGCGCATCGTGCGCTTCGTGGACGGCATGGTGGAAAGCGACGAGCGCAACCCCGATCCGGTCGGACTCCAGGCGGGATACGTTGCCACGGTCATGGGAGCGGGCTGAGCATGTTGCTCAACACACTCATGCTCGCCTTGCGTTCGATCCGGCGCAACCTGATGCGCTCGTTCCTCACCATCCTGGGCATCGTGATCGGCGTCAGCGCGGTGATCACGATGGTCACGGTGGGCAATGGCGCCACAGCGTCCGTGCAAAACCAGATCTCGGGGCTCGGCACCAACCTGTTGCAGATCCGACCGGGTCAGCGCATGGGTCCGGGCAGCGCCGGCTCCAGCGCGCCCGCCTTCAAGGACAGCGACGCCGAGGCCATCGCTACCCAGATCGGCGGCGTCGTGGCCGCTGCTCCCCAATCGCGCTCGGGCGGCACGCTGGTGGCCAACGGTCGCAACTGGTCCAGCACCATCACCGGCAGCACCAACGACTGGCTGACCATCGGCAACTGGAGGCTGGCCCAGGGCCGCGAGTTCTCCGACGCTGAGCAGCGCGCCGGTGCCGCAGTCTGCATGATCGGCGAGACCGTGCGGCGCGAACTGTTTGGCAGCAGCCCCGCGCTGGGCGAGTCGCTCCGCGTCTCGAAAATCAGCTGCGAGATCATCGCCGTGCTCGGCTCCAAGGGGCAGGGTTCTTTCGGCAACGACCAGGACGACCTGGTCTTCATACCCATCAAGACCCTGCAGCGCCGCATCACCGGCAATACCCAGGTCAACGACTTGCTCGTGTCCATGGCCGATGGCAGCGATTCCGCGCGTGTGAAGGCCAGCCTCACGCAACTATTGCGCGAGCGCCGCAAGCTTGCCGACACCGACGAGGACAACTTCAACGTGCTCGACACCAAACAGCTGGCCGACACGCTCTCGGGCACCACCAAGGTGATGACCACCCTGCTGGGTGCCGTGGCCGCGGTGAGCCTGCTGGTGGGCGGCATCGGCATCATGAACATCATGCTGGTCAGCGTGACCGAGCGCACGCGCGAGATCGGCCTGCGCCTGGCCATCGGCGCGCTGGAGCGCGAGGTGCTGCTGCAGTTCCTGATCGAGGCCGTGGTGCTGGCTGCGCTGGGGGGATTGATCGGTATCGTGCTCGCCACTGCCGCCTCGATCGGCCTTTCGATCCTGATGAACGTGCCCTACGCGTTCAACCCCGGCGTCAACCTGCTCAGCTTCGTCTTCTCTGCCGCCATCGGCGTGCTGTTCGGCTACTTCCCGGCGCGCCGCGCCGCGCGCCTTGATCCGATAGACGCGCTTCGGCACGAATGACTCTTACCCGAGGCCTACTTCTTCGCCAACCGCTCCACCAGCTTGCGCATCTCGCCCTGGGTTTCAGTGCTGAACCACCAGTCCGTTGCGGTGGCTATGTCGCTGCTGTCGCCATAAGCCTCGATCAGGCGGGCCTTGCCGGCCAGGCGTGTGGTGTTCATGGCAACCGGCGGCAGGGCCAGCAGTTCACGGGCGCGGGCGAGCGCGGTCGGAATCAACTCATCCGGCTCTGCCAGTTCATCGACCAGACCGATGGCCAGCGCTTCCGCCATCGGCAACAGGCTGCCACGGGTCGCGATACGGCGCATCCAGCGTGTGCCGATGACTTCCTCCAGCGCGAGCAGGATGGTGGCCGGCACCGGCAGGCCGACCTGTACTTCGTTGAGGCCAATCTTGAAATTGCCGTGTATGCCGATCCGGTAATCGCACTGCAGGGCGAGGACAGCGCCACCCGCCGGCGCATGTCCGGACAGTGCGGCGATGACCGGTATCGGACTCGATGCGAGCCGGCAAGTGAGCAGGAAGAACTGCTGCCAGAAGCGTTCGATCTCCGGCCGTGGACAATCGATCAGGGCGGGTACGTCCAGCCCGCCGCTGAACATGCCGGGTCGACCGGTGAGGATCAGCGCACGCGCTCCGCTGGCCTGTACGCTATCAAGCGCGCCCAGCAACTCCTCAACCAGGGCGTGATCAAGCGCATTGGCTGGCGGACGATCCATGCGGATCTCCGCGATGTCCTCGTGATATTGAAGCTGCAACACGCCGGGTAGTTCGCCGCCAGCAATCAGCCGGTCGGCTGGGCTGCGCTGAAGATATAGAAACTTTCATCCGGGCCGATCAGCCCCAGATCGCTGCGGGCCCGTTCTTCGACGGCTCCCTCGCCGCCGCGCAGATCGATCACCTCCGCCTCCAGGCGCTGGTTGCGCTGACTCAGGCGGTGGTTTTCCCCGGTCTGCTGTTCGATCAGCGCCGCCAGGCGGGACACCTCGGCGAAACCGTCATCGGACACCCAGAGCCGAAACTGCAGTACACATAGCAGCAGAGCGAGAACGCCAGTCGCAACGCGTATCGCCATCGTGCCAGCCTCCCCCCGGAGTCAGATACCCAGTTTCACCGGAAACGCATCGGCACCAGCATACCGCGCTTCGCGCCCCAGCAGTTCCTCAATTCGCAACAACTGATTGTACTTGGACATGCGGTCAGAACGGCAGAGCGATCCGGTCTTGATCTGCGTGGCACGGGTCGCGACGGCAATATCGGCGATGGTCGCATCCGAGGTCTCGCCCGAGCGATGCGAAATGACGGCGCTGTAGCCGGCATCGATAGCCATATCGACAGCCGCCAGCGTCTCGGTCAGCGTACCGATCTGGTTGGGCTTGATCAGGATGGAATTCGCGATGCCTTCGGTGATGCCGCGCTTGAGGATCGCGGTATTGGTGACGAACAGGTCGTCACCCACCAACTGGATCTGTTTGCCCAGCAGGCCGGTGAGTATCGCCCAGCCGGCCCAGTCATCCTCGGCCATGCCGTCCTCGATCGAGATGATCGGATACTGGCGTACCAGGCCAGCCAGATACTCGGCAAACTGGCCGGAATCAAAATTGCGCGACTCGGACGCCAGCCGGTAGACATTCTTGCTGTACAGCTCGGAACTCGCCACATCGAGACCCAGGAACACATCGCCACCGAGCTTGAAGCCGGCCTTGTGCACCGCTTCCCCGATCGTATCGAGGGCCGCTGCATTGGAAGGCAGATCGGGTGCAAAGCCACCCTCGTCGCCCACCGCAGTATTCAGCCCCGCCTTCTTGAGCACAGCCTTCAGCGCATGAAAGATCTCGGTGCCATAGCGCAAGGCTTCGCGGAACGACGGTGCACCCACCGGCAGCACCATGAACTCCTGGATATCCACACTGTTGTCGGCGTGTGCGCCACCGTTGATGATGTTCATCATGGGCACCGGCATGGTCTTGCCTGGACCCAGCGTCCTGAACAGCGGCTCACTTCGCCCAGCCGCCGTGGCATGCGCAGCGGCCAGCGAAACCGCGAGTATCGCATTGGCGCCCAGCCGTGACTTCCCGTCACTGCCATCGAGGCTGATCATGCGCTGGTCCAGACCGGCCTGATCATCAGCATCCATACCGATCAGCGCGGTACGGATCTCGCCGTTCACACTGGCGACTGCCTTGAGTACGCCTTTGCCGAGATAGCGGGCCGGATCCTTGTCGCGCAGTTCTACCGCTTCACGACTGCCGGTCGATGCACCGGACGGTACAGCCGCCCGGCCGAAGGCGCCGTTCTCCAGCCGTACATCGGCTTCGACGGTGGGGTTGCCGCGGGAATCGAGAATCTCCCGGCCGCGAATATCGACGATCTTGCTCATCAGCTCTTCTTCTCCAGCAGGCCCGCTTCAGCCAGCGGCCTCTTCTTCACCACCTGATCGATCTCGACCAGGACCTCCAGCAAACTTTCCATCAGGTGCAGCGGCCAGGCATTCGGGCCATCGGAAAGCGCGCGATCCGGATCCGGATGGGTTTCCATGAATAGTCCCGCCACCCCGGCGGCAACAGCTGCGCGGGCCAGCACCGGCACGAATTCGCGCTGGCCGCCGGATGCATCGCCTTTGCCACCGGGCAGCTGCACCGAGTGGGTTGCGTCGAACACCACCGGACAGCCGGTGGCGCGCAGCACCGCCAGCGAACGCATGTCGCTGACCAGATTGTTGTAGCCAAAACTGAAGCCGCGCTCGCAGACCATGATGCCGGGGTTGCCGGTGCTCCGGGCCTTGGCCACCACGTTGCTCATTTCCCACGGCGACAGGAACTGGCCCTTCTTGATGTTCACCGGCTTGCCCTGGCTGGCGGCACGGAGAATGAAATTGGTCTGCCGGCACAGGAACGCCGGCGTCTGCAGCACATCGACGACCGCCGCCACTTCATCCAGCGGGCTGTCCTCGTGGATATCGGTCAGCACCGGCACGCCCAGCTGCGCGCGCACGCTTTCGAGTACCCGCAGACCCTCGGCGATGCCCGGCCCGCGGTAACTCTGCAGCGAGGAACGGTTGGCCTTGTCGTAAGAGGACTTGAAGATGAATGGCACACCGAAACGGCGCGCCATATCGCGCAGCTGACCGGCCGTCTCGACAGCCAGCATCTCGCTCTCGACCACGCAGGGTCCCGCAATCAGGAACAGTGGCTGATCAGCACCAACCTCGAAATCCAGCAGCTTCATGCGCGGGCTGCAGCTGGCAGCGTCTGGGCACGAAACTTTCGTGCAGCCTGCACGAAGCCAGTGAACAGCGGGTGGCCATCACGCGGGTTGGACTGGAACTCCGGATGAAACTGGCAAGCCAGAAACCAGGGATGATCGGGCAGTTCGATCATCTCGACGAGGCCATCGATGGAGAAGCCGGCAAATACCATACCGGCATTGCTGAGCTGTTCCAGATAGGTGTTATTGAACTCAAAGCGGTGTCGATGACGCTCGCGGATGGATTCCTTGCCGTACAGGTCGTGGGCCAGCGTTCCCGCCTGCAGCCGGCACTCCTGGGCACCGAGTCGCATGGTACCGCCCAGATTCGAGTCGGTATCACGCTTCTGCAGACTACCGTCCCGGTCCTGCCACTCGGAGATCAGCGCGATCACCGGATGTGGATTGCGTGGATCGAACTCTGTGCTGTGGGCGCCGGTGAGTTTCAGCACGTTGCGCGCATATTCGATAACTGCAACCTGCATGCCCAGACAGATACCCAGATAGGGCACACCGTTTTCACGCGCATAGCGCACCGCTGAAATCTTGCCCTCTATGCCCCGCTCACCAAAGCCACCAGGCACGAGGATCGCATCGACACCGGCCAGCGCACCGAGACCGTCCCGCTCGAGGTCCTGCGACTCGATGTAGCGGATGCGGACCTGCGTGCATGTCTTGATTCCCGCGTGCATCAACGACTCGGTCAGGGAAATATAGGCATCACGCAGATCGACATACTTGCCGACCATCGCAATCGTCACCTCACCTTCCGGGTTCTTGCGCGCAGCAACCACTGCATCCCATTCGCTGAGATCGGCAGCCGGCACAGTCAGGCCCAATCGCTCGACGACGATGGCATCGAAGCCCTGGCTGCGGAACGCGGCTGGCAACTTGTAGAGATCATCCACATCGACAGCGGAAATCACGGCACGCTCTGACACATTGGTGAACAGCGCGATCTTGCGGCGCTGTTCCTCTGGCAAAGCCTTCTCGGAGCGACACACCAGCACATCCGGCTGGATACCGATCGACCGCAACTCCTTGACCGAGTGCTGGGTCGGCTTGGTCTTGATCTCGGACGAGGAAGAAATGTACGGCACCAGCGTCAGGTGCACATAAACGCAATGCTGCGGACCGAGATCAAAGCCGAACTGGCGGATCGCCTCCAGAAAGGGCAGCGACTCGATATCGCCAACCGTACCGCCGATCTCGACGATACAGATATCGGCATCACCGGCACCGAGCCGGATACACCGCTTGATCTCGTCAGTGATGTGCGGAATGACCTGTACGGTGGCGCCGAGGTAGTCGCCACGACGCTCCTTGGCGATCACGCTGCCGTAAATCCGTCCGGTGGTGAAGTTGCTGTTGCGCCCGGTGGTGGTGCGCACGAAGCGTTCGTAATGACCCAGATCCAGATCGGTCTCGGCACCATCTGCGGTAACGAACACCTCACCATGCTGGAACGGACTCATGGTGCCCGGGTCGACGTTGAGGTAGGGATCAAGCTTGATCATCGCGACCTTGAGGCCGCGGGCTTCGAGAATCGCCCCGAGCGAGGCAGCCGTAATGCCCTTCCCCAGTGAAGAAACGACGCCGCCAGTCACGAAAATATAGCGGGGCATGGCACCCATCTCCGCCGACCGACAGTACCCCACCTGTTATGAGGTAGGGTCCGGGATCGGCTGCAAACACAAAAAAAAGCAGCCAGTTCCAGCAATTCAGACAGAACGCACCCCTCACCGGCCTGGATTAAGCGGGTAAGGTGAAGACTGCCTGCGCTGGACTCTCCAAGAAGGAGGTAGATGGGGGAGAAAAGTTACCAGATCGCCCCGCGGCGAACAATGCGGGATTCAGACGATTGCAGCGTGAGCTTCCCAGACCACCGCCGCACCAGCCTCGCCAGGCCCCGCCATCGCCCAGTCAGCCAGCCACAGGTCCGCGACTGCCGCCAGCTCCCCGCGCACATACAGCAGCGGGATATGGCTGCGCATCCACGGCACTACCGCATGTTTCTGGAAGAGATATTTGAGTGTCCGGTGGTGCGGGTCCCCGTCACTGCGCACCGCTTCCCCGCCGCTGCGAAATCCAATCTGCAGTCCAGCACCCAGCATCTTTACCGCCAGGCCAGCACCAGTGGCCTGCTGCAGACGCAGCTCGCCACGCGGACCACCAAGCCGCAAGGTACTCTTGCCACTCCAGGCGTGGCTGTCTGCAAGACCGGCTGATGTCGTGGCCTCGATCAGATACAGCCGCTCGCGAAACCGCCGAATCTCGTAACCCGACCAGGCCAACACTGGATGACGATCCGCGCGCGCAGTCAGGAGTTGCTGCAGGCCCGCGTGCAGGCGCCGCTCTGGCGGCGTACACCAGCCGCGTCGCCGTACCAGACTGCGAATCAGATTGCGCTGTCGCGCCGCGCTGAGCACGTGAAAGGCCGGCAAATGCAGCGCCTCCCCCTGCAGCACAGCCAGCTCGTCGATCCGGGCCAGGTCATCGAGCAGATTCGCCGCCTCAGCGGCAAGCCCGGCACTGCGGCCTGCAGCCCGCGCAGCCACTGGCCAACGCACGCGCAAGGCCGGGATAATCTGGCTGCGCAGGAAATTCCGGTCGAGTGCAACATCACCGTTCATTGGATCATCGATCCAGCGGAGCGCATGGTCGCGCGCATAGGCCTCAATGCTGTCGCGTGCCACACCGAGCAGCGGCCGGCACAAATGTCCGTGGGAAAAATCGCTTGCGACAGGAATGCCCGCCAAGCCGCTCACGCCCGAGCCACGCAGCAGATGCAGAAGCACCGTCTCGAGCTGGTCATCCTCATGATGCGCGGTGAGCAGCCACTCGCCAGCCTTCAGCTCTGCGCCGAGTGCGGCATAGCGCGCATCCCGCGCAGCAGCTTCAAGCCCACGCCCGGCATCCCGCCGCGTTACGACCTGCCGTACGACCAGCGGCACGCCCAGTTGTGCGCAGAATGCCGCGCAGTGGCCGGCCCAGCTATCGGCTGCAGACTGCAGCCCGTGATTGATATGTACCGCGCGCAACAGATAGCCGCTGCGCTCACGCAGCCCGGCCAGCGCATGCAACAGCACTGAGGAATCGCAGCCGCCGCTCAATGCGACACACAGGGCGGCCCCATCCGGAATGGCCTGGCTCAAGCACTGCGGAATATCTGTAGGCTGAGCGCTCATCTGCTGATCGGCCTGGCTTCAGCCAGACTCAGTTCTCACGAAAACTTCCATATGAGGCAAGCCGTGCCGAGCGCCGACGCAGTAACTCATTGACGTCCACGGCATCAAAATCCCGCATGTGCCGAACCAGCGCACTGCGTATGGATTCGGCTGTGGCCAACGGATCGCGATGTGCGCCACCCAGCGGTTCACGCACCACCTCATCGACCAGACCCAGTGCCCGCAAACGTGGCGCCGTAACGCCCATCGCTTCAGCGGCGAGTTCGGCCTTCTCCGCACTTTTCCACAGGATGCTGGCACAGCCTTCAGGTGAAATAACCGAGTAGATACTGTGCTCGAGCATCAGCACGCGGTCAGCAACCCCGATCGCCAGTGCGCCGCCGGAACCACCCTCACCGATCACCATGCTGATGATCGGCACCTTGAGATGAGCCATCTCAAACAGATTGCGGGCAATCGCCTCGCTCTGCCCCCGCTCCTCGGCACCGATACCCGGATAGGCACCCGGCGTGTCGATGAAGGTGACGATCGGCAAACGAAACTTCTCGGCCATCCGGAACAGTCGCAGTGCCTTGCGATAGCCCTCGGGTTTCGGCATGCCGTAGTTGCGGTGCACGCGCTCCTTGGTATCGCGGCCCTTCTGCTGGCCGATGTAGATCACCGGCTTGCCATCCAGACGCCCAAGCCCGCCGACCATCGCCGGATCGTCGGCATACATGCGATCGCCATGCAGCTCCTGAAAGTCCGGGCTGATGATGCCCAGGTAGTCGAGCGTATAAGGGCGCAACGGGTGGCGCGCCAGCTGGGCGACCTGCCAGGAGGACAGGCTGGAAAATATGCTGCGCGTGAGCGTATCGCTCTTCGCCTTCAGGCGTGCGATCTCATCGCTGATATTGACCTCGGAATCATCGCCGACAAAACGCAGCTCGTCGATTTTTGCCTCAAGCTCCGCGATCGGTTGTTCAAAATCCAGAAATTTCAGAACCATGACTCCCTGTTGTCCCTGCTGCGCGGCCACACTAAACCGGGGCACGCATACCTTACAAGCCACCGCACCTTGAAAATCACTGCCGCGGCCCCTCGTAGATGAAGCGGAAGCCATCGGTACCGACCAGTTCCGACAGGCGTTCACGCAGCTCGCGCGCTGGCCGGATCGACCACTCGCTGCCCAGCGCCAGCCGTGCCTGACTGCCAGCATGCCGGTAGTGAACGGTCACTGCACAGCGACCTGGCCGGTGCGGCTCAAGTACACTCTTCAGCACATCGACCGTCAGGTACTGATCGGTATCGGTGCGCCAGCGCAGCAGCAGGCCAGTCGCGCGAGCCTCGACCAGACGGTCCAGATCCAGCACATCTTTGGCCGTAAGCCGCCAGCCATCGATGAACTCTTCGAAGCGCAGCACGCCACTGATGGCCACCAGCGCCTGGCTGCCGAGCAGATGACGCCAGCGGTCGTAGGCTTCCTGAAAAAAACCGACCTCCAGCGTACCGGTGCCGTCATCCAGCTCCACAGATACGCGCGAGCCGCGCTTGCGTACAGCTGCCACCAGTCCACCGACGGTGACTTCGCGAGCCGGCCCGCGATACTCACCCGGTACCGGCGGACGTTCCGAAATCAGCGCCGCAATATTCGAGCTGCAGATGAACGGCTGATCGGCACGGTACTGGTCGAAAGGATGACCACTGAGGTAGAGGCCCAGGCTTTCACGCTCGGCCTGTAACTTGCGGCCCAGACCCCAGTCCGCGATCTCCGGCACCACATGCTCGGCAACCGGCTGGCTTGCCGGTGCACCGAACAGGTCATTCTGACCAGCGCGATCAGCCGCAGCCGCCTGATCTGCCGCATCCATCGCGTGCGGCAATCCAGCCAGCAGACTCGGGCGGTTGGCAGCAAAAGCATCGAGCGCGCCCGCCTTGACCAGCGCTTCCACCGGACGCCGGCCGAGTTTCTGGCCACCGATACGCAGACAGAAATCCTGCAGGCTCTGGTAGTTGCCGGATTCGTTGCGCATCGTGACGATATGCTCGGCAGCGCCCTGCCCTACGCCCTTGATCGCACCCAGACCGTAACGGATGCCGTTGCCGTTCTCCACGGTGAATGCATGCATGGACACATTCACATCAGGCGGCAGCAGTTCTATGTCGAGCGCCGCACACTCGCGCTTCTGCACGACCAGCGCATCGGTGTTATCCATATCAATCGTCATCACCGCAGCCATGAATGCCGCCGGATAGTTGGCCTTCAGCCAGGCCGTCTGATAGGCCAGCAGCGCGTAAGCTGCCGAATGCGACTTGTTGAAACCATAGCCGGCAAACTTCTCCATCAGGTCGAAGATATGCGTGGCCTTCGCACGGTCCGTACCGCGCTCTGCCGCACGCTCGGTAAACACCGAGCGTTGCATGGCCATCTCCTCGGCCTTTTTCTTGCCCATCGCACGCCGCAGCAGGTCGGCTTCGCCCAGCGAATAGCCGGCCAGGCGCTGGGCGATCTGCATCACCTGCTCCTGGTAGAGGATCACACCGTAGGTCGGGCGCAGCACCGGCTCCAGATCCGGATGCAGGTAATCGACAGTCTGGCTCTCACCGGCATGCTTGCGGTTGATGAAGTCATCGACCATGCCCGACTGCAGCGGCCCCGGCCGGAACAGCGCCACCAGCGCCACGATATCCTCGAAGGTATCGGGCTGCAGGCGGCGCATCAGGTCACGCATGCCGGGCGACTCAAGCTGGAATACCGCTGTCGTCCGGCAACCACGCAGCAGGTCAAAGCTGGCCACATCATCGAGCGGCAACTGACGAATATCGATCGGTGGCTCACCAGCAGCCTGTCGCCCGGCATTGATCACGCGCACAGCGCGATCGATGATGGTCAGCGTACGCAGACCCAGGAAGTCGAACTTGACCAGGCCAGTCGCCTCGACATCATCCTTGTCGAACTGGGTGACCACCGTCTTTTCACCAGCCACCTGATAGAGCGGCGTAAATTCGGTGATCTCGCGCGGCGCAATGACGATACCGCCGGCATGCCGACCGGCATTGCGCACCAGCCCTTCCAGCTGGCTGGCCAGATCGATGAGACTGCGCACCTCATCGTCCTTGGCATACAGATCGGCCAACTCGGCTTCCTGCTCGAGGGCCAGCCCGAGCGTCATCTCGACACCGGGCGCGTTGGGAATCAGCTTCGCGATACGATCCACAAAACCATAGGGATGGCCGAGCACACGGCCCGTATCGCGCACCACCGCACGTGCCGCCATGGTGCCGTAGGTGATGATCTGCGAAACGCGATCACGCCCGTAGCGTTCACCGACGTAATCGATGACCCGGTCGCGCCCCTCCATGCAGAAGTCGATATCGAAATCCGGCATGGACACCCGCTCCGGATTCAGGAAGCGCTCGAACAGCAGGTCGTAGCGAATCGGGTCCAGGTCGGTGATGCCCAATACCCATGCCACCAGTGAACCGGCACCGGAGCCACGGCCCGGACCAACTGGAATGTCGTGCTCCTTGGCCCAACGGATAAAGTCAGCGACGATCAGAAAATAGCCGGCAAAGCCCATCCGGCAAATCACCGCCAGCTCATCGATCAGGCGCTGCTGATAACCCGCAACAGGCCCACTGATCCGCTCAGGGCCGGCTTCCGCCAGGCGCAGCGCAAGACCGGCTTCGGCCTGCTCACGCAGGTAATCTGCAGGTGCGAGGCCGCCCGGCACCTCGTAATCCGGCAAATGGGTTTCACCCAGACTGAGGGCAACATTGCAGCGCCTGGCTATCTCTACCGAGTTCTCCAGCGCCTCGGGCAGATCGGCAAACAACTGCTGCATCTCTGCCGGTGTACGCAGATATTGTTGCTCGCTGTACAGGCGCGGACGACCCGGGTCGGCAAGCGTTCTGCCCTGCTGGATACAGACTCGCGCTTCATGCGCATCGAACTCATCGGTTTTCAGAAATCGCACATCGTTGGTGGCGACTACTGGCAGGCCCATGCGGCTCGCGAAGCGGGTCGCGGCTTCCACATAGCTGTTGTCCTGCGGCCGCCCGGTACGCTGCAGCTCGAGATAGAAGTCGCCGCCAAACCATGCACTACAGGCTGCTGCCGCGCGCTCGGCACGTTCCGGTGGACCGCTGAGCAGCGTGCGACCAAGCACACCATCCTGCCCGCCAGACAGGGCAATCAGTCCGGCGGTGGATTGCGCATCGAACCAGCTGGCGTGCACCTGCGGTATGCCATTGTCCTGCCCTTCGAGCCAGGCGCGACTGAGCAGACGCGAAAGACTGCGGTAGCCGGCTGCATTCCGGCACAACAGGACCAGGCGTGCGGCTTCAGTCTGCTCCTCACGACCAGTCACCCAGACTTCAGCACCGATCACCGGCTTGATGCCCGCGGCAAGCGCTTCACGATAAAACTTGACGAGCCCGAACAGATTAACCTGGTCGGTCATGGCCACCGCCGGCATACCGGCTGCGGCGGTGGCCGCGACCAGTTCCGGCAGGCGCACGACGCTGTCGATCAGCGAATACTCGGTATGCACGTGCAGGTGTATGAAACCGGGCGCTGTCATCGCCTTGCTGCCTGCAACTGCTGTACGGCACCGTTCAATGCGGCACGTACCGGAGCAAAGCTGCGCCGGTGCACCGGACAGGGCCCGAGGGCCAGCAATGCAGCCCGATGCTCTACTGTTGGATAACCCTTGTGCCGGTCGAAGCCATAGCCCGGATACTCGGCATGCAGCTCCATCATCAACTGGTCGCGGTACACCTTGGCCAGCACTGAGGCCGCCGAGATGGCCGGACAGCTCCGGTCTCCGCCGATCACGGTTTCCACAGTACCGGCAAATCCGCTCAGTTGCGGCGCACGGTTACCATCGATCTGCACCAGATCAGGTGGCTGACGCAGCCCGGCAAAGGCTCGCGACATGGCCAGCATGGTCGCATGCAGGATATTCAGTTCATCAATTTCCACATGCGTAGCGATACCGATCGACCAGTCGAGCGCAGCGCTGCGGATACCGTCCACCAGCGCCTCGCGTCGGGCAGCGGACAGCTGCTTGGAATCGCGCACACCCGGCAGGATCTGACCCGGCGCCAAAACCACTGCGGCGGCGACCACCGCACCGGCCAGCGGCCCACGCCCGGCTTCATCGATACCGGCCACGGTACAGCTGCGACCGTCAGAGGCGTTCGGTGTAAATGAAGCGTTCATGGAAAGCGGGATTATACGGAGCTGAACTGCCAGCGTAGCGCACCGAAGCGACGCTCCGCTTCAGGCCAGCTTGAGCATGTCGAGTACGACGTCTGCAGCACGTTCGCTCGCACCTTGGCGCAGGCCCTTGCCCAGCTCAAGAAAGCGCTCACCGAGCAACTGGCGGTTGGCTGGCCTGTCGAGCAACTCGAACAGCGCAGCCCCGAGGATCGCCGGCTCAACTTGCCCCTGCACGAACTCGGGCACCAGGCGCTGATCAGCCAGCAGATTGGGCAACGCCATGTACTGGACATGGATCAGGCGCAAAGCCTTCACCAGGGCATAACTCAAGGGCGAGATGCGATAAGCCACAACCATCGGCCGGTTGAGCAGCATGGCTTCCAGCGTAGCGGTACCCGAAGCGAGCAGGATCACATCGGCTGCTGCCATGGCCGTATGCGATTGCCCATCGACCAGCTGTATCGGCAGTCCTGCAGCCGACTGGTGCCATTGCGCAGCGAAGCGCTTGCGCAACTCCGGCGTGGCCATGGGTGCCACATAGACGACATCCGGCAAACGCGCCTGCAGCCAGCGTGCCGTTTCAGCAAACACCGGACCGAGCCGATCAAGTTCACCGCCACGGCTGCCGGGCAGCAGCGCCACTACCCGCCCATGCTCCGGCAGGCCCAGCTGGCGACGGGCGGCGCCATGATCCGGATCTGCGGGTAGTTCATCGGCCAGCGGATGACCGACAAAAACCGCCGGCACCTGGTGTTGCTGAAGAAACTCGGCCTCAAAGGGCAGCAGACACAGGACGTTATCGCAGGCTTCACGCAGCACGCGAACCCGGCCGCTGCGCCAGGCCCACACGGAGGGCGAGACGTAGTGCACTGTCGGCACACCGGCCGTACGCACCGTGCGCTCGATACGCAGATTGAAATCCGGCGCATCGATGCCGATATACAAATCAGGCGGATCAGCGCGAAGGCGCGCTTCGAGCTCGCGCATGATGCGCCGCAAGCGTGGCAGATGACGCACCACCTCGGCGAGCCCCATCACGGCCAGCTCTTCGCTCTGCCACCATGCTTCTGCACCAGCCGCCTGCATCAGCGGACCGGCAATGCCTGAAAAGCGGACTTCGGGATGCCGCGCATGCACGGCACGGATCAGGCCAGCCCCAAGGCGGTCTCCGGAAATTTCACCGGCAACGATGGCAATCCGCGGCGTGCGGGAGCTCAGCGGATCAGGCTCCGCTCGGAAGAGTCAATGAAGTCGACCAGGATACGCAGCTCGGCCTGACTCTCCGCAAGCGCTGCAATCCGGTCACGCGCCTCGGCCAACTGCAAACCGTCGCGATACAGGATCCGGTACGCATCCTTCAGATTACGCAACTGTTCGGTACTGAAGCCGCGGCGCTTGAGGCCCTCCGAGTTGATGCCGTGCGGAGCGGTCGGCTGCCCGGCTACCATGACATAGGGTGGTACATCGCGGGTGATGGCGGCAAAACCGCCCAGAAAGCTGTGCGCACCGAGCCGGCAGAACTGATGGATCGCAGAAAATCCGCTGCAGATCACGTAATCTCCAACCTCTACATGGCCTGCCAGGGTCGTGTTGTTCGAGCAGATCACATCGTTGCCCACGACACAGTCATGCGCAATATGCACATAGGCCATGATCCAGTTGTCGTTACCGATGTGCGTAACACCCTTGTCCTGGGTGGTACCGCGATGGACGGTGCAGAACTCGCGGAAGGTGTTGCGGTCACCGATCTCCAGACGTGTCGGTTCGCCGCCGTATTTCTTGTCCTGCGGGTCTTCACCGATGACGGCAAAGCCGAATATCCGGTTGTCGCGACCGATGGTTGCCGGCCCCTTGAGCAACGCATGTGAGCCAACAGTTGTACCGGCGCCGATATGCACGCCCGGGCCGATGACGGCATAGGGGCCGACGCTGACACTGCCGTCGAGCTCAGCCTCTGGCGATACGATCGCAGTGGGGTGAATTGCAGTCACTCAGGCGTCCCGGTTGAAGTGCTTCTCGATTGCCCGAAGCCGGCGTGCAATTTGATCAAGCTGGCCAAATCGCACCATGTTCTTGCGCCAGCGCTGCAGGGTATCGGCAGGCGTACCGCCACCGGCATAAATACCGGCTACCAGCAGTGAACCTGGCACGGCAGTCCCACCACCGATCACCACGTCATCGGCAATGACGAGATGGCCCGCGATCGAAACCGCGCCACCAATCGTGCAGCGCGCACCGATTGTGGTACTGCCGGATATACCAGTCTGACCGGCAATCACGGTATGCGCGCCAATGCGTACATTGTGCCCGACCTGTATCTGGTTATCGAGCTTGACCCCATCGGCAATCACCGTATCGCCGATCGCACCACGGTCGATGGTTGTACAGGCACCGATTTCCACATCATCACCGATGACCACAGCCCCGATCTGTGGAACCTTGATCTGGCTGCCATCACGCTCACGCGCAAAGCCAAAACCATCAGCACCGATCACTGCGCCGGAATGAATGATGCAGCGACTGCCCAGCCGGACGCCCGCATAGATCGTCACTCCGGCCGAGATACTGCTGTCTGCACCGATCTCCACACCATCACCGAGCACTGAATTGGCGCCAATACTGACCCGTTCACCGAGCGATACGCCATCACCCAGCACTGCGCCCGGACCGATCTGGCAACTGGGGGGTACGCGCACCTCAGCACCGATGACAGCGGCTGCATGAATACCTGGTCGCAACGGTGGTGAGGGATGCAGATCAGCGGCAACCCGCGCATAGACCGCGTAGGGATGCTGCGCAAGCAGTGCGGCAACCGGACAGTCGCCCGCATCTGCTGACTGAAGTATTACCGCTGTGGCCTGTGTTGCCACAAGTTGTGGCCGGTAGACAGGGTTGGCAAAAAACCCGATCGAACCCGGCCCGGCAGCAGCCAGCGTAGCCACCCGGTCCACAACGCTGTCCGGGTCACCGCGCAGTTCGCAACCATAGCGGACAGCCAGCTGACCCAGGGTCATGCCCATGGGTGACTCAGGGCGCTGGTGCTTTCGCTGCACCTGACCGGCTCTGCAAGGCCTGCAATACCTGCGCGGTAACATCCATGCCCGGACTCACGTACAGGGCATCGCTGACGATCAGGTCATAACCACCCTGACGCGCAAAGCTCTCGACTTCACCAAGCAGATTGACACGCAGCTTGCCCAATTCCTCGTTCTTGCGGTTGTTCAGATCCTCGCGCAACTCCTCGAGCTGACGCGTCAGATCCCGTTCATCACGCCGCAGGTCATTCTCTGCATTGCGACGCTCATCCGCACCCATTACCGCAGCGTCTTTCTGCATCTTGTCGGCACGGTCCTTGAATGCCTTTTGCTTGGCCAGCAGATCACGCTGACGGGGTGCAAACTCGTTTTCCAGTGAACGGTTCGCCGCATTGGCCTGCGGCGACTCAGCCAACAACCGCGCGACATTGACGAAGCCCACCTTGAGAGGCTTGGCTGCCTGTGCCTGTGCCACCTGCGGCAGGGCCAGCATGCCCGTCATCGCTGCCAGCACCGCCATACCCGCCCACTTCCTGATCTGCAACATCGTGATTTCCTGATATTTCAAAGTTGATTTGCCAGCAGCAAGTACCGCTGGAAGCTGAATGCCCGAATCTAGAACGCGCCACCGATAGAGAACTGGAACCGCTCGGTACTATCACCATACGAGAGGCTGGTACCGTCGTCGGCGTCCAGCGGGAAAGCATAACTGAAACGGAACAGGCCAAGCGGCGCCAGCCACTGGGCCGAAATACCGTACGAGCGCTTCAGCTCACCCAAGTCGAAATCATAATCGATCGGCTGATACTGGTATGGGTACGGCGCATAAAACTCGACATCGCCGACCGAGAATACATTGCCTATGTCGAAGAACAGGGTAAAGCGCGACTTGGCCTCCCACTTTTCGGGAATCGGCAGCAGAAACTCTATCTGGCCCGCTGTCAGCAGATCGCCACCGTAGGGGTTGCCGAAGGTGTCCTTGGGTCCCAGGTCGTTTTCCCGATAACCGCGCACCGTATCCGGACCGCCCGCAAAGTAGTTTCTGTATGGCGGCAAGGAAGTCGTGTCACCCAGCGCAGCACCATAACCGAGATCAACACTGAACAGGAAGGTTGCCCAACGGTTGACCGGCAGGTATTGCTGCAAATTGTAGTTGATCGTGTAGTACTCGACATCGCTGCCCGGAACCGTAACGTTGCCGGTCAGCCGGTGGCGTGCACCGCGATCTGCAAACAGGCCACGGTTACGAGAGTCATAGACCCAGCCGGCCAGCAACTCGACGGTATCGAACCTGGTCTCATAGATCGCACCGCCAGGCACGATCGAAGTCGAAGTGTCGCCATTGTTGCGCACCCATTCCTGGGCCTGCTCAGTCTGGAAACTGTCGCTGAGCAGCTCGGAACTCTGCAGCGTACCGCCAAAGATGAGTCGCTGATATTCCGTGACCGGATAGCTGTACTCGGCGGAGACAGAAAAGGTCTTGGTCGAAAAATCGGACGCATCGGATGTGAACTGGGTGATATCACGATAGGCAAGACTGATCGTACGACTGACCTCATTGATCGTCGTATAGGGATCGGTATAGGAAACACCATAAACGGTACGATACTGGCCCGTATTGATATCAGCCTGCACACGGTTGCCGCTGCCGAGAAAATTGGTGTGCACGAAATTCCCGTTGAAGATCAGCTTCTGCGACTGGGAATAACCGACACCACCGCCAAACTGACCCGGGAGACCCTCCTTGATATCGAAGTCCAGATCGACGAGATCAGGGGTCCCCGGTACCGGGTTGGTGGTTTCCTCAACCTTTTCGATATAGGGAAGACGCTGCAGGCGGATTTTAGAACGCTCCAGGCGACTGTTTGACAGGTAGCCGTCCTCAAGCTGCCGCGCCTCACGCCGCAACACATCATCGTTGATGGACGAGGTACCGTTAAAGTTGACGCGCCGTACGTAGACCCTGCTCTTCGGCTCGACGTAGAGCGTAATCGCTGCCGTCTTGGCCTCCCGGTCAAGCTCAGGGACCGGATCGACGGTGGCAAACGCATAACCTTCCTCACTCAGACGCAGGCGGATCATGTCTGCACTCTGCGTAATCAGCTGCTGCGAGTAGCTCTGACCCGGCTTGACCTGCACAAAGGGGTTGAGCTGCGCCTCGGATAGCACCAGATCACCGGCCAGGCGCACATCACTGATCCGGTAACGATCACCTTCAAGCAGGTTGATCGTGACGAAAATATCGCGCTTGTCGGGCGATATCGCCACCTGTGTCGACTCGATATTGAAATCGGCAAAGCCCCTGTTCATGTAGTAGGAGCGCAGGGTTTCCAGGTCACCTGACAGTGCTTCGCGCGAATAGCGATCATCCTGCTTGATAAATGACAACCACGTCGGCGTCTTCAGTTCAAAGCGCTCAAGAAGCACTTCGTCATCGAAGCTGCGATTGCCGACCAGGTTGATCTGCCGGATCCGGGCACGGTCGCCTTCCTTGATCGTGATGGCGATGGCAACCTTGTTGTCCGGCAGCGCTTCCACCGCAGCAGTCACTTTCGCTGCATATTTGCCGCGGCTGAAATACTGATCGGTCAGCGACTGCTCAACCTCATCGAGCACAGACTGATTGAAGATACGGCCCTGCTTGAGACCGATCCGGGCCAGTGGCTCCTGCAGGTCTTCGGTCTTGATGTCCTTGTTGCCGGTAATGGAAAAACTGGCAATCGAAGGCCGCTCTGATACGACGATCACCAGAGCCCCACTGTCCCAGCGTATTTCCACATCACGAAAGAAGCCGGTGCCATACACCGCCCGGATCGATTCCTGGATACGGTCCTGATCGATACGATCACCGATACTGACCGGCAGGTAATTGAACACCGTACCTTCGGCAATCCGCTGCAGTCCTTCAACGCGGATATTGCGCACTACCAGCTCATCAGAGCCGGGGGCGCCAGCCTGACCGTACGCCGCTGAAGCCAGCATCAGCAGCGTTACGGTCAATAGCGCGCGCGCAAGACGAAAAGTCGGCAGCAAAAATCCCATCACTGCCTCAGCCGAGCAATCTGGAAATATCGTTATAGAACGCGAAGCTCATCAGCAGCAGCAAAAGACCGATGCCGACCTGCTGCCCGACCATCTGCGCACGCTCGGACAAGGGACTGCCCTTCACCTGCTCAGCCAGCGTATAGACGATCTGACCGCCATCGAGCATGGGCACAGGAAGCAGATTGAGGACACCAAGGCTGATACTGACCACTGCAAGAAAACTCAGAAATGCCGAAAACCCGATACTCGCACTATAGCCCGCATACTGGGCGATGTTGATCGGACCACTGATATTCTTCACCGAGACATCGCCGACCAGCATCCGCCAGATCATGCGCAGGGTCAGCACGCTCATCTCCCAGGTCCGGACAGTAGCCCGCTGCAAGGCGTCGACGGGCGCATAACGCTCCTCCGCACGCATACTGTCGAACTCGCCAGGCGACAGCAGGACTGCGGCCCCGATGCGGCCAACAGGACCCTCATCGCTGTTCGCTGTTTCGACATCAATGGCCAGATCCAGCTCTGCCTCAGCTCGCAGCAAAGTGACCGCAATACGCTGTCCGGGCCGGGCCCGCACCGCTGCGACCCATTCAGCCCAACTTTCTACCGCCAGGCCATCGACAGCCAGCACCCGGTCGCCAGACTGCATGCCCGCACGCTCGGCAGGGCCACCGGCAACCAGTTCACCGATGATCGCATCCGGTCTGGGCGCCCATGGCTTGAAGCCCAACTTCACGAACAACTGCCCGGGCTCCGTCAACTCTGATTCGCGGCCGGCAGTCTGCAGGGTCACCCGTCGCTGCGTGCTCTGCCCTGCCTGCTCACGGTTACTGACATCAAGGCGAATCACACCATTGGCAAGCAACTCGTCCAGTATGCCGAGGGTAGCCGACTCCCAGGTCAATACGCGCTGTGCACCGACAGCGATAATGGTATCGCCCTCACGCAAGCCGGCGCTTGCAGCCACAGAACCCGGCTCAACCAGGCCAACCACCGGCTTGATGCCCGGTACGCCGTTCATGAACATCAGCGTGTAGGCCAGCACGGCAAACACCAGATTGAACGCTGGCCCGGCAAACAGGATGGCGATGCGTGCCGATCCGGACTGGCGGTTGAATGCACGGCCGCACTCGGCATAGCTCACCGCACAATCTCGTTCATCGAGCAGCTTTACATAGCCGCCGAGCGGTATCGCCGAGATGCAATATTCCGTCTGGTCAGCACCGGCACGGCGCGACCAGAGCACCTGCCCGAAACCGATCGAATAACGCAGCACCTTGACGCCAAACAGCCGGGCTACCGCGTAGTGCCCGAACTCATGAATGGCCACCAGCAATGCGATAGCGGCAACGAAGGCGACCAGAGAATTCAGTATGGATGGCATGGCGTCAATATAAGACATCAGGTGGGGATCCGTCCCATCCACTGCAGGGCCAGCGCAAACAACGGTGTCGCAGCCGTAATGCTGTCAATGCGGTCCAGCACGCCGCCATGCCCGGGAAACAGCCGGCCGCTGTCCTTGATGCCAACGCTACGCTTGAACATGCTCTCGGTCAGATCGCCGACCACCGATATCGCTGCCATGCATAAACCGAGGGGCAACATCGCAGCCAGCGGCAGACCGAGCAGGCTGCCACCGAAACCTGCCATCATCACGGCAGCCACCAGCCCACCAGCGACCCCTTCCAGGGTCTTGCCCGGACTGACGCGCGGCGCAAGTTTCAAACGCCCCCAACGATGTCCGGCAAAGTACGCACCGATATCAGCTGCCCAGATAATGGTGAGGGCCAGCATCAGCAGTGCAGGCCCCTGCACTGGAATCTGCAGGATGCTGAACAGACTGACCCAGGTGGGAACCAGCACGAACAAACCGGCAAGGCCCGCGGCCAGCGATGAAATCGGTGCTGGAAAGCGCAGGATCCAGACCAGCGCAAGCAGCCACCAGGCGAGCGCAGCCCACAGCACAACCGATAATGCGAGGCGCCCGGGCACCAGCCAGAAACTGGCTGCACAGGCACCGACCAGCAGCAACAGCCAGGCATGTCGAAGCAGTGGACGAACCGCGCCGAGAAATACCAGCCATTCCCGGGCGGCGAGCAGGATCAACAGTGCTGCAGCCCCTGTCGCCACGCCAGTTGGGGCAATGAACAGGACCCCCAGCAGGACTGTTAGAAGCACCACTGCAGTGAGCACCCGCTGTACCAGTTCGCTCATAAGAGATACCGCTAACGGAACCGGGCCACAGTGCAAACCCCGGCAGTAGTACTCAATCGCCTATGGCCTCGAGCTGCTCGGTGACTCCGCCAAAACGCCTCTGCCGGTGACTGAACAAGTCCAGTGCTGATGACAGCTCTTGCGCATTGAAATCCGGCCACAGCGTATCGGTGAAGTGCAGCTCGGTATAGGCCAGATCCCATAACAGGAAGTTCGAGATACGTCGCTCACCACCGGTACGGATCAGGAGATCCGGAGCTGGCAGTCCGGCCAGAGCGCGATGGCGGTCGATCAGGGCTTCATCAATGTCTGCCGGCTCCAGATCACCAGCCCTCAGCTTGTGACCGATCCGTCGCACAGCCTGAACCATGTCCCACTGACCGCCATAGGCGACCGCAAGCACCAGGGTCATGCGTGAGTTTGCGGCAGTGCGCGCCTCTGCATCCACCATCCGCTTGCGCAAAATCGTCGGCAGGCTGTCGCGTGCGCCGATAAAGCGCAGCTGGATGCCATTTTCATGCAGGGCATCTACCTCGCGCTGCAAAACCTCGACAAACAGGCGCATCAGTGCATCGACCTCGCCCGGCGGCCGCTTCCAGTTCTCACTGCTGAATGCAAAAAGCGTCAGCACTTTGACGTGCTGGGCAGCGCAAGCCTCGATGACAGCTCGTGCAGCCTTGACACCGGCACGATGGCCGGCATGACGTGGACGTCCATGCGCGTTCGCCCAGCGCCCGTTGCCATCCATGATCATGGCGACATGCGCGGGCCGTAACGGCTGGAATTTGTTGCTGCTGGTCATCAACGCTCAGATCTTGATCAGGTGTTCGATAATACTCAGAACTCCATGATTTCCTTCTGTTTATCTTCGGAGACTTTCTCGATTTCAGCGACGTACTTGTCGGTGCTCTCCTGGATCATCGCCTCGCCCTGATGCTCCTGATCCTCATTGATCAGCTTGTCCTTCAGCAGTTCCTTGATGTCATTGATCGCATCACGCCGGACATTGCGAATGGCAACCCGGCCCTGCTCCGCTTCCTGCTTTACCATCTTTGCGAGATCCCGACGCCGCTCTTCGGTGAGCACCGGCAGCGGTACGCGGATCACCGTCCCGGCACTGCGCGGCGTGAGGCCGAGATTTGCACTCATGATGGCCTTTTCGATAACCGCCACCATCGACTTTTCCCAAGGCGTCACGGTCAGCGTCCGGGAGTCCTCGATGGCAACGTTGGCAGTCTGCGTCAGCGGTACATTTGTCCCGTAGTAATCAACGGTCAGATGCTCCAGCAGGCTGGGGTGTGCCCGGCCCGTACGAAGTTTGCGCAAGCCCTGCGACATGGCCGTAACGCATTTCGCCATGCGCTGATCGGCATCCTTTCTGATCTCATCGATCACACCATAACCTCCGGTTTACGCACTGCTATTCCGTAACCAGCGTACCAATATTCTCGCCGCGCGCGAGACGCACCAGCTCACCGACGCCATTCAGATTGAAAACACGGATCGGCACGTGGTTTTCGCGGCACATGACGACTGCCGTGGTATCCATGACGTTGAGCTTGTCGTTGATCACGCGATCGAAAGTCAGCCGGTCGTAGCGCACAGCCTTGGGATCCTTGACCGGATCAGCCGTATAAACGCCGTCGACCTTGGTCCCCTTGACGAGCACATCTGCATCGATCTCGATGGCACGCAATGCCGCAGCGCTGTCTGTGGTGAAAAATGGATTGCCAGTACCTGCGGCAAAGATGGTTACCCGCCCCTTTTCCAGGTGACGAATCGCACGACGCCGGATGTAGTCCTCGCAGACCTCATGAATCTGCAGTGCAGACATCACGCGGGCATGCGTACCTACACGCTCGAGAGCATCCTGGAGCGCCAGTGAATTGATGACTGTTGCCAGCATTCCCATGTGGTCGCCCGTGACCCGGTCCATGCCAGCGCGGGCCAGACCGGCACCGCGAAAGATATTGCCGCCGCCGATAACGATACCCAACTGCACACCGAGGGCAACAACCTCTTTCAGTTCACCGGCGATACGGGCCAGCACAGCAGGGTCAATGCCGTAGTCGCCGCTGCCCAAGAGGACTTCACCGCTGAGCTTAAGCAGGATGCGCCGGTAGAGCAGACGAGTCTCGTTCATGCTATCAACACCGTGCGGTTTCCATTGAATGACTACTGTGGAATCCGGGCAATTCTACCGGATTTGCTGCCTTGCGAGGTTAACAGCAGGACAGGCTTGCGACGTAGCACACAGCTGTGACCGGCGACGAGGTCGCTCGATCACCTGGAAGCTCAGCCCCCGGAATGCATGGCAGCGACCGCTTCGGCGATGTTCTCCGACTTCTTCTCAATCCCTTCGCCGACTTCGAGGCGCACGAAACGCTGCACCTTGGCGCCATGCTGCTTGAGCAACTTCTCGATCGAGGTATCCGGATCCTTGACGAAGGACTGCCCCAGCAACACGATTTCATTCAGATACTTGCGCAGTCGCCCCTCGACCATCTTGGCAACGATCTCGGCTGGCTTGCCCTCACTCTGAGCCTGCTCGGAAAGTATTCGCCGTTCGTTGGCCCGGGTCTCCTCTGGCACCTCCTCCACCGACAGATAACGCGGGCTGCTTGCCGCGATATGCATCGCCAGGTCCTTGCCCAGATCTGCATCACCACCCACAACATCGACGAGGACACCGATCCGCGCACCATGAAAATAAACGCCCAGCTGGCCTGTCGGCCGGACATAGTCAAAGCGACGCACCCCGATATTTTCGCCGATCTTGGCAATCAGGTTACGGCGAACCTCATCGAGCGTCTGCCCGTCAGCGGTGGGAATTGCCATCAGTTCTTCGACGCTGGCCGGCTGATGCGCCGCTGCCAGTTCAACAGCAGTCTGTGCGAAGTGCTGGAAGTTATCGTCCTTGGCGACGAAATCAGTCTCGCAATTGACCTCCATAATTGCGGTTACATCACCTTTAGGACCGACTGCAGTCATGATCTGTCCCTCGGCGGCAATGCGTCCGGCTTTCTTGTCGGCTTTTGCCTGACCGCGGGTACGCAGCAGTTCCTGCGCAGCATCGATCTCGCCGCTGGCATCAACCAGGGCTTTCTTGCATTCCATCATGCCGGCGCCCGTGCGCTCACGCAGCTCTTTCACCAGACTTGCGGCAATCGTCATCACGACTCTCCAGACTCAATACATCAAGGGCCCATGCAATATGGAACCCGACAGGTGCCGCACGGCACCGAAAATACAGCCGGGCTGCAAAGCAGCCCGGCATGGAACAGGCTGGCTGGTGACTCAGGCCTCTGCGTCAGCCTGATCACCCGAGGGCGCTGCATCAGCAGCCTCCGGCTCGGCCTTTGCAACCGGGCTTGGCGTTGCAGAAGCCTTGCGTGGCGGCCGCTTGGCTGCGCTGGCACGCTTGCCTTCCGGATTTGCCCGGGGACGCCCGTCGACATCCAGCTCAACGAAATCATCCTCACCGATTGGCAGGGCAGGAATGGCCGACTGACCGGCAATCACCGCATCGGCAATCGCGGCGGCATACAGCTCGGCAGCCCGCATCGCGTCATCGTTGCCAGGCACCATGTACTGGACGCCATCCGGCGACGAATTGGTATCGACGATACCAACGACGGGAATACCAAGCTTGTTGGCCTCATGCACCGCAATTTTTTCATGACCGACATCGATCACGAAAATCGCATCCGGCAGGGAGGCCATGCTCTTCACGCCGCCCAGGCTGCGCTCGAGCTTTTCACGTTCACGGCGACGCTCCAGAACCTCTTTCTTGGTCAGACGCGCGAAAGTGCCGTCCTCCTCCATCGCATCGAGCTCTTCGAGGCGCTTGGTGGACTGCTTGATGGTCTTGAAGTTGGTCAGCGTGCCGCCCAGCCACCGGTGGCTGACATGCGGCATGCCACAGCGGATCGCCTGTGCCTTCACCGAATCGCCGGCCGAACGCTTGGTGCCGACAAACAGAACCTTGCCGCCATTGGCTGCAATCGAACTGATGAATTTCGCAGCCTTGCGAAACATCGGTACCGTATGTTCGAGATTGATGATGTGGATATTATTGCGGGCGCCGAAAATATACGGGCCCATTTTGGGATTCCAGTAGCGGGTCTGGTGGCCAAAATGCACACCAGCCTCAAGCATCTGGCGCATGCTTATGTCAGTCATGGAAACTCCTAAAGTTTGGGTTCGAACCTCCGCGCTCCCCATCCGGCAACCCGACCCCGCAGCAGAATCCCGTATGTCAGGATCTCACTGCAGTTGAAGGGCACCCCGCCGGACGTGTCGGAACGCGTGTGGATTTCGTTGCCTCAAGGGCGCGCGCTTTATACCATACCGGGCTAGCAGCAACAACGCGCTCACAGGGTCGTTCCTCTTCAATTGCCGGGGCCCGGCTCAGGGCTGCAGAACAGGAACACATGGCCATTTCAATCAAAACCCCGGCTGAACAAGACGCGATGCGGCTGGCGGGCCGTCTGACCGCTGATGTACTGGACATGATCGGGCCTTATGTACAGGCCGGGGTCAGCACCGATGAGCTTGACCGGATCTGTCACGATTTCATTGTCAACGTGCAGCATGCGATACCCGCCCCACTGAACTATCGCGGCTTCCCGAAATCCATCTGTACCTCGGTCAACCATGTGGTTTGCCATGGCATCCCGGGCGACCGGACCCTGAAGAACGGCGATATCGTCAACGTGGATATCACCGTCATCAAGGATGGCTTTCATGGTGATAGCAGCCGGATGTTCTTCGTGGGCAAGAGCTCTGTGCAGGGCGAACGGGTGGTGAAAGCTTCCCGTGAAGGACTCTGGAAAGGCATAGCTCAGGCCCGACCGGGAAACCGGCTGGGCGATATCGGTCATGCCATCCAGACCTTTGTCGAAGCCCAGGACCTGAGTGTGGTGCGCGAGTACTGTGGCCACGGCATCGGCCGGGTCTTCCACGAAGACCCGCAGGTTTTACACTACGGCGACCCACACACAGGGCCCGAACTGCATCCAGGACAGACATTCACGATCGAACCGATGGTCAATATCGGCAAGCGGCATGTCCGGCTGCTGGCAGATGGCTGGACGGTCGTCACGCGCGATCATTCGCTGTCTGCCCAGTGGGAGCACACCATACTCATCACGGACAGCGGATGCGAAGTCCTGACGCTCGGTGCCAACGAACAACGATGAACCAGCCAGCCAGTCAGCCCATCACCCTCACTGACGAGACGCAGGCACTGGCCGCAAGCATCCTGACCGCGGACGGCAGCGCCATCGACTGGACAAAGGTATCGGCCCTGCCCTGTCAGCCAGGCGCGACACCTGACACCCTGCTGCTGCAGCTCCGCCATCTCCTCGCCTGCGGAAGTGCTGCGATCAAACAGCGCTTTCTGGCCGGTGAAATCACCGCACAGCTCATCGCCGACCGGGCCAGGCTCGTCGATATGGTTATCTGTAACGCCTGGCACAGCAGCACAGGCGCAGACCATGATGGCTGCGCACTGATTGCGGTCGGTGGTTATGGACGCAACGAACTGCATCCGTGTTCAGATGTTGACCTGCTGGTACTTATGCCAGCAGAAACCCCCGGCCCGATCCGTGACGGCCTGTCAACGTTCCTTACCCTGCTATGGGACGTGGGCATCGAAATCCGGCATAGCGTCCGCAACGCCCAGCAGTGCCGTCAGGACGCAGCACAGGATCTGACCGTCCTCACCACGCTGATGGAATCGCGGCTGCTGCTCGGACCGAAGGAACTGTACCTGAGCATGCAGGCGGCGATTGCTCCGCCACATATCTGGCCATCGCGGGATTTTTTCGAAGGCAAGCTTCGCGAACAGCAAACCCGCCATCACCGCTACGACGACACGGTGCATAACCTGGAGCCAGACGTTAAAGGCAGTCCGGGTGGTTTACGGGATATACACACCATCGCATGGGTGGCACGCCGCGAGTTCGGCAGCGAAAGTCTGGAAGACCTGGTCAAGCGTCGTTTTCTGAGCCCGCCAGAGCTTCGTCTTCTGTTGCAGGGCCGGGAATTTCTCTGGCGCATCCGCTTCGCCCTGCATCTGCTCACCGGTCGCCATGAAGATCGCCTGCTGTTCGACCATCAGTCGCGTATTGCCCAGCTGTTTGGCTATCAGGATGCCTCCTTCATGCTGGCAGTCGAACAGCTCATGCAGCGTTATTACCGTACCGTCATGGACCTGAGCCGGCTGAACGAGATGGTCCTGCAACAGTTTCAGGAGGCCATTCTCAGTAGTCCGGATACCTCCATCGAACCGGTCAATGAACGCTTCCAGGTCCGTAACGGCTTCCTGCAGGTCACGGCAGATGATGTCTTCGACAACACGCCTTCGGCACTGCTGGAGCTCTTCCTGATCCTGCAGCAGCACGCTGAGCTCAAGGGCGTAAGCGCCGGAACCATTTCACTGATCCGGCGCAGCCTGAATCTGATCGATGACGGCTTCCGTCAGGACCCGCGCAACCACCGCCTCTTTCTGCAGATACTGCGCGCCAAGGAAGGCGTGACCCACGAACTCCGTCGCATGAACCGCTATGGCGTGCTTGGACGCTATGTCGCAGCCTTTGGTCGCATCGTCGGCCGCATGCAGTACGACCTTTTTCACGCCTATACCGTGGATGAGCACACGCTGTTCGTCGTCAGCAACCTGCGGCGCTTCGCACTGTCTCGCTACGATCACGAGTATCCGCGCTGCTCGGAAATCATGCGCTCGCTGCCAGCACCGGAACTCGCCTACCTGGCTGGCCTGTTTCACGACATTGCCAAGGGGCGCGGCGGCGATCACTCCGAACTCGGCGCACTGGATGCCGAATCCTTTGTACTCGAGCACGGCCTGAGCCGTTACGACGCCCGCCTCGTAGCCTGGCTCGTTCGCCAGCATCTGAGTCTGTCACTGACCGCACAGAAGCGCGACATCAGCGACCCGACGATCATCAACGAGTTTGCCGCACTGGTCGGCGATGAAGTGCATCTGGATTATCTTTATCTGCTCACCGTTGCCGACGTCCGCGGAACCAATCCGAAACTATGGAACTCCTGGAAGGCACAGCTGTTCGATGAGCTCTACAGCCAGGCCAAACGGGCACTGCGTCGCGGCCTGGAAAACCCGATCGACCGGGACGAACTGGTTGCCGAACGCCGGGCCGCTGCGCGAGTCCTGCCTGCAGCAGGCGGCATTCCGGCTGCACGTCTTGAGGAGATTTGGGCCGAGCTCGGCGACGAATATTTCCTGCGCTACCACCCGGAGGAAATCGCCTGGCACACGCGGCTGCTCGCAGCTCGTGAGGATGAAGGCCGCCGGGTACTGGTCGGCATCCAGGATGAGCCTTCGCGTGCCGGCACCTCCGTGATCACCTATGCTCCCCAGGATCGCTACACATTCGCGATTGCCACTGCAGTACTCGATGAGCTGGGCCTGAATATCGCCGACGCACGCATCATCCGCCTCAACAACGGTTTTCGCCTGTCCACTTACGTGATACTGGAAAGCGGTGAACATATCCTGGACAGCGACCGGCGCGAGCAGATCAGGCAACGTCTGGAGCAGGCCATCACTGCCGGTGAAGCGAAGGGATTGAAAGTGTCCCGGCGTCCACCACGCCAGGCACGCATGTTCACCACCCCGACCCTGGTCACCTTTGGCAGCGACGAGATCAACAACAGAACCGTGATGGAAATCGTTGCGAGCGACCGGCCGGGACTACTGGGTCAGATCGGCCAGGTACTGCGCAACCATCACGTCGGCATTCAGGCAGCCAAGATCCTCACAGTGGGAGAGCGCGCGGAAGATGTCTTTTATATTACCGACCAGAATGGCATCCCGCTGACTGAAGCCGCATGCGAGCAGATCAAGGACGCGCTGATTCTCGCACTCGATAACGGCACCTGAGGCGCCGTACTGCGTATCATTGACACATCAACAGCCGGAACCCGATCGTGAACACAGACACACTCAGCACCATCATCGACAATGCATTTGAAAATCGCAGCTCTCTGGATCTGCAGAATCCGCCGCCGGAAATCCGTACCGCCGTGCAGACAGCCATCGACATGCTCGATCGCGGCACGGCACGTGTAGCGGAGAAAACCGCTACCGGATGGGTCGTCAACCAGTGGCTCAAGAAGGCCGTACTGTTGCATTTCGGCATTGAGCGAAATGTACGCATCGAGGCCGGGTTCACCGATTTCTATGACAAGGTGCCGATGAAGTACGGCAACTGCAGCCAGGAGGAATTCTCCGCCGCTGGCGTACGGGTAGTACCCGGTGCCATTGTCAGACGCGGCGCACATGTGGCCCGCGACGTGATCCTGATGCCATCGTTTGTGAATATAGGTGCATTTGTCGACAGCGGCACCATGGTCGACACCTGGGTGACGGTCGGCAGTTGCGCACAGATCGGACGCAAGGTGCATCTCTCCGGTGGCGTCGGCATCGGTGGCGTACTGGAGCCATTGCAGGCCAATCCGACCATCATCGAAGACAACTGCTTTATCGGTGCACGATCAGAAATCGTCGAGGGCGTGGTTGTCGAAGAAGGGGCCGTGATCTCGATGGGCGTATTCATCGGCCAGAGCACGCGTATCTACGACCGGGAGAAGGACGAAATCCTCTACGGACGGGTCCCGGCCGGAGCCGTCGTCGTACCTGGAACGCTGCCTTCAGGCAAAGGCTCCTGCAGCCTTTATTGCGCGGTAATCGTCAAGCGCGTCGACGCAAAAACACGCGCCAAAACATCCCTGAATGAACTACTGAGAACAGACTGATCCGATGACCTCCACGCGGGACAGTACGCTCGATTTCGCCTGTGAACTGCTGCGTCGGCAATCAGTCACGCCGGCAGATACAGGCTGTCAGTCACTGATTGCTGACCGTCTGGCTGCTGCCGGCTTCAACATCGAGCATCTGCCATTTGGCGAAGTCAGCAATCTCTGGGCGCGCCACGGCCAGGGCAGCCCGGTCCTCTGCTTTGCCGGGCACACCGATGTAGTACCGGCCGGGCCGAGACAGGACTGGCAAACCGATCCCTTCGCGCCGGAAATCCGCGACGGCATACTCTATGCGCGCGGTGCGGCCGATATGAAAGCAAGTCTCGCAGCGATGGTCGATGCTGCGACAGACTTCACCACAGCCCACCCCGGACACCAGGGTTCGATCGCCTTTCTCATCACCAGCGATGAAGAGGGCCGCGCTCAGGATGGCACCAAGCGCGTCATGCAGTTGCTTGCCGAGCGCGGTGAAAAAATCGACTGGTGTGTCATCGGTGAACCATCCGGAAAAGACTGCCTCGGTGACACGGTGCGCGTCGGTCGCCGGGGGTCGCTGAGCGGCATACTGACCGTACACGGTATTCCGGGCCATGTTGCCTATCCGCACATGATCAGCAACCCCATTCAGGCTTTTGCCCCGGTACTGACCCGGCTCTATGCAGAACCGGTAGATCAGGGCAACGAGTTTTTTCCGCCATCCAGCTTCCAGGTCGTGAAACTCGAAAGCATCGGCGATGCGGTCAACAGCACACCGGGGACACTCAGCGCACGCTTCAATTTCCGCTATTCAACGGTCTGGACACACCAGCGCCTCAGCGCACATGTGGAAAAGCTGTTTGCAGAATCCGGAATGAACTACACGCTGGACTGGCATCTGTCCGGCGAGCCTTTCCTGACGCCACCAGGCCAACTCACCGATGCGGTCAGCGCAGCCATAACCAGCGTTACCGGTATCACGCCAATACTGTCTACCGGCGGAGGAACCTCAGACGGCCGATTCATCGCACCAAGCGGCGCTCATGTCATCGAATTTGGGGCAGTCAATGCGACGATTCACAAGCCGAACGAACAGATACCGGTCGCAGATATCAGCACCATGCGCGAGGTCTATCGGCAAATTCTCGACCGATTGCTCGGCCAGCCGTAACAGAAGCGAGCGTCTCAGTGCCGTGACCAGCCCGCACCACGCCAGTTCAGAGCAACGCCATAGGTACCAAGCACCACCAGTGCGATGAGCACCCAGCCCGGCATGCTCAGGCCAAACAGGCTCCAGTCAACCTTGGCGCACTCACCGGAACCGGACAGTACGGTCAGCAAGACCTCACCGACCGGAAATGTCTCGAGCATGAAGTCGAGGCCCGGACCACAGGCGGGTACCCGGTCGGGCGGCAATGCCTGCAGCCATAGCTGGCGGCCGGCAACGCCGCAACCTGCCAGCGCCGTCAGGCCCATCAGGATGGCATAGAAGCGCCGCACGCCCTTTCCTGCCGGATGCACGGCAGCGATGAGAAACAGGAGCCCGAGGCCGATCACGGCAACGCGCTGAAAAATACACAGGGGGCAGGGTTCAAGCCCGAGAATCTGTTGCGCATACAGTGCGAATCCAATCAACGCAGCACAGACTGAAAATCCGGCCGCATTGGCACCCCGCACCGTACTGAAAATATGCATACCGATCATGTTAACTGTCCACGATATACCGTCACAAACTGACTCCCGGGATTCATGATGTCACCCGGTCACGCAGGTAATTCGGCAGGGCAAGCGCCGGGGCAACCGTCTGGCCGCGCAGAAACTTCGGATATGCCAGCGCGGCAACATCTGTCGCTGAGGGTCGCAGCCCTGCATCCAGCCCGGTCAGCACATCAGCAAACCGGTCATGCAGTTCAGGATATGCCAGCCAGCCCGATCCGACCGCAAAACACGCTGACAAACCCGCATGGCTGACCTCCTCCGGCTGTAGCAGCGCATCGTTTTTCAAGGCACGCACGCCATGCTCATCATCAGCTGCATAAGTCGCAAAGTAGACTTGCCCCATCCGGGCATCCAGACAACAGGCCACCCGATCCGCCTGTGATGTACGCAACCCGGCGCTGGCCAATGCAGCAAGTGTCGAGACGGATACGACCGGCAACTGGCGAGCAAAGCCCACTGCCTGGACCAGGGCTGCAGCGACCCGCACACCGGTAAAACTCCCGGGTCCGGCGCCGAAGGCCAGGCAGTCCAGTTGATCGAGGCTGGTACCGGTTTCTTCGAGCAGCTCCTGCAGCCATACATAGATCCCGCGCGACGGTGCCTGTAATCCTTCTGCGCCACGCACCGCGACCTGCGCACCCCGGACCAGCGCGAGGCTGGGAAAATCGGTAGCCGTCTCGACAGCCAGACAGCAGAAATTCGCGTTCTTCACGGCCGATCTTTCAAATAGTCATTCATACAATCAGCCGGAGCGGATAAGGGCGGAAATACCGGTTCGAGTATAGGCGATCCCTGATCTGTATAATCGTCCTCCAATCATGCCCGCCGGTTTCCCGGCCAGCACGATTAATTCACAATAATCAAGGATATGAGATGACGACAAGCAATACGGCATTGCGCGGCTGGGTGGACTCGGTAGCTGCCCTCACGAAGCCGGCAAGAATTCACTGGTGCGATGGATCCGAAGCTGAATATCTCGAACTGATCGGCGAGATGCAAAAAAGCGGCGAGCTCCTCCCCCTCAATCAGAAAACCTATCCGAACTGCTATCTGCACCGCTCCAATCCTTCTGATGTGGCACGCGTCGAGCACCTGACTTTCGTCTGCAGCACCGACCGCGAGGCTGCCGGGCCCAACAACAACTGGATGGCTCCCGACGAAGCCCATCGCAAGATGGACGAACTGTTCGCTGGCGCGATGCAGGGCCGCACCCTGTACGTCATACCCTACTGCATGGGGCCAATCGACTCCCCGTATGCGCGTTGTGGCGTGGAGATTTCCGACAGCGCCTATGTCGCTGCCAACATGAAGCTCATGACACGCATGGGCAAGGCCGCCCTGGAACGTATCGAACGCGAAGGCACCTTCGTGCGCGGCCTGCACTCGACGGGTGATCTGAGTCCGGATCGCCGCTTCATCATGCATTTTCCCGAGGAACTGCTGATCCAGAGCATCGGCTCGGGTTACGGCGGCAATGCACTGCTCGGCAAAAAGTGCCACGCACTGCGCATCGCCAGCTGGCAGGCACGACAGGAAGGCTGGCTTGCCGAACACATGCTGCTGGTCGAGATCGAGAATCCGGCTGGCGAGCGCTACTACATCGCTGCTGCCTTCCCCTCGGCATGCGGCAAGACCAACCTGGCGATGCTTATCCCGCCTGAATCCATGGCTGGCTGGAAGGTACGCACGCTGGGCGACGATATCGCCTGGTTGCATCTCGACGATGAAGGTCAGCTGCGCGCGATCAATCCAGAGGCCGGTTACTTCGGCGTGGTACCTGGAACCGGGCCGACCACTAATCGCAACGCCTACGACATGATCCGGCACGACACCATTTACACCAACGTCGCCATGACGGCTGACAAAGAACCATGGTGGGAAGGCAAGGGTGATGGCAAGCCGGCCATCGACTGGCAAGGTCGCCCCTACGACGCAAAGAATGGCGCTGCAGCACATCCGAACTCCAGGTTCACGGTGTCGGCACGGCAAGGCACCAGTTACTCATCTCTCGCTGATGACCCGAGAGGCGTACCCATCAGCGCAATCGTCTTTGGCGGCCGTCGCCGCGAACTGGCGCCATTGGTCTATCAGGCCAAGAGCTGGCGTCATGGCGTATTGATGGGTGCCGGTGTCGCCTCCGAAACCACCGCAGCAGCTACCGGAACGGTCGGTGTGACCCGCCGCGACCCGATGGCGATGAAGCCATTCTGCGGCTATAACTTTGGCGATTACTGGAAGCACTGGCTGAGCTTCGAAAAGCGCGCCAAAAAGCTGCCGGCCGTATTCCACGTGAACTGGTTCCGTCAGGACGATAGCGGGCACTTTCTGTGGCCGGGCTTTGGCGACAACCTGCGTGTCATTCAGTGGATCACAGAGCGCTGTGCCGGCAAGGTCGGGGCGCGTGAGACACCGATCGGATTCCTGCCGAACAGCACAGATATCGACAGCCGCGGCATTGATCTCAAGCCGGGCGCACTCGATGCGCTACTGAAGGTCGACATCAATCAATGGCGTGCGGAGATGGCCTCCGTTGCGGACTACCTGAATGAATTTGGTGATCGCCTGCCGGCAGAACTGCGGGAAGAGCATCGCCGCGTAGTCAGCGGACTCGGCTGACAGCTAAACGGTCAGTTGTACGGCCGGCCTTGTGCCCGCCGTACAACTGACCTCAGTCTTCGACGCTGTACTCGATGGCCAGCGGCGTACCGCGAGCGGCCACGCGGCCCATGCTGATCACGCCACTACCGGTCAGCACCACACTGTCACGGCGCAGATAAAGCTCTTCCCGACCATCCGGCTGTATGAACGTACCGTTGGTGCTCTCGTCCACCAGTACAAAGCGGTTACGAGCCGCATCCACGCGCGCATGTATCCTCGATATCAAATTGCCCTTTATCACGACATCGTTTTCATCGGCACGACCCATGGTGACGGTCACCTTGCCCTTGTCGCCAACGATGACTTCCTGACCACGAAACCGCAGGTACAGACGAGTATTGGCAGTTGGCGCCCGATGGCCCGGATCGATCGACGGCAGCATGTTGGTTGCCTCTTCGGGCTGCCAGAGCACCTCAAAAACAGCGACCTCATCCGACTGCCCCTTGGGCGTTGACACGTCAATCTGGCGTATCAGGGCCTTCCACTGCGGACTCAACTGCTCTACCACGGCACTAGTGGTGAGAATCTGCCCTGCCTTGGCCTGTGAGGTCATGCTGTTTGCGGTATGTACTGCAACACCGGAGATATCCCGCTCCTCAAGCAAGACAGCCCCATAGTGACAACCGATGCGGATAGCCACATGCGTACCCTGCGCATCGATACGCACGGTATTGGTGATCCGCTGCTGCATCTGGTTGGCCGCATTGAGGGCATCGTCTGCTGACGGGAAGGTCGACATGACCTCGTCACCCATGGTCTTGATGACCGTACCGCCATAACTCTCGGTAGCCTGCTTCATTATCCGCAGGCACTGCTGTACCGTCTCGCGGGCGCGTTCGTCACCGAGATTTTCATAGAGCTGTGTACTGCCGACGACATCGGCAAACAGTATCGAGAGCTTCTTTTCGGCTGCCGCGCTCACATTCCACCCGGGACGCAATATGTCAAACGGACGGCGTCAGTATATGCCATGCCATACCCGGTCTGGACAGTGCCGGGGCCAACGGTCATCAACTCAGTACTCGGCAACCAGATAGGCCACCCAACCAGCATCGGCATCGCCGCGCGCCTCAGGCGTGAACTCTCCGTTACCGCTACCATCCTTGGCAGTTCCCTCCCACCAGACTGTCGTTCTGGAAAATCCCGCTTCGGCCAGCAGTTCGGTCAATTCCGGCAACGACCACAAGCGCCAATCATAGGTGAATGCCTTGTCGATCCGTGAACCATCCGGAAAACGAAACCCGATATGGCACAGCACTTCTGCCGTGACCGGATAGTATTTTTCCTGATGCCATACATAGGTGAAACCGCGATGTGCGGTGGTTTCGCGAAGCTCACGATAGGCGTCATGACCACCGTAGGCATCCAGAAAGAACACGCCATCCTTGACCAGTGAGCGGCGGACCCGCCGGAAATACTGCAGCATCTGCGCGCGCGTCTTGAACACCCAATAACTGAAGTTGAAGGCGGCAACCGCATCAAAACCCGTCGCACGGACTTTGGTGACATCAGCCTGCAGTAGTTCGACCCGCGCCTGCTGGGACGGCTTGAGACGGGCCAGATTCCGCTTGCGCCCCCAGTCCAGCGTTGGCCCATCAAGATCGACGCCGGTAGCGCGCATTGAACGACCCAGGCTCACCCACTGACAGGCAACGCTGGCCGTACCACAAAAATCCTCACGCAGACTAAGCGCCGACCGGCCGCGCAACTGCCGGAAGGTGTCTACCACGAACTCGCATTCAGACTCGGCACTCTGCACGGCCTTTTCGTAGTACTCATGCAGGTCTGCCTGCTGGGCAATCGTCTGCTTGCCCTTGTTCTTGCGCTCCGCCATCCGTGATCAACTCCTGTATGTCAAAAAATCGGGCTTTTACCCGTCACCAACTGCAAGGACTCAAGCAACAGCTGCGGCCCTGCATCGGCCGCACAGCCCCGCGTACTGAGAAAACGACGCCAGGCCCGTGCGCCGGGCTGGCCATGATACAGCCCCAGCATATGACGAGTGATGTGGTGCAGCCGGACACCCTGACTCATCTCCTGTTCGGCATAGCGCACCATCGCCACGACAACTTCAGCGCGTGATGGTGGCTGCCACATGGCGGCCTCCTGCAGAAAGTCCGCCTCGACTGCCGTGAGCCAGTAAGGGTCCGCATACGCCTTGCGACCGATCATCACGCCGTCGACACCAGCTGCGAGGTGCTCCGCAACGGCATCAAGCCGGTCGATGCCGCCATTCAAAACAATCCGCAGTTCGGGAAAATCCGCCTTGAGCTGGTAAACGGTCGCATAACGCAATGGCGGAATTTCCCGGTTCTCCTTCGGCGACAGGCCACTGAGTAGCGCCTTGCGTGCGTGCACGACAAAGGTTGTACAACCGGCTGCGGCAACTGTCGTGATGAAGTCACGGAGAAATCCGTAGTCATCACGATCATCGATACCGATCCGTGTCTTGACAGTTACCGGCAGCCGCGTTGCGGTCTGCATGGCAGCCACACAGCGGGCCACGAGATCCGGTGCGCCCATCAGGCAAGCGCCAAACGAGCCCTCCGCCACCCGGGCACTCGGGCAACCCACATTGAGATTGATCTCATCGTAGCCATAGTGCACAGCCTTGTGGACAGCTGCCGCAAGCAACCCGGGATCACTACCACCGAGCTGCAGAGCCAGCGGCTGCTCAGCCGGCGTAAAGCGCAGCAGCCGGTCTGCATCGCCATTGATGATCGCGGCGGCCGTCACCATCTCGCTGTAAAGACGGACGTGCGGACTCAACAGGCGCAGGAAATACCGGCAGTGCCGGTCGGTGCAATCCATCATCGGCGCGACCGCAATCCGCCAGGGATCAAATTCTGGTATCGGGCAGTGGGGCGCCATGGGGTCAGGAATCAGCTGCGTCATACGGTCCGGCGACAACGGTCACGGCCAGAAGCCTGTCCCGCCTATATACTTGAAGGTTAAAGCAATCATCACGAGATTCTGTCATGAGCAGCTCCAGCAGCACCAAGGATACCGTCCTCGTTACCGGCGGCGCCGGATATATCGGCAGTCATGTCGTCCGGCAGCTGTGTGAGGCCGGTGAGCGCGTAGTAGTACTGGACGACCTGTCGACCGGGTTCCGCTCGGCAGTGCCGGATGGCTTGCTGGTAACAGGCAATACCGGCGACCGCGACCTGGTGAGCAAACTGCTTGCCGAGCACCGGATTACGACCATCCTGCATTTCGCCGCACATACCATCGTTCCCGAATCAGTCAGCAATCCGCTGAAATATTATGGCAACAACACCTGTGCCACACGTAACCTGCTTGAATGCGCGGTCGGCGCGGGAGTAAAGCACTTCATTTTCTCTTCGACGGCCGCTGTCTATGGCATACCGGAAAACGGCATTGCCTCGGAAGACACGCCGACCGCACCGATCAACCCTTACGGCAGCTCCAAACTGATGAGCGAGTGGATGCTCAGGGACGCCGACCTCGCTCATGCGATGAGCTATGTCGCACTACGATACTTCAACGTCGCGGGTGCGGATCCAGGCGGCCGGATCGGCCAGTCCACCCGTCTGGCAACCCTGCTGACCAAGGTTGCCTGTGAAGCCGCTGTCGGCAAGCGACCGCACGTTTCCATCTATGGTACCGACTACCCCACACCGGACGGTACAGGCATCCGCGACTACATACATGTCGAGGACCTGGCCACTGCCCACATTGATGCGCTTCGCTATCTGCGCGATGGCGGAAAGTCATCGGTACTTAACTGCGGCTACGGCCACGGCTACAGCGTGCGCGAAGTCCTTGCTGCGGTCGAACGCTGCAGCGGTATCACGCTCACAAAGAAAGAAGAACCACGTCGCGCCGGCGATCCGCCGGTACTCGTGGCAGCAGCCGAGCGGATCCGCTCCGTGCTGGGATGGACCCCCCGCTTCGATGACCTGGACCTTATCGTCAGTTCGGCACTGCACTGGGAGCAACGTCTGCTCAAACAACCCGCGGAATGACTCCGTACAGTGCGGTCAGTGGTCCTTGTCGTGCTGAATCGCGTACTTGCCGAGCAGATCGTAGAGTGTCGGCCGGGTAATCCCGAGTAGCTGCGCTGCTTTGGATATATTGCCCGCCGCATAAGCCAGCGCATTGTTGATCGCGCGACTTTCCGCATCCTTGCGCACCTCACGCAGGTTGAGGTTCGGGACCTGTTCGCCATCAGTCGCCAGACCGAGATCTGCGGCAGTGATATGGCGCCCCTCGGCCATGATCACCGCCCCCTTGATCTTGTTCTCCATCTCCCGAACGTTGCCGGGCCACGGATAGTTCTCTACGGCATTCTGTGCATCCGGACTGAAGCCGCGGAACTGCCGATGATATTGCACAGCGAATCTTTCCAGCAGGGTTCGCGCCAGCAGCAGCCGGCATCCACCATTCCTCTCTCGCAATGGCGGTATACGGATGGTGATCTCGCTGATCCGGTAATAGAGATCTTCACGGAAACGGTTCTCGCGAATCGCCACCTCGAGATTCTGGTTTGTGGCACAGACCACACGTACATCGACCGGGATTTCCTCACGGCCTCCGACACGCTCGACTACCCGCTCCTGCAGAAAACGCAACAGCTTGGCCTGTAGCGGCAACGGCATATCACCGATTTCATCCAGAAACAGCGTACCTCCGTCTGCATGCTCGATCTTGCCCTGCGTCTGCCGCACAGCACCGGTAAATGCACCCCGCTCATAGCCAAACAATTCACTCTCGAGCAGGTTCTCCGGGATGGCCGCACAGTTGATGGCTACAAAGCCCTTGTCGACCCGCGGGCTCAGTGAATGCAGCGCTCGGGCCAGCACCTCCTTGCCGGTACCGCTTTCGCCCAGCAGCAGTGTCGTGGCATTGGTGGGTGCGACTTTCTCGACAATCCGGCAGACTTGCAGCATCGCCTCACTCGCAGCCACGATGCCATCCAGCGGCGACATGCCCTGCTTCTGCAGCAGTTTCTGGTTCTGCCGCTCCAGTTCGTGGATGTGATAGGCGCGATCCACGATCAGCTGCAGAGTGTCGGTATCCACCGGCTTCTGATAGAAATCGTAGGCGCCGATCGCTACTGCACGTACGGCATTCTGCTGATCGCCATGACCAGTCACCACGACCACCTTGGTGGCTGGCACCAGTGCCAGGATCTCCTCGAGCGTGGCGATCCCCTCACTGACTCCTTCTGCATCGGGGGGCAGGCCAAGATCCTGCAGCACCACGGGTGGCTCGTGGCGGCGCAACTGGGCGAGTGCGCTTGTACGGTCCTCGGCGACAAGAACCTCGTAATCAGCAAAACACCACTTGAGCTGGCTCTGCAAACCCGGATCGTCCTCGACGACGAGAAGCTTCCTGCGCTGGTCTGTCAAGGAACTCTCCACTGCAAACAGAAACCGCATGACACGCGTCGACAGGCACAACACGCTGCCCCGCAAACGCAAACCATCATAGCGTATCGATCCTGCATATCATGCTGCCGACGTCACGGCAGCGGACTCATGCAGCGGCAAGCAGATCGTGAACCGGGTGCGCACCCCAGGCTCTGAGTCGACCTGCAAGGAGCCGCCCGCATCCATGATCAGCGTCCGTGCCTGATAGGCTCCAATGCCCATGCCCTTGCTGCCCTTGGTTGTGTCGAAAGGCCGGAACAGGCGGGTACGGATGAACTCCGGCTCCATGCCGCAGCCATCATCTTCAATCGTAATTGCCACACCATTGCCAGCCATGCCAACAGCGATATGGACCGAGCCATCACGGACCGTTGCCTCCTGTGCATTGCGTATCAGATGCACGAGTACCGCCGTAAAGCGCTCACGATCAATCCAGATCTGCAAATCAGATGCCGTATCGCTGAACTGCGGAACCGGCTCGCGGCCCCGACAGCGATCCACGGCATCTGCCAGCACCGCAGCAGCCCGGACACGCTGCCGTGTGCCGGTCGCCTCACCGCTTTGCAATTGCTGCAACAGCTTGTTCATGCGGAGAACCGAGTTGTCGATGGTCGCCATCACATCCTCGATGAACGCCGGATTACCTTTATGTTTGGCAGCATTGCGCAACATCATCGACTGCTGTGCGATCAGATTCTTGAGGTCGTGCATGACGAACGCCGTGAGCCGGTTGAAGGCTTCAAACTGACGGCCTTCGGCAAGCTTCTGATCCGCTTCATACTGAGCCAGAAATGCGGCAACCTGCCGGCCCGACGTGCGCAGCAGATCGATCTCCTCGAAACTCAACCGGAAATTGGAGCCAGGCTGATGCAGCATGATCAGCCCGGTAAGCGTCGCATTGCTGATCAGCGGTACGATCAGCAAACCATCCGGAAACGTATCCAGCCACAACGGCCGCTGCAGACCCACGTACAGCTCTGGCCGCCGCGATAACTCTGCGGTATCGATGATCCACTGACGCTCGAGCATGAACACGATCAGGGGATCGTCGATGGCAATACCCGACTCCGGCAAGCTCTGCATATTCCAGCCAGACAGGGCCATCAGTTGACGACTCTCATCCGCACGCGTCCAGAGCATGCCGGCTGGACTGCCAACGATCTCGGCCAGCGCCTTGATCACACGCTCAGGCAGCGGCAGATCCGTATCGGTCGACACCAGCGTATCGATCAGACGTAGCCACTCCTCACGGTAGTCATAGCGGAACGGGACTAAATGCTTGCTGACAAATACTTTCAAACGTGCGTTCAGTCGCTCTGAAAACAGCAATACGACAAGCGGCGCGCCCATTCCCAGCACCATGACCAGCGCCAGCTGCCGCGCAAGCAGTGGCTGCAATGAGTGGAATACAGGCAGTAGAAACAGGGTAACCAGCAGAATGGAACCCGTCGCAAGAAAGCGCGGCGCGTAGCTACGTGCCTCAGGGGACACAAATATGCCGAGCGACCACTGCGGTCGCTGCCGGAGCGTAAACAACACCAGCAAAGCAGCCATAGCGAGACACAACGCCGCGATACCCGTCAGCCAACGCGGGATACCTGCACCAGCAGCGGAAACAATCGCCACAACAGCCTGTGAGGCGGACACCAGTCCTGCTGCAAGCGCCAGGGCGCGCGTTGCCGTTCGACCCTCAACCGGAGCGTCACTCACAAATTGCGCGGCAAGCGCCAGGCACAACAAGGCTACGGCCGCTGCGGTGACGCTATATACCGTGGCCAGCCAAGCGGTGGTTCCGGCCGGGTCAAACCAGATCGCTGCAGTCGATACGCTGATGACCACGACCCAAAACAGCCGCAGCAACCATCGAACCAGTTCCGGCATGGACCGTTCGTAGGGCCCACACAACAAACGATGCAGGAGTTGATACCAGCTGTAGAGCAGGAGAATCTGTGCGCCGTAACTGAGTACTGCGAATGCAGGAATAGCGCGGATATGCCCGGACTGGGCAAACAACAAACCCCAGATCACGCCACCAAACACGACACCGAGTATCTGCTTGCGCAGCAACACCCCGCCACCGGTCAGCAAAACATAGGCACCGACCAGGGCGTAGGACAACGCCACCAGACTGGCCCACAAGGCAGTATTGAATAGTGCTGCTGTCACCAAGCCATCATAATACCTGCTGGCTCAGATGGTTATCGAGTAATCGATGAATCCGTCACAGCAGTGACCGGAAGTCCTGGGCGCCGCCAGCCATAGCCGTGGCCAGCACCCTGGATTGCAGCTGCCAAGCCACGCGGCACCAAATGCTGGCGCCTCCAAGCCATTGAAAAAATTGGCGTCCCCAAGGGGATTCGAACCCCTGTTGCCGCCGTGAAAGGGCAGTGTCCTAGGCCTCTAGACGATGGGGACGGTTTGGCTGGCAATAGTGCTGAAAGTATTGGTGGAGCTAGTCGGGATCGAACCGACGACCTCTTGCATGCCATGCAAGCGCTCTCCCAGCTGAGCTATAGCCCCACACGGCTGGCGGGGGAATCTACGCGACCGCTCCCAAGACTGTCAAGGAAAGTTGCCGCACAGCTCACAGCTGTGCATACGATTATACGTACCGGCTGCATGCCGCCGGCAAACCCGGAACACTGGTGGACAACCCTTAGGGAAAGCCCTTAGCGGATATTCCCTTATTTTTTCATGAACCGGCTTAAGTGAAACTCCACCTTAGATGAAAGGCAATGAGTTGATCGCAATTTCTGTGCAGTTGAGAAAAAGGAGAAATCAGATGCCTAAACGCAAGTCGATTCCCGACCAGTTACGGCTGGCAGTCCTGCCAGTCGCGCTGGCTGGTCTGTTTAACGTCGCCCACGCGCAGCAGGCTGCTGCCGAAGCACCGGCACTGACGGCTGAGGAAAAGGCCACCGGCAAGCGTATCTACTTCGAGCGCTGCGCCGGATGTCACGGTGTGCTGCGCAAAGGCGCGACCGGCAAGAACCTGGAGCCCGGAGTGGTCAAAGCAGTTGCCGGACGGTTCGACCCAGACCGGTGGCACGCTGAAGCTCGGCACCTCTCGCCTGGAGAAGATCATTGCGCTCGGCACCGAGGGCGGGATGGTCAACTACGACGACATCCTCACCAAGGAAGAAATCAACATCATGGCGCGTTACATCCAGAACGTACCGGATGTGCCGCCCGAGTTCAGCCTGGCCGACATGAGGCCTCGTGGAAGCTGCTGGTTCCGGTTGACCAGCGCCCCACGAAGCAGATGAACAAGGTGAACCTCAAGAACGTCTTCGGCACCACGCTGCGCGATACCGGCAAGCTGGCGCTGATCGACGGTGACACCAAGGAGATCTGGCAGATCCTCGACACTGGCTACGCGGTGCATATTTCGCGCCTGTCAGCGTCTGGCCGCTATGTCTACACGGTGGGCCGTGACGGTCTGATCACCCTGATCGACCTCTGGTTCGAGAAGCCGACCACCGTCGCCACCATCCGCATCGGCTCCGATGCCCGCTCGGTCGATACCTCCAAGTTCAAGGGCTATGAAGACAAGTACCTGATCGGTGGTTCCTACTGGCCGCCCCAGTACTCGATCATGGAAGGCGATACGCTGAAGCCGATGAAGGTCGTTTCCACCCGTGGCATGACCGTAGACGGCGAGTACCATCCGGAACCGCGCGTGGCCTCGATCGTGGCCTCGCACATCAAGCCGGAGTGGGTAGTCAACGTCAAGGAAACCGGCCAGATCCTGCTGGTGGACTACAGCGACATCAAGAACCTCAAGACCACCACCATCGAATCGGCCAAGTTCCTGCATGACGGCGGCTGGGATGCCTCCAAGCGTTACTTCCTGGTTGCAGCCAATGCCTCGAACAAGGTCGCAGCAGTCGATACCAAGACCGGCAAGCTCGCCGCCCTGGTTGAGACCAAGAAGATCCCCCACCCGGGTCGCGGTGCCAACTTCATCCATCCGAAGTACGGCCCCGTATGGGCAACGGGTCATCTTGGCGATGCAGTGGTATCGCTGATCTCTACGCCATCCGAAAAGAAGGAAGACCAGAAGTACAAGCAGTACAACTGGAAAGTGGTGGAGGAACTGGCGATGCCGGGTGCTGGTAACCTGTTCGTGAAGACTCACCCGAAGTCCACGCGTCTCTGGACCGACCTGCCGATGAATCCCGAGCGGGAGAACACGGAATCGGTCTATGTCTTTGACCTGAAGGACCTGTCCAAGGCACCGGTGAAGATCGACGTGGCCAAGGACTCCGGCCTGCCGGTAACCAAGGCGCTGCGCCGCGCCGTGCACCCGGAATACAACGAGGCTGGCGACGAGGTCTGGATCTCGCTCTGGGGTGGCAAGACCGATCAGTCAGCGATCGTGGTCTATGACGACAAGACGATGAAGGTCAAGAAGGTGATCACCGACCCGCAGATGATCACACCGACTGGCAAGTTCAACGTCTGGAATACGCAGTACGACGTCTATTGATAGCTGCGCGTTCACTGAATCCCCCCGGGGGCCTTGCGCTCCCGGGGTTTTTACCAGCCTGTCGACATACAGGATGTTTCAATGCCCGACAATGAGCTCTCTTCCAATGGACTATGGCGCCGCTTGCGCCGGCCGAGCCTCAAGTACTCGTTGCTGACCCTGCTGTTTGCCGGATTTGTGGGCGGCATCATCTTCTGGGGCGGCTTCAATACGGTGGTCGAGGCCACCAATGAAGAACAATTCTGCATCGGTTGTCACGAGATGAAGGACAACGTCTATCAGGAATACAAGGAAACCATTCATTACACCAATCGCACCGGTGTACGGGCCATCTGCTCGGACTGCCACGTTCCGAAGGAATGGACCCACAAGATGATCCGCAAGGTCAAGGCAACCCGCGAGCTCTACGGCAAGGTCATGGGCACCATCGATACGCGCGAAAAATTCGAAGCAAAGCGCCTGGTACTCGCCAGGCGGGAATGGGCGCGCATGAAGGCCAATGACTCGCTGGAATGCCGCAACTGCCACAGCCTGGTCAGCATGGATACCGAAAAGCAGAAGCAGCGCGCCCGCAAGCAGCATGAACTGGCCGTCGAGTACGGCGATACCTGCATCGATTGCCACAAGGGCATTGCCCACCACAAGCCGGCGGACATGACCGAGGAGGACGAGGAATAGCAGCTGCACCCCGTCATCCGGATTCGTTTTACAATTGGCTTTGCACTCCCGATCAGCAACCCAAGGATCTGACCATGCACAAACTGATCACCCTCTCTACTGCCGGACTGCTGCTCGGCCTCGGCACCAGTGGCGCCATAGCGGCACCAGACTGGAGCAAGGTTCCTGCCAGGGAAATCACGCTGCTCTACCCCGGCGTATCGCCCATCGAATGGATCATGAAGGGTACCGAGCACGGTGGCGCCCGCGCCATCAAGAAGGGCGAAAGCTGTGCCGGCTGCCACGACGAAGAAGCGGCCGACATGGGCCAGAAGATGGTCAGCGGCCAGAAGATCGAGCCAACCCCCATCAAGGGCAAGGCCGGCTCGATTCCGGTCAGCGTGCAGGCCGCATATGACGCTGCCAATCTCTACCTGCGCTTCAGCTGGAAACAGCCCGCCGGTGGTGCCGCAAAGATGGACCCTGACAATCAGGTCAAGCTTGCCGTGATGCTCGAAGACCACAAGGTCGAGGGTGCCGACCTCGCGGGATGCTGGGAGACCTGCCATCAGGACGTGCGGACGATGCCTGGCGTCAAGGACGACAAGAAAACCAAGTACGTCGTCGGCGCAGACCTTAAAGCCGGCAAGTACTACGACCTCATGCAGTGGACCAGCAAGGGCAGCAAGCATGACGGTTATGTGGCCGACAAGCGGGTCATGGATGGCGGCAAGGCGCTGCTGGATGCCAAGGGCGAGAAGAAGGGCGACCAGTGGACCGTCACGTTCACCCGCAAGCTCGCCGGTGGCGGTGAAGGCGATATCGCGATGGCGGCCGGCAAGGCCTATAACTTCGGTTTTGCCATCCATGACGATTACAGCCAGGGCCGCTTTCATCAGGTATCGCTCGGTTATACGCTGGGCCTCGGGTACGAAGGCAGACATCAGCGCAATGAAGCAGTAGAACCGTACTCCGGGGAACTCTCCGGCTGCCAGACAACCAAAACGGAGAGCCTTGCTCTCCGTTTTTTTGCCCAGAAGGAGGCACTTATGGGCCTGAGCACCCTACTGGCCAGCAGCTTGCTGACCCTGCTCGCCACCCTGCCCTTGCAGGCCTGTGCAGATACAGCGGAAATCATGATCCGTGACTACCAGTATCAGCCGGCTGAACTGACTGTTCAGGCCGGTACGACAGTCAAGTGGATCAACGACGAGAAACGGGTCAGCCACTCGATCCGGTTCACCGGCCCCGAGGGCTTCGAATCCGAGCGCATATTCCCCGGCGAGTCATGGGAGCGAACCTTCGATCAGCCTGGCAGCTATCCGTTCAGCTGCGGGCCCCACCCGGAGATGAACGGCATCATCACGGTAACTGAGTAAGTGCGCGCGTCAGACGCTCGATCGTCTTGTCCCGTCCCAGCAGCTCAAGTGTCACATCGATCGGTGGAGACACGGTACCGCCAGTAACCGCAACCCGCACAGGCTGCCCGAGCTTGCCGAAACCAATACTGCATTCTGCTGCCACGGCTGCCATGACGGCATGGATATCAGTACGGTTCCACGCAGCAGACCTCAGCAAGACGCGTGACCAGCAGTCTGAGCGGCCCGGCAACTGCTGCCGTCAGGTGTTTGCTGACTGCAGCCTCGATCGATCTGTACGGGTTCGGCATACAGGTAATGCGCACTGCTGGCAATCTCATGCAGGGTCGTCGCCCGTTCCCGATAAGCCTCGATGACTGCTGCGACTGGTGGTCCACTGCCGGCATCCAGCCCTGCCCGCTCCAGTTGCGTCACGAGACCTGGCGCCAGGGACTTCCGGATCACCGGAGCGTAGATACTGCTGGTTGATCCAGTCGAGCTTGCCGGTATCAAAGCGGGATGCAGAAGCATTGACCGCTGCGATATCAAACAAGCGGATCATTTCTTCCCGGGAAAACAGCTCCTGGTCGCCATGTGACCAGCCGAGGCGCACCAGATAGTTCAGTACTGCATCAGGCAAATAACCCGCATCGCGATACTCAAGGACATTGACAGCTCCGTGCCGCTTCGACAGCTTGGCCCCATCCGGCCCAAGGATCATCGGCAGATGGCCATAGGCCGGACGGGTGTAGCCCAGCGCATCGATCATGTGCATCTGGCGCGGGGTGTTGTTGAGGTGATCGTCACCACGGATTACATGGGTAATACCCGTATCGCCGTCATCTACCACGACACCAAAGTGGAATGTCGGCGACCCGTCCGAGCGCAGGATGATCAGGTCATCAAGCTCCGAGTTCTGGAACTCGACGCGACCGCGCACCAGATCATCGACGATCGTAATACCCTCATGCGGTGTACGAAAACGCAGCACTGGCGAGACACCGGACAGCGGAGCCTGACGTTGCCGGCAACGACCGTCATAGCGCGGATTCTCGCCACACGCCATCTGGGCTGCGCGCATCTGCTCCAGTTCTTCCCGGCTGCAGTAGCAGTGATAGGCACTGCCAGCCGCCAGCATTTTCGCCGCCAGTTCACGGTAGCGATCCATCCTTGCGGTCTGGTAGTACGGCCCCTCATCATGCGCGAGACCCAGCCAGTCCATGGCCTCCAGAATGACGTCTACTGCAGCCTGAGTAGACCGCTCGCGATCCGTATCTTCAATTCTGAGCACAAACTGCCCGCCGTGATGACGCGCATACAGCCAGGAGAACAGCGCGGTGCGAACCCCGCCGATATGCAGGTAGCCGGTCGGGCTCGGGGCGAAGCGCGTCTTGACAGTCATTGCATTCCAGAGATATCGAAAACGGACGCGATTCTAGCTTGAACAGGATCCGGGAGTCGCGGCCGGCCCCGATTGGCATCACGACCCGGCGATTGGCACACTGCGCAGCACATCATGCTGCCAGCCACCGAACTGACCACCGCCTTGCAGGAACTGGGACCACCCGGTGTCGCCTATTCGTTGTGCCGCCTCGATGGCGAACTGCAGCCATTGTGGGCGACAGAACTGGCCGCTACTGTCGGCATGAGCGGAAAGCGGCAACGCGCATTCACGGCCGGCCGCGCTTGCGCCCGACAGGCGCTGGCAAAGCTCGGGCATGGGCCGGTTGCGCTGGCTATCGGCCCGGGGCGGGCACCGGTCTGGCCAGCGGGAATTATCGGCTCAATCTCGCATACGGACGAAATTGCCATTGCCGCTGTCGCCCGGCGAGCAGAAATCCGCTCACTGGGTATCGACGTGGAAAGCGCCGAGCCACTCGAAGCAGAGCTGCTAGACCTGGTGTGTCGCAACGACGAGCAAGCCGCCCTGACAGCCTGCGCCCCACAACCACGCGCTGCTGCCAAACTGATCTTCAGCGCCAAGGAAAGCGTCTACAAATGTCTGTGGCCGGTAACCGGCCTGTTTCTGGAATTTCACGCCATCGGGATCCGCATCGATCCGGCCCACTGTCGATTTACCGTATATGGCGAGGATCCACGCATCGCTGCAACGCTCGGCATGGTGTGTGGCGCGTACCGGAGAGTTGCCGGGCTGGTACTCAGCTGTGCGTGGCTAGACCGCGCTGGTACAGGCCAGAACTCAGGAAGACAGACCTGAGGTTTCGCGCTGCCGTGTCGCCAGTGCTGGCGCACGCACTGGCACCGCAGGCCTGACCGGTGGCGCCGCACTGACCTGATGAGAGCCGAGGCGTCGGTCTGCTACGCTGCGCCGTTCCGGCCCCGCATAGTTCGGATCCTGCCCCCGACGACGATCGCCGCTGATTCTGCGCCGGCAGATGGAACGATGCAGGAAACGCATCACCCGCCATGCGTGCATGATCAGCCAGAAGTAGCCCAGCCCGACCAGCAGAAAGCCGCCGGCGACGAGTAACTCAGGCAATTGCCAGTAAACACTGGCCAGACCGATGAGCACACCAACGCCGGCAATTGCAGCCATCAGGCCGACTGTTTCATTGACGGTATAACCGGCCAGCAGAAACACATGATGCAGGTGCTCCCGGTCCGGCGAAAACGGTGAGCGCCCACGCAGGATCCGGCGCAACATCATGGTGACGGTATCGAAGATCGGCAACATCAGAAACCACAAAGCTGCCGCCGGACTGATCACCCGGGACTCGCCCTGTGACAGGGAAATCGCATACCAGGTCAGCGCGAAGCCCAGAAACATGCTGCCCGCATCACCCATGAATATGGACGCGCGCTCACGGCCCGGGAAGTCGGAGATTGAAAAGCAGAAAACCCGACAACCGCCGAACCAAGCAGCGGCAGCAGAATGACATCAGCAACATCACCCCAGAGCCAGGCGGCAACAAGCAATCCGGCCAGCGAGACCAGCGAAAGACTGCCACTCAATCCGTCCAGACCATCGCACATATTCAGCGCATTGATCACACCCAGGGTGGCAAAGACGGTGAACGGAACGGCCAAGACCCCCATTGCTCAGCAGTTGACCTGACAAGGTCATCCCGCCAAGATCTTGAAGAACGATGCCAGCGCCAAAGATCATCAGCAGTGCGGCACAGATCTGCGCAACAAAGCGCGCCATCGGTGACAAATCAAAGAAATCATCGACGACGCCAACCGTTACCAGCAGAAGGCCACCACCAAAGAAACTCAGGATTTCACGCAGCGGCAGCGACTCGCCACCGGCAACAGTCAGCAGAAAGGCCACCACCAGGCCGGCAAAGATGGCCAGCCCACCGACCAGAGGCGTCGGAATCTGATGACTCTTTCGTTCGTTGGGGATATCGACCAGCCCCGTCACCACGGCGAGGGGACGCAACAGCACGATCAACAGCGTCGTTGCCGTCAGTGCGACCAGGGATATGTGATAAACAGACATATGCCTTAAGCTTGCGTGGTACCCAGTCAGTTGATCAAAGTGCCGCTATCTTTAGTCCCGAAGCGTGACACTATTCGCCTCGGCGGTCGATTTCTGCGATGGCCCTCACAGGCCGAAGCATCGCCGCAGATCCAAAACACGTTTAGACTGGCCAGACTATATATGGCACTCGTCGAGGCACCGCGTTACGGGTTTGTAAGGCTTTAGCCGAACGGCGACTAGCGGTTAACATAAGACCGGATGCATTATCCGCAGCGCATTTCACCTTTATCAGGAGTAACGGCATGACACGGCGGTTTCACAACATTCGGGCGAGCGTTGCCTCAGCCTTGCTCATCCTGCTGTACAGCCTGGTACTGCAACCCGCCATCGCACAAGAGACAGCGACTGCCGGACCGGAGGTAGGCGCCTACCCGGTCAATGCGGGCGACGTCCTTGAAGTACTGGTATGGAAAGAGGAAAACCTGCAAAAGCAGGTTGTGGTGCGTCCCGATGGTTTTTTCTCCTTCCCGCTGACCGGTGATATCCGCGCCGAGGGCCGGACTATTGAAGCGATACGCGCTGACATATCAGCGCAGATCGCACGATATATTCCAGACCCGGTGGTCAGCGTCTCGATTTTCGAACCCCGCGGCAGCAAGGTCTACGTCATTGGACAGGTCAACCGACCTGGCGAGTTTCCGATCAATCGCTATGTCGATGTCGTTCAGGCACTGAGCATGGCCGGGGGTACGACGCCTTTTGCCAAGCTGGATAACATCCAGATCCTGCGTCGTGAGGGCATGACACAGACGGCAACCACCTTTGCCTACAGCGACATCGCCGAAGGCAAGCGGCTGCAGCAGAACATCGTCCTCAAACCCGGCGATACCGTCCTTGTACCCTGATTCCCCAGTCGACAGTACAGTCAGGATCTGAAAGCACGATGCGCCACCGGCACACCGTATCCACGACTACTGCCCTGACGATAGCTCTGTCGGGCCTGCTGGCATCCGCGCCTGCTCTGGCCTACTGGGAACTGGTACCGCGCGTCGAGGGCGGAATTACCACTGAAACCAATCCGTACAACCGGCTTGAAACACAGAAGCTACGACAGCGCTACCGGCGCGTTTGCCGATTTTCGTCTGGATGGCGCATACAAGACACCACGCGATATCGTCACGCTGGTACCGCGTTTCCGTACTTACCAGTACACCGGCTCGGATGATCGATCTGGATGACGATGACTATTCACTTGACCTGAATGCATCCCACCAGTGGGATATCGCCAGCGCAGCCCTGCTGGTCGGCTACCGTGACAATGGCATCAGGACCAGCGAGTTCAACACCGCAACACCGGGGCAGACGACGGATGACTCCCAGGAGACCTGGTCACTCAGGTCCATCGTTCAACTATGTGCTCTCGCCGCGCCACTCACTGCAGTTCACCGCTGACCTGACGCGATATCACCTACGACGCATCGCCCACAGGCAGGCTATTACGACTACACAAACAGCAGCCTCCAGGCCACGTGGATATCATGCTTATCAGCGCAAAGACTTCCGTACTGCTGTCGGCAAATGGCGGCAAGTTCAAGGCCACGGACCCCTATTCAACAGCCGAGAACATCACCGATTCGCTAGGGCGCCACGGTCGCCGTGGAGCGCAAGCTCACCCCGACCATGACCACTACGGTCACACTGGGCAGTTCGCACAGCAACCAGGACGTTGCCCTAGAGCCCGTTTTACGACCCGTTCCTCGGATTTTTCTGCCTACCGGGCTTTACTCCTGGATTCCCAGGGGCAATGCTCGATCAGCGAGAGCAGCAACAACTTCGTTGGCGGCATTACGCTTCGCCAGGACTTCCGAGGTTATGACGACGACCATCGACTACAGCCAGTCACAGGCACCACGCTCGAACGGGACCTCAGTGGTCTCGGACAATTTTCCGCCTGAACTTCGACCGGGATACTGAGCCGGAGATTCAATGGCACGGTCAATCTGCTCTATACGAGCGATTCCGCCCTGGGAGATTATGGCCGACAGGACCGAGTGTACTATTCGGCAGATGACGCACCCTGCGCTACCGGCTGACCGAAACGCTGTCCGCTATACGGAACGCTATGCCTATTCCGTCAACGACGACGACGCCAACAGTGGAGCAAGCAGAAGAACAATCGCCTGTTCTTCTCCCTGGTCTACAAGGGCGTGGGAATCCGGCGCTAGCGAAAAATGGTGGGCGATGAGTGGATTGAACACTCGACCTCTGCTGTGTGAAAGCAGCGCTCTCCCACTGAGCTAATCGCCCTCTGCGGGCGCAAATGATATACGGAGTCCGGTGGCGCTGGCAAAGCGTATTCTCCGCGACCAGAGCCGGATCGGCTATCGCCGACCGTGAGCCAGGCACGCTTCACAGGCTATACTCGGGACTAATATCACCGGTACAGCCCACTGACCGGTCAGCTTTATCGCCAGGCAGAATGACGGATCAGAATGTACGAAGAGTTCTTTCACCTGCAGTGCCGGCCGTTCGACCTGACGTCGGACCCGAAATTCATTTTCATGACCGCGCAGCATGCCCGGGCGGTGGCCAATTGCCGGTTTGCCCTGATGAACCGCGACAGCTTCGTAATCATCACTGGCGAGATCGGGATCGGCAAAACCACCATCCTGAACACCGTAATCGAGGAGCTTGGTCCCGGAATACGTGACTGCCAAGCTCGTACACACCACCCTGTCGCGATATCGAGCTGCTGCAGGCCCTGCTTTCAGAGTTCGGCATGCCGAACTACACCAGGAAGAAGGTTCTGCTGCTCGACACGCTACGCAGTTTCTTTCTGGAACAACACCGTGCCGGCAAGCATGTCGTCATCATCGTTGACGAAGCACAGAACCTCAGCAGCTCGGCACTGGAGGAACTGCGCCTCCTGTCCTGCATAGACACCAGCGACCGGCGCATCGTCTCGATCGTACTTACCGGCCAGCCTTCGCTGGACGATCTGCTGGATGCGCCAGGCCTGACCCAGCTCAGGCAGCGCGCACGACTCAGGCAGCGACTGGATGCAATGGTGGAAGCTGAGACCCTCGAATATATCCGGCACCGCCTGCAGGTGGCTGGCGGCAATGTTGATGAGATATTCGAAGCCGATACACTGCCGGAAATCCATCGCCTGACCTTTGGCATACCGCGGCTGATCAATACCTTGTGCGACACGGCATTGACCGCATGCATGGTCGATGAGCAGCGCACGGGTCAACATTGAAGTCATCGACAATGTGGTCCACGAACTGCGCTGGCAGTGGTTTGAAGAAAAGCGGCCTGACAAGGACAAAGACGCACCGGAAGCGGTCCGGGAGCAGTCACCGGATGGCCATGTCAGCCTGATGGTCTACCGGTCCGGGCAGCTCCTCGCAGCAGGTTGAGACATCCACGTTTCCCGTTCGTCATCGGTCGCAGCAACGCCAACGATCTGGTCATCATCGACAAGGAGGTCAGCCGCCGGCATGCCCTCATCGACTGCATCGGCGGCATCTATGTTGTCGAAGACCTCAACAGCCGGAATGGCATCCTGGTCAATCAGAAACCGCGCGGGCGAGCCCTGCTGCGCTCGGGAGACATCATCAGCTTTGGCGGTGTCGATGTGGTGTTCTATCTTGAACGCCAGCATGACGCAGCGGCCACGCACAGAGTTCCTGGAAAAAGCCACTGCTGACTCTGGCGACGATACCGGTCAGCGCAGCAACGATCCCCAATATCGGCGCAATCAGGCACTCGGCTGATCGGCTGTCGCTGCCTTGCCCCGTCGATCGGTATCTGGCGCCACACCGGCCATGCTGGTTCCACGACCCCATACCACCACCTCGGCGGTCTGCAGCAAGATCAGCAGATCAAGAATCAGGCTGGCATTCTTGATGTAGTACAGGTCGTACTGCAGTTTTTCACGGGCATCTGCCACTGATGCACCGTACGGGAAATTGAGCTGCGCCCAGCCCGTCAGCCCGGGCCGCACCCCATGACGGTAGTAGTAAAGCGGCACCTGCCGGCTGAGCTGCTTCGACAAACTCGGGACGCTCCGGACGCGGCCCGACGACGCTCATATCACCCTTGACGATATTGATCATCTGGGGCAAGCTCATCGATACGGAAGCGGCGCAGAATCCTGCCTGTACGCGTAATCCGGTCATCACCGGCAGTAGACCAGCGCGGCCCGGTGTCACGCTCGGCATCAACCCGCATGCTGCGGAACTTGTACAGCCTGACGATGCTGCCGTGCCTGCCCCACCCGGGTCTGGCGATAGAAAATCGGCGCACCAATACCATCTTCGATGACTATGGCAAGCGACGGCCAGCAGGGTCAGCGGCAACGTCAGAATCAGCAGAACCAGGCCAAAAAAAACATCGAATGCCCGTTTGAGCAGCCGGTAGATCAGGCTCGTCTCACTGCTCTTCTCATATAGCAGCCAGCTGGGACGAAGAATATCGAGATCCAGGTACTCGGTCTCACGCTCCAGAAAATCCACCAGGTCAGTTACCGGTACGCCACGCTGCTTGAACTGCAGCAGAAACTCCATCGGCAGCATGCCACGCCGATCATCCAGCGCCACAACGATTTCATCGAACTTGTAATTCACCGCATCAGCAGCATCGATAATCGGCTCGATACCGAGTTCTGCCGCGCGTTGCCGGTCGCCATCGAGCGCTACAAATGCCACTGCTTCAAAACGCCGACGATCGGAACGGCGGCGCAGCATGCTGATCTTGGATGCAAAATCACCAGCACCGACCACCAGTACCCGTCGCTTGACCGGATTGTCATCGATCAGGCGGAGCATCACGAGACGGACACCAACCAGCATGACGCAGGCAATCAGCATGGCCAGCGCCATCACGCCACGACCAACGACAAAGAAGTCGGGCACCATGTAGAAAGAACAGGATATTGGCCAGGCTACCCAATAACACGGCCAGGAGAACTCGTGCGACGAGCTTCGCCACCGGTCGGACGCTGCCGCACCCGGTAGAGCCCCATCGCGAGCATGCCGACCATGACCCAGAAAACAAAGGAACTGGCTGGGTATGGCGTGGCCTCGATGAACCATTCGATAGTCGCGCCGCTGAACGCAAAGCGCAGCCAACATCGCCAGGCAAAACGCCAGCGTCGCGGCGAGGATATCCGCCACAACCAGAAAGGCCATCGGGTTGCCGTGGCCACGTTTACCAGCGCGAAACAGCGTCATAAGCTCAGCGCGCAGCGGAAACCGGAAGTCATCTATGGGGGGCTCTCCTGCGTTGCTGCCCTGCATACAACGAGCATTTACTCGAGTGAGTATACGATTGAGAAACCTGCTTTACTGTGCTGATTCTCGCCGTTTTTCACCCCTGACCGAAAACCGACTCAAACAGACGCCTGCAAGACGAAACATCAGCAGGCCAGAAAGTGCATGCGATACAGCAATTTCGACCATAGTAAAAAATCGTGAGACTTGCCCTGTGAAGATGTAAAATCCTCCGTCACTTAAGTGCTTGCGCAGCTCGACTTCATGCGGTTTACTGGCCGCGTGCAAGGGCAAACCCGTCGAAAGGCGGGGACGCAAAGCTACCGGTCTTCGGGCTTAAGCCCATGATAGCGGGGTTGCCAGTAAAGGTTTTCTGTACCACCACAGCCGTCGTGCTGTTGTGGGCGCATACCTTTCTGACCATCCCCTCGATACATGGCGCAGCGTTTGGCAGAACGCAAAGAGGATGGGCAGATGGGGCCAGTTGGATACCATTTCGGCAAAATCGTAGCCCGATATCTGGCTGTCAGCGCCGTTGCGCTGAGTCTTGGCTGCGGTGGCGGTGGCGGTGGTGGTGGTTCCACGAGCACAGCCTCTTCGAAACACTGAGACCGCCCCCCGCCGCCAGAACAGGGCGCCTCAGATCACAGGAACACCCGCGACGACTGCCCAGGTCGGCGCAAGCTTATACGTTTCATCCTAGCGCCTCCGATGCCGATGGCAATACGCTCAGCTTCCAGATCTCCAACCGCCCGACCTGGGCATCCTTCAATCCGACTTCGGGCTCGCTGACCGGAACTCCGGCCAGCAACACGTCGGCACCAACAGCAACATCGTCATCAGCGTCAGCGATGGCACCGCCAGCGCTTCCCTGCCGGCATTTTCGATTCAGGTCCAGGCACTGCCACCGCACAGACCAATCTGCCGCCGACGATCAGCGGCACACCGCCCACCGGCATCATTGCCGGGCAGGCCTACAATTTCCAGCCTTCGGCATCCGACCCGAACAGCGACACGCTCACTTTTTCGATCAGCAACAAGCCCGCCTGGGCGACGTTCAACACCAGTCACCGGGCGCCTGTATGGAACACCGGCGGCGCTGACGTCGGCTCTTATGCGGGCATCGTCATCCGCGTCAGCGACGGCACCACGACAGTCGCACTGGCCGCCTTCACGATCACCGTCACGCAGGTCGCGAACGGTACCGCAACGATCTCCTGGATCCCGCCGACCCAGAATACCGATGGCTCACCGCTGACCGACCTTGGCCGGCTATCGCATCTACTACGGAACCAGTCCGACCAATCTGACCCAGATGGCAGAGATCAGCAACCCGGGCCTGACCAGCTATGTGGTACAGAACCTCTCTCCGGCCACCTGGTACTTCACCATGCGGGCCTTCCGCACCGACGGTACAGAAAGCGAACCATCAAATATCGCCAGCAAGACGATTCTGTAAAACATCGGCCCCGGTTGGGCCAGCTGGATCCCGCGATACTCCCCTCTTTGGCGTTTATCGCCATACAATGCTGCCCATACAAGCAGCCGGCGACATGATGTTACGCCAATCGGCCGGGCGCACAACGGGGGAATCCAAAAATGTACAACCGCGTGTTGAATCCGATCATTGCTGGCCTGGCATCCGGACTGCTCAGCCTGCCGGCATTTTCTGCTGATCTGGACTGGAGCATCGAATCCACTGTCGGTCACACCGACAATGCCACCCGGGTAGACAACAACGAAATCAGCGACACCATCGGCAGTATCGGCGGACACATCGATCTCACGCGTGATGGTTCACGCGTAGATGGTCGATTACGCGTACAGGGCAGTTATCGTGACTATTTCGACAACACGTACGACAGCGAGTTTCTGGGCTCCGGCACCGCAGAACTGCGCGTCGGACTGATCGGCGAAGCCCTTAGCTGGGCTATGGACGATACCTTCGGCCAAGTACTGAGTGATCCGCTGGCTCCTTCAACACCGGAAAATCGTGAAAACGTCAATATTTTCTCAACCGGACCAGATCTGCGCCTGCAACTTGGCCGATCGACCGAATTGGTGATCAGCGGTCGCTACCAGGATGCAAGTTATGAGAACGATAACAGTGTCGACAATAGCCGTATCACCGGCGACATCGCCCTTGTACGGCGTACATCGCCATCCGTAGCCTGGTCGTTGAATGCAAATGCCAGTAACGTTGATTTCGATGAACAGAACAATCCCGGCTACGATCAGCAGGAAGTGTTCGTTCGCCTGGAATCAAGGGGTGCCAACCAGACCCTGACGGCCGATCTCGGTGTGGGCTTCCTGGATGGCGGAGACCAGACTGACCAGACTGCGCTCATCCGGCTCAACTGGATGCGCAAGCTAAGCTCGTCGTGGACTCTGGAACTCGAGGCCAGTTCGGAATTCGAGAATGCGGATGACCAGTTTGCGTACGGCGTGAGTGACGGCAACAATCTTGGCAGCACCGATCTTGGCGGCACGCAGGATGTGCTGCTGTCAGGACAGGCGATGCGCAACGATACCGCCGCGATGAGCCTGCGCTTCATGCGTCCGCGGACAAGACTACGACTGTATGGTGATGTGGGGAGTGAGTCCTACCCTGACACCGTCGGCCTTGACCGCGATCGCTGGTCACTCGGTGCAGAAGCAACCCGCCGCCTGACGGCACACCTGGAGGCAACCGTCGCGATCGATCACGAAGATCGCAGCTTCGATGCCAGTCAGGGCAGCGACAAGACCGACCGCTACAGTGCCCGCCTCGACTGGCGCATCGGCCGAGCCCTGTTCCTCGGCATAGAGGGGCGCTGGGAAGATCGCTCCGGCGATACGGGTTACGAATACGACGAGAACATCTATCTGGTGTCACTCAGCTACCGACCCAGTGCGTTGTAGGCTGATCTGGTTTTCCAATGCCTGAGCAGGAGGAAACCTCGCTGCGGGGCCAATCACCTTTGCCCGCTGGCACAAATTTGACCACCTTACGCTGGCTTGCAGTAGCCATATTGATGGTCACGGAACTGGCCAGCGCGCGGCTCTTTCTCGCCTTTCCTGAACTCACCACCCAGTCCGGGCCGGTTGCCCAGTTCATCCGGTCAGTCAATGAAAACGTCTCGGTAGGTTCCGTCGGTTCGTTCATCGTCGCTTTCGTAGCGACCTTGCTGCTGATCATCAGCAAACGACTTGAATCTGTCATCAGGGACTTGCTGAATCAGGATGGATACCGCTGGTGGCCATGGCTGGCAGGCCATACAGCCTCTTTTATGCTCTTTATCGGCCTGTCATGGCCGGTATTCGGGCCAGCTGCCGGAAGTTCCGGGCTCTCACCAGGCTGGCTGGCTGGCTGGCTAACAGCCGGCACCGTGATGCTCATCTGTCTTTTATGCACAATCGCCCCCGCCAGCATATGGTTGCGACTGGCGCGCCGGGAAAAGGCAGCAGCCGCTCTGGCAGCAATCGCCGGATCCGCTGCATGGGCTGGCGGTCAGCTGACACAGGAACTCTGGTCGCCCTTGACCGAGATCACTCTGTGGTGCACATACAACCTGCTGTCAGCCGTCTACGCAGACGTCTATCTTGACCCGACACGAGCAATTCTCGGCGTAAATTCCTTTCTGGTCGAAATTGCACCAGCGTGCTCCGGTCTTGAGGGCATTGCGCTAATAACCGTATTTGTAGCTTTGTATCTCTGGCTGTTCAGAAAAGAGCTGCGCTTCCCCGCTGCCTTGCTGCTGTTTCCGGTTGGCATCACCATCATCTGGGTCACCAACATCCTGCGCATCGTGATACTGGTCTCGATTGGCGCATTCATTTCACCGAGTATTGCCATCGACGGATTCCACTCGCAGGCGGGCTGGATTGCTTTCAGCATCGTCGCATTTGGTATGATTTTTCTTGCCCATCGCTATTTTCTTGCCATCCCGGCTGGGATGGGAACTGCCCACGGCCAGCATCCTGCAGACACCAGCTCAGCACCATCGCTACTGATGCCACTGCTGGCACTGCTCGCCAGTTCCATGCTGGTTGCTGCATCTTCAAGCGGTTTTCCTTATCTCTACCCGGTTAACGTCATCGTGACAGCGGGAGTGCTTTGGTATTTTCGTAGCGACTACAAACTGCTCATGAAAAAACCATCCTGGCACGGCGTGGCCATCGGCATCGCAGTAGGTGTTATCTGGCTGTTGCTTGTTCCCGATGACGAAAGCTCCGGGACAACGCTGACCTCGACTCTGGCGAATATGCCAAGCTGGCTTTCAGCTGGCTGGATCGTGTTTCGGATCCTGGGCTCCGTGTTTACGGTGCCAATCGCAGAAGAACTTGCCTTCCGGGGTTATCTGCTGCACAAACTGGTCGCCACGGATTTCGAGAACGTAAAGCCGGGCAGTTTCACCTGGCTATCGTTCCTGCTGTCTTCAGTACTCTTTGGCCTGATGCATGACAGCTGGCTGGCGGGAGCACTGGCCGGGGCCGGCTTTGCGCTGGCGCTCTACCGGCGCGGCTACCTAGGCGACGCCATTGCTGCGCATATGACGAGCAACGCGCTTGTCGCGGCCGCCGTCCTGGGTGCGGGCCGATGGGAATTATGGGGATGAGTTCGCACCGCCAGGACCTGAATTCGGGTGATAATGGCGGCCTGATTGACACTGACCTCTGGAGTACGCATGGGCGAACAGCAGCGAATCAAGGACTTTATCCTCAGTAACTTCCTGTTTACCGACGATGCGAATGCGATAAGCAACGATGCCTCCCTTATCGGCCAGGGTGTGATCGACTCGACGGGCATTCTTGAGGTCATTGTCTTTCTGGAAACAGAGTTTTCGATCAAGATCAGTGACGAGGAGATGACTCCCGAAAATTTTGACTCGATTGACGCCATCGCGGCCTTTGTAGACAGAGTGCGCACCAAGTAGCCAGTTGGCACCATCGATATGGACTCGCTGCCGGAAACATTAGGAAGACAGGCCCGGGAGCAACCCGGATCTTTGGCCATCGTGGACGGCGTCCAGAGACTGACTTACGCTCAGCTCTACGAAATGGCCTGCATTGTTGCAAGCCGTCTCTGCAAATACGGCATATCGCCCGGTGACCGTATTGCAATGCTGCTATCAAATTCCCCGCAGGCGGTAGCGCTGGTCTATGGAACCTGGCTGGTGGGCGGCGTCATCGTGCCACTCAATCCGCAGGCACGTGGACAGGAAGCATGCGCTCTGGCGCAACATGCCGGTGCACGGATTATCGTTTGTGAGCCAGGCTACCGGGATCTCGATGCTGTTGCCGGCGCAGCTGAAGCCAGCAACATGATGGCGGTAATGATCGCTGACCTCGCAGCTGCCGGAGATACCGCAGCCCCCGCAGCAGCAGCACTGAATGCTGACGATCTTGCCATGTTGCTTTACACATCCGGCACCACGGGTCACCCGAAAGCGGTGATGCTTTCGCACGGGAACATCAGCGCCAATGTTGCCGCAATCATCAATTATCTGGAACTGACACGCGAAGACCGTGTGCTTTCCGTACTGCCGTTCAACTATTCCTATGGAAGCTCGGTACTGCACACGCATCTGGCAGTCGGCGCAACGATCGTACTGGAGAAAAACCTGGTCTTCCCGCATGTGATTGCCGAGACCATGGTGAGAGAGAGAGTTACCGGGTTCCCGGGCGTACCCTCGACTTTCGCCTTGCTGTTATCGCGGGTAGATCTGGCGGGGATGCGGCTGGACTCGCTCCGTTACGTCACGCAGGCCGGTGCCGCGATGACAACCACACTGGTCGACAGGCTGCGGAGAGCGCTGCCGCAGACCCAGATCTTCATCATGTATGGCCAGACTGAGGCAACCGCCCGTCTCAGCTACGTACCGCCGGACCGGCTGCGTGACAAACCAGGCTCAGCCGGAATACCGGTATCCGGCGTTGAGATTGAAATCCGTGACGAGCAGCGCCGCAGACTCAAGCCATACGATACCGGTGACGTGTGGGTCCGCGGGCCCAATGTCATGCTGGGCTATTGGCGGGATGAGACTGCTACTCGCGAAGTACTGGTCGACGGCTGGCTAAAAACCGGCGACATCGGTTATCTCGATGATGAGGGATTCCTGTTTCTGGTCGGTCGCCGCAGCGATATCATAAAAACCGGTGCACATCGCGTCCACCCCGGCGAAATCGAGGAGGTGATCGCCGGGCTGACAGGGGTGAGCGAAGTTGCCGTAGCGGGAATCGATGATGAGCTGCTCGGTCAGACGATCGCAGCCTGGATCGTACCGGAACCGGGGCGCGACATCAGCGTCGAGAGAATCAAGGCGCGGTGTCGGGACATGCTGGCAAGCTACAAGATCCCCAAACAGGTACAGATTGTTGCCACCCTGCCCCGCACCGCCTCCGGGAAACTGCGCCGTATTGAACTATCTTCCCCGCAACCGACCACAAGCACGAAGGAAGTCCATTGAACACCCTAGACGCTACGGTACTGGATCTTGATCTGGAACAGGAAGCCACGCGCATCGCATCCCGACTGCGCGAAATCACGGCGAAGACATTGCATCGACGCGGCCTGGTCGTGGCCATTTCCGGCGGCATTGACAGCTCGGTATCCTTTGCGCTGGCCGTTCGCGCACTCGGGCCAGACCGCATCCTGGGGCTGATCCTGCCCGAACAGGATTCCTCGGATGACAGCGCGGTACGCGCCACACTTCTCGCCCGTCATCTGGGCGTCAAGTTTGAAACTTTCAATATCGCAGCCACACTCGAAGCCATCGGCTGCTATCGCTGGCGGGATGAGGCGGTACGCTCCGTAATCCCGACATACACCACAGGCTGGCGCATGAAGATCGTCATTTCTGGTGGAATCAGCGGCCGGATCAACCACTTCAGAATTATCGCCCAGGCGCCCGACGGCACAGTGATCGAGGAATCACTTGGACTCAAGCCATATCTGCAGATCGTCGCAGCTACAAATTTCAAACAGAGAATTCGCAAGACGCTCGAGTATTTTCATGCCGACCGCCTGAATTATGCGGTCGTCGGCACTCCGAACCGGCTTGAGTATGACCAGGGGTTTTTCGTCAAGAACGGCGATGGAGCAGCCGACCTAAAGCCCATCGCTCATCTCTACAAGTCCCAGGTCTATGCCATGGCACGTCATCTCGGTCTGCCCGAACGCGTGTGTGCTGCGGTTCCGACCACCGACACCTACAGTCTCGCGCAGGGTCAGGACGAATTCTATTTCGCCCTGCCCTATGCACAGATGGATATCGCCCTGTGGGCACTCAATCACAATCGGCCGGCGCGCGAACTGGCATCGGCCATTGGCGTTGACGAAGCGACTGCTGAAGCCGTCTATGCCGATATCCGCGCCAAGCGCCAGACAACCCGCTACCTGCATATGCCGCCAGTATTGGCAGGCGAGGTACCGGAACTGGACAGCTGAGAAGCAGGCTGGTCCCGCAGGATGTGTGGAATCGCCGGAATCTTTTCTCCGCCGGGGGAGCGGCCGTCAGAGCGGCCGGATCTCGAGCGGATGATTCATACCCTGCGGCACCGTGGGCCGGACGGTTTCGGGTACCACCTGGCGCCCGGCATCGGCCTCGCACACGCGCGCCTGAGCATCATTGACCTCACCACCGGCGACCAGCCCATTCACAACGAATCAGGCACGGTCTCGGTCGTGTTCAACGGCGAGATTTTCAACTACCTGGAACTCAGAGCGGAACTGGAGGCGCGTGGCCACCGCTTCTACACCACATCGGACACCGAAGTGCTGGTGCACCTCTATGAGGACTTCGGTGAGCGCTTTGTAGAGCATCTGAACGGACAGTTTGCGATCGCCTTGTGGGACGCACCGGCACGTCGCCTGATACTGGCACGCGACCGGGTCGGTATCAGGCCACTCTTCTACGCATGGTCGCGGCAGCGGCTGCTATTCGGTTCCGAGGTCAAGGCGATACTGGCGGAAGGCAGTTTGACGCCGCGCCTGGATGTCCAGAGCCTGATTGAAACCTTCAGTTACTGGTGCCCCCTGGAAGGCCGTTCCGCCTTCGAAGGGGTACATGCCCTGCCCCCCGGGCATCTGATGGTTATCGAAGGCACGCAAAGCAGGATCACACGCTACTGGGACTGGGACTTCAGCAACCCGGCTCCTCCCGGGGGCAATCACCAGGATCGCGTCGAGGAACTGCGCGCATTGCTCGAGGACGCCGTGCGCCTGCAGCTGCGCTCCGACGTCCCGGTCGGCGCCTACCTCAGCGGCGGGCTGGACTCATCCGCGATTACAAGCATTACCCAGCGTATCACCCGCCAGCCAGTGCGGGCCTTCTCGCTGACCTTCGAGGATGCCGAATTCGACGAGGGTGATTTCCAGCGCCTGATGGGTAAAGCGCTGGGTGTCGAACGTACCGAGTTCTGTTGCAAACACGGCGACATCGCTGCGGCTTTCAGTCAGGCAATTCGGCATATCGAGGCGCCGATGGTACGCACAGCACCGGTGCCCCTGATGTTGCTGGCACAGCGGGTACGGGAGGCTGGCTATAAGGTGGTTCTCACGGGTGAAGGTGCCGATGAGGTATTCGCCGGCTACGACCTGTTCCGCGAGGCGAAGATTCGGCGCTGGATTGCACGTAATCCTGACTCGGCATGGCGCGGACGTTTGCTTGAACGGCTATATCCCTACCTGGCCAACTCACCGACCCGCAGCCAGGCCTTCGCCAAGCAGTTCTTCGCCGCCGGGACGGAGGACCCGAAACACACCGCTTTCGCCCACCTGCCGCGGATCCGGACGACGCAGCGCAGTCTGCAGTTCCTGTCGGCAGATCTGCGTGAAGAGGCCCGCAAGTTTGATGCAGCCGCAGCACTGGCTAGCACGTTTCCACGGGTCACCCCGGCCTGGCCACCGCTGGGCAGAGATCAGTACATTGAGGCTCACACGCTGATGTCTGGTTACCTGCTCAGCACCCAGGGCGACCGGATGGCCATGGCCAACTCCATCGAAGGCCGCTTCCCCTATCTCGACCACCGCGTCATCGAATTCGCCTGTCGCCTGCCGCCCTCGAGCAAACTGTCCGGACTGCGGGAAAAGCACATCCTCAAGCAGGCTGTGGCACCCTGGGTGCCGGACGAGATCCGTGCGCGGGTAAAGCAGCCCTACCGTTCACCAGACAGCCAGAGCTTTTTTGCCGCCGGGCAACCGCACCCGCTGGTTGTCGAAATGCTTGAACCGGGCCGGGTTCGCGATGCCGGCTACTTCGACCCGCTTGCAGTGGCTCGTCTGGTCGAAAAATGTCGAAGCGGCAAAGCCATCGGCTTTGGTGACAACATGGCCTTCGTCGGCATTCTCTCCACCATGACTCTGCACGCGACCTTCATCGCCGCAGGGACCACCTGATTACAGGTCCACAGCCATGGTGAGCGCAGTTGCCACACAACTTCTGAACAGCAGTCCGGTCTGGTTGCAAAACTGCGCAATCAGCGCGTATGGCTGGCAGTTGCGCCGGCAGCGATATGGCGGCGAGTTCCGCAGTATCCGTGCCGAACTCGAGCGCAGTGACTGCTACAGCACATCCGAGCTTGCCGAACTACAGACGCGCCTCCTCAGATCAATGCTGAGCCATGCGGTCAGCACCGTGCCTTACTACCAGCAGCAATGCGGGCTGGATCCAGCCCGGTTCAGATCGATGAGCGCTGAAGAGATGCTTGCTGCATTTCCGATTCTGCCGAAATCAAGACTGCGGGCCATGCCGGCACAGTTTGTCGCGGCGACAGCAGTGGCCACCGTTGAGATCCAGACCAGCGGCTCAACCGGCAGCCCGCTGAAAGTCACTACGACCAGCACCGCCATCCAGCGCAACTATGCGTTTTTCGCCCGCTTCCTGGGCTGGCACGGGGTGAGTCCCTTTGATGAGAGTGCAACCTTCGCCGGCCGGCTGTTCAGTGCATCGGGCCGGGGCAGAAATACGCCATGGCGGCGCAACGCCGCCATGCACGATACGCTGTTTTCCTCATACAACCTGAGCGATGCAAATATCCCCGCATACATCCGTGAACTTGAAAGAAGGCAGCCGGTTTTCATCGACTCATACCCTTCGTCCGTCTACCGGATAGCCAGTTTCCTGAAATCCCGCGGGCAGCAGCACCGGATACACCCGAAGCTGATCGTCACTTCCTCGGAAACCCTGCTGGATTCCCAGCGGGAGACCATCGAAGAGGTGTTCTGTTGTCCGGTGCGCGACCAGTACGGCAGCGCCGAGATGGCCGGGTTTTTCGCCGAGTGCGAGCACGGTCGTTATCATGTTGCCCCGGAGTACGGCATCGTTGAAATCGTCGACGCTGATAGCGCACCAGTACCGGTTGGCGAGATGGGCGAACTGTGCCTGACCGGCTTGATCAATCCCGCCATGCCGCTGATTCGCTATCTGATCGGCGATGTCGGCCGACTCTCCGACATCTCCTGTGCCTGCGGACGACAGGCACAGGTCGTGGAATCGATTGAAGGTCGCATCGATGATGTGATCATCACGCCCTCCGGCCGCCATGTCGGACGTCTCGACCCGGCCTTCAAGGGCGTGACTGGCATCCGTGAAAGCCAGATCCTGCAGACGGCCCGGGATCAGGTTGTGGTGCGCATCGTCAGTGATGACCGCAGCCAGGTGAACGGCGCGGGCCTGGTCAGCAATCTCACCGAAAGAATCGGCACTGATGTTCGCATTACCATCGAGTTCGTCGAGAGCATCGATAAGGAAGCAAACGGCAAGTTCCGTTCGGTGAAAAGCCTGCTGCCAAAGACACATCAGGTCAGTTGATGATTCGGTCCATGGTCAGGCTGGCAGCAGTCGGGGATGTCTGCCCCGGCGATCACTATTTCAGTTTCGGTCACGGTGCCGGTTCACTGTCCGCGAGACAGCGCCGGCAGGCGCTCAAGGCTTTGTCACCAGCGCTACAAAATTCTGATATCGCACTGTGCAACCTCGAAGGGGTACTCAGTTTGCACAGCAACGTGCCTGATCCGGTTGAGGGCCGGGTGTTTCGCGGTCCGCCTGACTGGGCCATAGCGCTACGTGAAGCCGGCTTTACGGCGGTCAGTGTTGCCAACAATCATTCCTTGCAGCATGGCATCGAGGCGTTCTGGCACACGGTGGAGGCATGCCGCCAGGCGGGGCTTGATGTCGTCGGACTCGCCGACGAAAGCGGACTACCCCAACCGGTGATGCGAACATTTGGCGCGTTCCACGTTGCTCTCCTCGGCGCCTCGCTTGTGCCTGACCCCCGGCGGACACCAGCAATCAGCTATGCGGCACCGGAGCGCGGTGCACTGCTGGAACAGATCAGCAGCCTTGCCGCGACCGGTGCATGTGTTGTCATAGCCCTCCATGCGGGCGAAGAAGGCCGGCTGCTGCCGGACCCTGAAACCATGTCCACGATCGATGCACTCTCGAGCGCCGGTGCACGCCTGATCCTGGTTCATCACAGTCATGTTTTTCAGCCGGTATTTCGCCATGGCAACAGCCTGGTTGCTTCCGGCCTCGGCGATTGCCTGTTCGATCTGCACTGGCATCCGGCATTGACCAGTGCGGCTGCACTGCTGGCCGATATCCCGGCAGAAGGCGATATTCTGGACACGCTGCTGCCATTCCGCCTCACCACAGACATGGAACTGCAACTCCTGACTGACGATCACAAGACCCGCTTTCTGCGAACTCTGGACTTGCGCTGCAAACAGCTGCTTGACGGGCGCTCTGGTCAGCGGAACCAGCTTCGGGCACTGCAGCTCCGCAAGGCGCTCTACTTCCTGATGCACCTTCCACAGGGTGAATCACAACTGAAGCTGCGGTTTCTGGCCACGAAAGTGCGTCGGCGACTGGGACTTCGGACATGAAAGTCCTGCATGTACTGCCCAATGCCGGCAGCGGGATCGAAACGTTTGTCACTTCGATGTTGCCCTGCTTCCGTCAGCATGGCATTGAAACTCATCTGCTCTATCTGAGCGATGTGATCGCGCCAATTGATGCCGCCGGCAGAGAAGCCCACTCTCTGACCCATATGAACCTTCGTCACGATCCTTTGAAGACGGCAACCGGATACCGCAACATGGTTGACGCGCTACGTCCGGATATCGTGCACACGCATTCCATGCTTCCCAGCCTGCTGACTGCCGCCGGACGCAACAGTGGCGTCCGCCATGTCAGAACCGTTCACGCGCCGTATCCATATTTCTCTGCACGGGACATGCGCTCCGTGATCAAGCGCGAGATCGAAGGAAAGATACTCAAATACACAGCCTCTACAGTCGTGTGCGTGAGCAACACGGTTGCGAAAAGTCTGCCGTGGCAGCTGCCTGATCCAGCGCTGACGATCTACAATGGGGTGGGCACGATTCACGCAATGTCCATACGGCACAATCCCGGCAATCTGCTTGTCGTCGCGGCAGGCCGGCTGGAAGCGGAAAAAAACTATCCACGTTTACTCAAGGCCTTTTCAATGCTGCTGCATGCCGTGCCCACAGCACAACTTGCGATCGCCGGGGAAGGCTCACAGCGCGGGATGCTGGAGGATATGATCCGTAAATTGCAGATTGAGAAGCACGTCACGCTGCTCGGTCAGGTGACCGACATGACCACACTCTACGAAAAAACAGCCCTGTTTGTATTGAGCTCAGATTATGAGGGTTTGGGCCTGGCCATCATGGAAGCACTTTGTACCGGCTGTCCGGTAGTGAGCACACCCATCGAATCATCCCGCGAGATCGATACCATTCTTGGCGGCGGGATGATTCATTTCGCCAGGGACTTTTCGCCAGGCGCCCTGTCAACAACCATGGAGAATACCCTGCGTAAAGCTTCATCCCCAGATCCGGAGTTCGCGGTGGAGATATCCGCAATACGAAAACGGCTGTCGGCTGAAAACTGTGCCACGCAATATCTTGATCTGTACAGCAGTATCAATGACCACCAGAAACAGCACGCAACATGAGTAGCCATGGCGAACGGCCTGATATACCAACGGTAGCCATCGTCATACCGGCCCGGAATGAGGCGGACTACCTGGGCCGATGCCTGCAAGCGCTGGCCCTGCAGGACTATCCGGCCGACCATATCGAGATCATCCTGAGCGACAACGGATCGACTGACGCGACCGCAGCGATTGCCCAGGCGCACGGCATCAATGTGCTCTCGCACCCGCAGGGCCGGGTGGGTGCGGTGCGCAACAGTGGTGCACATGCGACCAGCAGCCAGATCCTGGCTTTCCTGGATGCCGATTGCGTAACGCGCACCGACTGGCTATCCGCTGCTGTCACTGCTCTGGCAGCTCCGGGAATCGGCGTCACCGGGGGCGGCTATCTCGCGGATTCTCAGGGCACATGGGTACAGCGTGCCTGGGCAGCGACGACAGCCGCGCCGACTGCCGAAGGCGCCGCCCTGCCAGGCGGCAGCATGGTCGTTCAGCGGGAACTTTTTTCCGCACTCGGCGGCTTCAATGAACAGCTTTCCGCCGGGGAAGACGACGACTTCTGTCGCCGGGTACGCGATTGCGGCCTCAAGGTACTCGCGGTAGAGGCAAGCTGGGTGATACATCTGGGCTATCCGCGGACGCTACGTGCTGTCGCACGCCGGCAGCTTTGGCATGGGAGCTATCAGCTCGATGTCGCTGAGACCTGGCGTGAGCCACAATTGCTCATGACACACTCATACGCGCTCGGTTTGCTGACAGTTCTGACTACGCCATGGTCCGGATCTGCAGGCTGGACTGCTGCTGGCTTGCTGCTGGCGCTACCGGTACTGTTGATGTCCAGCGCCAAGGCAGCTCACCGCCATGACCGGCTCGCAACATTGCTGCGGATGATTCCAGTGGCTACGGCCTTTTATTGCGGACGGGCACTGGGGCTGTTGAACAACTATCGTCGACTTGCACTATCGAGGACATCACCGCACCAGAGGTCAGAAAAATGAACACCCCGTGGAAATGGATTGTGCTGAGCCTGATAGTGCTTAGTGGCTGCAATCCGCAGGAGGAAAACATGACAACACCACAAAGCGCCATCGACTGGTCCCGATTAAGCGGCAAGCAAATCGTCTTTGCCCACCAGTCAGTCGGCACAAACATTCTGAGTGGCGTGGAACAGCTCGCCCGCCGGGACGGCATCACGCTGCCGGTTCACGAGCAACGCGGCGCACCAGCTGGCACCGGCATCACCCATTTCAATATCGGTCGCAACGAGGATCCACTGGGGAAAATCAGCGACTTCTCGGCTGCAATGGATGCGGGTGCGGCACGCGGCGCAGACATCGCGCTGATGAAACTCTGCTACATCGACTTCAATACAAAGACCGACGCCCGGCAGGTAGCCGAGGCCTATATCAGCAGCCTGGATACCCTTAGTCAGAAATATCCGGATACGCGATTCGTCGCAGTCACCGCGCCGCTGGCAGCCGTACAGACGGGCCCGAAAGCCTGGATCAAGCGCCTGCTGGGAAAGCAGCCGGCGCAGTACATTGAGAATGCCAGACGCGCCGAGTTCAACCAGCTCGTTCGGGCGCACTACAAGCCCGGTAATCGCTTGTTCGATCTGGCGCGCGTTGAAGCCGATGGCGGCGGTATACATACGGTAGTACAGGTTGCTGGCCGCGATGTGGAAGCCCTTGATCCGACGCTTACCGATGACGGAGGGCATCTGAATGAGCGCGGCGAACTTCTGGCCGCGGCAGAGTTCCTCAAGGTCATCGGCGCCATCCCGGTGAAATAGCCATGACCATGGCGCGATTCTCAGCTGATCTGGGTCTCTGTCACCGACGCCGATGGCCAGGCAAGCCGGTCCGCTGGCTCTCCGGTCTCTGGCTGCTATTGATCTCGCGGGGTTTGTGGTTACTGCTGGTGCATCGCATCTCCTACTGGTGGGTCAGCCGCTGGACCGGCCCATTGCGGGGCAGCTGGCGCCTGCGCCTGATCGGTATCCCGCTGAGCAGCCTGGAGTGGTTGGTGAAGGTATCTACCAAGAGCGATATCCTCGGGCGCAGCGATATTGAAGGCGGCGTCTGCATGCCCGATCAGGGGTGCCTCATCTTTGGCGCAAAAAAAATGGGTACTGGTACGGTCGTCGGCCCGCGCACGACCATCGGCATGAGTCTGGCTGACGGTGGACTGCCCGAGATCGGCCGCAACGTCTGGATAGGTGCGGACTGCGTGGTCTACGGATCGCTGACCATCGGCGATGGCGCAACCCTGTTGCCAGGTACTGCACTCACCAGGAGCATACCTGCCGGCGTCGTCATGCAAGGCAATCCGGCGCGCATGGCACTGCGCGAGTTTGACAACACCGCGTTACGCGAACAGCCGGACCTGGACGCGGATGCATACGTCGCAGCCGTGCGGGGCAATTGATTGTTTGCGCATATCCGCGCTGATGTACTGCGCTTTCATCGCGCCGACACCACACTTGGTATCCGCGACTGGCTACGGCTTGCGGGCGACAACTTCGGCCTTCAGGCCTTGTTCGTCTACCGCTTCGGGCGCTGGCTCGCGAGGCTGCGCCAGCACCTGCCCGGCTGGCTCCTCGCCGCATGCCTCTATCCAGTGTACTGGCTACTGGTGGCCTTTATTCGCCTTGCCTATGGCATCTTTCTGGAACAAAGCGCTGACATCGGCCCGGGCCTCTATATCGGCCATTTTGGCAAGATCCGGGTTGCACACTGTCAGATCGGACCACGTTGCGCGATCCAGCAGCACGTCAGTCTGGGGCCTGAGGCAGACGGGCCCGGACCGGTCATCGGTACCGGGGTATGGATCGGTGCACACGCAACGATTACCACCAGCGTGCACATCGGCGATGGTGCCACCATCGCCGCCGGCGCGATGGTAAACCAGGACATTCCGCCGCGTTGCCTGGTACTCGGAAACCCCGGACGCATCATCCAGCGCGACTATGACAACCGCGCGTTTCTCTGATCAACAAATACCCGCTTAGCGCTCCACGACAGAAATCCACTCCGGCATCGAGAGCTGCGTGCGTGCTGGCAGCAGCCACCGACCCTCCTCCACCGGACCAAACCCGGCATTGGCAAACAAGCTCGCCGAGGGCTCATTGCGTCCACTGGGAACAAAGCGACCTATGAGCGGCCGTCCGGCACACAGCCGGACGATATAGGCCAGCATCACCTGCTCCATTCCAAAGCCCATCGCCCGACAGCTCATGACAAAGCTCTCGATCAATACCTCCGCTTCCGTCAGGCGCAAGATAGCCACACACACCAGTCCCAGTGCGCCGAACTTGTCGGACAGCTCACCGACGACAAGCCGCGCGTCATCACTCCGAAGCAAGCCGTCGAGCTCGTGCTTCCCATACCTGATGGTCGTCGTATTGAACTGGTTGGTTCTCTGTACCAGCTCTGCAACCCGGTCGAGATCCGTTTTGTTTGCCGGACCGACCATCGCCTTCAGTTCGAGAGTGCGCATCAGCGCCGGGTAGTCGGCACCTGAGCGAACCGTCTGCTGCCGGCTGGCCTGTTGCCGATAGAGCTGTTTGCGCTGGCGCGCCTCCTCTGTGTCCCTGGTATTCGGCATAAATAACAGCCGTCCCAGAGCCACCCAGGCAGACGGTGATGTCGCATCAAGCACCGGAATCTGGGGCAACTGCTGCCTGAGCAGCTCACGTTCAGCCGGATTGTCATCCAGCAACAGGAACGAATCGATGCCCAGGTTAAGGTCCGCAGCAATCTCCCGGGCTGACTGCGCCTTCAGGTTCCAGTTGATCTTCCGGGCAACGAAATCATCTACGGCCAGCAACATCTCCTCCCAGCGGATATTCTTCTCGTCATTCTTGCTGACTGCGGCGAGGAGAATGCCCTGTTCTGACAGCTTCTTCAGCAGCAACTGACGATCGCGATGATGCTCCACCGGACCATCAGCCATAACGCCACTCCACAGGGTGTTATCAAAGTCGACCAGGATCAGCTTGGTTTTCCAGAGCCGCGCTATATCGCTAACGATTGCGGAATACTCAATGGATGCCAGCCGCTCAAAGTCAATCAGATGAAACTGGGCGTGGCGAAACATGCGCTGCGGAAACAGCACCCTGGACGCACTGCGCAATCCTCTCGGTTCAGTCAGGACATTTTCGTCAATCAGGAAGCAGTTGTCGGTTGCAGCAGCGATACGGCCGATCCCGGTATTGACAAAATGCAGGGCATCCTGCTGCGCCCGTGTCAATGGTGACAGACCAGGCAGGCGCGAACGCCATCGACTCAAGGGCAAGCCAGATGCGTTATGCAGCAACAGCGGAACATCGGTGAGTTCACGGATCTGGCTGACATGACTGGCAACATACTGCGTAATCGCCCCGACCAGCGCGCGCTTCTCCTCCGCTGAGTGCTTGCCAGCATCCTCCATCAGCGAGCGATAGAGCGGGATACCCTTGTAGGTCAGATAACTCGTGGCAATGATATCAACCTTGCTGGTTCTGATCGCAGCCGATATACCATCCTGGTCGATGTCGGCGCCCATCAGTGCAGACAGGTAGTAGTAACGCACATCCAGCTCAATTCCCTGTCTGGCCATCTGACCGATCAGGAACACCTGGATACCCGCCATCACACAATCGCCAACCATCAGCATCCGGAGGGTATTTCGATCGCCTGCGGGTGGCGCGCATAAAGGCTGGTGCAATTCAGTCAGCCAGTCTGCAAATGGCTGGCGAGTATCGCCGGACACCTGGCTGAGCAGCACCCGCTCATGTACCGGCACCAGCGTCTCAAAGTAGGCCTGCAGCGCTTCCTGGCCCTCACGGTGAGGGGCATGGCGCCGCCACTCGAACAGGTACTGCTCGCGGAACAGTTGCTCACCGGTTCGTGCGTACTGGACCAGCAGGCCCAGCAATGGGAGGAGAAATTCCCGGGTTACTGCCGCCTGTTGCGGACTGGCTGAAAACTCACCGGGAAACGCAGCAAGGATGGCCGGCGAGAACCAGTCGGCATACCAGTCCGAAACGATCTGCTGACGGTTTCGCCAAAGTTCGCCGGCAAGCCTGTGAAAGTTGATCGACGCACTCATAAACCACTGCGAGGGTACCGCGAAATACGATATTTCTTTGCGTTGGGCAATATATCACGCGGCCAGATGCGACAAGTGTGACCGCGTCGAAGCGCAAGGCATCAGCCTTGCGTGCCACTCTCCGTTACAATCCCGCCGGTGAGCGACGACGTATACCGATCATTACGCTGGATGACTGCCGCCCGGGCTTTTGCGCAGATCGTCTCCTGGGTATCCACCATCGTCGTGATGCGGCTACTCACTCCCACAGACTATGGTCTGGTGGCGATGGCCACGCTCTTCACCGGGTATCTGCTGTTCCTTGGTGACATGGGGCTGGGCACAGCGCTGATCAGCCGCCGCGAAGCCGACCCGCTGGTGCTTCGCGCGGCCTATGGTGCGTCGATGTTGGCGGGCATCGCCCTCTGCGGGTTGATGGCGGGCATGGCGCCACTGGTTGCAAGCTACTTCCGCAATGATGCGCTCATCCCTCTGGTGCAGGCCAGTGCCCTGCTCTTCCTGGCGATTGGCATCTCTACCGTCCCGCGCGCCCTGCTCGCCATCGACATGCGGTTCCGGGAGATCTCCCTCGCGGGCATGACCTCCTCGCTGATCTCCACGATCACGACGCTGTATCTGGCCTGGACCGGTTACGGCGCCTGGGCACTGATTCTCGGCACTCTGGCCGGCAGCTTTGCACGGGCGCTGCAGATGCAGCTTTACGTGGGTGGGATACCACGGCCACTGTTCGCACTTGAACCGCTGCGCGGCTTGTTTCGACTATCTGGCTTTCTGCTCGCCAACATGACCGTCTGGTACTGGTACACGCAGATTGATGCCCTAATCGTCGGACGAAAACTCGGTGATGCCAGCCTGGGCCTGCTAACCGTCGGCAAGGAACTGGCCTTCATGCCGGTCTCGAAAGTTGCAGAGATCACCAACCAGATCGCGCTTCCCGCCTTCGCTCGCCTCCAGGATTCGCCTGCACAGGTGGCTGACGGCTATGGCAAATCCCTGCGTCTGTCCTCCATCGTGAGCTTCCCGGTGCTCTGGGGTCTTGCGCTCACTGCGCAAGACCTGGTGACCGTCGTACTGGGCGGCAAATGGCAAGCTGCCGTGCTGGTGATACAGATACTGGCCGTCGTCATGCCCCTGCGACTGTCCGGCACCTTTGCAGGCGCCGTACTGCAGGGTATCGGTCGCCCCGAACAGACCTTTTATTACAATCTGAAGACTCTGGTTGTGTCCGGAATCATATTACTGGTGAGTACGCACTGGGGGCTGCCGGGGGTTGCCGTCGCATGGGCCATCTCGATTCCACTCGGTTTTCTGCTCGGCCTGAATGCGGTCGCCAGCTGCTTACCGGTCAATCGGTCACACATCCTGCGGGAACTGCTCCTTGCAGCGCTGCCCGCTTTCGTCATGGCACTTGCAGTACTTGGCAGCCAGGCGCTTCTGCCTGACGCGTCTGCCACCTTGCGTCTGGCGATCAGTATCAGCAGTGGTGTGCTGGTCTGGCTGATCGCCGCACGCCTGTTAACACCGGCGCTGTGGCGGGAACTGATACAGGTTGGCGGCAAACTGCTGGGGCTGCGAAAGTCCTGATCAATCGTCAGCAATGCAGGGAATAGCGAGTTCTCACCCGGCTGTCTGTATGAGTTGATTGATTAGACGCTGATACTCGTCGAGCGTTGCGCCCAGCGAGTAACGCTGCCGTACGGCCTGCAGGCCACGCTCACCCAGCTCACTGGCCAACCCGGCATTGCCGAGTACAGACATTATCGCACCGGCAAGCGCAGCCGGGTCACCACAGGGCACGCAAAGACCACACCGGGCGTCATCGAGCAGACGTGTTGAGCCCTCGTTGGCAGTAGCAACAATCGGCACACCACAGGCCATTGCCTCAAGAAACGACAGGGGCAGACCTTCAGATGACGCCGCTGACACCAGCAGGTCCAGGCTGCTGTAGTGCGCGCCATCGGCAGTATGAAAGCCCAGAAAGTGACAGTGATGCTGCAGCCCCAACTGATCGCGCAACTGCTCCAGTTCACGCTGATAAGTTGGATCACCCTCACCGGCGATTACAAAGTGAACATTGCCCTTGCCTTGCACCACCAACGCCGCGGCCTGCAGCATCAGCTCATAGCCTTTTACCGGATGCAGGTTGCCTACCGCGCCAACGATAACGGCCTCTGCAGGCAGTCCTAGCATATTGTGCAGCGCCAAGCGTGCCATCGGCTGAAATGCAGCAGTATCCACGCCATTTGCGATGACCCGTACCCGGTGGGCCTGCAGACCCCAGGCGACCAGCGCCTCCTTGACACCCGCCGATACCGCCACGACATGTACGTGCCCGAGACCCAGTAACCAGCGCTTGAGGGCGCTCATCCGACCGGGCGCCTCGAAGTCCAGCGCGCCATGAAAGATAGCAATCACCGGACAGCGCAACAACAGACCGGTCAATGCCGCATAAGCAGCTGAACCGAGCAGGTGGACTACCATGATATTCGCGCGCGATTGCCGCATCAGGTCCATGAGGGTAGTCAGCAACCGACGACTGAAAGAACCACGCGAAGCAACAAAGCGCACTTCAGAGCGGAGCCCGGTGAGCTGTTCCGCGATCCAGCCCGGACCCGGTAATACGGTCAGCGCGTTCTCGTCACGCTGATCAAAGAAACGCACCATCTGGCAAAACACGGTCTCGGCGCCGCCCGTTCCTGCGACATCGATCAGATGGAAGATCCGGGGCGGCCCGGCCACGCTGCGCGTCACAGTTGGCAACCGCAGAAAGGCCTGCCGCCAACAGCAACGCCCGACGCACGTTCATGCCAGATGGCGCGCCGCAATATGAGCACTCTGCAGACTACGAAACACCTTGCAACATCGGCGGATTTGGCCTGACAACCGAGCCGTCAGAATCACTGCCGATCTGCACGACACCGGTAGTCCAGCAACCTTGATCAACCGCCGATCCGGACGCAACGCCGCCGATGCGGCCGGCGCCGATACACGGTGATCCAGCCTGCAGCTTGTAGTCGGCTGGCGTATTGGCTCCACGCGACACAAACCGCGGGTCAACTGCAGCGCTGTGCGCCTCGGCACCCCCGGCGGCAGCCATCGCAGTACGCCAGGTTGCAAGACTCGTGTACATGTTCGACGCCCAGTTCCGCAACTGGCCACCGTAGCAGTTGTAATCCAGCACACCAAACTGTGCCGGATTGTTATTCCGGTCAGTGACACCGATACCCAGATAGCTGGTACTTCCATTCGTATCGACATAGACGATGTTGTTGTACAGGCGCACCAGTCCATTGCTTGCTGATCGCAGATAGAACCCACCCGCACTATCCAGCGAACGATTTAGATACGCCGTATTGTTGTAGATATGCAGGTTGTGCGTCGTAGCCTGATCAACTTCAGCATCGTAGTACTCTGACACGTTGTAGAAGAAATTGTTGTGCACATACGTCGAAAGCCCGGCTGTGTTGGCATTGCCGCCGAGCCGGCGCGTAGCCGATGCCAGATTGTAAAAATGACAGTAGCGAACGGTCGTTCCACCCGCATACGACTTGGCAAATACACCCTCGCTGGTGTTGTATATGGTGCAGTGCTCGACCAGCAGACCATGCGTACGGTAGATCTTGATACCGCTCGCATTGTAGCCCGCGTACGGTACGTAGGTATCCGTTCCCTGTGCATTGTAGATATCGTGGATTTCGCAATTCCGGACGACAATGCCACTCATGGATGGTGAGCTACCACCACTATAGTCTTCGATGCGTATACCTTCAGTATTGTCAACAACACCGTAGTTTGGCTCACGCCGCTGATCAATGTCGTATATCTCGCAGTCTTCAACCACGACATTGCTGTTGCCAATCATGATGCCCTTGTGCACCAGTCGGTTGACCGTCAGACCACGTATGGTGACGTACTGATTAATCGTGCCGATGGGTGCTCGAGAATAGGTAGTGTAACCACTGCCATTCCAGGCAGTAATGATCGCTGCACGCGGTACCACAGACTCAACGACGGTATGAGCAGCAGAACTGCCACCGACAATATTGACCACCGGACGGAGATAGTCGCCTTCGTCGGCACCGGACGGGGCAACATAGATTCCGGGCAACAAGCCAATCCGCTTGCCAGCAATCGTCGAACCTTTTGATTGCAGCGCAGTCAGCTCCCATGGACTGCCTTCGGTACCAGCATTGCTGTTCGAACCGTTCGGGGAAATATAGTAATCAAACCCTGCCTGCTGGGCGAAAACGCCAGTCGGGCGGGCAAGCAGCGCGGCGAAAGGGATGGCGATGCCGGCCTTGACGACACTGCGCCGGGAAACGCCGGAAAACGCGGCACCCGGCATCGAGAAACGATTTCTCTTGCTCAAGAGGGAACTCCTTTTGCTGATCAGCCGAACCCAGCCGCTTAAACAGCGCACCCAGCGGCCTGTGTCGCGGTGCGGGCAGTATCCCCCGCCCCCGGGATCCAATGATGTGAACTATCGCACACTTCACAACTAACAGATCGTTATGGAGCATCGTCTGACTGTGACCAAGACGGTTCCAGAGTCTATTATGCGCCCGGTGACGGTATTTTCTCGCCAAACCCCGGCTGGGGAAAGGGTGCTTCTCCGGCAGTTGCTGGTAACTACTCGCGCCGATGAGTTGACCACTCCCATGCTTCAGGGCTGGAGCGCATTCGGCTCGGGAACCATGGCGCTTGCTGCAGCGCTTTCTTTTGCAGCCAACCAACATCAACCGGGCAGGTCAGTGATCCTGCCGGCCTACTCCTGTCCGGATATCGTTGCAGCGGCACTATCCGTCGGCCTGGAACCTGTATTTGCAGATCTCACGACCGATCAGACCGGAATGAATCTCACTGCACTCCGTAGCCAGCTGAATGCCGAATCCTCCATCGCCGTACTCGTGGACCTCTTCGGCACGCGACATGAAATACCAGCGCACGGGGAAACAGCAGCAACATCGCGGATCACTCTGATTCACGACCGCGCGCAAAGCCTTGCCGGACCAGGACAGGAAGTGGACTCTGCCGCTGACCTGGTAGTCGTCAGTCGTGGCCGGGGAAAACCGGCAACACTGCTGGGTGGCGGTGCCACCTGGGCAAGGCAGGCCGAAGAATTCTCCGCATTCACCACCGCGCACTTCCCAGTCAGCCACTGGAGCACAACGGGTACAGCCCTGCGGGCCGCCCTGTACAATCTCGCCACGCAACCCCTGGCTTTTGGAACGGTGGCACAACTGCCCTTTCTGCACATCGGCGAAACAAGACTCAGAACGCTGCCTGCGATTACCCGCCTGGCCCGGCCATGGCTCGTACACGCCGCCCGACAGCTACAGGCCCAGCACTCCGTGTGTGCTGCGCGCCGGGCACGCACCCTCGCGATGGCCGAACTGATCCCTGCCAACAAATTCCGGATCCCGTCCGATGCGCTGCAGACAGCTGCCAATGAGGGGCTGAACAGGCTGCCAGTCCTGTGTGGCGATACGGAGCAGGCCCAGTGGCTGATCAGCCGGGGCGCATCACTCGGCATCTCGCCCATGTACGGCAGAACCCTTCCCGAGTTCATGGGCATGAGCGCAACAGATGCAGCTCTGGCTTTCCCGGTTGCCTACCGCTTTTCACGGACCTTGGTGACGCTGCCAACACACGCACGCTGTGGTCCACGAACACGCCAGAGCCTTCGGGAACTGCTCCGTGACGCGCAATAGAACCCATGGCGACAAGCTGGCACCTGGCACCGTACCGGATGAGGCCGCGCTGAAAGGCATGTATCTGGCCGTTTTCGGCTACCTGTTCCTGACGTTCTTCCGCCTCCATGAATTTGTTC
>CAVOQT010000016.1:0-38155 GCA_963698405.1 uncultured Gammaproteobacteria bacterium
GCCAGCTCACAGCCGGGGGGATTACCGCTTTGCCAGATCCAGGAAGCGGTAACGACCCGGCGGGAGTGCCATAATCGCCGCATGTCCTCCCCTGCACTCGCCGACCACCTGGCCTGTCCCCGCTGCGAGCAGTCGCTGCGCCAATATCCGGACCGCAGCTGGGGCTGTGGCGCCTGCGGCATCAACTTCCCGTCGCTGCTGGATGTGCCCTGCCTGTTTGTCGAACCCTCCGCCACACTGACGGAGTGGCGCGGAAAACTGCAGTTCACGCTGGAAAAACTCGACCAGGAAGCCACTGCACTGCAGGCCGAACTGCAGAATCCCCGCCTGCGACCGCTGACCCGCGACCGTCTGAGCCTGCTCAACCGGGCGACTGTCGACCAGATCAAACGCCTGCGCGAACTGCTCACGCCGCTGGCGGTTCATCAGGCACAGGGCACCCTTGCCACTCATCTGGCCCTGCAGACCCGACTGCCCGGCGACCAGGGCCTGACCACCTACTATCCGAACATCCATCGCGACTGGGCCTGGGGCGATGAGGAAAACGAAGCGACACTCAGGCTGGTAGGTGGCTCACTGCCGGGGCGGGAGTCCGTCGACAGCCTGCTGGTGCTCGGCTCAGGCGCGGGACGACTCGCCTACGATCTGCATCAGGAGTATGCGATCGGCCTCACGCTGGCACTGGACTTCAATCCCCTGCTCGCGCTGCTGGCGCGCCGCGCCACGGCCGGCGAGCCTACCGAACTCTGGGAGTTTCCGATTGCGCCACGCACGCTGGCCGAACACGCTGTACTGCGCAGCCTGGTCGCACCGGAAGTGGTACGCGACGGTTTCCATCTGGTACTCGGCGATGCATTGCGCGCGCCACTGTTGGCCGGCAGCTTCGACGTGATCGTCACGCCCTGGGTCGTGGATATCCTGCCGGAAGACTTCCGCACGCTTGCCGTGCGGCTGAATAACCTGCTGAAGCCCGGCGGTCGCTGGATCTGTTTCGGCTCGCTCAGCTTTGCCCAGCCCATGGCGAGCCAGCGCTACAGCCTCGAAGAAACACTTGCCATCGTGATGGACAGCGGTTTTGCCGAACCGGATGTACGCGAGGACGACATTCCTTATATGTGCTCGCCGGCCAGCCGGCACGGTCGCCTGGAGAATGTCGTCACCATCGTTGCGGACAAGACACGGACTGCCCAGCAACCAGCCCGCCATCGCTCGCTGCCAGACTGGCTGATTACCGGCACACAACCCGTACCACTGCTGCCGGCCTTTGAACTGCAGACCATGACGACCCGTATCTATGCCTTCATCATGGGCCTGATCGACGGGCGCCGCTCGATCCGTGACATGGCGCGGCTGCTGGCCGAGCAGCGCCTGATGAGCCGCGAAGAAGCCGAACCGGCGGTACGCAACTTCCTGATCAAGATGCACGAAGACAGCCAGCGTCCGCCAGGACTGTGATGCCGCCGAAGCTAGTCGGCCTTGCCGGAGCGGATCGTCAACGGCAAGCGCACCAGCAACTCCGCGCCACCGAGCGTCGAGCGGCTGATCGCCACGCTGCCACGGTATAGCGCGACGATTTCGCGCACTACCGCCAGCCCGATACCCTGGCCGGGCACATCACCGCGCTGATCGGCACGCACACCCCGTCCGAGTACCGACCCGGTCTGATCGTCGGGGATACCGGGACCATCGTCGGCAACACTGATCGTCAGCGTATCGGCACCGTCCATGACTACCGTCACCACGATGCGGCCGTTACACCACTTCCAGGCATTGTCGAGCAGGTTGCCGAAGATCTCGTAGAGATCACCCTGCTCGGCCGGATAACTCGCACCGTCCGGGATCTGCAACTCACAATCAACCGTCTTGCCGTGATGGATCTTGCGCAGACTGGCGACGATTTCACTGAGCGGTGGCGCCAGCGCGACGGGCCGCGCAGCGAGACTGCGCGGCCCGGAGGCGGCGGCACGCCGCAACTGGTAATCCACCACGCTCTGCATGCGATCGAGTTGCCCGCGCAGCGTGGCAGCATCCGGCTGACTGTTACCCAGTTCCGTGCGCAGCACGGCCAGCGGCGTCTTCAGGCTGTGCGCCAGATCATCCATCGTGGTGCGATAGCGTTGCATGCGCTGCCGCTCCGAGCCGAGCAGTGCATTGAGACCGCGCGTCACGCCGACCAGTTCGCGCGGATAATCTGCATCAAAGGCTGCCTGCCGACCCGCTTCAATCGCAGTGATTTCGCCGGACATGCGCCGCAGCGGCCGGAGTGCCAAGCGGATTGCCAGCCACAGGGCCGCGAGCAGCACGAACATCACGCCGGAGAACCAGCCGAGCAGCTGCTGTCTGAAGCGCTCAAGCTGCGCTTCATAGCCGGCCAGATCGGCGGCCGCGAAAACCTGGAAAGCCGGTGTCGCGGTCGGCCCCAGTTCCCAGTTGATACCGAGCCCGAACAGCAGGACCTCGCTGCCATCGGGCAGCATGCGCCGGGTCACCGCACGTTCACCGGCCTTCAGGGTCGCACCCGTTGCCAAATCCAGTCCGACTGTCGAAGGCGAACGCCACAGCGGCAAACCGGATGCATCGAGAATCTCGGTATACAAACCGGAACCAGGATTACGCAGGCGGGGCTCCAGCAGACGCTTTGGCACAGAAAGGTTACCCGCTTCATCCGGTTCAGCCGCACCGATCAGCGCCAGCACCTGCACCTCGAGCTGATCAGCCAGTGCTGCTTCAGCACTGCGCCTGAACACCACATCGAGCACCACAACGGTGATGCCAAAGGCAGCCAGCAGCATCACTGCGGTGATCACCAGCAGACGGGTACTCAGCGAACCGCGACGCGACATGCCGGGTCCGCCTCAGCCGGATTCCGGCGGACGCGGCATCCGGTAACCCTGGCCGCGTATGGTTTCGATCAGACCAAGCGTGCGCTCCGGATCGAGTTTGTTGCGCAGGCGGGTCAGCAGCACCTCCACGACATTGCTGTCGCGCTCGGCATCCTGATCGTAGAGCTGATCGGTGAGCTCCCCCTTGCTCACCACCCGACCGGCCCGCATGACCAGCATCTCGAGCAGCCGGTATTCGAATGCGGTGAGCGTCACCAGTTGATCGTTGACGCGCACTTCACGGTCCCGGGTATTCATCGCCACCGGACCGGCGCGCAATACAGGCTGCGCATGCCCGGCCGAGCGGCGCAACAGGGCATTGATGCGCGCCTTGAGCTCATCGATGTTGAATGGCTTGACGACGTAATCGTCGGCACCGGCATTCAGGCCGTTGACCTTGTCCTGCCAGTGTTCACGTGCCGTGAGAATCACGATCGGAAACGAGTGCTGTGCAGCCCGCAGCCTTTTGATCAGCTCCACACCCGAGCGATCAGGCAATCCCAGGTCGACGATGGCAAGCTGCACGGCAAATTCAGCGGCAAAGTACTCCGCCTCACTCGCCGTTCCCGCCTCGTCGACGGTGAAATCCGTATCGCGCAGCATCGCCGCCAGTGACTGGCGCAGCGCGACATCATCCTCAACGATCAGCAGGCGCATCAGCAGAACACCTCAGTGCATCTCACCAGTCGTGGCATCAACGCGATACTCGCGCACCCGACCGTCGGTGGTCACTACACGAATCTGATACACAACACGCCCGTTGTCAGTGCGGCGGTCCGCACGCACCACCTTGCCACCGGTACGCTCCCTGACCATCGCCACCGCAGCATCCTTGCTGATGACCGGACGTGGTGCAGCAGGCGTCTCGCCAGCCGTGACGCGACCCGCATCGTTGGATTTCGGCTTCGCGGCACTCACCGGGACGACCGCCAACAAGCCAACGATCAGCAGCAGCGCAACATTGGTCCGGATCGGATATGACATGCGCGACATTGTCGAGGCTGGCCCGGATGCTGGCAATGGCACCAGAATGCGCGCTGGCACTGAACCCGAACTGAATTCCTGCTGGCTGGCATTGCGTCAACTGATCAGGCAACCTTGCCGCCGGATCTTCATCGGTAGCCGACCCCATGCCTAAACTCGACAAGCTGTTTGAGAACAACCGCAACTGGGTCGCATCGGTCCGCCGTCAAGATCCCGGCTTCTTCAGCAAACTGGCCGGACAGCAGAACCCCGAGTATCTGTGGATCGGCTGCTCAGACAGCCGCGTGCCCGCCAATCAGGTTACCGGGCTGATGCCCGGCGAAGTGTTCGTACACCGCAACATCGCCAATGTAGTCGCACATGCAGATCTCAACTGCCTGTCGGTAATCCAGTTTGCCGTACAGATACTCAAGATCAGGCACATCATCGTCTGCGGTCATTACGGTTGCGGCGGCGTGCGTGCTGCCTACGAAGACCAGCGTCTCGGCCTGGTCGACAACTGGTTGCGGCATGTGCAGGACGTGGCCACCAAACACCGCGCAGCACTTGATGAATTCAGCGATGCCGAAGCCCGTCTGAACCGCCTGAGCGAGCTGAATGTCATCGAGCAGGTTGCCAACGTGTGCCGGACCAATGTACTGCGCGACGCCTGGTCAAACGGTCAGGAAGTGACCGTGCACGGCTGGATATACAACATCACCGACGGATTGCTCATCGACCTCGATCTGTCTGCGTCCAGCACCAAAGAAGTCCAGGAGATGCAGAGCCGCACGAAAGGCTGAAGCGCGATTCAGCCTTTCGCGCGCCGGCCGAGTATCTGCAGAATCTTCCACGGCGTGATCGGCATCTCCCTGACCGGTTCACCGAGCGCATTGGCCACTGCATTTGCCACGGCCGGCAAGGTACACACGATCGGCCCTTCGCCGACCTCCTTGGCGCCGAAAGGACCGAAGGGATCGATGCTCTCGACGATGATGTGTTCGACCTTCGGCATCTCGTAGGAGCGCGGCAGCCGGTAATCGAGCCGCGACGGATTCATCACCTGCCCGGCTTCCAGCAGCGTCTCTTCGTAGAGCACTTGCGACATGCCACTGAAGACCTGGCCATCGATCTGCCCTTCGACGATGCGCGGATTGATCGCACGCCCGACATCGTGGGACGCCACGATGCGATCCACGGTGACGAAGCCCGTATCCGGATCAATGGATACCTCGGCAATCTGCGCACCGAAGGAGTAGGCCATGCTGCCGCTCTCTTTCGGTGAGTTGTAAAAACCGCGGCCCATCACAAAGCGACCCTCGCGACTATGCAGGGTGTCGTAGACGATCTTCTTCAGCGGAATGGCTTTCTCCGGCTGCCCCTTCGGGTAAACCTGCCGGTCGCGGAAGATCAGTTGCGCGGGTTTCACACCCAGACGTGCGGCCGCCAGGCCCTCAAGCTGTTTGCGGGCATCGAGCGCCGCTGCTTTCACCGCATTGCCGGTATTGAAAGTACCACGCTGGATCAACGCGCCTACATCCAGCGGCACCACATCGGTATCACCAGAGATCACGGTGATATCGGTCGGCTGTGCGCCGAGCACCTCCGCTGCGATCATCGCCATCGCGGTATGCGAACTCTGCCCCATGTCGGGCAGACCGACGAACAGCGACATGCTGCCGTCATCGACGATCTTGATGAAGGCGGCCGAGGTATCGTGCTTGAAAACACCCTTGGCACCGGAGGCCATCGCACCGATGCCGATACCGATACCTTTCAGCGGCGGCAGCTTGCCGTGCTTGCGCTTCCAGCCCACCTGCTTCGCGGTCTTCGTGATGCACTCGGCCAGACCACAGCTGCCGAAAAACGTACCGGTCATGCTGGTGTGGCCCTTGGTCACGCCGTTCAGCAGATGGAAGTCGATCGGGTCCATGCCGAGCTCACGTGCCAGCGCATCCATATGCTGGCCCAGTCCAAAGGCCATCTGCGCCAGGCCGCCACCGTGATGAAAGTAGTACGGGATGTTATTGGTATGCACCAGCCTGCCGCTGTAACGGGCAGCCTCGATCTTGTACAGCGCGTGTATGTACGAACTGGTCAGCGTCAGCACGATCATCTGCGATTCGACATAGGCACCGGTATCGAAACTGATATCGGCCTCGAAAGCCTTGATCCGGCCCTCAGCTGACACACCGGTGCGAAAGCTGTAGTTCACTTCGCCACCAGCACGGCAGGCAATGAACTCCTCATCGGCCGTGGCACGAATCTTCACCGGTCGGCCGGTCTTGCGTGACAGAACGGCGGCGATGAAGTGATGCGGGCGTACCGCAGTGCGCCCGGTAAAACCACCGCCGGTGTTGAGGCTCATGATCCGCACCTGACCATCGCTCAGACGCAAGGCGCCAGCCAGGCTTTTCTGGAACAGGATCGCCGTCTGGGTTGGCGTCCACATCGACAGCTTGTCGGGCAGCGACCAGTCGGCGATCGCCACATGGAACTCCGCATAACAGTTGTGCGAAGCATGGGTCGTATATTGGTCGGTATAGACATGCGCCGAACTGGCGAAGCCCTGCTCGACATCGCCCAGATCCTGACTCAGCTGCCAGGCAATATTCCCCTTCGCCTTGGCATGGATCAGGAAGGCATCGGCTTTGACTGCATCCTGAATATTGAACAGCGCAGGCAGCGGTTCATATTCCACCTTGATGAGGGCGGCAGCCTCGGCCGCGGTTGCTTCGTCCAGGGCAGCAACGGCAGCGACTTCATCGCCGATGTAATTGACGATCTCGTGGCGGAACAGCGGCTGCTCGATGCCCACATACAGCTTCGGCGCATCGGCATGGGTGATCACTGCCTTGACGCCCGGCAGGGCCAGGGCAGCGGAGGTATCGATGCTCAGAATCCGCGCACGGGCAAACGGACTGCGCACGATCTTTCCGTGCAGCATCCCGGGCAGCACCACATCGTCGGTGAACAGCGAGCGGCCGGTGAGTTTATGCGCGCCATCCAGTCGGGGCTGATCGCGCCCGACGACAGCAAAATCGGCCTTTTTAGACGCCATGACCATCCTCCGCTGCTGCCGCATCGGCGGCCATGGCCTTGATCGCCTCACGCACCGCGATCTTCACCTTGATGTGCCCGGTACAACGGCACAGGGCGCCGGCCAGCGCCTCGTTGATCGCCTCCTCGTCCGGATCAGGATTCGTATCCAGCAGAGCCTTGGCCGTCATGACCAGACCCGGCGTACAGGCGCCGCACTGCACGGCGCCGTATTCGAGAAAGGCCTTCTGTATGGCATGCAGCTCATCGCCACCGGCCACACCCTCAATGGTGGTCACGGGACGATTGTCCCACTCGATGGCCAGCGCGAGACAGGACAGTACGGCCCGGCCATCGGCATCCTGCACGGTACACACGCCACAGGCACCGCTGGTGCAACCGCGCTTGGTACCCGTGAGGGCAACCTGATCGCGAATCACATCCAGCAGGGTTTCGTGTGGCGCTACCGGAACCTGGTATCGGTCACCGTTGACGACGAGGGTGATCAGCTGTCTGTTCATCGGTACCGTTCCATCAGTCAGCGGCCGGCAGTTTCTGCCGACGCAGTTCGTTGAGCACGCGCCGCACCAGGCCGCGCACGAGACGTTTCTTGTAGCCCGGCGGTGTGAACAGATTGCTCACCTCGCCCAGATCTTCACGGGCTGCATCTGCTGCGGCCTCAATACCGGCTTCAGTCAGCCCCTCGGCCAGAATGATTTGCGCCGACTTGTGCAGCACGATCGGCCAGGTGCCAACTGACCCGGCTACCAGCAACACCGATTTCGGCGCCCGGTTGCTGCCGGTCAGCGTGCCGGCCAGCGTCGCATAGCCATAGTCGAGCCCGGTACGCGCCGCTGCCTTGACGAAAACTGAACGCACGCGGGCCGGCGGCACCAGCACCGCAACGATCAATTCACCGGCAGCCAGCACGTTGCTCTCGATGCCATCGTCCCGATAAAAATCAGCCAGCAGCAGCTCACGCTCACCCTGTGTACTGCGCAACAGCACACGGGCGTTGAGCGCGATCAGAGCTGGCACTGAATCGGCGCTGTGAATTGCGCGACAGTTCGGCGCAGTCTTGATGACATGGCAGACCTGCCCCTCGGTCTTCCAGCAGGGAACCTGCGAACCGCGCCAGTTTTCACTCTGATTCGTATACCAGCAGCGCGTCGGCAGACACAGATTGCCGCCCAGCGTGGCCATATTGCGCACATGCCGGGAACCCACGGCCTTGATTGCCTGTGCAAGACCCGGATAGCGCGCAACGATCAGCGGATGTTCGGCCAGGTCAGTCAGTCGTTCGCCGGCACCGATACGCAGCATATCGGCAGCATCGAGACTCACCCCGGCCAGCTCCGGCAGGTCGCGCACGCTGACCAGCACAGCAGGCTCTTCCAGGCGCAGTTTCAGATTGATGAGCAGATCGGTGCCGCCGCCCAGCACCGCGACGTCGCTGCCGGCCGTACTGAGCATGCGCAGTGCCTCATCGAGGCTGGCCGGCCTTTGGTATGCAAACGGTGGCAGTTGCAACTGGAATCTCCCGCGTGGCAATCACTGAACATGATTTCTGCAAAACAGTGTACTTGATGCGTCGATCGGCGTTAGATTAGCCATAATCACTCGCAGGACACATCATGATCAGATCAGCCCGAATCATCGCCACCCTGTTGCTCAGTACCGTCGTCAGCAACACAGCGTTCAGTGCCATTGCTGATATCGAGCAACGCGTGCAGTTCGCCACCGAGATCCTGACCGACCTCCAGCGCATTCCCGAACAGGCGATTCCGCCGAATCTTCTGAACAGCGCCTATGCCGTTGCGGTGATCCCCAACGTCGTCAAGGGCGGGTTCTTTGTGAGCGGCAGTTACGGCCGCGGCGTACTGATGGTCAGGCATCCGGATGGCAGCTGGAGCAATCCGGCCCTGGTCCGGCTGGGCAATGTCGGCATTGGCTTCCAGTTTGGCGTACAGGGTGCCGACCTGATACTGGTTTTCAAGAATCGGCGGGGCGTGGATAACATCGCCAGCGGCAAGTTCACCCTCGGCGGCAGCAGTTCCATCTCGGCAGGCCCGGTTGGTCGCGCCGCAACCGCCATGACTGACGGCGAATTCAAGGCAGAAATCTACAGCTATGCCCGCAGCCGCGGCCTGTTTGCCGGCATATCGATCGATGGCGGTGCAATCACCATCGACCGAAAAGGCAATACAGAGTGGTATGGCAGTGAAGCAAACGGCGCAAGCAACCGGATCTTCAGCGATACCAGCCTGCCCACACCCGAAGCGGCAAAACCGCTACTGGCCACGCTGACCAGCATGGCGCCGAGCCTGCAGTGGCGGGACAGCAATGCGGCAGAGCCAGCCGCCGGACCGGCGAGTGACCCGACGACTGGCAGCAAGACCTACCCGGTAGAAGACGCTGCGCCAGAAACGCAGTTCTGATCATCGATAACCCATGGACATCAGCAATCAACACAATCTTCTTGCGCCCCGACTCCCGGATAGCGCGCTGAAATTCGGCATCCGCGTTGGCTTGCCCGCTGCTGACCCATTGCGCGATGTGCTCGGTGCAGACTGGCATCGCGAGCACTGGTTTGCGACGGCCGATGCACGCGATGCAGCCCTGCAACAGATGGCAGGACGCCACCCTTTCAGCCGGATTGGCGACACACCGAGCCTCCGCCTGGAAGCCATCCAGCGCTGAAGCTGCCCGGCAATGCTCTGCATACGGCTGCGCGTGGCCCGCCGTTTGGCGGTCTTGCTGTCGGCCATTGCCAGCAGTACCGCATCCGCTGCGGATCGTGGCCTGACCGAAGAAATCCTGGTCACGGCTACACGCTACCCGGTAATGGCTCTCGACCTGACTGGCAACACCGCACGCCTTGATGCGCAACGAATCGAACTGCAGAACCCCGGTCATATATATGAGACCGGTACGCAGATTCCCGGCACCTGGATCACGCGCGGCAACGGCCAGGAAAGCATCACGGCGATCCGCTCACCGGTACTCACCGGACCCGGCTCCTGCGGTGCCTTCCTGTTTCTTGAAGACAGCCTCGCCATCCGGCCCACCGGATTCTGCAACGTCAATGAGCCCTTTGAATCGGTATCAGAACTGGCCAACGCCATCGAAGTAATCCGCGGGCCGGGCCAGGCGCTGTATGGTTCAAATGCCGTACACGGCACCTTTAATGTACTGCTGCCGGATCCGGGACCGGATGTTTTTTATGCGAGCGGTGAAGCCGGGCCCGACAATTTCATGCGCGGCAAGCTGCTCTGGGGCGATGGGGCCGGCATACAGAGCGGCGATGGCCTGATCGGCGGCATGCTCTACGATCACGATGATGGCTTTCGCGACTCCTCCGGTTACAGCCAGGCCAAGGGCTTTCTCAAGTACGGCTCCGACTTGCGCGGCGGCCAGCTCGAAGTCGGCTTCAGCGGCACCCTGCTGGACCAGCAGACCGCCGGCTTCATTTACGGTGAGAACGCATATCGGGACGCGGCGCTACGGCACGACAACAGCAACCCGGATGCCTATCGCAAAGCGAACAGCCAGCGTCTGCATGCCAACTGGCAGCCGGACGCGAATCGCGCCGATGATGGCTGGAATCTGCTCACCTTTCTGCGTCGCTCGGAGATGGATTTTCTGCAGCACTTCGTGCCCGGACAACCGGTAGAGGAAAACGGACAGCTCAGCGGCGGCGCTACCCTGCTGCGCTACACGATGCTCGGGCCGGCGCGCGTCACTGCCGGCTTTGATACCGAAATTGCCAACGGTTACCTGAAAGAGACCCAGTCCGGCACAGAGATCGGCAACCCGCCCCGACCGCAGGGCAAGCATTACGACTACGATGTCTGGCAGTACCTGGCCTCACCCTATGCGCAGGCTGAACTGCCGCTTGATGAACGCTGGACGCTGAGCGGCGGGCTGCGTTTCGAATGGCTGCACTATGACTACGACAACCGGATGCTGGCGGGAAATACGCGCGACGACGGTTCTGCCTGCACACCAGGCTGCCTGTTCAACCGCCCGGCAGACCGCAGTGACAACTACACAAAGCTCGCACCGAATCTCGGCCTGCTGTTTCACCTGAACACAGAGAACTCTCTCTACCTCACACTGATCCGTGGCTTTCGTGCACCGCAAGCGGCCGAACTCTATCGCCTGCAGGCAGGACAGGACGTCGCCGACCTGGATTCAGAATCGATCGACAGCATCGAACTCGGCTGGCACCACCAGACTGCGCAGCTGAACGTTTCGACCGCAGCGTTTGCCATGCACAAGGACCACTACATCCTGCAGGACTCGAATCGTTACAACGTCAGCAATGGCGAAAGCCGGCACATCGGAGCGGAACTGGATATCGAAGCGCGCAGTGACAACGGCCTCTATGCCGGACTCGCCGCTACCTGGGTAAAACAGACCTACGCTTTCAGCCAGACCATAGCTGGCGGCGAGACGATCACTTCCGGAAATGACATCGATACGGCACCGCGCACGCTTGGCAGCCTGCACGTCGGCTGGTCACTGGACCCGTGGCTGGCGGAAATCGAATGGGTGCATCAGGGCCGCTACTTTCTGACTGCACAGGAGAATCAGCGCTATGGCGGCCACAATCTGCTGAACCTGCGTACGGCCTGGTCGATCAATCGCAACTGGCGCCTGACAGCCCGCATCAACAATCTCAATGACACGCTGTATGCCGATCGCGCCGATTACGCCTTTGGCGACTATCGCTATTTTCCGGGCCGCGACCGCGAGCTGTTTCTGGAAATCAGTTACCAGCGGGACTGATCCTGCCGTGTCGGCAGCTCGCGATCAGGTCCAGCGCGACCAGTCGCCGCGATTCTCGACGACATGAAACAGCGCCGCGATGACACGGCGGTCAAACTGCGTGCCGGCACCACGCAGCAGCTCGGCCAGCGCATCGTCGATGGACATGCCCTGCCGATAAGCACGGGCACTGACCAGCGCAACAAAGGCATTGGCTACCGAGAGGATCCTGCCGGACAGGCTCATCTGCTCTTCAGTCAACCCCTGCGGATAACCGCTGCCGTCGAGGCGCTCCTGCTTCTGCGCGATGACATCCAGCACCGGACCATCGAAATCCAGGCCCTTCAGCAGCTCCAGACTGTAATTGACATGCTTCTGCAACAGCTCGCGATCAGCAGCCGTCAATGGTTCGGTCTTGGTCAGCAGATCGCCCGGCAGCATGATCTTGCCGATATTGGCCAGTGTTGCTGCCAGGCCAAGCGTCGCCTGTTCGTCAGCCGGCAGATCGAGCGCAGCGGCCACCGCCTGTGCGACTTCGGCCATGCGGTTCGCGTGATGCGCCGAATACGGGTCATGCAGATCCACAGCATCGGACAGCGCACTGACCAGACTGCGCAACATGTCCGCGTGATGCTGCTCGGCCAGACGCAGATCAGTGACATCGCTCAACACCAGCAGCACCAGCTGCCGCCGCTCGCCGATTCGCTCGACGGGAATGAAGCTGGCCTGAAAACTGCCCAGCGCGGAGCCAAGCTGCAACTGCAGTACCCGCTGCAGCGGAGCGCGCTGCCGGCGCGCTTCGTCGCTGAGCGTGGCAATCTCGCCGGCCACATTGGCACCAAAGATCGCGCTGACCCGACTGCCGACCATTGCTGCAATGCTGCTTCGCGCCGCACGTGCAGTGGCCTGATTGGTGAATACGATTTCCTGGTCACGATTCATCAGCACGGTCAGTACATCGATATTGTCGGTAACCGTATGCAGCAGATCGGTCTGCTTCTGCAGCTTGGCCGCCTTGCGGCGCAACTCTTCCGCCTGATGTCGGGCTCGTACGCTGCTGCCGTGTCGCCATGCCGCCACGGCCAACGCGGCAATACTGAACAACAGCAAGGACAGGGTAGCCAGCAGAAAACGCCGGCGTTCGTCAGCCGTGCTCAGCGCATCCTTCGCATTGACACCCTGCACCAGCACCCAAGGCTCGCCCGCAGACTCCAGACCACGGATCCGCCGACTGAGCTGCAGTACCGGTATGCCACGATAGTTATCCAGACTCACAAATCTGCCCGGCGACAGCACCGCGGAGACTTCAGCAATATCGGAGCGCTCGATCGGTATGCTCCGACGCAACGGAGCACCACCATCCTGTGTCGGTGACAGGAACACGATCGTGTCATTCTGGCGGGCGACCAGCAGGGTCTCACTGGCCTCGGCAAATGCCGGCCCGCGACTGAGCAACGGAAACAGTTCCTGCTCGGCACTGCGCACACCGATGAGTACGCCGTTGGGCGCACCCCCGCCGGTCAGGGAACCGGACACTGCTGCCACTGATACCGCAATCACCACGACCGCTCGGTCCTGCGCGTCGAGACGCAGATCGACCAGCGTCTTGCCCGGAGTCGCAAGAGCACTGCGCATCACTTCGCCATAACTGTCGGTGAGTTCACCGAGTCCCGGCGTCACCACAACCGGACGCAGATCGGCATCGAGCAGCGCCAGACCATAACTGACTGAAGATGGCAGGTTGGCGGGCACACGGGCGACAGGGTCCGGCATATAACCGCCGCGCTCCGCGGCTGCCAGCATCAGGTTGCGCAGATACGCCTGTTGCGCAGACTCGGTCTGCACGCCGTCTACCCGATCGAACTGACGCGCACGTACCAACTGCCACAGGTAGAGCTGCAGCGAAGCGTTATTGGCCAGTTCGCGCAGATCACGCTGGTCAGCAGCCAGCGACCTGGACAACGCATCGGCCTTGCCATCTGCCACCAGGCCCAGCCGCGCCTCCCATTGCAACAGGTCGCGCTGCCGCTCGCCTTCGATGTACAGGTTGATGAGGACCCCGCCGGCAGCGACCAACACAACCAGAGCCAGAATGGCTGCAGCAACAGACCGGCGGATATTTACCTGGTCAGTCATAGCGCACGCGGAACATGAATCCACCAATGGGATTCGTTGATGGAAAACACCGGTGCGTAGTGCACGACATCCCGGTGTGAGAGGACCGACTGCACCTGGTTATCGAGAATGAATACTTCAGCACCACGCGCAACTGCCAATACCGCATGCGGTACACGCAGATTGGTATCCTGCACGATCACCAACCGCAGATCTTCGGTAGGCAGGCCAAGCCAGCGCAGCGAGAAAAACTTGGTGATTGCGTAGTCCTCGCAGTCGCCACCATTGCCCAGGAACTCGCGGGGGATGGCCCAGTAATCCTCGACCCCGTAGTTGTGCAGATCCAGCACGTAGTCACGACTGTTGGCATACCGGTTCACGGCCTTGAGCTGCTCACGCACCGGCAGGCCGCGGGTCTGCTCGATGAAACGACGCCATTCAGTCAAATGACAGCGGTTGATCACCCGTGCACTGCAGTCGCCATCCTGCAGGTCGTCGCTCAGATGACGCTCGACAACCCGCAACCACTGCGGAAAATCCGCCAGACGCTCCTGGGCCTGCTGGGTATAGCCAAACAGATCCACCGGAAAGGCATGGGCTGCATTCTGGCCGATACCAGGGAGGCAGATGGCGATCACCCGGACAAGGGCCTTAACAGAACGCAACATTGTTAATTTGAGCTACGGATTGCCATCAAGTAAGGTGTACAAGTGTTTGCGACTAGAACAAAAAGAATTATGGAAAGCAAGCTGTTACGCCGGTTGTCACCAGCGCCGCTCCTGACCCTGCTGCTCGTCTGTACACCGCTGCATGCCGATCAGATACAGGACGACTTCGATCAGGCCATACAAGCCATCGATCAGGATCAATTACGCACTGCCCGCGAACGCCTGACCAGCCTGCTAACCACCAACCCCAGCCTGAGCCGGGCACGACTCGAACTGGCGCGGGTCTATTACCTGTCACAGGATTACCCCAAGGCGCGCGAAGAGGCGCAGCGCGTTGCCGATGATCCGAATACGCCCCCGGCCGTGCGCACCACGGTACTCGCCTTTCTCGCCCAGATCGATGCAGATCAGAAGCGGAACATGAGCCGGCATCAGTGGACGCCATCGATCTATGCGGGCCTGATGTACGATTCCAACGTCAATGTCGGACCCTCGCGCGACATCATCGACATCAACGGCACGCCCGCACAGGTGCTGCCAGGCTCGCAGGAGAAAGATGACTTTGCAGTGGTGGTCAGCCCCGGCATCGCCCATACCTACAACCCGGGTCGTCGTTTCGAGGCCGGTGAGCAACAGGGCTTTTTCCTGTGGCAGAGTCAGGCCAACGCCTACTACCGCGCCTACACCGATGAGGATGATTACAACCTCGGCATTCTGACCTTGCGCACCGGCCCCGCCTGGGTCGTGCCAGGTCACTGGCGAGCCAGCATTGGCCTGCAGGGCGATCAGATCTTCCTCGGCGGCGACAACCTGGCCTGGTTCACCACGCTGAACCCCAACATCACATGGGAACTCAGCCGCGCCACCGAACTGTCGCTCGATGGCACCGTCACCGATCGCCGATATCACGATAACGATGAGGACGGGCGAGACGGGGTGTACACAAGCGCCATGGCGATAGTCACCCACTACTTCAATGAACGCAGGATCGGCCTGCAGGCCGGTATTGGCTACGCCGACTTCAATGCCGACGACAACCGGTTCGGTTATGACACACCGGACTTCATGCTCGGCGTGATCGTCGAGGCCTGGCAGGGTGGTTCGGTATACGCGCGAGTGAATTACCGGAGTTACGAGTTTGACGGATCGGAGCCCGCGCCCTTCGCACCGACAGTTCGCGATGAGGACGAAGTGCGTCTTGCGGTGGGCTTCCAGCACGATTTTCGCAGCGAAGCATTGCAGAACTGGGTGCTTCTGGGGAGCTGGGTACATACGGATAACGATGCAAACATCGGGATCTATGAGTACGACCGCGATGTCGTCAATCTCGGTATGGCACGCAATTTCTGAGACTGGAAAGCCAAAGAGACGGCTTATGGAAAATGTGACGCAGATCACAGAATGGTGGCAGACCCGTGATCTGCGACACAATCTGGTGTAGAAAGAAAGACAGCTGTCCCTGGATGGACAGGCAATAAATATATTTAGGGTAAGCCGCGCGCACAGCGGTAATCCCGGGGAAGAGCAGCATGAATACCTTCAGGCTTTTAAGCGTTCTGTTATTACTCGCTTCGCCACTGGCAGCAACTGCAGCCAGCGCACCACAATCCGATGCGGATTGTGCCGCCTTGCTTGAGCGTTGGGCGACCGACCCCAAGGCCGCACCGAAACAGGTCATCAATGATTGCAAGGACCAGCTCGCACAGGCAGCAGTAGCGCCTGCCGCTACGCCCGTTCAGATTGCAGCTGTCGATCCCTGCGCCGGACCGGGCGCCGCAGACTCGGTACTGTGCTGGGGACCATGGGCCAGCATCGCGCCGGCAGCCGGCTTCAGGGAAGATCCGGCCCAGGCATCGATACCGGATCGCGACATCTGCGACGCACGTACCGAGCAGTGCCAGCCGCTGGTGGCGGCAGCCCCGCCTGAGCCACCGCTGGGCAGCTGCACACCTGGAACACCCTGCGGATTTGCCACCATCGTCAGTGGCACCGCATTCACGGGCGAGGCAGAGGACACCGGAATTCGGACGCTTCGACATGGCGCCCGACAGCACCCGGTTCAGCATCGCACCGGAAAGCGGCAGCGAGAATATCGAGTCGGTAGCGATGACCACCTATCCCGGCGACGGTCCCGGTTATGATCCAGGCCGACGGCAGCGAGGGAGATCGTCCATTCGTTCCTGAATGCCAGCATAGAACAGGATGGCGACGGACAGGCTCTGATCGCCTCTGACCTGTGGGCCCACGGCACGCTCGAAAATCGCCCAGTCAGGTCGTTTTGCATGGGGCGTCGCCACCAGCCAGGCCGGGCTCGACACGCTCAACGCGGGCAATGTCAGCCTGAACTTTGCGGGGGCGATGGGGGTGGACCCCAGACACGGTCGGCTCCATGGCCATCGCCTTCGGTACCAACCCGACCTGGACCGGCACCTGGACCAATCCCGCTTACAGCTTTGGCGCCGGTGGCACGGTGAGTGGTGCAGATCTGGTTTCACAACCGGGGCAGTTCACGAGTAATGTCAACGCGGCCCAGAGCTTCGTTCAGGGTGCACTGGTTGGCGAGCAGGGTGCCCCACGCGGTATAACTCACATCATTGACGTCACACTCGAAGGACAGGGTCGCATCAAGGATGCAGGCCTGCTCCGCGAAGTGATCGCCACATCTGTCATCAGTCCATAACCGGTTTGTTTACGCGAGAAACGCCATGCAGAAAATCCAACGCCTGACTGCCACACTGCTGCTGATCGTTACCGGCACTGCCGTGCAGGCTGCCAGTCTCGCGCTCATGCCCTCTGTTGGCACGGTGCAGCAGAGTGGCGCCTTTACCGTAAACATGGTTCTCAATGCTGCGGGTCCGGAAGTAAGAGGCACACACCCGGGGCAGCACGGCGGCCAAATCAGGGTGAGCTTCGACCAGACCTTGTTGCGCTACGATGGCTTCAGCCTGGCGAGTGGCCTCGGCTTTCTCTCCTCGCCGGCGGTCACCACGAGTGGCAATACCCAGACAGTACGCCTCGGTTTCAACAAGGCTGCTGATGTCAGTACGGTCGGTGTATTCAGCTTCACGGCACTTGGCAACCCCGGCAGCCTGGCAGTTATCGATCTTGAGGATGCGAACTCTTTCACCGGCAGCTTCGCCAACTATCTGCCCAACAAGCAGGCCTTCACCCCGGCATTCATCGATACCCAGGTGAACATTGCCGCCGTACCGCTACCGGCCAGCGTCTGGCTGCTGGCCACCGCCATCGGCGGGCTGACTGCACGTCGCCGCTTCCGCCGCAGTACCGGCTGAGCCACCATCAGCATGCGGGCCGGTGTACTGGCCCTCGCACTGCTGCTGAGCACAGCGGCATCGGCCGCACCGGTTCAGGATCCGGACTGGCACATCCCCCTTACACCCGATACCGCAGGCGAGTCGCAGCGGCCTGAAGCCGTGCGCCTGCGCGCAGCGCTCACCCATTACCGCCAACTCGCCGAGGCCGGCGGCTGGCCGGAACTCCCCGCCGGCACAAGCCTGCAGGCCGGACAGCGCGATGAACGGGTTGCACTGCTGCGTGATCGGCTGCGCATCAGCGGTGATTTCAGCGGCATACCCGCCACCGCCGATGCCTGGTTCTTTGACCTGCCCACAGCGCAGGCACTGCAATCCTTCCAGCGCCGCCACACCCTGCCCGACTCCGGCCAACTGGACGAACGCACACGTACGGCACTCAACGTGCCGATCAGCGACCGAATGCAGCAGTTGCAGGTCAACCTGACACGCTGGAACTGGCTGCCGCGCGAGCCAGGACCGCGCTATCTGTGGGTCAATGTACCTACCGGTTCACTGGAAGTGATCGATCAGGGTGAGACCGTTCTGCGCATGCGGATCATCGCCGGCCATCCGAGCCGGCCCACGCCGAGCTTCCAGGACATGGTCCGACAGATCGTCGTCAACCCGTCCTGGTCCGTACCGCACACCATCGCGGTCGAAGATCTGCTGCCGGCCCAGCAGGCCGATCCCGGCTTTTTCGCACGGCTCGGCATCCGTGTCTTCCGCGGCACCGGGCCAACTGCCCGCGAACTGGATGCCCGGCAGATCGACTGGCAGCGCGTCAGTCCGGGCAGATTCCCCTACCGGCTGCTGCAGAAACCCGGCCCACTCAACAGCCTCGGCCGCTACAAGCTGGTCATGGACAACCCCTGGGACATCTTTCTGCACGACACGCCATCGCGGCGACTCTTTGATCTGTCGAGCCGGACCCTGAGTTCCGGCTGCATCCGCCTTGAGCAGCCGGATGCGCTGGTACAGCTGCTGCTTGAGGGAACGCCACTGCCGGCCGGTGCGGCGGACGGGACCAGAACCCGGAACGTCACGCTCCCCAAGCCGATACCGGTCTATATCGTCTACCTGACGGCCTGGGTAACACCTGCAGGCGAGGTCAATTTCCGGCCAGACGTTTACGGGCGGGACGCCGGGCTGCGATAATCCCCGGCTTCGCGATTTGACTCCTCAAGGAACCCCAAGATGGCAGAACCAAAGCTCAGCGCCCCTGCAGGCGGCGCCAAGATCACCATCAGCAACGGCAAGCTGACAGTCCCGAACAACCCGATCATCCCCTTCATCGAAGGCGATGGCACCGGCCCGGACATCTGGCGCGCCTCGGTACGTGTACTCGATGCCGCAGTGGCCAAGGCTTACGGCGGCAAGCGCAAGATCCACTGGCTGGAAGTCTTTGCCGGCCAGAAAGCCTACGACAACTACAACACCTGGTTGCCTGACGCTACCGTCGAGGCCTGCCGCGAATACCTGGTTTCGATCAAGGGACCGCTGACCACGCCGATCGGTGGCGGCATTCGCTCGCTGAACGTTGCGCTCCGTCAGTTGCTCGACCTCTACGTCTGCCTGCGCCCGGTGCGTTGGTTCAAGGGTGTGCCCTCCCCGGTCAAGAAGCCGGAGGAAGTGGACATGGTGATCTTCCGCGAAAACACCGAAGACATTTACGCCGGCATCGAGTTTGAAGCCGGCACCGAGGCCAACAAGAAGTTCCTCGAACTGTTCAAGGCCAACTTCCCGAAGGAATACGGCAAGATCCGTTTCCCGAATACTTCTGGCATCGGCATCAAGGCCATTTCGCAGGAAGGCACCGAGCGGCTGTTCCGCGCGACGATCGAATACGCGATTGCCAACAAGCGCAAGAGCATCACGATCGTGCACAAGGGCAACATCATGAAGTACACCGAAGGCGCCTTCCGCAACTGGAGCTATGCCGTTGCAGAACGCGAATTCGGCAGCAAGGTCTACACCTGGGAGCAGTGGGAACGCACCAAGGCGGACAAGGGCGAGAAGGCTGCAAACGAAGAACAGAAAGCCGCCCTGGCCAAGGGTGCTGTGCTCATCAAGGACGCCATCGCCGACATCACGCTGCAGCAGGTGCTCACCCGCCCCAGCGAGTTCGACGTGATCGCCACGATGAACCTCAACGGTGACTACCTGTCCGACGCCCTCGCCGCCCAGATCGGCGGCATCGGCATCGCACCGGGCGGCAACGTCAACTACCTGACCGGTCATGCGGTGTTTGAAGCAACGCATGGCACCGCGCCAAAGTACGCCGATCTCGACAAGGTCAACCCGGGTTCGGTGATCCTGTCCGGTGAAATGATGCTGCGCTACATGGGCTGGACCGAAGCCGCCGACAGCATCATCAGCGCGATGGACAAGACCATCGGCGACAAGACTGTCACCTATGACTTCGCCCGGTTGATGGATGGCGCCAGCGAAGTGAAGTGCTCCGAGTTCGGCGACGCGTTGATCCGGAACATGTAACACCCCCCGTAGGAGCGGCTTCAGCCGCGATTATTGGCCTGGAAGATCGCGGCTGAAGCCGCTCCTACGGGGATACAACGCGTGTCCAGATACGAGGCTCTGCAGGAGGAACTCGGTCCGCTGCTGATTCGGCAGCTTGTGGCCGCCATGGCGCCGGCCAGTCTGATCTCCATTGCGCTGGTCGCAATGACAGACAACCTCCGCTTCGGGCTGACCGCCGCGCTGGCGAGTCTCATTGCGCTTCCCCTGCTGCTCCACCCGCTGTGGCGGCTTCTCATTCCCGCCTACCGCAGCCGATCGGAGCGCCGCGCGGCCATCCGCCGTGAACTGCGGGGGCTGGACCGGCGCATCGCCGCGATCTTTGCCGGCTACCGGGAGCGGCAACAGGGCGAACACTTCAAGAAGGCCTACGAACTCGCCGGCAGGCCGGTCCGCGACCTGGAAGAAGCACTCTCGGTAGGCATGTTCCGCGAACGCCGCGAGGTATTCGTCACCGCCTTCATGCGGCAGGGAATCGCGGTACGCGTCACCGCATCCATAGGCTCACCGATGCGCTGCTCGGCGGCTGACAATCCGGCTCGCTGGAAAGAACACGTGGAGCGGCTCGGTTGCGACGAGATTCGCCAGTATCACAACCACCCGGTGCATAACGGCCATACCTCGCCCTCACGTACCGATGTCCGCACTTCAAAGTCGCTGCGCACGCTGCTCGGCCCGCACGGGGCCAGGCTGCGCTCATTGATCATCTGCTGGAATGCTGCCCGGGAATGGAAGGTCTTTGAGCACGACACGACGGGGAAACACTGGCTGCACTTCGAGTTTGATGCTGCGGTATAGAGCCGGTACTCAGTTCGTTTCCTGAGTGCATGCGCCCCTGATCACCTGCAGGAAATCCTCGCCGTAGGCAGCCAGTTTTCGCTCACCGATCCCGGACAGCGCGGCGAGTGCCTCCGGGCTCATCGGCCGCTGACGCACCATCTCCGCCAGCGTGGCGTCATGAAACACCACATAGGGCGGCACGTTCTGCGCCTTGGCTAGCGCCATACGCCGTTCACGCAGCGCTTCCCAGAGTTCCCGATCTGCTGGCGAGGAAAAACTTCCCGCCGCAGCACTGCCGGATTTCCCTGGACTGCGTTTCGCCCGGGCCCTGGTCGCCGGCACTTCGCGACGCAGCCACAGCTGCTCTTCACCGCGCAGCACGCCCCGGCAGCCATCGCTCAGATGCAACCCACCGTGTCCGTCCACATCGACGCTGAGCAAACCGCGTGCAATGAGCTGGCGAAAAATGCCACGCCATACCGTGGCACTGAATTCCGTGCCTATGCCAAAAGTCGAAATCCGGTCATGCCCAAAGCGTCGGATCCGCTCGTCGTCCTTGCCCAGCAGCACATCGATCAGATACATCACACCAAAGCGCTGACCGGTGCGGTGTACGCAGGACAGCGCCTTCTGTGCCGCCAGCGTCGCATCCCAGGTTTCCGGCGGTGCGAGACAGTTATCGCAGTTGCCGCACGGCCCAGGGAACGACTCGCCGAGGTACGCCAGCAGCGCCTGCCGGCGACAGCTGGTCAGCTCACACAACCCTAGCATTGCATCCAGCTTGTGCCGCTCCACGCGCTTGTGCGCATCGTCTGCGGTGGACTCGGCCATCATCTGCCGCAGCATGATCACGTCCTGCAGGCCATAGCTCATCCAGGCATCGGCGGGCAGTCCATCCCGACCGGCCCGGCCGGTTTCCTGGTAGTAGGCCTCTACGCTCTTCGGCAGGCTAAGGTGGGCGACAAAGCGCACGTTCGATTTGTCGATACCCATGCCGAAGGCGATCGTCGCAACCACGACCAGACCTTCCTCGCTGATAAAGCGTGACTGGTTGGCACTGCGCACACCGGCGCCGAGACCCGCGTGATACGGCAGTGCCGGCACCCCCTTGCCGCTGAGCCATGCAGCAAGGTCATCCACCTTCTGCCGGGACAGGCAGTAGACGATGCCGGCCTCACCAGCATGCTCCTCACGGATAAAGCGCAGCAGCTGATCGCGCGAATTGGCCTGGCCTTCATGCAGGCGATAGCGGATGTTCGGCCGATCGAAACTGCTGATGAATATCTGCGCGGTGTCGAGTCCGAGCCGGGTGATGATCTCCTGTCGGGTTCGCTCGTCGGCGGTGGCGGTCAGCGCGATGCGCGGAACCTCCGGATAGCGCTCGTGCAGCACGGAGAGCTGCAGGTACTCCGGCCGGAAGTCGTGCCCCCACTGCGACACGCAGTGCGCCTCATCGATGGCAAACAACGCGACCGGAACGGCATCCAGCAGATCCAGCATGCGCTCCATCATCAGGCGCTCAGGCGCGACATAGACCAGATCAAGTTCACCGGCGCGCAACTCGCGTTCAACCCGGCGGGCCTGATCGGCGCTCAATGCCGAATTCAGGAACGCGGCACGCACGCCCAGCTGGCTGAGCGCGGCCACCTGGTCCTGCATCAGTGAGATCAGCGGCGAAATGACGATCCCGGTGCCATAGCGAACCAGCGCCGGAATCTGATAGCACAGCGACTTGCCGCCGCCGGTCGGCATCAGCACGAGGGCGTCCTGGCCAGCGATCAGGCTGGCAACCACTTCATCCTGGGGCGGACGGAAACAGTCGTAGCCGAACACGCTGCGCAGGATATGCGTGGCCTGATCAGTCATATGCAGGGAATGGCATCCGATACGCGAACGCGCATCTTCGCATGTTGGGGCAGCCGGTGCCGATACGACCGCCCGGAATCTCAGCGCAGCTGGCTGTCCGGCGTCGGCCCGAAGAACATCTCGAAACCCACACCGATACCGGGATTGATCTCCCGCTTCTCCTCAAGGGTCTCACGCGGCCAGGTTACTGAGCCCAGCAGGTCGATAAACAGCCAGCGCCGGAATACCTGCTGGCGATAGCGCACCTCAGCACCGTAATTCTGTATGGATACATCGGCAGCAGTCTCCCCGCGCAGCAGTGCCGTATAGCTGATGGCACGGCGTGAACCGAGGCTCTGAAAGGCCGTCACACCGGTACCCCAGTCCAGCCCCTCGGTGTCCTCGGCAACCGTCCCGACATTGTTCCAGCGCAGCAGCAGGCGGGAGCTGATCAGGTGATCAAATGCGATCTGGGTGGTCGCGCCGAAGCCGCGGCTGTCACGCCAGAATGGCGTCTCACGAAAGCGCAGCATATTCTGATCACTGAAGATGAAGTTGTACCTGTAAGTGCCCTTCACGTAGGGGTCGACCGGAAAGCGGAGCCGCACACCGATGCCGAAGTCGAAGCCCTGCTTGAGATCATCCTGTTTGGCATAGCCGAGGCCGAGCAGCCAGGCGTCATCAGTTTCCGAGCCCAGGACCGCAGGCTGCGGATTCTCGGAATCCGTGGGGCGCTCCTCAACAAGCTCCTGCTCGTCACCGCGACCCAGCGTGATCCGCGCCCGGTTCTGGAATGCCGGCAGCGCGAGTCGCGCCCTGAATTTCAGCCGTGTATCGAGATTGTCGCGCCGGTCAAAGGTCTCGTAGAGACCAACCCGGCCATAGGTATCGTTCGAATCCTGGTCATAGCGCGGGTTGCCAAACAGTCCATCAAACCAGGTAGCTGCCCCGCACACCCCGGAATAGACACCACTCTGGACATCGTCGATCCATTGACCGGCTTCCGTACCGGATTCCCTGCACTTCGCGACCGGCGTCTCGGCAGGCGGCACCGGCGGTCCCTCAACCGAATCGTCCTCCGCAGCCACACTGGGGCCGGCCATCAGCAAGCACAACCCCAATACCCAGACCAAGCCTGTCAGCCGCACGTACATGACATAACTCTGCCTGAATTGGCCAGAAAAAGCTGAGCGCAGTCCCGCAGTTCACTCTAGTGAGCAGATCTTGGCTCTGCTGGCAGACCGGATTCCAGTACGCGGATCTCAGCCTCATAGGCCTCTGCTTCAAAACCGAGACGTCGCGCATCCCAGCCCAGATGTCTGGCGGCCACCGGCAGGGCACGCGGCAAGGCGCCGCGACCGAGATCCGGGCTGAGCCCGGCCATGCAGCGCCGCAACAGGATGTCGGTCATGCCGACTGCAAATTCGTGGCGGACAGCAAACACTACTTCAGCAGCTATGGCACCGCTGAAGGTGCAGATCGACCCGGCAAGATCCGGATCGCGAACTGCCAGCGCCGCGACGGCAGGTGCGCGGGCACCATAGACGTCCAGAAGATGCGCCCTCGCGAGCTCGCTCAGCCCCGGCACCTTCGCGAGTTCAGCGTGAATCTGCTCACGGTCACCCCCGCCGCCCGGCAGCGCCAGCGTATCCGTCGTACACGGCCTGGTCTTGATACCCAGACGCTGTGCAAGCTGATCAACCGCCTCTTCCGCCAGATGCCGGTAGGTCGTGATCTTGCCGCCGATGACTGAATACAGGCCGCGTGCGTTACGCCCGTGATGCCGGATCAGATGCCGGCGGGTAATCGCTGCCGTTTCGCGCAGGCCCTGACGCGGCAAGGGACGCAAGCCGCTATAGGCATAGAGCACGCTGTCCCGTTGCAATCTGGCATCAGGAAATACATGGGCGGCTTCGGCGAGCAGATAGGCAATCTCGCTTTCCTCGGCATGCACGCTGGCCGGATCGGCATCACAACGGGTATCCGTGGTGCCGATCAGCACCAGGCCGTTCCACGGGATGATGAAAAACGGCCGACCATCGCTGCGCGCTTCGGCATAGCAGGCCACATCCCCCATCCCGACAAAGCGATTCACCACGATGTGCGTGCCCTTGGTCGGGCCCATGAAACGCGGCATGGAGCAGTCGGCGCCTGCCAGGACTCGGTCCACCCAGGGACCAGCCGCATTGACGATGGCGCGTGCACTGAGGTTCTCATGTTGGCCCGTGCGGCTGTCGCGCACGACCACACCCTGCACCTGGTTGCCCTCCAGCACGATGCGCTCGACCGTCGTGTAATTGCGGATCGTGGCCCCGGCCGCCTGTGCGGCAAGCGCATTCTCGACCACCAGTCGTTCGACGAAAGTCACTTGTGCATCGTGATAGAGAATGCCGCCATCAAGTTCCTCCGGGTTCAGTGCCGGCATTTGCTCCAGAGCTGCGTCACGCGACAGGCGGCGGTGTCCGGGCAACACGCCACCGATCGACAGCAGGTCATAAACCCACAGACCAAAATCGACGGTGTTCATGCCCCGCCGGCTGTGCGTGTAGACCGGGATCAGCAGTGGCAGCGGCCGGACCAGATGGCCAGCGTTGCGCAACAGGTTGGCACGCTCCTGCAGGGACTCATGCACCAGCCCCAGTTCACCGAACTCCAGGTAACGCAGCCCGCCGTGGATCAGCCGGCTGGACCAGCGTGTGGTGCTGTTGCAGAGATCAGCCTGCTCGAGCAGGCAGGTCCGCAGACCGCGCAGTGCCGCATCACGGGCGATGCCTGCACCGTTGATGCCACCGCCGATGACGATCAGGTCAAATTGCATGGATCGCCGCAGCGATTACGCGCGGGTCTGGCCGGTGCCATGGACCAGATACTTGTAACTCGTGAGCTGCTCGGCGCCCACCGGACCGCGGGCGTGAATACGGCCGGTGGCAATACCGATTTCTGCACCCATACCGAACTCGCCGCCATCGGCAAACTGGGTCGAAGCGTTATGCAGCAGGATGGCACTGTCCAGATCATGCAGAAACTTTTCCGCAGCCTGTACATCGCTGGCGATAATCGACTCGGTATGCCCGGATCCGTAACGCGCGATGTGCGCAATGGCAGCATCGATATCGCTGACCACACGGCAGGCCAGAATCGCATCCAGATATTCGGTACTCCAGTCGGCTTCGACAGCCGGCCTGACGCGGGCATCGAGCGCGCACAGTTCGGCATCGCCGCGCAACTCACAACCTGCTGCAACCAGCGCATCGGCAACCGGCTGCCAGTGCGTCGCCAGGCAGTCGCGATCAATCAACAGGGTTTCAGCCGCACCGCAGATACCGGTGCGCCGCATCTTGGCATTCAGTACCACGTCTTTGGCCATCGCCACATCAGCGGAACGGTGCACATAAACGTGGCACAAGCCTTCGAGATGCCCCATCACCGGCACACGTGCATCGGCCTGAACGCGCGCGATCAGGCTCTTGCCGCCACGGGGCACGATGACATCGATGAACTCCTGCATATTGGCGAGCAGGTAGCCCACTGCATCCCGGCTCGCCGTCGGCACCATCTGGATGGCCGTTTCCGGCAGCCCGCCGGCACGCAGACCGGCAACGAGTGCTGCATGGATGGCATGACTCGAATGAAAACTCTCCGAACCGCCGCGCAGGATCACGGCATTACCGGACTTCAGGCACAGCGCGCCGGCATCAGCGGTCACGTTCGGTCGGCTCTCATAGATGATGCCGATCACACCCAGCGGTACGCGGACCCGCTGGATGCGCAAACCATTCGGACGCATCCATTCAGCGATGACTGTGCCGACCGGATCCGGCAACTCGGCAACCGCTTCAATACCCGCGGCCATCGCTTCGACGCGTTTCGCATCGAGGGCCAATCGGTCGAGCAGCGCTGCAGAAAGATTCCGCGTCTGCGCCGCTTCCATATCGCGTGCGTTGGCGGCCAGGATCTGCCTGCTGTGCGCACGAATTGCTGCAGCAGCGGCGAGCAAGGCCTGCGTCTTCTGTGCGCTACTGGCACGTGCCAGCAAGCGTGCCGCCTCGCGCGCCTGCCGGCCAAGCGTACGCATGGCGGCAGCCAGATCCTCAGCGGTATGCCGGTCCGGTAGCGATGTTGGCGTCGCACTCATTGTTTTCCGCCTCAGTTATCGAGCAAGGCAAGGTTGTCGCGGTGGATCATTTCTCCACGGCCACTGTAGCCCAGCAGTGCGGCGAGTTCCTCACTGCGTCGCCCGCAGATCCGTTGCGCTTCCTCACTGGAGTAGGCAACCAGCCCGCGCGCCAGATCACGCCCCTCACGATTGCGCACCAGCACCGCATCACCCGGCTGAAAAACACCACTCACTTCAAGCACACCGACCGGCAACAGGCTGCTGCCTCCGCGCAGCGCGCGTTCCGCCCCCGCATCGATGACCAGACTGCCACGCGGCACCAGCGTGCCGGCGATCCATTGCTTGCGTGCCTGACGCGGCGTACGGGCCGGTAGAAACCAGGTACAGGCGGCACCGTCCTCGATGGCCTGCAAGGGAAATAGCCGGCGGCCACTTGCGATCACCGTCGCGCAACCGGCATTCATGCAGATCCGCGCCGCCACCAGCTTGGTCACCATGCCGCCCGAGCCATACTCGGTCGCCGAGGCACCGGCCAGCGCCTCGATGGCCGGGCTCAGTTCACGCACTTCCGGAATCAGCGTGGCACCGGCGTTCAGGGTCGGGTCACTGTCATAGAGCCCGTCGACATCCGACAGCAGGACGAGTACGTCGGCACTGGTCATCTCGGCCACGCGCGCGCCCAGACGGTCGTTGTCGCCGTAGCGGATCTCCTGCGTCGCCACCGTGTCATTCTCGTTGATGATCGGCACCACCCCCAGCCGCAGCAGTGTTTCAAGCGTATTGCGCGCATTGAGGTAACGGCGACGGTTCTCGGTATCGTCGAGGGTCAGCAGCACTTGGGCGATCTTGATACCCCGCGGTTCGAGCAGATCCTGATAGGCATGTGCCAGCAAGACCTGACCGGCAGCGGCCGCCGCCTGCGCATCCTCGAGACGCCGCTGATCACGCGCCATGCCGAGATACTGTCTGCCCAACCCGATCGCGCCGGAGGACACCACCAGCACTTGTTGACCACGCGCCTGCAAGCGGGCCAGTTCATCGGCGATGGACTCCAGCCAGGCACGATTGAGCCGGCCCGACTCCCGATCGATGAGCAGTGATGAGCCGATCTTGAGCACGATCCGGCCCGCGCTGCGCAGAGCAGCGTTCCGGCTAAGCGACTGTTGAGCCTGTGGCGTCATTCGCCGACACTCCGAGCCGTCACGCTATCCTGGAGTGGGCCATGACCCCGCGCCCTACGGCCAGCGGTCCGCTGCGTACCACAGCGAGAATATCTGCGTGACCAGCCGCACGGTTGATGAAGTTGTCGATGCGGGGTGCCGCACCCGTCAGTTCCAGCGTATAGCTCTGCGGCGCATCGTCCAGCACCCGGGCACCTTCAGCACGCACCAGCTCCTGAATACGCGCCAGTTCGTCACCTTCCACACTGAGCTTGAGCAGCAGCAGCTCACGCTCAATGTGCTCACCCTCGGTCAGGTCGACGATGCTGACCACATCGATCAGCTTCAGCAGCTGGTTATTGATCTGGCGAACCACATGGTCGGAACCCAGCGTTACCAGGGTCAGGCGCGACACGAGCGGATCTTCGGTCGGTGCGACGTTCAGGGATTCAATGTTGTAGCCACGGGTCGAAAACAGCGAAGCGACCCGGGTCAGCGCGCCGGCCTCGTTCCGCAACAGGATGGAAATGATGTGGCGCATCGGATAACCAGCGGGCAAATAACCGGAAAAAAATCGGGCCCGGAATACTCGCCCAGATCCACTTCTATTGCAATGCGGGAGTAGTTGGTTAAAACTCCGAACAGGTTTTTCAGTCGGCTTGCAGTACCGATATTTCAGAGCGTACGACAGTCTGTAACACCACTCCTGCTGCGTCGCGAACATCCCAATTGAACAATGAACTTATGACAACACGGGCCCAGACTGCCGAACCCAAATCTCACCCACTCGCCGGCAAGCGCATGACCGGTGCGGAGATCATCGTCCAGGTACTCGTCGATGAGGGGGTGCAGACGGTCTTCGGCTATAGCGGCGGCGCGATCCTGCCCACCTATGACGCGGTCTTCCGCTACAACGATGAACACCGGGATGAGAACGGCACGCCACCGCTGCCGCTGATCGTGCCTGCCAACGAGCAGGGTGCGGGGTTCATGGCCGCCGGTTACGCGCGCGCCAGCGGCCGGGTCGGCGTCTGCATGGTCACGTCCGGCCCCGGCGCCACCAACACCGTCACGCCGATCCGCGACTCACTGGCCGACTCAGTGCCAATTGTCGTGATCTGCGGACAGGTGCCGACCAATGTCATCGGTACCGATGCGTTCCAGGAAGCGCCGGTCTCAGCCATCATGGGCTCGGTCGCAAAACACGTGTTTCTGGTCACCGACCCGCATCTGCTTGAAAAAACAGTGCGCACGGCCTTCGAGATTGCCGCCATGGGCCGGCCCGGTCCGGTGGTCATCGATGTGCCCAAGGACGTACAGAACTGGGTCGGTGAATTCCAGGGCGCCGGCCTGTTGCCCATCGATGCCTATCGCAAGCGTATCGATGCGGCAATCGGCAGCGAGATCCCGGCCAGTGCCGCCCAGTCATTCTTCGAAATCCTGCAGGCCTCGCAGCGCCCACTGATTTATGCGGGGGGCGGTGTGGTCAGTGCCAACGCTTCCGCAGCGCTACGCGCCTTCGCCGGACGCTTCGGCATACCCATCACCACCACGCTGATGGGTATCGGTGCCTGCGACACCACCGACCCGCTGGCGATGCGCATGCTGGGCATGCACGGTGCGGCAGCTGCCAACTATGCGGTCGATGACTGCGATTTCCTGATCGCAATCGGCGCCCGCTTCGACGACCGGGTGGCCGCAATACCCGACAAGTTCGCACCAAAAGCGCTCAAGATCGCCCACTTCGACATCGATCCCTGCGAGATCGGCAAGGTCAAGGCTGCAGACTGGCACCACGTCGGCCTGCTCAACCGCGATCTGCATCAGCTGATCGCCTGGGCTGACCGCCAGAAACTGCGCACCGACTTCAGCGCATGGCACCGTGAGCTCGCCGAGCTGAAGCGCACCTACGCGATGGACTACGACCGGGCCAGCGCGCTGATCCAGCCCAACTACATCATCGAGCAGATCAATCTGCATACCTGTGGCGAGGCCATCATCACCAGCGGTGTCGGGCAGCATCAGATGTGGTCTGCACAGTATTTCGATTTCCGCGAACCGCGACTGTGGCTCACCTCCGGCAGCATGGGCACCATGGGCTTCGGCCTGCCGGCCGCGATCGGCGCACAGTTCGCGCACCCGGAACGGCTGGTCATCGACATCGACGGCGATGCCAGTATCCGCATGAACCTCGGCGAACTGGAAACCGTCACCACCTACAAGCTGCCGATCAAGATCGTCGTGCTGAACAACTTCGGCGACGGCATGGTCAGACAGTGGCAAAAACTCTACTACCAGGGCCGTCTGTCGGCCACCGACAAGTCCCTGCATCGCAAGGACTTCGTGCGTGCTGCGCAGGCCGATGGCTTCGAGTATGCCGTACGCCTGGACAGCAAGGCAGATGTGCCGCAAGTCATCCAGGAGTTCGTCAGCTTTCCGGGTCCGGCATTTCTGGAAGTCATCATCGATCCGGATGCAGGCGTCTATCCGATGGTCGGGCCGGGAACGGCCTACGACCAGATGATCACCGGTGATTTCATTCCAAGCCGGCAGAAAGTCGCAACGGATCCCGGCAACAACAACTCGATGTTCTAGTTTGCAGGAGCGCCTTCCTGTGGGAGCGCCTTCAGGCGCGATTCTCAGGCAGCCCCCGCAACAATCAAATGCTCCGGCACCGCGCACCGCAGCCACGCCACCCACGATTCCGTCGCGAAATTGCAAGCAGGGCGAGCAACAGCAACTCCACGCCACCGATGCCGCTGCTGCCACCGCCATCGTCGCCCCCGGCATCGTCGGGTTCAGTGATTACCGCCACGCCCCAGGTGGAGAAGTGGCCGATCACGCCACTGAAGCGCACGCTGGCCGGCGTACCGGTGGTGGGCAGCCCGACCCGCATCGAAGGTCTCGACCTGTACGCAGCCGCCGGCCGTCGGGGTGTCGGCGCTGCCACACACCGGGAACGCCTGGAAGCTGCTGCCAGCGCCGTCGCCCTTGGTCACCAGCGTCGCCGTGCCGGCGTCGAGCGCATCGAGGAGGTCTGCCCGGGTGGTGGCGTCGAGCTGGGCGAGGACGATATCGAAGGAAAGCGTGGCATCGCGATCGAGCGTTGGAACCTCGAAGTCGAACTGGTAGGCAGCGATGGGATCGATGGTGGCAGGGTCGCCGCCGGCGTCGAGGCCGCTCTCGGACGCCAGCGTGACCGGGTCGACGCGGGTGACCGTGAAGGCCACGGGTGTGGCGAAGGTCGCCGCCTGGATCTGCAGGTGCATGACGGCTTCGGTGCGGGTCGCGGTGAGGTCGAGGGAGCCCACGGGCGTGTTGCCGCTCATGTCGGTGTAGCCGGTCGCGTCGAGCGTGACGTCGCCGGTGACGGTGCCGTCACCCATGTCGAACGCCCCCGTGCCTGTCGTCTCGACGGTGAGGTCACCACCCACGTCAGTGCCTGCGGACATGTCGACCGATGCGTCGCCGTTGTCGACGACGGTGATATCGCCACCGACGGTGGTAGTCGAACTCATGTCGATCGTCGTCGCAGACGTATTTCCGCTGACCTCGAGGTCGCCGCCGACCGTCGTGATCGCGGACATATCGATTGAGCTCATGGACGCGTTGCCGCTGACATCGAGGCTGTGACCGACGGTGGTCAGTGCAATCATGTCAATGGACGTCGCAGCGGTGTTGCCGCTCACGTGGAGCGACCTGCCGACCGTCGTGAGCGCGGACATATCGATCGAGCTCATGGAAGCGTTCTCGCTGGCGTCGATGCTGCCGCCAACAGTGGTGAGTGCGCCGAGGTCGAGCGAGGTCATGGAGGCATTGTTGCTCGCATCGATGGTGTCACCAACGGTGGTGAGCGCACCGAGGTCGAGCGAGGTCATGGAGGCGTTGTAGCTGGCGTCGATGCTGTCGCCAACAGTGGTGAGTGCGCCGAGGTCGAGCGAGATCACAGCGGCGTTCTCACCGGCATAGATGGCGCCACCAACAGTCGTGAGCGCACCGAGGTCAAGAGAGCTCAACGTGGCATTTTCACTGACGTCGATGCTGCTACCAACAGTCGTGAGCGCGCCGAGGTCGAGCGAGCTCATGGAGGCGTTGCGGCTGGCGTCGAGGTTTACACCGACGGTTGTGAGCGCGCCGAGGTCGAGCGAGGACATGGAGGCGTTGTTGCTAGCGGTGAGCGACCCACCCATCGTCGTGAGCGCAGACAAATCGATGACCGTCGCTGCAGTCCCGGCCACCATGAAATCGCCACCGATACTGGTCACACCCGAAATCAGGATCGCGTTCAGCGCCGGGTTGCCGGTGACAGTCAGCGAGCCGTCGACCGTCGCGAGGCTGCCCAGGTCCACGCTTTCCATCACGAGGTTGCCGGAGATGGTGATGCTGCCGCCCACGCTCTGCAAAGCGCCGAGGTCGACGACGAGGAGCTGGTCGTTCCCGGTGAGCGTGACATCAAGCCCGACGCTGGTCGCGTTCGGAATCAGCAGATACTCGCGACCGTCGACGTTGATCATGAGGATGCTGCCCACCACCACATTCACGCTGTCGAGGATCTCCTGCAAGGTCCCGGACTCGATGACGAGGTCATCCGGCGGCGGTGGCGGTACGACCGCGCGGATGCGGTTGTTGTTCTGGTCGGCGATGAAAAGCGTGCTGGCCCTGATGTCCACGCCCCAGATACTCGAGAAGGTGGCGTCGAGCGCGTTGCCGCCGTCGCCGGAGAAACCACTGGCGCCGCTCCCTGCGTAGACCGAGAGGCTGCCGGTGTCGAGGTCGACCTTGAAGACCCGGTTGAAGTTCGAGACGTAGAGATCATCGGCGTCGTCGATGGCGAGGCCCTCGATTTCGCCGAGGTCCATGGTCGTCGCGTCGCCGAAGCCAGGCAGGGTGACGCCGCCGCCCGCAATCGTCGTGATGATGTGGGTGACGGCGTCGATGCGGCGCACGGTGTCGGCCGAGGTATCGACCACAAACAGGTTGCCGGCAGCATCCGCGGCCAGGCTGTTGGGCGAGCCGAGATGTGCCGCCAGTGCGGTGCCACCGTCCCCATCCGAAGCACAATCGTTGGGCAAGCTGGAGCCGGCCACCCGGGTGATGACCTGGGTAGCGATGTCCACCTTGCGCACGGTGCAGTACATCGTCTCGGTGAAATACACGTTGCCGGTCGGGTCGACCGCCAATCCCCGGGGAATCCCGATCCAGGCGTCTGTCGCCGGGCCACCGTTGCCGGTGTGGCCGATGTAATCCAGGCCACGGCCCGCGAAGGTGGTGATCACGCCGCTGGCGAGATCCACCCGGCGCACGCGGTTCGTACCGCCGTCCGAGATGTAGAGGACATCGTCCGCCGGGCTGAGTGCGATGGCCTCGATGGACCCGAGTTCGGCGGCGGTCGCCTGGCCCCCGTCACCGGCGTCGCCGTAGTCGCCGTTGCCGGCGATGGTGCTGATGACGCCACCCGGGCTGATGCGGCGTATGCGGAGATTGCCGGCGTCAGCGATGTACACGGTGCCGTCGGCCGCAACGGCCACATCGTCGGGACTGTTGAGCGCCGCCGCGGTGGCGGGGCCGCCATCGCCCGAAATACCGGCGAGGCCGTTGCCGGCGATGGTCGTGACATCAGCTGCGAACGCGGAGGTGGGAACAAGAAGGGCGAGGCTGGCGGATGCGACAAAGCCAGCCAGGCGTACGGGGCGAAGGGACCTTTTCATTATTTTTTTCCCGTTTGCAAATCGGCGATTCGGGGATTCCCTGGGGGAGCGGAGATGGTACTTCCGATAGTCGTCATCGGCGAGCATCAGGTGTGTAATGCCTGCGACGAACCAGACCCATCAGACCGAGTCCAGTTCTCAGCAGCAAACCCGCAGCGGGAACCGCAGCTGCCCAGGGAGCGGCGCCCGCAATAATCGAATGCTCCGGCACCCCTCTCGCCGCTCGTGGCACCAGTTAACCCGCGAAACCTGCAGATTTTCGACTGGACAGGGAGCCCCCGCAGGGCCAGACTGTATTGCACTTGCGATACAGTGAAAATGAGCATGAAAAGCACCACCATCCCGCCATTGCGGGTATCGCCCGAACTGCGCCGGGAAGCAGAGTCCGTTCTTCAGGACGGTGAAACCCTGTCGGGTTTCATGCTCGAATCCCTCCAAGGCAGTATTGCCCGCCGGCGAGACCAGCAGGCATTCCTGCAGCGGGGGCTCAAGAGCGCGGCGAAAGCCAGGCATACCGGTCGCTATGTGAGCGCCGACGATGTTCTGGATAGACTCTCGGCTCACCTGAAAAAGGCAACAGCCAAATCGCGCGGCTGACGCGTCGGTGTCCCGCCACACGGTTCGCTTCACAGCGGAAGCGCAAGCTGACCTGGAACGTCTGTATCTTTTTCTGCTCGAGAAGGATCCCGCCGCCGCGCGGCGCGCGCTCACGGCCATCGTCAGGGGCATCGAGCTGCTCCGGTTTTCCCCCTGGTCCTGCCGGAAGGTTGCAACAGACCTGCCACGTCACCGGGAGCTACTTGTGCCGTTCGGTTCAGCCGGCTATGTCGTGCTGTTTGAAATAGAGCCACCGCGGACAGTCACAATCCTGGCGGCACGGCACCAGCGCGAGGACGACTACCATTAGTCGGGAGCCAGCGGCAGCCCACCGCAATAATCAAATGCTCCGGCACCAGTCGCCCTTAGCTGGACGGGCCGCGTCATAGCCTCTTGCGAATATCGGCAATGACTTCGTCAGCCTGACGCCCAGGATCGCGATCGGCTTCGTAGGCATCAAGCCGCCGATCCAGTTCGGCCTTCTGATCCGGCGTCAGAGGCAATGCCTTCTGATCGGATGCGATGCTGTCCCACAGATCCTCGACCAGACGAATACGTTCATCCAGCGGCAAATTTCGAAGATTGGCGTTTAGCATGGTACCCAGGAGTCGGTCACAAGTTCGATTGATGGGAAACCAGCCAATTCAACCGATTTACCTGCCTACTCAATCCCAAGGAAGTCAGTGACCGGGGTCGTTGCGGAACGCGAAATTCAACGTCAATTCCGTTGTGCGGTATTGCGGAGATAATGTAACAAACTCGATTTACGTGGTGATATCCCGCAACGATCCATTGGCTCTGGCCAGAATTACCGTCAACAACCGTCCAGACATAATTTTGATCATGCTGCCGCACGGTTTCCAGATCTCTACCGTACGTCTCCAGGCCAAAACCACACCAACAGTCGCGCTCCGCACTTAAGTGTTTACGCGGTTTGAAGTATTTGTGAAAAGTATCTTCGTGAAACACTGCTGGCGTAATCATGGCAACCTGCTTGCTCGTGTTTGAACTGCAACACCTATGGTGAATTGCGATGCTCCTAGGCGCGATTGTTGGCCGGCAATCGCGCCTGAAAGCGCTCCTACCGCCCCCCCTCCTCCAGCGCGCTCATGTCCTTCGCCACGCCGCGCTGGATGAGCAGGGCCTTCTTGCGCACGAAGCGCAGCAGCCCGGAGGCGCCCATGCGCGAGGCACCGAGGCCGGACAGGCGGAAGGCGTTCTTGTCCACATCGAAGACTTCGGTGGTCAGCGCACCGTCATTGATGCTGACCGCACCGGCGACCAGCTGGCGCGCTATGGCCAGCGCTTGCGCCTCATCTCCAAACACCGCCGCTGACAGGCCGTAGACTGAATCGTTGGCGAGCTGCACGGCTTCGCTGACCTCGCGAAAACTCATCACCGGCAGCACCGGGCCGAAAGTCTCCTCGGTCATCAGCGTCATCTCGTGATTGACGCCGGTCACGACGGTCGGACGCAACCAGTAGCCGCCACCATGTCGTTCGATCACGCCGCCGGTTTCGATGCGCGCACCCTTCTCCACCGCATCCGCCAGTTGCGCCGCAATGATCTCGGCCTGACGCGAGAAGATCAGCGGACCGACCTGGCCCTGCCGGCTGTCCGGCCAGTTGAGCGGCACGGCTGCGGCATGCGCGACAAGGCGGGCAATGAATTCATCACTGATCCGCGCATCCACATAAACGCGCTCGAGTGACTGGCAGGCCTGTCCGGTCGCCTGCACCGAGGCACGCAACACGGTGGCTGCGGCGCGGTCCGGATCAGCCGAGGCCAGCACGATGGCCGGGTCTTTGCCGCCGAGTTCGAGGAAGGCCGGAATGAACTGCTCGGCACAGGCGGCTGCCACCTTGCGCCCGGTGGCGACGCTGCCCGTGAAACAGATTCCGTCTGCCGCACGGATCAGTGCGGCACCCGTCGAACCATCACCGGTGATGAAAGCACAAACGCCGGCGAGCTCGGGGAATTCAGACAGACTCGCCATCAGCGGCGCGATGAAGCGCGGCGTCACCTCGCTGGGTTTGACGATCACCGCACAGCCGGCCAGCAGCGCCGGAATCGTGTCCAGCATCGACAGCAGGAAGGGAAAATTCCACGGACTGATCACACCGATCAGGGCGTATGGCACGAGCTGCGTCTGCGCGTGTATCCCCGGCGTCATCGAGGCACGCTCCGGCGGCTCAACCAGAGCCGTGGTCGCCAGTGCGGCATTGCCGGCGACCATGCCACGCAGAGTATTGATTTCCTGCAAGGCCAGCAGATGTCGACCGGTGTCGGTGGACAGCGCCTCGAGCACCGGACCGGGAGCTGCGAGCAGACGCGACGACCAGGCCTTGATGACTTCCGCGCGGTGCGCTGGTCCCGACGCGGCCCATGCCACCTGGTTCGCCCGCAGCCGGGCAGCCAGTACGGCGATCTCCTCGGCACCAGCCACCGGAATGCGGTAGTCGGGCGCACCGGTGCGCGGATTGCGTACTGGCAGTTCGCGGGGTGCAGAACCGGTCATGCCGGGGACTTCCTGGCGTCGATCATCGCTGCTTTGATCCATCAATGGTTAGATGCGTGCAGAGGGCAATGGTAGTTTCAAAAGCCAGCCCCGGCCAGCATGGCCGGCAGCAATCAGGCTGTCGGCAGAACGATTTGTCCAGCTGGCGGCACCGTTGTCGATGACAAGGACGGCATAGACCTGAGAATCAGGCCATATGGCCTATAAAGTAGGTTATAGTCCAGATCATGCTTGAAGCCGCTTTCGGAAGCCTGGCCGCAGAACGGGTGCTCCTGTTCATGCATCGCTATGAGCAGGCATACGGGCGCCAGATCGCGGTTGCCTTCGACATGCCCGCCAGCGAGATCCAGAAGCAGTTGCGGAAACTCGAGCTTGGCGGACTTCTGGTGAGCCGGATGGTCGGCCGTACCCGGCTGTACGAATGGAATCCGAGGAGCATTTTCGTGGCACCGCTCCGTGCGCTGTTGCAGGTCATGCTCGAAAATCTCCCGGCTGAACAACGTCACCCCTACGCCGACGCCCGCCGCAGGCCGAGGCGGGCGGGCAAGCCCGGTTGATGGCAATCACCCGGCGATCGACGATTCGTGACGTCGCGGCACAGGTATCGCAGGCGCTTGCGGACGCAGGGATCACGGCGGTGCTTACCGGCGGTGGCGCCGTTTCCATTTACTCGGCCAACAAGTACCAGTCCCACGACATCGACTTTGTCACGGCTGCCTCACGGCGCGAACTCGTGGCAATCATGTCCGGACTCGGTTTCCATCGTGGATCCGGGCGGCATTTCGAGCATCCGGTGACGAAGCTGGTTGTCGAGTTCGTGGCATGGCCAGTGACGGTGGGCGACGAAGTCGTGCACAGGTGGTCGAAGATCAGGACTCCGGCTGGAACGTTGCAGATACTGACGCCCACCCAGTGCATCAAGGATCGGCTGGCTGCATTCTTTCACTGGCGTGACAGCCAGAGCCTCGAGCAGGCACTGCTGGTTGGCCAGACGCACCGCATCGCAATGGCCGAGCTGGCTCGCTGGGCAAACGCGGAAGGCCATGCAGGGGATTTCGCGGAGTTCCGGCGTCGCTTGCAAGCGATCAGGCGAAAGCGGCGGTCAACACCGTGAATATCAACTTCGCCGAACACGCCACCAGTCATG
>CAVOQT010000017.1:0-572386 GCA_963698405.1 uncultured Gammaproteobacteria bacterium
CGCGCCCAGGCGTCGAGTTCCGAGGGCCGGATCGAGCTTCCCGTAGTGATGCGTGCCGCGCGGCACGAGCCGGGTCAGGTATTCGGCGCCGACGATTGCTGTCGCAGGAACGCGCGTCGGCGTCCGGTTGAGGTCGACACGATGACGCTGCCGCCGGGTCGCCAGCCGTGCGCAGGCAGCGACGAGCCGTTGCGGATCCGGCACGTGCTCCAGCAGTTCCATGCAGGTCACGACATCAAAGCTTGCGGCGCGCATCGGCCAGATCTTCGGCCGACATTTCCAGGTAGTGACCGGCAAGGCCGGATTCCAGCAGGTGCAGGCGGGCGACATCGAGGACTCGGCGGACATGTCGATGCCGGTGACCCTGCGCGCCGCGTCTGGCCATGGCCTCGGCTAGCAGACCGCCGCCGCAACCGACATCGAGCGATGCTTGCCCTGCAGCCCGGACGCTCGGTCGACCAGTGCCAGGCGCGGCGGGTTGATGTCATGCAGCGTGCGAACTCGCCGTCCGGATCCCACCAGCGGCTGGCGAGACGCGCCGAAGTGGGCCAGTTCTGCCGGATCGGCATTTGCGTGCTTCAGTCATGTGCGACGCCCTGTCGGGCTGAAGTCTTGCCCGCCAGGCCTCGGCGCGCGCCAGGATCGCCGCTGTCGGCAGCGGGCCGACTGCGTCGGCGAGCAGCTGCTGGCCCGCGACCCAGACATCGCTGACCTGGTCGCGCGAGGCCGCATAGACCAGTTGTGAAATCGGATCGTAGACCGGCTGGGTTGCCGGCTGTCGACAAGTCGACACAGATCAGGTCTGCCTCCTTGCCGGGCAGCAGTGAGCCGATCCGGTCGCCGAGGCCGAGCGCCGTGCGCCATTGAGCGTGGCCATCTGCAGGTCTGCGGCGCTGGCACGACGTCGGCGCGTCTGGCCACGCCTTTGGCCAGCAGGGCGGCAGCTGCGCATCTCGCCGAACATGTCCAGGTCGTTGTTGCTTGCCGCACCGTCGGTGCCCAGGGCGACATTGATGCCGGCTGCCCGAGTCGGCGACCGGACAGAAGCCGCTGGCCAGCTTGAGGTTGGACTCCGGGCAATGAATGACACTGACGCCGCGCTCGCCAGCAGTGAAATTTCCTCAGGCGTCGAGTTGCGTCATGTGTACGGCGGCCAGCAGGGGCGTCACCAGGCCGAGGTCGTCGAGCCGCTGCAGCGGGCCGGCAGCTGGACGTCTGCTGGCTCTGCGCGATCTCCGCAGCAGTTTCGTGCACGTGCATGTGGACTGGGCGTGTCGAGTTCATTGGCCAGCATCTGAATCTGCCCGAAGCTGCTGTCCGCAACGGTGTAGGGCGCATGGGGCGCGAAGATCGTGCGAGATCCAGCGGATGGCCGCGGAACTGGTCGCGCACCGCCAGGCCCTTGCGCAGGTATTCGTCGGCGTACTGCGCCCAGACCGTGGGCTGCTCCAGGACGATCATGCCGACGCTGGCCCGCAGGCCGCTGGCGTCCGCGGCCCGTGCAACGATATCCGGAAAAAAGTACATGTCGTTGAAGCAGGTGGTGCCACCGTGAAGCATTTCCAGCATCGGCCAGTTCGGCGCCGTCCCGGACGAAGTCCGGGATCAACCCAGCGTGTTTCGGCTGGCCAGATATGCTGCTCCAGCCAGGTCTCCAGGGGCAGGTCGTCCGCCAGGCCGCGGAACAGCGTCATCGGCGTGTGCGTATGGGCATTTACCAGTCCGGCAGCAGCACATGGTGCGGGCCGTCGGACCAGTTCCAGGGGCGTATAGCGCTGCGTGGCCTCGGCGGCGGCAGCAGGTCGAGAATCCGGCCGTCGCGGACCACCAGGGCATGGTCTTCAAGAACCCGGCCGTCGGGTTCGACCGGGACGATCCAGCGGGCGCTGATGATGAGGTCAGCAGGCTGCATGGCATAAGGTTCCGGCGGCGGCATAATGCCTGATCCGTGTTAGCATAGCGTGCGTCCCGGAGACCATTTTTTTTAACACCAGCAGCGATCAACCGAGCCGCCTCCAGCCTGGCGGGTAAACGCCATGTCCGGGGATGGCTGCGTGCGGATCGTTGTCTGGCGGAATCTGCTAAATCGATGGCTGAAGTCGCCAAGGAAATTCTCCCGGTAAATCTCGAAGACGAGATGCGGAAGTCCTATCTGGACTACGCGATGAGCGTCATCGTGGGTCGCGCACTGCCGGATGTGCGCGATGGCCTGAAGCCGGTGCATCGCCGCGTCCTGCATGCGATGCGGGAGCTCGGCAACGACCACACCAAGGCCTACAAGAAGTCGGCCCGCGTGGTCGGTGACGTCATCGGTAAATACCATCCGCATGGCGATACGGCGGTCTATGACGCCGATCGTGCGCATGGCGCAGCCGTTCTCGATGCGCTACCTGCTGGTGGACGGGCAGGGCAACTTCGGTTCGGTAGACGGCGACGCGCCGGCCGCCATGCGTTACACCGAAGTGCGGATGACGCGCATCGCCAGCGAATTGCTGGCAGACATCGACAAGGACACGGTTGACTTCGTGCCGAACTACGACGGTTCCGAAACCGAGCCGTCGGTACTGCCGGCCCGGATTCCCAACCTGCTGGTCAACGGCTCGTCCGGCATCGCCGTCGGCATGGCCACCAATATCCCGCCGCACAATCTCGGTGAGGTCGTTACCGCGACGCTGGCGCTGATCGACAATCCGGCGATCACGATGGCCGAGCTGATGGCGATCATGCCCGGCCCGGATTTCCCGACGGCGGGCATCATCAATGGCTCGCAGGGCATCCACTCGGCCTACACGACCGGTCGCGGCCGGGTGCATATCCGCGCCCGCCTGCACGTCGAGGAGTTTGGTGACCGTGGCCGTGAGGCGATCATCGTTACGGAGCTGCCATACCAGGTCAACAAGGCGCGACTGATCGAGAAGATCGCCGAGCTGGTCCGCGACAAGAAGCTCGAAGGCATCAGCGAGCTGCGCGACGAGTCCGACAAGGACGGCATGCGCGTCGTTATCGAATTGCGCCGTGGCGAGTCTCGCGATGTTGTGCTCAACAATCTCTACAAGCAGACGCCGCTCGAGAGCGTCTTCGGCATCAACATGGTCGCCCTGCGGGACGGGCAGCCCCGGCTGTTTGATCTCAAGACGCTGATCGAGTGCTTCGTGCGCCACCGGCGCGAAGTGGTCACCCGCCGGACCATTTTCGACCTGCGCAAGGCGCGCGAGCGCGCGCATATCCTCGAAGGCCAGGCGGTAGCGCTGGCCAACATCGATCCGGTGATCGCCGTGATCAAGGCGTCGCCGACGCCGCCGGAAGCGCGCGAGGCACTGACCAGCCGCGTCTGGTCGCCCGGTGCGGTGACGGACATGCTGGCCCGTGCCGGCAATGTGTCCACGCGTCCCGACGATGCCGCAGCTGACTTTGGCCCGGGTCCGGAAGGTTACCGGCTGTCGCAGGTTCAGGCGCAGGCGATTCTGGATCTGCGTCTGCAGCGGCTGACGGGTCTCGAGCAGGACAAGATCATCAATGAGTACCAGGAACTGCTGGTGCGGATCCGCGAGTACAGTGAAATTCTGGCCGATCCCGAGCGGCTGATCGCCGTCATTCGCGCGGAGCTGATCGAGATCCGCGACAACTATGCCGATGCGCGCCGCACGGAGATCGTCCAGGATCACTCGAGCCTGGAGATGGAAGACCTGATTCCCGAGGAAGACGTGGTGGTGACGCTCTCGCATGGCGGCTATGCCAAGGCGCAGAGCGTCAGTGACTACCAGGTGCAGCGCCGGGGTGGCCGGGGGCGTGCGGCCGCGAAGGTCAAGGAAGAGGATTTCATCGACAAGCTCTTCATCGCCAATACCCACGACACGCTGCTGTGCTTTACCAGCACCGGCAAGGTGTACTGGCTCAAGGTCTATCAGGTGCCGCGTGCCGGGCATGGTGCACGCGGCCGGCCGATGGTGAATCTGCTGCCGCTGGAGCCGGATGAGCGCATCAATGCGGTCTTGCCGGTGCGGCAGTTCAGCGAGAGCAACTACATCTTCATGGCGACCAGCGACGGTACCGTCAAGAAGACCGCGCTGGATGCATTCTCGCGTCCGCGCACGGCCGGTATACGCGCCATCGATCTGCACGAAGGTGACCGGCTGGTCGATGTTGCGATCACCGATGGCGAATGCGACATCATGCTGTGCGCAAGCACCGGCAAGGCGATCCGCTTTCACGAGTCGGACGTGCGGCCGATGGGCCGGGCTGCGGCCGGCGTGCGCGGCATGCGCATTCCGGAGGGGCACGAGATCATCGCCTTGCTGATCCTCGGCGAAGGCGAAGTGCTTACGGCTACCGAAACCGGTTACGGCAAGCGCACTGCTGTCGACGAGTTCCCGGTGCAGGGCCGTGGTGGCCAGGGCGTTATCGCCATCCAGACCTCCGATCGCAACGGCCGCATGGTCGGTGCGATCCAGGCCAGGGATGAGGACGAGATCATGCTGATCAGCAGTGGCGGTACGCTGGTGCGTACGCCGGTGGCTGAGGTTTCGCAGCAGGGTCGCAATACGCAGGGCGTGCGGCTGATCCGCATCGGTGACGACGAGCGTCTGGTCGGTCTCGACCGGATCGTTCCCGGTACCGATGACGATGATGGATGGCGAGGCGGCAGAATAGTCCGCCGGCCGACGACGCGTTTTCCAGGCAACATTTCACGAGAGAAGCAGATGGCAAGGGTTATCAATTTCAGCGCGGGTCCGGCTGCGTTGCCGCTCGAGGTGCTGCAGCAGGCGCAGGCAGAGATGACCGACTGGAACGGTACGGGCATGTCGGTGATGGAGATCAGTCACCGCAGCAAGCAGTTCATCAAGGTTGCCGAGCAGGCTGAGGCCGATCTGCGCGAGTTGATGCAGATTCCGGACGATTACTCGGTGCTGTTCCTGCAGGGCGGTGCGACGACGCATTTTGCGCTGCTGCCGATGAACCTGGCTGCGCCGGACGCAGGCGGTCGATTATCTGGTTACGGGCAGCTGGTCGAAGAAGGCCAGCAAGGAAGCGGCTGCAGTACGCAAGGTCAATATCGTCGCCGATGGTTCCGCATCCAGCTATATGGATGTGCCGGCGCGTGCGGACTGGAAGCTCGATCCTGATGCAGCCTATGTCCACTACTGTGCCAACGAGACGATCAGCGGACTCGAGATGCATGCGCCGCCTGAAGTCGGCATCCGTGCCGCTGATTGCCGACATGTCCTCGACGATCCTGTCGCGTCCGGTGGATGTGCGGAAGTTCGGCGTGATCTACGCTGGCGCCCAGAAGAATATCGGTCCCTCCGGTCTGGTGATCCTGATCGTGCGCAAGGATCTGCTTGAGCGCGCGCCGGCTGGTCTGCCGGCAATTCTCAAGTACTCGTCGCATGCCGCTGCCGGCTCCATGCTGAATACGCCGCCGACCTTTGGCTGGTATATCGCCGGTCTGGTATTTGCCTGGCTGAAGCGGCAGGGCGGTCTGGAAAAGATGGCCGAGATCAATCGCCGCAAGGCCGAGCTTCTCTATCAGGCGATCGACGCATTCAGGCTTCTACAGCAATCCGGTGGCCAAGCCGTACCGCTCGTGGATGAATGTGACGTTCACGCTGGCCGATGCGGCGCTGGATGCGGATTTTCTCAGCGCAGGCCGAGAAGGCCGGGCTGACCAATCTCAAGGGCCATCGCGATGTCGGCGGCATGCGCGCCAGCATCTACAACGCCATGTCCGAGGCCGGTGTTGCCGCGCTCGTGCAGTTCATGGCCGATTTCGAGAAGCGGCACGGTTGAAGACGCGGATATGATGGATTCAGGCAGAGGTTGATGCAGTGAGCGAGAAGATCGACATACAAGATCCTGACCCTCAACAGCATTTCGGTTGAGGGCTTGCAGCGCTTGCCGCGCGAGCGTTACGAGGTGGCTTCGGATATCGGTCATCCGGACGCAATCATGGTGCGTTCGGCAAAGATGCACGACATGGCCAATTCCGGACTCGGTGCTCGCCGTCGCGCGGGCCGGGGCAGGCGTCAACAACGTGCCGGTTGCAGCGCTGGCCAAGCGCGGTATCCCGGTATTCAATGCGCCCGGTGCCAATGCCAATGCGGTCAAGGAACTGGTGCTGGCCGGCATGCTGCTCGCGGCGCGCAATATCTGCCAGGCCTGGGATTTCGTCGAGAACCTGAAGGAAGACGGTGCAGCACTCGACAAGGCGGTCGAAGGCGGCAAGAAGAAGTATGTCGGTTTCGAACTGCCGGGCCGCACGCTGGGCGTGATCGGTCTGGGTGCGATCGGCGTGCAGGTGGCCAATGCGGCGATCAACCTCGGCATGCGTGTGGTCGGTTTCGATCCGCAGGTCACGGTTGAGCGTGCCTGGCAGCTGTCTGCAGCCGTCGAGCAGGCACGCAGCCTGGATGAGCTGTTCAGCCAGGCCGATTTCCTGACCGTACATGTTCCGCTGCTGGACGCCACCCGTGCGCTGGTCAATGAAGCGCGCATCAAGCTGATGCCGGCCAAGGCCGTCATCCTCAATTTTGCCCGCGGCGAGATCGTCGATGAGGCGGCAGTTGCTGCCGCTCTGGCTTCCGGCAAGCTGACTGCCTATATCAGTGATTTTCCGAGCCGGGCGCTGATCGGCAATCCGAAGGTCATTTCGCTGCCGCATCTGGGTGCTTCAACCCATGAGGCTGAATCCAATTGCGCCGTGATGGTCGCGGAGAATCTGCGTGCCTACCTCGAGCATGGCGTCATTCGCTATTCGGTGAATTTCCCGGAGGCTGATCTGCCGCGCACCACGCCGCACCGGATCACGATCGCCAATGCCAACGTGCCGAACATGGTCGGCCAGATATCCACCTGCCTCGGCGATGCCGGGCTGAATATTGCTGATCTGCTCAACAAGTCGCGTGGCGAACTGGCCTATACGATCGTCGATCTCGACGGTCCGGTGACGGAGGAGACGCTGGCGCGGATTCGTGGCATCACCGGCGTGCTGAGCGTGCGCTGTCTCAACGAGCTGTCGAGCCAGCCAGGCTGAGATTCCTGAATGGTCAAGAAGCGGCAGAAACCAGCGGCGCGACAAGACCGGCGCCAAAGCTCCGGCGCTTGGCGCACTGCGCAAGCAGATCGATGCCGTTGACCAGCAGATCCAGGTGCTGATCGCCGAGCGTGCCGGCCTGGCCCAGCAGGTTGCCGTCGCAAAGGGCGAGGGTGTTCCGGCAACCGGTTACTACCGGCCGGAACGTGAAGCCGAGGTGCTGCGCGGTGTTGTGGCGCGCAACAAGGGTCCATTGACCGACGAAGAAATGGTCCGCCTGTTTCGCGAGATCATGTCGGCCTGCCTCGCCCAGGAGGAGCCGCTCAAGATCGGCTATCTGGGTCCGGAAGGTACCTTCAGCCAGTCAGCCGTCTACAAGCACTTCGGTCACTCGGTCCGTGCGTTGCCGCTCGGCATGATCGATGAGGTCTTTCACGAGGTCGAGTCGGGCGCTGCCGATTTCGGCGTGGTGCCGATCGAGAATTCCACCGAAGGTACGGTCAACCATACGCTCGACATGTTTCTGACTTCGCCGCTGAAAATCTGCGGTGAGGTGGAGATGCGCATCCGCCAGCATCTGCTCGGCAACATGTCGAGTCTGGACAAGGTGTTGCGGGTCAGCGCCCATCCGCAGTCGCTGGCCCAGTGCCGTGCCTGGCTGAGGGAATATCTGCCCGGCTGTCGAGTTGCTGCCGGCGAGCAGCAATGCCGAAGGTGCGCGCAGGGCGCGTGACGAGGCGGGTACGGCTGCGATTGCCGGCGATGCTGCAGCCGAGGTTTACGGGCTTGCAGAAGCTGGTTACCGATATCGAGGACCGTCCGGACAACACCACGCGCTTTCTGGTGATCGGCAGGAAGCTGCTGGCGGCCAGCGGCTGTGACAAGACCAGCCTGCTGCTGTCGACGCAGGATACGGATGATGCCGGCGCCCTGCAGAAGCTGCTGGCGCCGCTGGCACAGAACCAGGTCAACATGAGCCGTATCGAGTCGCGGCCGTCGCGGCGCCGCAAGTGGCACTACGTGTTTTTCGTCGATATCGACGGTCATGCCGAGGATAAAGAACGTGGCGCTGGCGCTGGCCGAGCTGCAGAAAGCGTGCCCAGCTGTTCCGCATCCTCGGTTCCTATCCCAAGGCCGTGCTCTAAAGCACTGGATGCAGATGTCCGGGCCGGATCGCTTTTCAGCACTTGCCGCCGAGGGAGTGCTCGGCCTGCAGCCGTATGTGCCGGGCAAGCCGGTTGCCGAACTCGAGCGCGAGTACGGTATTCGGGATTCGATCAAGCTGGCATCCAATGAAAATCCGCTCGGGCCACCGCCGGCCAGCATCCGTGCGATCAGCGCAGCGCTTGGCGATCTGGCCCTGTATCCGGATGGTGCTGCCTTCGAGCTGAAGAACGCGCTGGCAGAGCGACTGGCCGTCGATCCGGCGCAGATCACGGTCGGCAATGGCTCCAATGAACTGCTGTCGCTGGTTGCTGAAACATTTCTGACGCCGGCACACTGAGGCGGTCTATTCGCAGTACGCCTTTCTGGTCTATGCATTGTCGGTGCAGGCAACCGGCGCAACTCGCGCGCATTGCACCTGCCAATGCGGCTGACCATGCGCAGCCGCTGGGTCATGATCTGGCGGCGATGAAGCGACTGGTTGATGCCGGCTACGCGGCTGGTGTTCATTGCCAATCCGAATAACCCGACCGGTACCTGGCTTGGCGCGGCGGAACTGCGGGCATTCATCGGCAGCCTGCCGGCACATGTGCTGGTCGTGCTCGATGAGGCCTACGGTGAGTATGTCGCTGGTTCATGACTGGCCAGATACGCTGTCGCTGGCTGGATGATTTTCCCAACCTGATCGTCACGCGTACCTTTTCCAAGATGTACGCGCTGGCCGGACTGCGGGTCGGTTATGCAGTCAGTCATCCGCAGGTGGCCGAGTTGCTCAATCGGGTACGGCAGCCGTTCAACGTGAATTCGCTGGCCCAGATCGCGGCCCGTGCGGCGCTCGATGATGCAGAGCATGTCACGCCGTTCCAGGCAGTTGAATGCGCATGGACTCATTCAGCTGAGAACCGGTCTGAGTGCGACTGGGCTGGCGGGTCGTGCCTTCGGCTGGCAATTTCGTTCTGGCCGATACCGGCGGTTCGGCGCAGCCCTGGTACGAAAAGCTGCTGCGTGCCGGGGTCATCGTCCGGCCAGTGGCCAATTACGGATTGCCGAATCATTTGCGCATCACCGTCGGACGTCCCGGAACAGAACGAGCGACTGCTGTCGGCGCTGAGCAGTCTGATGGCAGGGAAGGTACCCGCAGCATGAGCAGCACTTCACGATCAGGCCGTCGCGCCGCGTTAGCGGCAGCATGCGTGTGCCGGGCGACAAGTCGATCTCCCATCGCGCCCTGATGCTCGGCGCCATTGCGACCGGTACAACCAGGGTCTCGGGCTTTCTGCCCGGCGAGGACTGCCTGGCGACGCTGGCGGCCGTACGCGCCATGGGCATTGAGGTTCGAGCAGCACGATGCGACCACGATTACGGTGACCGGCAAGGGCCTGCATGGCTTGCGTGCAGCATCGCGGGTTGCTCGATATGGGCAACTCCGGTACCGCGATGCGCCTGTTCATGGGCTTGCTTGCAGCGCAGGGTTTTGACAGCGACACTGGTCGGCGATGAGTCGCTGAGTCGCCGTCCGATGGAGCGCGTGGCCGTGCCGCTTCGGCTGATGGGTGCGGAGATCAGGACGACGTGATGGCAAACCACCGGTGCATATTTCCGGCGGCCGTAAACTGCAGGGCATCTCGCTATGCCATGCCGGTGGCCAGCGCCCAGCTGAAGTCGGCACTGCTGCTGGCCGGGCTCTACGCTGACGGGCGAAACCGCGCTTGACCGAGCCGGCCGTCACCCGTGATCACACCGAGCGAATGCTCATCAGTCTGGGTCAGCCGGTCAGTCGCGACGGCTGCGGACCGTCAGTCTGAGCGGAGGCGGGCAGCTGACCGGTACCGATATCAAGCGTGCCGGGTGATCTTTCTTCTGCTGCGTTCTTTGTGCTCGCCGCCTGTCTGGCTGCCGAGGGTGAGCTGATCATCGACAACGTGGGCCTGAATCCGACGCGCACCGGCATCCTGCGCATTCTGGAATTGATGGGTGCAGATCTGCCGCGTTGAGCCGGCAGCCGGCAGCTGGTGCCGAGCCTGTGGGTCGTCTGATCGTCCGTCCGTCCGAGCTGCATGGCGTGGCGATTCCACCTGAACTGGTGCCGCTGGCAATCGATGAGTTCCCGATGGTGTTTGTTGCTGCGGCGCTGGCCCGTGGCGAGACCATCGTGAGTGGTGCGGCCGAGCTGCGGCACAAGGAAAGCGATCGCATCAGCGTGATGGTGGCCGGGCTGCGTGCACTGGGTATCGAAGTGGAGGAGTTGCCGGACGGTGCGCGCATCCAGGGTGGCCGTTTCAGCGGCGGCACGATCGACAGCCGTGGCGATCATCGGGTGGCGATGGCTTTTGCGGTCGGTGCCGCGCGTGCGCCGGGTCCGGTACGGATTCTGGATACCGCCAACGTTGCCACCTCATTTCCCGGGTTTCGTGCGCGCAGGCTGCGGCGGTTGGCCTGGCTATCGAGGCGAGTACGGATGGCTGAGCCGCAAGCCAGCCCGGTTCCGGTGGTTGCCATCGATGGTCCCGGTGGGGCCGGCAAGGGCACGATCAGCCGCTTGCTGGCCGAGCGGCTCGGCTGGCACCTGCTCGACAGCGGTGCCCTGTATCGTCTGGTTGCGCTGGACGCCACCAATGGCGCTGTAGCGCTGGATGCCGAGGCTGAGGTCGCGCGGATTGCCGCCAGCCTGGATGTGCGCTTCGATGCGGCGGGTGGCGAGGAACGGGTCTGGCTGCGCGGCCGTGATGTAACGCAGGCGATTCGTACCGAGGCCTGTGGTCAGGGTGCTTCGGTGGTTGCTGCACTGCCGGCGGTACGGGCAGCCCTCGTCCAGCGGCAACGGGATTTCCGTCAACTGCCCGGGCTGGTGGCTGATGGCCGCGATATGGGTACGGTCATTTTTCCGGATGCCGGGCTCAAGGTCTTTCTGACCGCAAGCGTTGAGGAACGGGCCCGCAGACGCCATAAGCAGTTGAAGGACAAGGGTATTGATGTTAGCCTTGCGGCCCTTTCGGGGGACATGGCAGAGCGCGACCGGCGTGATTCGGAGCGGTCTGTTGCGCCGTTGAGTCCCGGTCAGGACGCACGCATTCTGGATACCACCGGTATGTCCATACCCGAGGTGGTAGATCTGATGTCGCGTTGGGCCAGCGAAAGTTATCCCGGAGCTTTACTGCGCCGAGGTTGAGTGCCTGAAGGGTCCGGTCGGCAGAAGTGCAGGCTGGTTTTTTAGCAGTAACCGTCACTCATTTGAGTTGTGAGTGTACGTTTCGATAAATCATGGGTCCGCCTTCGGGCGGGTGTGTAACAAATGACTGAAAATTTCGCCGAACTGTTCGAGCAAAGTCTCGCCAACCAACGTATCAAGCCAGGCACGATCCTCATGGGTCGGGTGGTGGAAGTTTCCTCCGAGGCCGTGGTCGTCAGCGCCGGTCTCAAGTCCGAAGCGGTTATTCCCGCCAGCCAGTTCAAGAATGAACGCGGCGAACTCGAAGTAAAAGTCGGCGACGATGTCGAGGTTGCACTCGATTATCTCGAAGACGGCTTTGGCGAAACCAAGCTGTCGCGTGAACGCGCCAAGCGCGTGCGAACCTGGGAAGCTCTTGAAGACGCATTCGAGAACAGCAAGATCGTCAAGGGCATCATCAACGGACGCGTCAAGGGCGGCTTTACCGTCGATATCGAATTTGTCCGGGCATTCCTGCCGGGCTCGCTGGTCGATGTACGGCCGGTTCGCGATCCGTCCTATCTCGAGGGCAAGGAACTCGAATTCAAGGTCATCAAGCTCGACCGCCGCCGCAACAACGTGGTTGTTTCCCGGCGTGCAGTGGTCGAGGCAGAGTACAGCGCCGAGCGCGAGGCCCTGCTGGTCAACCTGCAGGAAGGTTCGGTCGTCAAGGGTGCGGTCAAGAACCTCACCGATTACGGCGCGTTCGTCGACCTCGGCGGCATCGACGGCCTGCTGCACATCACCGATATGGCGTGGAAGCGCGTCAAGCATCCGTCTGAAGTGGTTACGGTCGGCGACGAGATCGAAGTCAAGATCCTGCGCTTTGATCGCGAGAAGAACCGCGTATCGCTCGGCATGAAGCAGCTGGGTTCGGATCCGTGGAAGGCAATCTCGCGGCGTTATCCGCCCAACACCCGTCTGTTCGGCAAGGTCACCAACATCGCTGACTACGGCTGCTTCGTCGAAATCGAGGAAGGCGTCGAGGGTCTGGTGCACGTCTCCGAAATGGACTGGACCAACAAGAACGTCAGTCCGGCCAAGGTCGTGCAGATCGGCGATGAAGTCGAAGTGATGGTGCTGGATATCGACGAGGAGCGTCGGCGTATCTCCCTCGGCATCAAGCAGTGCAAGGTCAATCCCTGGTCGGACTTCGCCGTCGGCTTCAACAAGGGCGACAAGGTATCCGGCAAGATCAAGTCGATCACCGACTTCGGCATCTTCATCGGCCTGCCGGGCGGCATCGATGGCCTGGTGCACCTCTCCGATATCTCCTGGGATATCGCCGGGCGAGGAGGCGGTGCGCAACTACAAGAAGGGTGAGGACGTCGATACCGTGGTTCTGGCGATCGATCCGGAGCGCGAGCGCATTTCGCTCGGCATCAAGCAGCTGGATCTGGATCCGTTCTCCAAGTTCCTGGCGGACTTCCCCAAGGGCACCATCATGAAGGGTGTCATCTCCGAGGTTGATGCCCGCGGTGCGGTTGTCGATCTCGAGGGCGGGATCAAGGGCCAGTTGCGTGCCAGTGAGCTGTCGCGGGATCGCGTCGAAGATGCGCGTACGGTGCTCAAGGTCGGTGACGAAGTCGAGGCCAAGTTCACCGGGCTGGATCGCAAGAATCGCATCGTGTCGCTGTCGATCAAGGCCAAGGATGCCCACGAAGAGCAGCAGGCCATGGACAGCTACCGGTCCGAGAGCGGCGGCAGCACCGGAACCACGCTTGGTGAATTGCTGAAAGAGCAGATTTCCAACTCTGGCGACTCCTGATCCGGTTGTGCTGGACGAGGGGCAAGCCGGTTATGCGTAAGGGGACGCAGCGATGACCAAGTCGGAGTTGATCGAAGTTCTGGCCAGAAAGCAGAAGCATCTGCCGACCAAGGATGTTGAGTTGGCTGTCAAGCATCTGCTTGACCTGATGAGCGATTCGCTGGCCGGTGGCCAGCGAATCGAGATCAGGGGCTTTGGCAGTCTTTCGCTGCATTTCCGTCCGCCGCGCATGGGGCGCAACCCCAAGACGGGCGATGCCGTTGCGCTGGCCGGCAAGCATGTGCCGCACTTCAAGCCAGGCAAGGATCTGCGCGACCGGGTCAATGAGAACCGGCACCTGCCCATCAAGGACTGATGCGCTGACCGGGTCTGACGACTGAGAATTTGCCGTCAGCATGGCCCGCTCGTGCTGACGGACGGCTTTTTCGATCTTGCTGGAGGCCGTCGATGCTCCGCAGTTTGCTTTATTCGGTTCTGCTGCTCCTGTTTATCGGGCTGGCCGCAGTGTTTGGCGCCCTGAATCCCGGGCGTATCGGCCTGGATTTCGCCTTTCAGGCGATTGAAGTCGAGAAATCCGTGGCCCTCATGGTGACCCTGGCGGTTGGCTGGGTCTTCGGCCTTTTCTGCGCCGGGGTCGGCGTCCTGCGACTGCTGAGCCAGCGGCGCGCGCTGCAGAGATCGCTGCGCCTTGCGGAACAGGAAGTTCAGGCATTGCGCAGCCTGCCGGTCAAGGATGCCGACTGAATCCACATTCCTGTTCGCCGGCCTGTTGTTCCTGGCCGCTGCGCTGGGATACGTCTTTGCCCGCTATGGCGATTCCGATGAAGACGAGGAAGAGCTGCAGCGAGTCGGCCCGCGCCAATTTCGTCAAGGGCTTTCGCTACCTGCTGAACGAGGAGCCGGACCGGGCGGTCGAGGTCTTCACCAGCAGCGGCGATATCAACGAGGAAGGCCTGGAGACGCAGATCGCCATCGGCGGACTGTTCCGCCGGCGCGGCGAAGTCGATCGGGCCATCCGCATGCATCAGAACCTGCTCGATCGTCCGGGGATCAGTCGCTGCACAGCGCGACAAGGCGCGTTTCGCACTGGCTGAGGACTTCTTCAGTGCGGGTCTGTTCGATCGTGCGGAAGATCTCTATCTGCAGCTCCGGGATGCCGGCGAGTACCGTGTCGCCGCCCTCAGGCGGCTGCTGCGCATCTGCGAGGTCACTGCTGAGTGGGATCGTGCGGTTGATCTCTGCGGTGAGCTGCTGCGGATTGGAGGCGGAGGCCGTGCCGCCTGCCCAGCTGGCCCATTACTACTGCGAGCTGGCTGAAGAAGCCCGCCGCAAAGCGCGACTGGCATGAGGCGTATCGGCTGCTGGAGCAGGCCGAGGCTGTGGAGCCGGGCAAAGGTGCGCGGTACGCTGATTCGCGGCGATCTCGCGGCAGATCGGGTCAGCTGGCAGTGGCTGCAGCGTGCCTATGCGGAAATCGCCAGGGCATTTCCGGCGATGCTTGGCGATATTCTGCCACGTCTGCTGCGCACCATCCCGGAGTCCGGGCTCGAGTCCGCTGCTGAACGAGGTTACCGATACGCCTGACGGGCTGCGTGGCATTGCGCTGGCTGTCATTCGCGATCCTGCGATCACGCATCCCGCTGCCATTGACTGTCTGGGCCGGTTCATCGAGCAGCAGCCGATCCTGCGGGATCTCGCGGCGGCTGGATTTCCTGAATCAGCGGCCCGGGAGTCCCGGCGACAGGCAATCGGCCGGGTGCGCAAGGCTCTGCATCAGCTTGCGCGCGCCGGTACGCGCTATCAGTGCGCAGACTGTGGTTACTACAGTTCGGCGCTGCAGTGGCAGTGCCCTGGATGCCGGGCATGGGATACGGTTGGTGCGGCTGACCGGCTGTTATTCAAAGGTTCGCCTGTATAGGCCATTTCCGGGCAAAAGTCACCGGAAACCGCGCTGAGAAAAGGCGCATCGGTCTCCTAGGATGTCGTCGCTGCCACTGTGGCAGCGGTATTTCAAAGCATCATCTTTTCAGGAGTCTGTCATGCGCAAGTACATCTGTCTGGGCTTGTTGGGCCTGCTTCCGGTGCTGGTTATCTGCGGGCCCGGTCGATATCAATACGGCTGATGCGGCAACGATCGCACGCGAATTGAACGGCGTTGGTGAGAGCCGGGCGCGGGCTATCGTTGAGTTTCGCGAGAAGAATGGCCGGTTTGCCACGCCGGACGACGTGCTCAAGGTCTCCGGTATCGGTCCGCAGGTTCTCAAGTTGAATCGGGAAAACATCCGTACTGGCCAGCCTGCCAAGACCATCGATCAGCAATAAGGCAACCGGCTGTTCCGCAAGCGGCACAGCCGGGACTGTGCCGCTCGCGGGCTGCAGTCCCCGGACGTGGCCGGCAAGTATTGGCTATGATGGCCGCCTGTTGCCAATAACAAGAAGTCCGGAGCTTTCATATGAAGGGACCAGTCCGTACAGCCGTTTTTCCGGTTGCTGGCCGGGGTACGCGTTTTCTGCCGGCCACCAAGGCCATGCCGAAGGAGATGATGCCGATCGTCGACAAGCCGCTGGTCCAGTATGCAGTTGAGGAGGCACTGGAGGCGGGCGTAACCCGTCTGGTGTTTGTCACCGGGAGCAGCAAGCGTGCGATTGAAGATCACTTCGATCGCGATCCGGAGCTGGAGCGTGCGCTGAGCGTTGCGGGCAAGCAGGATCTGCTTGATGTCGTCAGGGCAATCCTGCCGGCGGGTGTTTCCTGTGTGTATATCCGGCAGGGCGAGCCACTTGGCCTCGGGCATGCGGTGCTGTGTGCCAGGCCAGCTGTGGGTGATGAGCCGTTTTTTGTGCACTTGCCGGACGACCTGATCCGGGCCGAGATCGGCTGTCTTGCCCAGTTGCGCGCGCACTACGAAGCGCATGGCTCCAGTGTCATCGCGGTACAGGAAGTGCCGCCGAGCCGGACGCGCGATTACGGAATTGTCGCCGTCGATGGCAACAATCGGTTGCAGCAGATCGTCGAGAAGCCCGCACCGGAGCTCGCGCCTTCACGGCTCGCCGTGGTCGGACGCTATCTGCTGGCACCGCAGATCTTCGACATCCTGGAATCAACCGGGCGGGGTGCCGGCGGTGAGATACAGCTGACCGACGGTATTGCACGCCTGCTGCGGCGTCGAACCGGTTTATGCGCTGCCATTTTCCGGCCAGCGCTACGATTGCGGCAGCAAGCTGGGCTACGTACAGGCAACCGTGGACTACGCGCTGGCGGATCCTGCATTGCAGGCTCCGCTGCGCGCACACCTGCAGACGCTTGGGCTAAAGAGTTGGCTCCCCGGGCCGGATTCGAACCAGCGACCAACCGGTTAACAGCCGGTTGCTCTACCACTGAGCTACCGGGGAAGTGAGAGAAGCCCTGAAGCAACCGCGGGATTTTCCGGGAAGGCGCTGTAGCAAGTCAAGGATGTCAGCCGATAACGCTTTTCAGCCGCCGGATGGTCTCCTTCAACGTATCCAGGCTGCAGGCAAAAGAGAGTCGTATATAGCCCGGCGCTCCGAAGGCGGAGCCCGGTACCACGGCGACCTCAGCCTTGCTCAGCAGGAGTTCGGCAAAGTGCCAGATCATCCTTCAGTCCCTTGGCCCGAATTGCCTCGCTGACGTTCGGGAAGGCGTAGAAGGTTCCAGCTGAGGGCAGGCACTGAAATCCCGGGATATCGTTGAGGGCTGCGACCAGATAGTCATGCCGGGCGCGAAAAGCCTTGGTCATCTCCCGCACGCAGGACTGGTCGCCATTCAAGGCTGCGACGCTGGCGGCCTGGGAAATGCTGCAGGGATTGGAAGTGCTCTGGCTCTGGATCTTCTTCATCGCGGCGATGATGGTCTTGGGTCCACCGGCGTAGCCGATGCGCCAGCCGGTCATCGCATAGGCCTTCGAGACGCCGTTGATCGTTACCGTCCGGTCGTACAGGTTGGGGCAGGCTTCAGCGAAGCTGACGAAGGGCTCGTCTGCCCAGTAGATGTGCTCGTACATGTCGTCGGCGGCGATCACGATGGACGGATATTTTTCCAGGACTGCGCCCAGTGCCTGCAGTTCGCGCGCGTATAGGCAGCGCCGGTCGGATTCGATGGGCTGTTGAGGAAGATCAGCCGGGTACGCGGCGTAATCGCTGCTTCCAGCAGGCGGGGCGTGATCTTGAAGCCGTCTTCCAGCATGGCGGCAACGATCACGGGCTCGGCATCAGCCAGCTTGATCATGTCCGGATAGGACACCCAGTAGGGCGCCGGCACGATGGCTTCGTCGCCGGGATTCAGTACGGCGCCGCAGACGTTGTAACAGGTCTGCTTGGCGCCGCTGGAAACGATGATCTGGTCCAGCCCATAGCTCAGATGATTTTCGCGCTGGAATTTGTCGATGATGGCTTTTTTCAGTGCCGGGGTGCCTTCGACCTGCGTGTAGCGTGGTCTGGCCATTCTGGATTGCTGCAATGCCTGCCGCACGGATGTGTTCGGGGGTATCGAAATCCGGCTCGCCTGCGCCGAGGTCGATCACGTCGTGACCCTTGGCGCGTAACTCGGCAGCGGCTGCTGCGACGGCCATGGTCGGCGATGGCTTGACGCGCTGGCAACGTTGGGAAACTGCTAGACTCACCGTGATTTCCTTGCTGTGTTCGTGACTCGTGAGGGCTGCAGATATTAAGGGATTCAGTGCCCGCAACCAACAGGCAACAGACTGTGATGGACCGCATGAGGCTGGTGGCCGATTATTCGGCCGGCCGGCGATCAGCCGGCTGCGATCCGGGATCTGTGTGCCGGTCTCCGTAACGGTCTGGCACGCCAGACCCTGCTCGGCGTGACCGGTTCAGGCAAGACCTTCACGATGGCCAGCGTCATCGAGGCCCGGCAGTGCCCCACGCTGATCCTGGCGCCAAACAAGACCCTGGCGGCACAGCTCTATGGCGAAATGCGCGAATTCTTTCCCGACAACCGCGTCGAGTACTTCGTTTCCTACTACGACTACTACCAGCCGGAAGCCTATGTGCCTTCGTCGGACACCTATATCGAGAAGGATGCGGCCATCAATGCGCATATCGAGCAGATGCGCCTGTCGGCCACCAAGGCGCTGATCGAGCGCGCCGACAGCATCATCGTGGCGACGGTTTCTTCGATCTACGGGCTCGGTGATCCGGAGGCCTATTTCAGCATGGTCCTGCACCTGTCCCGCGGTCATCGCGTGCCGGATCGCGAGCTGTTGCGACGCCTTGCCGAACTGCAGTACACGCGCAATGACATGCAGCTGAGCAACGGCACCTACCGGGCGCGCGGCGAGATCATCGATATCTTTCCGGCCGATTCCGAGCGCGAGGCGGTCCGGGTCACGCTCTTTGATGAGCAGATCGAGAGCCTGGCCTGGTTTCGATCCGCTGACCGGCGAGGTGCTGCGCAATGTTCCGCGCCTGACCATCTTCCCGAAGACGCACTATGCGACGCCGCGCGATGTGGTGCTGCGGGCGGTCGATTTCATCAAGCGCGACCTGGTGCTGCGTCTGGATGAACTGCGCCAGGCCAACAAGCTGGTCGAAGCCCAGCGGCTTGAGCAGCGCACCATGTACGACCTGGAGATGATGGCCGAGCTCGGTTATTGCAGCGGCATCGAGAACTACAGCCGCTACCTGTCCGGCCGGCAGCCGGGTGAGCCGCCGCCCTGCCTGTTTGATTATCTGCCGGAAGACGCGTTGCTGATCATCGACGAAAGCCACGTGACTGTTCCGCAGCTCGGCGGCATGTATCGCGGCGATCGTTCGCGCAAGGAAACGCTGGTCGAGTACGGCTTCCGTCTGCCATCCGCACTCGACAACCGGCCGCTGCGTTTCGATGAGTTCGAGGCGCTGTCGCCGCAGACCATCTACGTATCGGCCACGCCGGGACCCTACGAGCGGGAGCATTCCGACGCGATCGTCGAACAGGTCGTGCGGCCGACCGGGCTGACTGATCCGGCGATCGAGGTACGCCCGGTCGCCACGCAGGTCGACGACGTGCTGTCGGAAATCCGCGTCCGGGTTGACGCGGCAGGAGCGGGTGCTCATCACTACGCTGACCAAGCGCATGGCGGAGGACCTCACCGACTATCTGCAGGAGCACGGTGTCCGCGTGCGCTATCTGCACTCTGATATGGAGACCGTCGAACGCAGCGAGATCATCCGTGACCTGCGCCTCGGTGCGTTCGATGTGCTGGTCGGTATCAACCTGTTGCGCGAGGGACTGGATCTGCCCGAGGTCTCGCTGGTGGCGATCCTCGATGCCGACCGGGAGGGCTTCCTGCGCTCCGAGGGTTCGCTGATCCAGACGGTGGGCCGTGCGGCGCGCAACCTGAACGGCAGGGCGATCATGTATGCCGACCGGATCACCGGCTCCATGCAGCGGGCGATTGCGGAAACTGACCGGCGGCGGCAGAAGCAGCTCGAGTTCAACCAGCTGCACGGCATTGAGCCGCGCAGCATCGTCAAGCAGGTCCGGGACGTGATGGACGGGGCGCGCAGCGAAGGTGCCGCGCGGCACGCCGGCGCGTTGCCGAACCGCGCAGCGAATACCGGAATCTCAGTCCGGAGCAGCTGATCGAAGCAGATTGCCCGGCTGGAAAAGCAGATGTTCAGCCATGCCCGGAACCTCGAGTTTGAGGCCGCTGCCCGGCTACGGGACGAGGTGCAGGAGCTGCGGCGCGTCGGCTTTGGGTCTGCCGGAACGCAAGACCGGGTAGTTTTGCCTTGCCTTCTGCGCGTGCCATTCGGTATCGTGGCGCCCGGTCGGGATGCGGCAGGGCCGTTTCCCCGATAGATGCGACAGGCGCGTAGCTCAGTGGTTAGAGCACTTCCTTGACATGGAAGGGGTCGGAGGTTCAACTCCTCTCGCGCCTACCAACTTTCTGGACAAGTTCACCCATGCCCGTCATTACCCTGCCTGACGGCAGTCAGAAGGCGTTTGATCGCCCGGTTTCGGTTGCCGAGGTGGCGTCGTCCATTGGTGCCGGTCTGGCGCGCGCCGCGCTGGCCGGGCGGGTCGATGACCAGCTCGTCGATACCTCATATGTGATCGATGGCGATGCGCGCCTGTCCATCGTCACGCCCAAGGATCCGGCCGGCCTTGAAATCATCCGGCACTCCACGGCCCATCTGCTGGCGCAGGCCGTGCAGTCGCTGTTTCCGGATGCGCAGGTGACCATCGGTCCGGTCATCGAGGACGGCTTCTATTACGACTTCGCCTTCAAGCGGCCCTTCACGCCGGAAGACCTCGCGGCCATCGAAGCGCGCATGAAGGAACTCGCCAGCGCCGACCTGCCGGTTGAGCGCAAGCTGATGGGGCGCGACGAGGCTGTTGCGTACTTCAAGGGCATCGGTGAGCACTACAAGGCCGAGATCATCGCCAGCATTCCGGCGGAACAGGACATCAGCCTGTACGGGCAGGGCGACTGGGTCGACCTGTGCCGCGGTCCGCATGTGCCTTCTACCGGTCGCCTCAAGGCTTTCAAGCTGACCAAGCTTGCCGGTGCCTACTGGCGCGGCGATTCGCGCAACGAGATGCTGCAGCGGATCTACGGCACGGCCTGGCAGGACGAGGCGGCGCTGAAGGCCTATCTGCTGCGGCTCGAAGAAGCCGAGAAGCGCGATCACCGCAAGCTCGGTCGTGAACTCGATCTGTTCCACTTCCAGGAAGAATCGCCGGGTGCCGTGTTCTGGCATCCCAAAGGCTGGACGCTGTTCCAGCAGTTGATCGGCTACATGCGCGACACGCAGCGCGCGGCCGGCTACCAGGAAGTCAACACGCCGGAGATTCTGGACCGCGAACTCTGGGTGCAGTCCGGGCACATGGAGAAGTTCGGCGAAAACATGTTTCTGACGCAGACGCCTGACGAGCGGGTCTATGCGATCAAGCCGATGAACTGCCCCGGACACGTGCAGGTATTCAATCAGGGGCTGCGCAGCTACCGCGATCTGCCGCTGCGATTCTGCGAGTTCGGCAAGGTGCACCGCTATGAGCCCTCGGGTGCGCTGCACGGGCTGATGCGCGTGCGCGCCTTTACCCAGGACGATGCCCATGTGTTCTGTACCGAAGACCAGATCACCTCGGAGTCGGTGGCGATCACCGACCTGATCCTCGGCATCTACCGCGACTTCGGTTTCGACGATATACGCATCAAGTTTTCCGACCGCCCGGAAAAGCGCGTCGGCAGCGATGCGATCTGGGATCGGGCCGAGGCAGCGCTGCGCTCGGCGGCGGAGGCGGCTGAACTCGAACTCGAATACAACCCGGGTGAAGGGGCTTTCTACGGCCCGAAGCTTGAGTTTGTGCTGCGCGATGCGATCGGCCGGGACTGGCAGTGCGGCACCCTGCAGGTGGACTTCAACATGCCGGAGCGGCTCGGCGCCTCCTATGTGGGTGACGACAGCCAGCGCCGGATCCCGGTCATGCTGCACCGGGCCATGTTCGGCTCCCTGGAGCGCTTCTGCGGCATTTTGCTGGAGCACCATGCCGGGCCGGCTGCCCACCTGGCTGGCGCCGGTGCAGGTCGCGATCCTGAATATCACCGACCGGCAGGCCGGATATGCCGGGACCGTTCAGGAAGTCCTGAAAAATCAGGGTGTTCGGGCCTCGGTGGACTTGAGGAATGAGAAGATTGGCTTTAAGATTCGCGAGCATACCCTGCAGCGCGTTCCCTACCTGGTAGTTGTCGGGGATCGCGAAGCGCAAAATAATGAAGTGGCCGTGCGCACACGAAGCGGCAAGGATCTGGGCAGCATGCCTCTTGAGCAGCTGATCCAGCGCCTTTCAGCCGAGGTCGTGAGCCGCGGCCGTAATTTAATGGAGGATTGACGTATCGCTGCGAATAAACGAGTGCGCCGGAACGACGAGATCGAGGCCAAAGAGATTCGCGTCATCGGTAGTGATGGCGAACAGGTTGGCGTTCTGTCCCGTGAGGCTGCGTTGCAGTTGGCATCGGAGTCGGCAATGGACCTGGTGGAGATTTCACCGACCGCAGTACCACCCGTTTGCCGCATCATGGATTTCGGCAAGTTCCTGTTCGAAGCGAACAAGAAGGCGCATGCAGCGAAGCGCAAACAGAAGCAGATCCAGGTCAAGGAAGTAAAGTTCCGTCCGGGAACCGACGAGGGCGATTACCAGATCAAGATGCGTAATCTCCTGCGGTTTCTCGAGGCGGGAGACAAGGCCAAGGTAACCTTGCGGTTCCGTGGCCGGGAGATGGCTCATCAGGAGATCGGCGTGCGGCTCCTGCAGAGAGTCCGACAGGACCTCGAGTCAATTGGGACCGTTGAACAATTTCCCCGGATGGAAGGCCGGCAAATGGTCATGGTCATCGCACCCAAGAAGAAGTGAGTGACGGCAATTAGAAGTGAGTGACGGCTGTTGCCGCCAGCAATTGTGCTGTCGGTGATTCCGGAACCCGCCTGCCCCGGCCAATCCCGGTTCGGTTCAGGCTACAGGAGACGACAATGCCTAAGATGAAGACCAATCGGGGCGCTGCCAAGCGCTTCAGGGCAACTGCGAATGGCTACAAGTGCGCGCAGTCCCATCTCAACCATATCCTGACGAAGAAAAGCTCGAAGCGTAAGCGCCAACTGGGTGCCATGAACCAGGTCGCTGAGTGCGACGTGCCCGCCGTCCGGAAAATGTTGCCGTACACCTGAGGAGGACCGATTCATGGCACGAGTAAAACGTGGTGTGACGGTCAAGGCCCGTCACAAGAAGATGCTCAAGAAGGCCAAGGGCATGTCCCAGGCCCGGAGCAAGTTGTACAAGACTGCCAAGCAGGCAGTCATCAAGGCCGGTCAATACGCGTTCCGCGATCGTCGGGTGCGCAAGCGTGAGTTCCGCGCCCTGTGGATCACGCGTATCAACGCTGCTGCCCGTCTGCATGGTCTTTCCTATAGCCGTTTCATGAACGGCTTGCTGAAGGCTGGCGTCGAGGTGGACCGGAAGATGCTGGCTGACCTCGCTGTACACGATGCGGCAGCGTTCGGTGCTCTGGCCGAGAAGGCCAAGGCCAGTCTCAGCGCTGCTGCCTGACCAGCATGCCCAGGGGCCGGAGCCGGTAAGTATCTGCCCGGGCTCCGGCTTCTGCCGGGGTCTGTTCCCATGCATGACATCGAGTCGCTGTTGGCACGTGCCAGAGCGGAACTTGCAGCTGCCGTTGATCTGGCGCTGCTGGATGCCGTGCGTGTCCGTTATCTGGGCAAGAAGGGCGAACTGACGGGGCTACTGAAGCAGCTTGGTAGCCTGCCTGATGCCGAGCGACGTGCTGCCGGGCAGGTCATCAATACAGCCCGCGATGCACTGGAAACTGCGCTCGATCAACATCGCTCGGCTCTCGAGGCTGATGCGCTGCGCGACGCGCTGGCTGCAGATGCCGTCGATGTGAGCCTGCCGGGGCGCGGTCAGCAGGCCGGAGGTCTGCATCCGGTTACGCTGACCCTGCAGCGTATTGAAGCGATCTTTGGCGCTGCCGGTTTTACGGTCAGCGAGGGCCCGGAGGTCGAAGATGATTTCTATAACTTCACGGCACTGAATATCCCGGAAGATCATCCGGCCCGTGCCATGCACGACACTTTTTATCTGCCTTCCGGGCACCTGCTGCGCACTCATACCTCGCCGGTACAGATACGCGCAATGCTGGCCCAGGGCGCTCCGCTGCGCCTGATTGCGCCCGGGCCGCGTTTATCGCTGCGATTCCGACATGACGCATACGCCGATGTTCCACCAGGTCGAAGGACTGGTGGTCGATACCGAGGTCAGTTTCGCAAACCTGAAAGCGATCCTGCACGAGTTCGTCGAGCGCTTCTTTGAGCGTTCTGCGACGCTGCGTTTCCGGCCGTCGTATTTTCCGTTTACCGAGCCTTCGGCCGAAGTGGATGTACTCTCCGAGTCAGGGCGCTGGCTGGAAGTGCTCGGTTGCGGGATGGTGCATCCGAAGGTGCTCACCAATGCCGGTATCGATGCAGAGAAATACACCGGCTATGCCTTTGGCATGGGTGTCGAGCGTCTGGCGATGCTGAAGTACGGGATAGACGATATTCGTCTGCTGTTTGAAAATGACTTGCGCTTCCTGCGCCAGTTCAACTGATGAGCAAGCCGTGAAGTTCAGCGAACACTGGTTGCGTGAGTATGCGAATCCGGCGGGTGATACCGCCGCGCTGGTTCATCAATTGACCATGCAGGGCCTTGAGGTTGAGAGCCTTGATCCGGCAGCGCCGCCGCTGCCCGGAGTCGTCGTGGGCCGTGTGCTTGAAGTCCGGCCGCATCCGAATGCTGATCGTCTGCGGGTCTGTCGTGTGGATGCAGGTGTTACGCCGCTGCAGATCGTCTGCGGTGCCTCCAATGTGCAGGTGGGCGGCGTTTATCCGGTGGCCTGCATCGGCGCAAAGCTGCCGGACGGTACATCGATCAAGCCGGCCAAACTGCGCGGCGAGGCTTCAGAGGGCATGCTGTGTTCGGCAACAGAACTCGGACTTGCCGAGAAATCCGATGGGCTGCTCGAGCTGGATGCTGGCCTGTTACCCGGCCAGTCGATCGCTGAAGCTCTTGGGCTCGACGATCAGATTCTTGATCTGAAGATAACGCCCAACCGGGCCGATTGCTTCTGCGTGACGGGCATTGCGCGAGATCTTGCCGCGGCAATCGGTGTGCCTTTCAAGGCACCGCCGGCAACCTCCGTCGTGGCCAGTACGGATGAAACGATTTCCGTAAGCATCAGTAATCCGGATGACTGTACGGTATTTGTCAGTCGCGTGATTCGTGGTGTGCGCGGCGATGCGCTGAGCTCCGTTCTGGCTGCGCGAACGCCTGCGCCGGAGCGGTATCCGCAGCATCAATCCGGTCGTCGATGTCACCAACTACGTGATGCTCGAGCTTGGTCAGCCATTGCATGCCTACGATCTGGACAAGCTGTCGGGTGGCCTGACGGTGCGTCGCGGCACAGCCCGGTGAAAAGCTGCAACTGCTGACCGGTGACGAAGCTCGAGCTCGATGCCGACGTGCTGGTTATCGCGGATACGCGTGGTGCGATCGGCATGGCCGGTATCATGGGTGGCGCGAGTACCGGAGTGACGCAGGACACGCGCAACGTCGTGCTTGAGTCGGCATTTTTCCGGCCCGCCGTCATTGCCGGGCGTGCGCGTCGCTTCGGCCTGCAGACCGATGCAGCGACGCGCTTCGAGCGGGGTGTTGATCCGGCCGGGCAGCTTGCGGCGATAGAGCGAGCCACTGCGCTGTTGCTGGCGATCACCGGTGGCGAGCCCGGTCCGGCCAGCGTATCAGGTAGCCTGGCCGACAGGCGCATTGCCGGCGGTACCGCTGCGACGTGAACGTCTGGCGCAGGTGCTCGGGCATCCGGTGCCCGATGCAGAGGTTGTCGAAATTCTGCAGCGGCTCGGACATGCTGGTCGAGCCGCAGCCCTGGGGCTGGCAGGTACGCGCGGCATCGTTCCGTTTCGATATCGCGATCGAAGTCGACCTGATCGAAGAGATCGCGCGGATTCATGGCTATGACCACATCGAAGAACGTGCCGGGCCAGCAGACCACCCGACTCGGTACGGCCAGCGACAGTGCTGGTTGGCCTCGATCGTCTGAAAAACGTGCTGGTCGAGCGCGGCTATCAGGAAGCGATTACCTACAGCTTCATCGACCGGGATCTCGACGCGTCAGTTTGCCGGTGGCACTGCAGGGCGTGCCGCTGGTCAATCCGATTTCCAGCGAACTGGCAGTGATGCGGCAGACCCTGTGGCCCGGGCTGATCAGATGCGGTTCGTCATAATCTGGCTCGTCAGCAGATCCGCGTCCGTCTCTTCGAGGCCGGCGTGCGCTTCAGTCCGATCGGTGACGGTGCACTGACTGAGGAGACGGTTATCGCCGGTATTGCATCTGGTAATATCCTTCCAGAACAATGGGATGCAAAGCCTGCTTCAGTCGGATTCTTTGATGTGAAAGCCGATGTGGAAGCCTTGCTGCGACTGGCGGGTGATCCGATCTGCTCTGAGCTTTGTCGCTGCAGAACATCCGGCACTTCAGCCTGGGCAGACCGCACGGATCCTGCGCGACGGTGCACCGGCTGGGCTGGCTCGGTGTGCTGCATCCGGCTTTGCGTGCGGCGCTCGAGTTGCCTGCATCGCCGGTGCTGTTCGAGATCGATGCTGCAGCAATCAGCCAGGCCAAGCCGCGCCGCTATCAGGGCTTGTCGCGGTTCCCGGCGGTACGTCGCGATCTCGCGATCCTGGTTGCTGACGAGGTACCGGTGGGCACGTTGTTGGCCGCCGTCACCGAAGCGGCCGGAGCCGTTGCTGCGTGAGGTCGTCGTATTTGACATCTTCGCGGACAAGCGCATCGGAACAGGGCAAAAGAGTGTCGCTTTGGGCTTGATTTTGCAGGAAACATCCCGCACCCTTACCGACGCTGATATCGAGAAAATCATCAGCGGTGTCGTGCACTCATCTGGCCATGAAGTTCGACGCCCGGCTAAGAGAATAACGAGAACAAAATTAATGAGCATGGCTCTCACCAAGGCTGATATGGCCGAGTCTCTGTTCAATGAACTGGGACTCAACAAACGCGAAGCGCGTGAACTCGTCGAGTTGTTCTTTGAGGAACTGCGTGCCTCACTGGCCAGTGGAGAGCAGGTAAAGCTTTCCGGATTCGGCAACTTCGACCTGCGAGATAAAAATCAGCGGCCGGGCCGCAATCCAAAAACGGGCAAGGAAATCCCGATCACGGCGCGACGTGTAGTCACGTTTCGTCCCGGACAAAAACTGAAGACCCGAGTAGAGGCCTATGCTGGAGCCGGGGAATAACGACGAACTGCCGCCGATTCCGGGCAAGCGCTACTTCACGATCGGTGAGGTCAGCGAGCTTTGTGCGGTCAAGCCGCATGTGCTGCGTTACTGGGAGCAGGAGTTCCCGCAGCTGAAGCCCGTCAAGCGTCGCGGCAATCGCCGCTACTACCAGCGGCAGGACGTACTGGTCATCCGCCAGATCCGCGGTCTGCTTTACGACGAGGGCTTCACCATCGGTGGCGCCCGCCAGAAGCTCACCGGTGAAGAAGCCCGGGTAGATACCACCCAGAGCCAGCAGATCATCCGTCAGCTGCGGCTCGAACTTGAAGAAGTATTGCGCCTGCTGCGTCGCTGACTTGGCGTTCTGACGGTCTTTCCGCTTACAATTCACGCCCTGTCGAAGGGCATCAGTGCCCGTTCAGCAGGCACCGGAATAAAGTCGGGGCGTGGCGCAGCCTGGTAGCGCACCTGCATGGGGTGCAGGGGGTCGCAGGTTCAAATCCTGTCGCCCCGACCATTATCAGCAATGATCCGGAACTCGATGTGTATTCTCGCCTGATGAAATCATCTGCGCTGTTTCTGTACGTATCGCTGCTCGTCATCGCGGGCTGCGGGGGCAAGGGTCCGCCGTCCATGGGTCCGCCGACAGTGACGGTGGCTACACCGTTGGTTCGACAGATCACTGATTGGGATGAGTACACCGGCCGGCTGGCCGCCGTGGAGTCGGTCGAAATCCGGGCACGGGTCAGCGGCTACCTGCAGTCGGTGCATTTTGAGGACGGTGCGCTGGTCAAGCAGGGCGACCTGCTGTTTCTGATCGATCCTCGCCCGTATCAGGCTGCATTGGACGAAGCGCACGCAGACCTGACCCAGTCGAAGGTGCGACTTGAGCTGGCAATCAATGATATGGACCGGGCCAGGCGCTTGTTTGCCTCGCGGGCGATCTCGGAAGAGGAGCTCGACGCGCGTACCAAGGAGCGACGTGAAGCAGATGCCGCGCTGGAAGCTGCGCAGGCGGCAGCAAAAGCTTCGGCGCTGGATCTCGAGTTTGCGCGTATCAAGGCACCGATCAGTGGGCGCATTGGTCGCAAGCTGGTGACTGTTGGCAATCTGGTCAGCAGTGCGGGCGACAAGCCAACGCTGCTGACTACCATCGTGTCAGTCGATCCGGTGCATGTGTATTTCACCGCTGACGAGCGCGCCTTCCTGCGCTACACGCGTCTTGCCGAGCGTGGTATCCGGCCCAGTTCCCGCAATGCGCCAAATCCGGTACGCCTCCAGTTGGCCGACGAGCAGGGTTTCCCGCACCTCGGTCATATGGACTTTGTCGACAACCAGGTCGATGAGACCACCGGGACGATGCAGGGCCGGGCGATCTTCGACAACCCCAAGGGTGACCTGACGCCAGGCTTGTTCGGACGCGTCCAGCTGCTCGGTGAAGGTCCCTATGAGGCGCTGATTCTGCCGGATCAGGCGATCGGTACTGACCAGGCCCAGCGCCTGGTTTATGTGCTTGGCAAGGACAATATCGTTATACCGACTCCGGTGATGCTCGGCCGCTCACTCGGTGAATTGCGTGTCATCCGCAGTGGCCTCAAGGCCACCGATCGGGTCGTGATCAATGGTATTCAGCGCGTGCGGCCCGGTGTGACAGTCACGCCTGTCGAAGGCAGCATTTCCGAGCCTGTCGACGGGATCGCTGCCGCCGTCAGCAAATGAACTTCAGCCATTTCTTCATCGATCGGCCGAGGTTTGCCACGGTTATCTCGATACTCATTACGATCGTCGGGGCGATTGCCTATTTCGGCTTGCCGGTGACGCAGTATCCGAACGTCGTTCCACCGACCATCGTGGTGACTGCCAGTTATCCGGGCGCCACACCGGAAGTGATTGCCGATACCGTTGCTGCCCCACTTGAGCAGGAGATCAACGGCGTCGAGGACATGCTCTACCTGACCTCGTCGTCGACCAGTGACGGCAACATGACGCTCACCATTACCTTTGCGCTCGGCACGAACCTGGATGCCGCGCAGGTACTGGTCCAGAACCGGGTGGCGATCGCCGAGCCCCGCCTGCCGGAAGAAGTACGGCGCATCGGTGTGGTGACGGTCAAAAGCTCACCCGACCTCATGATCGTGGTGCACATCGAGTCGCCTGACGACAGCCTCGATCAGCTCTATATCTCCAACTACGCACTGCTGCGCATCAAGGACGTGCTGGCCCGTATCGACGGTGTCGGGCAGGTCAACATGGTGGGCGCGCGCGAGTACAGCATGCGGATCTGGCTCGACCCTGACCGTATGGCGGCGTTGAATATCACGGCGGGTGACGTGGTGATGGCGCTGCGTGCCCAGAATGTTCAAGTGGCCGGAGGTGCGCTGGGCCAGCCGCCGTCGCCGACCAGCAATGCCTTTCAGGTGACGGTCAGCAGCCAGGGGCGTTTGCTGGACGTTGCGGAGTTCGGCCAGGTGATCGTGAAGTCCGGTGAGGACGGGCGTCTGACACGGGTAGCTGATATTGCCCGCGTCGAACTTGGTGCACGCGACTATCTGACCAACAGCCTGCTGGACGGACGGCCCGCAGTAGCACTAGTCATATTCCAGCGGCCGGGCAGCAATGCTCTGGCCACGGCCGACGAGGTCAAGCGCACGATGGTGCAGCTGGCGCCGGAATTTCCGGCCGGGCTGGCCTATCGTATCGTCTATAACCCCACCGACTTCATCGCCCAGTCGGTCGATGCCGTCTATGTCACGCTGTTTGAAGCGACGGCGCTGGTGATCATCGTCATTCTGCTATTCCTGCAGAACTGGCGTGCTGCCATCATTCCGATCATTGCCATCCCCGTGTCACTGATTGGCACCTTCGGGGTCATGGCCGCCATCGGTTTCTCGCTCAATAACCTGACGCTTTTCGGTCTTGTGCTGGCCATCGGCATCGTTGTGGACGATGCCATCGTCGTGGTCGAAAGTATTGAGCGAAATCTTGAGCATGGACTATCGGCACGCGAGGCTTCGCGACAGACCATGACCGAGGTGGGTACGGCGCTCGTTTCCATCGCCCTGGTACTCGTCGCCGTATTTCTGCCCACTGCATTCCTGGGCGGTATCGTCGGGCAGTTTTTTCTGCAGTTTGCCGTAACGATTGCGACTGCTACGGTCATCTCAGCGCTGGTATCGTTGACACTCAGTCCTGCCCTCGGTGCCATTCTTCTGCGTCATCAGGATGAACCACCTGACCGGTTGGATCGCCAGGTGGATCGTCTGCTGGGCGGAATTTTTCGTGCCTTTAACCGGGGCTTCGAGCGGCTGCGTGCTGCTTATGGCCGCACCGTATGCCGAGCCGTGCGCAGCCCCGGTATAGCGTTGTCTGTTTTCGTTGTCATGCTGGGCCTCACTGTTGCAGGTTTTCTCGTCGTACCGACCGGCTTCATTCCCCAGCAGGACCAGGGTTATCTCATCACGCTCGTCGAGCTGCCGAAGGGCGCCTCGCTCGATCGCACCACCAAGGTTGTACAGCGCGCCACGCAGATTGCCCTGCAGACACCCGGGCTGGAGCGAGTGGTGGCTTTTGCGGGCTTTTCGGTAGCGACCAATTCCAATGCCAGTCACTCGGGCACCGTCTTCACAGGCCTGAAATCCTTTGCCGAACGGGGTCGCGGTGAGTCCGGTCCCGAGATTGCAGCGAAACTGAACGCTGCCTTCAGCGAGATCCAGGAAGCCAGCCTGTTTGTTGTGGCGCCACCACCGGTGCGCGGTATCGGTAGCGGTGGTGATTTCAAACTGATGGTGCAGGACCGAAGCGGTCAGGGACTGGCTGCACTGGAAGCGGCGGTCGGGCAGTTGGTGGGAGCGCTGGCTGAATCCGGAGAGGTCGCGCGTCCTTTCAGTACCTTCACGACGACGGCACCCCGATACTTTCTCGATATCGACCGGACCAGGGCCGAGATGATGGATGTTCCGGTAGAGAACGTCTTTGCCACGCTGCAGGTCTATCTCGGTTCGTCCTATGTCAACGATCTGACCTTGTTCGGGCGCAATTATCGGGTGACCGCCCAGGCTGATGCCCCGTATCGACTTGCACCAGAGGACATCAGTCGACTGCGTGCCCGCAATACGCAGGGCGAGATGGTGCCACTCGGTTCGCTGGTGGCTTTGCATCCTACTTCGGGTCCCGATCGGCTGGTGCGCCACAACCTCTATCCCAGCGCTGAAATACAGGTTGCAACCCTGCCGGGCCGCAGTAGCGGTCAGACACTGGCTGCTACCGAGCGGATTGCTGCCCGGGTCCTGCCACCGGGCATGGGTTACGAGTGGACAGAGCTGGCTTACCAGCAGACCCATACCTCGAAGTTGGGCCTGCTGATGTTTCCGCTCAGCGTACTGTTCGTAATGCTTGTCCTGACCGCGCAGTACGAGAGTTGGTCATTACCCGTTGCCATCGTTCTGATCGTGCCGCTGTGTCTGTTGTTTGCCATCGCCGCACTGCTGATACGTGGCCTCGACATCAATATCCTTGCGCAGATCGGTTTCGTGGTACTGATCGGACTTGCCAGCAAGAATGCGATCCTGATCGTCGAGTTCGCTCGCCAGCAGGAAGATATGGGTAAAGACCGATTCAGTGCAGCCACTGATGCGGCCCAATTGCGCCTCCGGCCCATTCTCATGACTTCACTGGCCTTTATTGCCGGCGTTTTGCCGCTGATGTTTGCCTCCGGTGCCGGCGCCGAGATGCGCCAAGCGCTGGGTACGGTAGTTTTCGGTGGCATGTTGGGCGTAACCGTCGTCGGCTTGTTCCTGACGCCGGTCTTTTACACGGTGATTCGTGGCTGGTTGCAGCCGCGTGTCGCTGCGGCCTCGTCGAGTTCCGGGACCGGCTCGTGAACAGGTGGTCATTCATCGTCCCGGTGTTACTGCTCTCCGGTTGCGCTGCAGGTCCCGACTATCAACCGGAGGAGCCGGAGGCTCCAGCTGCCTTTGCCACGGCAACGGGTACCGGACTGGTGGCAGGTATGCCCGATGCTGATTGGTGGCGAGGCTTTAACGATCCCACGCTGAATACACTGATCGAACAGGCGGCTGCCTCAAATTACGATGTGCGTATTTCGATTGCGAATCTGCGTGCATCACGCGCCCTGTTGCGGGGCGTGCGACTGGAGTTGCTGCCCATCATCACTGCCGAGGGCAGTGTGATCCGGGAGAAGGAGAGTGCATCACTCGGTATACCTGTGGTGCTGGATGATGATTTTTATTCCGCCGGCTTTGATGCCAGCTGGGAACTGGATATATTCGGACGCGTACGGCGATCCGTCGAAGCGCTGAGCGCAGACTACGAATCTGAAGATGCCGCCTATCGTGACACGCTGCGTAGTGTGGTCGGCGAGGTTGCCCGGACTTATATCGAGCTGCGCGGCCTGCAGTACCGCCTCGCCGTGGCGTTACGCAATATCGGTAATCAGGAGGAAACGTATCAACTGACGCTCGCCTTGCTGGACGGTGGCCGGGGTACTGATCTCGATATCGCCCGTGCGCTTGCGCAGCTGGAAACGACCCGCGCCAGTATTGGTCCGCTGCGGGCTGCAGAGACCGAGGCCATCAATCGTCTCGCCGTGCTGGTGGGTGGTGTTTCTGTCGAGCTGCATGCATTGCTCGATACTCGAGCAGAATTGCCGCAGCCGCCTGAACTGATTGCGGTTGCTGATCCGGCCAGCATATTGCGGCGCCGACCCGATATCCGTGTGGTTGAGCGGCAACTCGCTGCGGCAACAGCGCGTACTGGTGTAGCGGTAGCAGACTACTTTCCGCGCGTCACGCTGACGGGCTCTTATGGCTGGCGGGGGACGTCGCTGTCGGATCTCGGTGATTCCACTGCCGAGCGTTATGCCTTCGGTCCCACCATCAGCTGGGCGGCACTGGATATGGGGCGTGTGCGTGCGCGGGTTGATGCCAGCGATGCCCGTGCCGAGGCGGCCCTGGCGAGCTGGGAGAAAACCGTACTGACTGCTTTGCAGGAAACCGAGTCGGCATTGAACCGCTACTCCCGCGTCCAGGAATCCGCCGCGCGTCTGCGGATTGCGGCGCAGGCCAGCGCACGGGCTGCCGAACTCGCACGCTTGCGCTACCGTAACGGGGCCGACAGCTTTCTCACGGTGCTGGATGCAGAGCGTCGACTATTGGAAGCAGAGGACTTGCTGGCCGCTGCTGAAACTGATGCCTCGCTCGCCGCTGTGTCGGTATACAAGGCGCTTGGTGGCGGCTGGGAATCCCTGGTTGTCCCTCAATAAAGCCGCTGGAGAAACCGCCGACCCGTTGCCATAAGCGTCGCTGTGCCGATCAACAACACCGCTCGGAATCAGGGCGGATGTCCGCGTTACATGCGCCCGCGTGACGGCGTAGCGTTCGTCGTCACACAGCAGGCGATCCTCGATGCCGAGCAGGATCGGCGTTGCACCACGGCGATGTATGTTGACCTTCGCGTTGAAGGCGTTGCGGGTCAGTCCGTGCTTGTCGTGGATGGCCAGCTTGCGGATTGTGAAGGTGCCATCGGCGCAGGCCTGTCCGGTGAGATAGCACTTGATCGACTCGACGGCATCGCCGGACAGTTCAAGGCCGTTGAGTTGCGACAGACTGTTCTGGGCCTGTTCGATGAAACTGATGGCATCGACAGCGGTGCCGATCACCGGTTCCTGGTTGATCGTTTCCAGCGCAGAAGTCGCCGACCAGAATCTGGCCGGGCAATGCATGCTCGACCATGCGCGCGAGCTCGATGGTCACGTCGCCGACGATGTCGCAGTACATGGTCGGGTTGAGCCCTTCGGCATGGTGAAACTCGTAGCAGTTGCCGACATGGAAACTGGTGCGCAACAGCGGTACGGTACGACCAGCCGCCTTCTGTCCGGCGATGGCGTTGTCGGCCAGAACCAGATGCATGAAGTGGTAGAGGTTGGTATTGGCCTCAAGTCCTGCATCGCGGTTCCAGATATAGAAGCCGTCGCCGGTGGTGGAGCGGGCGAAGTCCACCAGCATGCGCCGGCCCATCAGGCGGCTGTGTGCGGCATTCAGTGAGCAGGACAGGCTGCTGAGCTGGGTCATCTGCTCGAACGGACTGAGCAGGCTGAAGCCGACGATATCGAACAGCGCTACCGCACGATTGTGGATATAGCTGACGCTGTAGCGCTTGACGATCTGGTCGATCGACCGCAGCTTCCTCGGCGGTGCCGGTGAGCGCCTGGCGCAAACGGATCTGTATGGCTTCGACGCCGAGCAGGTGGGTGGCGTTGTTCATTTGCCGGGCGGTGAACTGCCGCGATCCGGACAGCAGATGCATGATGAACTGGTGCGCCGGGCTGAGGCTGCTGTCAGCCGGCGATTCCGTATTGCCGACTGGCGCCATAGCTGGCAACGGCATGGTGGGGTACGACCAGTACCTGTATGCCGGTCGGATGCGGGCACCAGGCAAGCACGAGGTTCTGACCCAGACCCCAGTGGGTGTAGAGCTGTCGGTCGAGTTCCAGCAGGTTGCTGCGCTGGCGAAAATCGAAAGCCAGTGCCGTGGCCGAATGTGCCTTCCGGAAAAATGGGGTCAGGCATGAAGATGGAACGTGTGCTCAGGGCCCGGATTCCTTCCGTGGAAAGCGTGCGGGGTTTTGCTACCCGCTGAGGACTGTCTTAGGATGCACGACGGGCAAGCGGCATTGCAATGGCCCGTTTTTCAAAGCAGCAGGTTCATTCCCTTGACCGCAGTTTCCAGCCAGCTTCTCGCTGAACTCAAGGCACTTGCCGGCCCTGGTGGCCATATCGAGGATCAGGCCGAACTCGCATGCCAGTCTGACTGAATGGCGTGGACTGTTTCGCGGCGCTACGCCGCTGATGCTGCTGCCCGACTCGACGGCCGCCGTGGCGGCCATTCTCGGCTTCTGTCACCAGCACCGCATCGCTGTCGTTCCGCAGGGCGGGAATACGGGTCTGGTCGGCGGGGCCATTCCGCACTCGACGGCCGAGCGGCCGGAAATCCTGCTGTCGGCGCGTCGCCTGAATCGCATACGCTCCATCGATGCCGCGAACTACAGCATCACGGCCGAGGCCGGCTGCGTGCTGGCCGTCGTTGCAGGCCGCTGCTGCCGATGCGGGCCGGCTGTTTCCGCTGAGCCTGGCGGCGGAGGGCAGCTGCCAGCTGGGCGGTAACCTTTCGACCAATGCTGGCGGCACTGCGGTGCTGCGTTTCGGCAACATGCGCGATCTGGTGCTGGGCCTGGAGGTGGTGCTGCCGGATGGCCGGGTGCTCGATGGCCTGCGGAGCCTGCGCAAGGACAACACCGGCTACGACCTGAAGCAGCTGTTCATCGGTGCCGAAGGGACGCTGGGCTTTATCACGGCGGCGAGCTGCAAGCTCTTCCCGCAGCCCCGGCAGACCGCGACGGCCTGGCTGGCCGTGCCGGATGTGGCGGCAGCGCTGACGCTGTACGGCGCGGCGCGCGACTCGCTGGGCGATGAACTGACCGCCTTCGAGTTTGCCAATCGCACTTCGCTGGACTTCGTCATTGCAGACATATTCCAGGCAGCCGTGCGCCGCTGGGTACGCGATTCGCCCTGGTACGTGCTGCTGGAAGCTCAGTACCGCGCGCGAATCGGCCGATACCGGGGCCGACCTGGAGCGCTTCCTGGCCGGCATGCTCGAACAGGGCATCGGTGACCGACGGCATCGTCGCGACCAGCGGTGCGCAGCGGGATGCGCTGTGGAGGCTTCGTCACAGCATGTCGGAGGCGCAGAAGATCGAGGGTGCCAGCATCAAGCACGACATCTCGGTGCCGGTGTCCAGGGTCGGTGAGTTTGTCGCACGGGCCTCGGCCTGGGCCGAGTCGGCCGTACCCGGCGTCCGTGTGGTCGCCTTCGGGCATCTGGGTGATGGCAATGTGCACTTCAATCTCAGCCAGCCGGTGGGTGCCGATCCGGCGGCATTTCTGGCCCGCTGGGATGAAATCGCTGCGCAGATCCACCAGATCGCGGTGGACTTCGGCGGCAGCTTCAGTGCCGAGCATGGCATCGGCAGCCTGAAGGTCGGCGAACTCGAGCGCTGGCGGGGCGGGGTACACGCTGGAGCTGATGCGTGCGATCAAGGGCGTGCTCGATCCGCACAACATCATGAATCCGGGCAAGCTGCTGCGGTCCCGGTGATGCGGATTGCCGGATGCACAGGGAATCAGGCCGGATGCTAAACTTGCGCCCGGTTTTGCTGCCAGAAACAGCTGCGGAGTAGTGCACAGATCATGACTGACCCAGAGAACACCAAGAAGCCGGACCACGCGCGTCGCTATTCCAGCGTCGTCGTGGACGGCGTTTCACAGGCGCCCAGCCGGGCGATGCTGCGGGCCGTCGGCTTTACCGAGGCCGACTTCAAGAAGAGCCAGATCGGCATCGCCTCGACCTGGAGCATGGTCACGCCCTGCAACATGCACATCGACCAGCTGGCCAGGCTGGCCGGCGAAGGCGCCGATGCGGCGGGCGGCAAGTCGGTGATCTTCAACACCATCACGGTTTCCGACGGCATCTCGATGGGTACGCCCGGCATGCGCTACTCGCTGGTTTCGCGTGAGGTGATTGCCGACTCGATCGAGACGGTGGTCGGTGCCGAAGGCTTCGACGGTTTTGTGGCCATCGGTGGCTGCGACAAGAACATGCCGGGTTGCGCGATCGCCATGGTGCGCATGAACCGTCCTTCGGTGTTCGTCTATGGCGGCACGATTCTGCCCGGCGCCAATCGCTGCGACATCGTTTCGGTCTTCGAAGCGGTTGGTGCAGTCGCCGGTGGCCGCATGTCGAAGGCGCAGCTGCTGGAGGTCGAGCAGACGGCGATTCCGGGTGCCGGTTCCTGCGGCGGCATGTACACGGCCAACACGATGGCCTCGGCCATCGAGGCGCTGGGTCTCAGCCTGCCGAACAGTTCTGCACAGGATGCGATCTCCGCCAGACAAGCTTGAGGACTGTCGCCGCGCCGGCGCTGCGGTGGTCGAACTGGTCCGTCGCGGCATCCGGCCTTCGGATATCGTCAGCCGTGAGGCGTTCGAAAATGCCATCACGGTGGTGATTGCACTCGGTGGCTCGACCAATGCGGTCCTGCATCTGCTGGCGATGGCCCATGAGGCGAATATTCCGCTCACGCTGGATGATTTCACGCGTATCGGTGCGCGGGTGCCGGTGCTTGCTGATCTGCGTCCGAGCGGGCACTATGCGATGTCTGAACTGGTCGCCATCGGCGGTATTCAGCCGCTGATGAAGATGCTGCTCGATGCAGGGCCTGCTGCATGGCGAATGCCTGACGGTCAGTGGCCAGACGCATTGCCGAGAACCTGGCCGATATCACGCCATATCCGGCCGGTCAGGACATCATCCGCAGCTTCGCTAACCCCATCAAGAATGACAGCCATCTCGTTGTTATGAATGGAAATATTGCACCGGATGGTGCGGTGGCCAAGATCACCGGCAAGGAAGGGCTGCGCTTTGTCGGCACGGCCCGCGTGTTCGGTTCCGAAGAATCTGCGCTGGAAGCCATTCTCGGTGGCGTGGTCGTTGCCGGTGATGTGGTGGTGATTCGCTACGAGGGCCCGAAGGGTGGTCCGGGCATGCGCGAGATGCTGAGCCCGACCGGCGCGATCATGGGACGCGGTCTGGGTGCCCAGGTGGCGCTGATCACGGACGGACGCTTCTCCGGTGGCAGTCACGGCTTCGTCGTCGGTCATGTTTCACCCGAGGCTGCCGTCGGTGGGCCGCTGGCGCTGCTGAAGGATGGCGATCGCATCACCATCGATGCCGAGAGCGCGCACCATCGATGTGGATCTTCCGCCTGCCGAGCTTGAGGCGCGTCGCGCGCGCTGGAGTCTGCCGCCGCGTGATGTGCCGCGTGGTGTGCTCAGCAAGTACGTGCGACTGGTGAACTCGGCTTCGCTCGGCGCGATCACGACTTGAGCACGGGTATAGCTGTCATGTCAGGGAAGAGCGGGGCGCGTCGCAAGGATTCGACGCCAGCCTGGGTGGTGCTGAAGTTTGGCGGCACCAGCGTGTCCAGCGTCGGAGCGCTGGGCAGACCATCGCCGCGGCTGGTTCGTCAGCGTCAGGCCGAAGGCCTGCGTCCGGTGGTCGTTCACTCTGCGCTGGCCACCGTTTCCAATCGGCTCGATGAACTGCTGCATCGTGCGCTTGAGATGGATGTAACGGCGCAGGTGGCAGGTATCCGCGAGCTGCACCTGCGCCTGGCCGCAGATCTGCAGGTCGATGGTGAAAAGGAGCTGGGCGGCTATTTCCGCGAACTTGAGCAACTGCTGGCCGGGATCCACCTGATCCGCGAGGTCAGTCCGCGTATCCAGGCACGCGTGATGGGGCTCGGCGAACTGATGGCCACGCGTCTCGGTGCTGCCTATCTGGCAGCGTCAGGGCCTGACGGTGACCTGGCTCGATGCCCGCGAGTTGCTGCGCAGTAATGTGCGGCCGGGTGTCAACGAGCGTTCCGCTTATCTGGCTGCCAACTGTGATTTCGAGCCGGATGCGGCGCTGCAGGCGCGCTTTGCCGCTACGCCCGGTGTCGTGCTGACGCAGGGCTTTATTGCCAGCAATGCCCGGGGTGATGGCGTGCTGCTCGGGCGCGGTGGCTCGGATACTTCGGGTGCGTACTTCGCCGCGAAGCTGCAGGCGGCGGCGCTGGAAATCTGGACGGACGTGCCCGGCATGTTTAGCGCCAATCCGAAGGTGGTGCCGGGTGCACGTCTGCTGCGCATGCTGAGTTACGAAGAAGCGCAGGAGATCGCCTCTACCGGCGGTTCGGTGCTGCATCCGCGTTGCATCAGCCCGTGCCGCGGCATGGCATTCCGCTCAAGGTTCTGTGTACCAGTCAGCCGGAATTGCCGGGCACACTGGTGACGGCGCGTGCCGGCAGTGATGGCCCGCGGGTCAAGGCGATCCTCGGGCGCAGCCGGATCACGCTGGTTTCGATGGAAACCCTCGGCATGTGGCACGAGGTCGGATTTCTGGCCGATGCCTTCCGCTGTTTTTCCGACCTGGGTCTGTCGGTTGACCTGGTTTCGACCTCCGAGAGCAACGTGACCGTAACGCTCGATCCAGGTGCCAATCCGATCGATGCGCAGACGCTCGAACAGCTGCAGGCTCGGCTGGAGCGGCTGTGCCGGGTGCGGATCATCGAGGGTGTGGAAGTTGTCAGCCTGGTGGGACAGAAGATCCGGGCGGCGCTGCATGAGATCGGTCCGGCGCTCGAGGTCTTCGACGAGTACCACATTCACCTGGTCAGCCAGTCAGCCAGCGACCTCAATCTGTCTTTCGTGATCGAGGAAGGGCAGGCCGGGCGCCTGATTCAGCAGCTGCACGGTACGCTGGTGCACTCGGGCCCGGACGACGAGGTCTTTGGTGAAACCTGGGAGGAGCTGCGCAGTGGCGGCCGGCAGGTGCATCCGCATGTGGATCCGTGGTGGGTACAGCGACGTGCCGAACTCGTCGCACTGGGTCGCGCAGCACCAGTCAGCCTACGTCTATGATCTTGCCACCGTGCGTGCGAGCGGCGAGCCGACTGAAGTCCCTGCAATCGGTGAGCCGGGTCTTCTTTGCGATGAAGGCCAACAATTCGCCGGATGTGCTCGCGGGTCATGCACGACGAAGGGCTAAATTTCGAGTGCGTGTCGCCCGGCGAAATCCGCCGGGTACTGGAACTGTTTCCCGGATATCGACCGCGACCGGATTCTCTACACGCCAAACTTCGCACCGCGCAGCGATTACGAGTTTGGTCTTGCACAGGGCGTCTGGATGACGCTCGACAACCTGCATCCGTTGCGTCACTGGGGTGAGCTGTTTCGCGGGCGGGAGATCTTCCTGCGCATCGATACCGGGCAGGGACATGGCCATCATGAGCATGTCGGACCGCTGGTACGCATTCCAAGTTCGGTATTCCGATCTTCGAACTGGAAGAGGCGCGCGCACTGGTGGCGGCCTGTGGCGCAACCGTAGTCGGACTGCATGCGCATACTGGCAGCGGCATTCTCACGTCCGCAGAACTGGCAGGAAGTCGGCCGCGAACTCGTGGCGATTGCCAGGATTTTCCCGCGCTGCGCTATCTGGATCTGGGTGGCGGGCTCGGTGTGCCGGAAAAGTCCGGACAGCCGGCGCTGGATATGCAGGCTGTTGATGCCGGAATTGCCGAGATCCGTGCGGCGCAGCCGCAGCTTGAGATCTGGCTGGAGCCGGGGCGTTACCTGGTTGCTGAAGCCGGTGTGTTGCTGGCCACGGTGACACAGGTCAAGGGCAAGGGACAGATGATGTATGTCGGCGTGAGTACCGGCATGAACAGCCTGATACGTCCGGCGCTATACGGTGCGTTTCACGAGATCGCCAACCTGAGTCGCTGGGGTGAGAATACGGATCGCGTGGTAACCATCGTCGGTCCGGTCTGCGAGACCGGTGACCGGCTGGGTGCCGACCGGCTGTTGCCAGCCTGTGAGGAGGGCGATGTGCTCGCCATCGCGAATGCCGGTGCCTACGGCCACGTGATGAGTTCGCAGTACAACCTGCGCGAGCCGGCGCTCGAAGTCGCGATCTGAGCGACGCTGCGATTGCGGCTACTTGTGCCGTCGCTCCAGTTCGCTGACCACGTCGGCCAGGCTGGTCTCACGTCGATGCAGCAGACCAGCATGTGGTACAGCAGGTCTGCGGCTTCAGAGACGACCTTCTCACGATCCTCGGTGACGCTCGCGAGCGCCAGCTCCACACCTTCCTCGCCCACCTTCTGGGCGATGCGTGCGGCGCCCGCCCTGAACAGCTTTGCGGTGTAACTGTGCTCGCTGGCGTCAGCCTTGCGCGCAGCGATGACCTGCTCAAGCTGCAGCAGGAAGCTGATGTCTGGTGTGCTCATGGTCGTACCTCGATGCCTTCGCCGCGCAGATAAGTCTTGAGGGTCTTGATGTTGATCGCACCGCTGTGAAACACGCTGGCGGCCAGCGCGCCATCGACACCTAGCCTCGCTGAATACGTCGCGGAAGTGTTCCGGTGTACCTGCGCCGCCTGAGGCGATCAGCGGCACGCTGGCGGCTGCACGCATGACTTTCAGCTGGGCAAGATCATAGCCGCGCCGTACGCCGTCCTGGTTCATGCAGTTCAGAACGATCTCACCGGCACCGCGACGCTGGGCCTCGATGATCCAGTCTTCGGTTTTGAGTCCGGCAGCGCGGGTTTTGTCCGGGTCGCCGGTGAACTGATAGACGTACCAGCTTGCCGTCTTCCTCTCGGCTGTCGACGCCGACCACGACGCACTGGCTGCCGAAGCGCCGCGCCAGTTCTGTTATCAGTGCCGGGTCAGTCAGCGCCGGCGTATTTATCGAGATCTTGTCAGCGCCGAAGTTGCAGCACTTCCTCTGCATCGCTGATGCTGCGGATGCCGCCGGCCACGCAGAAAGGTATGTCGAGGACCTCGGCGACACGCATGATCCAGCGCCGGTCCACGCGGCGCTCTTCCGGGCTGGCGGTGATGTCGTAGAAGACCAGTTCGTCGGCGCCTTCGTCGCGATAGCGGGCGGCCAGTTCCAGGATATCGCCAACCACGCGATGATCGCGAAACTGGACGCCCTTGACGACCTGCCCGTCGCGGACATCCAGGCAGGGAATTATGCGTCTGGCGAGAATTTCCGGATCTCCTCGAGTGTCAGGCGCCCGTCCAGCAGTGCCTTGCCGGTCACTACGGCGGAAACGCCGGTCAGTTGCAATTGCCTGCAGGTCTGCCAGTGAACTGACGCCGCCCGAAGCGATCACCTGTGCTTCCGGGAAGCGACGGGAGCATTCGGTGTACAGATCCAGGTTCGGACCGCCCAGCGTGCCGTCGCGTGCGATATCCGTACACAGAAAGTGGATGCCACCGTGTGTCACGAACTGGCCGAGCAGGGTCCACAGGCTGATGCCGCTGTCGTGTACCCAGCCGCGTGTCAGGATCAGCGGATCGCCCGTCTCGGGTACGCGCACGTCAAAGGCGAATACCACATGTTCGGCGCCCAGCTCGCCCAGCCAGGCGAGTGCGGTTTCCGGTTTTTCGGCAGCGATGGATCCGATCACGACACGCGTGGCACCGGCCTCGCGCAGCTGTCTGGCGCGATGCAGGTCGCGAATGCCGCCACCGGCCTGTACGGCAACTCCGCCAGTTGCGGCCATCGCCTTGATCAGTGGCATGTTGGCCGGGCTGCCGGTGCGTGCGCCATCCAGGTCGACGACGTGCAGACGCCGCAGACCCGCCTCACGATAGGTGCCGGCCAGCGCGACCGGATCCGTGCGTGTAGCCGGATACCTTGTTGAAATCGCCCTGATAGAGGCGCACACACTGGCCGTCCAGCAGGTCGATTGCGGGTATCACTTCCATGTGCAGATCTCAGTAGCGGCTCAGAAAGTTTTCCAGAATCCGGGCGCCGAGCGGTCCCGATCGTTCCGGATGAAACTGGGTGGCCAGAAAGTTGTCCTGTGCCGCGATGGCTGTGAATGGCCAGCCGTAGTCCGTAGTGGCGATCGTATGCTCAGATACATCGGCTGCATAGCTGTGCACAAAGTAGAAATAGCTGTCGTCAGGGATGCCGGTCAGCAGCGGCAGAGTCGCGCCTGCGTCGAATCTGGTTCCAGCCCATGTGCGGTATCGGTCGTTCGGGTGCGGGCGCAAAGCGGCGGACCCGGCCCGGGAATGATGCCCAGACAGTCGACCTCATCTTCTTCCGACGATTCAAACAGCAGCTGCAGGCCGAGGCAGATGCCGAGTACCGGTTGTCGGAGTTGCCGGATCAGCTGAGTCCAGGCCCGCCTTGTGCAGGCGCTCCATCGCCGCACGCGCTGCACCGACGCCAGGCAGGATGACATGCGAGGCGGCACGGATCGTTGCCGGATCGCTGGTCAGCTGACCCGTATAACCGAGGCGCTGCAGCGCCAGATTCAGTGAGGCGATATTCGCGCCACCACCGTCGACGATGGCCACTTCGCAGCTGCAGCAGGGTTCACAGCGTGCCTTTGGTGCTGGGCAGTGACTGACCGGTGCGCGCAATCGCCTGACGCAGCGTCCGGCCCAGACCCTTGAAGCAGGCCTCGATCATGTGATGCGTGTTGTCGCCGCGCACCGTGATGTGCAGGTTGGCGCCCAGGCTGTCGGCCAGCGAGCGGAAAAAGTGCGGCACCAGCTCGGTCGGCAACTGGCCGACTTCCGGGCGGGGAAACTTCCCCTTGAATACCAGATAGGCGCGGCCGGACAGATCGAGCGCAACCTGTACCCAGGCTTCGTCCATCGGCAGCACAAAGCCATAGCGCGCGATGCCGCGCTTGTCGCCCAGTGCCTTGCGCAGGGCTGAGCCGAGCGCCAGCGCCACGTCCTCGACGGTGTGGTGTTCATCGACCTGCAGGTCGCCTGCGCAGTCGAGCGTCAGGGCGAAGCCGCCATGCTTGGCGATCTGCTCGAGCATGTGATCGAAAAAGCCGATGCCGGTGTGTACGGAAACTGGCTGCTCGGCGTCCAGATCGACTGTGACGCTGAATGCGTGTTTCGCGCGTCTCGCGTACCACGCTCGCGGTGCGCGGCCGGTCGAGTATCTCGTGCACGATGCGTGCCCAGCAGTCCGGCATCGGCTGGGTCTACGCGATAGCCGGGCACGCCGATGTTGCGTGCGAACTCGAGATCGGTATCGCGGTCACCCGCCACAAAGCTGCGCTCGCGGTCGAAGTCAGGCTCGGGCAGGCATCGCCGAGGATGCCGGGATTCGGTTTGCGGCACGCGCAACCGATCCGCCGGCCGGTGCGGGCAGATGAACACATGGTGAAACTCGATGCCCTGTGAACGGAACAGCTCGAGGACGAAGTCCTGTACGCGGCGAAAATCTGCTTCCGGAAAACTCGCCGTGCCGAGCCCGTCCTGATTGGTGACCATCGCAAACTCATAGCCGGCGTCGCGCAGCCGCAGCAGCGCCGGTATCACGCCCGGCACGAGCGCGATCTTGTCGAGCCGGTCGACCTGCTCGTCGGCTGGCTCGAGGATCAGGGTGCCGTCACGGTCCAGAAATGCGATCTTGCCTGCTGTTGCCATCATGACCTCAGCGCTTTCAGCAGTTGCTGATTGTCTGCCGGCGAGCCGACCGTGATGCGCACGCAGTTCGGCAGCATCGGGATCCCAGCCGAAATCACGCAGCAGTATGTTGCCGGCCCGCGCCCGGGCCGCGAGTGTCGAGCCCGGCGTGGTTTCGACGAGCAGGAAGTTGGCATCGCTGGGCCAGATCCGCTGCTACATCCGGCAGCTGCGCCAGTGCTGCTGCCAGCCGCTCGCGTTCGGCGATGATGATCTGGCGGCGGGCGGCCAGTTCGGTCTGTGCCTCGGTGCTGAGGCAGCGCATCACGGCGTCCTGACTGCTGGTCGGAAAACAGTAGGGTGGCAGGATGCGCCCGATCAGTTCGATGAGCGGCGGCGCGGCCGATCAGCGATCCGCAGCGGATACCGGCCAGGCTCAGCGACTTCGACAGGGTGCGCAGCACCACGATGTTGTCGTGGCGGGCCAGCAGCTCGTGCATGGGATCGGTGGCGGCAAACTCGATATAGGCGCCGTCGAGCACCACGACGCCGCGACCGGCGAGGCTCGGTGCACAGCCGGTCGATATCGCTGTCCGGAAAGCAGTTGCCGGTCGGATTGTTGGGCGAACAGACAAAGACGAGCTTGCTGCGATCTGTCCACTGCGCGCAGATCTCGGTCGACCGGCAGGGCGTAGCCGTTGCTCGCGGTCGAGCGGAATCCGCCGGATACCGGCACCCTGCACCTGTGCATAGAACTCGTACATGCCAAAGGTCGGCGGGCAGATGACGATCTCGTCCTGCCCGGCGCGGCAGAAAGCGCGGATCAGCATGTCGATGGCTTCGCTCGAACCGCGCGTGACCAGCAGCCCGTCCGTCCGGTACGCCGTAGTGCGCCGCCAGGCGCTGCGGTCAGTTCCGCAGGGCGCGGATCCGGATAGCGGTTCAGGCCGTCACGGCTTTCGTCGCCGGGCGGACGCCAGGGTGTCTCGTTGGCGTTCAGGCGAATGAAGCCACCGACGTAGTCAGCCGGCTTGTAGGGCTTCAGCCTGGAGATTTCCGGACGCAGCAGGTCAAGCGTGGCGCTCATGACGTGCGTCCGCTGTCAGCTTGTTCCAGTCGCGTGGCTGACGGCCTGCGCGTGCGCGTCCAGGCCCTCGAGCCGGGCCAGCGTACGCACCGTCGGCGCCAGCGTGCGCAAGCCGGGCAGCGCTGGCCTCCTGCAGTGTCATGCGGCGCTGGAAGTCCGCCACCGACAGGCCGCTGTAGGCGCGTGCATAGCCGTAGGTCGGCAGCACGTGATTGGTGCCGCTGCAGTAGTCGCCGACCGATTCGGGCGTCCACGCACCGATGAAGACCGAGCCAGCAGTATCTCACGCCGGCTGCCAGCTGCCCGCGGCTCAGCAGTCTGCAGGATCAGATGTTCGGGTGCGTAGTCATTGGCCACGGTCACGGCATCGGCCAGCGTCCGGCACGATGACGGCAACCGCGTGCCTGAGTGCCTGCGCGATGATGTCCCGACGCGGCAGGCCGGGCAGGGCGCGGTCGATCTCGGCCTGTACTGCGCTGACCAGTGCCTCGGTCTGTGGCAGACCAGTACGACGTGAGAATCCGGACCATGCTCCGCCTGTGACAGCAGGTCGAGAGCCACGAAGCGCGGATTGGCCCGCGTCGGCAATCACCATGACCTCGGAGGGACCGGCCGGCATGTCGAGTGCCGCACCGGCCGGATCTGCTGCGACCAGCGTCTTGGCCGCGGTCACCCAGGCGTTGCCCGGGCCGAAGATCTTCACGACCTTGGGCACGGTCGCGGTGCCGTAGGCCATCGCGGCGATCGCCTGGGCGCCGCCGGCCTTGAAGATATCGCGTATGCCGCAGGCCCGGGCAGCAGTCACCACTGCCGGATCAGCGCGGCCGTCGGGACGCGGCGGCGTGCACATGACGCGTACCGGGCAGCCGGCGATGCCGGCGGGTACGCCGAGCATGATGGCCGTGGAGGGCAGCGGTGCGGTGCCGGCCGGAACGTACAGGCCGACGGCGCGCAGTGGTTTGCTGATGCGTTCGCAGACGACGCCCGGCACCGTTTCCACCCGGATGCGGCGGTGCGTTCTGTGCAGCGTGAAAGCGTGTGACGTTGGCGATCGCGGTGGCGATTGCCTGATGCGCCTCGGCTGACAGTTCAGCTGCTGCGGCCTGCGACTTCGTCTGCATCAACGCGCAGCGACGTCGAGCTTGGCGCCATCGAGTTCTGCAGCCAGGCTGAACAGCGCCGCATCACCTTCCGCGCGGACCCGGTCGACAATCTCGCGCGACCCGGCTGCGGATGTCCGTCGACTGACGCTGCACGGCCGGACGCTGCAGGAGCCTGGCTGCGCGCCTGCTCATCCAGAGTTGTCCAGTCAACGATACGCATGTGCATTCAGGCGAGCATCTTTTCCACCGGCATGACCAGGATCGAGGTGGCACCCGCACTCTTGAGCGCTTCCAGCGTTTCCCAGAACACGTTTTCGCGGCACACGACATGCACGGCAACCCGGTCATCCAGGCCGTCCAGCGGCAGTACGGTCGGCGCCTCAGAGCCGGGCAGCAGGGCCGCGATCTGTGCCAGTGCCGACTTCGGCGCGTGCATCATGATGTACTTGCTCTCACGCACCTGCATCACGCCTTCGACGCGCTGCAGCAGGCGGTTGATCCACTCGGTCTTCTCCGGCAGGCACTGCCACCGGGGTCTGCAGCACGACGGCATGGCTTTCCAGGATCGTTTCGCCCTCGCGGAGCTTGTTGGCGAGCAGCGTCGAGCCGGTGGAGACCAGATCGCAGATCGCTTCGGCACGACCGAGGCTCGGCGCAATCTCGACCGCACCGGAAAACTCGACGACACCGGCATCGATGTCGTGGCGGCGCAGGTAGTCGCGCACGATCGACGGGTAGCTGGTGGCGATCTTCTTGCCCGCCAGGTCGCGGCACCGTGCGCAGCGGGCTGCCATCCGGATAGGCAAAGGCCAGCCGGCAGTGGCCGTAGTCCAGCGAGCGGATGATCTGGAAGGGCGTGACCGGATCCTGCTCGAGAAAGTGCAGGCGTTTCTCTTCGACGATGTTCAGGCCGGCGATGCCCAGATCGCAGACGTCGTCGCGCACCAGGCCCGGGATGTCGTCGTCGCGTACCAGCAGAACGTCCACCGGCATGTTTTCGCCAAAGGCGATCAGCTGGTCGGGGCCCCGCGTGTACTTGAGGCCGCAGCGTTGCAGCAGATCCAGCGACTGTTCGGTCAGTCGGCCGGATTTCTGGATGGCGATCTTGATTCGTGCTGGTTTGTCGGTCATAACATCCTACTTTCTGCGGCGTTGCAGGGCTTTTCTGTAGCCGCCGGCACCGATGTTCAGGTGAACGGGCCACGCGGCCGATCGTCGTCACGCTGACGCCGGTCTGGTCGTGGATCTGGCGATAGGGCAGGTCACGGTCCAGAAGTTCTGCGACATGCCAGCGGTCGTTGAGCGCCTGCAGTTCCGCAGGCGTGCACAGGTCGGTGAAGAATGCGCGCAGTTCGCCTGACATCACGCAGGCTGAGGAGCGCGCGGAACAATGCCTGTTCCGCGGCCGCCTCATCCTGCTTGTCGAGTATGCGATGTTCTTTCATGTGCTGATGTACTAATGCGCTATTACATTAATACATCAGCACCGGGCCTTGGCAAGCCGGATTTTCCGCCATGGCTGATTGGGCCATCGAGGGCCCGCAGCGACGGCGTCGCCCATGTCCCGGGTACTGACCGGTGGCCTGCCCGGCAGGGCGATATCTGCGGTGCGGCAACCGCTCTCGATGGCCGCTGATCACCGCCTGCTCGATCGCCTGGGCTTCCGTCTCGAGGCCCAGCGAGTGACGCAGCAGCATGGCGGCGCTGAGAATCGTGCCGCAGGGATTGGCGATGCCCTGTCCGGCGATGTCCGGTGCCGAGCCGTGGATCGGCTCGTAGAGGCCGCGCTTCTCGGCATTCAGCGAGGCGGACGGCAGCATGCCCAGCGAACCGGTCAGCATCGATGCCTCGTCGGTCAGGATGTCGCCGAACAGGTTCTCGGTCACGATGACGTCGAAATCTGCAGCACGGGACAGCAGGTGCATGGCGGCGGCATCGACGTAGCAGATGCTCGAGCTTGCAGCTCGGGAAATTCGCGCGCGTACAGTTCAGTGGCAATCGAACGCCACAGCCGTGGAGGTCTCGAGCACATTGGCCTTGTCGACCGAGGTGATCTTGCGCCGGCGCGCTGCGCGCCAGTTCGCCGGCCATGCGCAGCACGCGTTCGATTTCCACGCGGGTGTAGGTGCAGACATCGGTGGCCGAGTCCGGCGTACGCTCCTTGCGTCCAAAGTAGACACCGCCGGTGAGTTCTCGTACCACCAGAATATCGACGCCCGCCAGGCGTTCGCTGCGCAAGGGCGATGAGGCATACAGGGCGGGGTGAGTCTGCACCGGACGCAGATTGGCAAACACGCCCATCGCCGAGCGCATGGCCAGCAGGCCCTGCTCAGGCCGGATCTTTGCGTCGGGGTCGCTCCACTTCGGCCCGCCGACGGCGCCCAGCAGTACGGCGTCCGCTTCAGCGCACAGCTTGCGCGTAGCTTCCGGGAAGGGATCGCCGCTGTCATCGATGGCGATACCGCCGATCAGCGCCTCACGGAAGGTGAAGCGATGCTGGTACTTCGTTCGCAATGACATCTGAGAGTACGCGCAGCGCCTCGGCCATGACTTCCGGGCCAATGCCATCGCCAGGCAGTACGCCGATCAGGGCTTCCATGGGCGCTCGCTTCTCAAAGCGCGTGATGGCATCGGACTGCTGCAGCAGGTAGCCAAGCTGGTCGACACCGTTCAGCAGGCAGTACTTCGAAAAGCCGTCCAGCGGAAAGGACACCGATCGGCCGTCCGGCAGCTGCAGCTGACAGCTGGCAACATCGATGCTCAGCTCGACGCCCGGGATTGTCGAGCAGCCAGGCGTGAGTTGCCTGCGTCGACGATCACCGGCAGCAGGCCGTTCTTCAGCGAGTTGCTGCGGAAGATATCGGCAATCTCGGTGCTGATCACGGCCTGGATGCCGAAATCCAGCAGTGCCCACGGCGCATGCTCGCGTGAGGAACCGCAGCCGAAATTGTTGCCGGCAACCAGAATCCTGCAGCCTGCAGCCGCCGGGCGTATTGAGTATGAAATCGGCTTTGGGCTTGCCGTGCTGGTCATAGCGCCAGTCGGCGAACAGCGCCTTGCCCAGGCCCTTGCGGGTGGTGGTGGTCAGGAAACGGGCCGGAACGATCTGGTCCGTATCGATGTCGGACCTGGGCATCACCACAGTCCGGGAACGGACGATGTCTATTTTTTCCATGGATGATTCTCGACTGGAAGCTGTGCTCAGTGCGGCAGGAGCGGGCGCGGATCGGCGATGACACCGGCAATGGCCGAAGCGGCTGCCGTCAGCGGGCTGGCGAGTACCGAGCGTGCGCCGATACCCTGCCGGCCTTCGAAATTGCGATTGCTGGTGCTGACGCAGAGCTGTCCCGGCAGTGCGATATCGCCGTTCATGCCGAGGCACATCGAGCAGCCGGCTTCGCGCCACTCGGCGCCGGCTTCCCTGAATACCTTGTCGCAGGCCTTCGGCTTCCGCCTGCCGCTGTACCTGCTACCGAACCGGGGACGACCAGCATGCGTACCGACCTGGCGACCTTCCGGCCGCGCAGGATCGAAGCCGCATCGTAGCAGGTCGGACATGCGCGAGTTGGTGCAGCTGCCGACGAAGACCACATCGACGGGCATGCCGAGCATCGGCTTGCCGGCGGTGACTTTCATGTAGGCCAGCGCCTTGCGGAAGCTCTCGCTGTCGGAGACCGGCACCGGATCCGTCAATCGGTACGACCATGCCGGGGTTGGTGCCGAAGGTCACCATCGGCGTCAGCTGGCTGACATCGATGGACACTTCGCTGTCAAAGCGTGCATCCGCGTCGGAGGGCAGGGTGCGCCAGCGGGCGACGGCGGCATCCCATGCAGCGCCCTTGTGGCGCCATCGGCCGGCCATTCAGGTACTGGAATGGTGGTGTCGTCGGGAGCGATCATGCCGGCGCGTGCGCCGGCCTCGATCGACATGTTGCAGATGGTCATGCGCTGCTCCATGTCGAGGCTGCGAATCGTGCTGCCGCGATACTCGATGACATGTCCGGTGCCACCACCGACACCGATCTTGCCGATGATGGCGAGAATCACGTCCTTGGCGGTCACGCCACGCGGCAGCTTGCCTTCGACATTGATGGCCAGCGTTTTGGCTCGGCGTTGCAGCAGGCACTGGGTCGCCAGCACGTGGCCGACCTCGGTCGTGCCGATACCGAAACCGAGTGCACCGAAGGCGCCGTGCGTGCTGGTGTGGCTGTCGCCGCAGACGATCGTCTTGCCTGGCTGTGTCACGCCGAGTTCCGGGCCGATCACGTGGACGATGCCGCGTGCGTCGCTGTCGAAGCCGTGCAGCCGGATGCCGTTCTTGTCGCAGTTCTCGATCATGGTCCGGATCTGCGCTGCCGCTGCAGGCTCTGAGACGACGTCGAGATCCTTGAGCGAGGCGATCGGCACGGTCGGTGTTGAGTGATCGAGGGTCGCAACGGTCAGGTCCGGCCGCCGGATGGACAGGCCGCGGGAACGCAGTACGTTGAACGCCTCCGGCGTCGTCACTTCATGCGTCAGGTGCAGGTCGATATAGAGGACTGCTGGCGTATCGGCTGACTCGGGTACGACGATATGGTCGTCCCAGACTTTCTGAAAGAGTGATCTACCGCTCATGTGATGATTCCTGAGTTAAGCAAGCGACTCGAGCCAGCCCCACTTGTCTGCAGTGCTTCCGTTGAACAGGCCAAAAAAGGCGTTCTGGAGTGCCGTCGTGACCGGTCCGCGCACGCCGGAGCCGACCGTGATTCGGTCCACCGATCTGACCGGCGTGATTTCGGCAGCCGTTCCGGTGAGAAAGATTTCATCGGCCACGTAGAGCATTTCCCGCGGAATGCCCTGTTCCCTGACCGGTATGCCGAGGTCGTGCGCCAGCGTCATGACCGCGTCACGCGTAATGCCCTGCAGAACCGAATCCGTGGTCGACGGCGTGATGATCGAGCCATCGCGAACCAGGAACAGGTTTTCGCCAGCGCCTTCACTGACGGTACCGTTGGTCGACAAGGCAATGCCTTCGGCAAAGCCACGCTCGCGGGCCTCAAGGCTGATCAGGGTGCTGGACAGGTAGTTGCCGCCGGCCTTGGCCAGCGTCGGGATCGTGTTGGGTGCAACGCGCTGCCAGGACGATATGCAGACATCGACACCTTTCTCGAGCGCCTCAGCGCCGAGGTATGCACCCCATTCCCAGGCCGCAACCGCCACATCAACCGGATGTCCGGGCGGTGGGAGCGAGGCCCACTTCACCGTAGCCGCGAAAGGCGATTGGCCGGATATAGGCGCTGCCCAGCTTGTTGCGGGTCACGACTTCCTTGCAGGCTTCGTTGATCACAGCCGGAGTCCAGGGAATCTCGATACGGTGAATGCGTGCCGAATCGAACATGCGCCGGGTATGGGCTGCAAGCCGAAAAACACGCGGACCATCGGGCGTCTGGTAAACGCGGATGCCCTCGAATACGGACGAACCGTAGTGCAGGGCGTGGGTCATGACGTGAACCCTGGCGTCGTTCCACGGGATCAGCTTGCCGTTAAACCAGATCCATTCAGTTGTCTTGATTGCCATGCTGTTTCCTCGGCTCTTGGCCTTCGCAAGCGTTTAGAGATGTACGATGTTGTCGTTTGTCGGTGATGTCGGTGCGGTGTGGCCCGGTTTCTGCCGGCAGATGCGGTTGATGACATCCAGATAGGCGAGCGCGCCGGCTTCGACGATGTCGGTGCTGACGCCGTGTCCGCGGTGGTACTTTCCGTTTTCGTTGACCGTTACCGTTACTTCACCCTGGGCATCTTCACCCGTGGTGGCGCTGTGCACTTCGAAATTCTTCAGGTCGAGGCTGATGCCGGTGGCCCGTTCGAGCGCCTTGAACGCGGCTTCCACCGGCCCGTCGCCAACCGAGGCTTCGTCGACGATCCGGCCGTCGCAGTGACGCATGCGTACAGCTGCAGCGGCGATTGCACCGCGTGCCGGCAGAGATATGCAGTTCGACCATCTCCCAGGGGCCGACGCCGCCGGCATCGGCAGACAGTGCACCGGTGTTCATGATGATGGCTTCGATATCGCCATCGAACATTTCCTTCTTGCGGTCAGCGAGTTTCTTGAACTCGGCAAAGGCCACGTTGATCTGTTCGTCGTCGAGATTGAAGCCGAGCTGCTGAACGCGCTCACGGAATGCATGCCGGCCACTGTGCTTGCCCAGCACCAGATTGGACTTGCTGATGCCGATGTCTTCCGGGTTCATGATCTCGTAGGTAGAGGCGTGCTTCAGCATGCCGTCCTGATGAATGCCCGCCTCATGTGCAAAGGCGTTTTCACCGACCACGGCCTTGTTGCGCGGAACGTGCATGCCGGTAATGCTCGATACGAGCCGGCTGGTCGGATACAGGCGTCGCGTCTCGATGCCGACTTCGAGGCCGTAGTGATTGGCCCGCGTACGCAGGGCCATCACGACTTCTTCCAGCGAGCAGTTGCCGGCACGCTCGCCGATGCCGTTGATCGTGCACTCGACCTGGCGTGCGCCGGCGGATACGGCAGCCAGGCTGTTGGCCACCGCCATGCCGAGATCATCGTGGCAGTGCACGCTGAGCATGATCTGGTCGATGCCCGGCACATGCGTGCGCAGATAGCTGAACAGGGAGGCGAATTCCTCCGGCACCGTATAGCCGAGCGTGTCCGGGATGTTGACCGTGCGGGCACCTGCGGCGATCACCGCAGTGACCACATCGGCGAGATAGGCCGGCTCGGTTCGTGAGGCATCTTCGGCCGAAAACTCGACATCCTCACAGTACTTTCTCGCCAGCTGCACGCCCTCGACCGCGCGACGGATGATCTCTTCCTTCGCCATGTGCAGCTTGTAGGTGCGGTGGATTTCGCTGGTGGCGAGAAACACGTGAATACGGCTGCGCTGCGCCGGCTTCAGGGCTGCTGCTGCGCGCTCTATGTCATTCGGGTGGCAACGGGCCAGGCTGCAGATCACCGGTCCGCTGATTTCCGTGGCAATCGCCTGAACCGCATCGAAGTCGCCAGGGGAGGCGGCAGCGAAGCCGGCTTCGATGACATCGACGCGCAGATCGCGCAGCGCGGAGGCGACCCGCAGCTTTTCGCTCAGGGTCATGCTGCAGCCCGGGGCCTGCTCGCCGTCGCGGAGCGTCGTGTCGAAGATCATGACCCGATCCTGGCTCTGCTCGCTCATCGCTGCTCTCCTCGCCTCAGGTGAAGCCGGACTGTCTGCGGCCTGCTGTTCCCGTTCATTATTGTTTGAGTGGCAATACAAACGATAATTCTTGGCCAAAACAAAAAACCCCGCCACCTTGCGGGTGCGGGGTCTCGATGACTCGTGGGGAAATCAGCCAGTCAGACGCCCGCGCCCAGGCTATGCAGCACCAGGGGCAGGAGCAGACTGTGTAGTACGCGGCCCATTGGGGGCGTGCTGGTATCCCGGCTCGCGCAACGAGACGTGCTGATCGTAAACAACCGCATCGTCGAATGTTCTTTTAAGCACGTGTCCTTGTCAACCGCAGCGCCGCTTTGGCCAGCGATCGCGATGTCGCGTACTATTCTGAAGACCGCTCCGCAGGGAGTGATTTTTTTGCCAGTTTGCCGTAGCTGCGACGGATCAGAAATGCCCAAAGTGATATTCAATGATACGAACGGTCGCCGGATCGAAGTAGAGGCACCGGTCGGCAACTCGGCCATGGAGGCAGCCGTTGATAATGGCGTCACCGGAATCGTGGCTGAATGCGGCGGTGCTTGTGCATGTGCTACCTGTCATGGCTATGTGGCAGACAGCTGGCTGCCGCGCCTCAAGCCCATGGAAGAGATGGAGGACGCGATGCTGGATGCCGCCACGGATCGCCGTGCCAACAGCCGCTTGCTGTGCCAGATCGAACTTGAGTCCGGGCTGGATGGTCTTGAAATCACCGTTGCCGATAACACAGGCTGAGATTGCTCATGCGGCTCCCAACACTGCGAGCCATCGCTGCCTGAGCGGCCGCTGTCATGCGCCGATAGCGGTGCGGATGGCGTCCCAGAGCATACGACCGGCAGTGATGCCCAGAAATATCGCAAATAACTGCCGCAGGCGGTGCTGACTCAGGATGTGCGCAAGGTGTGCGCCAAGCGGCACGGTGAGCAAGGTCATCGGTACGATCAGCAACAGGCCAAGCACATTGACATAACCCAGGCTGAACGCCGCCAGTCCCGGCATGTTCCATCCGCCGATGGCGAAACCGATGGTGGCCGGAATTGAGATGACCAGGCCGAATCCGGCGGCAGTACCCACGGCACGATGCATGGGAGCACCAAACAGGGTCAACGCCGGGACGCTGAGCGTACCGCCGCCGATACCCATCATCGCGGAAATGCTGCCAATCAGCACCGGGAAACCCAGGCTTGCAGGACCACGGGGCAAGCTCGTTGCAAGCCGCCAGTCAGGGTTACCGAAGCCCATCTGCAGGGCAACGAGTACACCGACGATGCCAAACACCGAGGTCAGTACGCTGAAGTCGGCCAAAGTAGCCAGCCAGGTTCCGAACACTGAACCGGCAAATACGGCCGGTGCCCAGGCCCGAAACAGCTCGGGGTCAAATCCGCCCCGATGCATATGTGCCCGCACTGATCGTATGCTGGTGGGTATGATGGTTGCCAGCGAGGTGCCCACAGCCAGATGCATGCGAACGCTGGGGTCTATGCCCAGATAACTGAACAGGTGGTAGAGCACAGGTACCACGACGATGCCGCCGCCGACCCCGAGCAGGCCAGCCAGTACGCCGGCGACGAGTCCTGTCGCAGCCAGCAGCGGTACCAGCCAGAGCAGCAAGGCAGTGTTTTCAGCAGTGAACAAGCGTGCTCCTTGAGATGACTGAAACGGCGGGCCTGCTGTGACCGGCGGTGCATTGTAGCCGAGCAGCAGAAACCGCGAGTTCGGCAGGATGGAGGTTGATTCATGTCCGATCGCACTTTGAATTTCGATGCACGGCTGCATGCCTATCTGCAGGACGTATCGCTGCGCGAACCGCCAATCCTTGCCAGGTTACGTGCTGAAACCGCGGCCTTGCCCAGGGCCGTCATGCAGATATCCCCCGAACAGGGTCAGTTCATGGCCTTGCTGCTGAAGCTGACCGGTGCACGCCGCTGTCTGGAAATCGGTACGTTTACCGGTTACAGCGCGTTGGTCTGTGCGCTGGCCTTGCCTGTCGATGGACAGCTGGTGGCGCTGGACATCAGTGAGGAATGGACGGCAATTGCCCGTCGCTACTGGGTAGAGGCCGGTGTTTCCGAGCGGATCGATCTGCGACTCGGTTCGGCCAGCCAGAACGCTTGCGCCAGCTTGCTGCGGAAGGGATGCACGGCAGCTTTGATTTCATGTTTATCGATGCGGACAAGACCGGCTATGACGATTATCTGGAGCAGGGCTTCGAGCTGCTGCGTCCCGGCGGGCTGATGATTTTCGACAACGTGCTGTGGAGTGGCCGCGTCGCAGATCCAGAGGTCCGGGATGCAGATACCGTCGCATTGCGCGCCCTGAACCGGAAGCTGCATGCTGATCCACGTTTTGACCTCTCGATGCTGCCGGTCGACGATGGTCTGACGCTGGCCCGCAAGCGGGATCAGTAAATCAGATTGGTATGACTTCCAGCAGTTCGCCGGCTGCACCGCGTATGCAGCTGATGCCCGCGGCAACCGGCACCCCGCTGCCCAGAAAACTGACGATGGCAATGCCAGGCGGCAGTTCGTGCTGCTCGGCCGGCAGCGGCTGTGCAGCAGCCGGCATTTCGTCCGCCTCGATGTAGCAGCGACCACCGAGCGGCAGCGCTGCGATCCGGAAGCGGTGCTCGCGTGACAGGCCGAACTCCAGCGCCATGGTCTGCACGCGCGATTCGAGTGCCGGCGCACGTGGAACGGCAAAGCGCGTAGCGTAAAAATCCTGCATGGCCTCGAGTGAGGCACCACCGGCAATCACGATAAAGGTCCGGTCGACTTCGCAGCGCGCTGGCGGTGCATCGAGTCCGGGTACCGGCTTTCTTGAATTCCGTCAGGTAAAGGATTTCACCGCCGGGACCGCGGATCTGCATGGCGCGAATATCCGGGCAGAAGGACAGATCCATCGGCGGCGCGACGATTTCAAATGGCGAGTGCGGCCAGACGTTCGGCAAGCGGGTCAACCTTGTCGACGATGAGTTCTGCCGCATTCCAGCCATGGCGGCTGAAGGCCCGGTAACCGGGCTCGGCCGGGGTTTCGATGAAGCGGAATACGAAATCATCGGCGGCCGCCGGCGCCATGCGCAGACAGCGCCGGCCTTCTGCGCCTGGCGTGCGCCACAGAGCCGGGCCTGTTCGGCGCTGACCGCGTTCGTAACCGAGTACGCGATAGCCGAGGTGACCGGCGTAGACGCGCTTCAGCTGCTGCCGAGATCCGGTGTGCTGATCGTAACGCCGGCGATCGGGCCGATCTGCGCGCTCAGATCACACCCTGTGCATGCAGTGCCGCAAGCTTCTGCCGGGTTGAAGTTCAGCAGGCTGCGGAGGATCTCGTCGGTATGCTCACCGAGTTCTGGTGCCGGCAGCCGGATACCGCCCGGTGTGGCCGACAGCTTCGGTGCGACGTTCTGCATGCGCAGTTCGCCAAACTTCGGATGCATGGTGGTGACGATGGCCTGCGCGTGCCCTGAAGTGCGCATCTTCCAGCATTTCCGGCGTGCGATAGATCTTGCCGGAGGGAATGCCGAACTTGTCCATCAGTTGCTCAAGTACCGGTGCATCGATGGTGCGCGTCCAGTCGGCGATCAGGTCGTCGAGTTCGGTCTGCCGGGCGCCGCGGGCCGTATGCGTCGCGTAGCGTTCGTCCTTGGCGAGTTCGGGACGGCCCATGGCTTCGGCGAGGCGGCCAAACACCGTGTCCTGGTTGGCGGCAATCAGGATCATGCCGCCATCCCGGGTCGGATAGACGTTTGAAGGCGCGACATTGGGCAGGATCGCGCCGGTGCGCTCGCGGATGTAGCCGGTCTTGTCGTATTCGGTGACCAGCGACTCCATCATGTTCAGCACGGCTTCGTAGATCGCCGAATCGACCACCTGCCCCTGACCGGTCCGTTCGCGGTGATGCAGCGCGCTGAGAGCGCCGATGCAGGCAAAGGTTGCTGCCAGTGAATCACCGATGCTGATGCCCATGCGGCTTGGCGGCGTGGAGGGGTCGCCACAGACATAGCGCAAGCCGCCCATGGCCTCGCCAACGGCGCCAAAACCGGCACGGCTGGCATAGGGGCCGGTCTGGCCGAAGCCCGATACGCGGATCATGATCAGTCGCGGATTGATCTTCTGCAGTTCTTCAAAGGAGAGGTTCCAGCGCTCCAGCGTGCCGGGGCGAAAATTCTCCAGCAGAAAATCCGCCTTGGAAACCAGTTGCGCGGACAATCTCCTGGCCTTCCTTGACGCGGAGATTGACGGTTACTGATTTCTTGTTGCGGCCCACCACGGGCCACCACAGGGACATGCCGTGGGCCTTTTCCCGGCCCCATTCGCGCATCGGGTCGCCCTGTCCGGGCGGCTCGATCTTGATGACCTCGGCGCCGAAATCACCCATCAACTGCCCGCAGAAAGGTCCTGCCAGCAGCGTGCCCATTTCGATGAGGCGCAGCCCCGCCAGTGGACCTGCACCTGAATTCTGTTCGTTTGCCATCACCGTTATTCTTGTATCGCTGACTCCGGTGTATAGAATAGCGGAATTCACTCGCCCTGTAAGGCCATGAGCCAGCAAGCACAGCACGTTTCGATCATCGAAGTCGGACCTCGCGACGGTCTCCAGAGCGAGCCCGAGGTTCTGCCGACAGCCGTCAAGATCGAGTTCATCACGCGTGCACTTGATGCCGGAATCCGGCGCCTCGAAGTCACCAGCTTCGTACATCCGAAGCGTGTGCCGCAGATGGCCGACGCGGAAGACGTGATTCGCGGTCTGCCGGCGCGCGATGGCGTGATCTATATCGGACTGGTGCTGAATCGCAAGGGCTTTGAGCGCGCGCAGGCAACCGGTATCCACGAGATCGGCATGGCGGTTGTCGCCAGCGATACCTATAACCAGCGCAACCAGGGTGTGCCGACGGCCGACTCGGTAAAGGCCTGGATCAGAAATCGCACGCGCAGCCAAGGCGGCCGGAATCCGTGCCAATGTCATGATCTCCTCAGCTTTCGGTTGCCCGTATGAGGGCGAGATTCCTGTTGCGCGGATCCTGGAGCTGGTCGATCAGGTCATGGAGGGCGATCCGGTAGAGCTGGGTATTGCCGACAGCATCGGCGTTGCCGTGCCGAACCAGGTCAGCGATCTGCTCGGTGCGGTGATGGCGCGTGCGCCGGGTGTGCCGATCCGCTGCCATTTTCACAATACTCGCAATACCGGTATCGCCAATGCACAGGCTGCGCTTGACGGCCGGCGTTGCGTCGCTGGATGCGAGTATCGGCGGGATCGGTGGCTGTCCGTTTGCACCGGCAGCGACCGGCAATATTCCGACAGACGATCTGCTCTACATGCTGGACCGTTCCGGTATCCATACCGGTGTATCGCTGGAGAAAATCATCGCGACCAGTCAATGGCTGCAGGAACAACTCGGTCGCAGTACACCGGCGATGCTGCCCAAGGCCGGCATGTTTCCGCAGATTGCCGAAAAACATCGCACGGCTGGTGCTGCCTAGACCGGACACAAGAATTAATCACACGCTCCAGTGCCGCGGCAGTTCGCGTCGCGGTTCCGTAAATGATCAATGAACACTGAAAAATCTGAGAGGGCCGTATGAGTTACCGTTTAGGGGTTGACGTTGGAGGCACGTTCACGGATCTGCTGCTCATCAATGAGCAGAACGGGGAAATTTTCACAGCCAAGGTGCCGAGCACACCCCACGACTCATCGGTCGGTGTGCTGAACGGCATCGCCAAGGTCTGCAAGAACGCGGGGATCGATCCCGACAAGATTCATCACTTCATGCACGGCACCACGGTGGCCACGAACACGGTGCTGACCGGTTCGGGTGCCAAGGTTGGCCTGGTAACCACCAAGGGTTACCGTCAGGTTCTGCAGATCGCACGGTCTTTCGTGCCGGGCGGCCTTGGCGGCTGGGTGATCTACAACAAGAGCCTGCCGATGGCGCCACTGGCCCTCACCATCGAAGCCGACGAGCGTATCGGCGCAGGCGGCGAGGTGGTCCGGAAGCTGGACGAGGCAAAGCTGCGCCGCGACCTCAAGGCGCTCAGCAAGAAGGGTATCGAAGCCCTGACGATTTCACTGATCAATTCCTTCGCAAATCCGGAGCACGGAACAGCAGGTCGGCAAGATTGCGCGGGAAATCATGCCGGATATTCCCGTTTCGCTGTCTTCAGACATCGTTCCGGAAATGCAGGAATACGAGCGCACCATCACGACGGTTGCCAATTCCTATGTGCGTCCGAAGGTCGAGACCTACGTCCGCAACCTGCAAAAGAATCTGCGCAAGACCATGAGCAAGGTGCAGTTGCATATTCTGCGCTCGGACGGCGGTCTTGCTTCGGCCAAGGCGGCTGAGGCTTTACCGGTCAATCTGCTGATGAGCGGCCCTGCCGGCGGCGTGTCCGGTGCGGTATGGGTTGCCAAGCAGGCCGGTTTCAAGAACCTGCTGACCTTCGACATGGGCGGCACTTCGACAGACGTCTGCCTGGTCGAAAACGGCAAGGCGCAGCTGCGACGTGAAACCACGGTGGGCGACGTCACGGTGCGCGCATCTTCGGTTGACGTGCGTACGGTCGGTGCCGGCGGTGGTTCCATCGCCAAGGTGCCGGCGCTGACCAAGGCGCTGCGCGTCGGTCCGGAGAGCGCCGGCGCGCTGCCGGGTCCGGCCGCCTACAACCGTGGCGGCACGCTGCCGACCGTAACGGATGCCAATGTGGTGCTCGGTTATCTGCCCAGCGGTGAGGTTCGTCTCGGCGGTGACATGAAGATCCGCCGCGATCTGGCCGAGGCAGCCGTAAAGCCCATCGCTGACGGTCTGGGGCTCAGCCTCAAGCAGGCTGCTGCCGGCATTATCGATATCGTCAACGAGAACATGTATGGCGCGTTGCGGCTGGTCTCGGTCGAGAAGGGTTACGATCCGCGTGACTTCGCACTGATGGCGTTCGGCGGTGCAGGTCCGCTGCACGCCAATGCCATCGGCAAGCTCATGAAGTCCTGGCCGGTGATCATTCCGCCTGGTCCCGGCGTGCTGTGCGCCTATGGTGATGCAACCACGCGGGTGCGCGATGATGCCTCGCGTACCTTCATCCGGCGCTTCAGCGAAACCACGGCCAAGGAAGTGGCAAAGATCTTCCGCGACCTGGCCAAGCAGGCATCGAAGGCGCTGGACAACGAAGGCATACCCAAGTCGGAACAGACGACCAGCTATCAGGTCGATATCCGTTACCACGGCCAGGGCCTGCTGCTTACGGTCGATTTCGAGATCGAGGAGTTTGAGGCCCAGGGTCTGGATGTCATCGGTGAGCGCTTCGACGAGATGCACCGTCAGTTGTTTACCTTTGCGCTGCCGCTCGACAAGGAACTGGTGAATCTGCGTGCAGTTGCCCAGGGCAAGCCGACCAATGTGCGTGCACCGAAGGTGCGCCAAGGGCGGCGAGAGTCCGTCGGCAGCAGCAACTGCAAAGCTCAAGGTCTTCGTCGAAGGCAAGGATCAGGATGCCACGCTTTACGACCGGTCGAAGCTGCAAGTCCGGAAACGTGATCAGCGGACCGGCCATCGTGCTGGAGATGGATTCGACGACCCTTATTCTTCCGGGACACGAGGGCAGGGTGGATGACTGGGGCAATATCCTCATCACCCCCGCTGCCTGATAAACCTTCAGCCCCAGTCAGCCCAGAGCGCAGGAGCAAACCAGATGCCAGCCAGAATTGTTGAAACCAAACCACGACCGTTCAAGCGTGTGGACGTCGATCCGATCTCGCTCGATATCATCGAGAACTCCATGCTGAACGCACGCTGGGAAATGGATACCGTGCTGTTCCGCACGGCCATGTCGCCCGGTATTCGTGAACAGCACGACGAGTTCCCGATGATCGCCAACGTCGACGGCAAGATGGTCGTCGGCCAGTTCGGCAGCTTCATCTACGGCTTCAAGGCGGCCTATGACGGCACCATCGAAGAGGGCGACATGTTCCTCACGACGGATCCCTATACCTGCAATGGTGCCGTCAGCCATTCGAACGACTGGCTGCTGCTGCGGCCGATCTTCAAGGATGGCCGTCTGATGGCCTACGCCGCGCAGTTCGGTCACATGACGGATATCGGCGGCAAGGTTCCGGGCAGCATGCCGACCGATGCGCAGTCGATCTTCGAGGAAGGCATTCGCGTTCCACCGATGAAGATCTACAAGAAGGACGTGCTGCAGGAGGAGATTCTCGAGATCTCATCCTGCACAACTGCCGCATGCCGCAGTGGAACCGCAGCGACTTCCACGCCATCGTGGCGGCGATCCGTACGGCCGAAAAGCGCGTCATCGAGATCGCCAACCGCTTCGGTGATGACCTGTTCTATTCGGCCCTCGAAGAACTGCTCGACCGCAACAAGCGCGCCATGGCCCGGCTTATCAAGGACACCGTGCCGACCAAGAAGCAGTACTTCGAAGACTACCTGTGCGACGACGGCATGGGCATGGGGCCGTACAAGATCAAGTGCGCGATGTGGCGCGAAGGTGGCAAGGTCATCTTCGATTTCGAGGGTACCGATCCGCAGTCGACCGGTTCCGTGAACTTCCTTCTCAACGAAGAGATGTTCAAGATGTTCTGCGGCGTGTACATGATCATGGTCTTTGACCCGCAGATCATGTTCAACGACGGCTTCTACGACCTGATGGAAGTGCGGATTCCGGAAGGTACGTTGCTCAAGCCCCGGGCTCCCGCTGCGCTTTCCTGCCGTACGCATGCCCTGGGCCGTATCTTCGACATCCTCGGTGGCCTGCTCGGGCAGGGTAATCCGGACTTCCTGTGCGCGGCCGGTTTCTCGGACAGCCCGCACCTCATGTATTCGGGTTACCGGAAGACTGGCGAGTGGTATCAGCTGTTCTCCATCGGTTTTGGCGGCGTTCCAGGCAAGCCTTCCGGTGACGGTCCGGACGGACACTCGCTGTGGCCGAGCTTCACCAACGTTCCCAACGAGTTTCTCGAAAGCTACTTCCCGCTTGCGGATCGAGGCCTACGAGACCATCACCGACAGCGGTGGTGCCGGCCTGCATCGTGGCGGTAATGCGCTGCGCGTTGCCTACCGCTTCCTGGAAGACGGCCAGATCTCGATCCACGACGATCGCTGGCTGACCTACCCCTGGGGCGTTACCGGTGGCTCTGCCGGGTGCCCGCAGCCGCAAGACCCTGATCCGCAAGAACGGCAAGAAAGTGCTGCTGCCTTCCAAGTGCGATCGCATTCCCGTCCTCGAAGGCGAGTTGCTGTACTTCGATACCTGGGGCGGCGGTGGCTGGGGTGATCCGTTCAAGCGGCCGACCGAGCAGGTTGCATTCGATGTGGAAGCCGGGCTGGTTTCGCGTGAAGGTGCCAAGCGTTATGGCGTGGTCATCAAGGCCAACGGTAGCGTGCTGACGAGAAGGCGACGCTGGCACTGCGCGCCAAGATGGCCAAGAAGCGCGGCAAGACCAAGCTGTTCGACTTCGGTGGCACGATTGCGGAACTGAAGAAGGCCTGCAAGAAGGAAACCGGTATGGATGCGCCGAAACAGCCGGTGTTCCAGGCGCGGGTCGTTGCCAGGAAGCCAACAGCATCGAAGACAAAAAAGGCGGGCAAGAAGGTCGCCTGAGACTGTTGAGGCGACTTTCTGCAGGATTACTGAGACAAGGCAGGGCCGGTTACACCGTCATGGTGTACCGGCCCTGTGCATTTCCGGGTCTGCTTAGTTGCCGCTGCCGGCGTGCCCGGCGCATCGGCGGCAATCGCCAGCGCCTGATGCTCGTTCTGGGCCAGAAAGTCATTGCCGATCCGCTGGGCAATCGCCTTCATCTTCGGAATGAAGCGCTGGATCGCCTCTGCTTCAGGCACCGCAGTGCTCGAAAAGCGGATGGTCAGCGCGGCAAGCAGGCGCTCCTTGGCGAGAATCGGTACCGAGAAACTCAGTTCATCTGAAATGCGACGCGGACGCCGCCACACCGAGTAGCCGCGCTTCTTCGTTTCGACAAGCAGTTCGACAGTCTTCTTGCGATTGCTGGTCTGCTCCTCACCGCGTTTTGGCCGCATGAGCAGCTCCAGCAGGGCCTCCTGCTGTTCAGTCGGGCAATGCGCCAGATAGCAGAGCCCGGAGGCTGAGGTCAGAATCGCGACGCGGAAGCCCGGGCCACGCTTCTCGACCGCCAGCGGACTGCGATGATCGGTGGTCTGACGTACCAGCATGGTTGAACCGGACAGCGTGGCGATGGCAATCGGCCAGACCAGTTCGGTGCAGAGTTCATACATGTATGGGCGCGCAATCTGCGTGACCCAGGCCTCGTCGTCGAAGCCGTCGGACAGGCCGCGCACCATGATCGTCAGGCGGTAGCGTTCGTCGCTGGCAGCCCGATAGGCGTAGCCGGCATTGCACAGGGTTTCGAGAATGCGATAGGTCGTGGTGCGCGGCAGCTCGATCGCTGTCGCCACCTCCGAAACGGTGGCACCGTTACGCTGGTTCAGCACGTGCAGTACTTCCAGGCCACGCAGCAAGGCACGTATGGGGCGGGTGGAGGTCATCGCTTGTTTGGCATCCCTGGTCTGACCGACAGGCGGACGATCTTAGTCACTGCCGGTCTGCTTGCCAAGTCCGAAGTGCCGGCGAATCGTGGTCAGCAAGCTCGTAGACTTGAGCGCATGTCAGGAACCGTACTCATCACCGGTGCCAACCGGGGCCTTGGTCTGGAGCACAGTCGCCAGTTCGCGGCGCGTGGCTGGCGCGTCCTGGCCTGTGCTCGCAATCCGGAGCAGCGCCACTGAGCTGCATGCCCTGCAGCAGGCGTTCCCGGCCAGGGTGCAGATACTGGCAGCTGGATGTCACGCAGCGAGGACAGCGTGACGGCAGCTGGTCCGGGAGCTGGACGGTACACCCATCGATATCCTGCTGAACAATGCGGGGACCTACGGGCCGCTGGGCTGCGCCGGAGGGGATGGTGTACCAGAGCCTGGCCAGCATGGACTATTCGATCTGGCGCGAGATCCTCGAGATCAACCTGCTGGCGCCATTCCGCATCACCGTGGCACTGGCGCCGAATGTGCGTGCAAGTCAGCGGCGCGTGGTGGTGATGATGACCAGCGATCTCGGCTCGATCAGCAACAATACGCTCGGCGGTTCACATGCCTATCGCACCAGCAAGGCCGGCCTGAACATGCTGACGAAGGGTATCGCGAATGAGTGGCGCGATCTGATCGTGATCTCGATGGCGCCAGGCTGGTGCCAGACGGATCTGGGCGGTACGAGCGCGCCGATCGATCCGGCGACAGCGTGCGCGAGCAGCAGCTGGTATTCGACAAGCTGAACGCCGAGCACAGCGGCACTCTGTCTGGACCGCTTCGGTGAGCCCGTTACCTGGTAGGGGCGTACCGGGCTGACGCTCAGTAGATGACCGTCGTCGCCTTGGTCTTCAGGTAGGCGTCGAGTCCCTCACGACCGAATTCGCGGCCCCAGCCCGACTGCCGGTTGCCGCCGAAGGGAATGGCCGGATCAACTGCGGCATGACAGTTGATGCTGACCTGGCCGGCATCGATCATCGCCGCCATCCGGTGTGCGACCGAAATATCCCGGGTCCAGACGCTGCCGGAGAGTCCGTAGATGCTGCGGTTGGCTTCATCGGCAACGGCCTGCAGGTCAGAGTCGCTGAAGGACTGTACGCACAGCACCGGGCCCGAAGATTTCCTCACGCGCGATGCTCATGTCCATGGTGGTCTTGCTGAACAGGGTCGGCTTCATGAAGAAGCCACGGCCCGGCAGTGCATCGCCACCACAGACCAGTTCAGCGCCGGATTTCCTGCCGGCATTCACGTAGCCCATCACCCGCTCGCGCTGTTCGGCCGAGATCAGCGGGCCGAGATCGCTGTCCGGGCTGAGGCCCGAGACCGATACGGAACTGGCCGGCCATCTGCGCAACCCGTTCCACGACCGTATCGAAGATGTCCTGTGCACGAACAGGCGTGTGCCAGCCATGCAGTTCTGACCGTTGAGGAAGAAGGCGCCGCGCGTGACACCCGGAATCACCTTTTCAAGGTCTGCATCGGGAAACACCACCATCGGCGACTTGCCGCCCAGTTCGAGCGTGACGCGCTTCAGGTTGCCGATCGAGGCAGCGATGATTTTCTTGCCGACTTCTGTCGAGCCGGTGAAGGCAATCTTGTCGACATCCGGATGTGCAGCCAGGGCCGCACCGGCTGTTTCGCCATAGCCGGTCACGATGTTGATGACGCCATCCGGAAAGCCGACGCGCTTGATGAGGTCACCGAGCAACAGGGCCGACAGCGGGGTCAGTTCGGCCGGCTTCAGCACCACGGTACAGCCGGCGGCGAGCGCCGGACCGAGCTTCAGCGTCGCCATGATCAGCGGCGCATTCCAGGGAATGATGGCACCGACCACGCCGATGGGCTCGCGCCGGGTGTAGGTCAGCGATTCGCCGTTGCGCACGCCCTGTGGCGATACCGGAATTGTCTCGCCGCTGAGCTTGGTGGCCCAGCCGGCGTAGTAGCGCAGGAAGTCGCAGCCGAAGGAGGCGATCGAGTAGTGGGCCACCATGCGCGGCATGCCGTTGTCGAGCGTCTCGATCTCGCTGGCCAGTCCGATGTTCGCCTCGAGTTCGTCGGCCAGCTTCAGGATGAGTCGGGTTCTCTCGTAGGAGGTCAGCTTCGACCATTCGCCGCGTAGTGCCTTGCGTGCAGCTGCTACGGCACGGTCTATGTCTGTCCTTGCCGCCGGCGGCTACCGTGGCCAGTTGCTGTTCGGTTGCCGGATCGACAATATCAGTGGTTTCGCCGCTGGCTGCGGGTACCCACTGGCCGTCGATCAGCAGACCGGTGCTTGCGGGCAAGGAAGGTCCGGGCTTCAGTGGAAGGTGCTATGTTTTGTGCGGCAGCGTTCATCAAGGCTCTCCGATCGGAACGCGGGCAGCATAATTGCCGGGTACCGGTCGAGGCAAGGCGCTGCGGCGATGTCGGATGTGCAGCAGGGGGTGGCGTATCGACGCACAGCATTTTTGGTCAGCCAGATGCGCTGGCAGATTGCCGGCCTCCTGTGCGTCATAACCACGATCAATTATCTGGACCGGCAGGCATTCGCCGTGGCGGCGCCTGCGCTGGTTGCCGAGTTCGGAATCGACAACACCGAGTTCGGCACGATCACCGCAGCGTTCCTGTTCTGCTATGGCATCGGGCACCTGATCGCCGGGCCGTTCATCGATCGTGTCGGTACGCGCAGCGCTTTCAGGCTGGCGGTGATCGCCTGGAGCATTGCCGGCTTGTTGCACGCCTTCGGGCGGGGCTTTCTCAGCTTCATCTTCTGTCGTTCTCTGCTGGGTCTGACCGAAGCGGCAAATTTCCCGGCAGCGGTAAAAGCCATCGCCGAGTGGTTCCCGCGCCGTGACCGCTCGATGGCCGTGGGTATTCTCACGGTGGGACCCGGACTCGGCGCCTTGCTGGCGCCACCGCTGCTGGGCGGGCTGATTCTGCTGGCCGGCTGGCGGGCGCATTCATCGTGCCGGCACTGGCCGGATTTGTCTGGCTCTGGGTCTGGTTGCGTTTTTACCGACTCTCCCGATCAGCATCCGGACGATCAGCGACGCGGAGCGTGCAGCTGATCACTGACTGATCATCCGCCGCCGGCTGATATACCTGGACAGTGTCGGTAGCATGGTCCGGTTTCTGCTGCTGTTGCGGCACCGGCAGGTCTGGGGACTGCTGCTCAGCCGGATCAGCAACGATGGTGCTTTCTATTTCTTTGTCAGCTTCCTGCCGCTGTATCTCGCTCAGGTGCAGGGCTTTGATATCCGCCAGATCGCAGCATTTGCCTGGGTGCCGTTTCTGGCCGCTGATGTCGGCGCTCTGGCCGGGGGCTGGTTGGGACGCCATCTCATGCTGCGTGGCTGGTCACTGGATGCGGCCCGCAAGAGCCTGATCTGGGGTGGGGCGCTGCTGGTGGTGCTCAGTCTTCCGGCAGCGACAAGCGAATCGCCAGCCGTTGCGCTGGCACTGATCGCGCTGGCCATGTTTGCCATCCAGGCCAAGGCATCCAGCCTGTTTGCATTGCCTGCTGATCTGTTTCCGTCGCTGCAGGTCGGGACGGTGTGGGGACTGTTCGGCGCAGCGGGCAGTTTTGGTGCGGCGCTGTTCAGCTTTGCTGCCGGCTGGGTTTCACAGCACTACGCCTATGCGCCGGTGTTCGTGGCGGTTGTGGTCACGCAGCTGCTGTCTGCGTATTTATCAGCTGGTTGATACCGCAGGTGCGGGTGATCGAACAGTAAGGCTTGAAAATAGCACAAAATTAATGTAAGATATTGATTATCAAGTCTATTTACGCTTCACGCAAGGACGTTATCAGGAGAAGGCTTATCACTTTAAATCAAGGCGACTGCATCCATCATCCCCATCATGGCCTCGGTGAGGTTATGTCCATTCGCAAGCGGAGCTTCTCCGGCGAACAGGAAACCCTGTTCGCAAAGCTGTTCTTCAGGCGTGATCGCCTGACAGTCATGTTACGGAAGGAAGATCTGTCGAAGACGGTGCGTAATCCGATCGATGCCCGTGAAGCGAAAAAACTGCTGGATTACCTGAGAAGCTGGAAAGGCAAGGTAAGCAAGCCAGTGGAAAGCCCGGGCGAATGCTCATCAGGCAACGATGGAGAAGGGCGATCCCTTTGGTTATGCCCAGGTCTACAAGGGGCTGAGCAAGCTCGAGGAAGAAGGCAATCTGCGTGCTGCTGACCGCACCCACTTCAATCAGTCACTGAGTTTTCTGTCCGAAGAACTGGCCAACGCGCTGGGTAAATCCGAGGACGAAGCCCGTGTGCAGATCGAGAAAATGGCCGGCCGCGTCAGTCAGTAGTTTCCACGAACGCCTCCTAAATCGTGCGAACCTGAGTATCATTGCGCACCGTCAAGGGCCGCGGTTGCGGGTTCCCCGCGACATCCTTTACTACTGAGACTTGTTCCAGGCTCTTGCCGAGGTTGCCATGGCGCTGACAATTGGGGTTCCACGCGAATTATTTGCGGGCGAAAAGCGTGTCGCCAGCGTCCCGGAAGTCGTCGAAAAGCTGATCAAGCTCGGTTTTTCCGTCACCGTCGAAACCGGAGCAGGCGCTGCCGCAAACTTTGACGACGAAAGCTATCGTGCAGCCGGTGCGCAGATCGCGGCAGTGCAGCAGAGCTTGTGGGCGGCCTCGGATATCGTCTTCAAGGTCCGGGCCCCGCTCGCAGAAGAAATCGGCCTGATCAAGGCCGGTACCACGCTGGTCAGTTTCATCTGGCCGGCGCAGAACTCCGAGCTCATGCAGCAACTGGCCGAGCGCGAGATTACCGTGCTGGCAATGGACTCGCTGCCGCGCCAGCTGAGCCGTGCGCAGAAGATGGACGCGCTGACCTCCATGGCGAGCATCAGTGGTTATCGCGCCGTCATTGAGGCTGCCAATGCCTTCGGCCGTTTCTTCAACGGCCAGGTGACCGCCGCCGGCAAGATCCCGCCGGCAAAGGTCTTCATCGCCGGTGCCGGTGTCGCGGGCCTGTCCGCCATCGGCACTGCCGCCAATCTGGGTGCCATGGTGCGCGCCAACGACACCCGTGCCGAAGTGGCCGATCAGGTGGTGTCGCTGGGCGGGGAGTTCGTCAAGGTCGACTACGAGGAAGAAGGCGCGGGCGGTGGCGGTTACGCCAAGGTCATGAGCGAGGGCTTCCAGCAGGCGCAGCGCCAGATGTATGCGCGCCAGGCGAAAGAAGCCGACATCATCATCACCACGGCGCTGATCCCGGGCAAGCCTGCACCGCGGCTCATCACTGCGGACATGGTCAAGTCCATGAAGGCCGGCAGCGTGATCGTCGATATGGCCGGCGAGCAGGGCGGCAACTGCGAGTTGACCGTGCCGGGCGAAAGCGTGGTGCGCCACGGCGTCACCATCATCGGCTACACGGACCTCCCGAGCCGGCTCGCCAAGCAGTCCTCGACACTGTATGGCAATAATCTGCTGCGGCTCACCGAGGATCTGTGCAAGACCAAGGACGGTCAGATCAACGTCAACTTCGACGACGAGGCCATTCGCGGCCTCACTGTCATCAAGGCGGGTGAAATCACCTGGCCGCCACCGCCGCCGAAGGTTGCCGGCAGTTCCGCCGCAGGCCAAAGCTGCCGCAGCACCGGTTCCGGCAAAGAAGTCCGGTCACGGCCATGGCGAGAGCGCGCCGATGTCGGGGGCGAGCCTGGCTACGATATTTGCCGTGGGCGCCGTACTGTTCTGGCTGGTCGGTGCCTTTGCGCCGGCTTCCTTCCTGTCGCACTTCACCGTGTTCGTGCTGGCCTGTTTCATCGGCTACATGGTGATCTGGAACGTCAAACCTGCGCTGCATACGCCGCTGATGAGCGTGACCAATGCGATATCGAGCATCATCGCGGTCGGTGCGCTGGTTCAGATTGCTCCGCCTCTCAGTGCTGCAGCGGAAGGCAGGCCGTCCGCACTGATTCTCGGGCTCGCCGTCCTGGCGCTTGCGCTCACGGCCATCAACATGTTCGGCGGCTTCGCGGTTACTCGCCGCATGCTGGCGATGTTCCGCAAATAAGAGGTCACCGGCATGTCTGCCAGTCTCGCTTCCGTTGCCTATATCGGCGCGACGATTCTGTTCATCCTGAGTCTGGGTGGGCTTTCCAATCCCGAGACAGCCCGCCGCGGCAATTTCTACGGCATCGTCGGCATGTCCATTGCCGTTCTGGCGACGGTGTTCGGACCGCGCGTCACGATGGCCGGTGTTCCCTGGATCATCGGTGCCATGCTCGTCGGCGGCAGCATCGGTCTCTATGCCGCACGCAAGGTGCAGATGACGCAGATGCCGGAACTCGTTGCGCTGATGCACAGCCTGGTCGGTCTGGCTGCGTGTCTGGTCGGATTCGCGAGCTACGTCGATACCTCAATCGAGTTCACTGGTGCCGAGAAATCCATCCACGAGATCGAGATCTACATCGGCATCCTCATCGGCGCCGTAACCTTCTCGGGGTCGGTTATCGCCTTTGGCAAGCTGTCCGGCAAGATCGGTGGCAAGCCGCTGTTGCTGCCGGCCCGGCACTGGATCAATCTCGTCGGCCTGCTGGTGGTGATCTGGTTTGGCTACGCTTTCCTGCAGGCACCGGACATCGGTGCCGGCATGACGCCGCTGCTGGTGATGACGGCGGTTGCACTGCTGTTCGGTATCCACATGGTGATGGCCATCGGTGGTGCCGACATGCCGGTGGTGGTGTCGATGCTGAACAGCTATTCAGGCTGGGCGGCGGCGGCTACCGGCTTCATGCTCTCCAATGACCTGCTGATCGTGACCGGTGCGCTGGTCGGATCCTCCGGTGCGATCCTGTCCTACATCATGTGCCAGGCCATGAACCGTCATTTCCTCAGCGTCATCGCCGGCGGTTTCGGTACCGGTGAGGGTGCTGCGCCTGCATGCCGGCGAACAGCCGGCTGGTGAGGTCACGCCGATCAGCGCGGTGGAAACCGCAGAACTGCTTGGTCGATGCGAAAAGCGTCATCATCATTCCGGGTTACGGCATGGCTGTCGCGCAGGCCCAGCACACGGTTTACGAGATCACGAAGTTCCTGCGCGAGAAGGGCGCCAAGGTGCGTTTCGGTATCCACCCGGTGGCAGGACGCATGCCGGGTCACATGAATGTGCTGCTCGCCGAAGCCAAGGTGCCCTACGACATCGTGCTGGAAATGGACGAGATCAACGACGACTTCCCGGCTACCGATGTCGTGATGGTGATCGGCGCCAACGATATCGTGAACCCCGGTGCCGAAGACGATCCCAACAGCCCCATCGCCGGCATGCCGGTGCTGCAGGCATGGAAGGCCAAGACCTCAATCGTCATGAAGCGCTCGATGGCCTCAGGCTATGCCGGGGTCGACAATCCGCTCTTCTATAAAGAGAACAACCGCATGCTGTTCGGCGATGCGAAGAAGATGCTGGACGAGGTGCTGGTGGCGCTGAAGGGCTGAGAGGCAACCCTGCGGGAAGGGCTTCGGCAGGGTACGACCGGACATCATGATTGTGCTGTCAGGCCAATGAGTATGCATTGGCAAATGTGCCTCAACTCCTTGTTTGATATTGGGGATCACCGCGCAACGCGGAGTGCATTATGACAAAGGTACCCGGGGCGACGGTCCGGCAAAATATATATTTGCTTTCTTTTTCAGACTTGGTCTAATCTCGGCCTCGCAACCTATAACAGCTGGAAACCCGCCCTTAAGCGGCGTTCCTGGCAAGACTTAACAAGGTCCGGGGGAGTTCACGTGGGGAATACTAGGTTTTCGGCTGTCGCTGGCGTTCTCGCTGCGATGTCGCTGTTCTGTATCGGCAGCGCTCAGGCGATGCCGCTGAGTTACTCAACAACTTACAACGGTGCCATCAATGTGACGACGGGTGCCGGTGCCAACACTGTCTTGCCGGTGCCGGGCTCCGATTTTTACGGGAATACCTTCGCCGCACCAACACTGAATTTTGTCGCCCCGGCCGCCGCAACGGCTTACGGGTTCTACGACGATTTCATATTCACGATTCCGGTGGGTGCGGGGACGAACTCCGTGACATCGTCGATCAGCATCCCCGGCGCACTTGAGATTACAGGCCTGCAGTCGCGGCTGTTTGCATTGCCCTTGGGCTATACCGGCGGCGCGCTTGGCTCCTGCCCAGGTGGTTGCCTCGCAGTCTGGGGCACGACGGTTGCCGCTGCCAATGTGACTTACACGGTGCTGAACCCGATCGTTCTCGGGCCTGGCAGCTATGTCCTGCAAATTCGTGGCGATGCCACCGGTGCCTTCGGTGGCAGCTACTCCGGTGTGCTCAACCTGACCGCAGTTCCAGTGCCGGCTGCCGTCTGGTTGTTTGGCAGTGCTGTGGCTGGCCTTGGTTTCCTGAAGCGCCGGAGCATTGCCGGCTAGAAATCGGACAAGTGATCGAAAAAAAGCCCCCACTTGCTGGGGGCTTTTTTTTACAAGCGAATCTCTCCGTGCTCCAAGTGCCCCTGCGGTTCGGGCCTATGTTGTCCTGTTCTCCAGAAACCCGGACGATGGGAGCATGGCCCCGCCTGCAAACCGTCGTTACATCCTCATCGCGCTTTGGGCCGTGGTCATCGCATTGGTTCCACTGCTGTTTCTGGGTGGCCCGGACTATTTTTCGCCGCGCTCGTTTCGCGGCGCGTGGCAGTTTGGCCACGTAATCCTGTTCGCTTGTGCCGGCTCCCTGCTGGCCTTGAATGCCGGGTGGCAACAGCGCGGGTTGGCGGTTCTGCTGTGCTCGGCGCTGCTCGCAGGGCTTGGTGCCGGCGTGCTGATCGAATGGCTGCAGCACTTTGCGGTGGGGCGCGAAAGCAGTGCCAGCGATGTGCGGCTTGATGTATTGGGCGCCATGCTGGGTGCGGCATGGTTTGCGCTGCCAAGCTCGCCCCGCGAGGTCTTCGCGCGAAACAGCATCCTGCTGGCGGTTATCGGCATCATCACAGTGCTCGATGGGGTGCCGCTGTTGGTCGCCATGACCGATGAAGCCTATGCGCGTCGTGACTTCCCTGTACTGGCGGATTTCGAAAGCCCGTTTCAGCTTGGGCGCTGGTCAGCCCCCACAGCCCTCGCCGTGGTGTCTGCACCCGATGGGGGGCGAGGCCACGTCATGGCAGCGCAGCTAATGCCGGCTCAGTACGCTGGTTTCGCACTGAAGCACTTTGCGCGTGACTGGAGCGGGTACCAAACGCTGACCTTCGAGATCTTTCGGCGCGGTAACGAGCCCATGACGCTCAATTGCCGGATCAACGATATCGCCCACGAAACCGATAACCGATTCGAAGACCGGTTCAATCGACGTTTCGACCTGCAACCTGGCTGGACGCGAATCGAAATCCCGCTGGCCGATGTACGTGCCGCACCGCTAGACCGGGAGATGAACCTTGCCGAAATCGCTGCACTCGGCTGCTTCCGGATTGATCTTCGCGAACCCGAACAACTTCTCATCGACAACGTGCTCCTGACCAATTGAAGGGCAATAGCCGCACGCTGTTTGGCGATACCAAAAAAGTGCTCATCAAGGTACTCTCGCCGCCTCAAGTATTGACGGGCAGACCGGGATGCCGCACGACACCGAGGATCAGAACGCGCTCCAGCGCGCTATCGGTGAGCGCGCCCGTGAATTTGCCGTGGGCAATCACGTCATACGGCCGCATCGCTATTGGCAGCATGGGATCGCGCTGGTTTTAGCCCTGCTGGTCGTCGCGCTGGTGTTTTTCGGTTTCGATACATTCCTGACCAGCATGCAGAAGCTGATCGGAATCATGGCTGCCGATCCGGCACCGACCGGGCCAGTGCCGGTCTATGTCGTGCCGGAACCCGCCAGCGGCTCCTGAGTGGCGCCTCGCAGCGGAGCCATCCTGAGGACGACTCCGGTATGCTGGCCGCCTGCGCCGGTATTGGACTGTACAATCCGGCACCAACTTCCACCGACCAGCCAAGGAGACTGCCATGACCATCAAAGTCGGCGACCGGATACCCGAGGGCAAGTTCGGCGTAATGATCCAGGGTGCGCCCGGATCGATCAGCACCCAGGAACTGTTTGGCGGCAAGAAGGTCGTGTTTTTCTCCGTTCCCGGCGCGTTCACGCCCACCTGCTCAAACAGCCATCTGCCCGGTTACATCAAGAATGCGGCGGAGATCAAGGCAAAGGGCGTGGCGACAATCGCCTGCATGTCGGTCAACGACGTATTCGTGATGGATGCATGGGGCAAGGATCGCGGCGTCGGCGACAAGGTGCTGATGCTGGCAGACGGCAATGGCGAGTATGCCCGTGCGCTCGGCCTGGAGCTGGACGGCAGCGGCTTCGGCCTCGGCACCCGCAGCCAGCGCTTTTCGATGGTCGTCGATAACGGCGTAGTCACCGAACTGAACGTGGAAGCACCGCGCGAGTTCAAGGTGAGTACTGCCGAGTGCGTACTCAAGCAACTCTGATAACAATCCGGACCAGGAACTGAACCATGGAAGAGATGCAGGTCGTCCAGACGCTGCCGTTTGCCTATGCGGCAGTAAAGTTCGTGCACATACTGCTGTTTGTGTACTGGCTTGGCGGCGATGCCGGGGTGTACTACTCCAGCACATTTGTCATCAACGACAAGCTGTCGCGCGATGCGCGGCTGACGGCTTTCAAGATCTTCATCAACCTCGACATGCTGCCGCGCTATTGCCTGGCGCTGATGCTGACCGTCGGTGGCATCCTTGCCGAATTTGTCGGCTACGAGCACCCGCTGTGGCAGACGATTGCAATCGTCGCACTGGGCCCGATCTGGGTGTGGGTGGTGCACATGGTGCATGTGAAGGAGGGCACGGACTTCGGGCGGATGCTGGCCAAGGGCGACTACTGGTTCCGCTTCCTGATGATCTTCGGGCTGATGGGATCAGTGGTCTATCACTGGATCACCGGACCGCTGCAGCCCTTCCCGTGGCTGGCCGCCAAGCTGTCGATCTTCGCCTTCCTGATCTTCTGCGGCTTCATGATCCGCGTCAAACTGCCGCCTTTCGTCGAGGGCTTCAAGGTTCTGGCCGGGAAGGGTGCGACACCGGAGAGCGACAAGCTGATGTACGACGGCATCATGGCCTGCCGGCCCTATGTCTGGGCGATCTGGATCGGTGTGGCGCTGTCGGCCTGGCTGGGCGTCTGGAAGCCGGGCATGGGCGGCTGAGGGCCGCTCAGCCCAGCTGTTCGTTGATCTCCTTGATCGCTGCGAAGAGGTCGCCGACCAGGCCGATATCCGCGACCTCGAAGATGGGTGCCTCGGCATCCTTGTTGATGGCGACGATGGTGCCGGCATCCTTGATGCCGGTGAGATGCTGGATGGCGCCCGAGATACCGAAGGCAAGGTAGAAGTCGGGTGCGATGATCTTGCCGGTCTGGCCGACCTGCATCTCGTTGGGCACAAAACCAGCATCGACTGCCGCACGTGAAGCGCCGACCGCAGCGCCCATGCGGTCGGCAAGCGCGTAGAGCTGATTGAAGTTGTCTGCACTGCCAAGGCCGCGACCACCGGACAGGACAATTTTCGCGCTCTGCAGATCGGGGCGATCGCTGGAACCGGTCTGCAGTTCCACGAAGCGGGTATGTGTCGGGATCTCGGCAGCAACACTGATCGTTTCGACAGGCGCCGCGCCACCATTCTCCACCGGCTTGAAGGAGGCGCTGCGCACGGTGCCGATCACCGGCTGTCCCTCGGGAACCTCAACCGTAACGATTGCATTGCCGGCATAGATGGGGCGCTTGAAGCTGCGCGGACCGACGACGGCCATGATGTCGCTGACCTGTGCGACAGCCGAGCAGTGCAGCCACCCGCGGCAGCAGGTCCCGGCCAAAGGTCGTCGATGGCGCCAGGATGTAGTCGTAGTCGCCTGCCAGCGCGACGATCTGCGGTGCAAGTACAGCCGCCAGCGAACCGGTCGCGCCGGTCTGGGCCACCAGCAGCACGCGCTTCACGCCGTCCAGTTTTGCGGCTTCGGCTGCGGCCGGGCTGTCGGCTGCAGCAAATACCACCACATCCGCACCGGCAGCTTCGATCTGCAGTGCGCAGTTCAGGCAGCGGGCCGTACTCTGCTGGATATGCTGCCCGTCGTGTTCGGCGATGACGAGTATTCTGCTCATGCGGAAAGGCCTCGTTCGCGAAGTGCGGCGATCAGCGCGGCAACGTCCTTGACCACGATGCCCTTGCCGCGCGGTGCAGGCGTTTCATGGCGCAGGGTGCGCAGTTTGACGGTGGTGTCAGCACCGAGACTCTCGAGCGGCGAGCATCTCGATGGGTTTCTTCTTGGCCTTCATGATGTCCGGCAGCTTCACGTAGCGCGGTTCATTGAGGCGCAGGTCGGTGGTGATGACCGCCGGCAGGTCGACTTCGATGACTTCCAGTCCGGCATCGACTTCGCGCGTCACGCGCACAGACTCGCCCTTGATTTCGACCTTCGAGGCGAAGGTTGCCTGCGGACGACCCCACAGGGCCGCCAGCATCTGACCGGTCTGGCTGCAGTCGTCATCGATGGCCTGTTTGCCCAGCAGTACCAGTTCGGGCTGTTCGCGTTCGATGATCTTGAGCAGGCTGCGGGCAGCACCCAGTGGCTCAAGTTCGGCACTGGTCTGCACGAGGATGGCACGGTCGGCGCCCATCGCCAGCGCGGTGCGCAGCTGCTGCTGGCAGTCATCCGGACCGATCGAAACGGCGATGATCTCGCCGGCGCCGCCCTGTTCGCGGATGCGCAGGGCTTCTTCGAGCGCGATTTCATCGAAGGGGTTGATGCTCATCTTGAGCCCTTCGGTGATCACCCCGGAACCGTCCGGCTTGACGCGAATGCGCACGTTGTAATCCACAACGCGCTTGAGACAAACGATGATTTTGTGCATGTTGGCTTCCTGACGAGCCGGTATTTTCAACCACTGGTCCCGGTGTGGACAAGTACAGAGCGGGTTTCATGCTTGTTTCAATCAACGAATCTCCATGCTCAGCTGAGCAATCCGGACTGGGTCGTGGTGGATTGTCGTTTCAATCTCCAGCAGCCGGCGGCAGGCCGCGAGCTCTATGCCGAGGGGCATATTCCCGGCGCCTGCTATGCGGATCTGGATCGGGATCTGTCGGGTAGCCAAGACGCCAGACCAAGGCCGCCATCCGCTGCCCGATGTCGCTGAACTGCAGAAGCTGCTGTCCGGCTTCGGGATCGGGCCGGAAACCCGGGTTGTGGTCTATGACGAGGGTGGTGGCGCTCTGGCTGCGCGACTCTGGTGGCTGCTGCGCTGGCTGGGCCATGCGCAGGTCAGCCTGCTGGATGGCGGATTTGCCGCCTGGTGTGCGGCCGGATTGCCGGTCAGTGCCGAACGGCCGCCGGTACGCAACGGGCCATTGGTGGCCCGGCCGGGCAGTATGCCGGTGCTGACAACCGACGAGATCGAAGCCTCGCTGGGCTCGGATCAGACTGCTGCTGCTGGACCTGCGCGCACATGATCGCTATCTGGGTCGGGTCGAGCCCATCGATCCGGTGGCCGGGCATGTGCCGGGTGCGGTTAGCGCGCCGTTTTCGGAGCACCTGGGGCCTGATGGGCACTTTCGTGCCGGTGTCCGAGTTGCGTCAGCCGTTATTCGGCGCTGCTGGCTGATCGTCCGGTGGCTGAAGTGGCCTGCATGTGCGGTTCAGGAGTTACCGCCTGTCACGGCATCTTTGCCCTCGAACTGGCAGGCTGGCCTGGAGCCGGCCTGTATGTGGGTTCGTGGAGCGAATGGATACGCTCCGCGGAGCGGCCGGTAGCGCGGGAGAGCTGAGAATTTTCCGCTTCAGGCGGTTGGCGCCGGGCACGCTTTCCCCGTAAAGTCAGCGCCCCGGTAAAGCCTGTGGCGGCCGATCAGCGCGGCCGCAGGGATATTGATTAACCAGAATCCGAAGGACTGACGAGAGCATGAGCACCAGCATCCTGCAGCGCGACCAGCGCGCTGTACGCGGCACCATCGCCTATACCAGCAACAAGCCTGACCGCGTCGGGTCAGGAGCGTGGACGCGAGTATTTCCATATCACGGTACACAGCGATGGCCGCCGCACCTGCATGGCCCATTCAGAAATCGACGACCGGCCCAGCGTGATGCGCGATATCGTCTACAGTCTCGACGAGCAGTGGCTGCCGACCGATTGCTTCGTTCGCCTGAGCGTCAACGATCGCTTTACCGGTACCGGCTGGTTCCGCTTCGGCAAGGATTTCGCCGAGTGCGAGACCCACACCGCCCTGGATGGCCGGGTCACGCAGCGCATGGAAACCAATGGCCGGCTGCAGGCCTTCCAGAATCACGCGATCGTCTGCGATGCCTGGCACATGCAGCTCTTTGACCGGAACAAGGGTCCTGGCGTGCAGAGCATCGACGAGATGCTGCTGTCCTCGCCGGATCACCGCGGTGCCACCGGACCGATGCTGTTCCGTATCGGCTTTGGGGTGGAATACGTGGGTGAGGAGAAGATCACGGTCAAGGCCGGAACCTTCGATGCCCTGCATTACCGTTTTGTGTCTTCGCCCGGCTTGCCCGAGGCGCACCCGCCCTACGACATCTGGTGTACCGCAGATGGTGATTTCATCTTCCTGCGCGGTGTCATCGGCGGCTACATGCTCACCGAGTACGAGCTGGTTGCCTTCGAGCGCTCGTCTGAGTCTGCTCCGGTGCGGCGGGCTGGCTGCTCGATGAACTCCAGCCATTCGCCTGCTGGGCCGACCGTCACCGCAGCGCGTCCGACCGTTGTAGGGAAACTCCGCGATTCGCGCCGGCGGTGCGCGCCACTGGACGCGGAGATCGTCCAGCCGGTCGACGCCGATGCTGACCATCGCGATGCCCGGTGGCAGCGATCCGTCGCGGACCGGACGGGGCTTCGACACCGGCGGGTATTCGTCCAGCTCGATCTCGAAGTCGCGCGGCATCGGCGCGATCGACAGCTGATATCTGGTTTCAGGCGGCAGATTCAGCGCCTGTGACAGCGTACTGATCTGCCAGGCGCTGGCCGGTCCGGGCTTGAGGCCCAGTGCACTCCCGATACCAGTCCTGCATCACCGTCATCGAGGGACCGCCCACCACCATGATGAACACCCGGTCTACCGGGCTGCTGGCCGGCGTCATCGGAATCTTGAATGCCGAAGGGATCACGCGGGTGAAGTACAGGAGTTCACCGGCCGGCCCGAAGGCCTGCATGGCACGCGGTGCATCCGGCGCCGGCCACAGGTCCCGGGGTGGACCGATCACGCGAAAAGCCGAACCCTGCAGCTGGCTGGCGAGTTTGTCCGGATCGCTGACCAGCAGTTCGACGGCATTCCAGCCAAAACTCGTGCCGGGTGGCGGGAATCACCGCAGCCGGGTCTTCGATGAGGCGCAGATAGACGGGTTTGCCGCTGGCCGGCCGCAGGATCACGAATGGCTTGCCGGCCATCGCCGGTGCCGCCCACAGCGCTGCCTGTTCGGCACTGATGACGCCGCGGTGAACGGCCGCGTAGTCGAGCTGCTGCGCGATACGGCTCTTCAACTGCCGACAGCTGATTGACCACGATGGTAACGATGGCGATATGTCTGAGCATGTGAGTCTCGGGTCCTGCTGGTGTTGCAGCCCGATTCTAGCCTGTGGCGATTCCCCGGCAAGCAACTTGGGGAACCGCGGTGAATCCGGTATCGTGGCCGCCGCACACGGCAGGCTCGTGCTGAACAGGTTAGCGGTGATGGCAAAACAGGACGGCAAGGCTTTCTACTACGGCTGGGTCATCGCCTTTGCCTCCGGCTTTATCCTGCTGATCACCAACGGCATGACGCTGGGTGGCCTGAATGTCTTCGACAAGCCGCTGCTCGAGTCGCTGAACGAGTCGATGGGCGGCAGTGTGACGCTGGCCGGCCTCAAGACCCGCGATGCGATCACCCTGGCTGTCGGCGGACTGATGGCGCCACTGGCCGGTGCGGCAGCCGACCGTTTTGGCGTGCGCCCGCTGATGGTGCTTGGCGCGCTGCTGCTGTCAGCCGGCTATTTCCTCTATTCGACGGTCGACAGTCTCAGCCAGATTTACTGGATTCATCTGCTGTTTGCATCGACGCTGGCCAGCTGCGGGCTGGTGGTCAATGTGATTCTGATCTCCCGCTGGTTCGTCAAGGATCGCGGCCTGGCCCTGGGCATCGCGCTTGCCGGGACCAGTCTCGGCAATGGCACGCTGCCGCCGATCAATGCGGCGCTGATGGGCGAGATCGGCTGGCGGGCAAGCTTTGCCTGGACCAGCCTGCTGCCATTGCTGCTGTTGCCGGTCATCTTCTTTGTCATCCGCGAGCGCCCGGCTGATCTCGGTGCGCAGCAACCGTCGGCGCAACGCGTGGCCGGGCACGCACCGTGTACTCGGCGGCATGTCGCTGGCGGAAGCTCTTCGCACACGCAACTTCTGGCTGCTCGCCTTGATTGCGATGTTCAGCTTTCTTTGCGATCATCGGTACCCAGGCGCATCTGAATCTCTACATGCTCAGCCGTGGCTTCTCGCAGATGGATGCCGGCTTCAGCTATACGGTGCTCTTTTATCTGGGTCTGTGCGGCAAGGTCGCCAATGGTTTTCTGGCCGACCGGCTGGGCAAGAAGCGCGTTTTCGTGGCACGCTTGCGATCATGGTGGCCGGCGCCGTCGTGCTCAGGTTGCCGCAGGCAAGCGGTATCTGGGTCGGCCTGGCGATGTTTGGTCTGGGCTGGGGCGGGCTGTATACGCTGCTGCAGTTGCTGGCGGCGGACTACTTCGGCCCACGCCATCTCGGCAAGATTCTCGGTGCGATTACGGTGCTGGATACGCTGGGCGGTGGACTTGGTCCGCCGCTGATCGGTGCGATCCGTGACAGCACCGGTTCCTACGACCAGGCCTTCCTGCTGGTCACCGTGCTGGTCGGGCTGGCATTCATACTGGCGACGCTGTTCCATGTCGAAAAACCGGCCGGGACCGGCGAGCCAGACCACGACATAACGGGACGCCTCTATGCAGCAATCTTTCAAACCCAGTACGGCGCTCGGTGGCGTTCGCTACGAGATTCGCGGGCGGCTCGCCAACCGGCGCATGAGATGGAGCGGCGCGGTTACGAGATCATTTCGCTGAATATCGGCAATCCCGGCCGCTTCGGTTTTCGTGCACCGGAAACCATGCGCCTGGCGATCATCGAGAACCTGCACAGCGCAGAAGGCTACTGCCACCAGAAGGGCATCTTCCCGGCGCGCGAAGCGGTGGTCATGCAGCAGCAGGAGCGGGGCGTCGTCGGGGTGACGGCCGAGGATGTGTTCATCGGCAATGGTGTCAGCGAACTCATCGACCTGACCTTGCGTGCGCTGCTCAATCCCGGCGACGAAGTGCTGGTGCCGAGCCCGGACTATCCGTTGTGGACGGCCAGCGTGACGCTGAATCAGGGGCGGGCGGTGCACTATCCCTGTCGTCCAGAGGCCGGATTCCAGCCGGACCCGGAAGCGATTGCGCGACTGATCACGCCGCGCACGCGCGGCATCGTCGTGATCAATCCGAACAATCCGACCGGTGCGGTGTATAGCGAAGAAACCCTGCGCGCCATCGTGCGTCTCGCCGAGAAGCACCAGCTGATCCTGTTCAGCGACGAGATCTACGACCAGATGACCTACGACGATGCGCAGTTCATACCGCTGGCGCCGCTGGTCAATGACACGCTGTGTGCCACCTTCAGCGGTCTGTCCAAGGTCTACCGCGCCTGCGGTTATCGCGTGGGCTGGGTGTCGCTCAGCGGCGCTCGTGAACAGGCCAGCGACTACCTGCATGCGCTCGACCTGCTGGCTTCGCTTGCGTCTGTGCAGCAATGTGCCGGCCCAGTGGGCGGTGCAGACCGCGCTCGGCGGCTATCCAGAGCGTGCAGGAACTGGTGCGGCCGGGTGGCCGTCTCTACGAGTCGCGGCGCGTCATCATCGATTCGATTGCAGACAGCCCATACCTGCATGTCACGCCGCCGGCCGGTGCGATGTACGCCTTTGTCGGCGTGGACAAGCCGCGTTTCCCGGCTTTCGACGATCAGGCGTTCGCGCTCGACCTGCTGGAGAAGAAGCATGTGCTGGTTGCGCCGGGTACCAGCTTCAATACCAGCGACAGCAATTTCTTCCGCATCACCAATCTGCCGGACGCCGACATGCTGAAGGAAGTGTTCAGCCGGATCCAGGAGTTGCTCGACAGCTATGTTGCCGAGCGGACGGCCTGAACGATCGACAGGCGCAATGCCTGGGCGCACTGGCCTCCGTGTGCCGGCAGTGACGCCGGCTGCTCACGAGATACTTGCCGATGGCGGTACCGTCATCACCGCCACACATCGACTGGCCCGCACGCTGCGACTCGACTGGGATCAGCGCCAATCGGCATCAGGCCTGAGCTGCCTGGCCGGGCGTCGACATTCTGCCGCTGGATGCGTGGATACGGCGTAGCTGGGATGCTGCAGTCGTGCAGGCGCTACGCCAGCCGGTACACGCGCGTCTGCTGGCCGACGAGGAATGTCGGCTGTTGTGGCGGCGGGTGATCACGCGCTGGGCAGAACGTAGCGGTAGTGCGGTCGCCGATGTCGGGGTGCTGGTGCCGCTGGCGAGTTCCGGCTGGCGCCTCTGCCGGACCTGGGGCATCAGTAGCTGGCGAATTGCAGGCGGCCGCCGATAGCGACGATGCCCGTGCGTTTTCGCAGTGGGTGATCGCCTATGAGCGTCTGCTGCAGGAAGGCCAGTGGCTGGATCATGCCGGCGCGACGCTGGCACTGACCGCAGATTTCGCTGCTGGACTGCTGCCATTGCCGGCAACGTCTCGGCTGGCATGGCATTTGATCCCTGGCCACCGGCACATGCGGCACTGAGCGCAGCGCTGGCAAAAGCCGGTTGTCGTGTCGAGATGTTGTGGCCGGCAGCCCGTGGCTGCCGATGCGCGTGTCGTCGCTTGCCGTGATGAAGCCGATGAACTGGTGCAGGCGGCCTGGTGGGCACGCCAGCGTCTCACTGAGTCACCGCGGCGGCGGTCGCCGTCATCGTGCCGGAACTCGGGCAGCGTGCCGCTGCAGTCCGCGCGCAGTTTTCTGGAGATGCTGGCGCCGGGCTGGCAGCTGCATCCACCGTCTGCTGCTGCCGCTCAGCCTGTCGGGTGGCTGGTCCTGGCGGACTATCCGGTGGTCGATGCAGCCCTGCGTCTGCTGCAGGTCTCGACTGCTGAGCTGGACTTCGAACTGGCGAGCCAGGTGCTGCGTTCGGTCTATCTGGGCGGCGCGGGTGTCGAGCAGGCGTGGCCGTGCAGCACTGGAGCTGTGAGCTGCGTACAGTGCCGGCCGGGCATATCAGTCGTGAACTGCTGATCGCACGGGCAGGTGTGCGGGCACCGCAGTTCGCTGCCGGCTTGTCTGGCCGCCGCCGGCCAGCTCGGTGACATCCATCGTCGGCTGCTGCCGAGCCAGTGGGCCGTCGTGTTTGCACGCGTGCTCGAGGCACATGGATGGCCCGGTGAGCGCGGACTCGACAGCGAGGAGTTTCAGGCGGCAGCTGCCTGGCAGGACCTTTTGCAGTCCTGGGCAGCCTGTGATGAGGTGATGCGGCAACATCTCGCTGCGTGGTGCGCTGGCGAGCATCGAGAGCTTTGCCCGCGAGCGACCTTTCGTGCCCGAGGCTCATCCGCAGGGCCTGCAGGTACTCAGCCTGGAAGAGGCCGCCGGACAGACCTTCGATCATCTCTGGGTCTGTGGCATGACGGCGGATCGCTGGCCTCCGGCGACCGCAGCCGCATTCGCTGGTGCCGCTGCAGTTGCAGCGCGACGGCAGGCGATTCCGGCTGCTGCACCGGCCACCCTGCAGAGCTGGACGGATGCGGCGCTTCTCGCGACTGCTGGGTGCAGCGGGCGAGGTGGTCTCAGCTGGGCTGGTCAGCACGGTGATGCCGAACAGCTGCTGAGTCCGCTGCCGGCAGCGGCCGGGTTGCTGGCGACCACGGCGGAGCCGCTTGCTGCAGATGCTGCAGATGTATCCGGACCGCAGCAGTGTCAGTCGCTCAGCGCAGCCTGAAAGCGTGCCGATGGATCCGCCGCCAGCGTGGCCCGCGGGGCAGCATGTGCGCGGCGGTGCGCGCGTGCTGTCGCTGCAGGCGGTCTGTCCGGCGCGCGCCTTCATCGAAGCCCGGCTGCGCGGCACCGAGTTGCGCCAGCCCTCACGTCCACTGGACCCGCCGACGCGCGGCAATCTGCTGCACAAGTTGCTTGAGCGACTCTATCGTCATGAGGAGTGCCGGCATGGACTGGCAGTGCGTGCCGGCGCCACGACTGTCGGCACTGTTCGCCGGTCTGATCGATGGCGTGCTGGATGAGCTGCCTGCCGCGCTCCGATGCCTTTCTGCGTCGTCTGCGTGAACTCGAGCGCGAGCGCCTGTGGGCGCAGCTGACGGCGCTGGTGACACGTGAACAGGAGTGGGGTGAATTTCACGGTGGAAACCGAAACACCGCGCTCGCTGAACATCGGCCCGCTGGCACTGGAGTTGCGCCTCGACCGTATCGACAGCTTTGCCGACGGTGCGCAACTGGTCATCGATTACAAGACCGGGGAACTTCAAGTCAACGGCGACTGGCGGGGTGAGCGCCTGGCGGAGTGTCAGCTGCCGCTGTATGCGGTGACCACCGGCAGCCGTGGTGTGGCGGTGCTGCAGTTCACGCCATCCGGCGTGGTGGTCTACGGCGTGGGCGATCCGGTACTGGGGTTGGAATGCCTGAAGACGCCGGAAAAGTTTTTCAGCGAACCGGATCTGGACTGGGCCGGTGTCGTCGTGCGCTGGCGCAACCAGCTCGAGCAGCTTGCCGCCGAGTTTGCCGCCGGTGATTTTCGTGTCGACCCGACTGCTCCGAAAAAGGCTGCTGGCCAGTTCGCCGTGCTCACTGGCGTCTACAGCGGCGGAGCCCGAATGAAGATCGCCGACTCGGCACCGGATGAACCCCTGCGTGAGCGGGCACTGGCGCCAGACCGCTCGTTTCTGGTGCAGGCACCGGCCGGTGCCGGCAAGACCGAACTGCTGATCCAGCGCTACCTGCGGCTGCTCAGCTGTTGCCGACGAGCCGGAAGAAATCCTCGCCATTACCTTCACGCGCAAAGCCGCAGCAGAGATGCAGCGGCGGATCTGCCAGGCACTGACTGGCGTGGTGACTGCCGCGACTGCGGAAACTGCGAGCGGCCGCCGATATGCAGCAACTGGTCGCAGCCGTCCGCGCCCGTGATGAGCTGCGTGGCTGGGGCCTTGCCGTCTATCCGGCACGTTTGCGCATCAGCACCATCGACAGCCTGAATTCATCGCTGGCGCGCAGTTCACCGGTGAGCAGTGGCGCGAATGTACTTCGTCCATTGGCCACGCAGTTCGAGCCCCTGTACCGGCAGGCAGCCAGTGAGGCTTTGCGACTGCTGGTTGAGGATGACGCAGCCGGTGCGGCCGTCGCGAGCCTGCTGGCTCATTTCGATAACCGGCTCGATCGTCTGGAAGGATTGCTGGCGGGCATGCTGGCGCGTCGCGATCAATGGCTGCCGATCATCGGTGCGCACATGGATGTCGGCCGGGCGCGGACTGAGCTCGAGGCAGCACTGAGTCGAGTGGTCAGTCATGAGCTGGACATGTTGCACACTGCCATACCTGCCGAGCTGCTGCGATGAACTGACAGAAATCGTGCATGCGGCGGCGATCAATCTTGATCTTGTGTTGGCTGGCGGTCCACACCCGGACACTCCGGTGCTCAGGCGTCTCGAGTGGTGGCAGTTTGCCGCGTCGACCGTGTTAACCAAGGGCGGCACACCACGCGCTCGGCTAACCGTCAAAGAGGGCTTTCCAGCAACACAGAAGGATCTGAAAGGCCACGCTGCGGAGTTGATCGCCCGTATCGCTCAGGTCGAGGGACTGCTGCCTGTGTTGGCCACAGTGCCTGGCTTGCCGTCGCCGGTTTATCCAGCGGCGCAGTGGCAGGCGCTGGAGGCCCTGTTGCGCCTGTTGCCGGTGGCAGCGGCCGGCCTGAAGCTGGTATTTGCAGCACGTGGTTTGACTGACTATGTGGAAATTGCGGCGGAGGGCAGGGCTGCGCTGGGTGAGCACGAGGCACCCAGCGAACTGGCGCTGCGTGTGGACTGGCGAATTCGCCATGTGCTGCTGGATGAGTTCCAGGACACTTCGCAGCCACAATACGAACTGCTGCAGGCACTGACCCGCGGCTGGTCGGTCGGTGATGGGCGCACGCTGTTCCTGGTCGGCGACCCCATGCAGTCGATCTACGGCTTTCGTCAGGCGGAAGTGCGCCTGTTTCTGGCCAGCCGTGATCGGGCATTCCGGGTGTGCCGCTGGAGTTCATTCGTCTGAGTGCAAATTTCCGTTCTGTTGAGCCATTGGTCGAGTGGGTCAACCGGATCTTTCCGCAGATTTTCCCGGCGCAGCGATGATCTGCTCAGCAGTGCTATCGCCTTCGTACCCAGCGAAGCGGCGATCCAGCGGCGGAAGGACGTGGCAGACTGAAACCTGGAACGCTGATGAGCCTGAATATGGCGTGCGCCTGCATGCAGCCGACTCGCTGGAGTCTGAAGCAGAAGATGTTGCCAGACTGGTGGCGCACTGCCTGCAGCGCTGGCCGGATGACAGCGTCGGCATCCTGGTACGCAGTCGGGTGCATGCTGCGGCAGTCGTGGTCGCACTGCGTCGCGCAGGATTCGATTTCTCCGCATCTGATCTGGTGCAACTGGGCAAGACGGCGATCGCCAGCGAACTGCTGGCGCTGATCCACGCGCTGCTGCATGTCGGTGACCGCCTGGCATGGCTGTCGGTGCTGCGTGCGCCGTGGTGCGGACTGACGCTGGTTGATCTGGAGGCATTGGCATCGTTCGGTGCAGATGAGCCACTGCAGCGGCCGATTGCGGAGTTGTGCAGCGATGAACAGTGCCTTGCCGGCCTGAGCGCCGACGGTCGCCGCCGCGTAATGCGATTGGCAGCAGCTTTCGCAATGTGCACGTGGCCGGCTTGGCCAGATCCCGCTGCGCGATGTGGTCGAGGGTTTGTGGGTTGAACTGGGCGGACCCGCGGTAGCTGGTGCAGATCTGCCGCTTGCCGATCTGGTGCTCGACTACCATCGGGCAGCACGACAGCGGTGGAGACTGCTCCGACCTGCTGGCTCTGGATGCAGCGGTCGCTGCCGCGCCTTCGTCACTGCCTGGCAGTGGTGGCCAGGTACAGGTGATGACGATTCACAAGGCCAAAGGCCTGCAGTTCGATACGGTTATCTTGCCGGCGCTCGGTCGCTCGACGCGCCAGCGATCAGAAACCGGCACTGCTCTGGCAGGAGATGCCGGTCGGCCGACGGCAAGCCTGAGCTGCTGCTCGCACCGGTCAACGCCAGCGGAGACCGGGATTCTGATCCGCTCTACACGATGCTCTGGCGGTTGCGCGGGCGGCAGCGATTGGCTGAAACCGATCGCTTGCTGTATGTCGCAGTGACCCGCGCATGCAAGCGCCTGCATCTGTTCGCCCAGTTGCCGCTGGCTGATCCGGCTGCCGATGAGGCAAAGCCTGCACAGCCCGAAGCGGGCAGCCTGCTCGACCGGTTGTGGCCGGCACTTGCGGCAAGCTGGCCAGCAGCCGATCAGACCCGTGAGCGCTGTGCCTGACGATGCAACACCACACTGGCAACAGCCAACGCTGTACCGCTTGCCGGACGACTGGCAACGTCCCGAACCACCACCGGGTTTGCGCGGACTGAGCGGAGTTGCCGTGGCCGTTGCCAGCCTGGTGCCCTACGACTGGGCAAGTTCCTGGGCCATGCACGCAGGTGCGGTCGCACACCGCTGGCTGCAGCATATCGCGACGGTTGGCGTCGAGAGCTTTGCGGCCGATGAGGCGGCGCTCCGTCACTTGCATCCGGCAATCGGTCGCCTGCTGATCCGGGCCGGGGTCGAGTCGGGCAACCTGCAACGCGCCATCGATCGGGTGTGCACGGTGTTAAGCAATGCCCTGGCAGATGAGCGTGGGCGCTGGCTGCTGTCGGCCCGGCATGCCGGGGCTGTGAACGAGTATCCGTTGACGGTGAAGGAGGGTGACCGGTTTCGGCATCTGGTCATCGACCGCTCATTTGTCTGCGAGCAGGGCATACGCTGGATCATCGACTACAAGACCAGCAGCCACGAAGGCGGCGATCGTGCGCAGTTCATCGCTTCCGAGTCGGCGCGCTATGCGCCGCAGCTGATGGATTACCAGCAGGCTTTTGCGCAGCTGGAAAAAAGGCCGATTTCAGTAGCGCTCTACTTCCCGCTGCTCAGGCTGCTGCAGCCTGTAGCACTGCCCGTCGTATCGCCGGCAGCAGCTTCAGAATGAGCCGGCCAGACTGAACTCGCGTCCCCCACCCGGGGTGCGCGGACCGGATGCCTGCAGGATGTTGACCAGCTCTGCGGGCGCTGTGTCACGTGCCTTGACCGTCGCTGACAGTTCGTAATTGCGCGGTGGGCTCAGGTTCAGTACCCCGCTGATTTCAAGTGGGCCGCCACCATCGCTCACTTTTCCGGTGAGTGGTGTGCCGATGGCCAGTGACTCGCTGTCAAAACTGAGTATGTAATTTCCAGGCGGTGTCCGGCCGGCCAGCACCGGAATCGGCAATACGACATCCGAGAGCTGCACGGTGCCGATCGCAGTTTCCACCCAGCCGTCGAGCCAGGCGATCTGCTGCATCCTGATACTGAGCTGACTGTCACCGGTCATCGCCGCCATGCTGGGTGACAGGGCTTTGAGTGGCGCAGCAGCTTCGATGTCGCGAATGATCAGCCGGCCACCAGCCGTGCGAGCCACGTGACCGGAAAAGAAACCATCCGGCAGCTGCGCCTCGATATGGGCGCTGAGCTCACCTCGCAGGATGCGCCACGGCTCGAATTGCCAGTGCAACTGCTCGAAGCGCAGCGGACCGGCTGTCAGCGTGCGTGCACTACCAGACCAGATGGTGCCGGCCATGCCGCTGGTGATGGCTCCGGAGCTGGTCAGTAGCGGCAAAATGACATTCGCCGGAATGAGCATCAGCAGCCAGAGCAAAAATGAGGCCAAACCGGCGAACAGGAGTGTGCGTTGCATGCGCATCAGATTTGCTCAGCGAACGCCCGAATCCAGAACCAGGTTGGCATTTACCCGGCCCGGTTCACCGGCTGGATCAAAGGTGGCAGAGACGGCGGCGAGTCCCTGTCTGGACTGCAAGTCGGAAAGCCAGAGCAGCAGATCGTCAAACGGGGCATTTTCCAGGCGCAGACGCACACCACCATTACCTTCCGGCTGATTGCGTTTCAGGTAGCTGCTGAGTCCGCGCTCACGGGTCGAGCGATCTACCTGCACGATGACTGATTCACCGCTAACTGGTGCCTGGGCAGAGGGGCCGGATTGCGGTCCGAAGCGTCTTGCTACCTGTTCTATATCCGTCAGCAGCCGGCGTTGTTCAGCAACCCGTTCCATGGCCGCATCCCGGGCCTGGTAAATTGGCCAGATGCCGAGCGCGAAAATCAGCGCAGCCAGTGCAAACAGACCGCCGGCCATGACCATCCAGCGCTCGCGCGGTGCCAGCTTGTCGAACCATTGTTGAACCGGAGCCAGATTCATGCGCCACCCGACTTGCCAGGCTGCGTGATGCGGATGCGCCCCTGGATCTGTTCGCCCTGCGCATTGGAGGACTGGATTTCCGCATTGAGCCGGCCATCCTCCGTGACGATCTTGCGGATGCTGTCCAGCGTATCTGCACTGGGGACGCGCAGGGTGAGTTCCATGATACCGGCACGGTAGTTGAGTGCTTCGATCTGCGCGCTGCCGGTGCGCGATACGGCACCAGCGACGGTACGCAGCGTGTCGAGGAATTGTCGGCCAGCGGCAAGGCCCTGCTCAGGACTGCTGGCCTGCAGGCGTTGATCGACCAGCGCGCGTACTTCCGGTAAATCAGTGCCCGGAAAGATCTGGCTGATGGCCTGGCTGAGTTCGATGTCCAGCGCAGCGGCCTCACGATCGAGTTGCCATGTTTGCATTCCAGCGGTCAGCAGCATCATGCCGCCCAGTGCTGCAACGAGTGCGGCGGCGATACGCCAGCGTGGCCAGTAACTCGCAAAGGTCGAACGTCGCGCATAGCGACCCTGCAGGAGATTGACGCCCGGACTGACCGTGATTCCAGCCGCCAGTCGTGCCAGTGCCCCATCTGGCAGACGCCGGACTTCCAGGCTTTGCACCTTGTCCTGCAAAGTCTCCCAGGTCTGGTTTGGCCAGCCATCTGTGGTGGCATCGTAGATCTGCAGGTGGCGGGGTGCCGCCAGGCTGCCATCGCTCGCTGGCTTGCTTTGCGCCAGCCAGAGGCTCAGCAGTTCATCCAGTCCATCGACTTCAGCGGCCACCGCATCACCGTCGGGATCGCGCAGAATGATCTGTGCATCTTCAAGCAGTGCAGTGGTCGTGCCGGCCAGATCAGCGACGCCATCGCTGTCGGCATACAGTGCATGAGGCGTCAGACCGGCGCCGGCCAGCTGTGCAAGACAATCATCCATGTGCGTATGGCGAATCACCGCGACACTGATCCGGCCATTGGCATGTCGTGTGCCGCTGGCAAAGTGGAGTTCATCTACATCTTCGGCAAGCAGGTCCTCCAACGCGAATGGCAGCGCCAGGGCGATACGGTTCCGGTTGCGGACGGGGATATCTGCGCGGGTGCGCAGCACGCGTGTAGACGGCACCAGGCAGACGACACGGCGTCCGGCTGTCAGCGCTGCAGCGTTTTCAAGCGGGCCAGCGGCGGGCGCCAGCGTGCAGGCTCCGGTGTCATCCACCACAACCCACTCGGCGAGCCCGGCATCGCCGCTGCCGAGGCGGACTACGAGAGTCTCACTCATAGGTCATTTCACGTCATAACTGCGCAGACGGACCGTGACGATATCGTCCCGGCGTTCAAGCAGACTGTACATAGTGGACTGAGTGGTGCCAATAGAGGTGGTCACAGTCAGCAGAAACCAGTTGCTTTCTGTGGTGATACGGTTCTGGATGGTTTGCGGGAATCCTGACTCATCGATGAAGTCTTCGGGCTTCTCGTACTCCTGATTGAGCAGGGGTTCCACGCTTTCCAGGCTCTGGTTATCTACCAGCGAGGCCAGCACCACGTCGGTCGCCGTGTTGATATTGATCTTGCGATCATCTTTGCCAGCCGGTGGCAGCGCTGTGATATGTGGCTCCAGTGCGGCATAGATCTCGGCTGTGCAGCCTTCCACCGCCTGCAGTTCGCTGATCGAAACGAACCAGAAATTTGCCGGTCGGTAGGGCGGTTCGCGGCTGGTATAGCGGTCATCCTCGGCACCATTCAACTGTGGCGCCTGATCCGGATCGATCCAGTCCGCCGCCGCTTCCATAAGCGAGGCCGCGGTGTTCCTGTCCAGGGGTGAGTCCAGTGGCAGTAGCGTCAGCATGCGCACGAACTGCTCAGAAGCATTCGTATTTTGCTTGCCGTCCCCACCGATCAGGCTGTTCAGGTCAAAGCGGCCCTGCTGATCGAGCAGCCAGCCCTCAAAGAATCCACCCTCGAAATCCCGCTTCAGTGGCGTGGCCCATATCTCCTTGGTGGTATCCATGCCGCCGCCGTTGCGGTGATCCTTGACGAGAAATACGCGGGCCAGTTCCTCACCACCGAGGTTGTACTGACGCGCCTGATCCTGCAGCAGCAGTATTTCTGTGCGTCGCAAGTCCACACTGCTCCGCCACAGCAGATTGACTGCCAGCACCGTCGCCAGCGTAACGACCAGTACCGCAGTCAATACGGCGATACCGCGTTGCCGGCGTAGACTGGTATGGTGCCTCATTGGGCAACCTCGATCAGTCGCTCGACCGGACCCCAGTCCCGCAGTTCAAGCAGGATGCGTACCGCGCGCGGTCGCTGGCTGGCAACCGTGCTGGCCGCCTGTGCCGGTGGCCACTGCGGCTGCCATTCATCCTGGTTATCCAGGTAGAGCAGCCGGAATTCGTCGACCCCACTCAGCAGTTCTTCGCTGCGCGGCTCCTGACCCAGCACATGATCCATCACGGGCCAGTATTCGCGTATCAGCTTGTCATCATCCAGTCGGTACTGAACGCGCTGTAGCGTGCCACGGTGGGGCAGGCCCGCCGGGTTGGGCCAGCCGCCGCGCGTAAGCCGCAGCTCCACACCGAACAGCCGGCCATCCGCTTCCAGCGGCGCTTCACCGGCGCTACCGAGTTCGTCGCGTACGAAACGTGGGGCGAGACCGTTGAAGTCGCCGCTCATCAGCCGTATCGCACGTTGCAGTTGCGTCAGACGATCCATCTGTTCGCGCGCGATGGTGGTCTGGCCAACCACGGTATTCAGACCACCGAGCGCCATCGCGCCGATCACCGCAAAGATACCCATGGCAACCAGCAGTTCGAGCAGGGTAAAGCCGGCGATCCGGCGTCTGTCGGCACGCTGCACTCTGAACGGAAGGGTGTTGTGGCGTCGCATGTTCAGCGATCCGGGGCGATCGGCGCCCAGTCCTCGTGCTGACCGCCTCGTGCCGTAATTCTGCCCGCAGCATTCCCGAGGAATCCGGATATGGAGCTGACGACCTGCTCCGGATTGTCAGCAAATGCCACCGAGACGTTGATCTGGCGCAAGTCATCGAAATCGGTCTTTTCGATCTTGACGGTATAGCGCCAGGTACTGCGCCCCATTTCAACGTCACCGGAGCTGCTGCCGACTTCGGGATAGTCACCGAGCAGGCGTTGTGCGGTGAGCTGGTTCAGCGCAACCCAGTTGGCAAAGGTCTTGTCACGCAGGCGACTCGCTGTGGTCAGCGTCTGGTTGACCTGACCAAAAGCGGCCAGCAAGCCGAGCGCGACGATCACCAGTGCGACCAGCACTTCGATCAGCGTGAAGCCTGACTGACTGCACCGCTCACCCCTCATCGCGGTTGATCTCCATCGTGCCATCTGTTGCGACTTCAAGCGTGTAACTGCGCCGCTCCACGCGATCACGAATGCGTACGACAAACGCATCGCTGATGTCGCCGGAAGAAAAGATGAATATCTGCGGCTTGTAGGTTTTCTCTACATCCTTGGCACTGTTTTCCAGGACGACGCTCCGGCCTTCGATCTCGAGTTCGAACTCGAAGCTGGTGGCCAGTTTTCTGGGTGCAAGCACGTCCTCCCGGATCTGTATCCAGCTGTCGTCAGTGGGGTCTGCAATCTGCCCGCGTGACCACACCGAGAACTCATAATGCTGCGGATAAAAACGGATGCCGAGTTCGTGCGCCTGAAAGGTCGCATCCTCCAGTGCAAGACGTATGAGTGTTTCGAGGCGTTCGGTTTCCTGACGAAGTTCCCGGTCAACGCCACCGGCCACACCTACGGCCAGAGTGAACATCGTGGCGATCACGCCGACGATGAACACCACCACCAGCACTTCGAGGAGGGTGAAGCCCTGCTGCTGCCGTTCGTTTGCCGGACAGGGCATGCGACCGGTCAGTCGATATCCCAGTTACCGATATCGGCATCGATACCGTCGCCGCCGGGCTGCCCATCGCGGCCGAGCGTATAGATATCGAATGCCCCCTGCTTGCCGGGGTTCTCGTAGATATATGGCCGGTCCCAGGGATCCTTGGGCAGTCGGTCGAGATAACCGCCCTCTGGCCATTTCTGGCTGGTATCCTGCGGCGGGGTCACCAGTGCATCGAGGCCTTCCTGCCCGGTCGGGTAGCGAAAACTGTCCAGGCGATAGAGTTTCAGTGCACTTTCGATGGCGCGGATATCCTGCTGTACCTTGGCGCCCTGTGCATCATCGATGCGGCTGATCACATTGGGTGCGATCAGCGCGGCAAGAATGCCGAGGATGACCACCACCACCATGATTTCGATCAGCGTAAAGCCGCGTGCGGCCCGGAACGGATGCGTTCTCGAACTTCATGTATTGGCCCCGTGATTCTGCGATGATCCGCTGCAACCCAACAGCAGCGGCAACCCGCGAGCGATTATCCGCCACCCGCGCAGAGCCTGCCAGTAAATTTCAGAAAGATTTGACCTGGTGCGCATAACTGCACGAAACATAAGCTTTTCCCCCTGGCTGGAATCGTCGTCACTGGTGTGGGCTACGGGCTTTGCGCTGCTGCTCGTCGGGCTGCAGTTGTTGCCTGAGGAACTGCACCGGAGGCTCTGGTACGTGCGTGATGCGGTGGCAGAGGGCGAGTACTGGCGACTGCTGACCGGCAATCTGGTGCACCTGGGCTGGCGTCATCTGGCGCTGAATGTCGGCGCACTGCTGCTGGGAATCTGGGTGTTCTACCCGGCACGCACACCGGTGGGCTGGATCGTCGCGCAACTGGTCTGTTCAATTAGCAGCAGCACTGGGGCTCTACCTGTTCCAGTCCTGAAGTTCCCTGGTGTGTGGGCATGTCGGGTGCGCTGCACGGTCTGCTGATCATCGGTGCGCTGGACTGGATCCGGCAGGGCGATCGCGTCGGCTGGGCCCTGCTCATCATCTGGATCGCGAAGCTGGGCTGGGAGCAGTTCAATGGTGCGGTGCCCCTGTCTGCTGAAACGATCGGCGCACCCGTGATCACGGATGCACATCTGTGGGGTGCAGTCGGTGGATTCCTGTTTGCCGGTGGCGAGGCCACCGTGCGGAAGCTGAGCGCCTGAAACCCGATCGGCCTGCTCAGGCCCTGTCTATAATGTGGAACCTGATTTTCCGGAGACTTTGAATTGGACAAGCCAGCCACGCTTTTTTCACTTGCCGGCGAGCGGGCGCTCGATTACCGGTGCTTCGCGCGGTATCGGTGCAGCGATTGCCGATCTGCTTGGTCAGGCCGGGGCTACGGTGATCGGTACGGCGACCACCGAGGCAGGGGCTGCGGCGATCAGTGCCAGGTTCAAGGCTCAGGGCATCAGCGGTCGGGGGCTCGTGCTGGATGCGTCGCAAGCGGCAGCCGTCATCGCGGCCGAAGCCGATATCAGCGCCAGCGAAGGCGCGGTCAGCATTCTGGTCAATAATGCGGGCATCACGCGTGACAATCTGCTGATGCGCATGAAGGAGGAAGAATGGCAGGCTGTGATCGATACCAACCTGTCATCCGTGTTTCTGACCTGCAAGACCTTCATGCGCGGCATGCTCAAGGCCCGGCATGGCCGGATCATCAATATCTCGTCGGTGGTCGGCGTCATGGGCAACCCGGGCCAGGCCAACTATGCGGCGGCCAAGGCCGGCATGATCGGCTTCAGCAAGGCGATGGCCCGCGAGGTGGCCAGTCGCGGCATCACCGTGAATGTCATCGCGCCGGGCTTTATCGCCACCGACATGACGGCGGGCCTCGCCGAGGCCCAGCGCAAGGAACTCGAGGCGCGTGTGCCGCTGCAGCGCCTTGGAGCAGTGGATGATATGGCTGCTGCAGCCCTGTTTCTGGCTGCGCGATCCGGCAGCTACGTCACCGGAGAGACCCTGCATGTCAATGGTGGCATGCTGATGCCCTGAGCCGGATTTATGGCCTGGACAAAGGTTTTTTTTGCAATGCTAGATTGGCCGGTGGGCTTAACCTAGAATACCGGCCCGGTGGGGCACTCACTTGGCGGATACGCAGGTCGGGTACCGCCGTTTTCGGACTCACGAGAAGAGGACATAGAGACATGAGCAGTATTGAGGAACAGGTCAAGAGCATCGTTGCCGAGCAGCTCGGCGTGAAGGAAGAAGAGGTAACCAACAAGGCCTCTTTCGTGGATGACCTTGGCGCCGATTCCCTGGATACGGTTGAGCTGGTCATGGCTCTCGAAGAAGAGTTCGAGACCGAGATTCCGGACGAGGATGCCGAGAAGATCAAGACGGTACAGCAGGCCATCGACTACATCACCCAGCGGGCCGCTGCTTCCTGAGTCTTCGTTTTCGCTCCCGGGGCACTTCAGCCCGCTTTGTTTCGAGGGTAGACCGACATGTCCAGCCGACGCGTCGTCGTTACCGGTATGGGAATCATTGCCCCGGTGGGCAATGACGTGGAGACCGCCTGGGCGCAGGTGGTTGCCGGCCACAGTGGTATCGGCCCGATCACCGATTTCGATGCAAGCCAGTTTTCGACGACGATCGGTGGCAGCATCCGCAACTTCGATGTCAGTCAGTACATTCCGCCCAAAGAACAGAAGAAGATGGATCCGTTCATCCATTTCGGTATCGCATCGGCCCAGCAGGCCGTTGCACATGCCGGGCTGGCGACGGCAGGTTACGCGCCCGACCGGATTGGTGTAGCCATCGGCTCTGGAATCGGTGGCTCGGGCACGATTGAAGGCAACTTCGTCCGCTACACCGAAGGTGGTCCGCGCAAGATCTCACCATTCTTCGTACCGGCCAGCATCATCAACATGATCTCCGGCCACATCTCCATCCAGTATGACTTCCGCGGGCCGAACATCGCGCTGGTCAGCGCCTGCACCACCTCCACGCACTGCATCGGCATGGCGGCCCGACTGATCGCCTATGGCGATGCCGACGTCATGCTGGCCGGCGGGGCCGAGCACGGACTCACGCCGCTCGGTCTCGGTGGCTTCTGTTCAGCGCGCGCACTGTCGCAGCGTAACGATGATCCGCAGGCAGCCAGCCGGCCGTGGGACATCGACCGCGACGGTTTCGTGCTCAGCGATGGCGCTGCGTGCCTGGTGCTCGAGGAGTATGAGGCGGCGCGCCGTCGTGGTGCGCAGATCTTTGCCGAAGTTGCCGGTTTTGGCATGAGTGCCGATGCGCACCACATCACCGCACCGGCGGAGACGGGCGATGGCGCCCAGGCCAGCATGCGTGCGGCACTGACCGATGCAGGAATGAATCCCGACGAACTCCAGTACGTCAATGCACACGGTACATCCACGCCGCTGGGTGATGCTGCTGAGACGCGTGCAGTGCGCGCGGTATTCGGTGCGCATGCGGACAAGCTGGCGGTCAGTTCCACCAAGTCCACGACCGGTCATCTGCTGGGTGCAGCCGGTGCGGTTGAAGCCGTGTTCAGCCTGCTGGCCATTCGCGATCAGGTCGCACCGCCGACCATCAATCTGCACAATCCCGGTCCGGGTTGCGATCTCGATTACGTGCCGAATACAGCGCGCAAGATGCCGATCAATGCAGTATTGAGCAATTCATTCGGCTTCGGCGGCACCAACGGCAGCCTCGTTTTCCGGCGCATTTGAGATCCGGTGCCGGCCATACCGGCAGTGCATCGTACGGTCGAAATGGAGTCCAGTCCATCTGACATACTGCCGCACGGATTCGATCTTCTTGATCTGCACATCCGTGCGCCAGAGCGTTATCCCTTTCTGCTTGAGAGTGTTGCAGGCGGTACCGCACAGGGGCGCTTCGATATCCTGTTTGCCTTCCCTGGCGAGACGCTCCGCCTGGATGATGACTGGCAACTTTCGGGTCCACATGCCGGCCATGGCTGCGGGTTTTCTGACTGCCCTTGATGCCTGGTGGTCAGAACGAGCAGGCAAGCAAGGAATCCGATGCACCATCCAGCCTGCCATTTTGCGGCGGCTGGTTTGTCTTTCTGGCTTATGAACTGGTCCGGGAAACCGAAGCCGACCGTTCAGCCCGACGCACTGCCGGGATTTCCGGTCGCATTGGCGGTACGGATACCCGTTGCGTTGGTGCGTGACCTGCAGGACGGTCAGCTCTGGCTGATTCACGAACCGGGATACGCAGAGGTAGCTGCCGAGGTCGTTGCAGATGTCGAGGCAGTACTCAGTGACCGCACATCCTTTGCCGGTGCAGACCGAGGACGCTGGCTGCCAGCCATTCGTGAGCCGGAAGCCAGGCGAATTTCTCGATGCAGTGGCGAGCTGTCCGGCAGCTGATTGCGGCCGGAGATGTCTTTCAGGTCAATCTCGCCCGTCGCTGGACCGGCGAATTGCAAGCCAGGTGTGCAAGCCTGGCAGATCTACCGGCGACTGCGTGAGGTGAATCCAGCACCATTTTCCGGGCTGGCGATAGTTGGTGATGGTGCGATTATCAGTTCATCGCCGGAGCGCCTGGTGCGCGTCAGGGATGGGTATGTTGAAGACGCGACCGATAGCCGGTACGCGACCGCGGGCAGGTGTCGCTGAGCTGGAGGATGAGCGACGCCAGGCACTGCTCAGCAATGCGAAGGAGCGTGCCGAGCATGTCATGCTGATCGATCTGGAGCGTAATGACCTCGGCAGGGTTTGTGTTGCCTGGCACGATCGTCGGTGAATGAGTTGATGACGGTCGAGTCCTACGCTCATGTGCATCATATTGTGTCGAATATCTGTGGCGAACTGCGAGCAGGTGTTACGCCGGGTATGCTGATACGTGCGGTTTTCCCGGGCGGCACGATCACCGGCTGCCCGAAGGTTCGCTGCATGGAAATCATCCGGGATCTGGAGGCGCAGCCGCGTGGGCCATATACGGGGTCGATGGGCTATCTCAATCTCGATGGCAGCTGTGACTTCAATATCCTGATCCGTACCATCCAGACTCGCGGCGCGGAGTTTGCGTTTTCTGCCGGTAGCGGCATCGTTGCTGATTCTGTCGCGGAGCGGGAGCTTGAAGAAACCCGCGCCAAGGCCAAGGGCATGCTGCTTGCGCTGGAGCGTTGATCGATAATGGAGCGATACTGGATCAATGGCTCACCGGGCAGGCTGATCGATATCGACGGATCGCGGCCTGGCTTATGGCGATGGTCTTTTTGAGACGATCGCGATCCGGCGCTCTAATCCGCGTTTTCTCGATCTGCATCTGGACCGGCTGTATGCCGGTGCCACACGTCTCAGTCTGCCGGCGCCGGACCGGCGAGTGGCTGGGCATTCAGCTGGCGGCTGCTGCAGCCGGAATCGATGCGGGTGTGATGAAGCTGATTCTGACTCGTGGGCCCGGACCGCGTGGCTATGCACTGCCACCGCATCAGCAGCCAACCGTGGTCTGGGGTGTGGAGTGCCTGCAGCCCAGCCAGTCTGGACGCAGATCCGTGTGCGCTGGTGTGAGACCATCGCCGGACGGAGTCCTGTCACGGCAGGGCTGAAAACGCTGGGGCGCCTCGAGCAGGTGCTGGCCCGTGCCGAGTGGCAGGATGTATCGATTGCCGAGGGCCTGATGTGCGATGAGGACGGGCTGCTGGTGGGTGGTACGGCCAGCAATGTTTTTATCGTCTCGGATGGGCGCGTGCTGACACCTGCGATCACACACTCAGGTATCAGTGGCGTCATGCGCAGAGTTATCCTGCAGCAGGCGCGTGAAACAGGTATTGAAGTGCACGAGACTGCAAATCAGTCGAACAGAATTGCTGGACGCAGATGAGGTGTTCATCAGCAATGCGCTGACCGGCATACGGCCAGTCAGGCAGCTTGATGATCGTCACTGGAGCCCCGGTCCGGTGACGCGCAGACTGGCAGCACTGATCGCCAATCTGGGTGTGGACGAATGCGCCGGAAGCTGCTGATTGCTGGTTGTGCGGTGGTGCTGGCTATGGCAGCCGGTGCGGTCTGGCTGCGCAGTTATCTGTATACGCCACTGCCGATCGTTGCGACCGGCTACCGCCTTGAGGTACCGGCCGGTACATCTCTGGCCGCGGTTGCCCGGCAATTGTCCGCAGATGGCATCATTCGTTTACCGACGGTGCTTGCACTGTACGGTCGCCTGAGCGGGCAGGCCAGCCGGATCAAGGCGGGAGAATATGCATTCAATACGCGGATTAACGGCGCATGGCTTGTTGGCAGAACTCGTTGCGGGCCGTGTGCAGTCTGCACAGCTTTACCCTGGTGGAGGGATGGACGGTTGCAGAGATCGTTGCTGCCCTGAAGAAAGTCAGCTGTGCTGAAGCAAGACGCTGACGACTGGCGATGCCATCGAGCTGGCCACTCAGCTTGGGCTGGAGTTTGCCAGCGCAGAGGGTGCATTCCTGCCCGAGACCTATCTGTTTCCGCGCGGCACAAGCGATGCTGAACTGTTGCCATGGCGCATGCAGCCCTGCGGAAGCAACTGACGATAGCCTGGGAGGGCAGGGACCCTGATCTCCCGCTGCGCAGTTCCTACGAGTTGCTGGTATTGGCTTCCATTATCGAGCGTGAGACAGCGCTGGCGGCCGAGCGGCCACTGATTGCCGGTGTGTTCGTGCGGCGGCTCCAGCGCGGTATGCTTCTGCAGACTGATCCAAGTGTGATCTATGGGCTAGGCACGCAGCTTCGATGGCAATCTCACCCGGCGCCACCTCGAAACGGATACGCCATGGAATACCTATACACGGCCAGGTCTGCCGCCCACCCCGATCGCAGCGGCCGGTGTTGACGCCATGTCAGCCGCTGCGCATCCAGCTGCAGGCACTGCCTTGTTCTTCGTGGCAACGGGTGCTGGTGATGGTAGTCATCGTTTTAGCACAACGCTGGCCGAGCACCAGCAAGCCGTCCGTCAATATCTCGCTGCATTGAAGGCACGACCCACGCGATGAAGCAGACAGAGTCAGCAATTCGCCCTGGACGTCTGATTACCGTCGAAGGTATCGAGGGGGTCGGCAAGTCCACCAATCTCGCCTTCGTTGCCGAGGAACTGCAACGGGCCGGGCATGCGGTGTTGTTGACCCGTGAGCCAGGTGGCACCGCACTGGGCGAAAGGATCCGCGGAGTTGCTGCTCGATCCCGAGCGCGAAATCGTGCCGATGGCCGAACTGCTGCTGATGTTTGCCGCGCGTGCAGCACACCTGGAAGACAGTCATCCTGCCAGCGCTGCGATCGGGTCGCTGGGTTGTTTGCGACCGGTTTACCGATGCCAGTTATGCTTACCAGGGCGGTGGTCGGGGTATCCCGCACGATACCATCAGGCGACTGGACGGCCTGGTGACGGGTGGCTTGCGTGCCGACCTTACCCTGCTGCTCGATGTACCGCTGGAGGTTTCGGCATCCCGGCAAGCAGGCCGTGCCGGGCGCGATCGTTTTGAGCTTGAGGCCGCAGCATTCTTTGCCCGTGTACGTGCCCGCTATCTCGAGCTGGCCAAAGCGTATCCGGAGCGGATTCGTGTGATCGATGCAGCGCGTTCGCTGCCCGAAGTCCAGGCGGATATCAGTCGTGTCTTGCAGGAAATTCTTATCAGGTAAATTATTGAAATGAATTGCAAGATATTGATTATATGTCTTTAATAGATGATATAACCTGGCTGGAGTCACCTGCCCGGCAACTCCAGGCACGCCTGCAGCGGGAGCAGGCTCCACAGGCCCAGTTGATCTACGGACCGCGTGGGGTGGGGCGGCGTCATTTCGCCCTGTGGTCAGCGGCACAGATTCTGGAGATGGACTGGGAACCTTCAGCAGACAGCGAAGCTGAAGCTTTGCCGCTTGTGCCACACCCGGACTTTTTTTCCGTCAGCATGGAGCCAGACCGGAATGTCACTGAGGTATCGAGCAGATGCGCGAACTGATCGCCAATCTCGAACTGACCAGCCACCGTGGGCGGACGCAAGGTGGCGATGATCTGGCCGGCTGAACGCATGCATGCGTAACGCCGCCAACTGCCTGCTGAAGACGCTTGAGGAGCCGCCCGGGGCAACAACGATCCTGCTGGTCTGTGAGTCACCGGCGCGCATGCCGGCCACGATTCGTCAGCCGATGTGAACGGGTACGACTGGTGCCACCGGCGTGGTCAGCAGGACTTGCCTGGCTGCGACAGGCACATCCGCAGAGCAGTGGCGCGGAAGCTGCACTGGAGTTTGCGAGCCGGGCTCCGCTGGCCGCTCGTACACTGCTGCGTGAAGACTTTGGCTGAACAAACCAGCAAAACTCGCTGCCGATCTGGAAAAGATCGTGCAACGTGAAGTACCGCCGGGCACGATAGCGCGACGCTGGGCCAAACTGGACAGCAGCCTCTGTATTCGCTGGCTTTACTGGCAGGTTGCGGCGCTGATGCGCGAGGGAATGAATATTTCCGAACCAGGTGCGACGGCATTGAAAGCGTACTTGAAAATTCCGCACGCCCGCCTGAACATGAGGGCCTGTTGCGAGTACCTGGATCAGCTCAATCAGGCGCACCGGCTGAAGGACCGTTCGCTGAATCAGGAACTGCAGTGGGCTGAACTGCTGATGTGGTGGTACGGTGCGGCTGGATATGCAAGGTAAGTGTCATGACAAGGCCGGGACTGCTGACGCTCACGATCAGGGACAAGAGTGCGCTGTATCTCGCGTACATGCCGTTTGTGCGCAATGGTGGCCTGTTTATTCCGACCAGCACCAGTTACCGGATCGGCGACGAAGTCTTCATGCTGCTCAACGTGATGGGTGAGGACGAGAAGATTCCGGTCGCCGGGCGGGTGATCTGGGTGACGCCCAAGGGCGCACAGGGCAAGCGTACCGCCGGGATCGGCGTCCAGTTCAGCGACCAGGACGGTGGCTCAACGCAGAAGAAGATCGAGAATTACCTGGCCGGCGCCCTGGGCGGCGACAAGCCGACGCATACGATGTAATGGCGGATAGCGCCGTTTCACGGCACGGTTTCAGTCAGTCAGATTCAGTCCGTTGCGCAGCACGCGCGCATCAAAGCCCCGTTCATTCAGCACAAAAGCACCGGCCGAGCTGCGCCGCCCTGTGTCACAGCAGACGATATAGGGCGTTTTCGGGTCCAGCGTGCTGAGCTTCAGGCGGATGAAGTAGAGCGGGATATTGATGGCCCCGGGTTCGTGGTGTGTTTCGAACTCACTGGGCAGACGCACATCAAGCCACTTGCCACCCTTGGCCACGATCTTCTGCGCTTCCTCACGGTCCACCCAGGTCGTCATCGGCTCGTTGAGCAGGGTATTGAAGTCCTGCTTGCCGAGGCGCATGACTGCGCCGTCAGTCTGCATCGTGATGGTCGCGTTGCGCCGGTTCTGGGAGATCAGCGCTTCTTCGCCAAAGGTATCGCCGACGCCCAGTTCGGCGAGCTTTATGCCTTCCTTGTTCAGCGGCGTTTCGCGCGTCACCGTGCATTGGCCACGGGTGATGACATAGAAATAGTCACCTTCCTCGCCCTGCTTGATGATCACGTCGCCGGCATTGAAGTTCACCTTCTGCATGCGCATGAAGATGGCCTGGATGTTGGCCGGCGGAATACGGTGAAAGGCCCGTGTCTGCAGCAGGGTGGTCATCCAGTCGTCTGACTCGCCGTGCTCGTCGCTGTGCAGTTCGTTGACCTCGTAGCTGCCGGTCTGGTCCCAGGTCAGCATGACGTCCAGCAGTTCGGTATCGACTGACAGGTACTGGACGTGATCGACGGCCTTGACGGTATAGCGCCGGGGCAGCAACGGGGTTATCGGGTTGTGTGCATCATTGCTCTCGGCGCGCAGCAGCCTGACGTTGCCGCTCGCGGTCGGTGAGTTCAAGCGTGCCGGATACCAGGTAATAGGTGCGCTTGTCCGTATCCCCCTCGCGCAGCAGCAGTCTTGCCGCTCTCCAGGGTCCTGATTTCCATTTTTTTGGCGAGCGCCGCCACGTTTTCCCGCTTGAGGCTGTCAAGCGGGGAAAAGCGGCGCAGGATGTTCTCGGTGAAGTATCAGGTCAGACATCTGCAGTGCATTGTAACCGCAAGCTTTTCGCGCGGCGGAAGAATGCTCGTGCGGAATCTGTGACGTCAGTTGCGTAGAAGTTGCCAGCCCGGCGAGGCCTGAAAACGTGACCCATGTAGTGTTGCCAGCTCGCCGAGCCGGCTCGATCAGCGTATCCACACCGGTGTCCCTGGCGTATTGCAGCGGCCCGCCACGGAAGGGGGCGAAACCTGTGCCGAAGATCACACCGGCATCGACCAGGTCCGCATCCGCCACGATGCCTTCGTGCAGGCAGGTGACCGCTTCGTTGAGCAGGGCGCAGTATCAGCCGGTCCTGGACTCTCCGGATCCGAGCTGCCCGGCACCAGCGATGGGCGTACCGGCTTTCTTTCCCGGTAGGTATAGAAGCCCTGGCCGGTCTTGAGTCCAAGGTGTCGCTGATGCACCAGTTCCTCAATCTCGGGCGCAACCGCCCTGCCGATAACCGGCGCAAGGATCCGGCCACGTGGCGCAATCACATCGAGTCCTACGGAATCGGCAAGCTCGATCGGGCCCATCGGCATGCCGAAATCGGTAGCGGCAAGATCGATCTCGGCCGCGGGAATGCCTTCCCGCAGCAGTTCGAGCGCCTCGGCGATATAGGGTCCCAGAATACGATTGACCAGAAATCCGGGGTGACTGCGGCAGGGCAGGGGCAGTTTGCCGATCTGGCGTGCGAAGCTGATTCCAGCGTCCAGCGATGCCTTGCTGCTGGTGGGTGCTGCCACGATCTCTACCAGCGGCAGCTTGGCCACCGGATTGAAGAAATGCACACCGATCAGTCTGCCGGGATCCTGCAGGCAGCTGCTCAGGTCCTCAAGCCGGATGCTGGAGGTATTGGTCGCCAGTATTGCACCGGTCTTCAGTTGCGGCTCCACGCGCGCAAAAAGTTCACGCTTCACGGTCAGATCTTCAAAGATCGCTTCGATCACCACATCTGCTGTGGCAATGCCCCGGCCATCCGGATCTGCTGTCAGGCGTGATACGGCGGCATCGATGGCATCCGGCCGCCTGAGTTTGCGCTCGAAACAGCTTGCGTGCCCGCGCCAGAGCCGGTTCGATGAATTTCAGCTCGCGGTCCTGCAGGCTGACCTCAAGGCCGCGCAAGGCACACCAGGCCGCGATATCGCCACCCATCACGCCGGCACCGATGACATGGACCCGCGTTGCCGGTGCCGCATCGACAACCAGCTTCTTCAGGCGTTCCTGCAGGAAGAACACCCGCACCAGATTGCGGGATGTCGGCGTCATGACCAGCCGGGCAAATGATTCGGCCTCGGCATCGTAGGCTGCCGGCAGTTGCCTCGCCGCCGTGCTTCTCCCACAGATCGATCAGTGCATACGGGGCAGGGTAGTGTGCGGCCGGCGCCTTTGTGCTGACCTTGTGACGCAGCGTGCGCGCCAGGCTCGGTCGCAACAGGGCAAGGCCGAGCAGCCGGTCGAGCCATGGTGCCGGAGCCGCTGTGACCGCCCTCGCTGAGCAGCTGCATGGCGACTGTCTCGCCAGTTGCTCTCGCTGCGACCACGGCATCGACCAGACCATCTTTTCAGCGCCTGCGCCGGACGTATGGATCGACCAGTCAGCATCAGGTCCATGGCCTGGCGCACGCCGATGAGCCGCGTCAGGCGCACCGTGCCGCCAAAGCCGGGATGCACGCCAAGCTGTACCTCCGGCAGGCCAAATACCGGTTCGCTGCCCGCGATCGCTAGTCGCCGGGTACAGGCCAGCGCCAGCTCCAGGCCACCACCCAGGGCAAAGCCGTTCAGTACGGCGACGCTGGGAAAGGGCAGGGCTTCCAGGCGGGCCAGAATGTGCTGTCCCTGTCGGGTGACGGCATATGCCCGCGCCTCGGAATCCAGTGCCGGAAATTCGTTGATGTCAGCACCGGCGATGAATCCCCGGGCCTTGCCTGAATGGATCACCAGTCCCTTGAGTGCGGATGTTTCGAGCGTGTCGAGACAGGTTTCCAGTTCGGCCATCGTTTCAGCGGACAGGGTGTTTGCACCGGCGTCCTGCCGGTCAAAGCACAACCAGCCGATTCCGTCTGCATCGCTTTCCAGTCGCCAGTGCACGAGCGACAGCAGCACAGTGCCCGGTGATGATTCGACATGGCGATTACCTCAGCTGAAAGTCACAGACCAGTGGCAGATGATCGGAGTAGATGACATGCGGGATATCAAAGGAGGTGATGTCGATGCCGTCACCATACAGCACAAAGTCGAGTTCCATGCGCGGTGATTTGCTGGGATAGGAAGGCAGTCCGTCGACGTTGGCGCTGCGCAGGCCAGCCGCCTTCATGAACAGGAACATTTCATTCTCGCCCCAGAAGGTATTGAAGTCGCCGGCAACGATGACCGGCTTTTTTGCCTTGGACACGAGTTCGTACAGATGGCGGAGCTGGAACTGCCGGTGGCGGTACTTCAGCGACAGGTGCACCAGAAAAATGATCACCCCGTCGAGTTCCAGTTCGATGATCAGCCGCTTGATGCCGGTGTCGAAGTAGTGGAAGCGTTCGCCGACGATTGACGGCGCGGCCAGAAAGGCATTGGCCTGCTTGCGCAGTATGGGCAGCAGCTGGTTCAGGGACTCCTCACCGTACTTGCACTCGTAGCTGGAGTAGTGGCCCAGGGCCTTGGCGATGACTTCCGCCTGATTGACGCCGCCGCTGCGCATCGAGCCGACATCGACCTCTATCAGGCCCACCACGTCCGGCGTGACGGACTTGGTGAAATTTATGATGTTGTCGAGGTTTCCGGGCGCGCCAAACAGGTAACCTGCCCCTGGAACCGGCATTTGCGGCGGGGCTCCGGCACCGATGGCGTAGCGGATGTTGTAAATGAGCAGACGCATCTGGACCGGGAGTGTAATGCCGCTGGGACTGCAGGCAACAGGAACTGTAGTATGTCTCGCAGGAGTTGAATGGAGGACGGGATTTTGTCCGATAAGACACCCATTCGGGTCTTTGTAAGCCATCTGTTTCGAGAAGCACCCGGATTATCTGCGGGTTTTCGAGTATCTCGAGAGCCGGGACAATTTCCTGTATCTGGCCACCAGCGATCCGGACCGGATTCCGCCGGGCAGCAAGGAAGACCTGAAGGAAGAGCTGCGCAACCAGATCAAGGCGGCAGAGATCATGGTGCTGCCGGTCTCGATCTACGAAGTCGAATCCGGACCTGGTGACCTTCCAGATGGATGTGGCCGGCGCTTTCAGCAAGCCGATCGTGGCGGTCAAGTCATTCGGCGAGACGGTGATCGCTGAAGAAGCTGATCATCGACCGTTCAGCAGATGTGGTGGAGTGGAACGAGCGCACGCTCGTCGATGCGATCCGCCAGCACGCCCGCCATGAGGATACGGCGCGCTGGGACGTGGTCGAGTTCAAGCTGGACTGACAGCCGGACAGGCGGCGCCTTTCCCGGCGGCTCGCGCTTGTTTGAACCGGCGAGGCTCACGTAACATCGCCAGCCTGCCGGATGTCCCGGCGTAGCTTGCTTTAATTCCGGTTCAAAATCATGACGATCAATACAGATGCCCTGATCATCGGGGCGGGCCCGGCCGGGCTGTTTCAGGTATTCGAGCTGGGTCTGCTGGGTATCAAGGCGGATCTCGTCGACACGCTGTCGGCACCAGGCGGTCAGTGCACCTGGCTGTATCCGGACAAGCCGATCTATGACATTCCTGCAGTACCCGTCTGCACTGGCGGCGAGCTCGTGGCGAACCTGATGAAGCAGATCGAGCCCTTTCAGCCGACCTTTCACCTCGGTGAAGAACTGGTTGAGCTGAAGGCGGTTGCGGAGGGCGGATTTCGCGCGCGCACCAGCGAGGGCAAGCAGTTCCTGGCCAAGACCGTATTCATCGCGGCCGGTGTCGGTTCATTCCAGCCACGGCGCGTACACGTCGATGGTGCGGATGCGCTTGAAGGCACGCAGATCCATTACCACGTGAAGGATCCGGCGCATTTGCCGGCAAGCGGCTGGCGATTTTCGGCGGCGGCGACTCGGCACTTGACTGGGCACTGGCGCTGGGACCGAAGGCGGCAGCGCTGACGCTCGTTCACCGACGCGATGAGTACCGTGCGGCGCCGGCCTCGGTCGCGCTGCTCAAGGAACGCGCAGCCCGCGGTGAAGTGCGGCTCATCGAGCAGGCCAATCCCACCGGCCTGCGCATGGACGGTTCGCTGCATGACCGGCGTTGAGGTCACCACCAAGTCCGGCACCTCGGAAATTCTGGATGTGGATCATGTGCTGGTGTTTTACGGGCTTTCACCCAAGCTGGGCCCGATCGCCGAATGGGGGCTGGAGTTCAACAAGAAGACCATCATCGTCGATACCGAGAAATTCCAGAGCAATATCCCGGGCATCTTTGCCATCGGTGATATCTGCGACTATCCGGGCAAGAAGAAGCTCATCCTGAGCGGTTTCCACGAGGCCGCGCTGGCGGCGTTTGCCGCCAAGGCGATCATCGAGCCCGGCAAGAAGGTTCATCTGCAGTACACGACCACCAGTCCGCTGATGCAGAAACGCCTCGGAGTTACTGGCGAGGAGTAAGCGCCACGATGCGCTGATGTATGGCAATCGCGGCCCCTGGTTATCGCACATCGGGGCGCATCGGCCTATCTGCCCGAGCACACGCTGGCCGGCAAGGCCATGGCGCACGCGATGGGCGCCGACTTTCTCGAGCAGGATGTGGTTGCGACGCGTGATGGCGAGCTGATCGTCTTTCACGACCTGCATCTGGATGATCTCACTGATGTCGCCACGCGGTTCCCCGGCCGGGCGCGCGCCGACGGGCGGCACTACTGCATCGATTTCGATCTGGCCGAAATCCGGCAATTGGCGCTCAGCGAGCGGCGACGGGCAGGGCAGCGGGCAGTTGCGCTATCCGGGCCGATTCCCGGCTGCAGCAGGCAGTTTTGCCATATCCGACGCTTGAGGAAGAAATCCGCTTCATCCACGGCCTGAATCATTCCACCGGACGAACTGCCGGCATCTATCCGGAAGTGAAATCACCCGCCTGGCATCACGAGCATGGCATCGACCTGGCAGCGCAGATGCTGGCCGTCCTGAGCCGCCATGGTTATTCCGGTCCCGGCGATGCGGCGATCGTGCAGTGCTTTGATGAAGCGGAACTGAAACGCATACGCACCGGGCTGGGCTGCAGGCTGCGGCTGATACAGCTGATGGAAGGTGAGGGCACGGTAGTCGCCGAAGCTGAACTGGTCGCGATCCGGCAATACGCCGATGGCATCGGTCCAGGCCTGCGGCAGGTGCTCGGGACGGGGCTGGTTGAAGCAGCACACCGCGCCGGTCTGCAGGTGCATCCCTATACGCTGCGCGCTGACGCCTTGCCGCCAGGATTCGGCAGTCTGGAAGAACTGCTCCGCGATCTGTGTGAGCGGAAGGCCGTTGATGGAGTCTTTACGGATTTCCCGGACCGGGCTGTTCAGTTTTTAAATCAATGCTTTGCGGCACCTTCCTGAGCTTGGTCATATCGAAGCTGTTGCGCTCCAGGACCGCGATCATCGCCTGGTAGTCCGCCGCCGATATGGATGGCGTACGTGCCATCAGCCAGACCCAGCGCCGGTCCGGGACCGCGATGATGGTGCGTGTATAGGCTTCATCGCGATCGATGATCAGATAGTCTCCAGCCGGCAGAAACCAGAAGAATTTCATCTTCCATTCGGTATTCACGGGCGGATTGGCAACGCGCGCACGCGGTGTCATGCGCTGTGCAGGCCCGTCGAAGCCACCGTCACGGAAGGTATAGGTCGTCGCTATCGTGCCATCTGCATTGAGCTGATAGGACTCCACGCCGTTGTGCGCATCTTTCTCGGAGACAAATGGCAGGTCGATGGGAATGAAGGCCAGCACGTACCAGTCACCCATGAAGCGCTGCAGATCGAGGGGTTCCTGCATGCCGCGTCAACGGTGGCAGGGAACTGGTGCAGCCGCTTAGCAGCAGGCACAGCATCGCCAGTCCTGAAGTGCGCATAATATATATTATGTTAAATCTTATTATCACCGAGGTTACTGGACTATCTGGTCGATGACTATTGAGATGGTCGCTCGCAGTCTCACCCAGTCCGCTCCAGGTCGCTTCACCAAACAGATCGCCAGCCTGAGCGACCGGATTGCCTGCGTTGGCGATACGTGCAACCAGTGCGGCAGATTTCAATGTCGCGAGACCGGCTCCGCCTGGCATCATCAGGTCTGCATCGCTGATACGCAGGGACAGCGGCAGTTCGCTGGCCGACTCGTCGTACGACGGCCAGCGGCGGCCCTGGCTTCGCTGGATCACGTACAAATATGAACAGCGGTGCCGTCGGTGCGATCCGCTCACGCAAGCTGTCGCTGATCGAGACTTCTACAGCTATACCGACCGCTGCAGCATCCTTGCCAGCGCTGCTGGTCTCGGCCGCCTGTACAGTCGTTTCGCCAGTCTCGAGCTGCAGCGAGTTGTCCGGCAATGATCTGCTGAATCTCTGCCGGTGGATCAAGAGCCAGCAATGCCTGCCAGCGTGTGCGCACGGTTGCGATGTCACCGCGCGACAGTGCCAGTATGCCCCCGTACCAGAGCGCCTTGGGATTGCCCGGATCTCGCGCCAGAACCGCCTCGATTTCCTGACCTGCGACACCCGACAAAGCGGCCGGATCGACGGTGATCTGTGCTTCTGCAGCACCCAGGCGTGCCGCCAGATTATTGCCCTGCGACAACTCAATGGCCCGTTGATATGCCTGTACAGCCTCAACGGGACGCTGTGTCGCGAGGTAGGAGCTGCCCAGTAAAACCCAGCCTTCCTCATTGCCCGGATCATCCGCCAGCTTCTGCTCAAGTCCGGCCACGGCTTCATCCAGCGCACGCGTTTCAGCCGCCGGGGCGGCTGCCTGTGCTGCCGGCGTAGCCCAGTCATAAGTGCTGATCCTGGGATAGATCGCCCAGACCAGTATCGGAATAAGCACTGCTGCCAGCACTGCCGCCAGCGGTGAGCGTTGCGGGCCGGTGCGCAACAGCGGCCATGCGAGCAATGCGATGGCAGCAATGCTCAGCAGGGATGCGATTAGCAGAAATACGGACATGCGTTATCCAATCATGTGGATGATGGTGGATCACCATCATCAGGCGGTACAGGTAAAGTGATGCGGCGGCGCACGATTCGCCACAATGCACTGCCGCCGATCAGCAGCAACAGAACGGGCGCCAGCCAGAGCAGTACGGTGCTTGCCTGCCAGCGCGGACGGTACAGTACAAAGTCACCATAGCGATCCAGGAGAAATATCTTGATCGCCTCCTCCGACTCGCCGGCTTCGAGTTTCTGACGTATTTCGCGGCGCAGATCGATGGCCAGCGGTGCAGTGGAATCAGCAATCGTCTGGTTCTGACAGACGAGGCAGCGTACCTCGTTGGTCAGACGTTCGTAGACAGCCTGCTGAGCAGGGTCTGGCAATATCTCTTCAGGTGCGATTGCCCAGGTGGAAAACGCTGCGATACACAGCAAAGCGCCTGCAGCCAGCGAGAGTTGCCGCACTAGAGTGTTGATCCGTTCTGAGCTGCAGCGATACGCGGCAGGAATTCATCGCGCCATACAGCGAGGGTCATCGGCGCAATGTGCTTGTAGAGCACCGTACCGTCCGCACCGATCAGAAATGTTTCCGGCGCACCATAGACGCCCCAGTCAATCGCTACACCGCCCTCTTCGTCTACGCCTACCGCAGCGTAGGGATTGCCCAGGTTCTGCAACCATTGGCGAGCGAGAGCTGCGTCGTCCTTCCAGTTGATGCCGAAGATCGGCACACCACCATCGCGTGCCAGCGTGAGCAGCGTATCGTGTTCCTGGCGGCAGCCGGAACACCAGGTTGCCCAGACATTGACCAGGCTGACCTTGCCGAGCAGGTCAGAGCGTTGCAGAACTGGCTTGTGGATCATCCAGGCGCGGCAGGCTGAACTGCGGAGCCAGCTTGCCAATCAAGGGTGAGGGTACATAGCCGGGATCGCGGTACAGACCGACTCCAAGCACGGCAACCAGCAACGCAAAGATGGCTCCGGGTACGAGATAGCGCCACATCGTTGCGTAATGTTCTCAGGACTGCGCCGGCTGAGAAGCAGCGCTTGTAGCAGAAACGTGGGCCCGTACGGGAACCCGATAACGTCGGTCGGTTGCCGCGAGAATTCCGCCAAAGGCCATTACCAGCGCACCCAGCCAGATAAACCGGATCAATGGTTTGTATTGCAGCCGGACACTCCAGGCGTTTTCGCCCAGGTCATCGCCAAGTGCCACGAAGACATCCCTGTACCACCCGGCATCGATACCCGCTTCCGTCATCGGTGAGCTGCGTGCACCGTAGATGCGCTTTTCCGGGTGCAGTGTTGCAATGGGCTGACCATCGCGCGTAACGATCATTTCACCGCGCAGCCCCTGATAGTTGGGTCCGCGAATCGGCCGGGCACCATTGAACTGAATGCTGTAGTCGCCTATCTGTGCTGTCTCGCCGACGGCAATGCGCTGATCGGTTTCGACATTGAAAGATGTCGTTACAGTCACGCCCAGCACGAAGAGTCCAAGCCCCAGATGCGCGACCGACATGCCGAGGGCTGAGCGGCTGAGTTGTGGGCCGCGACCGACGATTTGCCGGACTGGATCCATCAATGCGGTCAGTACCAGCCATATGCCGGCTGCGATACCGATCATGGTCAGTACGTTCTGTCCACCATAGATGAACAGGGTAATGGCGATTCCACCCACCACCGACAGTACAGCCGGGAGGCGCAGTTTTCGGCTGACGGCAGACGCATCAGCCGAGCGCCATGCGGTGTGCATGCCGATACCTACAGCGACCAGTAGCGGTAACATCGGCAACAGGAAGACCGTTTCAAAATACGGCGGCCCGACGGAAATTTTGCCGGCATTGAGCGCATCAAGCACGAGCGGATACAGGGTTCCCAGCAGGACCAGGCCGGCAGCGACACACAACAGAATATTATTGATCAGCAGGAACGTTTCCCGTGAGAACGCACTGAAGCCCACTGCACGATCCAGTGATGGTGCGCGCCAGGCATAAAGCCCAAGCGCTACACCGATCACGATAGTCAGAAAGCCAAGAATGAACAGTCCCCTGGCCGGATCAGAGGCAAAGGAGTGCACCGATACCAGCACACCGGAACGCACCAGGAAGGTACCGACCAGGCTCAGTGAAAATGCGCTGATCGCCAGCAACAGCGTGGAGCCCTTCATGAGCCCCCGCTTCTCGGTCACAGCAAGTGAGTGGATCAGTGCGGTACCGACCAGCCATGGCATAAAGGATGCATTTTCAACCGGATCCCAGAACCACCAGCCACCCCAGCCCAGTTCGTAGTAGGCCCACCAACTTCCCAAGGCGATGCCGATGGTCAGAAATACCCAGGCTGCTGTGGTCCATGGTCGTGCCCAGCGCGCCCACTCGCTGTCAATCTTGCCGGCGAGTAGCGCTGCAATGGCAAATGCAAAGGCAACCGAAAAACCGACATACCCGGCATACAGGATCGGCGGGTGTAGCGCCATCGCCGGATCCTGCAGCAAGGGATTGAGATCATTGCCATCGAAGGGTACGGGGTTGAGCCGCTTGAAGGGATTCGATGTAAACAGGACAAAAGCGATCAAGCCAAAGTTCACGGCACCCATCACCCCGAGAATCCGCGCCCTGATATCAGGCGGCAGACCGCCCGAGAGTGCGGCCACGGCAATCGCCCAGATCGACAGCACCAGTGACCACAGCAACAGCGATCCTTCATGACCGCCCCATACTGCCGCAACCTTGTAGATTTCAGGGAGTCGGGTGTTTGAGTTGCTCGCCACGTATAGCAGCGAGAAATCATCGTGCAGAAATGCCCAGGCCAAGGCGATGAAGGCACTGCCAATAAAAACGAACTGACCGGCGGTAGCGGGAGTGCCCACCGCCATCCAGCCTGCCCTGCCGGTATGCGCGCCGACGAGCGTGAAGATTGCCTGTGCAGCGGTCAGGCACAGGGCAAGCACCAGGCAGATTTGACCGATTTCCGGAATCATTGAGAGTCAGCCAGGCCTTAGTTCAAGGCTGCGTCAGTGGCCGGTGCTGCCGCAGGTGGCGGCTGCCCATCGGTCACCATCGTTGCGGCAACTTCTGGTGGCATGTAATTCTCATCGTGCTTGGCAAGTACCTCTTCGGCACGGAATATGCCATCAGCGTCGAGATGTCCCATGGCAATCACACCCTGCCCTTCCTTGAACAGGTCTGGCAGGACACCGGAGTAAGCCACGGTCATGATCTGCTCGTTGTCGCTGACGTCAAAGCGGAGTTCCAGGTCCCCCGGCTGGCGGCGAAGGCTGCCCTTCTGGACCATGCCGCCGAGCCTGATCTTCTTGCCGTCCGGTGCCTCCCCGGCGATGGCCTGGGTCGGCGTATAGAAATACAGCAGGTTTTCCTGAAAAGCGCGCAAGGTCAGGCCAACCGCTGCTGCGACCCCAATCACGAACAGCCCTACCAGTATCATTCTCTGTCTGCGAGGAGTCATGTGTTCACCTTTCTGCCCGACTGTCTGACCAGCCGCAGCTGCAGACGTTCCCTGGTCTGCTTCAATTGTCGGCGTGCGGCCAGCAGATTTAACAGTAGCACGATGGCCGTGATACCAAAGGACGGCCATACGTATTTGGCGTAACCGCCCATGGCCAGAAAATCAGTCATCTGTCAGCCCCCATAACGCTGGCACCACGCAGCACATCCTGTGCCCAGCGTGAGTGAAATTCACGTTCGAGCACCTCACCCCGCACCCGCATTGCGAGCACGCCCAGAAAGAACAGCGTAAAGGCCAAGATCATGGTCAGCAGCGGCCAGAGCATATTAAAGGCAATGGATGGTGCATCGAGCTTCGAGATCGATGGACCCTGATGCAGTCCGGCCCACCACAGCACGGAGAAATGGATGATCGGCACGTTCACCACTCCCGCCAGGGCAAGCACCGCACTGGCCCGGTCTGACTGGTTCAGGTCATTGAAAGCACTGCGCAGGCTCATGTAACCAAAGTAGAGAAACAGCAGAATCAGTTCAGAGGTGAGGCGCGGTTCCCATTGCCAGTAGGTTCCCCACATCGGCTTGCCCCATAGCGCACCGGTAATCAGCGCAGCAGCAGTGAAGGTGGCGCCGATGGGTGCACAACTGGCCGCCACTGCATGCGCCAGTTTGATACGCCAGATCAGACCGATACCTGCGGCTACCGCCATGGTTACGTAAATCATCATCGACAGGTATGAGGACGGTACGTGCACATAGATGATCCGGTATCCATCGCCCTGCTGATAGTCGGCAGGTGCGACCACCAGTCCACCCCAGGTGCCGAGGGTAATGAGCAACAAGGCTGGCCAGAGGAGCCATGGCACCAGGCTTGCCCGCCACGCGATAGAAATGCGGTGGCGATGCGAGGCGATAAAACCATGTCCACATATCCAGATTGCTCCGTGCTTAATCTGCGCTGATGCGTATCGCCGTGGCTGCCGCCAGCGGTGCAAGACTCAATCCCAATGCCAGTAATGCACCCAGCAGGTAGAGCGGTCCGGTCGGATCGTCGCCGCTCAGGGCGATATCCGTTGCACGCGCGCCCAGCATCAATACCGGCAGCATCAGCGGTCCGACCATCAGTGCCAGCAATACGCCGGACTGTCGCAGTCCGGCAGTCAGTGCCGCACCGATCGAGCCCAGCAGGCTGAGCGTTGGTGTGCCGATCAGCAAGGACAGCAGCAAGGTGCTGATGGCGTCGGTCGGCAGATGGTAGGTGATGGCCAGCAACGGTGCTATGGCGACCACTGGCAAGCCGGTCACCAGCCAGTGTGCCAGCGTCTTGGCCAGTATAACGAGGCCCAGTGGATAGGGCATCGTCAACAGCTGTTCCATGGTGCCATCCTCTATGTCGGCGCGGAACAGCTGGTTGAGTGAAAGCAATGCGGCGAGCAGTGCGGCAATCCACAAAACGCCTGGAGCGATAGCGCGCAGAAACTCTGCCCGGGGATTCAGTGCCAGCGGAAACAGGGCAACGACCAGTACAAAAAAGATCACCGGATTGCAGATATCCGACCAGCGTCGCATGGCAATCATGAGGTCGCGCTGAAGCACGACCCAGAACAGTCCGCCAGGCCCGAGATTCAATTCGTATCCCCCATCTGCAGCACATTGGTTCGGGCTGAACCGAGATCGATGGACTGATGGGCAACGATTACCGCTGTGCCGGAGTTGGCGAGATGGTTCTGCAGCATCTGCTCAAGAAACTGGCGGCCGGCCACATCGAGATTCGTCTGGGGCTCATCGAGCAGCCAGAGCGGTGCGCCGGACATCAGTACACGGGCGAGCGCGGCTCGCCGTTTCTGCCCGGCAGACAGTACCCGGGTCGGAAGATCGGCGCATGCGGTGAGTCCTGTCGATTCCAGTAGCGCACCCAGAGCGCTGGTCGCATAACCGGACAGGCGGGCGAAGAAGCGCAGGTTTTCATACGTCGTCAGGTCAGGCTTCAGGGCGGTCGCATGGCCGCAGTAGGCCATGGTGTGGCGGCCAGACTCGTCGCGCTCGGACAGCGGCCGATCGTTCCACCTGACTTCCCCCTGCTCCGCCAGTGTCAGCCCGGCGATCACGCGCAGCAGCGTCGTCTTGCCGGAGCCATTCGGACCCCGAATCAGCAGCGCACCGCCCGGTGCCGCAGAAAACGACAACTGATCGAACAGACAGTTCGCACCGCGCCACAGCGTCAAGCCTGTGCCCGTGAGCAACTCCACCTCTCCCAAACCGCCGCCCCGGCGGCGCGCCATCCTGCACCAGAATCCGCTTTTGAAACAAGTTATTGAATGAAATCATTCAGATGGCTTCGTGATTCGCTACAGATGGTCATCCACCGATGCTGCCCTGCTGTTCAGGCTTTACATAACAGAAGCCGGTAACTAGACTGATCCCAAACAAGAAAAAGGCTTTCAAGTCATTGTCAGCACTCATCAAATCCGGTGAACTCAGCGCCTCTGGTTCAGAGTCGGCAGCACGTATTGCCGCACTGACCGCTGCCTCGGCGCATGTCAGTCGGTGCCTGCGCGCCCAGCGCCCCCTTGCCGTACTCACCGGCAGTACGCTCGCGCTGGACACGCTCTCCGAGCGTCTCGCTGCCGAGAGTCGGGCACGTGAGGATCTGCATCTGGTATGGATCGATACGCCGAGTGACAGCATCCAGGAATTCCTGATGCGGGCACTTGGTCAACTGGGTTTCGAGCTTGATGCGGTCGCGCTGGATGATCTGCACAACCTGCTCGTGGTGTTCCTCCGACATGAGGGGGCACGCGGACGCCGAACCGTATTTCTCATCGAGCATACCGAGCGATGTGGGCCGCGTGTGCTGGAGTTCCTGCAGGTTCTCTCACGGGTACGCGTAGCCACTATTCCATCCGCTACCTTCGTCATGCTGGGTACACCAGCCCTGTGCCGGATTCTGGATTCGCCTGGGATGGCTGGCCTGAAGCAGTTTAGCCGCGAGCGCTTTGATCTGGATTGCGCGCTGGTCCGGATTGCAGACGCATCGTTCAGTGTGGTTCGTAGTGCACCTGTCAGCGTAGACAAGCAGCAGCCAGCTGCACCCACGCGGTGCAGACGCCTGATCGTGATGCTTGATGGAGCCATTCTCGAGCGCCGGGTTCTCGCAAGTGGCCGTCTGCTGATAGGCCGCAGTCAGCATAATGATCTTCGCCTGCAGAGTCGTTTCGTGAGCCGCCATCACGCTGTACTCACCATTACAGGCTCAGATGTGCATGTAGTAGACCTGCGCAGCACCAACCCGACCCGCGTAAATGGACAGGCCATACAAAACTGCACCCTGAAAGCTGGCGATCTGCTCTCCATAGGCAACTATCAGCTACGCTTTGATGCCGGACTTTGACCGCCCGGTCATGGAGCAGCCAGCCGATGGTGATTCGCTACAGCCTGTATTTTTTCGTCATGGCCTTGTATACAGCGCCGCTGCTCGGCGTACATGTGATGCCCCCGGCCTTTCTGCTGGACTGGGAGCATGGTGCGGTGTTCCTGCTCGTCATCCATGAATTTGCCGGCTTCATATTTTTCGGTCATACCTTGTTCAGCAATATCTGGGCGATGCGCGTGCGCATGACCGCGGATCACGCGACCGGCGTGATGGCGCGTGCCATGTTGCGCAAAATGGCGCTGGGCATTACCGCGCCAACATCGATTCTCAGTCCGCTGGCAGGCCTGTTGCTGGTCAATGGCTGGTTTGGTGGATTCTCGGCGGCGCCCTGGGCGCTGGCGGCCTATGTGGCTTTCTGGATCATGGCGGCTATACAGCTGGTGCCTGACCTGATCCGCTACGCAGTCGATACGCATGCCGCAGACCCGAAGCGCGATGTGAAGACAGCCGCGCTCCGGGGCATCGGCTCCACCATCCTCACCTTCTACATCATCTGGTGCATGGTCACGAAGAACGCCTTGTTCATCTGACGGCCACCCGCTACCAGAGAATCGGCTTCCACACCATCATGTAGAGCACGACGAAAACGCTTGCCGTGATCCCGATCCATGCAATCGTGAGCCCACGCGCCAGCCCGGTAATCTGCTGCTGATCCGGTGGCTGCTGTGCAGTCAGACGAATCCATTTCTTCATGAACGGGCCGTAGGCAGTGCCCATCGCTGCAAGCACCAGCGTCAGGATCAGGCTGACAACGATCCATGGCGTATTGGTCGGCCAGAGGGACAGCCACATGGTCGTGCCGCAGATGGTTGTGATGATGTAGGCGGGAACGGCGAGTCGATCATCTATTTTCTTGATCAGCCGCAGGATATTCGAACCATGTACCGGATCTGCATTGGCAGCCAGCAACCAGAAGATATGCGTTACGTTGGAGCCAACTCCGATACAGGCAGAGGCGATATGCAGCCATTTAAGGCTCAGATAGATTTCGGCAGTCATCCCCATCCCCGTCTGCAGGCAGCTCCGGACAGGGCTGATATTAGCGCATGGGGAGCGAGTCGACTTCGATCAATACTTCGTTACGCCGCATGAAGGGCGGTATGAACGGTGCGTTATAGCGTGCCAGTTGGGGTTCACCCCGCACCTCGATGCCAGCGGCAGCCAGGATGCTCAGCAGCTCATCGCGGCTGGCATTGTAGTTGCTCTCGGTCCAGCGTCCGGAGTAGCGGAATACCGCGAACAGTCGCGCTGGCTCACGCACAATCCTGACTCGTGTATCCGCTGGAACCGGTGCTGTTTCCAGGGTGTAATTTTTCGGCAAGGTGAAGGCGATGCGCCAGCCACCCGCCGAACCGGTTTGCTGTACCGGTGCAGTCATGGCGATCTTCTCGCTTTCTGCTGTCTGCGATACGGGTGCGGTCATGGAAATCTTCGACTGCGCGGTGTTGCCACCGCTGATGTATTTGAAGAGGCGACGAAAGCCTTCGTTGCCCGCGCTTTCAAAGTCGCTGCGTCTTCAACCAGCGTTTCAGCGATGAGATATGGGGCGTATTCCCTGTACTCAACTTTCCCGGATGTGTGACGGACCGTGTATGCAGGCTCCTCAATGCTCATGGCAGGGCTCCATGGAAACAGCGTGGTGGTCAGGATCAATGCCTGGATGATCCAGGGCAAACGAGCTGATCCCTTCATGATCGCAGCCTCGCACGGCCTCGAGCCTGGACGATTGAAACAAGGCTGACAATCACCATTGACAGCGCAAGCTGCGGCGGCTGCGAGCCGGACCGCATGGCTGGTTTCCAGGGTCTGCAGCACGATACCCAGCGATGCCCAGCAAAATACGGCCGTATACACAGCGTCGCCTGTTCTTGACCCCCATGGCGGTATAGATGGCGGTTGCGGTTACAACGGTGAGAATTGCCCAGTCGTCCATGGACAGTTCAAACGGATAGAGCTTCGAGTTCAAAGAACAGGGCCGCAAGGTTGGCGAGGGTTGCTGTCGTAATCCAGCCGAAATACAGGCTGAATGGAGCATCTACGCAAAGGCGCTCAGTCAGGGACGATGCGGGCGTGGAACGCAGTCGAACATAGATGAATGCCAGGCTACCCAGCAGTATCAACATCAGCAGGAAGCTTTCCAGAATGCGAGTGTGATGCCACATGATAGATCCAGACTGCGTTTGCCACACAGCTGATCCAGTATGCGGGCTCAATGCTGCGTAACCGGGACCCGGTGTCCGTCGGGGCACGCACCGCATGGATCGCGAAGGCAGCCAAGCCGATATAGATAAGCCCCCAGATCGAAAACACCCAACCTGCCGGTGTAAATCCGGTTGGATAGAGAGCGCTGATCTCGCCCGTATTCACGCCGTTGATGGGCAGGATATTTGCTGCCGCGTTTACCCCTACGACACCCAGGGTAAAAATAACCGAGAGGAATCTGCGCATGTTTGAATCTCCGCGATCCGTATGCCGGACTCTGAAATGGCGACTTTACGCCAGTTATTCAAGGTATTCGCAGATAGCGGCAATTCAGATGCGGCAACTTGTGCAGATAGTGCACTGAAGCCACGCATGGCATCTGAGCTTGCCAGGGTGGCCTGCCAAAAGTTGGTGCCCGGGGCCGGAATTGAACCGGCACGACCGTTTCCAGTCAACGGATTTTAAGTCCGCAGCGTCTACCAATTCCGCCACCCGGGCCGGGGTGTTCATTCTAGTGGTTTGCGGTCTCTGCCGCATGCGCACTGGTTTGCGTCAGGACTTTTTCAGCATGGCCAGCCACTTGCCCATGCCGACACTATCGGCCTGTTCCTTGACCACGGCTGCAGTGATCAGCGGGTAGGATTTCTCTTCGGCAAAATCCTCTACATTGCCGACGGCGAATTTGCGCACGAACTTCGGTGCCCTGGCGATGGTCGCCATCGCCTCTTCATCCCAGGGCATGCTGATCACCAGACCATACTTGTCCTTGGCCAGTTGTGCGTTGCTCTCCCCGCTCGAGGGTTTCTGCTCCTGCAATTCAGCTGCACGCTCGTGCTTCTTTGCCTTGCGTATCCAGTAAATAGAGTCCGGGGGGCGTGTCGCTTCGTAGATGCCCTTCACATCCAGCACCCCACCGAGCAGTTTCACCAGGTTGTTGGCCCAGCGTGCCGGAATGACCACGAACATTTCTTCCGGCTTCAGCTTGTTGTTCATGCGACCGCCCATGTCGCCTGGCGTCAGCACTACATTTTCTTCATGCCAGGGTGTCGCAAACATGTCGCTGCAGAACGATGACCCGGCTGCAGCGCTTGGCTGCACACCATCCTCGACGGAACGTACAGCAGCGATCTGGCCAGCCCAGAAAGGCGTACAGACGACGACGATGGAATCGATGTGGATGCCAGCAGGTACCTTGTCGAGCGGTGCAGCTCCCGCACCGACGATCGCGCCCTGCGGCAGGATGTAGCGTCCCGAATTGAACTGGTGGGCGGCATCCAGTTCATAGGCCGGGAGATAGTCGGTCAGCAAGCGGCCGCTGCGGATCTGTTCGGTACCCTCATGTACGCCGGTAATGTAGGCGCCGTGCAGACAGTCCTGGTGCGAGCGGTCGAAGTAGACGATTTTTCCATCATCCATGGCATGCCGAAGGATCTGGCAGGGATCGACTTTCATGCCCGTATAGTCAGCCGGGATCTGCTCATGGAACAGGCTGATGGCCACGGGATTTCCGCGGATCTTGCCGGCCAGCACCGTGCAGATACCAGCGATATCGAGTTGTGCGGGCAACAACGGTGTAGATGTTTGCTTCAGCGTCGTGTCGGTTGCAGCGGTCATGCGGGCACCCTCCTCCGTCGGCCAACGATATCAGTGACCAGCGAGTAGGCTGCCGGAACGACTACCAGAGACAGCAAGGTAGAGGTGAGCAACCCGCCGATCACAGAGACGCCGAGCGGCGCCCGGAAATTTCCGTCAGCGCCGAAGCCCAGCGCGATGGGCAGCATGCCCGCACCCATCGCCATGGTCGTCATGATCACCGGACGTGCGCGCTTCCGACAGGCTTCCAGTATGGCTTCCCGTCGGGACAAACCCTGATCGCGTTCGCCGATGATGGCGTAGTCGACGATCAGGATGGAGTTCTTGGTTGCAACACCGGTGAGCATGAGCAAGCCGATCAGGGACGGCAATGACAGGGCATGTCCGGTAATCAGCAGTCCACCGAAGGCCCCGGCACCACACAGGGGTACGGCAGCGAGAATCACCCAGGGTTGGGAGGCACTGCCGAACAGCAGCAACAACACGACATAGATGCTGACGAGTCCCGCCAGGATCGACAGACCAAAGCCAAGCAGCAGTTCGCCAAGCGCTTCGGCATCACCGCTCGGCAGGACACGCACGCCTGCTGGCAAGCTCCTGAGTGCGGGCAAGGCCTGAACTTCCTTGAGCACAGTACCGACCGGCAGACCATTCAGCTCCGCTGTCACGCGGATATTGCGCTCACGGTTCAGGCGGTCGATCTGCGCAGGTCCACTGCCTTCCGTGATCGTAGCCACGGCGGATAAAGGCACGCTGCCTTCAGGTGTAGGCACGGGCAACATCGACAGCAGTGCCACATCGCCGAGTGCGCGTGCAGCGATCTGCACACGGATCGGAATCTGCCGCTCAGCCAGATTCAGTTTGGCGAGCCGCTGCCGGAAATCACCGCTGGTGGCGATGCGCGCGGCGGCAGCAATATCGACCGTTGTAACGCCGAGATCAGCGGCCCGGGCCGGGTCGGGTGTGATGATGACTTCAGGCTGCAATAGTGATGCAGTGGATGAGACACTGCCGAGGCCGGGCAGTGTACGCACGGCTGCCTCCACATCACGCGCAGCGGTAGTCAGGCTTTCCGGGTCATTGCCGGCAAGAATGATTTCGAACAGCTGGCCGGGCCCTACAGCCACAAAGCTGCTGCGTACACCAGGCAGATCCGCGAGCCGTTCACGCAGTTCTCCCTCCAGTTCATGGACGCTGCGCTTGTGATCCGGCTTGAATGAAATGACCAGTCCGGCCTTGCGCAGATCACCCAGGAAGCCGCCTTCATAGCCCATGCCGGCAACGGCACCGATGCGTGCAAAGACGCTCTCTACCTCCGGTATCTGCAGCACCAGCTGCCGAGCCTGCTCAGCTATGGCGGTGGTTTCGGTCAGGCTGGCGCCAGGTGGCAGTTCGAGTGATACCTCCGAGCGAGTACCGCTACCCGGCGGCAGGAAAGTAGTGGGAATAAAGGGCAGCAGCGCGAGCGACCCCAGGAAAGTAAGGAGTGCCAGCAGCAGTGTGCGTCCGCGATATCGCAGGGCTATTTCCACCCAGCGAATATAAGCAGGCATCCAGCCTGATTCAGGAGCGGTATCTGCAGCCGACTGCATATACCGTGCTGCCAGCATGGGCGTAAGAAGTCGCGCCACCAGCAGTGAACAGAGCACAGCGGTGGCCGCAGTCCAGCCGAATTCACGGAAAAACAAACCGACCTCACCGCCGATCATGGCTACGGGAATAAAGACCGCGACCAGCGTTGCAGAGGTCGCGATCACCGCGATGCCGATCTCGTCGGCTGCGTCGATGGCAGCCTGTCGCGCTGACTTGCCCATGGTGCGATGGCGGGCAATGTTTTCGACCTCAACGATCGCATCGTCCACCAGAATGCCGATCACTACTGCAAAGGCCAGCAGTGAAAGCAGGTTCAGGCTGAAGCCAAGCCAGTGCATCATTGCAAAAGTGGGGATCACCGAGAGCGGCAAAGCCACAGCGCAGATCCACGTGGCCCGCCAGTCGCGCAGGAATATCCAGACCACGATGACGGCAAGCACGGCACCTTCGAGCAGCATGGCGACCGATGCATCATAGGAATGCTCGGCAGGCTCAACTGTAGAAGCGACTTCAACAAATTCGATCTCTGGATAGTCTGCGGCAAGTTTTGCGACCCGCTCGCGAACCTTGCGTCCGACACCGACCTCGCTCGTGCTGCGGGCACGCTGCACTGAAAAAGATACAACTGGCTGCCCATTCAGCAGAGCCGCATCTTTGGGTTCGGCAAAACCGTCGGTGACCGAAGCCACTGCAGACAGACGCACCACCCTGCCATCCGGCAGCGAGAGCGGATAATTGGCCAGTTCAGCAGCGCTGCGCACCGTGGCGACGGTACGCACCGACTGTTCGCTGCCGCCCAGGGTGGTGCGGCCACCGGACTGCTCGACCTGGATGCGGGCCAGTTGATCGGAAAGTGTGCCGGCTGTCAGACCATAGGCCTGCAGCGCATCAGGACGCAGATCGATACGGATTTCACGGTCAAAACCACCGATCCGCGTTACCTGACCGACACCCGGTACATCAAACAGGGCCTTGCGGACCGTGTCATCGACAAACCAGCTGAGCTCATCCGGCGCCATGCGACTGGATACCACCGCGTAGGTCAGCACCGCCCCGCCGATGGTATTCACCCTGGCGATCATCGGTTCATCGATGTTCTGCGGGAGATCGATACGGATCCGGTCGATGGCATCGCGCACATCCTCCAGCGCCTGACTCATGTCGTGCCCATGCAGGAACTGGATACGTGTCCGCGAACTGCCTTCGGTAATGGTCGAAGTGATCTTGTCGATATTTGCGATACTCGCTACCCCATCCTCGACTTTACGCGTGACGTCGGTTTCAAGCTGACCCGGCGTTGCACCGCTGAGGGTTACCGTCACGGTAATCTGCGGTACCGTGAAATCAGGCAGTGTGGAAATCGGGAGCTGGCGCAGACCATAGAGGCCTGCGACACACATGACGATAAAGATGATGACCGCTCCGGCCGGGTTGCGGATACCCCAGAGCGAGACGTTCATTGTGGTGATCCGGATGCTCCGTCCACAACATCGTCCACCTCGCGGACGACATCGCCATTACCGAGGAAGCCAGCTCCCCGACGCACGACGCGCTCACCAGCTTCCAGCCCGGCAAGAATTTCACTGAAATTACCCTGACGGACACCAATACTGACCCGACGCTGCTCAATCCGGCGCAGTGCGCTGCCAGCTTCCGCACCTTCTACTGCCTTTACGACGAAGGTGTAGGCAAAACCGTCACGGAAAACCACCGACTCACGCGGCACGATGCTGGCCGGTGCATTACCAATCAGTATGCGTCCTTCGGCAAACATGCCAGCCCGCAATGCTCCGGGCTCGGGCAGGTCGGCGTATAGCAGGCCCGTACGCGTTGCTGGATCGACAGACGGTGACACGGCCCGTACCCGGCCGCGAATCAGTACATCAGAGGGGCCGCTCAACTCAACAACTGCACCGGGCTTGACGGCAATCAGATCGGCCTCAGCCAGATCCGCCCGCCACTCGAGACGGCCGTCCCGGATCAGCCGCAGCAGTTCACTACCTGCCGAAATAACCTGCCCCGGCTGTACCGATCGTGCCGAGATGATGCCGTCCTTCGGCGCTGACAGCGTTGTAAAGCCAAGGCGCAAGCGTGCTGCGTCACGATCCGCCTGGGTGGTAAGGAGTTGTGCTTCAGCGCTGCGCAGATCGGCACGCAATTTATCGCTGTCGCTGGACGATATGAGTCCCTGTTCGACCAGTGAAGCGCCGCGCGCTGCGTTTGCCTGGGCGAGATCCAGCGCAGCTTCTGCCTGTGTGACGCTGGCGTCTGCCTGCCGAAACTGCACATCGAGTGTGCGGTCGTCGAGCCGCAGCAGCGGTTGACCTGCCCGCACCCTGTCACCGACTTCGACGAGAACCTCCCTGGCACGGATGCCGGTAAGTTCCACGCCCAGGGACATTTCCTGCCAGGCGCTCACCGAGCCCGAAACGGCAATCGAACGCTCTACCTCGCGGGTAACTGGCGCAACAGTAGTAACGACGAGGCTGGGTGCCGGGACGGCTGCTGACGGTGGCTCTGCCGAACCACAAGCGGCAAGAATCGCCGCGAGAGCGACGCTCAGAGCCAGTCTTCCTCTCGAATGCGAACGGCAATGCTGAGGCATGGTGCGGATACTGAACAACGGCACCGAAGTGTAGCGTATCGATACACCATCCGGACCGGATTCACTGCCGTCGCCGCAGCGTAGACACACGCCCTTGACCGGGCGCGGCCCTGCCTTGCAAAGCGCCCCCTGTAAAAATACTGAATGGAGGCTAGGGTCGGAATCGAACCGGCATACGCGGCTTTGCAGGCCGCTGCATAACCATTCTGCCACCTAGCCAAATGCAGAAAATCAGGGAGAGGGCTGGAGCGGGAAACCGGACTCGAACCGGCGACCTATACCTTGGCAAGGTATCGCTCTACCAACTGAGCTATTCCCGCCCGCAAGGAGTGCATATGGTATCGGCGAACCACGCAGAGTCAAGAAACCTTGTCATGTTCCTTGTCTGAGGACCAGGCAGCACGGATGTAGTCGATCATGGACCAGATGGTCAGGCCGGCCGCCAGCACCAGGCAAGCCTCCCCTATCTTGTAAATTGGCAGCCCCAGCAAAGGCTCATAGAAGATCATGCAGCACAGGCCGGTCATCTGCATGATGGTCTTCAGCTTGCCATAACCGGAAACCGCTACCCGCTGGCGTGCGCCGAGTTCCGCCATCCACTCGCGCAAAGCGGATACGGCTATTTCGCGGCCGATGATGATCGCCGCCAGTATTGCAACGACCTTGCCTGTATCAGCCTGTACGAGCAGGATCAGCGCGGTCGACACCATCATCTTGTCGGCGACCGGGTCCAGAAACGCACCGAATGCCGAGGTTTGCTGGAAACGACGGGCGACGTAGCCATCCAGCCAGTCCGTGATTGCCGCCAGCAGGAACACCATGGCTGCCGCCGGCCGCGCCCATGACACCGGGCTATAAAACACCAATACAACCAGTGGAATGGCTGCGATGCGAACCCAGGTCAGGGAAGTTGCAGTATTGAATTGTGGGTACATCGTTGCAGAAATCGCTGGAGCAAGAAGCCTGCCGGCATTCTAACGCGTGCTTGAAGGGCGGGTATAAGTCAGCAATCAGGGCACGCTACCGTGCAGATGATCATAGATGCGTTGTGCGAGGGTCCGGCTAATGCCCTGCACCCTGGCCAGATCCGTAACCCCGGCCTGAAGAATGCCCTGCAGGCCGCCAAACTGCTGCAACAGCGCGCGACGGCGCTGCGGACCGAGACCCGGAATCGCTTCAAGACTGGAACTCCGCCGGGACTGTGCACGACGCTGCCGGTGTCCGGTGATCGCAAAGCGGTGGGCCTCGTCGCGAACCTGCTGAATGAGATGCAGTGCTGGTGAGTCTGCAGGCAGTGTGATCTGCCCTCTTCCTCGTGGCAGAACCAGTTTCTCTGCGCCCGGACGTCGTTCAGGCCCCTTGGCGACACCCAGCAAGGGCAGGTGACTGAGTTGCAGTTCTTCAAGTACTGCATAGGCACGGTCGGTCTGTCCGGCACCGCCATCGATGAGAATCAGCCCGGGCAGGGCAGCTTCGCTGTGTCGCACCCGGGTATAGCGACGCTCGACCACCTGGGCGATGGCGGCATAGTCATCACCGGGCTCGATTCCCTTTATGTTGAAGCGTCGGTAATCAGACTTCAGCGGGCCTTCTGTACCGAACACCACGCAAGCTGCCACGGTCTCCTCGCCTGCGGTGTGGCTGATGTCGAAACACTCGATCCGCTCTGGTATTTCATCAAGTGCCAGTGCTTCAGCCAGCCGTTCAAACTGGTCGCGCAGTGAAGCGGTGCTTGCCAGCCGCGTCGTGAGCCCCTGCGCTGCGTTGTTGGCTGCCATTTCCAGCCAGCGACTGCGGGTGCCACGCACCCGGTCCCGAATCTGGCAGCGACTACCGGTTCGGGCCTCCAGTACGGTCTGCAGAACCAGCCGATCCTGCAGTGCAACCGGTACCAGTATTTCTGCCGGCGGCATTGCCTGAAAATAGTGCTGGGCGATGAAAGCCGCAAGAATTTCACGGGCATCAGTGCCCGGCACGATGCGCGGATACCAGTTGCGACTGCCAAGCACGCGGCTGCCACGGATCAGAACCACGGCGACACAGGCTTGCCCCTCCTCCACCTGTACGCCGAGTACATCTGCATCCGTCATGCCTGGTGCGTTGATGACCTGTTCTGCCTGGATTTTGCGCACCAGCTGGATCTGGTCACGCAGCAGCGCTGCACGCTCATAGTCGAGACTTTCTGCTGCCTGTTCCATCCGGGTAGCCAGACTGCTCAGCACGTTCTCGTTACGGCCCTCGAGAAACAGCACTGCATCAGCAACGTCACGCTGATAGTCCTCGGCTGCAACCAGGCCAACACAGGGCGCAGTACAACGCCGAATCTGGTATTGCAGGCACGGCCGGGTGCGGTTGGCAAAGAATGATTCACTACATTGGCGAACCCGAAACAGCTTCTGCAACTGGATCAGGCTTTCGCGCACCGTACCGGCTGAGGGCCACGGGCCCAGGAACCGGCCAGGCCCGCGACGACTGCCCCGATGCAGTTCAAATCGCGGGAACTCCTGCTGGGTAGATACATGGATCCAGGGGTAGCTCTTGTCGTCGCGCAGGATGACATTGAAGCGCGGCCGGTATTCCTTGATCAGATTGTGCTCAAGCAGCAGCGCCTCGTGTTCGGTTCCGGTGACGGTTACCTCAACACGGCTGGTCTGTGCCATGAGCGCCTGGGTCTTGGGCAGATGCGCCTTGCTGCCAAAGTAGCTGGCGACCCGCTTGCGGAGATCCTTCGCCTTGCCGACATAGAGCACGACATCTTCAGCAGACAGCATCCGGTAGATGCCGGGACGGTGGGTCAGCGACGCCAGAAAACTGGTGCTGTCGAACGGCGGATGGGTCGTGCTTGCCGCCATGAGACGCGTCAGCGTTTCAGGCGCTGACGGCCATGGCTCGCGATATGCATCGCCACTTCCATGGCCTGCTCATAATTGAGGCGCGGATCAACCTGGCTGCGATAGTCCCGGCGCAGATCCGCATCGGTCAGGCCGCGGGCACCACCGGTGCATTCGGTGACATGCTCACCAGTCAGTTCCAGATGCACGCCACCGAGATAAGTGCCACAGGCACGGTGCACATCGAAGGCGCTGGCCAGTTCATCGAGGATATTTTCAAAGCGCCTGGTCTTCAGTCCGCTGCTCGATGTCTCGGTATTCCCGTGCATGGGATCGCAAACCCACAACACCTGTGCGCCCTCGCTGCTGACCGTTTCCAGCAGCGGTGGCAGCAAGGCCTTGATGTGTGATGCACCCAGGCGATGGATCAGTGTAAGCCGGCCCGGTTCGTTATCAGGATTCAGGCTGCGCAGCAGGCTGCGCAGCCACTCGGGCGTCATGTCTTTACCGATCTTGATGCCGAGCGGATTGCTCACACCGCGGAAGAATTCGATGTGCGCGCTGCCAGGCTGACTGGTCCGTGCACCGATCCACGGGAAGTGTGTAGTCAGGTCGTACCACTTCTGACGGTGCGCGAGAAAACGGGTTTGCGCCTGCTCGTACGGCAGATGCAGGCCTTCGTGCCCGGTGTAGAAATCCACACGCCGTGCCTGGTCAATCGACTTGCCGGTGATGCTCTCGAAAAAATCCAGACCGTCGGCCACGGTCTGCACCATGCGGCGATACTGGTCGGCAAGTGGCGAGTGACTGACCCAGTCCAGATCCCAGTTTTCCGGGTGATGCAGGTCTGCGAAGCCGCCGTCTATGAGTGCGCGAACGAAATTGAGAGTCAATGCTGAGCGCTCGTAGGCACGCAGCATGAGATCAGGATCCGGTTCACGATCATCGGCCGTAAAGGCATTATGGTTGATGAGGTCACCACGGTAGCTGGGCAGGGAAATACCGTCGCGGGTTTCAATATCCGCCGAGCGTGGCTTCGCGTACTGGCCTGCGATACGGCCGATACGCACGACCGGAAGCTTGATGCCGGAAATGATCGCCACGCTCATCTGCAGCAGTATTTTCAGCTTGGTGACGATGGCTGCCGAGTTACAGTCATCAAAGGTCTCTGCACAGTCACCACCCTGGAGGACAAATGCCTTGCCGGTCTGGGCCAGCGCAATCTGTCCGCGCAGCGCCTCGATCTCCCACGAGGTCACCAGTGGCGGCAGTTGCGCAAGCGCTGCCATGACCGCTTTGCTTTGCGCAGTATCGCCATATCGTGGTATCTGGCCGACGGTAGACGATTGCCAGCTGTCGGGTCTCCAATCGCTGCCGGTACTTGCTTCGCTCATGTACCCTGCTCGTCCGCCTTGATGGCTTTCCACAGCCGGTCGATCTCTGCCGGGCTTTGCGTGGACCAGTCGGCGTTGCCCTGCTGCAGCAGGGCTTCAACCGCCCTGAAGCGCCGTTCAAATTTTCGATTGGCTGCCCGCAATGCGTGCTCGGGATCGACCCGCAGATGTCTGGCCAGATTGGCCGCCGTGAACAGCAGGTCGCCGATTTCTTCCTCTACTGCAGCAGGGTCTTCAGCGTCCCTGGCCGCGATGAGCTCATCGAGCTCCTCATGGAGCTTGGCGATCACACCGTCAATCTCCGGCCAGTCGAAACCAACGCGTGCAGCGCGCTTGCCCAGCTTGCTGGCGCGGCTCAGTGCCGGTAGCGCCTGCCCGATGCCGGCTATTGCCGAGGTGTCACCGTTTGCTGCACGTTCACCGGCTTTCAGGTTTTCCCAGACCACGCGCTGATCATCCGCAGACAGCGTCTGTTCTGTGCCGAAGATATGCGGATGGCGCCGGAGCATTTTTTCACTGATGGCCTGTACGACATCAGCGAAATTAAAGGCTCCCAGTTCGCTGGCCATCTGTGCATGGAATACCACCTGAAAGAGGAGATCGCCGAGTTCATCACGGAGTTCAGCGAGATCATCCCGGTCGATTGCATCGGCAACCTCGTAGGCTTCCTCAATCGTGTAGGGAGCAATCGAACCGAAGTCCTGCTCCCGGTCCCATGGGCATCCCCGCACCGGATCGCGCAGTACCGCCATGATGCCCAGCAGGGTGTCTATCGACCGTTTGTCCTGCTGGTTCATGATGGTGGCTTCAGGATTTGATGCCGCCGCGGGTGAGGTCTCTGGCATTGAGCAGACGATCCAGTTCCCGGTCCGACAAGTCAGTGCATTCAGCGGCGACTTCCCTTACCGGACGCCGTTCCGCGTAGGCCTGCTTGGCGATGGCGGCACCCTTCTCATAGCCGATGACCGGATTCAGCGCCGTGACCAGAATCGGGTTGCGGTCCAGCGCCTCCGCCAGCTTGTCATGGTTGACCTTGAAACCGGCGATAGCCTTGTCGGCCAGAACGCGGCTCGCGTTGGCCAGCAGGCTCACGCTTTGCAGTACGTTGAGCGCGATAACCGGCAGCATGACGTTGAGCTGAAAGTTACCGGACTGGCCAGCGATGGTTATCGTCGTGTCGTTACCGATGGTTTGTGCGGCGACCATTGCGACTGCCTCCGGAATTACCGGATTTACCTTGCCCGGCATGATGCTGCTGCCTGGCTGCAGTCCGGGCAGGGAAATTTCACCCAGACCAGCCAGCGGCCCGCTATTCATCCAGCGCAGATCGTTGGCAATCTTCATCAGCGCCACAGCAAGCGTCCGCAGGTGGCCGGATAGCTCGACCGCCGTATCCTGACAGCTGAGTGATTCGAAAAGATTTTTCGATGTATCGAACTTCACGCCGGTGTGCTCGGCAAGCAACACGGCGATTTTCTTGCCGAATTTCGGATGGGCATTGATGCCGGTACCAACAGCCGTACCGCCCTGGGCCAGACGTGTGAGGCGGGGCAGGCAGTCCTTGATACGGGCTTCGGCATTACCGATCTGATGCGCCCAGCCTCCGAGTTCCTGCCCCAGCCGTACCGGCATTGCATCCATCAGGTGTGTGCGACCGGTTTTCACCACGGCGTCCGTTTCTTTGGCTTTCTTCAGGATCACCTTGCGCAAGTGTGCGAGCGCAGGCAGCAGATCTTCGACAACACCGAGTGCTGCACTCACATGGATGGCAGTCGGTATGACATCGTTGCTGCTCTGGCCCATATTGATGTCATCGTTCGGGTGCACCTCTGCACCGAGCCGCTCGGTGGCCAGTCGCGCGATGACTTCGTTGGCATTCATGTTCGAACTGGTACCTGAACCGGTCTGAAACACATCAACGGGAAAGTGCTCGTCATGCTTGCCATCCGCCACCTCAAGGGCGGCTGCCTGAATGGCCATGGCCCGGCGGCTTTTCAGCAGCCCCAGTTCGGCATTTGCACCGGCCGCTGCCCACTTGATGAGCCCCAGCGCCCGGATGAACCCGCGCGGCATCGGTATCCCGCTGATCGGGAAGTTGTCTACGGCCCGTTGCGTTTGCGCGCCCCACAGCGCCTGCTCCGGAACCTGCAGTTCACCCATGCTGTCGCGCTCAACGCGATAATCACTATCTGCCACTCGTGTCTCCTCAATGGCCTGCCTAAATCGCCGCCGACAAAGTGCAGGCAGGACCCGGTATTGTTGGTGTATGATTTCTGCCCGAATTATAGGGGCATTTTGCACAGTCTGGCATGGATCGCGATCCGCTCACCGCCCTCTCACCGCTCGACGGACGTTACTCCGCCAAGACTGATTCCCTGCGGGAAATCTTCAGCGAGTACGGCCTGATCCGCTTCCGTGTGCTGACGGAAGTGCGTTGGGTACAGTTTCTGGCCGCCGAAAGTGCGGTTGGTGATTTCGGCCCCCTTTCGCCGGTCGTCAACCAGGCGCTGGACGACATTGCCGAGGGTTTTGGCCCTGACGATGCGCGGCGTATCAAGGAAATCGAACGCCGGACCAATCACGACGTCAAGGCTGTCGAGTATTTCATCGGTGAACGCCTGGGCCAAGACGCCGAACTTGGCCGGATCCGGCCTTTTCTGCATTTCGCCTGTACATCCGAGGACATCAATAATATTGCCTATGCGCTGATGTTGCGTCACGGGCGGGATGATGTGCTGCTGCCGCAGTTGCGACAGGTCAGCAGCCTGCTGGACAGCATGGCGCACAACATGGCGGACATCCCGATGCTGGCACGTACGCATGGCCAGCCTGCGAGTCCGACCACAATGGGCAAGGAACTGGCAAATTCTGCATGGCGGCTCAAGCGCCAGCTGAAACAGCTGCGTGCCGTCGAACCGCTGGCCAAACTGAATGGCGCAGTCGGCAACTTCAACGCACATCTGGCTGCTTACCCGGACGGTGACTGGTCCGGCATTTCCCGCCGTTTCATCGAGTCACTCGGTCTGGTCTGGAATCCGTACACCACACAGATCGAGCCGCACGACTGGATCGCCGAGTACTGCGACGTACTGGCGCGCATCAATACGATCCTGCTCGATCTGTGTCGTGATGCGTGGGGCTATATCTCGATCGGTCACTTCCGCCAGCGCCGCGTCGATACCGAGGTCGGTTCCTCAACGATGCCGCACAAGGTCAATCCGATTGATTTCGAGAACGCCGAGGGCAACTTCGGCATCGCCAATGCGCTGCTGCACCACTTCAGCGCCAAGCTGCCGGTATCCCGCTGGCAACGCGATCTCAGTGACTCGACGGTACTGCGCAATCTGGGTGTGGCGGCCGGCCACACTGTGCTTGCCGTGCATTCCCTGCTGGCTGGATTACGTAAACTTGAACCGGACGCCGCCAGCATGCAGGCAGAGCTCGATGCCAGCTGGCAGATTCTGGGTGAGGCGATTCAGACAGTGATGCGCCGTTTTGGTCACGCTGATGCATACGAGCAACTGAAGGCGCTGACCCGCGGATCGAGTATTGCCCAGGAGGATCTGCAGCGCTTCCTCCAGTCTGTCGATATTCCGGCGGCGGAGCGTAGCCGTCTGCTGGCCCTCACGCCGGCGGCCTATATCGGTGATGCAGCGCAACTGGCGCGTCAGGCGGCCGCCAGCGAACCCTGAATACGGCATCTTTACCGCCCTGCAACTGTGACGCAGTTGGCACTTTCAGTTTGACTGCGTCCTTACAATGCCCGGATGGATTCCGAAAGAACACAGGGGTGTCGCTGGGTTCTCAGCACTTTTGAGGATACCCGGGCAGCTGCCAACGAGATCGCTGCAATCGCACAACGTGGTCTTTCCATTCTCACGCCGAACCTGGAACCAGGCCTCTACGACCACGAACGGTTTCTGGCCATCGTCAAACGACTGGTGCTTGCCAAGCGCCATGCCCGGGTTCGGGTACTGATTTCAGATCCGGCGCGCACCGCACGCAATGGCAACCGCCTGGTTGGGCTCGGGCGACGGCTCGATACCTATATGGAATTCCGGAATCTCAACGATGACTACGCCAGTCATCGCGAGGCATTTCTGCTTGCTGACGATACCGCCCTGCTCTATCGCGTCAACAACCGGCGATGGGAAGGTATCGCAGATACGTACGAACCTGCTGTGGCGCGCCGATATCTGACCCTGTTCGAAGAAATATGGGCAGCATCTGAAACATCCATGGAGTTGCGCCAGTTGCGGATTTGACGATTACAGATAACAACAACTAAAAAGTCGTGCTGATCGGGGGATTACAACATGTCGACTATTCGCGGGACCGGGATCCGGCCTGAACTCACTGTTGCGGCAGTCATCGAGCGGGATGGACGATTCATGTTCATCGAGGAACGAGTTGGCGGGCAGTTGGTCATCAATCAGCCTGCAGGACACGTCGAACCGGGTGAAACACTGTTGCAAGCTGTCTGCCGCGAGACGCAGGAGGAAACCGCATGGACTTTCCTGCCAGAGGCAATGGTTGGCATCTATCTCTGGAGTCGTGGAGCCGGGCAACCGACATTTCTTCGCGTTGCGTATTCCGGTCATTGCTCCGGTCATGACAAACATCGTGTGCTCGACACCGGTATCGAACGCGTACTCTGGCTGAGTCGCGATGAGTTGCTCACACGTACACTGCAGTTGCGCAGCCCGATGGTACTGCGTGCTGTCGATGACTACCTGGCTGGTATCCGCTACCCGGCTGATCTGATCGGTGATACCGAGCCTGCACAACTGCTGAAACGCGCTGCACTCATCGCTTGATTCCGGCACGGTGCTTTCGCGAGCCATGTTGAACCGCCCGTGGACCCGGTCCGCGGCTGCCGGATTTACTGTGTAGAATTGGCACGGTGAGTCGCCCGATTGCGAAGGCGACCTATAATCTCCGCGGCGGGGAGGCCGAGACCACATCATGTCCGGACCGCTGATCGAGCGCATCCATGCGGCGGCATCCGCCAACCCGGCGGCGCCGGCCTTCATCTTCCAGGATCGCATCCTGACTTACGCACAGTTCCTGTCGCTCATTCGTGCGACGGTGGGGCTGTTGCATGATCGCGGCGTTCGCCCGGGCGATACCGTGGGGCTGTCGATGGGCCGCTGGCCGATGCACTGCGTGGCCTTCCTCGCGCTGGCGCGCCTTGGCGCCCTCTCGATCCCGCTGCCCCGCAACCTCACACCGGAAATCGGCCGTGCGCTGGCCTCACGATTCGGCGTCAGCACCGTCGTCAGCAACTGGCAGGATGCCCCCGTGCCGCCCGGCGCCAGGCTGGTGCTGCTCGATTCGATGTCGCTGGACGGCGCTGTAGTCGAACCCGATCTCGGCGGCTACCAGCCCGACGGAGGCACCCCGCTGCGGGTGGCCCTGACCTCGGGCACTACCGGGGCGCGGCACGGCGTCGTCCATACCCACGCGAGCTTCACGCAGCGCGTCGAGCTGACGGCGGTCGACTGCGACAGACACAGCCGGCTGCTGCCGCCTGACCTGCACATCACTGCGGGCATCCTTTTGACCATCGCCGTACTGACGCGGGGTGGCACCGTGGTCTTTGACCGCACGTTCAGCGTCACCGACATCGCCAATACCATCCGGCTCTACGGCGTCACACATTGCCTGCTCTCCCCCGCCGCGGTGCCTCGCATCGCCGCCGTGCTCCCCGAACGGGGCCTGGCCTTCCCGTCGCTGCGGCATCTGCGCATCGTCGGTGCCACGCCACCGCCCGCCATGGTCGAGTTGCTGCGCGCCCGATTCACGCCTCAGGTATACGGGGTCTACGGCATCACGGAAGTCGGGACGCTGGCGTTCGCCACGCCCGACACGCTCGCCGCAGCCCCGGGCTGTGCCGGGCGCATCGTGCCTTGGGCCCGCATCGAGGTGCTCGGCACGGATGGCCAGCCGCTACCGCCGGGGGAATCAGGCGAACTCCGGGTGGCCACCGACGGCATGCCCCGGCAGTACCATTGCGAGTTGCCCGATTCTGCACCATCGCGCTTTCGCGATGGCTGGTTCTACCCGGGCGATGTCGGCAGGGTTACCTCCGATGGACTGGTATTCGTCGAAGGCCGCGCCGATGACATCGTCAACCTCGGCGGCCACAAGTACGCGCTGCCGCTGATCGACGCCGGCCTCGAGTCGCACCCGGCGGTGCGCGCTGCCGTGGCCTTCACGCTCGAAGATACCGACAACAATGTCGTCGTCGGCGCTGCCGTCGAGCGGGAACCCGGCACGGCTGCGCCCAGCCTCGACGAGATCGCCGCCTGGGCCCGGCGTCAGATGCGCATTACGGTAGCCATGCGCCTTTTCGAAGCGCCCGGACTGACGCGCGACCACATGGGCAAGATCAATCGCGACGCGGTGCGGATGCGGGTGGTTGGGCAGCGCGGATAAGCCGCCTCGCTCTGACCTCATGGACTCCGGATATCAGGCTTAACCCTATGCTGCTTTTTGAAGTTCCAGGAACTTTTGGAATCCTGGGCGCTGAGATATTTTCTCAAGCCAAAGAGTGATTCCCGCATAAGGCTCAAGGGCAATTTTTACCATCTGGCAAATCCCCACCACCGAGGCGACGTTGAGATCAGCAATGGTGAATTTCTCCCCAGCCACAAAAGGAACGTTTTTCAAATGCTCATCGAGCATCTGCAGTCGGCTCGGTATCATGGCTTGAGACTTTTCAAGCAAAGCCAGATTGCGTCGCTCCTCAGGTACAAATTGGGTTTGAATCAAAATATCAGTAAGTGGTGGTTGAAGATCCAGAATCGACCAATAGGTCCACTGATTGACCTGAGATCTTTGTTCAGGGGTATCAGGTATCAGTTCAGGCTTGTACTTTTCCGCCAGATATTGGGTGATGGCCATGGATTCCCAAATCACCAATTTGTTATCAACCAGGGTGGGAACCTTTCCGTTGGGATTAATTGCCAGGTACTCAGCCGATTTATGCTGGCGATCCCGCATGGACAAGGGGATTCGTTCGTAGGCGACGCCAGCTTCTTCAAGCATCCAGAAACAACGACCAGCGCTGGACAAGGGAGAACCGTATATTTGAATCATGAATATATTCCTTTGTAGTAGTGACGGACGTCGCCCCCCCACCTTCAGTAGCAGAGTACTTTAGAGTCCAGCCCTATTGTAACGGTCCTGCTAGCCAACTGTTTTTCGTACCCCTGCACAACTTCTGAAACGTACCGCACTCATTGCCTGATCCTGTGCTGGCAGGCATGCCCTGCTAGAATTTCATCCTATGTCTACGGTGACAAAGCCCATTATCGTTGCCCTCTCCGGTGGAGTTGATTCAGCTGTAGCCGCGCTGTGCCTGCTGCGTGCCGGACATGCCGTCGAAGCACTACACATGAGCAACTGGGATGATGCAGACGAGTACTGCACGGCAGCCGCAGACTTCGCCGATGCAAAGCAGGTTGCCGATGATCTCGGTATCCCGCTGCACCACGTGAACTTTGCGCGCGAATACCGGGAGCAGGTATTCGCCGATTTCCTGTCAGAGTATCGGGCAGGCCGGACGCCGAATCCTGATGTGGCCTGCAATCGGCACATCAAGTTTGGTGCCTTCCTGCATCATGCACAGCGCCTGGGTGCGGAATATATTGCAACCGGTCATTACGCCCGCGTGATGCATCAGGGCAACCAGGGTTACCTGTGCAAGGCCGCCGATGCTGACAAGGATCAGACCTATTTTCTGCACTCAGTAAAGAGTGAAGCACTTGCGCGCACGCTCTTTCCGCTCGGCGAACTGCAGAAAAGCGCAGTCAGGGCCATGGCACGGGAGTACGGCCTTGCCAATCACGCCAAAGCCGACAGCACCGGTATCTGTTTCATCGGCGAGCGGCCGTTCAGGGAATTTCTGGCGCAGTACATCGTGGCCCAGCCAGGACCAATCCTGACGCTCACCGGCCAGACGATCGGCGAGCACTTCGGGCTGGTCTATTACACCCTGGGTCAGCGCCACGGGCTCAATATCGGCGGGCAGGCAAACATGGAGCAGGCAGCCTGGTTTGTCGCCGCCAAGGATGCTGATCGGAATGCGTTGATCGTCGTCCAGGGTCACGACCATCCGGCGTTACTGAGTACCGGGTTGCGTGTCGGCGAATTGCACTGGATCAACGGCGAACCGGCGGAACTGTCTGCCACCGGCAAGCTCGAACTCCACGCCCGGGTCCGGCACCGGCAGGCAGCGGCCGCCTGTGAACTGAGTCGGACCAGCCAGGACGGGATCCTGCAGCTACGGTTCCAGGTTCCGCAGAGAGCTGCAACCCCCGGCCAGTACGCCGTCTTCTATGCCGGAGAAGAATGCCTGGGTGGTGGCGTGATACTCACGACAGAAGCTGGTGCCTGACGCTTCCCCGGTAGAGCGGCGGTCGGCGTAGTCCGGCTCCATCCGTTATACTGCGCGGCCTCCAGGCCATCCCTGCGAGCTGTCCACCCGATTGGAGATTCGACTCATGGCGAAAGCGCCCGACACCAAGTCCACTCTTGCCGTCAACGGCACCGATTACCAGATCTACAGCCTCGCGGCAGTTCGCAGCGGGCATGTAAGCCGGTTACCCTACTCGCTCAAGGTCCTGCTCGAAAACCTGCTCCGTCATGCTGACGGGGGCGATGTCCGGGCTGAGGATATCGAAGCGCTGGCCAGCTGGGATCCTGAAAACCAGGCTGAGCACGAAATCGCTTTCACGCCGGCACGGGTTGTATTGCAGGACTTTACCGGTGTGCCGGCAGTGGTCGACCTGGCCGCCATGCGCGATGCGGTGGTAAAGCTGGGCGGGAAAGCCGAATCGATCAACCCGCTCTCCCCGGCCGAGCTGGTTATCGATCACTCGGTACAGGTAGATCACTACGGAACAGCGGCTGCCCTCGAGCAAAACACTACTATCGAGTTCGAGCGTAACCAGGAGCGTTACGGATTCCTGCGCTGGGGCCAGAACGCTTTTAAAAACTTCAAGGTGGTGCCGCCGAATACGGGCATCGTGCACCAGGTAAACCTAGAATTCCTGTCACGCGTGGTATTCGTGGCTGAGAAAAATGGCCAGCACATCGCATACCCCGACACGGTAGTCGGAACCGATTCGCATACCACAATGATCAATGGCCTCGGCGTGCTGGGCTGGGGCGTGGGTGGTATTGAAGCCGAGGCTGCCATGCTTGGTCAGGCGGTGACGATGCTGATTCCGGAAGTTATCGGTTTCCGGCTGACGGGTCAGATGCGCGAAGGCACCACTGCGACCGATCTGGTACTGACGGTGACTGAAATGCTGCGCAAGAAGCGCGTGGTCGGCAAGTTTGTCGAGTTCTTCGGTGACGGCCTCGCGAATCTGCCGCTGGCAGACCGGGCTACCATCAGCAATATGTCGCCGGAATTCGGCAGCACTGTCGCGATCTTCCCGATCGACCAGGAAACCATCCGGTATCTGGAACTCTCAAACCGGCCGGCGCAGGAGATCGCGCTGATCGAAGCCTACGCCAAGGCACAGGGGCTATGGCGTGCCGATGGCCAGCCTGATCCGCTGTTTACTGATGTGCTCGAACTGGATCTGGGTAGCGTGCAACCCAGCGTTGCCGGACCCAAGCGCCCACAGGACCGCATCACGCTGCAAAGCCTTGCCGAGACCTATCGCAAGCTGGAGACCGAGCAGACCGGCGATGGCAAGACCGGCACTGCAGCCGTCAAGGTGACGCACAAGGGCCAGACCTTCGACATGAAGAATGGTGCGGTACTGATCGCAGCGATCACCAGCTGCACCAACACTTCAAATCCATACGTGATGATGGGCGCAGGTCTGCTGGCCCGTAATGCCGTTCGTCGCGGCCTCAGCAGCAAGGTGTGGGTAAAGACCAGTCTGGCACCAGGTTCACGGGTGGTCAGCAACTATCTGCAGAAGTCCGGACTCCAGAAGGATCTCGATGCACTGGGCTTCAATATTGTCGGTTTCGGCTGCACTACCTGTATCGGCAACTCGGGCCCCCTGGATCCGGTAATCGAAGCTGCGGTTCGCGACGGCAAGTTGATCGGTTGCAGTGTGCTGTCCGGCAACCGCAATTTCGAAGGCCGCATTCATCCGCTGGTGCGTAATAATTTCCTCGCCTCACCGCCTCTGGTGGTCGCCTATGCTTTGGCGGGCAGCCTGCATATCGACATGGGCAAGGATCCGCTCGGTACGGGCAGTGATGGCAAGCCGGTTTATCTCCGTGATATCTGGCCGTCGCGTGCAGAGATTCAGGAAGCGGTGACCAGTTGCATCGATTCAGAAATGTTCCGCGACAGTTATGCCAAGGTGTTCGACGGTGATTCCAACTGGAATTCGGTAAAGGTGCCGACCGGAAATCGCTTCGCCTGGGCCGACGACTCCACCTATGTGCGTAATCCGCCGTACTTCGAAGGTATGCCTGCCAAGCCGGGTGCTGTTGCCGATATTCGCGCAGCCCGCGTACTGGCATTGCTGGGCGATTCGGTGACCACGGACCATATCTCCCCTGCCGGATCCATCGGCAAGGACACTCCAGCAGGCAAGTACCTCCTGAGCAAGGGTGTGCAACAGGCTGATTTCAATCAATATGGCGCACGACGCGGCAATCATGAGGTCATGATGCGCGGCACTTTCGCCAATATCCGTCTGCGCAATCAGCTGGTGCCCGGCACCGAGGGTGGTTTCACGGCTCATCTGCCCAGCGGCGAGAAACTGTCCATCTATGATGCAGCGATGCGCTATATCGCCGAGCGGACACCGCTGGTGATTCTGGCCGGCAAGGAGTACGGCAGTGGCTCATCCCGCGACTGGGCAGCAAAGGGCACCAAACTGCTGGGTGTACAGGCGGTCATTGCCGAGAGCTATGAACGTATCCATCGCTCAAACCTGATCGGCATGGGTGTTTTGCCCCTCGAGTATCTGCCTGGCCAGAACGCTGCAAGCCTCGGTCTGACCGGTCATGAAATCCTGGATATCACCGGCCTGGATCAGGGCAAGGCCCGTGAAGTCGATATCGCAGCCCGCCGCGAAGATGGCTCGACGTTCAACTTCAAGGCGCTGGTGCGCATCGATACGCCGAAAGAGCGCGATTACTATGTGCATGGTGGAATCCTGCAGTACGTACTCCGCCAGCTTGCGAGTGGTACAGCGGCAGCCTGATACGGTACGCGGGTAACGCACTGTCCCGACGGATTGGACCATGCTGATCGATATCGGGGCCAATCTGACGCACGAGAGCTTCGTCGATGATCTGGACGAAGTTCTCGTGCGCGCTGCTCAGAGTGGCGTTACCCGACTGATCGCCACCGGCACCACTCTGGCCGGCAGCATGGCATCGCTGCGGCTCGCCGAGCAGCGCACGGGCATGATCTGGGCAACAGCAGGTATCCATCCGCATCATGCGGCAGAATTCTCCCCATCAGCGGCCGGGCAATTGCGCGAGTTGCTCAGCCATCCACGCGTGGTGGCGGTCGGTGAGTGCGGGCTCGACTATTGCCGGAATTACGCTCCATCGGGCGATCAGCGGCAGGCGTTTGAAGGCCAGTTGAAGCTGGCGGCCGACTGCGGGAAGCCGGTCTTTCTGCATCAGCGCGATGCGCATGATGAGTTCCTGGCGCTGCTGCGCGATTACTGCCCCTCATTGGCAGGTGGTGTTGCGCATTGTTTTACCGGTGGCCGCGCCGAACTCGATGACTATCTCGGCCTGGGTCTGCACATCGGCATCACCGGCTGGATCTGCGATGAACGGCGGGGCGAAGATCTGCGCGCAGCAGTCGCCGGACTGCCGCTTGATCGACTTCTGCTCGAAACCGATGCGCCCTATCTGCTGCCACGCACGCTCAGCCCGAAGCCCCGCTCACGACGCAATGAGCCTGCGCATCTCACTGAAGTCCATCGGGTAGTGGCCGAGTGCATGCAGCAGCCTGTCGAACTGGTTGCGGCTGCCAGTACCCGGAATGCAGAACGCCTGTTCAGGCTTGAGAGTGCTCGCTAGCCGCCGCAGCGTGCGCAGTACTGGCAGCTGCGCATAGCCGTTGCCAGTGGGGCTGGAAGCCGTCTGCAGTCGCTGACTGACCTGCCTGCGATTCACGCTCGAGATCCTGCAGCAGATCTTCCAGCATGACGACACTGCGCGGCTGCCCCTTCGAGAATTGTGCATGGGCGCCAAAGGCCACATAGCCCGTGACTGGAACTTCAGGCGTCAGCCGCTTGACCGCTGCCAGTCGGTCCCAGAGGCCGGGCTGTGGATTGGCAAAGGTGTAGCGCCGGTCGTTCGCCAGCACAGTCCAGTCCTGCATGCCCTCGCTGCCGAATACGTGGCCGTCGACATCCTTGATATCGAGAATCAGGATGCCACGCCGGGTAAGCAACACATATTGCAGCTGGATATGGCCACCGTTGCCATCAGGGATCAGCGTATTTTTCAGCACGCCACAGCTGGCGTCATGCAGCCGTCGCTCCACGTTGCGCTGTCGTCTGCGGCGGATCGTCCACAAGGTAATTCCGCCTGCCAGTATGGCAAGCAGAACGAGGATGCCAGGCACCCAGAACCCACCGTTGCCGACAGCACCGTAATCGAAGGACATGATGTTCAGAGATGACTGACGAGGTCGGCAAGGCTGGCATCGATCGTTGCGAATCGTGACGGCAGTGCCAATAGTGCCGCCAGCTCAACCGGCGGCGTGATATCGCAACCAAGCAAGGGCTCTACGATGGTGTCGAATTTCGCCGCGTGAGCCGTGGCAACCACAGCCCAGTGGCGCTGCCTGCGCTCAGCATCGGGTAGTCCGCGATAAACGTGCAGGCCCGTAGCCGTATGCGGGCACCAGGCGAGACCATGTCGGCTGAATTCATCACGCAGGCTGCTACGGATTTCCGCATCCGATACCGCCATTGCACTGACTTCTTCTCGCAAGGCGCTGATATCGCCACACAGCTGACGCAGTCTTTCCATGTTGCTGGGATTGCCCACATCCATCGCCGAGGCCAGCGTCGGCAGACTGGGCCTGGGCAGCCATTGCCCGGTCGCCAGATAATCCTCAATCGAGGTATTGGCATTGGTAGCCAGCACGATGCGATCGATGGGCAGACCGAGGCGCTTTGCCCAGACGCAGGCAAAGCCATTACCGAGGTTGCCGGTCGGAATCACAAAACTCAGCGGCTGACCAGTATGCCGCCAGTGCTCCAGACTGGCCTTTGCGTAGTAAGCAGCCTGCGGCAACAGACGACCGACATTGATGCTGTTAGCCGAGCAGAGACGGTGTGCCGCAGCCAGTTGCTGGTCGGCGAAGGCTTCCTTGACCAGCCGCTGGCAATCGTCGAATTCACCGCGCACTGCCAGAGAGATCACATTGTCGCCCCAGCAGGTGAGCTGATGCTGCTGGCGCGGTGACACGCGGCCCAGTGGAAACAGCACGATCACACGCATGCCTGGCCGCCGGTGATAGGCAGAAGCCACTGCCCCGCCGGTATCGCCAGAGGTCGCTACCATGATCGTTACGGGTGGCTTGGCAAAGCGCCCGTCATTGATGACGCGTTCCATGCTCGCCGCAAGGAATCGCGCGCCGACATCCTTGAATGCGGCAGTCGGTCCGTGAAAGAGCTCCAGAACCGAAAGCTGGCCGGCCTCAAGCTCGCGCAGTGGCACCGGAAAGTCCAGTGCCTGTCGGCAGATATCGCCCAGTTGACCGGCCAGCGTTGAACCGGCAAAGAATGGGGTCAGCAGACGTTCCGCGATATCGGGCAAGGTATCGCATCCGGAGAAATCCGAGGCCTGCATAGACGGCAGCTTCACGGGTATATACAGCCCGCCATCAGCTGCAGTACCACTCATGATTGCCTGCTCAAGAGCAACCGGTTCCCCGCCACGTGTGCTGACGTACTGCATGACGGAGCTCAGAGCGCAGTGCCGAGATAAGTGGCGAGCCGCAACAGGTCGGCAAAGACACCGGCTGCGGTGACCGCACGGCCGGCACCAGGCCCCTGCACCACCAGCGGGTTTTCGCTGTATCGGGCCGAGGCGAAGCGGACGATGTTGTCGGTCAGGTTGATATTGGCGAAAGGATGCGAGCGCGGCAGGCTTTCCAGCTGTACCGTCGCCGTACCACGCTGGCGGTCCAGGCGCCCCACATAACGCAACACCTGCTCCGCCGCATTTGCTTTCTGCCAGCGTCCGCTCATGGCTCCGTCGTGCGCTGACAGGCCGCGCAGGAATTCATCGGCATCGCCGGAATCAAGTCCGGCCGGCACCAGGCTTTCAATATGCACGTCCTTCAGTTCGAGACGCATACCCATCTCGCGACCGAGGATGATCAGCTTGCGTGCGACATCGAGGCCCGACAGGTCATCGCGCGGATCAGGTTCGGTATAGCCGGCATCGCGTGCTTCGCGCACGATGGTCGAGAACGGTTTGCTGCCATCGAAGACATTGAACAGATAGGCCAGCGTGCCGGAAAAAATACCATCGATGCTGCGGATCTCATCGCCGGTTTCACGCAGATCACGTACGGTACCGATGATCGGCAGTGCTGCGCCCACGGTGGTCTCATAGAGAAAACGCGTGTTGTGCCGCCGTCGGACTTCATGCAGTTCGTCATAGCTGGCCAGTGAACCACTGGCGGCTTTCTTGTTGGGTGTCACCACGTGTACACCGGTACCCAGCCAGCTCACGTAACGCGATGCGACATCCTCGCTGGCAGAGCAATCCACCACGACCGCATGTGGCAGATGTTCCGCATGTACATGCCGGGTAAACCGGTCCCAGTCCAGCGGTTCTGACTTCTTTGCGAAAATATCCTGCCAGTCAGCCAGATCAATCCGGCTATCTGAAAGCAGCATGCGGCTGGAGCTGGCAATCGCCCGCACCCGCAAATCCAGATTGAACTGTGACTTGAGCCGCGGCAACTCGGCGGCCATCTGGTCGAGCAGCACCCGACCGACATTGCCCGGGCCTACGATACCGATCGAAACCGTCTCGGCAGACAGATAGAAGCCCGAATGCACCGCACGCAGCGCCCGAGTGGAATCGGCACGGGCCACCACTGCCGATATGTTGCGCTCCGAAGAACCCTGCGCTATCGCCATCACGTTGATACCGGCGCTGCCGAGTGTGCTGAGGAATCGCCCTGCTACACCAGGCATACCGGCCATACCATCCCCCACCACGGCAATGATGCTGCACGGGTTCTTGATGGATACGCTCTGGATCAGTCCCTGATCAAGTTCGACGGCAAAAGCACGGCGCACCACTTTTTCCGCCTGCGCCACCATGCGACTTGGAATACCGATGCAGATCGAGTGCTCGGAACTGGCCTGTGAAATCAGGATTACGGAAATGGACGCCTCGCGCAGCACGCCGAACAGGCGATTGGCAGTACCGGGTACGCCGATCATGCCTGCACCCTCGATATTCACGAGTGCGACATCGTCTACCGAGGTAATGCCCTTGATGGGCTGCTGCAAACCAGTCGTGGGCCCGATCAGCGAACCGGTTGCAGCCGTATTGAAGGTATTCCGGATCCAGATCGGGATTGCACGCTGTACCGCCGGCGCCATGGTCTGGGGATGAATGACCTTGGCGCCGAAGTAGGCCAGTTCCATCGCCTCGTTATAAGACAGGGAGCTGATGATCGTTGCTTCCGGAACCCGGTTTGGATCAGCACTCATCACGCCATCCACATCGGTCCAGATGGTGATCTTTTCCGCATCCACGAGTGCGCCGACGATCGATGCGGAAAAATCGCTGCCGTTCCGGCCCAGCGTGCAGAACAGGCCATTCTGTTCCGAAGCAATGAAACCGGTAATGACTGCAATACCCCGTGCGTCCTCGCCGAAGTGTCGACGTGCCCGGGACCGCGACTCCTCCCACTGTACTGCCGGCCCCATTTCGCCGCGCTCGATCACGATCAGGTCGCGCGCATCCACCCACTTGATCGGCCGGTTGCCTGCCTCCGCCTGTGCGCGTTCCGTCAGATAGGCGGCGAGTAACCGCGACGACCACAGCTCGCCATAACCCGCAACCAGATCCCGGCTGCGTTCGCCAGCCTGGCGGACCAGAGAAATCGAGTGCAACAGACCGCGCAAATCGGCCATGTCGGTGTCGAAAACACCGAGCAGCTCATCGGCACGGGCCTTCTGCCGGAGCAATGCAGCCACGGTCGTTCGGTAACGACTGGACAGCGCCTCCTGGCGACTCGCAAGATCCGGAGCTGACTGTTCGGCCGCCGCTACCAGGCCGAGCAGCGCGTCAGTCGTCTTGGCCATCGCAGAAACAACCACAGCCTGCCGTTCTGCCGGTTCGGCGAGCAGAATATCGGCAACCTGGCGAAAGCAATCCGCATCACCAAGACTGGTACCGCCAAATTTGTGAACCTGCCAACCCGGCTGCGCCATCCGTCTGTTCCTGCTCAAAGGGGAAAAAGTGCCGGTAATAATACCTGTTCCGCCGGTCCCTCACAGCGTCAGGCACAGCCTGATCAGTTTGTGGGCTAGAATCTCCCTCATCTCAGGTTTCCGATAGCCACACGTCAAAATATGGCCAATATTTTCGTTGCCGCTGTGGACTCTCCGCAGGACCGGACCGACCTCGAACGATCGGTGGCCATGCCCATTGACCGTCAGCACGTGATTCGCAACTTCAGTGACGCAACCTACCCGGAACTCATCGATATCGAGCGCAGGGGCCACGGGTTTTATGGCTGGGGTCTGCGTGGCCAGCCGGAAAACATCCAGCACTGGTTCCAGATGGGTGTCGGTGATTTCGTACTGCTGGTCCAGCGTGAGCATTTCCGGTATTACGCCAAGGTTCTGGGCCGGTACCAGAACGCCAAAGCTGCCAGTCTGATATGGGGTGCAGCTAAACAGGAACAGGAACAGGAACAGGAACTGCGCGAGTATCTGTTCTTCCTGTCCGAGCCGGTCGCCCTCAGCTTGCCCTGCAGTGAACTGGTGGATTATCTGCCGGTCGCACCAGGCGAGATCAGCCGGATATCGGCCGGCGTCATGGACCGTATCGAGGCTGATTTCGGCGGGGTCGAGCGTTTCGTACGCCGACGGCTGCTGAATACCTCGGTTGGTGGGCCGATCCTCGACATGAGCGGAATGATCCGCTTGTCGGAACGCGATATGGCCAAACTCCAACTGCTTGAACCGCAGAACAGCAAGGAAGGGCGTCAGGCGGTTGTGGACACCATCATCAAGCGCCGTGGCCCTCCCGGCTTCCGTCAGGCACTGCTCGAAGCCTACGAATACCGGTGTGCGATCACGAATTTCACCGCAATGGATGCGCTCGAGGCCGCCTACATCGTGCCGTATCGGGGCAAATCCACCCACGATGCCTCGAATGGCCTGCTGCTGCGTGCCGACGTACACACCCTGTTTGATCTGGGCAAGATCGCCGTGGACACGAAAACCATGTCGGTAGTCATTTGCGATGACCTGATGGAGACCAGCTACCGGATCCTGGCGGGCCGTCCCCTGCGCTACCCGCGTGACGAAAGCCAGCGGCCCAGCACAGAAGCACTTGATCTGCACCGCCGCCTGGCGGGGCTCTGACAGCCCACAGGTATACTCTTCGATATGTTAATGACTCGCGATGAGTTTCTGGCCTGGCCACGCCGGGCAATCACGCTGCTCGGCATGTCCGGGGTGGGCAAGACCACGCTGGCTTACAAGCTGCCGATTTCCAGCTGGTTTCACTACTCGGGCGACTACCGGATCGGTACCAAATATCTCGAAGAGCCAATCCTTGATAACATCAAGGCTCAGGCCATGAAGGTGCCCTTCCTGCGCGACCTCTTGCGCAGTGATTCGATCTATATCTCCAGCAATATCACCGTACACAATCTTGAGCCGATCTCGACCTTTCTGGGGAAGATCGGTGCAGTCGAACGCGGTGGCCTGCCGCTCGACGAGTTCCAGCGTCGACAGCGCTTGCACCGGGATGCAGAAATTTCCGCAATGAAGGATGTTGCAGACTTCATCGGCAAGGCGCATGAGATCTATGGCTATGACCACTTTCTGAATGACGCTGGCGGGAGCATCTGTGAGCTTGATGATGTCGGCATGCTTGAGGTGCTCGCCAGGCACACCCTGATTCTCTATCTGCGGGCTGGCGAGGACATGGAACAGGAGCTCATTCGTCGTGCAGTAGAGCGGCCCAAGCCGCTTTACTACCGTGAAGATTTTCTGAGCGCACAGCTGGCGGCTTATCTGACTGAAACCGATTGCGGTTCAACGGAAGAAATTGACCCGGACAAGTTTGTTACCTGGATCTTCCCGCGCCTCGTACAGCATAGACGCCCGCGCTATGCGGCAATCGCCGGGCAATATGGCTATACCGTCAACGCGCGTGACATCAATACATTGCGCGATGAAACCGACTTCCTCGAACTGGTTTCTGCTGCAATCAGCCAACGCAACGAAACCCGTAGCGGATAAAGCAGATGGGCTTCTATACCGATCGCATCCTGCCCAGGCTGATTTCAGCCGGGATGAGCAACAAGGCCATGACCAAACACCGGCCGCGGATTCCGGCACTCGCCAGTGGCAGAGTTCTGGAAATCGGCGTGGGTTCCGGGCTGAACATCCCCTACTACAGTAGCCAGGTCACGCATCTGTTTGGGCTGGAGCCCTCCACCGTTCTACAGGCGGAAGCAGCTGAACTGGCCGCAACTGCCGGAGCCCCATTCCCGGTGGAATTTCTGACCACCGGAGCAGAAAACATTCCGCTGGAGCGGGCCAGCATGGATTGTGTAGTCAGCACCTGGACCCTGTGCTCCATCCCCGATCTGGACCGGGCACTCGTTGAGGTTCGCCGGGTACTAAGGCCCGGTGGACAACTGCTGTTTCTGGAGCATGGTCGGGCGCCAGATGCTGCTGTTGCGCGCTGGCAGGACCGGCTGGCACCGGTGTTCCGTGGCTTGGCCGGCTGCAACCCGAACCGGCAAATCGATGCCTCGATCGAGGCCGCCGGGTTCCGCTTTATCGACATCGAGCGCAGCTATTTTGAGGGGCCGCGCTTCATCTCCTGGCACTTCGTCGGCAAAGCCACACCAGGCTAACTGTTGCAGGATGTCCGGTTTTGCAGCGGGCTGCGGAACTGGCAGAATGGCGGCTCCACGGGCTATCCCCGCCCCGATCTCAGTGAGCGATCCAATGATGGACAACAAGAAGGGCGACAGGCCCCTCGACGGTTACCGCGTTCTTGAAATGGGCCAGCTGCTGGCCGGCCCTTTTGCCGCCAGCGTGCTTGGATACTTCGGCGCCGAGGTCATCAAGATTGAGCCACCCGGCAGCGGTGATCCGATTCGCACCTGGCGGGTGATGAAGGATGGCGTATCGCTGTGGTGGCACAGCCTGGGGCGCAACAAAAAATCGGTAACGCTGGATCTGCGTACCCCGCGTGGCCGGGAAATCGCTCGCAAGCTGGCCCTGAAGTCAGACATCCTGATCGAGAATTTCCGCCCCGGCACGCTGGAAAAATGGGGCCTGGGACCGGCTGATCTCTGGAAGGACAATCCCGGTCTCATCTACGGCCGGATTTCCGGTTATGGCCAGGACGGTCCCTATGCTTCCAAACCGGGCTTCGCCTCGGTTTGCGAGGGGCTGGGTGGCCTTCGCTACGTCAACGGCTTCCCGGGTGAGGCGCCCGTACGCCCCAATCTGAGCATCGGCGATACGCTCGGTGGCATTCATTGCGTACTCGGCGTCCTGCTGGCGTGCATCCAGCGCGCAAAAGATCCGCAGCGGCGTGGCCAGGTGATCGATGCCTCCCTGTATGAATCTGTCTTCAACCTGATGGAAGGCGTGGTCCCTGAATACTCAGGTGCTGGCGTTGTGCGTGAGCCCTCCGGATCCACGCTCACCGGCATCGTGCCGACGAATACCTACAAGTGCCAGGATGGCAAGTTCGTCATCATCGGTGGCAACGGTGATTCGATCTACAAACGGCTGATGCAGGCGATCGGACGTCCCGATCTCGGCGACGATCCACGCATGGCAGACAATGCTGGCCGTGTCGTGCACGAAAAGGAACTGGATGCAGCCATCGGCGCGTGGACTGCTTCACTGACTTCAGTACAGGTGCTTGAGGTACTCGACAAGGCGGTGGTGCCATCCGGTCCGATCTACAGCGTCGTTGATATGCTGAACGATCCGCACTTCAATTCCCGCGGGCTGTTCGAAGAGGTACAGGTCAACGGCGAAGCGTTGAAAATACCGGCGATGATGCCATTCCTCAGCGCCACGCCGGGTCGCACTGAATGGCCTGGCCCGGAAATTGGCGCACACAATGACGAGGTGCTCGGTGATCTGCTCGGTTATGGATCCGAAGAACGTCAGGCCCTGTCGCGCGACGGAGTGATCTGAGTGTCGTCCGGTAACTTTGGTCTGCGCTTTGTTGATGAACTGGTCACGCAGAGCCTCACCCGACTGGCCTTCAGTGAACGCAACGGGGAGCAGAGCGACGAACCATTGATGCGACTGAAGTCCATCAGCCAACCGGATATGGATGCCGGCTTCTTGCGTCTGTGGGTTGCTGAACCGGGCAGCCTTGCAGATCGCATGCTGCACTTCCGTCTGTGTGCCGGCCCGGTCGATACGCAACTGTTTTTTCTGTTCGGACGCGCCGACAGTGTGATGCCGCATTTCCATGCACAGCTTGTACAGTTCTCACCGGATGCCTGTGTGTTCAATGCGGATTTTCTGCCGCGTCTTGATGCCGTCGATTACCCGGATTACTTCCGTCAGGTATTCGGGCCATTGAACATGCCGTACTGGAAAGCCATCAACGATTACCAGAACGTGTGTTCGCATGCACCCGGCAATCCGGCCATCGCTACCTATCTGTCGCACTGGTCGATTGGCACGAGCCGCCCTGCTACCGCTACCGAACTCGTGAAAGTCACTCCGAGTATCCACAGTTATCTGGCTCACTGGCTGGAGCTTGCCGGTACGCTCCGCTTTGAGGGTCCGGATGCGGGCCTCTTGCGTCAACGCGATGCGAAGCATCTGCACTGCTTTCTCGACGAGAGCCTCGACCCGCGCGCATGGAAAGGTGTCTATACCGTGGTCGGCACTGAAATCGGTCAGCAGATCCGGCAGATCATTGCTCAGCCTCTGCTATTAGACTGACGCGGCAAGTGCACAAAACGCTTAACAGGGCAGTGACATGAAAATCGCGATTGTCGGCGCAGCGTACACAGGCCGGGCTGCCGCCCTGCACTTCAGGAACCAGGGGCACTCGGTAAGCGTCAGCACTACGCGCCAGGAACGGACTGCAGATCTCGCCGAGGTTGCCAATCACATCGTGGTGATGAAAGGCAGCGATTCGGCTGCGATGCAGAACCTCATCAGGGATGCGGATGTCGTGCTACTGAGCATGGCTGGCGGACTGGGCGTCAAGGACGGCAAGCCATATATGGATCCGGTTGCCTACCGGGACGCCTATGTTGGTACGGCAGACGGGACTTATCGCAGCACTTTCAGCCGCACCACGACTCAGGCAGATCATCTTCTGCAGTTCGATGAATGCCTATGGCGATGCCAATGGCGTCAATCCGGTCGACGAAAATACACCGGCCAATGCAGCCTCCCCCGCAGCCCAGGTATTCATCGAGGCGGAACAAAAACTGGCGGCACTCGAAACCGATACGCTCAAGGTCTGCAATTTCCGTACGGGCACGATCTATGGTCCGGGCCGTGAGCACCGCAATGAACTGAAGTATATCGCCGGCAAGCAGATTCCATTTGATGGCCAGTCCGATGCGATGCTGATCCACCGGGACGATGTGGTGCGCGCTATCGATTTTGCAATCGACCATCATCTGTCGGGGCTTTATAACCTGTTCAATGACCTGCCCGAAAACAAGGCGGATTTCTTTGCCCGGGTTGCCGCACGCGAGGGACTTGAGCCGGTAGTCTGGCTAGGTGTTTTCAAAGGACCGCGCGGCGTATCAAACGCCAAGCTCAAACAGGCGGGATTCAGCTTTGCTGATCCGCTGGGCGATAAAGAGGGCGACAACCTGCTGGCATGATCGTGCCGGCAGTCGCGGTCAGAAATCAGACCGCAGCAATACTTCGGCAAATTGTGCGCGACCGTGCCTGAGCCGGCGTATTCCCGCCCACAGCGCCAGTCCCGTGCTGATCATTTTCAGGGTTCGTCCACGGCCTGTTATCACCAGCATGGCCAGCACTGATCCGGACACAAGCAAGCCTGGTAAGGTGGTCAGTTGTTGCGCAATACGGATGCCGCGCTGTACCCCGGCCAGCTGTACTTGAATGCTGTCGATTTCCTTGCCTATCTCTTCACGCTGCCGTGTACAACGTTGCAGCAACATCAGTCGCCGCTGTTCAAGCCCGGAGAGACTGGAACTCATGCCCCGCCTCGCAGGCGGTCACGATCCTTGCGCAGCTCGGCCAAGGTATCGCCGAGCAGTGGTGGCTTGCGGCGCAATTGCGCGGAAAGTTTCCAGGCCCCCAGACTGGCCAGCAGAAAAAAGAAGGCCGTGACCAGCAGCGATACCAGGATGCGGTGCACATCCCAGAAAGCAAAAATCAGCGACAGGCCGGCCAGCAGACAGCCCATGCCGGCAAAAAAAAGCGTGAAGAAGCCGATGGCCAGCAGGCTGGCCGCACGGCGAACTTCAGCCTGAAGCTCAAGGGTCAGCAGCTCAAGGCGCGTCTGACCGACATCAATGAGAGAGGCCAGAACATTGCCCAGTGATCGAAGCAGTCTGCTGATCGGGCCCCTGGCTGAAGTGCTGCTCTCTTCCATCACTCGTACTCCGCAACCAGTTTCAACGCCGATTGATCAGGACTCCCAGCAGCAGGCCGATACCTGCAGCGATGCCGACGGCCTGCCATGGGTTCTCGTGCACATATTTGTCAGTAGATTCCGCTGCCTGTCGGGCCTGATCAGCCGTTTTGGTCTGGATTTCAGACAATCTTGCCCGTGCCTGAGTCACCGAGGCCTTGGCGCGTAAACGAACTGCCTCGATTTTTTCACCAGTCTGGCTCGCTGTGGCCTGCAGCAGCGCCTCTGCGTCCTCAATGACCGTTTGCAGATCGCTGAACAACTTGTCGGTAGTTACCTTTTCTGTATCTGTCATGTTGATATCCTCTGCTGGAGCAAGCTTTCAGTGTACATGAGATGTAATCGACACTGCCCTGCCTGAGTATTGTGCTTTGCTGCATACTTGTGCCGGATGGCTTGCCAGAATGCTGATACGGAGTCTTTTTTATGCACTTTGCCCGCGTTTTCGGTGTTTTGGCATCCGGCTTGCTCGTCACGCAGAGCGTCATGGCACAGAGCGCCATACCCGAAACCACAGGCCGCCTGATCGTCAAGCTGAAGCCAGCTGAGGAGGATAACCGCAGGCAAGCTCAGGCCCTGACGACTGCCCCCGGGTCTGCAAACCGTATCAGTGCGCTTGGTCAGCGTGTGGGCTTGGCACAGCGCGCCGCCCGCAACCTGGGCGGTGATATGAGCGTTATCGTGCTGGAGCAGCCATTGGCAGGTGCCGGACTGACGACGGCTCTCGATACCTTGCGCGCTGACCCTGAAGTTGAATTCGCCGAGATCGATCAGCGCCGCTACGCACAGGCATTGCCCAACGATCCACTCTATACCGAGCAGTGGTATCTCCAGGCCGATCAGCCATCGGCGGTCAACTTCACTGCCGCCTGGGACCTGACAACCGGCAGTACGGACACGGTGATAGCGGTGCTGGATACAGGTGTGCGCTTCGATCATCCAGACCTGGGGCGCGAGGGCTTGGTACCAGGTGGGCGCCTGCTGGCGGGTCACGATTTCGTTTCCGGAGAGTCCTCCAGCAGTTTTGTAAGCGCCAATGATGGCGATGGATGGGATACCGATCCCTCCGACCCAGGTGACTGGGTGTCGGAGGCTGAAGCAGCCAGCGGCCCGCTGGCCCGTTGTGACGAGTCCGACAGCTCCTGGCACGGCACGCGGGTCGCCGGAATACTCGGCGCCACCACCGACAACATGGCAGGCATCGCTGGCGGTACTTGGAACACACCTATCCTCCCGGTCAGGGTATTGGGAAAGTGCGGCGGTTATGACTCCGACATCATCGCAGCGATGCGTTGGGCAGCCGGTTTGAGTGTTCCGGGCGCACCGGCCAATCCCACGCCAGCGAAAATCCTGAATCTGAGTCTCGGCGGCAGCGGCAACTGCAGCAACAGCTATCGCCAGACGGTTACGACATTAACAGCAGCCGGCGTGCTGGTTGTGGCTGCGGCCGGCAACGAGCATGGTCCGGTACAAACACCCGGAAATTGCCCCGGCGTGCTGGCGGTGGCCGGGTTACGACATGTAGGCACCAAAGTCGGCTACAGCAGTTTCGGTACAGAGGTCGGGATTGCCGCGCCAGCCGGGAATTGTGTCAATTTCGGATTGCCGTGCCTGCTTCCACTGATTAGCACTTCCAATACCGGGACGACAGTACCTGGTCTCTATAGCTATACGGCTAACATTGGCACCAGCTTCGCTGTGCCGATGGTATCGGCCATTGCCGGCCTGATGCATGCGGTCAACGACGAACTCAGCAATAGCGAGATGATTGCGCGCATCCAATCGGGTGCCCGGCCGTTTCCAGCCCCCGACCCTGCCATTCCGGTTTGTCCTGCACTCGACAGCCTGACCTCACAGTGCAATTGCACCACCACAACCTGTGGTGCGGGCATGGCTGATGCGCCGGGCGCTGTGAGCGAGGCATTGCGGCCCATGGCGCGTATTACCGATCCGGGCAGCGTGAGTGCTGGCGACACCATCACCCTGGATGGCACAGCCAGTGGCGCTGCCCGCGGACGCAGTGTGGCCAGCTATGCATGGAGCGTAACGGGCGGCATGGCTGATTTCACCGGCACCAGCACAGCGGCAACTGCCAGGCTGCAAATATCGGCAGCCGGCCCGCTCAGCGTGCAATTGACGGTAACCGACGATATCGGTGTACAGGACACTGCCGTGCTCAGCCTTGATGCAGCGGGCAGCGGTGGTGGTGGTGGTGGACTGATCGATCCTTTGCTGCTTGCTGGTCTATTCGGTGTTGCCCTGTTGCACAGGCGCCGACTGGCAACCAGCTAGCGATAGCCCTGCGCCTGCAGCCGGAACAGATGCGCATAGCGTCCGTTCAGCGCCAGCAACTCGGCATGGGTGCCATATTCTGCGATACGGCCAAACTCGATAACCGCGATCCGGTCAGCCTGGCGCACCGTTGAAAAACGATGCGAGATCAGAATCGACATCCGGCCTGCGGTATGTTCGCGGAAGTATTCAAAGAGTTCGGCTTCAGCGGCAGCATCCATGGATGCGGTTGGCTCATCCAACACCAGTACATCGGCTGACACACGCATGAAGGCCCGCGACAAGGCAACCTTCTGCCATTGCCCTGTGGACAGCTCCTTGCCGCCGCGGAACCAGCTGCCGAGCTGTGTGCTGAAGCCGCGTTCCAGTCGCTGAATGAAGCTCATGGCCATGCCTTTGCGTGCGGATTCCTCCCAGCGACTTTCATCCGCATAGGCGTCCACATCACCGGCACCTATGTTTTCACCGACAGTGAACTGGTAACGATTGAAGTCCTGGAAGATCACCGCAATCTGCCGGCGCAGCGCATCGCGATCCCACTCGCGAACCTCCAGTCCGTGCAGAGAAACAGCCCCTGAATCAGGCTGATAAAGGCCGCATAAGAGCTTGATAAGTGTGGATTTGCCAGCGCCATTCTCGCCCACAAGAGCGAGACTCTCCCCGGGCCGGACATGCAGGTTGATATCGTCCAGCGTTGGCTTGCTTGCCCCGGGATAGGTGAATGAAACGTTCTTGAAGCGCACCCCGTCGCTGCGATCCGGGCCGCTGGCCAAAGTGCCCCAGCGATAAGCAGGTGCCTGCTCCAGGTACTCATAGAGATTGGTCAGATACAGGTTGTCTTCATACATGCCACCAATCGAGGCGAGACTCGCCGAGACTGCGCCCTGCCCTTGCTTGAACAGCAGCAGATACATGGTCATCTCACCGATCGTGATGAGACCCTGAACAGCACTCACGGCAATCCAGGCATAGGCGCCATAAAGCACAATCGTGCCAAACAGGCTGAGCAGCAGACCCCAGGTTTCCCGCTTCAGCGTCAGCGCCTTGTCTTCGCTGTAGATCTTCTTGAAGATCTTCTTGTAGCGACCAAGCAGGAGCGGACCAAGCTGGAACAACTGCACTTCCTTGGCGTTGTCCTCCCGTGCGAGTACGGTTTCAAGATAGAGTTGCAGCCGCGACTCCGGTGCACGCATGCGAAACAACCGGAAGGTGTCACCAGAGAATTTGGTTTCAGCAACGAAGGAAGGCAGGCCAGCGAGGACGAGCAGCGCCATCGCCCACGGTGAGAACTGTGCGAGCAAGACGCCAAAACTGACCAGTGATACGAGTTGCTGGAAAAGCCCGAAGTTGCGCATGACCAGACTGAGCGGCCGACTGGATGCCTCACGCCGTGCGCGGGTCAGCTTGTCGTAGAAGCCGGCATCTTCGAACTGCGTGAGATCCAGGGTCAGGGCTTTCTCGAGAATCATCTCGTTAACCCGCTGACCAAGCTGTGCCCTCAGCAGTGACTGGCATGCACTGATGCCACGTTGCGCGGCACCCAGCAACGCAATCACTGCGGCTTCAAACACAACCAGCTGCAAGACCTGTGCATAAACCGGTACAGCTCCGCTGGCAACCAGTCCCATCTGCAGCACGATCGCATCGATGATCAGTTTGCCAACCCATGCAGCGACCGCCGGTAGTACGCCGGTGGTGACAGTCAGGCCGGCAAGAAACAGCGCAAGCTGGCGATTCGTATCCCAGACCAGCCGGATGGCGCGCCCGCTGTAACGGAGCACGGACAGGTTGAGGCCAAGTTTGTTGAGCAGGCCGGGTGGCGGTACGGGGCCCGGAGCCGGACCATGCGGACTCCAGGTGCTGCGACTCATATCGACAGAGCCAGCTGCGGGCTCAGCGAGGCCGCGCGGTCAGGGTTTGATCCCGGAGGCACCCGGTAGCTTGCCAAACAGGGCCTTGAAGCGGGCCAGATCGGCGAAATTGACGATACCGCCGCTGCCGTTGAGATCACCATTCGCATTCACGGTTCCAAACATCGCCTTGAAGGCGGCCAGATCGGCGAAGTTTACGATACCGCCGTTGTTATCCAGGTCGCCGTCGCAGATGTTGCCATAACCGTCACCATCGCTATCGAGCTGGCTGTTGCCACCAGCATCGGGCAGTAATGGGCCGTTGGCCGCATCGATACAGTTGTCCTGGCCATCGTGGGCGCCGTCGCCATCGGAGTCCGTGAGCAACTGCCAGGCCAGGCCGTAATCCCACCTGAACGAGCCCACCCGCGTTACACGCAGGGCATATTGCGCACCAGCGGGTATGACTATCCAGATATTCTCCGTGTTCTCCAGCGTGCTCTGGGAAGCAGCGACCACCGGGGCCCCGGCATCTGCCAGGTCGACCACCTCCAAATTCAGGTCACGTAGCGTCGCGGCGGGATTGAAGCTGCTTGCTGTGCCGCCATTGATGTCCAGATTCCAGACCAGTGCTGCGGTCAGAAGGCGCGGCTTCACATCAATGGGTAGTGGATAGCTTGCTACTGTATTGCTGCCTGAAGTACCGCCGAAGTACGGGTCATAGTCGAAACCGCGGCTGGCGACAGTCGCACTCGTGTTGCCATCCTCGGCACTCCCCTGCTCGCCAGCAGCGAGAATCCGGTAGCTGTTGGCAACATTCAGTTGTCCGGCACCGTAGCGACGATCGAGGCCATTGACGGTCTGGTCTGTGCTGATAGCCCGGTAGCCAAGCAGATCTGCAGAAGTGCTGTCATGCGTGACGCGATCCGCGCCCGCCATCAGTACCGCCTTGATGACCTCGGAACGTTCTGCATTACGGACCACAATCTCCGCCCGGTTGGTCATGCTGGTAGTCACCGGATCGCTCGACCATGTCGAGTTGTCGTGCCCGGCCTGTACCAGCAGGGCAACTGCCGAAGCGATGCGTGGCGCTGCGGTACTGGTGTAGTCGGAGGGGTCTACCAGGTCGGGTCTGGTGCGGCCAGCGGTATAGGTTTCATCGAGGGCAACTGACCCGACCTGCGTCTGGCCATCGGTGCGCCCGGCAGCAATCACGTTGTAAGCCGAACCGAGCAAGGCAACGGAACTGGTTCCCGCGCCATTCCCCAGACCAACGACCTGTATGTATTCATCGGTCTCGACCAGCCAGTCCACGCGTCGCAGTACATAGCTGTCAGCACCGGGTGCGCTGCCGACATAACTGTGATTCGCAACTCGACTCGTGGAGGACAGCGGCTGGGTACCGCCGCTGCCAACAACAGTCAACAAGGCGCCGCCGCCCATCCAGTCATTGGCGGAAAAGGCGGTGATGTTGCTCACGCCGGGTGCGACTGACCGTGCGATGCCGTAAAAGCTGCCACCCACACTGGTGGCGTGACTGGAATAGAGCCCGGCCGGCGCACCGGATGCGTTGCTGATAGTCTTGCCGACAAACTCCGCATGAGAAGGGTCAGGGAACCAGGCGTTCTGGCCATCGACCTGCTCGCTGCCTTCAACCTGGGTGACCCGTATGCCTGTACCGTCGGGAGTCGCCGTACCAAGTTCCTGTTGCAGGGCTGTGTAGCCGATGTCGCTACGGTAGTCTGCCATGACAATTGCGGGCAGTAGCGTGAAGACTACAGCACACAGGAGGATCGGTAACTGGCGAAGCGGAAACATGGCACCGATAGTAAACAACCCTGCTCCGATGTGCGACCCATACCGAAGATTTCAGCGCCTTATGTAAGAGCGCGGCATAATGAATCGATCATGGCAGTGTCGGAAATCACACGCTTTGCACCCAGCCCCACTGGTGGCCTGCATCTCGGGCACGCGTACTCGGCACTGCTGGCGCATACCGCCGCCCGGGACAGCAGCGGCCGTTTCCTGCTGCGCATCGAGGATATCGATGCCAGCCGTTGCCGCCCGGAATTTACTGCACAGATCATCGACGAACTGCAGTGGCTGGGGCTCGACTGGGACGGCCCGGTGCGTCGCCAATCAGAGCGCATGGCTGATTACCGTCACCAACTTGCCATGCTGACGGCCCGTGGACTGACCTATCCGTGTTTCTGCACACGCCGGGATATCGCTGATGAAATCGCAGGCATGCAATCCGCACCGCAGGGACCTGAGGGTCCGCTGTATCCGGGCACATGCCGCGCGCTTGATGCTGGTGTACGAGCGTCACGACTTGCTGCCGGTGAACCCCACGCAGTCCGCCTGGATATAGCAGCCTGCCTGCAAGCCATCCCGGTACCACTGGAAGGCTTTCTGGAAACCGGTCGTGGTACCGGTGGAGAACACGGTCTGATTGCGCTGCAGCCGGGCGTGCTCGGAGACATCGTGCTGGGCCGCCGCGATGTTGGCGTCAGCTATCACCTCGCGGTGGTGATCGATGACCATGAGCAAGGCATCACGCTGGTCAGCCGGGGTGAAGACCTGTTCACCGCCACACATGTGCAGCGATTGCTGCAGACCGTGCTGGGTTTCGCCACACCCCGCTACCGCCATCACCCCTTGATCCGCGACGCCAACGGTCGCCGGCTGGCCAAACGAGATCAGACTCAGACGCTCGCCGCCTTGCGCGAATCAGGTGTAACGCCTGCAGAAGTACGCGCCCGACTGCGCTTGAACCAGTAACGTCCGATCTCGGCACTGCCGCCCATGAATAGCGGCATGCCGTGGCTGATTTTCGGATCGCAGGCGGCTTCCTCCAGCTCCGGTGCAAAGTAGCTGCGGAGGCTGGCGCGACTGATTCGTCGCGGACCAATCGGCCAGCGATCCCACCAACTGCGTCGTCCGAAATGCAGCAGGATGTAATCGCCCTCCGGTGCCAGCCAGGACAGGATTTGCCGCTTGTAGGCCGGACGCAGGACATCGGGCAAGCCGTGCAGACAACCCACATCGAGAATCACATCAAATGGTCCGGGATGCGCAAGGCGGGTGGCATCGGCCGTGACATCCGCCTGCGCCACGGTGATATCGAGCCCTGCCAGCTTTGCCCGCTCGCCTGCCATGCGTATCGCCTGTGGCATGAAATCGAGCGCCGTGACGCGGTAGCCGCGCTCTGCCAGCCACAGCGAGTAAGTGCCGGCACCGCAGCCAAGATCCAGCGCCGTGCCCGGAGACTTCCGCGCCTGTAAAGCCTTGCTGAGCAGTGCGGGCGGTTCTGTCTCATGCCAGGGCAGATCTTCGGCGCGCTGGGCGCGTGCATACAAACGCTGGAATATCCGTTGGTCCTGTTCGCTCATGTCGCAAGCAGCTCCTCGTCTGTAGTGGCTTCAATATGTACGGCCGTCACCTTGTACTCGGGGCAGTGGGAATCCGGATCGCCCAGCGGGCTCGTCAGGGCATTGGTATGCGTTTCTGGAAAATGGAAGGACAGGAACAGCAAGCCGGGCGTCACCCGCCCGGTGATGCGTGCCGGAACGACTGCTTTGCCATAGCGGCTGCGCACACGCACTGCTCCACCATCCGCGATACCGGCAGCAACTGCATCCTGCGGATTGATCTCCAGATAATCGGCATCCTCCAGTTCGCGGTTCGGCGTGCGCCGAGTCATCGTGCCGACGTTGTAATGCTGCAGTACGCGACCGGTGATCAACAATAGCGGATAGTCAGCGGTCTGCTGTTCCGGGGTCGGCACATAGGGCAGCGCCATCAGCCGTCCCCGACCACGCACGAAAGCATCCGCGTGTACGGTGGCCGTACCGGGATGCTCTGCCGTCGGGCACGGCCACTGCAGTCCATCGCCATCCAGGCGTGCATAACTGACGCCGCCAAACAAGCTCGGTGCGATCTGTGCAATCTCATCCATCACTGCAGCGGGACTGGCGTAGCTCCAGTTTGCGCCGAGCGCATTGGCAACCGCCTGTGTGGCTTCCCAGTCGGCGCGCGCCGTGCCTGGCGGTGACACCACGGCGCGTACCCGCTGAATGCGCCGCTCGCCATTGGTGAAGGTTCCGTCCTGTTCCAGCACACTCGCAGCTGGCAGCACGAGATGTGCGTATTGCGCTGTCTCTGAGAGAAACAATTCCTGCACGACCAGCAGTTCGAGCGCCGAAAGGGCTGCGCGCACATGCCGCTCGTTGGGGTCACTCTGCGCAATGTCCTCGCCCTGAATCCAGAGTCCGCGCATGCTGCCGGCAAGCACGGCATCGAGCATCTCCGGAATCGTCAGGCCCGGCTTTTCTGCTACCGGTTTGCCCCATATGGCCGCAAGCCGCGCTTGTAGTGACACATCATCAAGCCGCTGATAGCCAGTCAGCCTGTCCGGCATGCCGCCCATATCAGCGTTGCCCTGCACATTGTTCTGCCCGCGCAGGGGCAGCATTCCGCCGCCTGGCCTGCCGATGCTGCCGGTGAGCATGGCGAGGTTGCACAGCGCCATCACCGAATCAGTTCCCTGCGTCAACTCTGAAAGACCAAGCCCGGTGACAAACAGACAGCCGCTGCCTGTATCCATGCTGGTCTGCCCGATCATCAGCGCTGCAGCACGCAACAGATCGAGTGGCACACCGGTTTCCCGTGCCGCCTCGGCCTGATCTGTGGCCAGGAGAAAACGACGCAAGGCCTCCAGTCCTTCGGTGCGCTGATCGAGATACTGCGCATCGATCAGTTCAGCTTCAATCAGCACACGGGCGAGTGCGTTGAACAGCAGTACATTAGTACCCGGCTTGAGCTGCAGGTGAATGTCCGCCCATCCGCACAGCTCGATGCTGCGTGGATCGATGACGATCAGGCGTGCACCACGCCGGACTGCCTGCTTGATTCGCGCACCGACCACTGGGTGCGCCTCGGTAGGATTTGCGCCGGCCACAACAATCGTATGAGCACGCTCGATATCAGCATATGAAGCGCTCGCGGCCCCGGTGCCGGTGGTGATCTGCAAACCCAGCGCCGTCGATGAGTGGCAGACCCGCGCGCAGCAGTCCACGTTATTCGTGCCGATCACGCTGCGAAACAGTTTCTGCAACAGATAGGCTGCTTCATTGGTTGAGCGGGATGAACTCATCGCACCCAATGCGTCTGGCCCGTATGCAGCACGAATCGACGTCAGTCGTCCGGCCAGCCAATCGATCGCCTCTGGCCAGCTGACCGGCTTCAGCACACCGTCCATACGCAGCAAGGGCGTGGTGAGACGTTCCGGTGATTGCTGGTAGGCATGAGCATAACGGCCCTTTGCACACAGGTGACCGTGGTTCACGGCAGCCTGCGGCGTGCCGCTGATCTGCGTCACGGTGCCCGCCGAGACCGTCACATCGATATTGCAGCCTACCCCGCAATAGCCACATACCGAACGTATCGATGCGTTCCCGTCTGTTTGATTCACAGTTGCACGATCCAGATCGAACAGTGCTCCGGTAGGACAAACCTCGACGCACGCACCACAGCTGACGCAAGCCGAAGTATCGAAGTTTTCATCGACGCCAAACAGCAGCCCGGTATCCCGGCCGCGCTGTCCAATACCGTAGACGAACTGCCCCTGCAGGTCGGCACAGACTTGCACACAACGCCGGCAGACCAGGCAACGCTCGGCAGAAAACCGCAGATAGGGATGTATGGCGTTCGGTTCTGCAGGCGATACAAGCTCTGCAGCCGGACTCAGGCCATGGCGTGCAAGCAATTCAACAAAGTCGCCGCGCTGATGCCCGCCCGATAGCGGCTCAGCGGCGGCGGCCGGCACAGCATCTGCCCAGAGTTGCAGCAAGCCACGGCGTAGTTCGTACAGCCGCGGACTCGAGGTGCGGACCACCTGGCCAGCCTCGGCTGCGGAATGGCAGGCGGCCACGGGCCGCTCACAACCATCGATCTCAACCAGGCAGAGCCGACACCCGCCTTCCGGTACAGATCCGGCCAGATGACACAGTGTCGGAATACGGTCACCGAGACCGGCGTGACGTGCTGCTTCCAGCAAGGTATCGCCGGGCGCACATTGCACCTCCACGTCATCGATTCGCAGTTGCATCGTCATCGGCCTGCTCCGGAAGCCTGCGCCAGGCAGCGCAGCCGCTCGATGGGTGCGGGCATGGACTGTCCAAAACCGCACAGGCTGGTGGTCGCAATCAGGTCCAGGAGAGCCGGCAGTTTTCCTGCTACTTCAGCAGCAGTGCCCTGTTGCACGAGGTCCAGCGCCTGCGCCGAACCCAGTCGACACGGGACACACTTGCCACATGATTCTGCGACCATGAATTCCAGCCAATGGAGCAGCAGTGCCTGCCAGTCAGTACCAGCTGGCAAGGCCACCAGTCCACCGTGACCGGCATGTATGCCCCGTTCAGCAAGTTCCCGGTAATCCAGTCGTACGTCCCATTCCCCGGGCAGCAGGATGCTACCCATCGGGCCGCCGAGGGCGATACCCGCGAGTGGTGCACTACCGCGTCCGCCGCCACCGTGTACTTCCACCAGTTCGCGGAGCGACAGGCCGAACTCTGCTTCGACAATTCCCGGCCGGGCAAAACCCTGATTGAAACAAAAGGCCTTGGTGCCGGGTGAACTCGAAGTGCCCAACTTGCGGAAGGCTTCGGCGCCACGTTCAACGATCCACGGAATGTTGACCAGTGTCTCGATATTGTTGACGACTGTCGGCTGACCGTACAGGCCCTGTGCAGCCGGGTAAGGCGGACGCACGCGAACCTCACCGCGTCGCCCTTCGATGGCGTTGAGCAGCGCCGTTTCCTCGCCACAGACATAACTGCCGTGCCCGGTGACGATGCGCACCTCGAAACTGAATGCGGAGCCGCAGACTGCAATACCGAGCAACCCGGCCGCCCGTGCTGCACTGATCGCAGCTGCCATCCTGGCCTGTGCCGCCGGATACTCGGAGCGGATGTAGACCACCCCTTCATGGGCACCGATCGCAAAGGCACACAGCGCCATACCTTCGAGTACCGCGTGGGGATCATGCTCGAGGAGGATGCGGTCGATGAATGAACCTGGATCACCCTCGTCGCCATTGGCGACTACATAGCGATCCTGCCCGGGAGCATCGGCTGCCAGCCGCCACTTGCGCCCGGTGGGAAACCCGGCACCACCCCGACCCTGCTCACCGGAGCTTTCGATGACAGTCAGTACTTCAGCCGGCGTTTTCTGCAACGCCAGGGCCAGTGCCCGGTAAACGCCCGCTGCCAGTGCACTATCGAGAGCAGAACAGTCGCCCTTGCCGATGCGTGCGGTGACGATTGGTTCGCGCACGATGTGCCGGATCGAGAGTGGATCGCTCCCCTCCGGCAGAGCGATCTGCCCATCGGGCATCAGGCGGGCGGGCGAGCGGTCACAGTAACCGAGGCATTGAACTGCACGTGCCGGGTGATCGGACTGTGAGGTATCGGGACAGCAGGCACCGGCCAGATGACAGGACAGGCCCGTACAGATGCGCACTGCCTGCGGATCCGCTTGCAGGTCAGCATAGAAACTCCGCACACCGCGCTGTACGGCCAGCGAGTTGATCGACTTGGCATCCATCGCCCGTCTCTCCCCCTGTGGCAGACTATGTGGACCCTCATTATCGCGCGCGAGTCGCACTGCCGCCATGCCAGCAATGGAAACATCGGATCTCAGCCCCAGGCAGTACTGGGCGCAGGTAAAAGCCAATCCAAACCGGGCGAAGTTCGGTTTCGGTCAGCGTGCGGCACTTATCAATATCGACCTGCAGCGTGCCTATACCGATCTGGCTACCTTCAAGACCGCCTATCAGACTGACCCGCGTCAACTGCCCTTGATTGACGAACTTGCCACTCTCACCCGTAGCCGTGGCATGCCCGTGATCTGGACCTATGTCGCGTATATGGCCAATGCTGACGATGCTGGCATCTGGGGAACGCGGACGAATACCCTCGACTCGCTGCAGAATATAAAGGTCGGCTCCGACCGCGCGCAGCTGGACCCGCGGCTGCACATTGATCCGGACCACGATGCCATCTTCAACAAACGCATGGCGAGCGTATTTCATGAGACACCGATCGCCTCACTGCTGACCTGGCACCGCGTGGACACCGTGATACTGACTGGCGGCAGCACCTCGGGCTGTGTACGTGCCAGCGCCGTCGATGCACTGGCACGCAACTACCGGGTGATCGTCGTGGAAGAATGTGTGGCGGACAAGCACGAGATACCGCACTTCTCCAGTCTCTGCGATCTGATGCTGAAGTATGCCGATGTAGAACCCGTCAGCGCGGTACGCAACTGGTTGTCCGGCCAGCCACGGATACAAGGCTGATAAACCGGTCGACGACCCGACAAAATTCAGCGAGACTCTGCGCATGGCCATACACGAAATATTGCAGATGGGCGATCCCCGCCTGCTCCGGATTGCACAGCCGGTTGTGCAGTTCAACACTCCTGCCCTGCAGGAATTGATCCGTGACATGTTCGAGACGATGACCGCCGCTGAAGGAGTCGGCCTGGCCGCACCGCAGATCGGCGTGGATCTGGCCGTGGTGATCATGGGCTTCGACAGCAACGACCGCTATCCGGATGCCCCCGCAGTCCCCGAAACCATACTCATCAACCCTGTGATTGAAGCGCTCGGCCCGGAGGAAGAAGAAGACTGGGAAGGGTGTCTGTCAGTACCCGGGATGAATGGCGTTGTGCCGCGCTTCAGCCGCATCCGTTACCGGGCTTATGACGCACTCGGCCAGCCCATCGATCGCGTGGCAGAAGGTTTCCATGCCCGCGTCGTGCAGCACGAGTGCGATCACCTGATCGGCAAACTGTACCCGATGCGGATTCGTGACTTCAGCCGCTTCGGCTACAGCTCAGTGCTCTTCCCCGATCCGGCCACGCAACCGCGCGACTGACCAGTAGCAGCGATTCAAGTGAACTTTGGCAAGTGTGCCAGGGATTCCCGGATGGCCTCTGCAGGATAGTCGTAGTCGCGCAGTTCACCGGCAAAGTAACGGTCATAGGACGTCATGTCGAAATGACCATGACCCGAGAGGTTCAGCAACAGCGCCTGACTCTGTCCTGTTTCCGTGCAACGCCGCGCCTCACGGATTGTGGCCGCGATGGCATGCGTGGATTCCGGTGCCGGCACGATCCCTTCCGTCCGGGCAAACAGCAGGCCGGCCTCGAAGGTTTCCATCTGAGGGATTGCCACGGCTTCGACCAGCCCTGCATCGACCAACTGGCTGACCAGCGGCGAGGCACCGTGATAGCGCAAACCGCCGGCATGAATACCAGGCGGCACAAAATCATGGCCGAGGGTATGCATCTTCAGCAGCGGCGTCAGACCGGTGGCATCGCCGAAGTCGTAGGTATAGATACCCTTGGTCAGCGTTGGACAGGAGGTCGGCTCGACGGCAACCAGCCGGACCTCGCGTCCTGCTGCCTTGTCGGCAAAAAACGGGAAGGCAATGCCGGCAAAATTTGAACCACCGCCACAGCAGCCAAACACTGCATCCGGATAATCATCTGCAAGCGCCATCTGCTTCCGCGCCTCGATACCGATCACTGTCTGGTGCAGCATGACGTGGTTGAGAACCGAGCCCAGTGCGTAGTTGGTATCAGACCGGCCGATAGCCTCTTCAACCGCCTCCGAGATGGCCATCCCCAGTGAGCCTGGCGTATCGGGATTCTTCTGCAGGATCTGTCGTCCCGCGGCAGTGAGATTGCTCGGGCTGGCAAAAACCTCCGCACCCCAGGTTTGCATCATCGAGCGCCGATAGGGCTTCTGCTCGTAACTGACCCTGACCATATAGACACGGACCTCAAGTCCGAGCAGCTGACCGGCGAGCGCCAGCGAGCAGCCCCATTGCCCGGCGCCTGTCTCAGTGGCCAGACGTCGTATGCCGGCGAGCTTGTTGTAATAAGCCTGTGGAATCGAGGTGTTTGGCTTGTGCGAACCGGTGGGACTCACCGCTTCGTTCTTGTAATAGATACGGGCCGGAGTCTTCAACGCCGCCTCCAGGCGGTGCGCCCGGTACAGGGGACTTGGACGCCAGAGCTTGAGAATCTCCCGCACCTCCTCCGGAATCGGAATCCAGCGCTCGGCACTGACTTCCTGCTCGATCAGCCCGGGTGGGAAGATCGCCGCCAGGGCATCGAGCGTTGCCGGCTTGCCATCTGCACCCAGCGGCGGTGGCGGCGGGCTGGGCAAATCAGCTACCACGTTGTACCAATGGGTCGGCAGTTCTGATTCCTGCAGCAGATACTTGGTCGTCATCGTCTCACTCCGCATAAATGGCACCTTGTCCAAGGTGCAGCATATCAGGCTCATGACAGACGGCTTGCGTGAAAACCCTTATATGGCTTGCCCCACGCCTGAGGCATGTTGTATCTGTCAAGGATGACGCCGATCCGGATTGAGCGTCATGCCACGCTATTCCGAAGGAGACTGGATATGTTGACTCTCACCGCCCGCAGCAAGGTTGCTGAACTGCAGAACGGTCCTGCAGGGCTGATGCGGACGCTTGTTTCTACCGGTATTTTCCGGCCCGGCGACGACCCGGATGTCACGATTGGCGAGCTGTGCTGGAGCTTCGGTTTCAACCCCGGGATCCTGCTCATGATGCTGCAGTCGGCCAATGTCCCGGAAGAAGTGGCGCCGATCGATATCGCGCCATTTAAAGCCATGCCGCTGGTCGAGCTGGTCGAGCATATCGAACAGGTTCATCACCGGTATCTGCGGGAAAACCTGCCGGTGCTGACCGGGCTGACCAGCCAGGTGGCCGCAGCCCATACCAGTGACGAACGGCTCGCTGCCCTCAATATCGAGATGCAGAACATAGCTGTCGAGCTCGAGTCCCATCTGGCACATGAGGAAGAAGCGCTGTTCGCGATGGTTCGCGATCTTGCGGTCCGCGGTGCGGTCAAACCCACACGTTGTGGCGATGCCGTTGGCGGCCCGATCGCGTGCATGGAAACTGAACACGAGGCAGCCACCAAGACGCTGCAGAAGATGCGCGAACTGACCGACTCCTATACTGCGCCAGCCGGTGCCGATGCGACCTGGCAGCAGATGCTGGCCGGGATCGCGCGTTTTGACCAGGACATGCAGGAGCACATGTACAAGGAGAACAAGGTGCTTTTTCCTCGTGCCCTCGATGCGCAACGAGGAAAAAGCAGCGAAAAAACTGCTTCGACTACCCTGCAGTCGGGTGGCTCTGCGTGACGTGACGCACCTTGAAGTAAAGCAGGCCGACCTGATCTAGATCAGGGTGTTTACGGGTCAGCTGAGCGATAAATAACTTAAGTTTTCCCGAGATTCTCAAGAGGAGTAATGGCGTGTATATAAATTTCTGGTACCCGATTGTTCGCAGTGAAGACCTCGGTCCCGGCAAGCCCGAGAAAGTCAAAGTGCTTGGTTGCAATCTCGTTGCCTTCCGTGACGATGACGGCACAGCCCACGTACTGAGCGATACCTGTACCCACCGTGGTGCATCGCTGGGCGGTGGCTGGTCACTGGCCGGCAAGCCACGCATCGTCAACAACTGCATCGTCTGTCCCTACCATGGCTGGGAATTCGGTGGCGACGGCGAGTGCAAAAACATTCCGTCGATCGGCTACGGCACCAAGCCGCCGCCGCGCGCCAAGGTTGACTCCTATCCTGTGCAGGAAAAGTACGGCATCGTATTTGCCTTCCTCGGCGATGAGCCGGAAGCGACACGCCCGCCCCTGCTGAACATCGAAGAATATGGCCAGCCCGGCTGGCGTGCCAACCAGGTGCTGATACTCGAAGTCCCCTTCTACTTTGAGCGCTCGATGGAGAACGGCCTGGATCCGGCACACAATGAGTTCGTGCATCCGACCCATGGTCACTCGGCCATAAATCGCGACACCTACAAGGTCCGCGATTACCAGACTGAAGATCACCGTCAGGGCTGGGGCTTCTGGTTCATGCACGAGTTCGACTCTCCGCCGCTGCCACAGTCTGATCACATCACGGCAGGCGGACAGCAGACGCCATGGGGCAATACGAAGACCACAACCACCAACATCTTTGCCGGTGGCGGTACCTATGGTCCAAACATCATGCCGACCTATATCACCATCACTGAAGACAAGATGTTCCGGCAGTACTTCTTCGAGCAGCCGGTGGACGAGCACAACACCAGGATCTTCTTCCTGAACATGCGGAACTTCCTGCTTGAGCCAGATAAAGATGGTCCGATCCATGCCCGCAACAAGGTCATCGCTGGTCAGGACATCGCCATTCTGAGCGACCTGGAGCCCGTCCAGACGCCGATGAACAACATCAAGGAAGTGCTGATGCCGGCCGACAAGGCTGTCGTTGCCTACCGCGAGTGGCTGGCCAAGTTCGATGAAAAGGGCTGGCGCATCAACTGGAAGACGTTCAAGGAGCGTCATGCCCAGGACAAGATGTATGCGATCCCGTGCCCGGGTCGTCGCACCAGCGGCAACTGGGTTCTTGAGGCAATTCCGCTGTTCAAGAACCGTGCTGCACGCAAGGCGGCTGACGAGGCTTAAGTCGGCTTAGTCTGTTCGAGATGAACGGGGTGCCGGTAGTGATACCGGCACCCCTTTTTATTGGCACGAATCAGCGATCTAGTCGATCGTTACCTTGATCATCGTATCGCCTTGCTCGATGGCATCGACGACCTCCAGGCCCTTGCTGACCTTGCCAAATACGGTGTGCCGGCCGTCAAGGTGTGGCTGCGGTCCATGCGTGATAAAGAACTGACTGCCATTGGTCCCTGGACCGGCATTGGCCATCGACAGCACGCCCCGCTCATGGCGCAACGGATTACCTTCAAACTCGTCCTCAAAACGGTAACCCGGACCACCACGCCCGCTACCCGTCGGGTCACCGCCCTGAACCATGAAATCAGCGATAACGCGATGAAAAACCACGCCGTCATAAAAACCGTCGCGGGCGAGGAATACAAAATTATTGACGGTTTTAGGCGCATGTTCCGGGAACAGTTCGATCTCAATACTGCCCTTTTCCGTTTCAATCACCGCCTTGTAGGTGCGGTTGGTTTCTACCTGCATGGCAGGCGGACTTGAATACTGCTTTGTAGCCACGGAGCAACTCCAGATACTTTGGGGGTTGTGTTTATACCAGATGAGGTGACCCCGACGGGCTGTATATGGCGTAGGCTTGCCTGAACGGCGGAGCGTACTGATGAACAAGGCATTCACACGGGAGCCAGATCCCGATGACGACAACGACGATACCGCAGCCAGCAAATCGGCAGCGCCGACGCTGCCCGCAGGCACCCGAAACTACATAACCCCGGGTGGCTGCCAGCGCCTCAAGGATGAACTCCAGTACCTGCTGAACAAGGAACGGCCGGCAGTCACCGCTGTCGTTTCATGGGCCGCCAAAAATGGTGATCGCAGTGAAAATGCCGACTACCAGTACGGCAAGCGACGCCTGCGGGAAATTGACCGGCGCATCCGCTTTCTCGGCCAGCGTATCGATCTGGCAGAGATCATTGACCCGGAGGAGCCGCGCAGCGGCGATCGTGCCAAGCAGATTTTTTTTGGTGCAACAGTCAGTTATCAGGGGCAGCAGGGCGCACTGCATACGATTACCATCGTTGGAGTCGATGAGATCGATCTCTCGCTGGGTCGTATCAGCTGGGTCTCACCACTGGCACGCGCGATGCTCAAGGCACAGGCTGGCGACCGGCTGACATTTCAGGCCCCTGCAGGGACTGAAGATCTGAGTATCATCAAAGTGGATTATTTACCCATCGAGACAGCAGTCTTCGCACCAGTCCCAATCGGGTTTGTCCCGGTGAAATAAGCCTGCTCAGGCAGCCTTGCGCTTCGCATTGCATTTTTTCATGAAATCGGTGTCCACCATCGTCACGCCCTGCGACTTGGCTTCCTTCACTATGCCCTTCAGGGCAACCTTGAGGAACACACCCGGCACATCGATGAGCAGACCGCAGGCCGCCTCGTCAAAACGCACCTGTGGATCGAGTTTGTTTGCCACATAGTAGATATGGCTGCTTTTTGCCCCTTCTGGTTTCGGTACATCGACGGCAAAGGGTTTGTTGTGTGAGCAGAAGAAAAAGCGCGCATCACCGGCATCGTTATGCCGGAAACCATAGGAGATCGGTACTCCGGGGAACTCCTTCTGCTCCATCAATCGTGCATGGACTGAGTCCTTCAGCAGGACATTTGTGATTTTCAGGCGCCAGAACTGCTCTACGGCTGAAGCATCAGTGTCACGTTTGGGTTCATACCTGAACGACCCGTCCACCTCGCATTCGAAAACCTGGAATGCGTCCTGCATGATCAACGGGTAGCTCGGATCCCCGGCATACTTGGCATTGGGACTGGCCGCCAGCTTGAAGGGAATATTCTTCATCTTTTCTACCGGGTCGAGCCCTGGATAGCCCAGATTCACTACATGTCGGAGCCAGCTCTTTCTGAATTCAATGAAGTTCAGGGCAGCTTTGCTGCCATGCCGAAGATTGTTACAGGTATTGGAGCCTGCGCGAGCCACCAGGAGCATGGATGGCTCTTCGATGATGTCCAGCGGAAAGCACAGGGAATATGGCCCAATGGAGGTGTGCCCCATTTCACTGACCGTAGTGACCAGGGCGAATGGCATCGGAAAGAAAGCTGAGGACTGATAGAAGTTATCGCGCGGATGAATGCTCTGATAACCCTCTTCCCGTCGACTGGCAGGCCGCCGCAACCTGTCAAAAATAGAGAGAAAATCTAAAATTGCCCACTCCGATTCATATCGTTGCAGGAGGCAGGCTACGCCGATCGCGGCTTCGTGCCTGTGACACTACTCACGTTATGACAGCTCAGGAATCGCTGATGGATCATCGGGCGAAAGCCCGGGTGAATAGCCGGTGTGTCTCGATCAGCGGATTGTCTGGCATTGCCAACTGTGCAGCGCGATAACCAGAACTGATCGTTTCCACCAACACTGTGGTGCTATCCAGTCTGAAATGAATACGCCATTCCTTGACTGCCAGACGGAGCATGTCCTCTTCACGCCGTATACGCCGATACGGATGGGGCTCAGCTCCCAGCGATAGTGTCGCGACAATCCGGTCGTGGATGGCCAGTCCGGTATGCGCTTCGATCCAGCTGGCCTGCTCCAGGGCTAGCGGTGAGAAACTGATCAGGCAGGGACTGACCGGATCGGCAGGTGACGCCCCACTCTGTCGCTGCCCTGCATCATCAAGCCAACCACTGCGGGCCGCCGGATATGCATCCGTATAGGGCACATAGGGTTTGAGATCGAGTACCGGCGTGCCATCCAGCATATCCACACCCCGCACATGAAGCGTAAGTCCGTCGATACGCTCCAGTTTCAAGGCAGATAGTCCGATCGGATTTGGCCGATAGGGTGCACGCGTGGCAAACACGCCCTTGCGCCCCGAAGAACTGCGTGGTGGCAGTACTTTGGGGCGCCACGTGGTGTTCAGGTGGAACCAGAACACCACCCAGATATAGTCCCAGCCATCGAGATCCTGCAACGCGTGCTCGAAGTTATTGCCCGGAAACAACTCGATACGCCCCATGACATCAACTGCAGCACCGGGCTGACGTGGCGCCTCAATCCTGCTGCTTGCACTGGTCCTGACAAAGCCGATGGGCTCCACGTTCAGGGAGTTGGCGTGGTCGGGGATTTCCGGTTTCATGAAACCGGTGGTGATGCCAGCAAACGCTCCAGGCTGAATTCCCGGATGCCGAGTTGGCTTTTCAGTAACTCGTATGCAGCAGCGGACGCCAGATCAGGACGTTCCCTGCGGATCGCCCGCAGCAACAGGTTCTTGGGCGTATGTTCAAGATCGACGAATTCGACGATCTGCGTCTGATACCCCGCCCGCTCCAGGATTGCGGCACGCAGTGCATCTGTCGCCAGCGCAGCAAATCTCTCCTTGAGGATGCCAAACCCCAGCATTGCGGGCAGCACGTCGGCCGAAAGCAGGCCGGCTACTTCATGCTGGCAGCATGGTGCCGCAAGGATCACCTGCGTCTGCCAGCGTATCGCCTGGGCAAGAGCGGCATCGCTGGCCGTATCGCAAGCATGCAGCGTGACTACCAGATCCAGCGGGCCAGATCGTGCATAACCGTCGATATTGCCGACTTCGAAGCGCAGGCCACGACATTCCAGCTGATCGGCAATACGCTGGCAGTCGCGTACGACCTCCGCCTTCAGATCAAGCCCGACGATTTGAACCTCGCGGTGGTGGATATTGCTCAGCAGATGATGCAGCGCGAAGGTCAGGTAACTCTTGCCGCAACCAAAGTCGATGATCTGCAAGGTGCCGGTAGCAGGCAGTTCCGGCAAGACATCAGCCACCAGTTCCAGAAACCGGTTCACCTGCCGGAACTTGGCCTGCCTGGCAGCCTTCACCTGACCGGTGGGGGTCATGACACCAATGGCCTGCATGAAGGCGCAAGGCTGGCCCTCGGGAATGATGTATTGCTTGCGCCGGTCGTGGCTGAGCGCGGGTGCTGCACGGGAGGGTTTCCCTCGCGTCATGCGCACCTTGCCCCCGCCAGCAATACGCAAGGACAAATCAGCTGATTTTGTGAACAGATCAGCGTGTGAAAAGTCCTTGCCCAGCTGTGCGGCAACCCGCTCAAGCAACTCATCCGCATTCAGGTTGCGATGAAACTCCTGCTTCCCGCAGCGTTCGGCAAGCTGGTAGCGTCGCTGGCCCGATATCTCGAGCGGGCGCACACTGAGCCTGGATACCTGGCCCGATACACCATCAGGCGGGGTTGCCTGAGGCTGACTCAAGACCAGACCCCAGCATTCTTCCTGCTGCAAGGCGCTGGCCAGCTCAGCCAGGAATTGCTCCAGGGCGCTCAATAGAGTATCCGTCGACGCTGCTCACCTTGCTCAGTCATGTGCAAGCGATTTCGTCGTGAACAGGTAGTCTTTCAGCTCTTTGGACATCACGGGATCATTGCGGCGAATCCACTCGATGAGCATGGATGCATGCTCCTTTTCCTCGTCGCGGTTATGCGCAAGGATTGCCTTGAGTTCCTCGTCCTGGCAAACATCAACTCGCTGGTTGTACCAGTCGACGGCCTCGAGCTCTTCCTTGAGGGACTCAATAGCGCGATGCATGTCCCGCGTCCTTGCTGAAAGCTCATTTCCCGGTTCCTGATAGCTCATGATGCAACTCCCATACATGCGTGATTACAACCCGCCCCAGTGGGGCGCTTCCAGTAAATGGTAACGCCGGGCCACCGGCAGGGACAGTCTGACTGGCGGACACGGCATTCAAGCCCGGCAGCAGGCCAGATACATTGTTTAGAATAGGGCTCCCGGAACGCCTGCTGCAGGAGAGACGTCCGTGCTGGATTTCAGAGGACTTGCAAGACTTCTTGAAGAGCGTGGTGAGCTGTACCGCATCAGCCGCCCGGTGGATCCCGAATTCGAGATGGCAGCTGTCATGGAGCAGATCGACCGGCAGCGGCGCGCATTCATCTTTGAAAACGTCATAGGCGCGCGATTCCCTGTCATCGGTGGCCTGCTGAACCGTATCGAGTGCTTCGGCTGGGCGCTCGGCAGTACGCCCGGCAAGCCGTTTACTGCTGACGATCTGGATGCCCGGTTTGAAGCCGCCAAGCGCAATCTCATTGCTCCGCGCGAAGTACCAACTGCAACGGTCAAGGAAGTCGTCCGCCGCGGTGCACAGATTGACCTCCCCGACCTGCCCGTACCAACTTTTTTCGAACTGGATAGCGGACCGTTTCTCACAGCGGCCTGCGGCATCTCGCGCAACCCGCACACCGGGCAATTGAATGTCGGGGTATACCGATCCTTGATCCTGGGGCCGAACACCCTGGCCGTTAATGCCAGTTCCCTGTCTGACCTCCGCAAGTTCTACCAGCATGCCGAGCAGCGCGGCGAATCGATGCCGGTCGCACTGGCAATCGGTGTCGAGCCAGCACTGCAGATGGCGGCAGCCTGCAAACTGCCTCCCGATCAGTCTGAACTGGACCTGGCTGGTGGCCTGCAGGGCAAAGCCATCGATCTGGTCAAGTGCGAAACCAGTGATCTGCTGGTGCCGGCCAATGCCGAAATGATCATCGAGGCCGAGGTCAGGTTTACAGGCAATATCGATAACACGCTTGGTGAATTCGCCGGACAGTACGGTCTGGAAACTGCACCGGTCGCTGAAGTCACTGCTATCACCCATCGCAAGGATGCGATGTTCTATTCGATCCTTGCGGGGCGAAACCCGGAACACAACACGCTGGGCTCCATTGCCACTTTTTCGATCCGACGCGCACTGATCGACGCACTGCGCAGCCAGTTGACCGGCATCGTGGATATCGATGTTTTTCTCGAACCCCGCATGGGTGCAATGGCGCACATCGTCATTTCCATCCGCAAGCAGAATGATGCGGAACCGATGGCGCTCATTGAGGCCGCGTTCAAGGCGGCCGGCGGGTTTTTCCCGGTCAGCCGCATCACCAAGCGCATTATCGTGGTCGACGAGGACGTAAATGTGCACGATCTCGGCGATGTCGAATGGGCCATGTACACGCGCGTCGCGCGTGCTGAAAAGTTCCGCGTGATTCCGGATGTCAGGAGCTGGGAACTTGAGCGTTGCGCCAAGGGTGACAAGGGCTCCCTGCGACTGGCCATCGATGCAACCAAGGATATCGAGGACCGTGAAGAAATGCTGCGCCCGATCATCCCGGGTGCAGATGAAATCCGGCTTGCTGATTATCTGCTGAAGAAGTCATAGCGATGACAGACCCCTATATTGCCGTTGCCCTGCAGACCACCGTTCGCCATTGCGCGACACGGTCAGAGACTGAAAGAAACCTCACACACATCGGCAATATGCTCGATCTGGTATGCCATATCTGCGCACTTGAGCTGCCGGTACGGCTCGTTGCGCTGGGCGAAGGTTGCATCCAGGGATTTGCCGACGAAATCCTGCACCTGTCATCCGCAGAATATGCGGCGACCATGGCAGCCGAAATTCCCGGGCCTGAGTCCGACTATCTGGCCGGCAAGGCCCGGCAGCACGGTATTTTTCTGATCGCCCAACTGAAGGAAAAACTGCCGCAGTATCCCGACCGGTTCTTCAATACCGTGTTCATCATCGACCCTGCGGGCCAGATCATCTACAAGCACCGCAAGAACGTCGTGCTGTTTGTCGAGCATTCGACAACGCCGCACGATGTTTACGAGCAGTGGATCAAGGAGAATGGCGATACGCTGGATGCTTTCTTTCCGGTGGCAAAGACCGAGATCGGCAATATCGGCGGCAGCGTTGGCGTTGAAGGCGCATTCCCCGAGAGTTACCGCGGGTTTGCACTGAATGGCGCCGAGATCATGTATCGGGCATCCCTGCCCGAACCCTGGGTGTCACGCGGGATCTGGGACATACAGAACCGGGCTCGCGCTGTCGACAACACCGCTTATCTGCTGGCACCCAACTGCGGCGCCCTGATCATGCCGGGCAACCCACCGACGACGATTGGCGGCGCACTGGGCGGACGCTCGATGATTGTCGGCTACAAGGGTGAGGTGCTGGCCCAAAGCAATGTAGTCGACGACTGCTATGTGGCATCCGAGATCAATATCGATGCGCTGCGCCACTATCGTGAGCATGCGCGATTCCAGAACTGGCTGCCGTACCTGCGTACGGAGATCTATCAGAAGATTTATGCACAACCGGTCTGGCCGAAAAACCTTCCGACAATGGACGATGCGGGTACCGGGAAGGTGCTCGACGAGACGATAGGCCGTCTGACTGCACGGGGCAGCTTCAGCAAACGCTCATCCTGATTATCGGCACAGGCTCAGGGCACCCCTCGCCCAAAAAAAAGCCGGCCATAAGGCCGGCTCTCTTCTCGTTCTGAGGCAGGCTCCGCTCAGCGGACTTCCTTCTCCATGAGCTTGTCCACCAGACCGGCGGATACCTCGGCATAACGGGCAAATTCCATCGTGAAGGTACCCCGTCCGCTGGTCGCTGAACGCAACCAGTTGATGTAGCCAAACATCTCGGCCAGTGGAATAAAGCCCTGCACGAAAGCCTGCGGGCCTTTTTGCCCCTGTTCGCTGATCTGGCCACGCCGCCGGTTGAAATCACCGATGATCTCACCCAGGTAGTCAGACTCGGTGACTGTTTCAACGGCCATGATCGGCTCGAGGAGCTTCGGCCGGCTGGCCTTGTGCGCCTCGCGAAAGCAGGCCCGTCCGGCAATCTCGAAGGCCAGTGCAGAGCTGTCTACATCGTGATACTTGCCATCGATCAGGCGAGCCTTGAAATCCACTACTTCATAGCCCGCAATCTGACCGCGCTTCGATTCGGTGCGAATCGCATGCTCGACAGACGGGATGTACTCACGCGGTACGCGGCCACCGACGACTTCATCGGAAAACTCGATACCCGATCCGGCGGGCAGTGGCTCGAAGATCATCTTGATCTCGGCATACTGTCCGGAACCACCCGACTGCTTCTTGTGCGTATAGATGTGCTCGAGAGGCATACCAAAGGCTTCACGGAAGCTGACCCGCGGCTTGCCCATATTGGCCTCTACGCCCAACTCGGTGCGCATCCGGTCAATTGTCACTTCAAGATGCAGTTCACCCATGCCCTTCAGCACGGTCTGACCGGTTTCCTTGTCGACCTCAAGTCGCAGCGACGGATCGGCCTTGGCCATCTTGTAGAGTGCCGTAGACATCTTGTCGATATCGGTACGGGTCTTGGGTTCGACAGAGACGCTGATCACAGGGTCAGGGAAGCGCATGCGCTCCAGCAAGGCCGGATGCGCCGGATCGCTCAGCGAATCACCGGTCTCGGTATCCTTCATGGACACAAAAGCACAGATATCCCCTGCACGGACTTCATCGACGTCCTTGGTGGCGTTTGCCTGAACTTCGACGATGCGGCCTACACGCTCCTTCTTGCCGCGCGTGACATTTATCAGGGTATCGCCCTTCTTGATCACGCCTGAATAGATGCGGGCAAAGGTCAGGGCGCCGAACTGGTCATTGATAACCTTGAAAGCCAGCGCGCGGGCCGGCGCATCATCGAGCACCTCCTGCGTCCCGATGACATTGCCGTCCACATCAACCAGCGAGATGCCACCGTTTTCGCCCGGATAGGGCATGTATGCGATCACTGCATCCAGCAGTTGCTGGACACCCTTGTTCTTGAATGAGGAACCGCAGAAGACCGGTACCAGCTGGCCCGTCACAGTACCCTTGCGGATACAGGACTTGAGCATGGCCGGGTCATATTCACCGGTCTCAACGAAGGTCATGAATGCGTCATCATCGAACGCCAGTGCTGTTTCCAGGGCATCCTTGCGCAACTGCACAAGCTGATCGATCCAGTCGTTGTCACGGCTGGTCGCAAAATCGAAACGGGCCTTGACCTGGTCAAGCGGAATGGTTTCCCACACGCTGTCCTTGTCTTCCGTTGTCCATATATAGGCAACGCCCTCGATGAGGTCGCACATACCGACAAACTCATCGTGGCTGCCCAGCGGTATATGACACAGCAGCACATTGGCGCCCAGCCGTTCGCGAATGCCCTTGACGCAGTGGCCAAAATTGGCACCCATGCGATCCATCTTGTTGACGTAACACATGCGGGGCACATTGTATTGGTTGGCCAGCCGCCAGTTGGTCTCTGTCTGTGGCTCTACACCAGCCACACCATCGAATACGACTACGGCACCGTCCAGCACGCGCAGACTGCGGTTTACCTCGATGGTGAAATCGACATGCCCCGGGGTGTCGATGACGTTGATCTGGTAGCCCTTCCACTCGGTGGAAACCGCAGCGCTCTGGATCGTAATGCCGCGCTTGCGCTCCTGCTCGAGGTAGTCGGTTGTGGTGCTGCCCTTGCCATCCTTGGTGTCGTGCACCTCGACGATCTGGTGCTTCTTGCCCGTGTAATACAACACACGCTCGGTGGTTGTGGTCTTACCCGCGTCAATGTGCGCCACGATACCGATGTTGCGGTAGAGCTTGATGTCTTTCTTCCTGGCCATAATTCCGACTTCGTGTTGAGTACTGTGGAGGGCAGGCAGCGCTTATGCACCACCCGGTCACGATAACCCCGTATTGTAGCCTGTCATCTGCACTACCTGCCAACCCCGGCGGGCCAGGACCCGACGGGGCAGGCACGTCCCGGCGTGCCCTACAGTGAGCTGGCCCGCTGGATACGCGCCATGACCTCCGCCTTGACCGTATAAGGGGTCCAGTCAGCTGGCGGCGTGAACACCCCCCAATCGACCATTTTGTTGATCTGATGCTTGACCAGTTCAAGCTGGTCGGCCTCGACCAGCGGCGGTTCTTCCATGCACAGGTTCTTCGGGTAGATACCACCCCGGGCCATGGCCGCATCGTAGATAGTCTTGTACTCCTCGACACGCATGTCCTTGATGAGGTTCTGCCACTGGGCGCGCACGCGGAAATCGCGCAGCCCGTCGATATCCAGCAAGGCGCTGACCAGCGTCTCTCCTCCGCCCAGATACTGCGACACGACATTGCCCCGGTAATCGATGATCTGGCTCTTCCCGCAGCTCATCTGATGGCCACCGCCCGGAAAATCGATCGCGCCGATATTCGGCGACAGTACATAACAATTATTGAAAACGGCATGGGCCCGGTTCTGGATCTCGGCAATCCCGTTCCCCATCCACGGTTCCGGATACTGGGTACGCCAGATGATCTCTGCGCCGTTCATGGCCAGCCCGCGGGCCGCCTCCGGGTAGCTGCCCTCTGCACAGATCAGGGTGCCGATGTTGCCGATCTCTGTCCTTGCCACCGGAAAGATGGCCTGGAACAGCCGCAGCGGATCGTTGCCGTATTTCTTCAGGTAGATATTCCAGATATCGCTGGGCGCTACATTGGGTTCCCGCTGATAAAAAGCGGTTTTGTAGTGCTTGTGAATGACCTTGCCCTGCGGATCGATCACGAAAGCAATATTGAAAACCCGGTCTTCCATCAGTTCGGGATCTTTCGCCACCATCTGCGCAATGATGTAGATCCCGAGCTCTTTCGCGAGCTCGCCCAGCGCCTCAGTCTCACGGCCGGGAATCTCCGGCACAACCTCACGACAGATTCTCAAGTGCTCGTCCCCACCGCCCAGGCACCAGCCACCGATCCCGCCTTCGGATATGGCTACCAGCCGCACGGGAAGGTCCAGACTGCAATTCCAGACTGCATAGCGCATGCTGAGCGCCAGCTTGTCGATATCCTTCATGTAGTCGTCCCGGGTGAGTGCCATCCGGGACACGTTCTGAATGCCCACTGCAGTGTAATGGAGTCGCATGACCAGCCTTCATTGCCGAGAAACCAGTACAGGACTATATGGCATGGCTATCGCGACGGCCAAGCAGCGGCCAGATGCTGATGACCAATTGGTGACCACAGGGCAATCAACGTAGGCTGGCATCAACTCTCAACCACAGCCGGGAGCAGCACAGCATGTGGATTCGCAAGAGTGACCGTGACCGCGAAACAGGCAATGCGACACCTGTCCCGACCCAGATCGTGGGCAATGAGGAGTTCGAGCCCATGCCGCAAACCCCGGATCAGCGCCGGGTTGAGCAACGAATATTCGAACTCGCTGATCATTACAGCCAGAAACTGGGCATATCGCGCCGCGCATTCCTGCGCACCAGCGGTGGCATGGCGGTTTCTTTTCTGGCGATGAATGAAGTGTTCGGTCCCGCATTCATGGTCAGTGATGCCGAAGCAGCCGAGCCAGCCGCCAGCCACGAGATGTGGCCAAAGAAAGAATTCATTCTGGATCTGCAGACCCATCATGTAAGAGCCAACATGGCCGGCCCCACCGTCTTTCGCAGCCTGACCGGCAAGTTCGGACTGAATCCCCTGCTCAGCGGTACGGTGCCGGAAAAGGACAGCCTTCACCGCGCGAACTATGTGAAGGAAATTTTCTTCGACAGCGATACCGTGATGGCCTGCCTGACAGGTGCGGCATTTGGTCCACCTGACAAGTACGTACTTTCAGCGGACGACATCGTGGAAACGCGCAATCTGGTTAACCAGGCAGCCGGTTCACGGCGCATGCTGGCGCATGGCATAGGCACGCTCGCCAATCCGGACTGGCTCGAGGAAGCTGAGCGACAGGTCCGGGAACTCCGGATTGATGCGTGGAAGTTCTATACCGGCGATCCGATTCAGCCATGGCGACACGACGACGAGAAGCTGGTCTATCCGTTCTATGAAAAAACGCTGAAGCTTGGCGTCAGGAATATCTGCACGCACAAGGGGCTGCCCCTGCCGGGTCCGGGTGCAGATTATTTCCGGCCAAACGACGTGCTGCAGGCCGCAAAGGACTGGCCGGATCTCAATTTCATCGTCTTTCATTCCGGCATGAAACACATGATGACGATGTTGTTGCCCGGCGAGAGCGGCATCGATGAGACGGGCAATATCCCTTGGACCACCGAGTTCTGCTCGGGCATCAAGGCCGCTGGTGTGAAAAACATCTATCTCGAGCTTGGTGCTGTGTTTGGTCACTCGGTAGTGACACACCCAGAGGTCTGCGGCCATCTGCTGGGTCAGCTTATAGCTGCCGTTGGCTCCGACCATGTGATCTGGGGAACCGACAGCATCTGGTGGGGCTCGCCACAGTGGCAGATCGAAGCGTTCCGGCGCTTTCAGATTCCGGAAGCCCTGCAGGAAAAATTCGGCTACCAGCCCATCACCGCACGGGACCGGGAACTGATCCTCGGGCTGAATTCTGCACGACTGTTTGACATCGACGTGCAGGAAGCCAGAAAGGCAATCCCCGGCGATGCACTGAGCCAGATGAAGGTCGCCTATCAGGCAGCGGGTGAGGAACCGAGCATGACCCAGTATGGGTGGATTGCAGCGGTCTAGCCGTAGCCGATCTCGCGATTACCGGAGGCCTGCCGAAATGACCATGCACATTACCATGTTGCGCAACTGCCCGATGTCAGTTCCAGCCTTGCGGGCAGGACTGCTCATGGTGATCGCCAGCCTGTCATTGACTGGCGCACTTCACGCAGGCGAAGCAGAAAGCTGCATACCTGCAGGGGAACTGCGGGGAGATGAAAAACGTGGCGCTGCGCTACACCTTCAGCATTGCGCTGCCTGTCACGGGGTTGATGGCAAGTCCGAGGTGATCGTCATGCACATGGACGAGCCACCAAAGGACCAGAGCGATCCCGCCTATATGAAAACGCTGCCCGATGAGTATCTCTACCTGGTCATCTGCAAGGGTGGTGCTGCAGTTGGCAAGAACTTTATCATGCCGAAATTCGGTGATGTGATTTCCGGTCAGGACATCAAGGATGTGATTGCCTGGATCCGCACTTTCTCCGGAACCTGAACCGGTGGGTTCATCGACAGCAACGGATGCCCGAGAACCAGGGCTTCGGGAATCCCTGCGGCAGGTACCCGGACACACCTGGCGGGTATTCCTGATCTGTCTGATTGGGGTGACCTTTGCCAACCTCGATCACTCACTGTTTACCTTCGTCCTCACGGAAATTTCAGCGACATTCGGTTGGTCAGAACTTGAGCGCGGAATCTATATCGCGATCACCTTTGTGGTGGCCGGTGTATTGATCACCCAGATCGGTGCGCTGGCCGATCGTATCGGTCGCCGCGCAGTGCTGCTGACCACCACCCTGATGACCCCGGTATTTGTAACGGCCCTGGCGTTTGCCCCAACCACTGTCACCCTGCTGATCGCACGCACACTCGGGTTTACGACCGCTGGTGTGCAATCACCGGTTACCGGCACATTGGTGTTTGAAGAGTCCCCGCCCCATCTGCGCGGACTATTCACGGGCGTCCTGCAGATCGGCTTCCCGCTGGGCTTTTTCCTCGCCTCTCTGTTGGTTCCTTTTATTTACGAAACATGGGGTTGGAGATATATATTCCTGTTAAGTCTCCTGTTTCTGCCCTATGCATGGGTCATCTACCAGCACCTCAAGGATTCCCGGGCCTGGCTGGACAGTCGTGCTGCCCGCGCCAGGGACCGTCGTCCGGCGCCGGCCACACGTGAACTCTTCCAGCCGGCATACCGGCGTCGGACAATGCTCCTGTTCCTTGGCACCTTTCTCTACGTCTTTGCCTACGGCGCAACGATCATGCTCACGCCCTACTTTCGTGAGGCACGTGGCTGGGAGGCCCGCGAGGCCATCGAACTGGTCGGGCTCTCCTTCCTGATCGGTTCCTTTGGTTATGTGCTGGCGGCGTACTTCGGCGAGTTCCTGATCAGCCGCAGAAATACCATCGTCGCCTGGTGCTGGCTCGGCGGACTGGCCTTCAGCGTGATGATCTGGTTCACGAACGACTGGTGGCCAACCTTCCTGGCATTCAGTGCGATGACCTTCTTTTTCTACGGCGCCTATGCCGTGATGTTTACCTTCATCGCAGAGAACTATCCTGCGGAGCTGCGCGCAACTGCTGCGAGTTTCGCCAGCTCGCTTGCAGTCGAACTTGGCCTCGGGCTCGGACCCTTTGCGCTGTCATGGGCGATAGGCGTGGTTGGCTGGGCAGCCGCGTTTACCTGGTGTGCTGTGCTTCCGGTAATTCTAGCCGGTGCCACTTTTCTCGCCCTGCCCACTGCGGTGCCGTCAGAGGTTGGTGGGCAAGCCTGAAGCCATCAGGCAACCGGCGAAACTTCCGGCTCCAGGTATTTCGCAAAGTCACAGCTAAAGTCGTGAAAAGTCGAGTTGGGCTCGAAAGCGAGTGCCCGGTAAGTGATGTGCCCATAGCCGCTGACCAGCGCTGTAGGCTTGATCAGGGCTGAGCTGCTCACCACCGCACCGAAATTCTCCCGGCCACCACGGAACATCATCGGATCCCAGCCGTGATACATGAAGATGCTGCCGGGCTGCATGCTCGGCGTTACATGGGCCATGGCAATGAATGAGCCCAGCGAATTGAATACCCGGATCAATTCTCCATCACTGACCTTGCGTGCCTGTGCATCATCAGGGCTGACGTAAATATCGGGTTCGCCGCGGCGCAAGCTGAGCAGGAGGGAGTCATCCGTCCACATGCTGTGAATCCCGTGCCGCAGATGTCCCATCATCATCTGCAGCGGGTAGCCCTCGAGAAGCATCGGATCCTTGTGCCTCGGCAGTTGCTCATCCTCGGCAAGAAACCAGTCATGATCGATATAGAACTGTTGCCGGCCGGTCAGTGTCGGGTACGGCTCGCGTTTCTCGACAGCGCGCAGCATCACTGAACCATAGGGTGCATTCTCCGCATACACGACCCGCTCCGTACCCTCGTTGCGCATCAGGCCATGGCGGCGCATCTCGTCAAATGACACCTTGGGTACGCCCGGATCCTTGTCGATCAGAAACTGGATCAGGTCACGGGTGTCGCTGATCTGTCCGTTGAGGGTGAACAGTTTGTGATACTGCGTGAAATCGCGCGGTACAGGTTGCCCGAAAAAGCTGTCCTGGATCGGTGCGATTCCACGTGCGACAGCCCGCTCCGAGATGGCTTTACTCAGCCGGTTGAGTGCATGCCAGTCATCCATCGATTCGCCGAGTGGCGCTACCGCTGCATCCATCACCTGTACATAGGGTGTGCGGGCCTCCAGCAGATAATCCTGGCGCTCGTAGTGATGAGCGATTGGCAGCACATAGTCTGAGTACATGGCAGTGACGCCCATGTCCGGCGTCAGCGTCACGATGGTTTCCAGGCTCTCGAATGGGCTCTTTCGCCACCGGCCGGCACCTGAGCGCCAACTTGCAGTATTGCTGCCGGCAAAGATGCCCATCTTCCACGGGGTTGCCGAATAGTCTGGCCACGCGCCGGAGCGGGTCGATTCCTGGAAGTAGTGATCGACCTTGTCTGCCACGGCCTTGCCATAAATCCGTTCGTTGAGCTCTTTGCCATCCGCATGCACATAGTCCCAGCGGGTCAGGGTCGCGATATTCAGCGTGGGTGGCAGCCCCGCCAGCATGAAGGCAATCTGGCTCGCCGTACTGCCGAGATTCTCCAACTGAAACCCTCCCCCGGCCTTGCCAAGGTTGCCGGTCAACGACAGCAGCAGCATGAAGGCACGCTGCAGAAGATCACCCTGCAGCCATTTGCACATCCGGTAGCCGGTAAAAATCATTGCCGGGCGGGCCTGGCCGAAAATTCGCGCAACCTGGCGAATATTGTCGGCATGCACGCCACAGACCTGTGCCGCCTGTTCAGGTGTGTAGCCAGCGGCCCGCTGTTTCACCAATTCAAATACAGTTGTGACCCGGATAGCACCCTCACGCGTCTGAACCGTCCAGCTACCATCCAGGGCTGGCCGCAGTTCGCCGAGTGCAAGACTGCCAGCCGGAATAACGGGCACCGGTGAACCGGGCGGTGGCGGCGGATTGCCGGTCGCTGGTGCTGCGACAGCCTTCCCGGTCTGCTCATCCCAGATATAGAACAGGTTGTTCCGCGCCGCTGCTCCCTCGATGAAATCGCTCTCTCGCAAAAAGCGTCCGTTATCGATGCGCACAAGAAACGGCAGATCGGTTTGCTCACGAATATAGCTGCGGTCGATCAGATCCTCCGCCAGCAGCGCCTGAACCATGCCCATGGCCAGTGCGATATCCGTGCCCGGCTTTGGATTGAGCCACTTGTTCGCGTGCATCGCGCTCGGCGTGAATTCCGGAGAAATCGAGATTACTTCCGTCCCGTTGTACCTTGCTTCCCAAAAGAAGTGTGCGTCCGGGATACGGGTGACAGCCGGATTGCAGAACCAGATCAGACAACAACGGGATTTGAAAACCGCAGCCATGGTGTCGCCGAGCAACGGCTCACCGACTGTCATTTGTACGCCGGTCGGCAGATCGCCAACCCCGGCAAATGCTTCAGGCAACTGGATACCACTGATGGTGGCAAATCGCCCCAACGCTGCAAATGACGCGCGCTTGAGCACCATCTGGGTGCCCAGATCAAAGCTGATGGAGCGCGGCCCTGAGGCCACGGAATGATCGATAAAGCGATCGGCAATCTCGGCCATCGCCTGATCCCAGCTGACCCGCGCCCATTTGCCCTCGCCGCGCTTGCCAACCCGCTTCATCGGGTACAGCACGCGTTGCTTGCCGTACATGTACTTTGCGTGGCGCAGACCTTTCTGGCAGCCCCTGGGGCCGTAATCCGGAGCATCCTCGGAACGGCCATACTCGCCCTGCTGCTCTTCCCGCCAGACGATCCCGTTCTTGACGTAGATATTGAATGCACAGGTTCCGGTACAGTTGGTCCCGTGTGTGCCGCGGCTGACCCGATCCCAGCTCCACTTTTTGCGCTGCAGGTCTTCCCATGCACCATAGGGCTGTTGCACACCGGCCTCGGCCGCAGCAGGCGCATAGCGCAGGCTCAGGGCAACGGCCAGCGCACCAGACCCGGCCAGAAAGCTCCGTCGGGTAGGCCTTGCTGATATGTGTTCCGTAGTTGTCATTCCAGGTTACCTGTTGGCTGGCTTCAACTGCCGTGCTCACCGGGCATCACAAGCCGCATACCGCCGGCACGGGCCAGTGCAATTTCAACCAGCGGCATACGATCATTGCCGTAGTAGAGATCAGCACCCACCAGCATGGTCGGCGTGCCAAAGCCGCCATGACTCAGCAGACTGGCTGCATTCCCACGCAGTTCTGCGAGCGTTTCCGGTGCACGGAGCGCTGCCTCAAATGCCTCGCCAGCGAGTCCCGCACTTTGTGCTGCCGCCATGACCTCCGCCAGCTTGCCGATGTCATGGCCCTCGGCAAACCGCGCCTGATATAGCGCATCCAGATAGCCAGTCAGGGCTCCAGCTTGCTGCGCCACCACGGCGCCACGCTGCGCCCATGTGGTATCAATCGGTCCGATATCCGGGTGCCGCAGGTCTACACCACAGAAGCGCGCCCAGTCCTGCAGATCCTTCTGCTGATAGCGACGCCTCGCTGCAGCCAACTCACCTTGTGATGTGGCCGAATGGGAAATACCCTTGCCGACAATTTCAGCCAGCAGCACCGGACGATAAACGATCTTTGCTCCGGTCCGGATTGCTGTTTCCCGCAACCGCCCAAGCGCCAGATAACTCCAGGGGCAGTTGCAGTCGAAGAAAAATTCAACAGCGGCTTGTACTGAAGACGGCATGGGCACTGGCCTTCAGCCCCTGGCACGCAATGCAGTCTTCAGAACCTTGCCGCTGGCGTTGCGCGGAATCTGCTCGATGAACTCGACGTACTTCGGCAGTTTCATGCGGGAAATCTTGCCATCAAGGAATAAGGCCAGTGCTGCTTCATCCAGCACTGCACCAGCGCGCCTGACAATAAAGGCCTTGAGGACCTCCCCCCAACGTTCATCCGGCACACCGATGATTGCAACATCGGCAACCTCAGGATTCCGGAAGATCACCTCCTCCACCTCGCGCGGGTAGATGTTGGTACCGCCAGAAATCACCATGTCCTTGATCCGATCGACGATATACACATGACCTTCGGCATCACGTCGCGCAAGATCACCGACGGTGACCCATCCGTCGTGCCAGGTTTCGGCTGTTTCTGCGGGACGCCCCCAATAGCCGTTGAACAGGTACGGACTACGGGAAAACAGTTCGCCCACTTCATCTGCTGCACAGACACTGCCGTCCGCGCGTCGGATCTCGATCAAGGTGCACGGGAAGGGCTGCCCGACACACTGCTGTTTGCGTAACTGATCCATCGGTCGAAGATTGGAAACGATACCGGCCTCAGTTGACCCATAGGTATCGTGCAGCAGCCCCGGACCCAACTGCCCGACCAACCGTTCCTTCATCGCCTGCGGCATGGCCGCTGCATTTGAAATGACGGTACGCAAGGTGCCGTTGCGACTCGCCGACTGCAGTCCAGTTCCGGCTTCCAGCAAGGCATGAAAGTGTGTCGGTACGCCGAAAAATCCGCTGATCGACTCAGTTTCCAGACGGCCCAGCACCTCTTCCGGTTCAAACTTGTCCATGATTTCGGCATAGCCACCGAAGAATATCGGCGCGAGCGAGAAAACCATACCGGCGCCGTGGCACATGGGCGCAATGGCGAGGAAGCGATCGTCCGGTCCATAGCAACCATACTCAACTGCCATTGCAAACAGGGTGAGTATCCGTGAGCGGTGTGGAACCAGCACTCCCTTGGGCTTGCCGGTCGTACCCGAGGTGTACGGAATAGTGAATACATCCCATTCATTGACCAGCGGTAAATCAGCCGATGGTCTGCTCTTCTGCAGCCAGTCCTCCAACTCCGTTCCAATGGCAATGATGACCGGAGCCGAGGCCAGTTTCGCATCGCGCAGCACGGCGGCCATGTCAGGATCAGCAAATACCACCGCTGCGCCGGCATCATCACAGATCGCGACGATTTCGCTGACAGACAAGCGCGGATTGACGGTCGCCATCGCGATACCTGCCTGTGAGGCACCGATGACAATCTCCATGTATTCGATCGAATTTCTGGCAATGATCGCGCCATGTGTGCCGGGCCGCAGCCCTAGCCCACTGTTGAGTGCGCTGCTGACCTTGTCGATACGCGACAGCAGTTCAGCATAGCTTCGTGTCAGGTCGCGATGCCGGTAGGCGATCTTGCCCGGATTGCGGTACATCGCTGCACGCAGGCCGGCAGCCAGCGACAGGTGCTGAAAGGAAAACGGCAGCGCGGCGACAGATGGCTGCATGATCAGCCCGCACCACCCGGCAGCTTGAATACCCGCAGCGCATTGTCGCGCATCAGCAGGCGCCGGGAGGCGTCATGCAAATCCAGCGCATCGACCTCGCGTACCGCACGCTCCGGATCAATGACTGGCCAGTCTGTGCCAAACATGACCTTTTCACGCCCGAAAGTATTGGCATAGTGGACAAAAGATGGTGGCCAGTATTTCGGCGCATAGGCATCACCTGCGGTATAGACATTCTCGTGCTTCCAGCACATCGAGAGCATTTCATCCGTCCACGGAATACCGATGTGAATCCCGATCAGGCGCAACTCCGGGAAATCGATCGCGACCTGATCCAGGCAAATTGGCCGCCCGACCGAGGGCAGACGGCGCTCACGCGAATAAACCAGGTTGTGACCAACCTGCATCATGATCGGTATATCGAGTTCGCAGCACTTGGCGTAATACGGGTAATACTTGGCGTGGTCCGGTGCCAGGCCACACCAGTGCGGGTAGAGATGCGCACCGACAAAGCCGTATTCACGGACCGCTTGCTCAAGATCCCGGAGCCCCTGCATGCCGCGAAACGGATCGATGCCGGCAAGCCCGGAAAAGCGTTGCGGATGCTGCTGACAAACCTCGTGGACCCGTGCGTAGGGCAGCTCGAAACCACCCTTCATATTGATATCACCGGCGCGGACCGCGATCAGCAGGGAACGTTCGATACCCGCCCGATCCATGCGCTGCAGGTAATTCTCGACCGTGACCCCGCCACGTATCTCCTCTGGCATGCGGACCTGGGCCTTGAAGGCCTCATCCAGACCGGTTTGCCCCGCAGCAACCTCCTGCGGCGTAAAGAGATTGCAGACGATGTCTATCGCACCCGGTACAGGCATGCTGAAACTCCCCGGTTATCCGGTACAAAACATGATCCGCAGAGTAACAAGGATATGAGGATTCTTGACAGCTGACGGAGGCAGGCTGGCTCAGTCCGACGCCACCATGCGGTCAGCACTGGCGAATACCTGAACCACCCCACTACGGACAGTGGGTTAGAGTCATGCACAGAGCAACAGGGAGTCACTGAATGTCCAGCTATCTCATCTGGAAGTATGCGCACCTGCTCATGTTTGTTTTCTGGGTGGGAACCGACATGGGCGTTTTCATCGCTGCCCGGCGTTGCACCGATCCAAAGCTGTCCTTTGCGACCCGCGTTACGCTGTTGCATATGGCCCTGCGCATCGAACTGCTGCCGCGCACGATGTGGAAGGCGGCCCTGCCCTTCGGTGTCATGCTTTCCAGAGACATGGGTCTGTTGCCGATATCAGACGGCGTGCTGACAGCAGTGTGGCTATTCAGCTTCGCCTGGTGGGCAATCAGCATGACCGGTGCATGGATCTACGACAAACCGCTGGGCCATCGACTGGGCCGCATCACGAATTGGCTGACCTCGCTGGTCGGAGTGGCGCTGATTGCGCTGGCACTGGCCTCATGGGCCGGCTACGGCCCTATCGTCGCAGATGCAGGCTGGCTGCAACTCAAGGTCGGCCTCTATGGCCTCATCAATCTGTTCGTCATCTGGATGATCGTGGCTTTCGATCCGCTGGGTGCGGCCTTCGGTCGTCTGGCCGTCGAGGGCTCCGTGCCGGAAATCGAGAAAATCATCAGCCGCACCATGAACAAGTCAACGATCATCATCTGGGCCACTTACCTGCTGATCGTTCTGGTCGGCTTCATCGGTACGACAAAACTCGCAGGCTGAAAAAGAAACGGCCCGGAAGCATGCCTGCTTCCGGGCCGTGTCAGCCAGGGATGCCTGTCAGGCTGCCCGCTCAGCGGCCAGCCCCGAAGCGATAACCAGCCCGGATACCGAAGACACGCGGATCCGGCATGTTGGCAAAGTAATGGGTGGTGCCCAAACCGGCCGTAAAGCCGAGGTCGGTCACCTGCTCGCCGAAGTCCGGACCGCTGCCACCGGTCTTGAAGGTGTCATCATCCAGCACGTTTTCGACATAGGCGATGACTTCCCATTTGTCGGAGACCAGACCCATACGCAGATCCATCAAGGCATAGGAGTCGAGCTCGACCAGATTCTCCGGCTCTGCCCAGCGCTTGTCCTGCCAGCTGCCGCTCAATTCGAAGAGGTACTCAAAGGGCGTATCGAGGAACGGCCGCTGGATGCGCATCGAGGCCGCATAGGCCTGCTTGGGCGTACGCTCCAGTTCGTTGCCCGCATAGTCAAGGCGGCAGAAAGCCGACGGCTGCCGATCATTGGCATCGATCCATCGTTGTCATACGCACCACTGGTTCCGGTTGGTATCCTCGATGCGTGATGTCGGCCGGATCCTCTTCGACCTGCTCCACACCATCGCGCCCGGTGTACTTGTAGACCAGCGGACAGGAGCCATAGGCCGCCGCACGGACCAGGTTGCGGGTGTCGTCCGTCCAGTCGGTATAGCTGGCATCAAGCAGGGTGCCACTCAGGCTGAACAGCAGACCCTCCATGAAGTCGGGCTGCCAGATGGTCTCGAATTCCAGACCCCAGACCTCAGCTCCGGAAGCATTGACTACCCGGGGTTGTGCGATACCGGCATTATCCAGCACCTGGATGCTGACCTGCTTCGACGTGTAGTCCTGGAAGAACAGCGAGGAATTGAACTGCCAGAAACCGGCCGCCTCAAACTGGGTCTTGAGGCCCAGCTCGTAGGCCTTCAGCTTCTCCGGATCGAAACGCTCGTTCTCGAGCGTCGGTGGTGCCGTACCACCGCCACCGATCAGCGCATTGATACCACCTGGCTTCTGCGCATAGGCATAGGAGAAGAACAGCTTGGTGCCGTCGATGGGACTCCAGTCCAGCGTCAGCTTCGGCGTGTTGTAACTGGAGCTCGTGGAGCCCTCGATGTAGCGCCAGGTCAGTTCACCGCGGCACGCCGGCACATCGGGCGGCGTGAGAATCTCATTATTGACGTAGTCGAACATCACCCGCTCGTTGTCACACAGGGTGCGGGTCTCCTGCATGCCACGGCATGCTGGTCCCCGTGTTGAATGAACCCGGCAGCAAAGGCAAGTTCGGTGCAACTCGATCCACTGGGCTTGGTCATGCTGGATTCTTCATTGACGAAACGGTCCTCCAGACTCAGGTTCAGTTCGTCGGTGAGCGCCCAGTCGACACGGGCATAGAAGGACCAGTGCCGGGTGGTCGCATCCCAGGTGGAGGCAGTCGCGCCAGGCGTTGCACTCGGATATCTGCCAGTCGGATCATAGACACCGATCTGACGATAGAGATCCTGCCAGGAGGTCAGGTAGGAGCAGTCAGCCCGTCATAAGTAACAGTAGAGCCATCGCAAAGCCCGGCGACCTCCACCAGACTGCCGGTGGTCGGATCGGATACACGTGGTTACCCGCTGTAGTCGCAGACACCGGGTTCCCGTCGCCGTCGAGCAGCGTGAGGTCGTGGACTGGTCACGCGAGAAAGGCGCGCAACTGATGATGTAGTTGCGGTCCTCGAGCAGGCGGTGATCCTGCCAGTACAGCACGCCGCCGGTCAGCTTCCAGGGTCCGTCCCACTGGGTTTCGTAACGAAATTCCTGGCTGAACTGCTTGGTGTCGGTTTCCTGGTTGGAGCCCTGATGCCCCATCAGGGTATCGCGCCGGCCACTCAGCACATTGCCGTTGGCATCGTAGGTATAGGGAATCTGTCCGTTGCCGTTGAAATCGAGCGCTGAACTGGCCTGGTAGTCCTGGTCATAGATGTCGGTGGAATTGAAATCCGTCCAGCCCGTATATGAGGAGACCAGCCCGTAACCCAGGTCGATGCTGGCCAGCAAACTGGCACGGAAGGTTCGGGTATCGGTGCCCGGAAACTCGCCACCAGTGGTGGGATCTTCACTGAGCGAGACCGCGTGACCATTGGCGCTGCCCATGTTTCTGGGCAGACAGAAGCCCGGATCGGCCGGGTGATATTGAGCGGATCGAAAACCGCACTTCGGGCAGTAAGTACCGAAGTTGAACAGGTTGGTCCCGCTACTGGATGCCTTCTGCCAAGCTCGGCTGACCATAGACATCGCCGGTGATGATCGGATTCACGATCTCCTTGGCCGTGCGGATCATCCAGGTAGACGGGGGTATCACCCTGCAGTTGACCGTCGCGCGCGGATCATAGTGCTCCCTGCTCGTTTCCAGCCGGCCCTTGACCTTGACCGCATCGGTCGGCCGCCACATCGTCGTGAGTGCACCACCAACGCCATCCGAACCACCGACATCGGTTCCTGACTGGCTGTTGGTGTAGTAACCATCCTCGTTGAACTGCACGCCGGATATCCGCAAGGCTGATGGTATCGGTCAGCGGACCACTCACTCCGCCATCGATGGTCCGACGACCATAATCGCCGATATCCAGATTGACGCGGCCCTCAAACTCGTCACCGGGTTCCTTGGTGATATAGGAAAGTGCACCGGCGAACGCCGAGCGACCGAACAGTGCGCTCTGGGGGCCCTTGACCACCTCGATCCGCTCGACGTCGCTGAGCAGGCGGCGGTTGGCCAGCAGGCCCGAACCGGCCGAGATCAGGTTTTCAGTGGTGACGTCGATGCCATCGATCAGGAATGCGACATTGGAGCGACCACGCGTATTGGACAGACCGCGCACCGTGATACGGTTGTCGGCCGGTCCATAGGACTGGTCGAACTGTACGCTGGGCTGGTTCTGCACCACATCGGCGAGGCTGCTGATGCCCTGACGCTGGATCTGCTCGGCAGTGATGGCGGAAACCGCCAGCGGAATGTCCTGCAGATTCTCTTCCCGCTTGCGGGTCGTGACCACGACCTCTTCAATCTGGGCCAGGGCCGCAATCGGCACTGCCGACCACGATGGCAACTGCGATCCATGCAGACGCAACCAGACTATTGGCTTTCTTGGTGGTGGTCATTCGGATTCCCCTGGAAGGCAACGGGCGAATGATAGCAAACCGTTACCCGCCTGCCACAACTGATGACAACCTTCCTGCTATAGCCAGTCTGAAACCGATTCGCTATAGTCGCTGGCGTTTTCCGCCATCCGCATCGATCAATCCGAGGAGAAGTCCATGAATGCCAGGCAGGTCCGGTTGCTGACTGTTGCTGCTCTGCCACTGGTCACCGGCGGCTGGTTTGCCACGGCTTCGGCTGAAGGCCCGCAGTACACCTATTTCGATGCCGGTTACCAGTGGGTGGACACCAACAATGCCGTACGCATGGATGGCGGCCAGCATGAGGGCATCAAGCTGAATCGCTTCGCTCGGACTGGCCGAGTTCGGCGCGGTCGGCCTGCACCTGTTTGGTGAATATTTTGATGGCGACCTCAGCGGTGCCAGCGATGGTTGTGGTGACCGGGATTCGCAATCCTATGTGGCCGGTCTCGGAGCACACTACAAGCTGACCGAGTCGACCCACATTGTTGCCAATCTCGGCTACGTCGATGTCGATGGCGATGTCGTCACGGATAGTGACACTTGCGCCAAGACCAGCGTCAGCGACGACGGCTATAAGGCCGAAGGCCTGATCCGCAGCACTCTTTCCGAGCAGGTGGAAATCGAGGTCGGGCTATCGCTACACCGACCTGAGTGACTCGGACATCGACAACCGTGATGCGATCATCGGCCTGGGCTATCGGGTCAACGAACAACTGACGTTGCGCGTCCGCGGCATCGTATTTGACGACGACACCGGCATCGAACTCGGCGTCCGCTATCACTTTGCCAGCTTGCTCGGGACGCGACAATCTGTTCTGAGCAGAATTATAAACTTCAACCAACAGGATTTCGGGGGCAGCCCAAATGAACAGGATTTTCGCAACCATTATCGCGGTGATGCTCTGCACACCGTCGATCGCAACAGCCGGCGCTTACCTGGGTATAGGTATCGGCGGTACCCGCACCGAGTCAAGCCTCGCTGATCTGGGTCTTGTTCCGGTGTGCGCCGAACGATGCGACCACAGGCTGTTACCAGGATACGCAACCGCCACCGGTCGGCGTTGGCAGCAATCCTGATTTCGCCGGCTCGGATGTCACCTTCAACTTCATTGCAGGCTGGATGTTCAACCAGAACTGGGGACTGGAAATCGGTTATATCGATTTTGGCCAGGCAACCGACGACCTGACACTGCCGGATGCCTGCAACCCGCGTGGCTGCTCGAGCCGGCAATGGACCAGCGAAATCAAGCGCGATGGTTTTCAGCTGTTTCTGATCGGCAGCCTGCCACTCAATGAGAGTGTCGACCTGTACGGCAAGCTCGGCGCCATCAACTGGGATGCTGATTACCAGGGCTACGAGCGGAGCGAACTCTATGCATCCGGCCCACCGCTCGGCCCCGCAGAATCGCAGCGATTACAACCTCTGATGACGGCACAGACATGGCCGCCGGTTTTGGCGTCAACCTGCGCACGGACTCGCCGTTCAGCCTGCGCGCCGATTTCACCTACTACGATTTCGATGACTCGGACTCGTCTTTACGTGCTGCAACTGATGGGAATGTACAGCTTCGAGTAAGCCTTCGCCGCCCGTAGCAAGGCCGATCACAGGGCCCCGCTCAGCGGGGCCTGCTTTTTTCTGCAGTCCCGATCAGCGATGATCTGCGCATATGGAATCCCTGCGCATACTGATGATCACCGCCGAGTACACACCGCTCGCCAAGACCGGTGGACTGGCGGATATGGTCGCTGGTCTCTGCGCCCAGTTGGCCGCATCTGGCCATGATGTACGCGTAGTCCTGCCGCGATATCGGGGGCTTGTACAGGCTGGCGACCCTGCGCCGTCTCCGACATTCCAGCGCTTCGGCGCTACGGGCATTTCACCCGTCGCACTGAACGGAACCCATCCTCCGTACGAGTTTCTCAGCAGCCATGCTGCCGGCCCGATCATCTATCAGCTCGATGCACCGGATTTTTTCTCCGGCGACAGCATTTATGGCGGTGGAGATACTGAAGCCCTGCGCTTCGCACTGCTCTCCCATGCCGCACTACACCTCTGCGAAGTCCTGGACTGGGCACCACATATCGTTCACTGCCATGACTGGCACGCCTCACTCGCACCGCTGCTCCTGAATACGCATCAGCTACGCAAACCGGTATTCCGCACTGCGAACTCGATACTCACGATTCACAACATCGGCTACCAGGGGGTTTTCCCGGCCGTGCTGGCCAGGGAACTGGGACTGGCTGAAACCAGCGCGCTGCTATCGAGCGAGGAACCCGCGCCACAGAGCCTGAACTTCCTGCGTACCGGCATCGCAACTGCAGATGCCCTGACCACGGTCAGCCCTACACATGCCAATGAAATTCTCACGCCAGAATACGGCAAGGGGCTGGACCTGCTGCTGCGGCAACGTCGCAACCGGCTGGTCGGCATTCTGAATGGCGTCGATTACAGTCGATGGGATCCCGTATCGGATCATTGGCTGCCGTCCAATTACAGTTCGGCCGATCCGCAAGGCAAGCTGCTGTGCAAGGCAGAACTGAGAAAGCGCTCCGGGCTTGATGATTCCGGACATGTACCGGTATTCGGCATGGTATCCCGGCTGGCCGAACAGAAAGGCATTGAGCTGGTCATCGAAGCCTTGCCAGCATACCTGCGCAACGGAGACTGTCAGGCAGTTGTCCTGGGCGAGGGTGACAAGCCATATGCCGAGGCCCTGCAACAACTGGCAATTGATATGCCCGGTCGCTTCGCATTTATCCCGGCCCATAGCGAAGCGATCGCCCGGCTGGTTTTTGCGGGCAGCGATGCATTTCTGGTTCCGTCGCTATACGAACCCTGCGGCCTGACGCAGATGTACGCCCTGCGTTATGGCTCGGTACCCGTCGTTCGTGACACGGGCGGGCTGCACGATACAGTCAGTCATTTCGACCCACACAGCGGCACCGGAACCGGCAGCGTTTTCCGACATCCTGATGCCGGCGGTCTGAGCTGGGCGATCAGTCAGATTCTCAGCTGGTACCAGCAGCCATCCACATGGCAGAAGCTGCGCCATAACGGCATGAGCCAGGACTTTTCATGGGCACACCAGACGCCCCACTATCTGGCCCTCTACCGGCGTCTCGCCGGCCTGCACCCGGAGTCGGCCTGAAGCCACAGCGAGTGCCTGCCAATCGGCGGCACACTGCGCCGGTACCTGCGACCAGTCAAAACGCCAGGCCCAGTTACCCGTTGTCGTACCAGGGATATTCATCCGCGCCGCCGAGTCCAGCCCCAGCAAATCCTGAAGCGGGAATATGGCTACGCGTGCCGGCGAATGCCAGACGGCATCGATGAGCGCCGCTGGCAAATCCACAACACCACAGTGCAGAACCGTACGGACGTAATGCCGGGTTTCCTCACTGAGTCCCCGATACCAGCCGACCAGTGTGTCGTTGTCATGCGTACCGGTATAAATCACCGCTTCTTCAATGTGCTTGTCGGGCAAATATGGATTGTCCGATGACCCGTCAAAAGCAAATTGCATGACCAGCATGCCGGGCAAGGCAAACTGACTGCGCAGTTGATGTACTTCCGGCGTTATCGTCCCCAGATCCTCGGCGACGAAGTGGCGCCCCGCGCTGCCCGCCCCCAGCGCGCTTAACAGCGCCGCGCCCGGTGCTTCGCGCCAGTACCCCTCGCGCGCCGAGCTCGCGCCCACAGGCACCTCCCAGTACGCCTGCAGGCCACGGAAGTGATCGATCCGCAGGCAATCAAAGCGCCGCAACTGGTTATCTACCCGCTCCCGCCACCAGCGGAAACCATCGGCCTCCATCCGGTCCCAGGCATACAGCGGATTACCCCACACCTGCCCCTCATCGCTGAAGTAGTCGGGCGGTACGCCTGCCACCGCTTCGGGCTGCCCCTCACGATCTACCCGGAACAGTGTCTGGTGCCACCAGACATCGGCGCTGTCCAGATCAACGTAGATCGGCAGATCGCCCATCAGCTGCACACCACGGCTCTGCGCATAGCAGCGAAAATCAGTCCACTGCTGATCGAAAACCCACTGTTCAAAAGCCACTTCGCGGATGCGTATATCGGCCTGCTTGAGCAGCCCGGATATCGCAGCGGGTACCCGATGACGGATCGGCTCAGGCCAGGTCCACCAGCCCGCCTCACCGTACTGTTCACGGGCTACCCTGAACAATGCATAGGGCAGCAGCCAGGCACGCTGTGCTTGCCAGTAGGCAGAAAATTCTTTGCGCTGCTCATGACTGGCTGCCTGTCGAAACCCGTCCCAGGCCTGGTGCAAAAGCGCAGACCGCTGCTCCCAGTCGCCGCCCGCAACGCATGCTCCGGGCGGCAGCCATCCGGCCACCTGCAACGGTACCGGATCGAGCAGACGTGAATTGCCGGCAAAAGCAGAAGTCAGCTGGTAGGGCGAGAGCGACTCACCGACCGGACCGACCGGCAACATCTGCCAGAGACTGAACCCACCATCGGCCAGCAGATCAGCGAAGCGTCGCGCATCTTCACCCAGCACACCGCTTTCCCAGCGGCCGGGCAAGGAGGTTGGATGCAGCAAAACGCCGGCACAGCGGCCCTGTGAAAGGAGGTCGGTAAGCAATCTCGTCTCCGGCTCAGTCTTGTGCAACTGGTGTAGCGCTTGCGGCCGGCCTCACAGGCGATGCGCTGCAGCTCTTCAGCATGTCCTGGGTAACCAGCACCACACCCTGCTCGGTAACATGAAAACGCTGCCTGTCCAGCGCCTTGTCCTCTCCAATCACCATGCCATCCGGCACCAGGCAACCTTCATCGACAATCGCCCGGCTGATACGACAACCGCGGCCAATGGTGACATGCGGCAAGACGACTGACCGGAACACCTCGCTGCGCTCATCGACGGTGACATTGAAAAACAGCAGGGATTCACGCACCACCGCACCGGAAACAATGCAGCCGCCCGCCACCATCGAGTTGACCGCAACACCGCGCCTGCCCTCCTCGTCGAGCACAAACTTTGCACAGGGTGTCTGCTCCTGATAGGTCCAGATCGGCCAGTCGGAATCGTAGAGATTGAGTTCCGGGCTGACGAAGATCAGCTCCATGTTTGCCGCATAAAATGCGTCTACGGTACCTACATCCCGCCAGTAGGCCTGGGCTTCGGTCTCCACGCTCTCGAAGGGATAGGCAAATATCCGGCTGCTGCCGATCGCAGCCGGGACGATGTTCTTGCCGAAGTCATGCGCTGAAGCCGGATCAAGTGCATCCCGGTTCAGCGTGGCACGCAGATAGTCCACGCTGAATACATAGATACCCATCGAAGCCAGCGCGACATCAGTACGGCCGGGCATCGGTTCCGGATTCCTGGGCTTCTCGTTGAAACGGACGATGCGCTGGTCGGTATCCAGTGTGGCGATGCCGAATTCATGTGCTTCGCGTATCGGCACCTGCACTACGCCAAGTGTTACATCCGCCGCGCGAGCCACGTGAAAAGCAATCATCGGCCCATAGTCCATCTTGTAGACATGGTCACCCGCGAGTACCAGCACCAGCTCCGGATCATGTGCCTGGATGATGTCGAGATTCTGGTAGACGCAGTCGGCAGTACCCCGGTACCAGAGTTCACCCAGCTTCTGCTGGGCCGGAACCAGCTGGACAAATTCTCCCAACTCACCACGCAGGTAACCCCACCCTCTCTGAATATGCTGGGTCAGGGAATGTGACTTGTATTGCGTCATGACCAGAATCTGCCGGATTCCGGAGTTCACGCAATTGGAAAGACTGAAATCGATAATGCGATATTTGCCGCCAAACGGGGTCGCCGGCTTGGCCCTGTGCTCGGTCAGTTGACGCAGGCGCTCGCCCCGTCCACCGGCCATTACGATGGCCATAGTGCTCTTGGTAAGCTGGCTGACAAAGCGCCCCGAACGCATTGGTTTTGCGGTGCCGCCTGGATAGAAGATGCTCATGACCGCCTCACACGCCCGATGTGTCACACTGCCAATGAATGTAACACCATACGGCTACTTGTTCACCCGGATTGATAAGGCCTGAAGTCAGCCATGCGGCCACCGACCCGACAGACCCAGATTCCATCCAGCGCCCTGGCCAGCATCCCGTTACAGCGCCTGATGGAAGCCCGTCACCACGATCCTTTCGAACTCCTCGGCAGGCATCCGCTGGGGCCTGATGAGGTCGTGGTGCGGGCGCTGCTGCCCCACACTGCGGCGGTGACCATCGCGGAGGCCGAACTCACACTGACCCGCGTTGGTGACACCGATCTGTTCGAGTGGCGTGGCCTGGCGCGACTGGTTCCGGCGCGATATCGGCTGCGTACCGTGGCGGGCGATGGAAGCAGCGACGAGCGCTTTGATCCCTATTGCTTCCCCCCGCTGCTGAGCGATGAGGATCTGGGTCGCTTCAACGCGGGGCTGCATAACTCGGCTTACCGTTTCATGGGCAGCCACCATGTCACGGCAGATGGCATCACCGGGATCCGCTTTGCCGTCTGGGCACCTGAAGCTGAGCGGGTCAGCGTGGTGGGCGACTTCAATCGCTGGGATGGCCGTTGCCACCCCATGCGCGTGCGCGGCAGCTCAGGCGTCTGGGAGCTGTTTATTCCCGGCCTGCAGAACACGGTCTACAAATACGAGATCCGCAATCGTCATAACGGTGACCTCCTGCTTAAATGCGACCCCTATGGCCGTGAGGCAGAGCTGCGTCCGGCAACCGCATCCATCGCACGGCTACCGGCTGAATACACATGGCGGGACGATGAGTGGATCGCGGCCCGCGCCAGTTGGCAGTGGCTGCATGCGCCGGTCTCGATTTATGAAGTGCACCTGGGTTCATGGCGGCAGGGTTCGGGTCATGCGCCACTCAGCTATCGCGCTGCCGCCGACCTTCTGGTGCCCTATGCCGTGGAGCTCGGGTTTAGCCATCTCGAACTCATGCCATTGACGGAACACCCTCTGGATGAGTCATGGGGTTACCAGCCCGTGGGTTACTTTGCCGCAACCTGCCGGTTCGGATCACCGGATGATCTGCGTTATCTGATCGACACCTGCCATCAGGCGGGTATCGGCGTGATTCTCGACTGGGTACCCGGACACTTCCCCCGCGACAGCCATGGTCTGGCCTGCTTCGACGGCTCGCCGCTTTATGAATACAGCGACCCCAGGAAGGGCAGTCACCCTGACTGGGGCACGCTGGTATTCAACTACGATCGCCGTGAAGTGCGCAGCTTTCTGCTTTCCAGCGCGCGTTTCTGGCTCGAGGAATTTCATATCGACGGCCTGCGTGTCGATGCGGTCGCCTCAATGTTGTATCTGGATTATTCACGCAGACCCGGCCAGTGGCTGCCGAACCAGCACGGTGGCAACGAAAACCTGGAAGCAGTGTCATTCCTGCAGGAACTGAATGCCATGACACACCACGATTTTCCGGGCTCCATCACCATCGCCGAGGAATCCACGGCATGGCCGGGCGTCAGCCGGCCAATTGAGCTTGGCGGACTCGGCTTCAGCATGAAGTGGAACATGGGCTGGATGCACGACACACTCAAGTACATGTCAATGGATCCGGTCCACCGAAAACACCACCATGATCTGCTGACCTTTGGTCCGCTGTATGCCTTCAGCGAGAATTTTGTACTGCCGCTGTCGCATGACGAAGTTGTACACCTCAAGCGATCGATGCTCGGCAAGATGCCTGGCGATGACTGGCAGCGCCTTGCCAATCTGCGGCTCACCTATACGTATCAGTGGACATATCCGGGCAAGAAACTGTTATTCATGGGTAGCGAGCTTGCCCAGCCATCGGAATGGAACGTACGGGATACGCTGCCCTGGCACCTGCTGGACGATCCGCGACATGGCGGTATGCAGCGACTGGTGCGCGATCTCAACCACATCTACAAGACACATGCGGCCTTGCACGCACTCGACTTTGACTCCACCGGTTTTCAGTGGCTGAGCTGGGATGATGCAGAAAATTCAGTCTTGAGCTTCTTGCGTCGAGCTGGCGACGCCTGTCTGCTGGTCGCGCTGAATTTCACTCCGGTTGCGCGCTCCGGCTACCGGATCGGCGTGCCGCATGCGGGCCAGTACCGCGAGATCCTGAATTCAGACTCGCGGTTCTATGGCGGCAGCGACCTGGGCAATCCGGTCCCGCTGACGGCAGAACCCGTTCCCTGCATGCATCAGCCATGGTCCATCCTGATCAGCATCCCACCACTTGCCGGCGTCATTTTTGCGCCAGTGAGCTGAGCAGTACCACGCATCTATATCCAGCGCATGAGCCCCATTTCATAGGGATGCGCCAGATCTGCATGCCAGGGCAAGGCCCGGATCTGCAAATTCAGCGCTCCGCACCAGGGCGGACGAAAGACCACGCGATAGCGCTGTACGCCTTCACTGTTTGCCGTACCGACCGGCTCAAAGAGCTCAACATAGGCATGATCATTGCCGACGATACGGTTACCACGCTCGGCAGCACCACGCTCGGCAAAGCGTATTACGGAAACAGTCAGCTCGGAACACAGTTCGCGTGTAAGCAGACATTCAAGGCGCAAGTCTTCGGCTGACAGGCCGTGAAGCGTGACATCCACTTCAACTGTGACGGACTCATTGAAGTCGATACGCTGCCCGACACTGGCGGCCAGGCGCAGGCCGACCTTGGGCCATGCCTCACGCACCCGTTTTTTCCATTCGGCCAGCGTTATCGCGGCCGCATAGCCGTCCACACCCAGTTGTCGTCCACGACGTGCGGCGGGTGCATAGAACAGCCCCGCGTAGTCGTGCACGACACGATTCATGTTGAAGTTCGGCAGAATGGTCGACATGGAACGCTTGCACTTGCGTACCCAGCCCGGTGAGTAACCCAGCCGCTCGTCACGAGCATAGTAGAGCGGTATCACCTCATCCTGGAGGATCTCGTAAAGCGTTCGTGCATCGTGCCAGTCACGCTCCACCGTATCGTCAGAACGTGGCGAGGGCGGAATAGCCCAGCCATTGTCTCCATCGTAAGCTTCAGCCCACCAGCCATCGAGCACGCTGACGTTAACGGTACCGTTGATGGCCGCCTTCATGCCCGAGGTTCCGCTGGCCTCCATCGGATAGACCGGAGTATTCAGCCAGACATCCACACCGGAAGTCAGCAGTCTGCCCAGCCCCATGTCATAGCCTTCGACGATCAGCAGCTTCCCGGAAAACTCCGGCAACTGACTGACGCGGTGCAGTTCCTTCAACAACTCCTGGGCGGGCTGGTCAGCCGGATGTGCCTTGCCCGCAAAAACAAAGACCACTGGACGCTCATCGGTATCCACGATCTGTTTGAGCCAGCCAAGATCCTGCAGCAGCAAGGTTGCACGCTTGTAGGTCGCAAAACGTCGGCCAAAACCGATGGTCAGCACATCTGGCCGCTCAGGGTCGAGGTATTTGAGCAGCCGGTGCACATGCGCCTCGGAGAGCTGGTTCCGGCTGTGCTGGCGATGCAGACGCTCCCGCAGACCACGCAGCATGGCTGCCTTGACCTGCTGGTTCACATACCAGAAACGCCCATCAGGAATGTCATCGATCCGGCTGAGCAGTTCACGATCGGTGATCTGATAGCGCCACGATGGACCAAGATTCTGCTCCAGCAGATCCGCCCACTCCTTCTGCATAAAGGTCGGCACATGCACGCCATTCGTCACATAGCCAACCGGATTTTCGGCCGCCGGCACTTCCGGCCATGCACCGGCGCAGATCTTCGATGTCACCCGGCCATGCAGTCGGCTGACCCCATTGACATGTCGTGAGCCGCTCAATGCGAGCCTGGTCATGTTGAAGCCGGAATGCTCATGACTTTCTCGCGCCAGGCCGAGAAACACCTCCTCGCTGATACCCAGTTCCGGAACCATGCTGCGAAAGTGATTCAGGATCAGATCACGATCAAATACATCGTGGCCTGCAGATACCGGCGTGTGCGTGGTGAACACCGTGTCTGCTGCCACCACCTCCATCGCCGCATCAAACACGAGACCGCCGACCACCAGCTCCCTTACCCGTTCAACGACCTGGAATGCCGCATGGCCCTCATTGATGTGCCAGACCCGCGGACTCAGCCCCGCCGCACGCAGGGCGCGAACACCACCGATGCCGAGAATGATTTCCTGCTGCAGCCGGAGCTGGCTGTCGCCACCGTACAGCTGCCGCGTAATCTGCCGATCCACGGGTTCGTTCGGAGCAAGATCCGTATCCAGCAAATAGACCGTGACCCGCCCAACACCAGCCTGCCAGACCTTGACGGCAACCTGTCGGCCATCGATCGGGCAATGCACCACGACCTCGTTACCCGCAGCATCACAGGTCGCCTGCACCGGTGCGTCGTAGGCCTGAATGCGCCCATATTCAGCGATCTGCTGACCGTGCTCATCTATCCGCTGATTGAAGTAGCCCTGACGGTAAAGCAGCCCAACTGCCACGAAAGGCAGCCGCATGTCGCTCGCAGTCTTGCAATGATCGCCGGCAAGAATGCCAAGCCCCCCGGAATAGATCGGGAAGCTCTCGTGATAGCCGAACTCTGCACAAAAATAGGCGATGAGATCTTCGTGATCGAGGCCGGCCGGTTTGTAACCATCGACCTGCTGTTCCAGGTAAGAGTCATACTCCGCGACAGCGCGACGATAGGCGCCCAGGAAGGTGTCATTTCTTGCCGCCAGTTCCAGAACTGACTGGTCTATGCAGCGCAGAAACACTTTGGGATTTCGCCCGGTTCTCCACCACAGGTCCCGGTCGAGGGTATCAAACAGCTGACGGGTTGGCCGGTGCCAGCTGAACCAGAGATTGGATGCCAATTCATTCAGGCGCTGGATCCGCTCCGGCAATCTGGCCTGTACGTGCAAGGGAAACTGTTGTCCGGTCATGAAGCGCCTTCAGTGTTACGCAGCGAATGGATAGTCATTCGGCAAATTATGCCGCCTGCCGCATGGCACCGGCAATTTGCAGCTCGCAGTTTGTGAACTGCAGCCATTACCAGGGTGACAGACAGCGGCCAAGCGTGCTTTCGCTCATTGCAGCAAGGCCAGCAATGCCTCTTCATCCAGCGTCTGCACACCGAGTGCAGCAGCCCGGACCAGCTTGGAACCAGGATTTTCGCCACAGACCAGATAAGTGGTGCGGGATGAGACGCTACCGCTGACCTTGCCGCCCAGCGCCTCGATCCGTGCCTTCGCTTCTTCACGACTCATTCCGGCCAGTGTGCCAGTCAGCACAAAGCTCTGGCCGCGCAGTGACTGGCGGTCAGCTGACGGTGCAGGAAGGTCATCCCAGGCAACACCAGCCTCGCGCAACTTTGCGATAACGGCCTGATTATCGCGCTGCCTGAAGAATGCAAAGATTCCGGCTGCCATTACCGGGCCGATGTCCGGCACGGCCTGCAACTGCTCTTCGCTGGCCGCTGCAAGCGCCTCCAGATTACCGAAATACTGCGCCAGCAGGCGGCTGGTGGCATCGCCAACATCAGGAATCCCGAGCGCATACAGAAAACGGGCCAGCGTGGTCTTGCAACTGCGCCGAATGGCCGCGATCAGTTTGTCTGCCGAGCGTTCGCCCATTCGCTCCAGTTCAGCGAGACGGGCACTATCGAGCGAGAAAAGATCCGCAGCCGTCTGCACCATCCCGCTGTCGACCAACTGCTCGATGAGCTGATCGCCAAGCCCGCTGATATCAAGTGCCCGCCGGGAGGCGAAGTGACGCAGCGCCTGCTTGCGCTGTGCCGGGCAAACCAGCCCGGCACTACAGCGTATGACAACCTGGCCATCCCCCTGCGCCAACTCTGATCCGCATACAGGACAAGCAACGGGGAGCACAACCTCGCTGGTTGCCGTCGGACGACGGTCCAGCACAACCGAAACGATTTCCGGAATCACATCGCCTGCCCGCCGTACGATCACCGTGTCGCCGACCCGCACATCCTTGCGCTGCAAGTCTGCAAAGTTATGCAGTGTTGCATTGCTGACCGTTACACCGCCGACAAACACCGGGGACAGTCGCGCAACCGGGGTCAGCGCACCGGTCCGTCCCACCTGGAATTCGATCGCCTCTACCTGAGTCAACTGCTCTTCTGCCGGGAACTTGTGCGCAACCGCCCAGCGCGGTGCGCGCGCCACAAAACCCAGTTGCTGCTGACTCGCGTATTCATCAACCTTGTAGACCACGCCATCTACGTCGAAGGGCAATGAAGCCCGACGTACCGACAACTCGCCGTAATACTTCAGGCACCCTTCCGCACCGCTGACGACGGCAATATCACTACAGACACGCAGCCCCCACTCTTTCAGCTTTCGCAGCGTCTCGCTATGCCGATCCGGCAGATTGCCATCGACAACCATTCCGATCCCGTAGACAAACATCTCCAGTGGTCGCCGGGCCGCCACAGCGGGATCAAGCTGCCTCAGGCTGCCTGCCGCAGCATTACGTGGATTGGCGAACAGCTTGTCGCCGGAGCGCTCGGCCTGCCTGTTCAACGCCAGAAAGCCTTCGCGCGGCATATACACCTCGCCGCGAATCTCGATGCGATGTGGAACATCAGCCCCGGTCAGTCGCAAGGGCACAGAACGAATCGTCCTGACATTATGGGTAACGTCCTCACCCACAGCGCCATCCCCGCGGGTTGCAGCCTGAACCAGCAGCCCATGCTCATAGATCAGACTGATGGCAGCACCATCGAGCTTGGGTTCAGCGGAATAGATCACGCTGTCGCTACCGAGGCGCTCCCTGATCCTCCGGTCGAAATCGATGACGTCCTGTTCAGTGAATGCATTATCCAGCGACAGCATCGGCACGCCGTGGGGAACTTCTGCAAACCCGCTGGCAACTGCCCCGCCAACACGCCGGGTAGGCGAATCAATGACGATCAGCTCGGGATAATCGTGCTCCAGCGCGACCAGCTCCAGAAACAGGCGGTCATATTCAGCGTCCGGGATCTGCGGAGCATCAAGCTCGTAATATCGACGATTATGCTCGGCAAGCAGCTGGCGCAGCTCCGATGCCCGCGCAATATGTTCGGGCCGCGTTTTTATCGACATGCGATGCGACGCCTCAATCGCGCCCCTGCCGATGCTTGAACTGGATTACTTCTTCGCGCAGATAACGTTCACGCTGAATACTGAGCGTGCTGCCCTGCTCATCGACCAGATCACCACCGAGCTGCCCGGCAAGTGCACGGGCGGCAGCCACCATGGCATCAAAGGCTGCCACGCTTTCCAGTGGCCCCGGCAAGCCCAGGAACAGGCTGACACCCGGGAAAACATCGTTACGCAAGCGAGTCAGGTCAAATGATCCCGGCTCGATCAGACTCGCCACACTGAATACCGGCACGACACCCGGGTCACTCTCCACCGCATCACCAATATAGTGATGGAAGATACCGAAGCGGCCATGTCGCAGGCCATTCTCGCGCAGCGCGAGCACCAGATCGTCACCCGGAAATCCGCGTTTATCACGACACAACAGACGGATCGTAACGATTTTCTCCGGCAAGACCATGAGCGGAGCGCTCTCGACCACCGGAGCCGGTGAGGGATCGAGATCCGGCTCAATACGTTGAGCCGGGACCGCTGCCCTGGAAAGCGAAGCGCGTACTGCAGCGGACAGCTTTGTCCTGTAGCGCGTCCAGACAAACACCGCTACCAGGACCAGAACGGCAGCCAGTAGCAGAACCCAACGGAGTTCCTCCACGACTAGGCCTCAACTTGCCGCAAGCTTGACGGCCTCATCGATATCCACCGCAACCAGACGGGAAACGCCCGGCTCATTCATGGTGACGCCGGTCAACTGCTTGACCATTTCCATGGTGGTCTTGTTGTGCGTGATCACGATGAATTGCACGGTCCGCGACATTTCCCGGACGATATCGCAGAAGCGGTTTACGTTGGCCTCGTCCAGCGGCGCATCGACCTCATCGAGCAGGCAGAAAGGTGCCGGATTCAGTTCGAAAATCGAGAATATCAACGCCACAGCTGTCAGCGCTTTCTCACCACCGGACAACAGGTGAATATGACTGTTGCGCTTGCCGGGTGGCCGCGCCATGACGGTCACGCCAGAACTGAGCAAGTCATCACCGTCCAGGCTGAGATAGGCATGCCCACCGCCAAACAGTCGCGGGAACAGCCGTTTCAGGCCGTTATTGACGTTGTCAAAAGTCTCCTGGAATCGCGTACGGGTTTCACGGTCGATACGCCGGATGGCATGCTCAAGCGTATCGAGCGCCGCACTGAGATCGGCATGCTGGGCATCCAGATAGGTCTTGCGTTCGGACTGTTCGGAAAACTCGCTGATTGCCGCCAGGTTGATTGGCCCGAGACGCTCGACAGAAGCACGCACCGCCTGCAATCGCTTGTCCCATTCGCCAGCATCAGCATTTTCAGGCAGCTGACCATCCATATCGGCCATTGCGATTCCGGTTGCCGCAAATCGCTCGGCCAACGCCTCACGACGTACTTCCAGTTCACGCACACTGACCCGCAAACCCTCAACGAGCTCGCGGCAAGCTTCAACCTGCTTCTCCAGTTCGTGCCTGCGAACTTCGGCTGTCTTTACTTCAGACTCGACCGCCGTCAGCTCATCTCTTTCCCGGCTGAGTTGCTGCTGGATTTCCAGCTGGCGCGCCAGCTGCCCGTCAAGTTCAAGCTGGGACTCCTGCAATGGCGCCTCGCTGGCACTGATGTTCTCAGTCAGCACTGCCATCCGCTGATCAAGCTGACGTTGCTGGGCAGTCAGTCGGTCCAGAGCGGAAATCGCTGCCCCATGAGCCGTTCTGCGGCCCTCGCACTCGATCTGGATCTGCGCAACTGCAGTCCGACACTCTTCAGCTTTCTGCCTGAGGCCATTGTAGGCAAACAGAAAATCGTCCTGCTGCTGCCGGAATGCCGGACGGCGCTCCTCAAGCGCGGCATGTGCCGTTTCGGCCGCGCCAAGACGCTCACGAGCTTCATCGATAGCTGCACTTACCCCGAGCAACTCATCCTGTACGGTATTGCTGTCCTGCTCCAGAGTCTCAAGCCGCTGACGGGCCCGATCCAGATCGTTTTGCAGGCCTGCGACTGCCGCTGTCGCCTCAAGACTCTGGCGGTTCGACTCGGTCAGTTGAGACTGGGCATCCAGTCGGCGCTGCTCAAGCACTTCGATATCCTGCCGCATCACGAGGCGATTACTGGCCAGCAGATCAGCACGTGTCTCGTGCTCCGCAACCGCTTCTGAAAGAGCACGTATCTCCTGCTCTCTTGCCATCATGCCGACATGACGCTGTCCACGACTGATACGCACCCAGTGAGCGCCGAGCCATACACCGTCAGGTGTAATCACTGATTCACCGGGCTCCAGTACCTGGCGAATCTGCAACGCTTCATCCAGCGTATTCGCGCAACGCACGGCCGCAAGCACACCATGCAGCTGACCGGCATGCCTTACACAGGCGGCCAATGTGCCCGGCGCAGCGGCCATACCGCCACCAGCCGGTGGTGGCGAGTCAAGCAGCACCAGGGTCGTATCCGGCAATCCTTGCAGATGATCAGCCGAGTTATCCACACAGACTGCCTGCAGGAAATCACCCAGCACTGTCTCGATGGCCCGCGTCCACTTGTCCTCGGCAACCAGTTCCTGAACCAGTCGATGCCGACGCGACAGCCCCGTACCGGCCAGCCACTGCCCCAGCACTTCTTCTTCGTTGCCGAAAGCCGTGTTCTGGATCGCCCGCAATGTTTCAAGGCGGCCACGGCGTGACTCCAATTCGCCCCGAAGATGCAGTACGTCGGCACCCAGTTGCCGCTCTGCATCGCGCTGTGCAACGAGTTGACGCTCCACAGCCTCAAGATTGCCGGTTTCTGATTCCAGACTTGCGAGTGTCTCGGTCTGTCGTTGCAGCAGCAGCAGCAGTCGCGCCTCCAGATCGGCTACTGCAATGGATGATCTCTCGCCTTCTACGGAGTCGAGCTGTCGGGTGAGGCGGTCACGATGTGCCTCGATATGTTCGAGTCGCGTGTGCTCGATTTGTCGAAGCTGCTGTTGCTCCTTCACGTCAAGATTGAAGACGTGCCAGCGCTGCTGCCAGTCTGCCAGTGCTGCTTCACTCGCCAGCAACTCGTCTCCGGAACGTGCAGCATCCAGACGCAATATTTCAAGTCGCGGCGAGAATTCAGCAAGCTCCGCATCGAGATGCACCACCACGGCGGTGTCACGCTCGACATCCGCATTGACGACGCCCATCTCGCTACGCGCCTCGGCAAGCTCCTTCAACTGACGTTCCCGTGATTCACGGGTATGCGCAATTGTCTGCTCGAGCCGGGCAATTTCACCCTGCACCGAATAGTAGGTGGCCTGCACTGCGGTAAACCGATCACTGACCTCAACGTGTCGGGCCCGGGCACGCTCGATATCCGCCTCGACCTGACGCTGGGCAGCGATCACAGCTTCGAGTTCAGTCTGGCGCGACGACAGCTCGCCCCGCTGCGCCCCCAGACCTTGATCAAGCTCATTCAGGCGCATCGAGAGCAACTCTGCCTCCAGTTGCCGCTCCTGCTGCTTCAGGGACTTGTAACGTTCAGCGACCTGCGCCTGGCGCTGCAGGTGCTTGATCTGTTTCTCGACCTCGGTGCGCAGGTCGGATAGCCGCGCCAGATTCTCGCGCGTGTTGTGAATGCGCGTTTCCGTCTCGCGCCGCCGCTCCTTGTACTTGGAAATACCCGCAGCTTCCTCGATATAGCTGCGCATCTCCTCGGGCTTTGCATCGACCAGCCGGGAAACCATGCCCTGCTCGATGATGGCGTAGCTGCGGGGCCCAAGACCGGTACCCATGAACAGGCTGGTAATGTCCTTGCGCCTGCAGCGCGTGTTGTTCAGGAAATACTGGGACACTCCATCGCGACTCACCATTCGGCGAATGGATATCTCCGCATAACTCGCGTACTGGCCACCAAGCGTTCCGTCGGAGTTATCAAAGAACAGTTCGATGGATGCCGAGCCAACCGGTTTCCGTGAGTTGGATCCGCTGAAGATGACATCCTCCATGGAGTCACCACGGAGGTGCTTGGCGGAGGTCTCGCCCATGACCCAGCGGATTGCATCGATGACGTTCGACTTGCCGCAGCCATTCGGGCCGACCACGCCGACCAGATTGCTGGGAAAGTGAACTGTAGTCGGGTCTACAAAAGACTTAAAACCCGCAAGCTTGATCTTGCTGAGTCGCATAATTTCAGAAGCCCAGGATGAGTAACAAAACTAACGGGTGCGGCGCGGCTAGTGTAAATTAAATCCCTGATCTGCACACCCAAGCCCGAAAGATCAGTCATGATCTTCTGGCGTGAGCACCCGAGCCGAATATGAACAACAGCGACCTGCATCAGTCAATCCTGGAGACTTTCCAGAATCCCGAGACTGCGCGACCCTATACCATTCGCATGCGCCTTCCGGAATTTACCTGCCTCTGTCCGCGCACAGGGCAACCTGATTTCGCTGAGCTTCATTTAGAGTACATTCCCGATAAGCTGTGTATCGAACTGAAGTCCCTGAAAAACTATATCTGGTCGTTCCGCGATCGGGGCGTCTTTCACGAAGCCGTCACCAACCAGATCCTGAGCGACCTGGTGAGGGCGATTGAACCCCGCTTTATGCGCCTGACAGCCGACTTCAATGTACGTGGCGGGATCTATACCTCGGTCGTGGCAGAGCACCGACAGCCCGGATGGCAGCCCGACACACCGGTCCGGTTGCCAGTGCGGGAGCCAGATAGCGCGTAAACAACCCTTCCCGGAGCAGCCGCCCAGAACTCATTACAGGTCTTTGCGTGCCGCCCGTGCTATGTATAATCCCGCGGTTTACCAAGCCCTCAGGATTCATTACATGCCTGCAGCAAAGCGACCGGCCCGTAAAGCCAAGCCTTCCACAAAAGCCAAACCGGTATCCTCCAAGGCCAAAGCCCGGAGCAGCGCCCGCAAGCCCGCCGTCAAGGCGGCGGCGAAGTCAGCCAGCAAACCGGTCAAAAAGAAGGCCAGCGCGAAGCCCGCCAAGGCAGTTGCAAGCAAGCGGACTCCGGTAAAGAAAGCAGCCAAGACCGCAACGCACAGCTCACCCGCGCCAACAGTACGGGCAAGCTCACACAAGACGGTTAGCAGCGCCCGAAAGCAGCCATCACGCCCGAAAGCCGAACCGTCGTATGAATATGACCCAAATGCACTGATTCACGGTATCCGGCCCTATAAGGCAAAGGCCGGCGAGGGCTACATGAATGCCAACCAGCTCGAGCACTTCCGGCAGGTTCTACTGGCCTGGAAGCGGGAGCTGATGGAAGAAGTCGATCGGACCGTGCACCACATGCAGGATGAGGCCAGCAACTTTCCTGACCCGAATGATCGAGCCACCCAGGAATCGGAGTTCGGGCTGGAGCTACGGACCCGGGACAGGGAGCGAAAGCTGCTCAAGAAGATCAGTTCGGCACTGGCACGCATTGATGACAACAGCTATGGATACTGCGAAGAAACCGGTGAGGAAATCGGCCTGAAGCGGCTTGAAGCACGTCCGGTCGCAACACTGTGTCTTGAGGCACAGGAACGGCGGGAACTGGCAGAAAAACAATACGGCGAACGTGACGATCGACACCGTTAGTCAGGAATACTGAAAGTATCGGCCATAAGCTGATGTTTTTTATTAGATACTTTATCTGAAAAATATTGGGCTCCAGTCAAGCTGCATCGCGAACTAAACGCAAGTAGAACAGGTCTATAAGGGGTAGTTGGAGCTGTCCAACACGGGATAACTGGCCTGAAAGCCTGTCCCTGAACCCACGGAGGGACCTACGATGAGCGAGCAGAGACTGATCAGAAAATACGTTAACCGCCGACTTTACGACACGGCGCAAAGCCGTTACGTAAACCTGGATGATCTGCGAGAGCTGATCACCAAAGGCTCCCAGGTCAAGGTTGTAGAGCAGGCAACGGGCACCGATATCACCACGCCTGTCCTGCTACAGATCATCGCCGAAACTCAGCGTGGCAACACGCCCTTGCTGTCAGCTGAGTTTCTTGCCGCCATGATCCGGCTCGGCGCACATGATCCTGACCCGGAACTTCCAGGCCGCCTCGACCGTGCGCTGAAAGGCTTGCTGGAAAAACAGCCACCTTCTGCGATCGGCTCCGGCAGCAGCGGAAACGTATCAATGGCGGCCACAGCCGGTTACAACGTCTGAGCCGCCTTCAGGCTGAATAACTGCCTGCGGAACAGGTCTTGGACGTCGCCGTATCAGGCGGCGTCCAGCCCCCGCATGCTCAGCCGAACCCTGCCCTGCCGATCCACCTCAAGCACCTTGACGCGGACGACATCGCCTTCATTCAGCTTGTCGCCGACCCGCTCCACACGCTCATCCGATATCTGTGAGATGTGAACAAGACCATCGCGGCCCGGGAGAATCGTGACGAAGGCTCCGAAATCCATCAACCGGGCAACCTTGCCCTCATAGATCCGGCCTACCTCGACATCTGCAGTGATCAACTCGATCCGCTGTTTGGCCTCACGGCCGGCAGCCGCCTGAACCGAGGCGATCTTCACCGTACCATCGTTGTCGATATCGATGGTCGCTCCGGTTTCTTCAGTAATCGAACGGATAACCGATCCGCCTTTCCCGATCACATCCCGGATCTTTTCCGGATCGATTCGCATCATGATGATGGTCGGCGCCCAGTCTGACATCTGCTGACGGTGGCCAGACAGCACGCGATTCATCTCCTCAAGAATATACAGACGACCCTCACGAGCCTGCGCAAGCGCATCCTGCATGATTTCGCGGGTTATGCCGTCGATCTTGATATCCATCTGCAGCGCCGTGACGCCAGCTGCACTGCCTGCAACCTTGAAGTCCATATCGCCGAGATGATCCTCATCACCGAGGATATCTGTCAGCACCTGGTAACGATCGCCATCCTTGATAAGCCCCATTGCCACACCGGCGACAGGCGCCAGCAACGGAACACCGGCATCCATCAGCGCGAGGCTGGTGCCGCAAACCGAGGCCATGGAACTGGAGCCGTTCGATTCCGTAATTTCGGATACCACGCGCACCACGTACGGGAATGCCTGCATATCCGGCAACACTGCCTGAATACCGCGGCGTGCCAGGCGTCCGTGACCGATCTCACGCCGTTTCGGCGAACCAACCCGACCGGTCTCGTTTACGCTGTAGGGAGGAAAATTGTAGTGCAGCATGAAGCGATCACGGTACTCGCCGGTAATCGCGTCGATGATCTGTGCATCGCGGTCGGTGCCCAGCGTTGCCACAACCAGCGCCTGGGTTTCACCGCGGGTAAACAGCGCAGAGCCATGCGTCCTGGGCAATACACCGGTTCTTACCGTGATTGGCCGAACCGTGCGGGTATCGCGACCATCGATACGCGGCTGCCCGCCAAGAATCTGACCTCTTACCGTCGCTTTCTCCAGCCGTGCAAGCTCACTGACAACAGCGTCTTTGCTCGGACCACCGTCTACAACCAGTGCAGCGATCACCTGCTCCTTGACCTTGGAGACATCAGCATAACGAAGCTGTTTGTCATGAATCCGGTACGCCGCAGAAAACTGCTCACCGACCGCGGCAGCGACCGCAGCAGCAAGTTCCGGATTACCGGCTGGCGGCTGCCAGTCCCAGACCGGCTTGCCAGCCTCGGCAGCAAGCTCACGAATCGCCTCAATAGCCACCTGCATCTGGGTATGACCGAATATCACGGCGTCCAGCATGACGGTTTCTGACAGCTGCTTGGCGGAGGACTCCACCATCAACACTGCTTTCGATGTACCGGCAACGACCAGGTCCAGCTTGGAATCAGCCAACTGCAGGGCCGAAGGGTTGAGGACAAATTGCTCATTGATGTAACCGACACGTGCTGCACCGATTGGGCCTGCAAACGGCGCGCCGGTCAGCGCCACCGCTGCAGAGGCGCCCAGCAAGGCTGGAATATCGGAATCGATCTGGGGATCCACCGATACCACCGTCGCGATCACCTGCACTTCATTGAGGAAGCCCTTGGGGAATAGCGGGCGGAGCGGACGGTCGATCAACCGTGAAGTCAGCGTCTCCTTTTCGCTGGGACGCCCCTCACGCCGGAAAAATCCACCAGGAATGCGGCCAGCCGCAAAAGTTTTTTCCTGGTAATCGATAGTCAGCGGAAAAAAGTCCTTGCCCGGCACTGCTTCCTTTTTGGCAACTGCAGTAACCAGAACAATCGTGTCGCCCATGCTCACAACGACGGCACCACCGGCCTGCCGGGCGATCTCGCCGGTTTCGATGGTTACCTGGTGCTCACCGTATGGAAAAGACTTTTTAACTATAGCCACAATGAATTCCTCAATTTTTTTTGGCAAGGCAATGGAGAGAGGGACCAGTCGCCGTCATGGCGGACTGGTCCCATAAACCCGGAGCGGTATGAACCCGGCGCCCGACTAACGACGCAGGCCAAGCCTCTCGATCAGACTCTTGTAGCGTGCAACATCCGTCGAACGCAGATAATCGAGCAGCTTGCGCCGCTGATTCACAAGACGAAGCAGCCCCTGACGGGAATGATGGTCCTTCTTGTGGATGGAAAAGTGATCGGTCAACTCTGTAATACGTGCCGACATCAGTGCGACCTGCACTTCAGGCGAACCCGTATCGGCCGCACCGCGGCGATATTCACCAACAATCTTGCTCTTTGCTTCAGCCGTGTGGGGCATTCCAGCCGTCTCCTGTTGCCAAACTCTTGATATTAGCCCATGTAATCGGGCGCTATTCTAACCATGTATCGGTCGCAGTGATAGCTAAGCAATCAGCGAGCCGTCACTCCGGCGACCTGACTCATGGGCCAGCAGCCGTCGCGACTGCAGCGTACCGTCAGCCATCACCTCACCCATACCGAAAAATCTGCCGCCCATGGTGTACAGGCGAACCATACCGGCCAGCAACCCTGCGGGTGCAGAGACCGTGGCACCACGCAACAATAAATCAACTACCGCTGCATCCAGACGGGCCAGCGGCCATTGGCTGACCATCTGATCAAGCGGCAACAGGAACGCCTCCAGCGCCTCTGGCCCCTCATCCGCAGCGCTGAGGCACTGCTCCAGCGTGACCATGGATGACTCTGCGAACGCACCAACTGCCGTTCGGCGCAGCTCGATAACGTGCGCAAGCGAGCCAATATACCTAGCCAAATCTTCAACCAAAACACGGACATAGGTTCCCTTACTGCAGCAAACCTTCAGCAATGGGGTCACCGGATCAAATTGCTCGATCTCAAAGCTGTAGACCTGAACCGGCCGGGCGACACGCTCCACTTGCTGGCCCGCACGTGCGATTTCATAGAGGCGCTGCCCCTGATGCTTCAATGCGGAATACATGGGCGGAACCTGCTCTATCGGTCCGGTCAGGTACTGCAGGCCACGCGCAAGAGTAGCTTCATCAGGAATCCGCACATCGGTGGTTTCCACGACCGCACCATCAGCATCTGCAGTATCGGTGCGCGCTCCAAACCTGGCCCGGACAAGGTAAGTCTTGTCGGCTCCGAGGAGATACTGTGAAAATTTGGTCGCTTCGCCGAAACACAAGGGCAACATACCGCTCGCCAGCGGATCCAGGCTCCCGGTATGACCAGCCTTGCAGGCTCCATACAGCCACTTCAGCCTCTGAAGCGCAGCATTCGAGGTAATGCCGGATGGCTTGTCCAGTAGCAAAAGCCCATCGATCTTGCGGCGCACTCTGCGTGGCTTTGTGCCGGCCTGTGCCTCAATCGTAGCCACGGTCAGCTTTTTGCAGCCGGACCTGATGCTTCTGGCGATGCCTCAGGTTCTGAATCTGATACTGATGGCGTATCCGATGTCGATGTGGCAACTGCCGCATCAATCAGGCGATCGAGTTCACGAGTCTTCTCGCCCTGATCATCAAAACGGAAACGCAAGTCAGGAACCGTGCGCGTTGTAAGTTCACGCGCAAGATGTGAGCGAAGAAACCCGGTTGCCCGGTCGAGACCAGCCTGCAGGTCCGGATCAGGATGGGCACCAGCGTCATAGGTCGAGTAATAAACCCAGGCAACACTCAAATCACGCGATACGCGCACCTGAGTGATTACCACTCCTTCAACCCGCGGGTCACGCAGCTGGGTACGAATGACGTCCGACAGCAATCGCTGGATCTGCTCTTCAATACGACGACCGCGCTGAAAATCACGAGCCATGGATCAGCTACCCGGCACGTGACGGAACTCAGCTCGTCCGCTCAACCTGGATCCGCTCGTAACACTCGATCTGGTCGCCCGGCTTCACATCGTTATAGTTTCGGACCCCGATACCGCACTCGGTCCCTGAGCGAACCTCATTGACGTCATCCTTGAATCGCCGCAGCGACTCCAACTCGCCTTCGTAGATGACCGCATTGTTTCGCAGCACCCGGATCGGGTTGTTGCGGCGTACACAACCATCGATGACCAGGCAGCCGGCGATATCACCGAATTTCGGCGATGTGAAAACATCACGAACTTCAGCCAGACCAACAATCTGCTCACGGATTATCGGTGACAGCATCCCGGTGATCGCTGCACGCACGTCATCGATAGCCTGATAGATGATGCTGTAGTAGCGAACATCCACGCCGGTTTCCTTGATCGCCTGCCGACCTGCGCCATCTGCACGCACATTGAAAGCGATGATAATCGCCTTCGATGCTGCTGCGAGCGTGATATCCGATGCACTGAGACCACCGACACCGGTACTGATAACCTTGATCTGCACCTCATCGTGCGACAACTTTCTCATTGCATCGCTCAATGCTTCGGCACTGCCCTGCACGTCTGCCTTGATGAGCAGCTGCAGGCTCTTTAGCTGTGAGGCATCGAACTGGCTGAAGACGTCTTCGAGTTTGGTCGACTGTTGTTGCGCCAGTTTCACATCGCGTGTGCGCGCCAAGCGGAACTGGGCCAGCTCACGAGCCTTGCGCTCATCCTCAAGCACCTGGACATCATCGCCCGCATTTGGAGTACCAGACAAACCCAGCACCGATACCGGCTGTGAGGGACCGGCCTCCGTGACAGATACTCCAAGTTCGTTGGTCATCGCCCGAATGCGGCCATATTCATGGCCGGCAAGCAGTGCATCGCCAAGCTTGAGACGTCCACGACTGACCAGCACTGTGGCAACGGCGCCGCGGCCCTTCTCCAGACTCGACTCGATAACCACACCAGCCGCACGGCCATCAGCCACCGCAGTCAACTCGAGCACTTCAGCCTGCAGCAAAATGGCGCCAAGCAGCTCATCGATACCCTGCCCGGTCTTTGCCGAGACATTCACGAACATCGTATCGCCGCCCCAGGCTTCCGGCACAACAGCCTTGGCCACCAACTCCTGACGCACCCGATCCAGGTCAGCATCGCTCTTGTCTACCTTGTTGACCGCGACGATGATCGGAACTCCGGCTGCACGCGCATGCACGATGGCTTCTTCGGTCTGCGGCATCACACCGTCATCTGCTGCCACAACCAGCACGATGATGTCAGTAACCCTGGCGCCGCGTGCCCGCATCGACGTGAATGCAGCATGACCCGGCGTATCCAGGAAGGTAATCAGGCCTTTGTCAGTTTCGACATGGTAAGCACCGATATGCTGGGTAATACCGCCAGCCTCGCCCGAGGCCACCTTGGTGCGGCGAATATAATCCAGCAGGGATGTCTTGCCATGGTCTACGTGGCCCATCACGGTAACGACCGGCGGGCGGGGTTTCTTTTCCCCGGCATCATCATCATCCGGCTTGATCGAATCCTCGAGATCCTCGATCTTGACCAGCTTGGCAACGTGACCAAACTCCTCAACCACGAGGATGGCCGTATCCTGATCGATGGCCTGGTTAATGGTGGCCATCTCACCCATTTTCATCAGCGAGCGGATCACATCGGTTGACTTGACGGCCAAACGTTGCGCCAGTTCACTGACCTTTATGGTTTCCGGGACTGCAACCTCACGCACCATCGGTGCAGTTGGCCGTTCAAAACCATGCCGGGTGCTATCAGCCGATACCGCTACCGTTCGTCGGCGGGATTTCTTCTTCTTGCGCCGACCGCTGGCATCAGCTGCAACATGCAATTCCTGGCGGCCAAAAAGCGTCGCCTTTTCATCCGGGGCATCCTCTTCCGGAGCAGTCAGTACTTCAACGACCTCACGGCGTACCTCGCGCTTGCCGATCGCCTCACGACGGTTACGCGCATCGACGTCCCGCTTGCGGGTTTCTTCCTGAACCCGGCTCCGTTCCTTCTCGCTTTCCTGTACTGCAGTCTGCTCGCTGGCGCGCTGCACCTCTTCCTCAGCCTTCTGCCTGGCCGCAGCTTCAGCTTCTGCCTGTTCTTTCTCACGCTGGACACGCTCGAGTTCACGCTCGCGCTCAAGTGCCTGCTCGGCCTGGGCCAGCTCTTCTGCACGCTGCCGATCCAGATCTTCCTGCTGCTTCTTGCCTTCCTGCTCCAGCGCATCCCGGCTGACGTAGGTGCGTTTGCGTCGCACCTCGACAGTTACGGTCTTCGCACGTCCCTGCCCGGCTGCCACCTTGATTTCGGATGAGGTACGCCGATTCAACGTGATCTTGCGGGGAGCTGCCGCTGCGCTGCTCTCCTCATAACCATGCGAACGACGCAGGTAAGTCAGCAGATCGCGCTTTGCGTCATCACTGATGACCGCATCCGCCCCATCGACAGCGATCCCGGCCTCGCTCAACTGCTCCAGGAGTTTTGCAACAGGAATCTTCAGGACATCGGCAAACTGCGTGACCGTCACTTCCGACATAGAGCTACTCCGCGTACTGGCCGGTAAAAAAACATCAACCAGCCGACTCCTGTTCGAACCAATGCGCCCGCGCAGCCATGATCAGCTTTGCAGATCGCTCGTCATCGAGACCTTCAACACCCTCCAGATCGTCAACTGCCTGCTCGGCAAGGTCATCACGGGTACAGATACCGCGCGCAGCAAGCTGCCCGGCCAGTGCCGGATCCATGCCCTCAAGGCTCAGCAGATCTGCGGCCGGAGGCGCCTTGTCAACCTTCTCTTCGCTCTGGAGTGCCAGCGTAATCAGCACATCTCGAGCGCGATTGCGTAACTCGTCGACCATGCCCTGATCGAACTCCTCGATACCCAGCAGCTCATTGGTCGGGACGTAGGCAACTTCCTCGATGCTTGAAAAGCCCTCCTGCACAAGGATCAGTGCAACTTCCTCGTCTACATCAAGCTTGTCCTTGAACAGGTCGAGCAGCACGCGCGACTCCTTCTCGCTCTTCTCCTCAGCTGCTGCCTCGGTCATCACGTTGAGCTCCCACCCGGTAAGCTCGCTGGCCAGACGGATATTCTGCCCACCACGACCGATAGCCTGTGAAAGCTTGTCCTCCTGAACAGCGAGATCCATGCTGTGGGCCTCTTCATCGACCACGATCGAGCTGACATCCGCCGGAGACATGGCATTGATGACGTACTGAGCCGGGCTCTCGTTCCAGAGGATGATGTCCACGCGCTCGCCAGCCAGCTCGTTGGAGACAGCCTGCACACGCGAACCGCGCATACCGACACAGGCCCCCACCGGATCAATCCGCCGATCGTTGCTCTTTACGGCAATCTTCGCCCGCAGGCCAGGATCACGCGCTGCACCGAGAATTTCGATCAGCCCCTGACCGACCTCGGGAACCTCTATCTTGAACAACTCGAGCAGGAACTGCGGCGAAGTTCTGGTCAAGAACAGCTGTGGACCACGCGGCTCCGAGCGAACTTCGCGCAACAGGGCCTTGATCCGATCCTGTGGCCGGGCCGGCTCACGCGGCATCATGTGCTCGCGGGGAATAAAGCCCTCGGCATTTCCGCCCAGGTCCATATAGACACCATTGCGATCAACACGCTTTACAACACCGGACAGCAACTGGCCGATACGCCCCTGAAACTCCTCGACAACCTTCTTGCGCTCTGCCTCGCGAACCTTTTGCACGATGACCTGCTTGGCGGTTTGCGCAGCGATACGACCAAATTCCACGGAGGGAATCGGCTGCTCGACGTATTCGCCCGGCTGTGCAGCAGGATCCACATCAACAGCATCAATCATGCGCAACTCGCGATCAGGACACTCGAGCTCTGTGGACTCGTCCGCAAAAACCTTCCAGCGACGAAAGGTGTCGTATTCGCCAGTACTGCGATCGATACTGACGCGCACATCCACGTCATCGCCGTAGCGCTTGCGGGTCGCCGAAGCAAGCGCAGCTTCCAGCGCCTCAAAAATGATTTCGCGATCGACCGCCTTCTCGTTCGAGACGGCCTCGGCCACCAGAAGAATTTCCTTACTCATATCGGTACACCTGCGTGTAATTCGTTCGCTTGTTGCAAGACCAGTCAGAATTCCGGAACCAGTCGTATCAACTCAATGTCCTCAATCGGCACTGTCAGTTCAGCACCATCGACCTGCAGCTTTGCATTATCGCCATCCCGGCCGATCAGCACTCCGGCAAACCGGCGGCGACCGTCAATCATCGCTCTGAACCGCCCCTTGACCGGCTGCCCGGCAAACCGCTCGAAGTGTGCCGGCTTCACCAGTTTCCGGTCCATGCCCGGGGACGAGACCTCAAGGTCATAGTCACCCTGGATCGGGTCTTCAACATCCAGCAAGCCACTTATCTGCCGGCTTACTGCCTCACAATCCTCAACCCGAATCCCTTCTGGCCGGTCGATAAACAGACGGAGAACACCCCGTCCTCCGCTAAAACTGGCCTCCAGATCAGACAGTTCATAGCCCAGCGCTTCCACCGTTGGCTCCAGAAGGGCAATCAGTTGTATACGGCCCTTGCTCATCGCGCTTCACCACCTGGGCTGTGCTACCCGCACAGTTGCCGGAAGCAGAAACAAAAAATGGGCCATTGGCCCACCCTTGCTGCACCCCATCTTCCCTGCCGCCCGGGTGCGGGCTGTCACTGCGCAACACCGCAAAAAACAAAGCCCCGCGCGGGGCTATTGCCAGCAGTAATTGGTAGCGGGGGTAGGATTTGAACCTACGACCTTCGGGTTATGAGCCCGACGAGCTGCCAGACTGCTCCACCCCGCACCAGCGCAGCTGTGCATGGTAGCTATTTCACAGCAGTGAGGCAACCGCCCTGCAAAGGACAGCAGGAAGGCCGGATCAGATCAGTGCCGCGGCATGTGCGCAAAGATCCAGAAGACGGTCCGGGAACAGGCCTATAGCGAGCAGCAGCAAGGCATTGACACTGAGGACTACCCGCAGGTCCATCGGTAAACCCGTCGTGCTGGCAGTACCGCCATCATCAAACAGCATCAAACGTATGACCCGCAGATAATAGAAAGCACCGATCACAGAGGTCAGCACCGCAATAATCGCCAGGCCCATATAGCCGGAATTCAATAATGCGGCCAATACCCACCACTTCGCATAGAACCCGGCGAGCGGGGGCACACCGATCATGCTGATCATCAGCAGCACCATCATGAGGGTGAACCATGGGCTACGCTGCCAGAGGCCACGCAGATCATCCAGTTCGTTTACTTCCTGCCCTCGGCTGCCAAGCATCACGAGGAAGCCAAAGGTGCCTGCCGCCATGATTACATACACGATGGTGTAGAACAGCGCAGCCTGCACCCCGGTCGGACTGCCAGAAACCAGGCCAAGCAGGATAAACCCGACATGCGAGATCGTGGAGTACGCAAGCATGCGTCGGATGTTCGTCTGTGCAATTGCGGCCACATTGCCCAGCACCAGCGATAGCACCGCGAGGGCAGCCAGCATCGGCTCCCAGAAGGATGCCAGACCAGCAGAACCCTCGATCAGCAAGCGGATCGCCAACGCCAGCGCACCAAGCTTCGGCGCCGTACCGATATACAGGGTGACCGAGGTAGGTGCTCCGTCATAGACGTCAGGCACCCACATATGAAATGGCACCGCGCCAAACTTGAAGGCCACACCCGCAACCATGAAGGCAAGACCAACCCACAACCCCACCACGTCAGACTGTGCAGCGATCGCCATCTGCACTTCGCCAATCTGCAGACTGCCGGTAATGCCGTAAACGAGCGACATGCCGTAGAGCAAGGTACCGGAGGCAATGGCGCCCAGCACAAAATACTTCATTGCGGCCTCAGCGGAACGCGATGAATCCCGGTCAAAAGCAACCATGGCGTACAGGCTGAGCGAAAGGAGCTCAAGCCCAAGGTAACTGACCAGCAGGCTGTAACCGGAAGCCAGCACCATGATACCCAACAGGCCAAAGAGTCCGAGCACGTAGTACTCACCGAAGTGCAGGCTCCTGGCACGCAGATACGGACGGGAATAAAGAAACACCGTGGCCACCGCTGTCACTGCGAACAGCTTGATGACTCTCGACAATCCATCGGCAATATAAGTATCACCAAAAGCGCGAGTGACCACATGCTCCGGGCCCGAGCCGATCAATACCCATGCCACACCAGCGAGCAGGAATATCGTCAGCAAATAAGTGATATCCCGCGCGCTGTCACGCACAAAGAGATCCACGATCAGCAACACGCAGATACCGCTGGCCAGCAGGATCTCTGGCAACAGGACTGACAACTCCATGAGTGAAGGATTCATAGCGCCGCCTGTAATTTGGACTGGGTAATCTGAATGACCAGATGCTCCACGCTTGCCGACATCACATCCGCCAGCGGGGCCGGCCACAGACCAAGCCAGAGCACGCCGCAAGCCACCAGAAACAGGATCAGCATTTCACGACCGGATATATCCACCAGGCTGGCCACGCCCGGATTGGCGACCGCACCAAACACGACGCGCTTGACCATCCATAGCGTATAGGCTGCACCGAGAATCAGGGTCATCGAGGCCAGAAAGGCATACCAGAAACCGGCCTTGAAGGTCGCCAGAATCACCAGAAACTCACCGACAAAACCGGAAGTACCAGGCAGCCCCGCATTCGCGAGCGCAAACAGGACCATGAATGCGGCGAAGCGCGGCATGGTGTTTACCACACCACCATAGTCGGCAATCTTCCGGCTGTGCATCCGGTCATACAGCACCCCGACACACAGAAACAGCGCGCCGGAAATAAAGCCATGCGAAATCATCTGCAGCATGCCGCCCGACAGGCCCATGGCAATGCCGCTCGTCGTTCCCGTCCGCTCCAGAATCGGCCAGGCGATAAAAAAGCCGAGCGTGACGAAGCCCATATGCGCGATCGAGGAATAGGCGATGAGTTTCTTCATGTCCTGCTGCACGAGAGCAACAAAACCGATGTACACCACTGCCACCAGGGACAGGAAAATCATCAGTGCAGATAACTGACCACTGGCATCCGGAGTGATCGGCAGGCTGAAACGGATAAATCCGTAGCCACCCATCTTGAGCAATACGGCAGCCAGAATTACCGAGCCACCAGTGGGCGCCTCCACATGCGCATCCGGCAACCAGGTATGCACCGGCCACATGGGAACCTTGACCGCAAAAGCCGCGAGAAACGCCAGGAAGATCAGCGTCTGCTCGGTCTGACTCAGGGGCAACTGGTGAAAGACCAGAATGCTGTAACTGCCCGACTTGAGATACATGTAGATCAGCGCAATCAGCATGAACACCGAGCCGAGAAATGTGTACAGGAAGAACTTGAGCGTTGCATAAATGCGCCGCTCACCACCCCAGACACCGATGATGATGAACATCGGGATCAGCATGGCTTCCCAGAATACATAGAACAGCAGCGCATCAAGGGCCGCGAATACGCCGATCATGAGCCCTTCGAGAATCAGGAACGCAGCAAAATATTCCGCGGTGCGCGTGCGAATGACATCCCAGCCCGCCAGCACGACGATCGGTGTCAGGAATGTCGTCAGCAGGATCAGAGGCATCGAGAATCCGTCTACGCCGAGGTAGTACTCGACATTGAAGGAACGGATCCACGGCATGCGTTCAACGAACTGCATATCCGCCGTCACTGCGTTGAAGTCACTCCACAATGGCAGACTGAGCACGAAGCAGAGCACCGATATGGCAAGCGCCAGCAGACGGTCGGCGCGCACACCGCTACCGTCACTGGCCGGCCTGCCGGCGCTGGTTCGTCCAACCAAAAGGACCAGCAATCCGCCCAATATCGGCAGCCAGATCAATATGCTCAGTATTCCCACGTCTACCCCATCACTGGCTGATATCAGCCGGCAAACAGCAACCAGCCAACCAGCACAGCAAGTCCGACAATCATCGCGAACGCATAGTGGTACAGATAGCCGGACTGCAACTGACGCACGAGCTGCGACGCCCAGCCCACAAGCCGCGCACTGCCATTCACCAGACCATTGTCAATTACTGCCTCATCACCGATACGCCAGAACAATGTGCCTAGCGCCGTACTGCCACGCGCAAACACCTTCTGGTTGAATTCATCAAAGTAGTACTTGTTCACGAGCACTGTATGGAGACCGCTGAACTGCTGGCGCAACCGTTCCGGCAGAGCCGGATTTTTCAGATACAGGTACCAGGCACACAAGGCTCCGGCCAGGGCGATATAGGGTACCGGCAGCTTGAAAGCATGCAGCATGTAGGCAGCCGGACCATGAAACGCAGCCGCACCTTCGCGCAGCACGTCATTGGCCTCACTCACTACAATAGCGCCGCCAAAATAGTCGCCAAAGACCACCGGCCCGACCGTCACCCAACCGAGGACCACCGAGGGTATGGCAAGCAGCACGAGCGGCAACCAGACGACCATGGGCGATTCATGCAAATGCTCTTTCGCATGCTGATCCAGGCGCTCTGATCCATGAAATACCAGAAAGAACATGCGGAACGAATACAGCGCCGTGACAAATACGCCGATCATCAGGCACCACCAGGCGTAGTTGGCGCCTGTGCGACTGGCCGCACCAACCGCTTCGATCACCGCATCCTTGGAAAAGAAGCCGGCAAAACCCGGAAATCCGATCAGGGACAAGGTACCGATCAGACTGGTGAACCAGGTGATCGGCAGATAGCGCCACAGTCCGCCCATCTTGCGGATATCCTGCTCGTGATGCATGGCGATGATGACCGAGCCTGCTGCGAGAAACAGCAGCGCCTTGAAAAAGGCATGTGTCATCAGATGGAACACACCCGCCGCATAGGCCGAGGCGCCAAGTGCCACGGTCATGTAACCCAGCTGTGAAAGCGTTGAGTAAGCCACCACGCGCTTGATGTCGTTCTGGACGACGCCAAGAAACCCGGTAAACAGCGCCGTAGTGGCACCGACCACCATGACCACCGACAAGGCGGTATCGGAATGCTCAAACAGCGGCGACATCCGGGCCACCATGAAGATACCCGCCGTCACCATGGTGGCAGCATGTATCAGCGCCGAGATCGGTGTCGGGCCTTCCATAGAATCCGGCAGCCAGACATGCAGCGGCATCTGTGCGGACTTGCCCATCGCACCGATGAACAGCAGGATGCAGGCCAGGGTGATGACCGACCACTGGCTGTCACCGAGCACCTGAATCGTCTCATCGCTCATCAGCTCGGCCTGACCAAAGACCGTCGCATAATCAAGGCTGCCGGTAGACATCAGGATCAGTGCGATGCCGAGCAGAAAACCAAAATCGCCGACCCGGTTCACCAGAAAGGCCTTCATGTTGGCGAATATTGCGCTGGGCCGCGTATACCAGAAACCGATCAGCAGATAGGAAACAACACCTACCGCCTCCCAGCCAAAAAACAACTGCATGAAGTTGTTCGCCATGACAAGCATCAGCATGGCAAAGGTAAACAGCGAGATATAGCTGAAGAAGCGCTGGTAACCCGCATCCTCATGCATGTAACCGATGGTATAGATATGCACCATCAGTGAAACGGAGGTCACAACCACCATCATCAGTGCTGTAAGGCGGTCAACCAGAAAGCCGACCTGCATATGAACGCCATCAACCACGGCCCAGGTATAAACCGTCTCGTTGAAAGTCAGCGCCCCATCAAAGACCTGCGCCTTCAGCACCATCAGAGACAGCAAAAAGGAAGCGCCCACCCCCAGAATGGTTACGGTGTGTGCGCCGGCGCGCCCTATTACTCGCCCGAAAATACCGGCCAGCAGCGCAGCTGCGAGCGGACAGAGAACGATGGCCAGGTAGATTCGCTCCATCACATCAACCCTTCAGGGTATTCATTTCCTGGACATTGATACTGCGCCGGTTACGGAACAGCACCACCAGAATGGCCAGCCCGATGGCCGACTCGGCCGCCGCCACCGTCAGGATGAAAAAGACAAACACCTGCCCGGCCGAGTCATCGAGATAGCGGGAAAACGCGATGAAGTTGAAGTTTACGGCGAGCAACAACAACTCCACGCACATCAGCAGCACAATGACATTCTTCCGGTTCAGAAAAATGCCAGCCACGCTGATCGCAAACAGCAAAGCCGATAGCGTCAGATAATGCTCAAGGGATACCATCATCAGTCCTTCTCCGCATCCATCTTGACCAGCTTCACGCGGTCCTCGCGGCGTACACGAACCTGGGCAGAGATATCCTGCCGCTTGATTCCCGGCCGTTTACGCATGGTCAGGAGTATCGCAGCGACGATAGCCAGCAAAAGCAGCATCGCGGCAAGCTCGAAGGGATACAGGTACTCCGTATAGATCACCTTGCCCAGTTCAGCGGTGCTTGAGTAACCCGCATCGCGTGGCACCAGAACCTGGTCGACCGGCATACCCTCGTTCCGCCACCAGATCAGGCCCGTAAGCTCCAGAACGATGATGCCGGCGACGATCGAGCCGACCGGCGCATAACGGGCAAAGCCTTCCCGCAAACTGGATGTATTGACGTCCAGCATCATCACCACGAACAGGAACAGCACCATGACGGCACCGACATAGACCAGCACCAGAACGATGGCGAGGAACTCGACCTCCAGCAGCAGCCAGAGCACCGCACTGCTGACAAAGGCCAGAATCAGGCACAGCACCGCATGTACCGGATTGCGCACCGTGATCACGGCAATGGCTGCACCGATCAGCGTCAGTGCCGCTGCGTAAAACAATATCGTTGCGAACATCCTGGCGTAGCCTCTAGCGGTAACGCGCATCCGCTGCCCGGTCGGCAGCGATGCTCGCCTCTTGCTTCTCGCCAACCGCGAGCAGCTTGTCTTTCGTCATGATGTTCTCGCCGCGGTTCTCCATGTGATATTCAAGAATCCGGGTCTCGACGATGGCATCAACCGGGCAGGACTCCTCACAGAAGCCACAATAAATGCACTTGAACAGATCGATATCGTAACGGGTTGTACGGCGGGTACCGTCCGGTCCGACATCCGACTCGATGGTGATTGCAGCTGCCGGGCAGACCGACTGGCACAACTTGCAGGCAATACAACGCTCTTCACCGTTTGGGTAACGGCGCAGTGCATGCAGGCCGCGAAAACGCGGCGACTGCGGCGTTTTCTCCTCCGGGTAGGCAATGGTGAACTTCGGGGCAAACAGGTTACGCAGGGTAACCCGCAGTCCTTTCAGCAAGTCCCACAGCAGGAACGTCTTTATGGTACTGACAAGTGCATTCATGCGACTGAGTCCTGTTGGGCCAGCATGCTCATGTACTCCATGGCCCGATATGCAGGGCAGCAAGCACGCCCTCGATGACAATCCAGACCAGCGTAACCGGGATGAACACCTTCCATCCGAGACGCATGATCTGATCGTAGCGATAACGCGGGAACGTGGCTCTTATCCAGAGGAAAAAGAACAGGAAGAAGGCAATCTTCACGCACAGCCAATGCAGTCCGGGGGCGCGGAGCAGCTCAAGAATCGTGCCGTCGAGAAATGCCAGTCCGTCGCCTGCAAATGGCGACAGCCAACCACCGAGAAACATCACTGCAGTCAGCGCTGAAATCAGCAGCATGTTGGCGTATTCGGCAAGGAAGAAGATCGCAAATGCGACTCCCGAATACTCGACATGGAAGCCGGCAACGATTTCCGACTCGCCTTCAGCCACGTCGAATGGCGCGCGGTTGGTCTCCGCCAGGCCGGAAATGAAGTAGACGATGAACAGCGGGAACAATGGCAACCAGAACCAGCTGAACAGTCCGCCAGACTGCGCCTCGACGATCTTGCCGAGATTCATGCTGCCGCTGGCCATCAGGACGCCGACAAGTGCGAAACCCATGGCGATCTCATAGGCAACCATCTGCGCAGCCGAGCGCATTGCACCAAGCAGCGCGTACTTTGAGTTGGTGGCCCAGCCCGCCAGGATGATGCCGTAGACACTCAATGAGGTCAGCGCGAGCACATAGAGCAGTCCGGCATCGATATCCGCAATCGCAAAACCGGGAAACAGTGGCACCACTGCCCAGGCTGCCAGTGCCGGCACAATGGCCAGTAGCGGCGCCACGACAAACAGGAAACGATTCGAATTGGCCGGAATGACGACTTCCTTGATCACCAGCTTGATGGTGTCGGCAAAAGGCTGGAACCAGCCTTTCGGGCCTACCCTGTTCGGGCCCACGCGAATCTGCATGTAACCGATGATCTTGCGCTCACCATAGGTGAGGAAGGCGACACACAGGATCACGGTTATCGTGAGGGGCAGAATTTGCACAAGGATCACGATCAGTTCGCGCAACTGCTCCGGCAACGCAAACCAGAAACCCTGAATGAATTGAATGACTGCCATGACGAGGTCTGCTTCCCTACGCCGATTCGCGATTTTGCTGACCTGCGCCCACCGCTCCGGCAGCAGTGCGCGCCTCGCGCGTCAGCTGCAGTGCTGGCGTACGACGCAGGATCGCATCGATCTGATACATCGGAATATCGAGTAGAGAGAGCTGGATATCTGCCGATATCGGTGCCGGTGGAATAGAGCTGGCCAGCACCACGTTGTGCGGTACTGCTGCCGGAATCAGCTCACGAACTTCGTTTCGAACTTCTTCCGCCGAGGCATATTCACAGCCCGGCAGCTGCAGCAGATTACCAAGCACACGCAACACCTTCCAGGCTGGGCGACTTTCGCCTACCGGGTTGGCGACACCGTTAAAGCTCTGCCAACGCCCTTCTGCATTGACGAAAGTGCCAGCGGTCTCGGCAAATGTGCCGATCGGCAAAACGACGTGGGCATGCGCCTTGATCGCATCACCGAGATAGGGCGTAAGCGCCACGACAAAGCGCGCCGCCTGCATCGCCTTGACCGCCTGCTCACCATCGCTGCAATCCTGGTCAGGTTCGCAGCCAAGCAGCACGAGTCCTTTGGGTGGCTGGGCGAGCATCTGGGAAATATTGCGTCCACCTGCTGCACTCGGCACTCCACCGGCGGCACGATGCGGAAGCACACCAGCCAGAGCGAGCCCTGCAGCATTTGCACCTTCAGAGATGTAACCCAGTTCAGCCCCGGACACATGTGCCAGCTCGCCGGCCAATTGACGGAGATCGGCAAACCGGGGATGCCGTGCTGCAATCTGACCGAGGATGATGACAGCCCGCTTGCCTGCGGCGGTCGCGGATTTCAGCCGTGCGGTTAATTCAGCTGCACCGGCATCAGCCCCTGCGACCAAAGTACGCAACCCGCCAACCAGATCGGTACCGGACTCGATATAGCCAGCTACCGGATGCAGGTACTCATAGCGCAGCGGATTGACGAACATGACTGCCGCCCCGCCGACCGCTGCCTTGCGTACCCGGTGCGCAAGCATTGGCGCCTCGCGCCGCAGATTGGAGCCGATCACCAGAATCGCATCAGCAGACTCTATCTCCGCCAGCGATACACCAAGTGACGGAAAAACCGGATCGCGTTCCTCAAGCCGGAAGTCCCTGCGCCGCAGCCGATAGTCGATATTTTGCGAACCGAGATGGCGCAGCAGACGCTGCAGGAGATAGCCCTCCTCAAGCGTCGCTGAAGGCGCAACCCACGCACCCAGGCCAGCTGCGCCATCCGTGCAAACCACTTCGGCCAGCTGACTGGCTACACGCTGCAGCGCCTCCTCCCAACTGGCAGTCCGCCATTCAGACCCTTCACGGATCATTGGCTGCTGCAAGCGATCAGCTGCATAGATACCGGCATAGCTGAAGCGATCCCGGTCAGCTAGCCAGGTCTCATTGACCTCCTCATTGACCCTCGGCACCACCCGCTTCACGCGTCCAAGCAACACATGTGCCGACAGATTCGAGCCCACGCAGTCATGGGGCGCGATGGTCGGCAGGGACTGCATCTCCCAGGCCCGGGCGCTGAAACGATAAGGCTTGTTATTCAATGCACCGACCGGACACAGGTCGATGACATTGCCGGACAGCTCGTGGTCGACCGTGCTGCCGACAAAGGTTGCAACCTGTGTACGCTCACCACGACCGATCGTGCCCAGCTCCTGAATGCCGGCAATTTCGGTCCCGAAGCGGATACATCGCGTACAGAGAATGCAGCGGGTCATATCGGTGGAAATCAGCGGACCGATATCCTTGTCACTCAGGGATCGCTTGCCCTCGGAAAATCGGGCCACGTCCCGCCCAAAACCCATGGCCAGATCCTGCAGCTCACACTCGCCAGCCTGATCGCAGATCGGGCAATCCAGCGGGTGATTGATGAGCAGAAACTCCATGACGGCCTTCTGCGCACCGATGGCTTTTTGCGAACGCGTCGCGACCTTCATGCCATTGGTGACCGGCGTTGCACAGGCTGGCAGCGGTTTGGGCACATTGGCCACATCGACCAGGCACATCCGGCAATTCGCTGCCACAGACAGCTTTTCGTGGTAGCAGAATCGCGGCACATAGATACCGGCACGATCAGTTACGGCAATCAGCATCTCGCCTGGCCGGGCGTCCAGTTCAACGCCATTCACTTCCACCTTGATATTGCTGTCGCTCATGCCGCCTCAGTCCGCGATTCGACGATGGACCGGCCACGATGCTGAATCATGTATTCGAATTCGGGCATGAAGTGACGCAGAAAACTCTGCACCGGCCATGCAGCGGCATCGCCAAGTGCACAGATGGTGTGCCCCTCGATGCGGCCCGCCACATCGAGCAGCAGATCGAGATCCTTGCGCTGCGCTTCACCGGCCAGCACGCGCGACAGCAGACGATACATCCAGCCTGTGCCTTCGCGACACGGCGTGCATTGTCCGCACGACTCGGCGAAATAGAAGCGGGACAGCCGGCGCAGGACACTCACCATACAGGTGGTCTCATCCATGACGATGACTGCACCAGTACCAAAGGAAGTGCCGATCTTCTTCAGACTGTTGTAGTCCATGGTGGCATCCATGATCAGCTCACCGGGCACAACGTATACCGAGGAACCGCCGGGAATCACCGCCTTGAGACGCCGCCCGTCGCGCACACCGCCGGCTATCTGCAGCAGATCGCGAAACGGTATGCCCATCGGCAATTCATAGTTACCCGGTTTTTCGACATGACCGGAAACAGAAAACAGGGCCGTACCACCCGATGCCTCAGGACCGAGATCGGCAAACCACTTGGGGCCGCGGCGCAGGATCGTCGGCACTGACGCAAAAGACTGCGTGTTGTTGATCGTGGTCGGGCGACCATACAGACCAAAGGCAGCCGGAAACGGCGGCTTGAAGCGGGGTTTACCCGGCTTCCCTTCCAGGGACTCGAGCAGGCCGGTTTCCTCACCGCAGATATAGGCACCTGCGCCGATAAAGGCGTGCAAATCAAAATCGATGCCGGAACCACGCAGGTTCCGACCGAGCAGGCCGGCGGCATAGGCTTCTTTCAGTGCCGCCTCAAAAACCGGCACCGGTTCATCGATGAACTCACCGCGTATGTAGTTGTAGCCAACCGTCGCACCCATCGTAAAACCACCGATGGCCATGCCCTCGATGACTGCATGGGGGTTGTAGCGCAGAATTTCACGGTCGTGACAGGTGCCGGGCTCGCTTTCGTCTGAATTGCAGACCACATACTTCTGACCCGGCGCATCTTTGGGCATGAAGCTCCACTTCATACCGGTGGGAAAACCTGCACCACCGCGCCCGCGAAGTCCGGATGCCTTGACGCCATCGATAACTTCCTCGCGACTCATGCCGCCAGCAAGAATCTTCTCCCAGACTTCATAACCACCGAGCTTGCGGTAGGTTTCCAGGCTAGCCGGATGATCATGTCCGAGCGTCTGATAACAAACCAGATTCTGTTCGTATGTGCGCTGCTCACTCACGCTCAGTGCCCCGCCGACTTGCCGACGCCATCGAGGATCTCGTCAACCCTGGCCGGCGTGAGATTCTCATGGTACTTGTGATCGATCATCATCATCGGTGCACCACAACAGGCTGCCAGGCACTCCTCTTCACGCTTCAGATAGAAACGTCCATCAGGCGTACTCTCGCCAACCTTCACACCCAGCTTCTTCTCAAGATAGGCAAGGATGTTTTCACCGCCACGAAGCATGCACGAGATGTTCGTACATACGGAAATACTGTGCCGCCCGACCGGCTTGGTCTCAAACATCGAATAGAAGGCCGCGACTTCATAGACCTGTATCGGTGGCAGACCGAGATAGGCGGCGATCGCATCCATCAGTTCAGGCGTGAGAAAACCATGGTTTTCGTGCTGGGCAGCATGCAAAGCCGCAATCACTGCAGAGCGCTGCCGGCCCTCCGGAAAACGCGCAATCCAGCGGTCAATCTCGGCCCGCAGTGGCTCAGACAGTATTTTCCCGGGTTCCATTCAGCTCAGTCTCTTCAAAGCACACACGACTAACGATCAACCTCACCGAACACGATGTCCTGTGTGCCAATCACGGCAACCACGTCAGACAACATATGACCGACCACCATCTCGTGCATGGACGAGAGATGCGCAAAGCCCGGCGCCCGGATCTTGAGCCGGTATGGCTTGTTGGCTCCATCAGATACGAGGTAGATACCAAACTCGCCCTTGGGGTGCTCGACGGCGGCATAAGCCTCGCCCACCGGAACCGTATAACCCTCGGTAAACAGCTTGAAGTGATGAATCAGCGACTCCATATCGCCCTTCATCTGCTCGCGACTCGGCGGTCCGATCTTGTGATCCGAGGTCATCACCGGACCGGGATTGGCACGCAACCAGTCGATGCACTGGCGAATGATGCGATTTGATTCACGCAACTCCTCCATACGCACGAGATAGCGGTCGTAACAGTCGCCATTCACGCCGATCGGGATATCGAAATCCAGGTCTGCATAAACCTCATATGGCTGTTTCTTGCGCAAATCCCAGGCGATACCAGAACCACGCAACATTGGCCCGGAGAATCCCAGCTGCAAGGCGCGCTCCGGAGTCACGACACCGATATTCACGGTGCGCTGCTTCCAGATCCGGTTGTCGGTCAGCAGCGTTTCATATTCATCGACACAGGCAGGAAATCGCGTGCAGAAATCCTGCAGAAAGTCGAGCAACGAGCCTTCGCGGGCCTGGTTCAGGCTGCGCAGTTTCTTGTCATTGCGCCATGCGGAAGGCTGAAACTTCGGCATCGTATCGGGCAGGTCGCGATACACGCCGCCCGGCCGGTAATAGGTCGCATGCATGCGCGTACCTGAAACCGCCTCGTAGCAATCCATGAGGTCTTCACGTTCACGGAAGCAGTACAGAAACATGGTCATCGCGCCGATATCCAGACCATGCGCGCCGAGCCACATCAGGTGATTGAGTATCCGCGTCACCTCGTCGAACATCACCCGGATGTACTGCGCCCGTATCGGCACATCGACGCCGAGCAGCTTCTCGATCGCCAGCACATAACCATGCTCGTTGCACATCATGGACACGTAGTCGAGGCGGTCCATGTAGCCGATGCTCTGATTGAACGGCTTGCTCTCCGCCAGTTTCTCGGTAGCCCGGTGCAGCAGGCCCACATGCGGATCAGCTCGCTGCACGGTCTCGCCATCCATCTCGAGCACGAGACGCAATACGCCGTGTGCCGCCGGATGCTGCGGACCGAAATTGATTGTGTAGTTCTGGAACTCAGCCACGCGGCGGCCCTGCCGTCTTCAGATCGGGTTCGTAGCGGTTGTCGTCGCGGATGACCCGCGGGACCAGGGTGCGCGGCTCGATACTGACCGGCTGATACACCACCCGCCCGAGTTCGGGGTCGTAACGCACCTCGACATTTCCCGACATCGGGAAATCCTTGCGGAACGGATGGCCGATAAATCCGTAATCGGTAAGGATCCGGCGCAGGTCAGGGTGTCCGTCAAACAGGATGCCGTACAGGTCAAAGGCCTCGCGCTCATACCAGTTGGCCGAGGCCCAGACATCGATCACCGAGGGCACAACCGGTGGATTATCGACGCCCGTATACACGCTCAACCGGAGCCGGTAGTTCTTGCTGACCGACAGCAGATGGTAGACCACAGCAAAGCGCCGGGGATCAAACTGCTGTGCGGGATCGGGCAGGACAGTAGCGCGCACCGCTGCACGGCTGAAGCCGCTGCTGGTGGCATCCTGGGTCTCCCACTCGCCCTGCCCCCAGGTCAGATAGTCAACACCACAGAGATCGACAAGCATCTCGAAGGCAAAATCGTCACGCAGGATCCCACACACTTCAAGCAGATCCGGCAAAGCGACTTCAAAACCAAGCTCACCACAACGTGACTCCACCCGCTGCAAGCGTGCACCAAAGCGCTCGGCAAGTGCCACGGCCAATGTTTCTGCGCGCGTACTCATCTGATGACCATCTCGCTTGTTGCTCGCATACCGGTTCAACGCGCGATGGTATTGGTACGACGGATCTTGTTCTGTAGCTGCAGAATGCCGTAGATCAGGGCTTCGGCAGTCGGCGGGCAGCCGGGAACATAAACATCCACCGGCACGATGCGGTCACAGCCACGCACCACTGCATATGAATAATGGTAGTAACCACCGCCATTGGCACAGGAGCCCATCGAAATGACCCAGCGCGGCTCCGTCATCTGGTCATAGACCTTGCGCAAGGCCGGTGCCATCTTGTTGGTCAGCGTACCCGCCACGATCATCACATCCGCCTGACGAGGGCTGGGACGGAAAATCACCCCGAATCGATCGAGGTCATAGCGGGCCGCACCAGCCTGCATCATCTCGACAGCACAACAGGCCAACCCGAAAGTCATCGGCCAGAGCGAACCCGTACGGGCCCAATTGATGAGGTTGTCCAGCCCGGTAACCACAAAACCGCGCTGCTGGAGAATCTCCGGTACCGGACGTTCTAGTCCCACTCCAGAGCCCCTTTTTTCCACTCGTAGATAAACCCGACCACCAGGATCACGATGAATATGCCCATGGCGAGAATCCCGGCGAGACCGGTCTCCTCCAGCGTGATGGCCCAGGGAAACAGAAATGCGATCTCAAGATCGAAGACGATAAACAGGATGGCAACCAGGTAGTAGCGGACATCGAAGCGTATCCGGCTATCCTCGAAGGGTTCGAAGCCGCATTCGTACGGTGACAGCTTCTCAGCGTACTTCTGCCCTTTGCCGATCAGGAAGCCGAGACCGAGCAGAACCAGCCCGATGCCCATGGCAACGCAAAGGTAGACGTATATGGGTAAATAGTTGCTCAGCACGGGCACTCCTTAGCCCCACGACTGGCCTGCGAACTACAAGTTCGCGGTTCCTTCCAACTTGTTGGTGCCGACGGCGAGACTCGAACTCGCACAGCTTTCGCCACCGCCCCCTCAAGACGGCGTGTCTACCAATTTCACCACGTCGGCACTACGAAAAAAAATCAATCTGCCTGCTGATTTGCCGGCACTGCAACTTCAGGTACCGGTGCCGGCGGCAAAGCCGGCAACACGCCGTCAGTCGGCACCTGCGAGTCTGGCTGAGGCCCGATCACCGGCATGCTCTGATCCGGCATTGCCACGGACTCGGCGGCAACATCCAGCACACTCTTCGGAACCTCACGCTGGCTGCCCAGATAGGCAAGCCCCAGGCTGGTACAAAAGAAAACTGCCGCAAGGATCGCTGTAGACCGCGACAGGAAATTAGCCGAGCCCCGGGCGCCAAATACCGTGCCCGATGCGCCGGAGCCGAAAGCCGCACCCGCATCGGCACCTTTACCGCGCTGAATGAGGATCAGGCCGACCATCATCACGCCCACGAGTACGTGCACAACCAGCACAATGGTGTTCAGGGTCGTCATCAATAACTCTCTGCTGCTGCCTTGCAAATACCGAGAAACTCGGCCGCATCAAGCGAGGCGCCGCCGATCAATCCACCGTCTATATCCGCCATTGCGAAGAGATCCTTCGCGTTGGAGGCTTTTACGCTGCCGCCATAAAGCACCCGGACACCGGCGGCAATTGTAGCATCGCGCTGTGCCAGCGTGGTCCGGATCTCCGCATGTACTTCCTGTGCCTGCATCGGTGTAGCAGTACGACCGGTACCTATCGCCCAGACCGGCTCATAAGCCACCAGTCCGGTCTTGAACGCCTCCACACCGACGACAGCCAGCACAGCTCCGAGCTGTCGTCGCACCACATCCAGGGTTTTTCCCGCATCACGTTCAGCCAGCGTCTCGCCTACACACAAGATCGGCTGGAGGCCACAGCGCATGGCGGCGGCCACCTTGCTCGCCGTCACCGCATCCGTCTCGCCATAGAAAGCCCGGCGTTCTGAATGTCCGATGATGGCGAACTCACAGCCCACATCACGCAACATGCTGGCTGCCACCTCGCCGGTAAACGCACCGGAATCCTCTGCCGCAATATTCTGGGCACCCAGCCGGATCGCGCTATCGTGGATAGCCGCAGAAATCTCTGCCAGATAGACAAATGGGGGACAAACAACCACATCAGCGCGGGGCTGTGCAGGCAAGCCTGCCAGTACAGCACTGATCAGGGCGCTGTTTCCCTGACGACTGCCGTTGAGTTTCCAGTTTCCAGCAACAAGGGGCCGTCTATCCGACATATTTGAGACTCCGGAGAGAGGCGCGCGCAAACCAATGCCCGGCCCGAAAATGACGGCGCAGGTTAGCCCTAGCCCCGCCAGAAATCAACGCAGATCAGGCATTTGCAGCCTGACGCACGACTTCTGCCAGCTCTTCGGTCAGGCGCTCAACCTCGGCATGGTCATCACCTTCAACCATGACCCTGACCAGCGGCTCAGTCCCGGATGCCCGCAAGACCACACGCCCGCGTCCGGCCAGTTGCTGCTCTGCCTTCCGCACCGCAGCCTGTATCGGCGCCGAGGCGTCCAGATCGAGCTTCCTGCCAAGCCTGACATTGACCAACTTCTGTGGATAGCGCGGCATGCCGGCGACCAGATCGGCGAGCGGTGCGCCCGTTCTCTTGATCACACTGAGCACCTGCAATGCGCTGATCAGGCCATCGCCGGTGGTTGTCTTGTCGAGGCAGAGCAGATGACCGGAAGTCTCACCACCCAGCCGACCATGCTTCTCGCGCAACAACTCGAGCACATAGCGATCGCCTACCTTGGCGCGCAGAAATTCGATACCGAGTTCACCCAAGCCGCGCTCGAGCCCGAAATTGCTCATCAGGGTCCCGACTACCGGACCCTGCAGCTCACCGGTCTTCTGCCAGGCGCTGGCCAGCACCCAGAGCAGCTGATCACCGTCAACCAGCGCACCAGTGTGATCGGCCATGAGCAGTCGGTCCCCATCACCATCCAGGGCAATACCAAGGTCCGCACGTACACCCGTGGTCGTGAGCTGCAACAACTCCGGCTTCATCGAGCCACAGCCGTCATTGATATTCCGGCCATTCGGCGAGCAACCGATCGGCACGATTTCGGCGCCCAGTTCAGTGAGAACCCGCGGCGCAACCTTGTAGGCCGCCCCATGCGAGCAATCGATGACTATCTTGAGTCCATCAAGGCGCAGATCAGCTGGAACCGTTGAAATACAGAAATTCTGGTATGACTGCAGCGCATTATCGACCCGCTTGGCCCGGCCAAGCTGGCTGGACTCACGGGTGATCGCCGGCGATTCGAGGCGCGCCTCAATCGCCGCCTCGATACGGTCCGACAGCTTGCTGCCTTCGCGGTCGAAGAACTTGATGCCGTTGTCCTGATACGGATTATGCGAAGCACTGATCACTACACCGAGGTCAGCGCCCAGCGTCCGGGTAAGGTAGGCAATTCCCGGCGTAGGCAGCGGCCCAACCAGCATCACATCCATGCCAGCTGCTACAAACCCGGCCTCCAGGGCGGACTCGAACATATAGCCGGATACACGAGTGTCTTTGCCAATCAGCACCGTGCCACCCTGCGGCGCCAGTATATGAGCAGCGGCGCTGGCAAGGCGTAAGGCAAATTCTGCCGTCATCGGGTACTCACCGACCTGGCCGCGGATTCCATCAGTACCAAACAGTTTTCTGCTCACTCACCTGCTCCAGTCTTGTTCATTGCGGTCTGCTCAAGGCCATCAACTGCATCGAGCGTGCGGAATGCATCGACCGTTGCGGCAACATCATGCACCCTGACAATCCTTGCGCCACGCTGCCGGGCTGCGACAGCCAGTGCGAGACTGCCGGCCAACCGGTCAGCCACCGCCCGACCCAGCAAATCGCCAAGCATGCTCTTGCGGGACAACCCGGCCAGAACCGGAAAACCGTTGGCAACCAACCCATCCAGCCCGCGCAGCAGACTGAGATTGTGCTCAAGATTTTTGCCAAAGCCGAAACCCGGATCGAGTATAAGGCAATCACGCGGCAATCCTGCTGCCATGCATTCAGCGGCTCTGTGCAGCAGAAATGCCTGCACCTCAGTCACCACATCGGCGTAAGCGGGTTGGCGCTGCATCGTCTGTGGCTCGCCCTGCATGTGCATGATGCACACTGGCAGCCCTGCCTGAACCGCAGCCGCCATGGCGCCCGGCCGACTCAGGGCATAGACATCGTTGATCATATCGACACCCGCAGCGACTGCAGCCTGCATGACATGGGCGCGGCAAGTATCGATGGAGATTGGTATGTCGCTGACCCGGCGCAGTCTCTCAATGACCGGTATCACTCGCTGCAGCTCTTCTGCCGAATCCAGTGGCAGCGCACCAGGGCGGGTGGATTCACCACCGATATCGAGTATGTCGGCGCCTTCAGCAATGAGTTGCAGGCCGTGCACGACTGCAGCGTCGACCAGGGAATAGCGGCCGCCATCCCAGAACGAATCCGGCGTGACGTTCAGAACACCCATGACCAGGCAGCGACGGGCTGCCTGGTCTGGGTTGGATATCAGAGGAATCAGGTCTGGGTCCGGTGCTGACTGGCAGGCTCACCAATCCCTGGCTCGCCGCCTTTGCTCACGCCATCTGCAACCGTAGCGGGCGCACCCGGGCCACCGCTGTCCCAGCCCTCCGGCGGCCGTGGCTCACGACCCGCCATGATGTCGCGTATCTGGCTTTCGTCGATGGTCTCGTACTTCATGAGCGCATCAGACATCGCATGCAACTTGTCCATGTTGCTGGTGAGAATGCTGGACGCCTGCCGGTAATTCGTATCGATGATATTGCGCACTTCTTCATCGATGGCATGGATGGTGACGTCGGACACCTGCTTGTGACTGGTGACGCTGCGGCCGAGAAATACCTCGCCGTCTTCTTCCGTATAGGTCAATGGGCCAAGGCGCTCCGACAGACCCCACTTCGTGACCATGTTACGGGCGATCTCAGTTGCCCGCTCAATATCGTTCGAGGCACCGGTCGTCACCGACTCCTTGCCGAACACCAGCTCCTCGGCAACACGTCCGCCGAACAGGCTGGATATCTGGCTATTGAGACGCCGCTTGCTGTAACTGTAGCGATCTTCCTCGGGCAGAAACATGGTGACGCCGAGTGCGCGACCGCGCGGAATGATACTCACCTTGTAGACCGGATCATGATCCGGAACCGAAAGCCCGACGATCGCATGGCCGGCCTCATGGTAGGCCGTCAGACGCCGCTCAGTCTCATTCATCACCATCGAGCGCCGCTCGGCGCCCATCATGATCTTGTCCTTGGCTTTCTCGAACTCTTCCATGGTTACCGTGCGCCGGTTGGCACGGGCAGCAAACAGTGCAGCCTCATTCACCAAGTTGGCAAGATCGGCGCCGGAGAAGCCCGGCGTGCCACGCGCGATGACACTGGGCCGCACGTCATCCGACAGCGGCACCTTGCGCATATGCACTTTCAGAATCTGCTCGCGCCCGCGCACATCCGGCAATGGCACTACAACCTGACGGTCAAAGCGACCGGGACGGAGCAAGGCCGGATCGAGCACATCGGGACGATTGGTCGCCGCGATGACGATGACTCCTTCGCTGCCCTCAAAACCGTCCATCTCGACCAGCAGCTGATTCAGTGTCTGTTCGCGCTCATCGTGGCCGCCGCCGAGACCGGCGCCGCGATGCCGACCAACTGCATCGATCTCATCGATGAAGATGATGCACGGGGCATGCTTCTTGGCCTGTTCAAACATATCCCTGACCCGGGATGCGCCGACGCCGACAAACATCTCGACGAAGTCGGAGCCGGAGATGGTAAAGAACGGTACTTTGGCTTCACCGGCAATGGCACGCGCCAGCAGGGTCTTGCCTGTACCGGGCGAGCCCACCATCAGTACGCCCTTCGGAATCTTGCCACCGAGACGCTGGAACTTTGCCGGGTCCTTGAGGAACTCGACAATCTCCACGACTTCGTTCTTGGCCTCTTCCACACCGGCCACATCAGCAAAGGTGACTTTGATCTGGTCTTCGCTGAGCAGCCTTGCCTTGCTCTTGCCGAATGACATGGCACCCCGGCCACCGCCACCGCCCTGCATCTGGCGCATGAAGTAGACCCAGACGCCGATCAGCAAAAGGACCGGGAATGAATTGATGAACAGGCTGACCAGGATGCTCTGGCTCTTTGGTGCCGCCGCACTGATGCGAACATTGTTTCTCTTGAGCTCACCGATCAACGCAGTGTTGTCAGTCTCGGGGCTGTAGGTCGTGAACCGGTCGCCCGTACCCTTGAAGCCATTGATGGTGTAACCCTCAAAGACGACCTGATCGACTTGGCCAGCGCTGACCAGATCCAGAAACTCGGAATACTCGAGCGTGTCGGACTGACGGCTACCCGTACTGAAACTCTGAAAGACCGTCAGCAAAACGATGGCGATGACGATCCAGAGAATAATATTCTTGGCTAAATCATTGAGCACGGGGGTGGCCCTCTTGGAAACTGGGCGTCAAAATTATGACGGTGTTCTGTTTAGACCCTACTACAACCGGAAGTTTCTTGCTACCAGATAAGTCTCCCGGTTTCCGGCCCGGGAAGCAGGGGGCTTTCTCATCCGTACCGACTCAAAACGTGAGCGAACTGCGTCGATGTATTCCTGGAAGCCCTCACCCTGAAACAGCTTTACCACCATATGGCCCCGCTCCCGCAGGACCTGGCCCGCAAAGTCGAGGGCAAGTTCGGCCAGGTACATGCTGCGTGGCTGATCGACAGTGCGCACACCACTCATATTGGGTGCCAGATCGGACAATACAAGGTCGACCTTGGCCGACCCAAGCACGCCGAGCAAGGCCTGCAGGGTTTCATCATCCCGGAAGTCACCTTGCAGAACCTCTACCCCTGGCAGGGGCGGCATTTCCAGGATATCGAGAGCAACTACACGCCCCCTTGGGCCTACAATTGATGCCGCATACTGACTCCAGGCACCCGGTGCAGCACCCAGATCGACGACGATACTGCCCGACGCCATGAGCTTTTCGACGCGCTGCAACTCTGACAGCTTGAAAATCGCCCGGGACCGCCAACCCTCAGCATGCGCCTTGCGCACGAAGGGGTCGCGCGCCTGCCTCTGCTTCCATCGCGCGCTAGAGGTGCTCTTGGCCACCGGGCACCGCGATACAGCAAAGGCTCACAGGTATTCGATCCGCATGATCTCGTAATTCCGCTCGCCACCCGGGGCCATCATGGAGACCAGATCACCCTCCATGTGCCCGATCAGTGCCCGGGCCAGCGGTGAGGAAATCGAAATCAAACCGATCTTCATGTCTGCTTCATATTCGCCAACGATGCGATAACAGATTTCCCGGCCATCATCCTCGTCAACCAGATTCACCGTTGCGCCGAAGACAATCTTCTTCGTTCCCGCCAGCCGCGCCACATCGATGATCTCAGCGATCGAGAGCAGCATCTCCAGCTCCCGGATCCGGCCTTCCATGAAAGCCTGCTGTTCCTTGGCAGCGTGATATTCAGCGTTTTCCTTGAGATCACCGTGCGCACGCGCCTCGGAGATCGCCTTGATCACCCTGGGCCGCGACTCTGTCTTGAGGACACGGATCTCATCGCGGAGTTTTTCGGCGCCGGCAGCCGTTAACGGCATTCTTTTCACTGTACGACTCCCGCATGCAGATCCTGCAGCCGATTGACGCTGCCACCATCAAGATGATCCAGCGCATAGCTGGTGGCAATCGCTGCCGGCATGGTCGTGTAATAGGTGACTTTCTTGTGCACCGCTGCTGCACGGATCGAGTGTGACTCGCGGATCGCCTGCTTGCCTTCAGTCGTATTGACGATGAAATGAATCTCGTCATTCTTGATCATGTCCACGACATGTGGACGGCCCTCGCGAACCTTGTTGACCCGTCGACAGGCAACACCGGCCTTGGCAAGCACCACAGCCGTGCCGCCAGTTGCAATCAGGTCAAAGCCACGATCCAGCAACAGCTTGCCAAGCTTCACCGCGGCCGGCTTGTCCCGGTCGCGCACGGACAAAAACGCGGTACCCCGCTGCGGCAGCACCACACCGGAAGCAATCTGCGCTTTGGCGTAGGCCTCGGCAAAGGTGCGACCGGTACCCATCACCTCACCTGTCGATTTCATTTCCGGGCCGAGGATCGGATCGGCATCAGGAAATTTTCCAAACGGGAATACGGCTTCCTTCACAGAGAAGAAACCGGGCACGATCTGCTGTGTCGCCCCCTGCTCAGCCAGCGAGATATTCAGCATGGTCTTTGCCGCAACCTTGGCCAGCGGCAAACCGATCGCCTTGGACACAAAGGGCACCGTACGCGATGCACGCGGATTGACCTCAAGCAGGTAGACCAGCCCGTTCTGGATGGCAAACTGGGTATTCATCAGGCCGACCACATCGAGTGCCTTGGCCAGCTTGCTGACCTGGTCGATCAGTTCGGCCTGTATTTCCGCACTCAATGTAGCTGGCGGCAACGAACAACCCGAGTCGCCGGAATGGACGCCAGCCTGTTCGATATGCTCCATGATGCCGCCGATCAGAATGTCCTTGCCATCGCTGACCAGGTCGACATCAACTTCAACTGCCTGGTCCAGAAAGCGATCCAGCAGCACCGGGCTATCGTTCGATACATTGACCGCATCTTTCATGTAGGCACGTAGATCGTCTTCGTTATGCACGACCTCCATCGCCCGTCCGCCGAGCACGAATGACGGACGGATGACCAGCGGGAAGCCGACATCACCAGCACGACGCACCGCCTCCTCCGGCGTACGCGCGGTACAGTTTGGCGGTTGTCTGAGACCAAGTTGTTGCACGAGCTTCTGGAACAGCTCACGGTCTTCGGCGATATCAATAGAAGTCGGACTGGTGCCGACAATCGGCACACCGGACTCCTCAAGGCGACGGGCCAGCTTGAGCGGCGTCTGCCCGCCAAACTGCACGATGACACCCACCGGCTGCTCCTTGTCGACGATCTCCATGACGTCTTCAAAGGTCAGCGGCTCGAAATACAGGCGATCCGAAGTGTCATAGTCCGTCGATACCGTTTCCGGATTGCAGTTGACCATGATCGCTTCGTAGCCGATCTCCTTCAGCGCGAAGGCAGCATGCACGCAGCAATAATCAAACTCGATGCCCTGGCCGATACGGTTCGGGCCGCCGCCGAGAATGATGACTTTCTTGCGCTCACTGGGTGCAGCCTCACATTCCTCTTCGTATGTGGAATAGAGATACGCGGTACTCGTCGCAAATTCTGCCGCACAGGTATCCACGCGCTTGAAGACCGGCCTGACACCGGCCTTCAGCCGCTGCTGACGGACAAAGTCTTCGGGCATATTCAGCAAGGCAGCCAGACGGCTATCGGCAAAGCCCTTGCGCTTCAGGCTTCTCAGCAAGCCGGGCTGCAGCACCGCTATGCCGTCAGCACGCACTTTGGCCTCCAACCGAATCAGTTCCTCGATCTGCGCGAGGAACCACGGATCGATACCCGACAGGCTTGCCACCTCGTCGCAGCTCAATCCATGGCGGAACGCATCACCCACATACAGCAGTCGATCGGCACCGGGCATGCGCAACTCAAGCCGCAGTCGATCCATGTCTTCAGGAGATGGCTCGGCCGGCAGTTTCTCAACCAGACCATCGATGCCGGTCTCCAGACCACGCAGCGCTTTCTGCAGCGATTCCTGGAATGTCCGGCCCATAGCCATGACTTCGCCAACCGATTTCATCTGCGTGGTCAGCCGACTGTTGGCGCCGGGAAACTTCTCGAAGGTAAAACGCGGCACCTTGGTGACCACATAGTCGATGGTTGGCTCGAAGGAAGCCGGCGTCGCACCACCGGTGATATCGTTGCGCAATTCATCCAGCGTGTAGCCAACGGCCAGCTTGGCGGCAACCTTTGCAATCGGGAAACCGGTTGCCTTCGAGGCCAATGCTGATGAACGCGATACGCGCGGATTCATTTCGATGACGATCATGCGGCCATCGCGGGGATTGATCGCAAACTGCACATTCGATCCGCCGGTATCCACGCCGATGCGGCGCAGTACCGCAATCGACGCATTGCGCATCAACTGGTATTCCTTGTCAGTCAGCGTCTGGGCCGGTGCCACCGTAATCGAATCGCCGGTGTGCACGCCCATCGCATCCAGGTTTTCAATCGCGCAGATAATGATGCAGTTGTCATTGCGGTCGCGCACCACTTCCATCTCGAACTCTTTCCAGCCAATCACCGACTCCTCAAGCAGGATCTGCGTGGTCGGCGAGAGATCGAGGCCGTGGGCAGCCATCGCCTCGAATTCTTCGCGGTTATAGGCAATGCCGCTGCCACTGCCCCCCAGCGTAAACGACGGCCGGATGATGGTCGGGAAGCCGATGCGGGCCTGAGCCTGGATCGCCTCCTCCAGCGTGTGCGCAATCTCTGCATGGGCAACCGCCAGCCCGATTTCATTCATCGCCTGCCGGAACAGCTCGCGATCCTCAGCGGTATCGATCGCATCGCGTGAGGCGCCGATCATCTCGACGTCAAACTGGGCAAGAACCCCGTGACGCTCCAGATCAAGCGCGCAGTTCAGCGCCGTCTGACCACCCATCGTCGGCAGCAGCGCATCCGGCTTTTCCCTCTCGATGATCTTGGCAACTGTCTGCCAGGTGACTGGCTCGATGTAGACGGCATCCGCCATCTCGGGATCAGTCATGATCGTTGCAGGGTTCGAGTTGACCAAAATGACCCGGTAACCCTCCTGGCGCAGTGCCTTGCAGGCCTGTACGCCGGAATAGTCGAATTCACAGGCTTGGCCGATAACGATCGGGCCGGCGCCTATGATCAGGATGCTCTCGATGTCGGTACGACGGGGCATGGCTACTCTGAGTCAGGAATCGCTGGAAAAACCCGTTACTTACTTGCCAGCGGCCGTAGCCGCGCCCTGCTGCACGCGCTGGCGCATCAGGCTGCTAAAACGTGCAAACAACGGCCGAATATCATGAGGCCCCGGACTGGCTTCCGGATGCCCTTGAAAACTATAAGCAGGACAATCAGTTCGCTCTATCCCCTGAAGTGAATTATCAAACAGGGAGCGGTGTGTCGGCCGCAGATTGTCCGGCAGGCTGGCCTCATCCACGGCAAAGCCATGGTTCTGGCTGGTAATCATCACGCGACCGGTTTCGAGGTCCAGCACCGGATGGTTGGCGCCGTGATGACCGAACTTCATCTTGACGGTTTTCGCACCGCTGGCCAAACCGAGCAACTGGTGGCCGAGGCAGATACCGAACACCGGGGTGCCCGTTGCGAGGATCTGCCGGATCGCCTCGATGGCATAGGTGCAGGGCTCGGGGTCACCCGGTCCGTTGGACAGAAAAACACCATCCGGACGCCTTGCCAGCACTTCTTCAGCCGGTGTCTGCGCAGGCACTACGGTAACGCGACATCCGTTATCAACCAGCAGACGGAGAATGCTGCGCTTGATGCCGAAATCATAAGCCACCACTTCAAAGGCACCGCTGCGCTTTGGCCTGACCGGTGCGGGACCTGGCCAGGCTGCGCCCAGATTCCACTGATAGCTGTCCTTGGCGCTGACGATCTTCGCCAGGTCCATGCCAGCCAGACCGGGAAAGCGCCGTGCATGATCGACTGCGGTGCGCGGATCAACCTCACCGGTCATGATGCAGCCGGACATCGCACCCTTGTCGCGCAGGATCCGCGTCAGCTTCCGGGTATCGATCTCGGCGATGGCCACGATCCCGCCACGCCGCAGGAATTCAGGCAACGGCACTTCGGCACGCCAGCTGCTGGAGACCGCAGGCAGGTCACGGATCACGAGGCCGGCGGCAAAGATCCGCTCGCTCTCATGATCCTCGCTGTTGGTGCCCGTATTGCCGATATGCGGATAAGTCAGTGTGACGATCTGTCGGCAATAGGAGGGATCGGTAAGGATCTCCTGATAGCCGGTCATCGCCGTATTGAACACCACCTCACCGATGGTGCGGCCCGGTGCGCCGACCGAAATGCCGTGAAACAGCGTACCGTCGCGCAATGCCAGCAGCGCAGCTTCCATTACTCTGCCACCTGCGATGATCGAATGATTTCTGTTTTTGATAGGCGCATATACACGCAGCGGGAGACAGCCTGTCCGGGCCCTCCCGCTCTGCTGGTTTTGTTGGGGACCCGCGGCATTCTAAACGACGAGGGCTGGCGTGGACACCCCCTCTAGGCGCGAATAAAGCGACTAGCGGGCAGACAGTCCCAGCACATCCTGCATCGAATAGAGACCAGCGGACTGACTGGTCAGCCAGTCCGCTGCGCGCAGCGCACCACGCGCAAATAACGCGCGATCGGTGGCCCGGTGAGTGAGTTCAATCAACTCTTCGTCGCTGGCCAGCAATACGCTGTGATCGCCCACGATCGAACCCGCACGAACAGAAGCAAAGCCGATGGCCTGCGCGGCGCGCTCCGCATTGAGTTTGCTGCGGTCATAAACAGCGACATCAGCCAGCATCAGTGCGCGCGCCTGTGCCACCGCCTCGCCCAACTGCAGTGCCGTTCCCGATGGCGCATCCTTTTTTGCCCGGTGGTGCGCTTCAGAAATCTCGACATCAAAATCCGGGCCCAGCAGGCGCGTAGCCTGCCGCACCAACTCGGTCAGCACGGTGATACCAATGCTCATATTGCGTGAATACAGCACCGCAATGCTGCCAGCCGCTGACTTCAGTGCGGCAAGCTCTGCTGCGCCAAGCCCGGTCGTACCGACCACCAGGCTGCAGCTGCGTGCCGCACAGGCCCGTGCATGTCGCTCGGTCGCTGCCGGCGCCGTGAAATCGATCGCCACATCGCAATTCGCAAGTGCCGTGTCCAGCTGGTCGGTCAGCAGCACACCCAGTGCATCCAGTCCGGCGAGCTGGCCAGCATCCCGACCTGCCGTCGCATGCCCGGGCTCCGTGAGGGCGCCCGACAGTGTCGCCGTGTCGCTGGCGGCAATCAGACGAATCAGGGCCATGCCCATGCGCCCGTTTGCACCGAGGATTGCTATACGTTGCATACCGATCACCACACTGCGATTCAGGAACCGACTTTAGCGAAGAAACGTCGCACGCCATCAAACCATGACTGGCTACGCGGCCGATGCCGGTCGCCGCCAGCGAGCAAGGCCTCGTTGAAGCCTTCCAGCAGCTTCTTCTGCGCAGCAGTGAGCTTGATCGGCGTCTCGACTTCAACCCGACAATAGAGATCCCCGGGGCCACTGCCACGCACCGGGCGCACACCCTTGCCGCGCACGCGGAAGGCACGCCCGGACTGTGTCTCTGGCGGCACCTTCAATGCCACCTCACCGCCCAGGGTTGGCACTTCTACCGTGCCACCGAGCACAGCCGTGGCATAACTGATCGGGATCACGCAGGAAAGATCAGCACCATTGCGCTCAAAAATTTCGTGCGGCTGTATGTGTATCTCCACATACAGATCGCCGGCTGGACCGCCGTTCTGCCCAGCCTCTCCTTCGCCCGACAGACGTATGCGATCACCGTTATCGACACCGGCCGGCACCTTCACCGCCAGCGTCTTGTTCTTCTGGATACGGCCACGCCCCTGACAACTGGCGCACGGCTGCTCGATCTGCTGGCCAGAGCCACGACAGGTCGGACACGGTTGCTGGATTGAGAAATGGCCACGCGTCATTCGCACCTGGCCGTTGCCCTCACAGGTACGGCAGGTAACCGGCTTGGTACCCGGCTTCGCACCGGAGCCTTCGCAGGTGGTACAGACCACCAGCGTCGGCAGCTGCAGATTGACGGTATCACCGAAAACCGCCTGCTCCAGAGTCAACGCAAGTTCATAACGCAGATCTGCGCCACGGAATACGGTCGAACGCCCACGTCGTCCGCCGCCGCCAAAAATGTCGCCGAAGACATCACCGAAGATGTCGCCGAAGGCATCGCCGGGATTAAAGCCCTGACCACCCCGACCACCACCGGCCGCCGCATCCAGTCCGGCGTGACCGAACTGGTCATAGGTAGCGCGCTTCTGCTGGTCAGAGAGAACCTCGTAGGCCTCCTTGACGTCCTTGAACTCAGCCTCGGTCTTGGTATCGCCGGCATTGCGATCCGGATGCAGCTTCATGGCCAGGCGACGGTAGGCCTTCTTGATATCAGCCTCGGCCGCATCCCGGCCGACATCGAGTACCTCGTAATAGTCGCGCTTCGTCATGTGCTATCCGTTTATCTTGCGGGCGGTTGCCGGCCCGTCGCCAATACAGAGGCGGCCCGGTGCACCGCACCAGGCCGCCGTCAGCCAGTTACATACGGGTCCGCAGACCCCGGGATCAACCGGTGCCCGACTGATCCTTGCCGTCCTTGATCTCCTCAAACTCGGCATCGACCACGCCGTCCTGGTTACTGCCTGCACCGCCGGCACCCGGACCTGCCTCACCGCCGGGTGACCCCTGCGCGGACGCCTTCTGTGCCAGCACCGCTGAAACCTCGGCCAGCGCCTTGGCCTTGAGTTCGATCTTGGCCTTGTCGTCACCCTTGATCGCCTCTTTGGCATCCGACAGGGCCGACTCGATCGGACCACGCTCACCTGGATCAACCTGGTCGCCCAGTTCACGCAGCATCCGCTCGGTAGTATGCACGAGGCCATCGGCCTGATTGCGTGCATCGACCAGTTCGCGGAACTGACGATCTTCCTCGGCATGGCTCTCGGCCTCGGTAACCATGCGCTTGATCTCATCCTCAGACAGGCCGCTCGAGGCCTTGATGACGATCTTCTGCTCCTTGCCAGTCGACTTGTCCTTGGCGGACACGTTCAGGATGCCATTCGCATCGATGTCAAAAGTGACCTCGACCTGCGGCATGCCACGCGGCGCTGGCGGAATATCCGACAGGTCAAAGCGGCCGAGCGACTTGTTGTGCCGGGCCTGATCACGCTCGCCCTGCAGGACGTGAATCGTCACCGCGGTCTGGTTGTCATCCGCAGTCGAAAACACCTGATTTGCACGGGTCGGGATCGTGGTGTTCTTCTCGATCAGCTTGGTCATCACGCTGCCCATGGTCTCGATACCCAGCGACAGCGGGGTCACGTCGAGCAGCAGCACGTCCTTCACCTGACCGGACAGCACACCGGCCTGGATCGATGCACCGACGGCTACGGCCTCATCCGGATTGACGTCCTTGCGCGGCTCCTTGCCGAAGAAGTTGCGCACTGCCTCCTGCACCTTCGGCATGCGCGTCTGGCCACCGACCAGAATCACGTCATCGATTTCGCTGACCTTGAGACCGGCATCATTCAGTGCGGTCTTCGACGGCACGATGGTCCGCTCCACCAGATCCTCGACCAGCGACTCGAGCTTGGCGCGGGTCAGACGGATATTGAGATGCTTCGGACCACTCGCATCGGCAGTGATATATGGCAGGTTGACCTCGGTCTGCTGCAACGAAGACAGCTCCACCTTGGCCTTCTCGCCGGCTTCCTTCAGGCGCTGCATCGCAAGCGGGTCGCGGCGGATATCCACGCCACTCTCTTTCTGGAATTCGCCAGACAGGTACTCGATCACGCGCAGATCGAAGTCCTCACCGCCGAGGAAGGTATCGCCATTCGTGGCCAGCACCTCGAACTGGTGCTCACCGTCGATCTCGGCGATCTCGATGATCGAGATATCGAAGGTACCGCCACCGAGGTCATAAACGGCAATCTTGCGATCGCCGCGCTGCTTGTCCATGCCATAAGCCAGCGCAGCAGCCGTCGGCTCATTGATGATGCGCTTCACATCCAGACCTGCGATGCGGCCAGCGTCCTTGGTCGCCTGGCGCTGCGAATCATTGAAGTAGGCCGGCACAGTGACCACGGCTTCCGTCACCGTTTCACCCAGATAGTCTTCGGCCGTCTTCTTCATCTTCATCAGCACACGCGCAGAAATCTCCGGCGGGGCCATCGCCTTGCCACCCGCCTCGACCCAGGCATCGCCATTGTCCGCACCGACAATCTTGTAGGGGACCATGGCTATGTCCCGCTGCACTACATCGTCCTTGAACTTGCGACCGATCAGCCGCTTGATGGCAAACAGCGTATTGGCCGGATTGGTGACCGCCTGCCGCTTGGCAGCCTGGCCGACCAGCGCCTCGCCATCCTTGGTGAAAGCGACGATGGACGGCGTGGTCCGGTCGCCCTCGCTGTTCTCGATGACCTTGGGCTTGCCCCCCTCCATCACTGCAACACAGGAGTTGGTTGTACCCAGATCAATGCCGATTACCTTGCTCATCCAGTCGCTCCGTTGGAAAATTGCTGTCGTAAATAAAAACCGCTACCTGAGACTATTAATGGGAGCGGATTGTCTGTTTTCAAGCGGACTCGCCACCTGAAGTGTCATCCGGCCCCGGTACATCCGAGACCACCGGCTCACCAGCCACGATCACGCGTGCCGGCCGCAGCAGCCGGTCGCCGATCCGGTAGCCCTTCTGCAGCACATGCAGCACCGAGTTCGGCTCCGCCGTATTCGAAGGCTGCATGCTCATGGCCTCATGCAGCTGGGGGTCAAAGCGATAGCCGGTCGGATCGACCACCTCGACGTTGAATTTCTCGAAAGCCGCCTGCAACAGGCGCAGCGTGGCCTCTTTACCGGCCAGCAGACTCTCGGCCGAGGCCGTACCGGCCGATTCGAGTCCCATTTCCAGGGTATCGGCGATCACCAGCAGTTCAGTGGCCAGCTTTTCGATGCCTGAGCGGCGTGCCGCCTCGATGTCCCGGGCCGCGCGCTTGCGTACGTTTTCCATCTCGGCAACCGAACGCAGGTAGCGGTTCCAGTTGTCTGCCGCCGTGGCATCCGCCCGGCTCAGCGCCTCACGCAGTTCAGCAACCGGATCTGTTGCCGCACCCTGCTCGCCGCCGGCATCGGCCGCCTCTGTAGTGGGCTCCTGGTGTTCGGTATCCGGCATGGCATTACTCCTGAAATCAGCAAACTGGCAAGCGCAAGCGTACAGGCGGGCCCTCGCCCGCCCCGCCAATGTGGGGACTCAGGGGGCTGAATTCAAGGCCGCGCCAACCAGCCGTGCGGTGATATCCACGATGGGAATGATCCGCTCATAAGCCATACGGGTGGGACCGATCACGCCGAGTACCCCGACGATATGCTCGTCCACCGAATAAGGCGCCGCGACGATGGTGCAATTATCCAGCATCCGGTAGCCGGATTCCTCGCCGATGAAGATCTGCACACCATCGGCCTCCAGACTGCGATCCAGCAGGGTCAGGATCTCGCGCTGCTCGCCAAAGGCCTCGAACAGATGCTTGATCCTTTCCACGTCCGACAGTTCGTGGAAGTTCATCAACTGGGTTTCGCCAGACAATACATAGCCAGAGCCTTCGCTGCCGCTCTGCAGTCCCTTGTCGGCCACCGCGATCGAATCCAGCATCAGGCGGTTCATCGATTCCCGAGTGACATCGAGATCGGTCAGCAGGCGGGAACGGACATCGCTGATGTCACGCCCCGTGAACTGCATGTTGAGATAGTTGGCCGCCCGCCGCAGCTCGTCCTCACTGTAATCACGCGGCAAGTCGAGTATGCGGTTTTGCACCTCGGCATCGTTGACCACCAGGATCGCCAGCACCCGCTGCCCGGACAGCGGCAGGAATTCGATATGCCGCAGGGTCACGTGCGACTGTCGCGGCATGGTTACGACCCCGGCAAGGCTGGTCAATGCCGACAATGCCGACGAAGCTGCGGTGACGATGGCCTTGGCATCACCCCGCTGACGCTCCTCAAAACGGGTCTGCAACCTGGCGACTTCCTGCTCGGCCAGCGGCTGCAGACGCACCAGGGTGTCGACGAAAAAACGGTAGCCACGCGCGGTCGGAATCCGGCCGGCACTGGTATGTGGGGAGGTGATGAAACCCAGATCCTCGAGATCTGCCATCACGTTGCGGATGGTGGCCGGGCTCAGGTCAAGGCCAGCCTGCAGCGCCAGGGTGCGGGAGCCTACCGGCTGCCCGTCACGGATATAGTGCTCGACCAGCACGCGCAAGATGTGCCGTGCACGCTCGGACGGAACGGGGCGGGTCGTTTCACTGCTCATGCTTGCTGCGCATCACGGCTCATGCAGGAAAGTGGACGGGTCGACAAAACGCTAGCAACCGCCTGCTTCGGGTGTCAAGGTAAGCAGCATGACAGAAAACCTGCCTGGCCTGCTTGCCGCAGCGTGGCTTGACCATTTATGTTGCACATAACTGCTGCGCCCGGCTTGCGGGCGTAAAACCGTTCCTGCACCGGGGCCATCTGTGACCAGAAAAAAAACGCGCGCCGCACGCTTTGCCACCATCGCGCTGATGGGCAATCCGCGAGACCGGCGCACACTGGATTCAATGCAGGTACTCACCACACACCTGCTCACTGCGGGCCTCAAACTACAGGCCAGCGATTCGCTCCGCGCCCGCGCGCTGCCGAAACAGGTACGCCGGGTGCCCGACAAAAAGATCGCACATGGCGCTGATCTGGTCATCGCGATCGGCGGCGATGGCAGCATGCTTTACGCTGCCCGGCGCCTCGCCGGACGACAGACCCCCCTGCTCGGCATCAATCGCGGCCGGCTGGGCTTTCTCGCTGACGTGAGTCCCGAACACATGCTGGCCCGGGTTGATGAAGTGATAGCCGGCAAATATGTCAGCGAACATCGCATGTTGCTGCTCGTCGATCTGATGAATGACGAAGACGTCGTGGCGAGCGGCATGGCGCTCAACGATGTGGTAGTCAAGCGGCACGCGACCGGCCGCATGTGCGAGTACCAGACCTTTGTCGACGGTCGCTACGTCAACACCCATCTGGGCGACGGCTTCATCATCTCCACGCCAACCGGGTCCACCGCTTATGCATTGAGCTGTGGCGGCCCGATCGTCGAGCCCAGTCTCGATGCGCTGCTGCTCATTCCGATCTGCCCGCATACGCTCAGCGACCGGCCGCTGGTGATTCCAGCGACGCGTGTGGCCGAAGTCCGGCTGCGCGCCGCGCAGTCAGAGCACGCAGACGTCAGCTGCGACGGCGAACCGGTCGGACAGCTCGCGCCGGGCTGGCGTATCCAGGTACGTGCGGCAAAAGAGCGGATTGAACTCATCCACCCGGTCGGCTACGACTACTTCGGCATTCTGCGCAGCAAGCTGCTCTGGGGACGCGATGCACGCGACAGCAACCCCGCCCACCTGTCCACCAAAGCTGATGGTGGCTAGTGCTGCGTGAGTTGCACATTCGCGACCTGGCCGTCATCGAAGCAGTTGCGCTCGAGATCAGTCCCGGCTTCAGCACCCTGACCGGCGAAACCGGTGCCGGCAAATCGATACTCATCGATGCCCTGGCGCTGGCACTCGGCGAACGCAGCGATGCCCAGGCCATCCGCAGCGGCGCAGAACGCCTCGAAGTCAGCGCCACCTTCGACATGACCGACAGCCCCGCCGCAGCCGCCTGGCTCAGCGAAAACGATCTCAGCGATGAATCCGGCGACTGTGTCGTGCGTCGCGTGGTCGGCAGCGATGGCCGGTCCCGCGCATGGATCAACGGTCGGCCGGTTCCGGTACAGACGCTGCGCGAACTGGGCAGCCTGCTGGTCGATATCTGTGGCCAGCAGGACTATCAGGCATTGCGCCACAAACATACACAGCGCGAAGTACTCGACAGCACCGGAAACACCGTCACGCTGCGCACCACGCTGCGCGAAACCTGGCGCAGCTGGCAGGCTGCCGAACAGGAACACCGCGAGTTGCTGACACGCGAGCGCGACCGGGACAGTCGCCGCGAACTGCTCGCCTTCCAGCTCAGCGAACTTCAGGCGCTGAACCCGCGCGAGGGCGAATATGCCGAGGTCGAGCGTGAGCATCGCGCACTGCACCACCGGGCACGCATCGCCAGCGCACTGCACACCGCACTGGGCCGCAGCTATGAGGACGAGACGGGCTCCGCACAGGCCGCCGTGGCCGCTGCACGCCAGGCACTGGACGATGTGTTGGCCTTCGACCCGACACTCCAGACCGCCCTGCAGATGCTCACCGAGGCGGATATCCAGATCCACGAAGCGGCTGATCTGATCCGGCAACGGATCAACACGCTCGACCAGGATCCGGCCCGCGAGAGCGAACTCGATGACCGCCTTGCAGCCTTGCAGGAAGCAGCACGCAAACATCGCTGCAAGCCGGATGAGCTGCCTGCACTGCAGACACGACTCAGCGATGAACTGACCCAACTGGGCAACTACGCCGAGAACTGCACGCGTCTCGCAGACCTCGCTGCAGAAAAACGCAGCGCACTGGGCAAACTCGCCGCACAACTCAGCGCACAGCGCGGCAAGGCCGCCACAAGCCTTTCCCGCGCCATCACGCAGAACATGGCGACACTCGGCATGGCCGGCGGCCAGTTTGAGGTGCGCATCAAGCCCTTGCCGGATGCCGCCATCGGACCAGATGGTGCAGACGACATCGAGTTTCTGGTCAGCGCAAACCCCGGGCAACCGCCGGCACCGATGAGCCGGGTGGCCTCGGGCGGCGAACTCTCACGCCTCAATCTCGCCATACAGGTGGTCGCCACAGCCACGCACAGTGCACCGACGCTGATCTTCGATGAGGTGGATGCCGGGGTGGGCGGCGCAGTCGCGGAAATCGTCGGCCGCAAGCTGCGCGAACTCAGTCGCGGCCGACAGGTGCTGTGCGTCACGCATCTGCCACAGGTCGCTGCACAGGCCAGCCAGCACTACACCGTGCAGAAGCAGACCGCGCGCGGCAAGACCAGCACATCGGTACAGAAGCTCGCTGCAACAGAGCGCGTGGAGGAAATAGCACGGATGCTGGGTGGCCTGAACATCACGGCACAGACGCGGGCCCATGCGCAGGAAATGCTGGCGGCAGCGGCAGAACCCGTCACTGCCAGCAAGCCCGGAAAATCCGCCAGCCGGCGACGCACGCCGGCCTGACTCACTCTTTCTTCAGCGGCCGCACATACAGCACGAGGCTGTGATCGACCAGCTCGTAACCCTGCTGGCGGGCAATCTCGCGCTGCAGACGCTCGATCTCTTCGCTGGAAAATTCGATGACCCGGCCGGTCTCGGCGCACACCATATGATCGTGATGCTTGCGGGAGCCGATCTCGAACACCGAATGGTCGCTCGAGAAATTGTGGCGCGTGACCAGTCCGGCATTCTCGAACTGCGTCAGCACCCGATACACGGTAGCCAGCCCGACCTCCTCGCCCGCATCCACCAGGCGTCGGTAGATCTCCTCGGCGCTGAGGTGCTGGGTACCGCCCTGTTGCAGGATATCGAGAATCCGCAACCTCGCAGTGGTGGCCTTCAGCCCCGCCTTGCGTAGATCCTTGATCTCCATCAGCAGCTTCGATCGGCTATCATCCGCCCGGATTATCCACCAGCTCCCGGACGGCTACCAGCACCGGAATACGGAACGGACATTAATGCGCAGACTGCTGACCAGACTCTTCATTCCGTTAATGCTCTGCGGCCTGAGCGCCTGCGTGTACCGCATGGATGTGCAGCAGGGCAATCTGCTCGACCAGACCGACATCGATGCCGTACAGATCGGCATGACCCGCAACCAGGTGCGTTTTCTGCTCGGCACACCGGTGGCCGGCACCGGTTTTCGCAAGAATCGCTGGGATTACATGTACTACCTGAAACCAGGCAAGGGCAGCGACACCTTGCAGCACTGGGTGATCGTCTGGTTCGATGGCGACACGGTCACCAAGATCGATCAGGACGTACCGATCGACAAGCCCTCCTGATTCCCCGGCTACCGGTCCGGCACCCGGCCCAACACAGTGCCTTGTGCGGCAGCCTCCCGTCGCGCCGTACGCGGATCCTTCAGTAACGGCCGATAGACCTCGAGCCGATCCCCTGCACACAGCACGCGCTCAGCGCCGATTTCTCGCCCAAAAATCCCCAGCGGACAATGCTCCAGATCGATTTCCGGAAATTGCGCCCCGAGCCCGGACAGCCTGAGCGCCTCACGCGCCCGGGTACCTGCCGGCACACTCACGGCCCTGACCACCTGCATATCCGGCCGCGCGTAGGCCACTTGCACTTCGATCAGCTCAGCCATAGAGCTTTTTTGCCCGGCTGACGAAAGCATCTACCAGCCCGCCACAGGTCAGCTCGAAAGCCGGCCCGAGCAGCAGATCGCGCGTCGCACTCGCGAATTCAAAGCTCACACGCAGTTCGATACGACAGCCGTTCTCACCGAGCGGCACCAGCGTCCACTCGCCGTGCAGACTGCTGAATGGCCCATCCACCAGATCCATGCTCATCCGCCGCGGCGGCTCCAGCACATTGCGCGTGGTGAAGGAGGCCTGAAACGGACCCTTGGACAAAGAGAGGCTCGCCAGCAGCGAATCCGCCTCCCGCTCGAGTACCGCGCTGCCGGTACAACCGGGCAGAAACTGCGGATAGGCCTCGAGGTCAGCGACCAGGGCATACATGGCCGGTGCCGGATACGGCACGATGGCACTACGGTGAACTTCACGCATGTGGAACGATTTCGCTTTCGCTATCCGGACAAACTTGGCAGGATTGTTGCCGAACTGCGTCGCGCCGACAATTCACCCATGAACTCAGCCAAATCCAGCAAGCCGGCCAAAGGCGCCGGATCCAGCCTTATCGTCGAAAATCGCAAGGCGCGCTTCGACTATTTCATCGAAGACCAGATCGAAGCCGGGATCGCACTGACAGGCTGGGAAGTCAAAGCCCTGCGCGCCGCGCGCGGCAACCTGAAAGAAGCCTACGCGATCTTCAGGGACGGCGAAGTCTGGCTGCTGGGCGCCAATATCGCCCCCCTGCCCTCCGCCTCCACACATGTAGACCCCGACCCCGTGCGCTTGCGCAAACTGCTGCTACACCGCCGCGAAATCGACCGGCTGCGCAGCAACGTGGAGCGCGACGGCTACACGCTGGTGCCGTTGGCCATGCGCTGGGATAAAGGCAAGGTCAAGGTCACGCTGGGCCTCGCCAAGGGCAAGAAGAGCCAGGACAAGCGCGACACCATCAAGGACCGCGACTGGCAACGCCAGAAAAGCCGCCTCCTGCGCCGCGGGTAGGAGCGCCTTCTGTGGGAGCGGCTTCAGCCGCGATTCTCGCCGCAGAAACGCCTCCAACCGCGACCCCCTCCCTTGTCTTCCCGAACCATAGCCCCAATAATCGATACACTGGGGGCGACATGGTTTCGACGTGGGTTACAAACCCCTGGGTGCATGCCGAGGTGCAGGTTACCTCGTAAATCCATCTGCAAACCTTATAGTTGCCAACGACGACAACTACGCTCTCGCTGCTTAAAAACCAGCGCTAGAGCCTTCTGACCGGGTCCGTGCTTGTGCGGTCCGGAGCCAGGAGTCATTAAACACAAGCTCGCCTGCGGGTTCGTCCAGGACCTAATGGTTAAACGCCCATTTACTGGACTGGCTGTCAGTTGTCCCTGTCCGTCGGGTAGCTGCCAGTAAGACAAAAGGCGGAATAAGCATGTAGATCTCATGGCAGCGGACTTGCGGACGCGGGTTCGATTCCCGCCGCCTCCACCAAACATAGAACCCCCAACCGATTCCGGTTGGGGGTTTTTGTCTATTCGCGGGGGTTATGCGCTGAATGCCCACATTGAACTGGATCGGCAAGGACGCCGTCGTCAAACACCACCGTACTGTTCCCTTCAGATTACTGGAACCGGTGCCGGAACTTTCCTGCGGTGATGCCAGCAGCGGCAACCTGATCGTACAGGGCGACAATCTGCACGCGCTCAAGGCGCTGTTGCCTCGCTACGCCGGACAGGTGAAGTGCATCTACATCGATCCGCCCTACAACACCGGCAACGAGGGCTGGGTCTACAACGACAACGTCAACAGCCCGGAAATCCGCAAGTGGCTGGGCGAAGTCGTCGGCAAGGAAGGCGAAACCCTGGACCGGCACGACCGCTGGCTGTCGATGATGTATCCACGCTTGCTGCTGCTGAAGCAGTTTCTGCGGGATGATGGTGCCATCTTCATTTCCATCGACGACAACGAAGTGGCGACGTTGCGGTTGCTGATGGATGATATTTTCGGAGCGATCAACTTCGTCGCCTGCAATGTTTGGCAGAAACGCTATTCACGCGAGAATCGCGGCACAATCGGCGACGTGCATGAGTACCTTGTGGTGTACGCAACAAATCCGGCCAGATTCCAAGATGTTCGTAATCGCATACCCATCGATGAGAAGCAGGCCGCGGTGTACAAGAACCCCAACAACGATCCAAAAGGTCGGTGGCAATCCATCTCGATGACCGCACAAGGGCACCGACCTAATCAAATGTACGAAATCGCAGCCCCGAACGGAAAAACACATCGACCACCGGAGGGGCGCTGTTGGTCAACCATTGAAAACGAGTACCTGAAACTGAGGAACGATGGCCGGATTTACTTCGGCAAAGACGGAAACGGCGTACCGCGGATCATTCGATACCTTTCAGACATTGAAGGCTTCGTGCCTTGGACATGGTGGCCCCATGATGAAGTCGGACATACGGATGAAGCCAAGAAAGAAATACAGAGCCTGTTTGGCACCCAGACCGCATTCGACACACCCAAGCCAACGCGGCTGATTCAGCGCGTTATCCAGATTGCAACCAAGCCGGGAGAATTAGTCCTCGACAGCTTCGCCGGCTCCGGCACCACCGGCCACGCAGTACTGAAACAGAACGCTGAAGACGGCGGCAACCGCCGCTTCATCCTCGTCGAGATGGACGACAGCATCGCCAAAGACGTCACCGCCGAGCGCGTCAAGCGCATCGCCAGCGGCTATACCAACGCCAAGGGCAATGCCGTCGAAGGCCTCGGCGGCGGCTTCCAATTCTGCCGCCTCTCCACTGAGCCGCTGTTCGACGCTGAAGGTCAGATCCGTCGCGACGTGAGCTTTGCCCAACTGGCCGAGTTCGTCTGGTTTGCCGAAACCGGCACTGGCCTGTCACCAGCAAAACGCGGAAAAGCCGACTCACCGCTGCTAGGTGTGCACGAGGGCCGCGCCATCTATTTGCTCTATAACGGCATCCTCAAGGACAAATCCGTCGCTGGTGGCAATGTGCTCACCGGCCCGGTGTTCGATATGTTGCCGAAATTTTCTGGTCCAAAAGTGATCTACGCTGCCGCCAACCGGATGGGCGCCCGCACCGCTCGCGAAGGCATTAGCTTCAAGCAAAATCCTTACGCGCTGGAGGTTTGATGTGACTGTGCCGCTGAGAGTCCTCATCATTGCTGGCCCGAATGGTGCGGGCAAGACGACCTTTGCACACGAGTTCTTGCCGCACGAGGCAGACTGCCAGGCATTCGTCAACGCTGACCTGATCGCCGCCGGCCTCTCACCGTTCGCACCGCAAACCGCAGCCGTGCAGGCGGGTCGACTGATGTTGACCGAGCTGGAGCGCCACTTCGCCGCCCGCGAGAACTTCGCGTTCGAGACCACGCTATCGGGCCGCGGTTATCTACGCCACATCGAACGCTGGCAGGCAGCTGGCTATTGCGTGGAACTGATCTTCCTGAAGCTGGCCAGCCCTGAAGAGGCCATCGCACGAGTAGCACAACGTGTGCGTCAGGGCGGTCACGATATTCCACCTGCCACTGTGCGCCGGCGGTTCTCTGCCGGTCTGGAAAACTTCCACCGGCTATATGCACCTTGCGTCGATGCCTGGGCGCTGTATGACAATTCCGGCGAATCACCGATACTTCTGGATTGGAGCGAGTCATGAACAACAGACCCATTGAGCAAGCGCGCAACGCTGACCTGCGTGGCTCATGGCCGGCGCTGCAACGCGCGGCACAGCGCGCCCGCGAACTGGCCACACGCACCGGAACTGAACTCATCGTTTCTCGCAATGGTGTGATTGAGCGTATCAAGCCCGAGGCAATTGAACCGGCGCTACAGATTCACGAGCCACGTCCGCCGTACGAAAAGCTGCCATGAAGGTTTTCTCGCCCAAGATCTACCAGCAACAAGTGCTCGATAGCGTGGAGGCCTATTTCAAGGCCTGTCACGAATTGCCCTCGCCGTCGATTGCCTTCACCGCCACTACGGAGCGCCTGTGGGGTCGTGGCAACCCGTATAACCCGCTGTTCGGCTTTCCGGCTGACATGCCCTACTTCTGCCTGCGCGTGCCCACCGGTGGCGGCAAGACCTGGCTGGCCGCCAAGAGCGTAGCGCTGGTCAACACGCACCTCTTGCGTTGCGAATACGGCATGATCCTGTGGCTGGTGCCGAGCAAGCCGATCCGCGAGCAGACGCTGCGTGGCCTGCGGGACCGCCTGCACCCCTACCACACCGCTCTGCGCGAGGCTGGGCCGATCACGGTGATGGATCTGGACGAGGCCAAGAGCGTGACTCGTGCCACGCTGGATACCTCGACGACGATCATCGTCGCTACACGGCAGGCTTTCCAGGTTGAGGACGAGGAATGCCGCAAGGTGTACCAGTCCAGCGGTGCATTGATGCATCACTTCGAAAACCTGTCGCCCACCCAGCGCGATGGGCTGCTAAGTGATGGCGAAGGCATGGATAGCACCACGCCCTGTTCGCTGGCCAATGTGTTACGGCTACGTCGGCCATTCGTGATCGTCGATGAGGCCCACAACAGCCGCACCGAACTGGCTTTCGACATGCTGGCTCGCTTCCGTCCCAGCGGTGTGATGGAGCTGACGGCCACGCCCGACCTCGATCGTACGCCGAGCAACGTGCTGCACAGCGTGTCCGCCGCCGAGCTGAAGGCAGAGGAAATGATCAAGCTGCCGGTGGTGCTGGAAACCGAACCGAACTGGCAGCAGTGCCTGGCCGATGCGATCGGACGTCGCGATGCCCTGCACAAGCTGGCCGATGAGGAACGCCGTACAGGCGCGGCCTACTTGCGACCACTGGTACTGATTCAATCTGAACCGCGCCGCAGCGGCGTGGAAACGCTGGACTTCGAGCGGGTGCGCAATGAGCTGATCACCAACCATGGCATTCCGGCCAGCGAGATCGTCGTCGCTACCGGCGAGGAAAAAGGACTGGAGCAACTGGACGCCGATTACAAGCTGGGCATTGCCGATCCGGCCTGCCCGGTGAAGTTCGTCATCACCCAGAAGGCGCTGGCCGAGGGCTGGGACTGCCCTTTCGCCTACATCCTGGTCAGCATGGCTTCACTGTCATCAGCCACTGCGGTGGAACAGCTGCTGGGCCGCGTGTTGCGGCAACCCGGTGCGAAGCACGCCCAGGCCCGCGCCCTGAACCAGTCCTATGCCTTTGTGGTGTCACGCAACTTCGCTGAAACCGCAGCGACGCTGCGCGACCGACTGGTAGCGGGTGCCGGCTTTGAGCGACGCGAGGTGGCCGAGTTCGTGACTGCCGCCCGGGCCGAGCAATCGCACATGGATCTGGATGGGCACACTGGACGCGTGGTCGTTCGGCCAGTGGCCATCACCCTGTCTGAAAAGCCTGATCTCAGGCGTGTACCTAAACCGGTACGCGACAAGGTGAGCTGGGACGGCAAGCTCAACACGCTGACCATCAGCACACCGCTGACCGAGGATGAGACCGAAGCCCTCAAGGCATCGGTCAGTACCGAGACCGCAGCAGCAGCCATCGTCGAGGCGGCTAAAGTCAGCCGCACAACGGCCATCGAGATCTTCGAGACTCCGGCTGAACTCGGCGAGCGCTTCCTCGTGCCGCAACTGGCATTGCGCGTGCAGGGCGAGCTGCAATTGTTCGACGATCCGGAATTGCTGGACTATCCGTGGGACCTGTCGACCTACGATGCAGCGCCAACGGCCGATGATCTGGCTGTGCTCCATGCGGCGCTGAAGGTATCTGAAGGCGGTGAGATCGACGTTGATGAAGACAGCGGAAAAGTCATATCGCGCTTCCTGCCGGAACTGCAGCGCGATCTCGGCCTGGTTTACCAGCCCGAACACTGGGATGAAGTGCGCATTGCCACCTGGTTGTGCCGCAATCTGCCAGAGCCCTCACTGACACACGCCAGCAAACAGTCTTTTGTCGCTGGCTGGCTGACTGCCCTGCTGCGCCGGGACGGATTTACGCTGGCCCGTGCAAACCTGCAGAAGTTCATGATTCGCAATCTGCTGGAAGCGCGTATTCGGGATCTGCGCAAGCAGGCGGTTGGCAAAGCCTACCAGCAGACGCTGTTTGCTGATGATGCAGCGTCACGGATCGCTGTCACCGACCACTACACCTTCGAGTTCCATCCCCTGGCCTACGCACCCAGTCGCGATTACGACGGTCGTTTCGGGCACTTCGATTTCCGCAAACACTTCTACGGCCGAATCGGCGACTTCGACAGCAAGGAAGAATTCGAGTGCGCCTGCTGGCTGGACGTTCAGGCCCAGCAAGGCCGCATCCAGTTCTGGGTGCGCAACCTCGTTCGGCGCGAAGGCTGTTCATTCTTCCTGCAGAAGGCCGACGGACGCTTCTACCCGGATTTTCTGTGCCAGCTACCCGGCGCAGCCGACAAGCCCGGCGCCATCCTGGCCGTGGAGTACAAGGGTGCGGATCGCTGGTCTGGCGCAGAGGATGACCGGCTGATCGGCGGCCTGTGGGCCAATCTGTCTGAAGGTCGCTGCCGCTTCGTGATGGTGAAGGACAAGCGATGGGAAGGGATTGAGCCGCTTCTGAAGTGATGAATGCTTCAAGGATTAATCCGGTAATCCCTGGTTCACCCCCGCCCCTAAACTCGGTGTCAACGGAACTGGTAGCAACCCAAGCTGAACAATTCTTGACGAATCTGACGGTCTGACTCAAGGTCAGCAGCACCACCATCGCTCTGGAGTCCACATCATGAAAACTGAAATCAAGATCCGGCCCTTCTGGTACTCGGATGCGTGGATTCTCCCCAAGCTCGTCACCATCATCACGACCCTGGACAAGGAAGGCCGCATCAATGCGGCACCCTACTCCTTCATCATGCAGTGGGATGTGATGCACTTTAATCCGCAGATCATGCTTGGCTTTCGACAGGACACGCACACTTTCCAGAACATCTGCGAGACGAAGGAGTTCGTGATCAACTGCCCGACGTGGGACAAGCTGGAAGACATGATGACGACGGCCCGTTTCTGGCCAGCCGGCATCAATGAACTCGAACATACAAAGTTCACCCCGATTGCATCCCGCAAAGTGAAGCCGCCGAGCATTGATGAATGCCCTCAGATCATGGAGTGCACGGCCGACCAGATCATCAGACTGGAAAGGAGCAACGCCATCGTCATTGCCAATATCGAGGCGATCGTCATGGATGAGGGCCTGGAGCAGATGAGTCGCGCTGAGCGCATCAAGGCCATGAATCTGCCCATCGGCCTGGGCGATGAGCGGCGTCTGGACTATTTTTATTGCGATACATCGAATGTCGTGATGCACCGGCTCAAGGACGAGCAGAATGCTTATCAGGGCGTCAATGCCAAGACAAACATGCCATGGGATGAGGCCGCAGAGGCTGCGTTGATGGAAGTTCCGCCAGCCTTCCGCACGCTGGTCATCGACAACACGGAAAAAGCAGCGAAGGAAAAAGGGCTGGATGCCGTCAGCATGAAGTTCTTCACTGACCTGGCCAGAGAGTACGGCATGGATCAGGCATTCGTGAGTCGCTTCAAAGACCCGCAATAAGAACTATTGCAGGGCCGGCAGTATCCGCTCGCCAATTATTTTTATCGCCGCATCGGGCTGCTGATGCAGCTTGAACGCAACTTCATCAAGCCCCATATCACGATAGCGGCGCAGGGTTTCGATGTGCTTGTCGATATCGTCGTAATCGCCCGACATCGTCAGGCTGTCGACCAGCTTGTCGAGAATCGCATCCGGGACGTTTTCTATGCTGTCTGATTGCTGCTTGTATGCCTTGAAGAAGTTGTTCCGGTTGGCGTCTACGACACGGCACTCTTCGTCCGTGAGAAAGGACTCCAGATACCAGGTATCCAGCATGCCGCGCAGCGCAAGCTGAGACCGTGCCTCGCTGATGGACGCCGCCCTGTTCGCCTTGACGTGCCAGGCAACCAGGCAGCTGACGCGGATATCCTCCCGGGACCGACCATGAGAATGGAGATTGTCCCTGATCAACTGCATGCTGCTGGCCAGACGCCCGACCGTCGTGTCACCGAGCATGATCTTGTCGGCGATGCCGGTAGCCATCCGCAACATCTGCTCCTTGTTGGCACCGACATAAATCTGCGGCGGCGCATCGGTCGCCCAGCGGGGCTGATAACCCCAAGTCTGAAAGATTTTGCCCCGGTAGTTCAATGGAGCGTCGGGACTGATGCCCTTGAGGATTTCCATGCATTCACGCACCCGGCCAACCATCCGCGAGGTATCCATGCCCATGAAGGCATTTACCCCGGTAGGCCCGCCGATGAGGATGTTGGCCCGGCCGTGGCACAGTTCATTCAGACTGGCCAGCGCCTTGGAAATCTTGTACGGGTGCAGTTCGTAGGGTGTGATAACCAACGGACCGAGACGGATCCTGCTCGAGGCAAGCGCGAGCGGACAAAGGTTGATGAAAGGGTCCCGCGAGGACGGGTAATTGGAAGTCCACACGGCATCGAGCCCGTAACTCTCGGCGAGCAGGCCCAGCTCGGTTACTCTCTGCGGCGAGAGATCAGGATCCAGTATTACGTCGATTCTCATTGCTTTTACCCTGCAGGCCATCTTCAAATACAGACGGGGCCGGATACCGTATGAAAAAACTTCTTAAAATCATGGCCGCCCTGCTGGTGATTCTCACGATCGCCATCGGAACCTTCCTGGCAACCTTCAAATTCCCGCAGCACACGGATTACGGCACCTATACCGAACTCTACACGTGGACAAGCACACAATTCGAACAGATGCAGAAAAGGCCAGTCTCGGCGTATTTTGAAAACTTCTCCGTACCGCTGGGTTTCCCCTTCAACAAGATACTCGGCGCCCCGGCCCTTGGTGTGCAGCTGACATCCTTTGAAAACGAACAGCTATCCGCCGCAACCGTCAGCATGTTCGAACTGCCGCCGGGATCAGGCTATCACGGCGTCTACACCCTGAACCTCGTGCCGCGTCATGGCTTCAGGGCGCCTGTGATGCACGTTGATTTCATGAAGCCAACGCCAGGTGTGGGCGGCATGTTCATCCTTGATTTCTTCAACGTCGATACGAAGGCCATTTCGTACGAGCAGTTTTTTGGCAACGACATTGCGATCATTGAACAGGCACTGGCAACCGTCGAGCAGTACCAGCGCACGGAAGAGCAGGGTCGCGGCAAAATCTCGCGCCACCTTGACCCCTACAAAAGCCCCTACCGCATTGAACTGCGGGAGCCCAAGACCGATGACGACACCATTCGCCGTGCCTACTACACCGCCGCCCGTGACACCGTCATGATGGTGCTGCCCGTGTACCTGAAACGTATTGCGCTGCTACAACAGGATCAGGACTTTTCCCACAGTCATGAGCAGAGCATGCAAGACCTGACCAACGAACTCTATGCGAAAGATTTTGCAATCAAAACAGGCCGCTTCATCTTCAAGGAGCACTTCGCCAAATACTGGGCAGAAGGCTTCTGGAGCATCGAACCCGGCAAATAGACCGGAACTCATACCGCATGCAATGAAGCTCAACCAGCCATCCGAAGATCTCGCACTATGCATGGCGTGGACATGCACTTTGATGAGCAGATCTTTACGCTGGTCGCAGTTCCTCCATCATCTGACGCGTGGTCTTGACCGGCCTGCCGGCAGCCCGCTCAAAATCAGAGGGTACATCGAAGGCACCTGCTCTGACGCACTGGAAACAACCGGTGAGCATTCGCGCAACGTCTATGCCGCGCGAGGCTATTTTTTCATCCTTCATCAGGATGGCGATATTTTCCTCATCACTGATCGTCTCGTAGCGCACCTTGATACCGAACACCTCGTTGGCAAGCTCGACCAGATCCGCCTGCGTCGTGTTTGGCCCGACAAGACTGTATGTCTGCCCGTTATGTTGTTCACTCATGGCAAGCCCCACCGTGGCCACCGCAAGTTCGTTGATGGTGATGTAGCCACACTGCCCATCGCCCGCAACATTGCGGTACACCCCCGATTCAGTGGCATGAATGATGTGCCGGAGATCCATTTCCAGGTACAGACCATTGCGTGCAACCACCCATTGCAGACCGGATGCTTTCAGGTCTTCTTCCGTCTGCCGATTGATCTGCTGGGTCTTCCAGAACCACGTGCCCTGCTCCAGGCCGTTACCGACGACACTGGTGTACACGATCTTGCGAACGCCGGCTTGTTTGGCCGCGTCGATGACATTCTGATGCATCCGGACCCGATCCCAGTCACCGACCGGCGCCGAAATCAGGATCACGGTATCAATGCCGGTCAGAGCCTTTGCCATGCCCGCAACGGAGTCATAGTCACCATGACGATTCTCGATCCCAGTGATCTCGACTTTCTCCACTGAGCGTGCGACAGCCACGATATTTTTCGGCTCAGTCCGGGTCAGCAACTCGCGCAGAATGGCGTGACCCAGTCGGCCTGACGCAGCAGTAACAGCAATCTTCATCTCTCTGTCTCCCGAAGGCGGAATCGGACGATCCATGGCCATCCGCCGGTTGATCCATTACGATCGGCAGCCAGTCAAAGCAGGTCTTGGGCATGCAATCGGGCACCGACCGCGCTGATAGCCGCAACGCCAGAATACGCTATGCAATTGGCAAGTGTTCGCTCGGCCAGCTACTGGTAGCGAGCAACGCAAGTGGTATCTGCGCCATCGCCATCGGTGACAAGCCCACCACCCTGACTCGCGAGCTGCGAGCACGCTTTCCACACGCCAGCTTGCTTGCTGATGACAGCAGCGCCAGAAAGCTGCTGACCCGCGTAGTACGTTTTGTGGAATCACCTGCCCGTGGACTCGACCTGCCACTGGATCTGCATGGTACGGATTTCCAGCAGCGCGTCTGGCGTGCCCTGCGAAAGATCCCTGTCGGCCAGACAGCCAGCTATACGGATATCGCCAAACGCATCGGTGCACCGACGGCGGCCCGTGCGGTCGCAGCAGCCTGTGCAGCAAACCGGCTGGCAGTGGCCATCCCCTGCCATCGCGTCATATGTAGCGATGGCGCCATATCCGGTTACCGCTGGGGCATGGCACGCAAGAAAGCATTGCTGGATCTTGAAACACGCAGCCTGAAAGCGTGAGCCACACCCCAGGGCATTCCTTGCCCCGGATTTCATCAATCTGTAACACCAGGTGCACACAATGCACCGGACCGCCGCGAAAAATGCGGCAGGGAACCACCTGTTTTTTCAATAAAGAGTGTCAGACATGAAACAGTATCTTTGGACCATGAGCATGGCGTTTATTCTCAGCTGCAACACGGCCGCTGCAGCAGTCAACGACGAGGTCATCGCAGAACTGCGGGCCACCATCGCGGCGCTGAGCCAGCGGGTCGCGGAACTGGAGCAGTCAAGCAATGCCGCCACGCAGGCAGCCGCACAAAGCCAGCAAACCGCTGAGCAGGCCAGCCAGCAGGTAGCGCAGGTAGCGGCACAGGTTGAAGCCGTCAATACCGCCAATGCTGCCCCGTCCTGGGTTGATCGAATCAGCCTCAAGGGCGATTTCAGGTATCGGTACCAGAATGACGATGATCAATCCGCGGACAGTGAACGTAACCGGCAGCGCATCCGTGCCCGTCCTGTCCTTATCGCGCAACTGCCAAATAATGTAGAGATCGGCTTCGGACTTGCCACCGGTAGCGATAGCCCCGTGTCATCCAATCAGACTCTCGGCGGCGGTGGTTCCAGCAAAGACATCTATATGGACCTGGCCTATTTTGACTGGCAGGCCAGCAGCACAAGCCATGTCATCGCAGGCAAGTTCGAAAACAAACTGGTGCGCGCAGGCGACCACAGCATGCTCTGGGATGGCGACTGGCGGCCGGAAGGTGCGCAGCTGACCTTCGACAACGGCAGCTTCTTCGGCACGGCACTGGGCACCTGGCTTGAAAGCGACAGCAACTCCAACCAGGAGTTTGGCTATGGCCTGCAGGCCGGAGCACGTGGTGCTCTGGGCAGGATCGGTCTGTCAGGTGGCATCGGCTACTACAGCGTCGATGCAGCCGGCGTGAACTGCTACTACAAGACAGGTGAATGCTTTGGCAACTCGGTAACGCCCGGTGGGACCTACCGCTATGACTTCGCCATCACGGAAGTCTTTACCGAAGCGAAAACCGATGTCGCCGACCTGCCCGTCAGCCTGTTTGTGGACTATGCGAACAATGGCGATGCGGGTCAGTTCGATACCGGTATTTCAGCAGGCCTGACGCTCGGCAAGGCAAAGAAGGCCGGGAGCTGGGAGGTGGGCTATGTCTATCAGGATCTGGAAGCCGATGCGGTACTGGGGCTACTCACCGATTCCGACTTTGCCGGCGGTGGCAGCGACTCCAAGGGACACATCCTGAAGGCAGCCTATGCACTGAACGACAAGATCAAGACCAAGCTCACCTATTCGATGGCCGAGCGGCAGGACAGCAACGGCGTAGAGAACGGTGGCGTGCCGTATGACTTCGACACCCTGTTCCTCGAAATGGAGTTCAAGTACGACTAAGGATCATCAAGAACCGCGGCTGCGTGTTGCCAACCGTCAGCAACACGCAGCCGACTCGCCTGGTGACTGCTCCGCATCAAACGGCAGACTGCTGCCACACCCGGCAAACAGACCCAGGTGACGACTGAAGTCCCCGATGAACTCAAAGTGCGGTGCGAAGCGGGTATCACTCAGCATGCGGAAGGTATTCCCGCAGACCGGGAACACACGGCCGGTTTCGATTGCGTGATGCTTGTCGAGATCAAAGTGGTGTGAATACTCGGGAATGGTGCCGCGATAGATCACGGCCTGCCCATGATCCTCACAGGCATCCTCAAGCTCATCAATTCTGAACAGGCGGTAGGTCGCGGAATAGAAGCGGATATTGCCGGTACGGCTGGCCAGCTCCGGATCGGTCACGGCAAGTGGTCGGTCCACGACGAGACGGGGATCTGCGAAGCCAGCCTGACGGGACAAGCGCAGGAAGTCATTCCAGTACAGCGCGCCACCGAGGCACTCGCCATACAGCACCGGATCATTGCGTACCGCTTCCGGCACCCGCCGATCCGCATAGACATCGGAAAAATAGAATTCCCCACCCGGCTTGAGCAGGCGGTGCACACCGGCAAGCACCGCAGCCTTGTCCGGCGACAGGTTGAGCACGCAATTGGATACGATCACATCGAAACTTGCAGGCGCCAGCTCCAGTTCATCCAGCCGTTCAATGTAGCCTGATAAAAAGCGCACATTGTCGTAACCAAACTGTTCTGCGTGATAGTTCTGGTGTTGTTTCGCAACTGCCAGCTGCTCTTCCGTCATGTCGACACCCACCACACTGCCTTGCGGGCCGACAAGCTGCGCCAGTGCATAGACATCACGGCCGGAACCCGAGCCCAGATCCAGAATCCGGCAACCCTTCAGCAGAGGCGGGCAAACGAGACCACAACCGTAATAGCGTGACAGTACTTCGGGGTGGATACTCGCAAGCAGTGGTTTCAGCCAGGCTGGCACCTGGCTCACATCACAGCAGGCCGTGGTCTTGAGGTCACTCGAGGCCTGCAACTGCTTGCCGTAGTAGTCCTTCACGACATCGTACATATCACTCTCCTGCAGATCGGCAAGTCTACGCTGGCTTCACTCTGGCGCGCTGCCGGAGCACCCCTGATACCAGTGCGGTGCCAAGCAGAATCACACTGCAACCGGCCAGCATGGTTGGCGTGATGGATTCATCCAGCAGCAGCGCTCCCCACAGCATACCGAACAACGGAATCAGGAAGGCCACGACCATTGCGCGCGTCGGACCCACGCGGATCACCAACCGGAAGTAGTAGATATTCGGGATACTCGTACACAGCACGGCAAGCAGCACGACCACAACCCACGCCTGTGTCGAGGGCGCTTGCGCAGGCCATTGCCAGAAGGACAGTGGCAGCAGTAGCAGCGCTGCACATATCAGGCTGCCACCGGTGGTCACCCAGGCGTGCACACCTGCAAGTTGTATCTTGACGAAGTTCGCAGCCACGCCATACAGGAAGCTGGCCAGAAACGCACCGGCAACCGCCAGCAGTGCACCACCCTGTGCGGTCGACACACCGCCAACCAGCAGCACGACACCTGCAAATCCGGTGACGAGACCGATGATACCGAGCAGCGTTGGACGTTCCTTGAGCCATAGCCAGGCGAGGAAGGCCGTGAACAACGGTGCTGTCGCATTGATGATCGAAGCAAAGCCCGCCGTGACGTACAGGGTCACGTAGGCAAACAGCGAGAACGGTAGCGCAGCATTGAAGGCACCGAGCAGCAGCAAGCGGAAGAAGTTCCGGCGAAACTGTTCACGCCACACTGGATTCAGCAGGATACCGGGCAGCAAGACCAGGCCGGCGATCGTCACACGTACGGCAATCAGTGGTATTGCACCAAACTCCCCCACCGTCATGCGCAAGAACAGAAAGGATCCGCCCCAGGCGGCCGCCATCAGGATGATCTGCAGGAGTTCAGTCGGCGACATGCGGCGCGTAGCCAGTGGGGAGGCGCGGCGATATTAGCCGGTTGCAGGCAAGCGGGCCATGATGCGCCCGTTGATGCGTGGCATAATGCCGCCGAACGTCGCCAACATGAAATCTGGCGATACCGTACCGTTTGCCTGCTCCGGATGATCTATCGTGACCAACACCGCCAAAGCTGATAAAACCCCATCCCGCCTCAGCAAAGCCGAACGCGCATGGCTGCTCAAGTCGGCCACCTATGCATCAGTGCTCGTCGCTTGCAGTCTGGTAGTCGGCAAGGTCTGGGCATGGCAGGCGACGGATTCCGTCTCGATACTGAGCTCCCTCGCCGACTCGGTTCTCGATGTGCTGGCCTCGCTGCTGACCTTCTGGGCCATTCGTTACTCGCTCGAACCACCTGACCGGGAACACCGCTTCGGACATGGCAAGTCAGAGGGACTCGCCGCCCTGCTGCAATCGCTGATCATCAGCGGCTCCGGTGTGTTCGTCTGTTACGAAGCCATTCAGCGCCTCCTGGCCCCTGCACCGATTGCCAAGGCCGGCGCTGGCGTGGCTGTACTTGCCGCTTCCACCCTGGCGACGGTCGGCCTGGTGTTCTATCAACACTACGTCAAGAACAAGACGGGTTCACTGGCCATTTCAGCCGACGCGATGCACTACAAGACGGATGTACTGGTCAATGTCGTGGTGGCCGGAGCGGTAGTCGGCACCGCAATGACCGGACTGCGCTGGCTCGACCCGCTGGTCGGTGGAGCCGTTGCCCTTTACCTTGTTTCAGGCGCCTGGAGCATTGCCATGCGATCTCTCGACGTGCTGCTGGATCGCGAGATCCCGGAAGAAGACCGACGCCGGATTCGTGACATCGCGAAGCAACATCCAGAAGTACTCGGCTTTCACGACCTGCGCACCCGCTTCAGTGGCTCCAGCTATATCGTGCAATTTCACCTTGAGCTGGATGCCGGCACCTCACTGCATGAGACGCACGAGATACTGGATCAAGTGGAAGCCGAGATCTGGAAAGCGTACCCGGACTGCGAAATCATCATTCACCCTGACCCGCTGGGCTTTGCCGAGCGGCGCGACAACTTCGAGAAACCGGCAGCCATCCTCGCCGGTTCCGGTGGATAGCACGACACCATGCACGCGGGTCGTATCTGTGCGGCCACCCTCTACCTGCTGTTGGCAACTGCTTGCAACCAGACACTGACCATTCCTGACAGCATTCCGGAACCCCTCGTCCAGAGCTTGCCGTTGCGCGCCGGCCTCCATTACACGACGGCGTTCACAACTTACCGCCACACCGAGCATGAAGAAGGACAGTCTGCCTGGGATATCGAACTCGGGCCGGCCAACGCCGGCCTCTTCAACCGCCTTACCGGACGCATGTTTCGCGACACGGCGCACATCAGCACACTGCCGACAGCCGATAATCCAGCTGATGTTGACCTCATCATCGAACCGGTCATAGAAGCCTTCGAGTTTTCGCTGCCCAGTCGTTCGGCATCCGATCAGTATGCGGTCTGGATACGCTACACTCTGAACGTCTACGGACCGCAAGGTGAACTGATCACGGTCTGGAAGGTCAGTGGATATGGTGAAGTCGGCGACGCTGCTCTGCAGTCGGCTCGCCCCATGGAGCAGGCTACCGTCCTCGCCATGCGTGATGCGGCAGCCACCATCAGTCTTGAGTTTACCGGCCAGCCCGGCATTGACGAACTGCTGCGGGAGCAATCCGATGCCAGCACCGACACAGACAACCAGGCAACCCGCTAACCGGCACCTGCTGGTATTGCCAGCACTGCTGCTCAGTGTGTGTGCCGGCTGCGTAACCAGCCGGGTCGAAGGCTTGAAAAATTCTGCCACCGGCATCGCCGATCACGAATCGGTGGTGGTCATTCCATCGAGCTATCACAAGGGCAACCGGACCGAGGCCGACTTCCTGCGGTGCGTTGATGACGAACTGGATGACGGCGCACAGGCCGTCAATGTTTACCCACGCGAAAAATTTCTCGATGAACTATTCCCGTGGCTGGAGCCGCGCACCATGCCGCAGGAGATCGAGGATCTGCCGGAACTGCTCGCCAGACCCGGCGTCAGTGAACGGATCAATGCAAGCGGCGTGCGCTATCTGGTCTGGATCAACGGCCAGACGAAGAAGACTTCCAATGGCGGCGGCATGAGCTGTGCGGCCAGTCCAGCTGGTGGCGGATGTTTTGGGCTGGTCTGGTGGGAAGATGACGGTGCCTATACGGCCCGGGTCTGGGATCTCAAGGCATCGAGTGCGGCCGGCAAGGTCAGCACCGATGTGCACGGCAGCTCGATGGTTCCTGCCCTGATCCTGCCACTACCGTTTATTGCGCGTACCGAAACCGCAGCCTGCAAGGAACTGGCGGGTGAGCTGCGTGAATTCATCGTCCAGGAGGATCTGTCCTGATCTCTGTGATGGCGGTATACCGCGCATGTGCCAGTCTCGTTGCAGCGCTGTTGCTACTGATATCTCCCGGTGCCGGTCTCGCTGCACAGTCAGCCGGAATCAGCCTGCGTTATGAACTGCGCCTGGCCGACGATACGGACAGTGCCGAGGCGCGCATCGTACTGAGTCAGGGCAAGGGCGAGTTGCGTGAACTGCAACTCGCCGCTGACACGATGCTCGGCAAAGCTGCCGCTGACGGCCATCTCAGGCGCACCGCGGACAAGCTGATCTGGACCCCCCCGGCGCGCGGTGGAGTACTGCGTTACAAGCTGAGCATCACGCATCGCCGCTCAGAGCGCGACGCCTCCAGCCACGATGCCTGGGTCGGCAGCAAACTGGCCATATTCCGCGGCGAAAAGGCCTTTCCGATCACCAACTGGCGGCTCAAAAAGGGCAGTGCGCTGCACGGCGAACTGGCAGTGACAACGCCTGAAGGCTGGTCGCTGATAACACCCTATCTTCCAGATGCTGCCGGACAGCTGTTCATCCGCAACCCCGGCGACCGCAAAGCCCGCCCACTCGGCTGGATCATCGCCGGCGACATCGGTACCCGGCGCGATGTGATAGCCGGAATGGAGGTCACGGTATCAGCGCCGCGCGGACAGCGCATGGAACGGATTGCAATGCTGGCCCTGCTGCGCTGGACCCTGCCGCAACTGATTCCCGCTGTCGGCAAGGGACCGGCATATCTCAATATCGTCGCAGCCGGTGAACCTATGTGGCTGGGTGCACTGTCTGCGCCCAATTCCATTTTCGTCAACGCCAAGCGGCCACTGATCAGCGAGAACGGCACCAGCACCATCGTGCATGAAATGGTTCATGTATTGCTTGCCGATCTGCAAACACCAGCTGATCAGGACTGGATCGATGAGGGTCTGGCCGAATACTTTGCACTGCGTGCCCTGCTCGATTCCGGCTCGATTTCACAAGCCCGTTATGTACAAACCATCGTCAGCCTGCGCGAATGGGGCAGCAAGGTACGCAGTATGCGCACGACATCATCGACCGGACCAATCAGCGCACGCGCCGTAACGGTCTTCCATGACCTCGATGCCGAACTGCGCCGGGTCAGCAACAACCGCATAAACCTGGCCGGCCTGGTACGCGAACTGCTGGACAATTCACGCATCGCGGAACTGAAAAGCCTGCGCAGCAGCGCGCAGCAACTGACCGGACAGGCGCCGCGCTCACTGGCCCCCGGCACCTTGCCTGGCTTTGACTGAGCATCCGTGTTGTGAGCCGATACGCAGACAGCAACCGCCCCGCCAGCGACACTGCCCGTCATCAGGCGGCAGCATGCTCAACAGACCAGCGACACCAGCAATCCGGCAGCCAGCGCCGAAAAGAAACCTGCATCGTTTCTTGACCCGACGCATTTGGCTCCCCGGGGCTATCTATGCCGCGCTGCCCTTGCTGTATCTCTTGCTGGGCGCCATCGCCCTCCTCTCAGGCATCTATCTGCCGGACCCGGGCTGGATACTGGGCTATCTGCTATTGATCAGCGCGGGCTGCCTGCATGCCGGCCTGTGGCTGATACTGCTGCGGCGTCGCTATCGATGCGCCCGACTGCGCCGGACCCGGGCGCGGTGCTCCCCAACCACCCTGACTTCAGAATCACTTACCAAGTTATGACAGATCGCGCATAAATTGGGACAATGGGCCATGCGCAAACTGCTCATGCCGATCATTCGCTGGCTGCTGCTACTCACCGGGCTCGGCCTCGCCGGCGCGCTATTAGTGCCCGCTGTCGCATATGTTGCGGGCAAGCGCCTGATCGGTGCCTACGAGGGCAAGCTGGGCTTCATGGACTATGCGGACAGCATCTATGCAGCTGCCAGCCGCGGTGAACCGCTGGCCTGGCTGATCCTGCTGTCGCCGGCGCTGGTCTGGCTGGTCTGGTATCTCATCCTGCGTCTGCAGCGCCGGTTGCTGGCGGCGGCCGGATGAGCGGGATACGCCTAATTCGGCCAGTAATAGAACCCGATACCTGTCAACGCGAGACACAGGACCACCATCGGCCATCGACGCCACGGCGCAACGCGCAAGGACCCGAAGAAAGCCATCCCGGCCACGATGGCGGTCAGTGAAAACATCAGTGTGGCGCGCCAAAGCTCCGGAATTTCCAGTACGTAGCGTGAATCCTCTCCGCTACGCAGACCGAATACCAACAGAACGATCGCCAGACTGACGGCTATGGAGACGACGCTGCCGAACACAATCCCCAGAATGATGGTCAAAGGTTGCATGTATCACGCTCTGAATGGCGCCAATCGCCGGTTTCCGGGCTATTCGCTTGCCTCGTACACGGTGCAAGTCTAGCCTAGCGGAGCCAAATACCCGTTACACTTCAAAGAGATCACCTTGCAAAGTCGCCACGCATGAACAGCACATTGAAATACGCCCTTGTCACCTGCCTGGCGGTACTGCTGGGACCGGCTGTCCCGGGTATGGCAAAGCCGGAGCCCCCTGCCGCCCCGGCGATACTCGACACCACACCGCGTGAGCGACAGGTCGCCCGCATGGTGACCCGCTTTGTCGAGCGCGCCCATTACGCGCGCCTGGCACTAAATGATGAGTTGTCCGAGGCAACCCTGAAAACCTACCTCGAAGCACTCGACGGCAACCGTCACTACTTCCTGCAATCAGATATCGCGTACTTTGCCCGCTACCGGAACGCACTGGATGAATCCCTCCGCTCCGGTGATATGGATCCCGTATTCGATATATTCCGGCTGTACCGGCTGCGCACCCAGCAGAACCTGGGTTATGCGCTCAGCCTGCTTGAGCAGGAACCTGATTTCACCGTGAACGAAGACTACGTCTTCGACCGAAAAGACCTGCCCTGGATCTCCACGCCCGCCGAGATGCAGGATCTCTGGCGTCGACGTGTAAAGAACGACGCGCTCGGCCTCATGCTGGCCGATAAAAACTGGAAAGAAACGGCTGAGGTACTACGCAAGCGCTACGCACGGGTACTCGAGCGCATCAACAAGCTCAACAGCGACGATGTCTTCGAGACCTTCATGAACGCCTTCGCCATGACGCTCGATCCGCACTCCAACTATCTCTCACCTCGCCAGTCAGAGGAATACAAGATCCAGATGAGCCTTTCCTATGAAGGAATCGGTGCATCGCTGCAACTGGACGAAGAATTCGTACAGGTGATGAATGTGATACCGGGTGGTCCTGCAGCCGCAGACGGACGACTCAAGGCAACCGACCGCATCACGGCGGTCGGCCAGAACGACAGCAAGGATATGCTCGATGTGGTCGGCTGGGAGCTCGACGATGTCGTGCAGAAGATCCGTGGCCCGCGTGGCAGCAAGGTACGGCTACAGATCCTGCCGGGTGGTGCCGCACCAGGTGCCGTTGAGTACGTTCTGGAACTGACTCGCGACAAGATCAAGCTTGAGGAACAGGCCGCCAAGAAACAGGTCATCCCACTGGATCGAGACGGCAAAACGACAAATATCGGCGTAATCAGCGTACCGAGTTTTTATCAGGACTTCGAAGCCAGGAACCGCGGCGACAAAGACTATGTGAGCACCACACGCGATGTCCGGCGCCTGATCAGCGAGCTGCGCAAGGACAAGATCGTCAGCCTGGTGCTTGATCTGCGTGGCAATGGCGGCGGACACCTTACCGAAGCCACGGCACTGACCGGCCTGTTCATCAATCAGGGTCCGGTGGTACAGCTGCGCGATACCAATGGTCGCATCGAGGTTCTGGACGATCCAGAGCCTGCAGTTGCCTATAGTGGCCCACTGATCGTGCTGGTCGATCGCTTCAGCGCCTCGGCCTCCGAGATCTTTGCAGCAGCCATCCAGGACTATCGGCGTGGCATCGTTATCGGCCAGCAGACTTTCGGCAAGGGCACCGTACAGAACCTTTACGAACTTGATCAGTATTCGCACAGCAGGTCGGATCGCGGGCTCGGTCAGCTCACACTCACGATCGGCAAGTTTTACCGCGTGAATGGTGGCAGCACGCAGCACCGGGGCGTCATACCCGACATCGTCCTGCCCTCGGCAATCGATGCCGGAACCATCGGCGAAAGCAGCCGTGACCGGGCCCTGCCCTGGGATCAGATCGCGGCGACCCGGTTCCAGACCAGCCAGCCCCTGGATACCACAATTGCCGAACTCACTCGCTATGAAAATACGGAACTCGCCGGCGACCCGGACATGCAGCACCTGGAAGCCAGCATTGCCGCCATCGATCAGCTGCGGTCACTGAAACAGATTTCACTGAACCTGAGCGAGCGGAAAAGCGAACGTGAACGTGAGCAGAACGTACAGCTCGAGCGGGAAAACGCCCGCAGAACAGCTCAAGGCCTGTCGGCAGTTGAATCTCTGGACAAGCTCAAGCCTGAGGAGCAGCCCGATGTACTGCTGCAGACAGCAGCCCGCGTGGCATCTGAATATTCACGGATCAGCAACGCAAGCCAGGGACTGCTGACGCAATCCAAGCCTGGTACCACGCCACGCCAGGCAGATTAGTTCAGGAGTGCGGAGTAGATCTCCCAGTACTCTTCACCGAGTACATTGACTGACAGGCTGCGATCGTTGGCCGGCACAGGATTTTCAGTCGCCGTGAACTGCAGGGGGATCTCGGCACACGAAGCGGCAATCGGCACCGTATCTGCATCACGCATATATTCAACCTGGCGCCGCAGATACTCGGCCCGCCCCCGCACCAGCAGTGGCAAATCATCAAGCTCATCAAGTTGTTGCAGCACTCTCGCTACCTGCTGACCCGTCAATTGACAGACCTGCAGGTCGCCATAGCGCATATCACCGACCTGGCGCAGCGACGCATCACGCGCCATCTGGGCGACGTTGTGCGCCGTCAACTGCACAACCAGTTCCTGTGCCAGCGCAATAACTGACAGATTCACCACCCGTTTGCTGTCTGTGCCGATGGTGGTCGCTGCGGTCACGGACTCCTTGAGTTTTTCATGTCGGGCTTTTTCATAGCGCTCGATCTGCGACTGGATGCCAGCCAGCGCGGACTCAAGCAGGGACTGGGCATGTTCACAACGACGACGGGCCAGCAGCTGCCAGAAACTCGCCAGCTCGATCTGCTGCAACCGGACACCATCCAGTTCACTCTCGATTGCAACACGGCGTTCAATCAACGGCGCCATGCGCTGCTCGATCGACACGAGCGCTATCTTGCGATGCTCCTCAAACCGCGCCGTCTCACGCCGCAGTTCGGCTTCCTGCTGACGCGCGCCCAGTTCACGTGCCAGCCGCGCGAGGCGCCGCCGGCAGTACTGCCAGACACCGCGTAACTGGAAGAAGACTGCGGCATTCGCAGCTCGTTCAGGATCTGCGAGCAGACCCTCAAGCTGCTCCAGGCGCTGTTGCCAGCGCAGGGTGGCGCCCTCCTGCTGGCGCAACTGATCAAGCATGCTGTCCCGGTCACGCTGCGACCGGGCATATTCCCGCTTCAGCTCGGCACGGTTCCAGAAAAGCTGTAGAAGCTTCTCGTCCTCGGCCGGCTTTCGGCGCACAAGCAGTTGCCTGGTGATGGAGGCCATTCGATGCTGCAGACCTGAAAATCCACCCTGAAAGCTAACCAACTCCGCACATGGAGGCGGTGAAGCAATCGACAGTTTCTCAAGCCTGGACGGAGGTCGGGTATCGGAATTGGTGTCCCATGTCGTACAAATAGTCCAGCCACTTGCCGAGCATGATATTCCTCGACCAGCGGCGGTCGAGTTCCCGGGCATTATCGGCCATCAACTGCCGCAGGGTTGCGTGACGCGGAGCATTGATCCAGCCCAGCACTTCAACCATGCGCGCATCGAGATAGACCCGCAGGCGCAAGTCCGGATCAGCCACACAACCCGCTGGATCATCAAAGCGGTAACTGAGCCGCAGATCCAGCGTATAACGGGTTACGGCATCAACGGCGAGATGGAGATCCAGATCACGGACCGAGGTGGACACTGCCTGGAAAGCCATGGCGAGTTGATCCGGCGGCAGCACGGGAGTGAGTCCCGCGAGCTTGATGAAGTTGCCTTCATACAAAGCCATCAGTGCACCGAGACTGCGTGGCGCAACGATGCATTGAGGAACGATGTAGCTGTCTGTGATCACGTTTTGACTATAGCACGCTGGTTCATGCACACTTTTTCGGAAACGCATGTCAGACAGTAAACTAATATTCAAAGAGGTCTGTGATCGTGTCCACGATTGACATCACTCATATCAGCTGCTCGCCGTTCCAGGACCAGCGCCCCGGCACAGCAGGGCTGCGCAAAAAGGTCAGCGTATTTCAGCAGCCGCACTATCTAGAGTGCTTCGTACAGGCCATCTTCGATACGCTGAAACTGCCGGAAGGTTCGCGACTGGTGATCGGTGGCGACGGGCGATACCACAACACGGAAGCGATACAGATCATCATTCGCCTCGCTGCTGCAAACGGCATCCGTGAGGTGATCGTCGGACAGCACGGGCTGCTGTCGACACCGGCCGCATCGCTGGTGATCAGGAAATATGCCGCCGCTGCCGGGTTCATTCTCACCGCCAGCCATAATCCCGGTGGGCCAGATGGGGACTTCGGCCTGAAATTCAACACACCGACCGGCGGCCAGGCCACCGAGCAGGTAACCGAAGCGGTATTCAAGGCCAGCCAGCAACTGAGCGGCTACCGGCTGGCCAGCCTGCCGACCGTAGACCTGAGCCAAATCGGCAGCACTGATTTCGGTGCACTGCGTATCGAGGTCATCGATTCGACCGCAGACTACGCCACGCTGATGCAGTCGCTGTTTGATTTCGCAGCTATCCGTGACTGGCTGAGCAGCGGGCACCGCATCCGCTTCGACGCCATGCATGGCGTAACCGGCCCATACGCACGCAGGATTCTGGTCGATCTGCTCGGCAGCCCGCCCGACAGCGTGCTGCACGGCGACCCCCTGCCCGACTTCGGCGGACTGCATCCAGACCCGAATCCCATCGATGCCGCTGAGCTGGTCACAGAGTCGCTGCGACCAGACTCTGCTGACCTGTTGGCCGCTTCGGATGGCGACGGCGACCGCAACATGATTCTTGGCCCCGGATTGTTTCTGTCACCGGGTGACAGCGTGGCAATCATGCTGGCGTCGTTACACCTGCTACCCGGATACCGGGGCGGCGTGCCTGGTGCAGCGCGTTCGATGCCCACCAGTCGCGCTCTCGACGTGGTAGCAGAAAAACTCGGCATCCCCTGCTATGAAACACCGACCGGCTGGCGATTCTTCTGCAACCTGCTCGAAGCGGGTCTGATCGGCCTCTGCGGTGAGGAAAGTTTCGGTACAAGTTCGGCACATGTCCGCGAGAAGGATGGCCTGTGGGCGGTGCTGTTCTGGATAAACCTGCTGGCCGTCCAGCGCCGCAGCCTGAAACAGATCGTGACTGAACACTGGCAACGTTATGGCCGACATCACTACCAGCGCTGGGACTATGTCACTGCCGACACGGTACGCGCCAATGAACTGATCGCAGCGCTACGTGCAGCACTGCCCGCCTTGTGCGGCAAGCAACTCGAGGGTGCAATGATCGAGACTGCCGACGATTTTCACTACCACGACCCGGTCGATCACAGTGAATCCGCTCATCAGGGCATTCGACTGGTATTCAGTGATGGTGCGCGGATCATCTACCGGCTGTCCGGCACCGGCACCTCCGGCGCGACGCTGCGCGTCTATCTGGAACGTCATGTGCGCGACGAAGCGACGATCAACCAGCCTGTCGCAGAAGTTCTTGCACCCCTCGGTCAGCTCGCCGCACAACTGGCGCGCATCAGCCATTTCATCGGACTGGAAGCGCCCACCAGCAGGATCTGAAGTATTTCAGCCCGGCCTATGAACGCGCCCGACGCTCGATGCCAGTCGTGCTGAGAATCCGGCTGGCAATCTCCTCGATGGAAAACTGCGTGGTATCGACCCAGCGGATCTGGTAACGGCTATACAAGGCCTCTGCACCACGCAGCTCATAGCGCACCTGCTCCGCTGATGCATAACGGCCTTCAGAACGCCGTTCACGACGAATCTGCTGCAGGCGTTCCGGAGTAATACTCAGCCCGAACAGCTTCTGACGATACGGTTCAAGCACTTTCGGTAAACGCCCCGTTTCGAATTCATCTTCGGACAGGGGATAGTTGGCGGCAAACACCCCATAGGTCAGTGCCAGGTACAGGCAGGTTGGCGTCTTGCCCGAGCGCGACACACCCAGCAGGATGACATCCGCACGCGCGTAATCATTGGTACGGGCACCATCATCGTTATTGAGTGCAAAATTGGTCGCTTCCATGCGCCTGTCATAACTACCCGCATCCTTCATGCCGTGAGCCCGGCCGGATGTATGTGAGGAGCGCATCAGCAGTTCGCGCTCCATCGGCCCCAGATAGGTGGCAAAGAAATCCAGGAACAGGCCATTGACCCCGGTAAAGCACTCACGGATATGGTCATGCACCAGCGTGCTGAAAATGATAGGCCTGGCGCCTGTTTCGCTAACTGCTGCATTGATGCGCCGGATGGTTTCATCTGCCTTGTCAACAGTATCGATAAATGGCACAGTCACCTGGTCGAATTCGTATTCTTCAAACTGCGTCAACAGGCTGCGGCCCAGCGTTTCTGCGGTCACGCCGGTCTGATCCGACAGAAAAAATACGACGCGTCGATTGATGTTTTTCTGGGTCATTGTGGACTGGCTTCGTTGGCTGCGATGAGCCGATCATGGCCGGTCGCGACATTGGAGGCAACTTGGAACCCTACGTAATCCCCCTGCAGTCATTGCGACTCACCGATGTCCATCGCGTGGGCGGCAAGAATGCCTCGCTGGGTGAAATGATTGGCCAGCTCTCGGCACTGGATGTACGGGTACCTGGCGGATTTGCCACCACCGCGCATGCCTATCGGGAATTCCTGCACCAGGACAACCTTGATGTGCGCATCGACAGCCTGCTGAGCGACCTCGATACAGACAACATCGAGCAACTCACCCGCTACGGAAAAACAATCCGCGACTGGATCCTCGCCACGCCACTGCCGTCGGCGCTTTTATCGGCCATCGAATCCGCATGGAAAACGATGAGCGCCGGGCAACCCGAGGACATGGCTGTAGCGGTTCGCTCCTCGGCAACGGCTGAAGACCTGCCCGAGGCGTCCTTCGCCGGTCAGCAGGAGACCTTCCTCAATATCCGCGGGCTGCCGCGGCTGATCGAAGCCGTGCACCACGTCTTTGCCTCGCTGTACAACGATCGCGCCATCGCCTACCGCGTGCACCAGAACTTCGACCACAAGCTGGTGGCACTTTCGGTCGGCGTGCAGCATATGGTGCGTTCGGACCTGGGCTCCAGCGGCGTCATGTTCACACTCGACACCGAGTCGGGCTTTCGCGATGTCGTATTCATCACCTCCGCCTGGGGACTCGGCGAAACCGTGGTCCAGGGCGCAGTAAATCCCGACGAGTTCTATGTCTACAAGCCAGCGCTGAAGAGCGGCCACCAGGCCATCCTGCGCCGCAAGCTCGGCACCAAGAAACTCCGCATGGTTTTCAATGATCAGCCGGAGCCCGGACGGACGGTGCGTACAGAAGATGTGGCGCCAGCCGACTCCGCACGCTTCTCACTGACCGACCAGGACGTCGAAACGCTGGCCCGCTATGCCCTCGTGATTGAATCGCACTACAACTGCCCAATGGATATCGAATGGGGCAAGGACGGACGTGACGGTCAGATCTATCTGCTGCAGGCCCGTCCGGAAACCGTACAGAGCCGCTCCGGCAATACGCTGCTGCGCTACCGGCTGAAAGGCAATGCCAACATCCTGGTCCGCGGGCGAAGCATCGGGCAGCGTATCGGCGCCGGACAGGCACGCATCATCGACAGCACAGCCGAGATGGGCCTGCTGCGCGACGGCGATGTACTGGTAGCAGACATGACCGACCCGGACTGGGAGCCGATCATGAAGCGCGCCTCAGCCATCGTGACGAACCGCGGCGGACGCACCTGTCACGCAGCGATCATTGCCAGAGAACTCGGCATTCCCGCCGTCGTGGGCTGCGGTGATGCAACCCGGCTGATCAAGGACGGCACACCGGTAACCGTATCCTGCGCAGAAGGCGATGAAGGTCTGGTATACGACGGCATTCTCGACTACGAACAGCAGAAGATAGAACTTGCCAATCTGCCGCCGCTGCCGGTCAAGATCATGATGAATGTCGGCAATCCGGATTGCGCCTTCGATTTCGCCAGCCTCCCCCATCAGGGCATCGGACTGGCCCGACTGGAGTTCATCGTCAATCGCATGATCGGCGTGCACCCGAAAGCCATACTGGATTTCGATCGTCTGCCTGCCGACCTCAAAGAGGTGATACGCGAGCAGACGGCGGGCTATGCGGACCCGGTTGAGTTTTTTGTGGCCCGACTGACTGAGGGCATCAGCACTATTGCGGCCGCCTTCGCGCCTCACCCGGTCATCGTGCGTCTGTCGGATTTCAAGTCGAACGAATATGCCAACCTGATCGGCGGCAAGCTGTACGAACCGCATGAAGAAAACCCGATGCTCGGCTTTCGCGGTGCTTCACGCTATGTATCCGACAGCTTCAAGCCCTGCTTTGAACTGGAATGCCGTGCCTTGCGCCGGGTCCGCAATGATATGGGCCTGACCAACGTCGAGGTCATGGTGCCTTTCGTGCGCAGCGTTGGAGAAGCCAGACGCGTAACCGAACTGCTGGCAGAAAACGGGCTCCGGCGCGGTGAGAACGGATTACGCCTGATCATGATGTGCGAGCTGCCTACCAATGCACTGCTGGCCCATCAGTACCTGCAGTATTTCGACGGCATGTCGATCGGCTCAAACGACCTCACGCAGCTCACGCTGGGGCTGGACCGCGACTCCGGACTGATCGCCGACCTGTTCGATGAGCGCGATGAGTCGGTCCGGATGCTGATCAAGATGGCAATCGACGCCTGCAAGCAGGAAGGCAAGTACATCGGCATCTGCGGGCAGGGTCCCTCCGATCATCCGGACTTTGCCCGCTGGTTGATCTCTGAAGGCATCAGCAGCATTTCCCTGAACCCGGATACCGTTATCGAGACCTGGCTCTTTCTTGCCGGGAAAACCGTATAGCCTGAGGAGTCCGGTCATGACCACAGCATACTGGTGCGTATTCGTGGCAATGCTCATGCCCATTATCTGGGCCGGTGCATCCAAAGCCGGAGTGAAGAGCTTCGACAATGCCAAGCCACGTGACTATCTGGCCAGCCTGCAGGGCTGGCGACAGCGGGCAAACTGGGCGCAGGCCAATTCCCATGAAAGTTTTCCGGCGTTTGCAGCTGGCGTCATCATTGCGCATCTGGCCGGCGCTGCTCAGCCCACTATCGACATGCTGGCGCTGGGCTATATCGCCGCACGCATCCTGTACGGCATCTTCTATATCGCTGACCGCTCCACCCTGCGCTCGCTGGTCTGGGTCGCCGGTCTCGGCTGCATTATCGGACTGTTCGTCGCTGCAGCCTGATCTGGCCTGATACGCTCGCTCAGTCTGTTGCGGTCGGCAACCGCAGCAGCTGCGCACGGTAGTGCCGCAGTTCAGCTATCGATTCGTGGATGTCAGCAAGCGCCAGATGCTCGGTGTTCTTGACCACCCCCGCCAAAGCAGCCGGCGCCCACAAGCCGGCCAGAATCTTCAGCGTCGAAACATCGAGATTGCGGTAATGAAAAAAGGCTTCCAGCGTCGGCATCTCGCGCGCCATGAACCGACGATCCTGACAGATACTGTTACCGCACATCGGCGATGCCTTGGGGGCCAGATGCTGCGCCAGGAAGGCCAGGGTCTGCTGCTCAGCCTGTACCGCTGTCACCTTGCTCGCACGAACCCGCTCTGTGAGGCCCGACCTGCCGTGCTGCCGGGTATTCCACTCGTCCATCCCTGCGAGTACCGCATCGCTCTGATGAATCGCCAGCACCGGCCCCTCTGCAATGACCTGCAGATCAGCATCGGTAACGACCGTCGCAATCTCGATGATAGAATCGTTCTGGCAATCGAGACCAGTCATCTCCAGATCAATCCAGATCAGTCTGTGCATCTGTGCACTCATCAGCCAGGATCCTCGCAAAACAATTATGGCAACTGACGCCGCGCGGGATTCTAGCAAAGCCGGCCTGGTAATCGCGGCCCATGGCCGACGCGGCATTATCGAGACAGCCGAGGGCAGCGCCCTGCCTTACGTGGTTCGTGGCCGGCACTTGCAGGTCTGCTGCGGGGATCGTGTGAATTGGCAGGCATTCTCTGCTTCAGATCCGGTGGTCGTTAGTGGCATTCAGGCTCGCCAGAATCAACTCAGTCGGCAGCCCGCCCGGGGCAGCAAGCCGGAAACCATCGCAGCAAACATCAGCCACCTGATCGTCGTCATGGCTGCGCTACCAGCCCCTGACCTGTTCATCACCGACCGTTACCTGTGTGCCGCACACCTGATGGGTGCACAGGCGGCAATCGTCTGGAACAAGGTCGACATGGCCGCGTTGCCAGAGGCAGAACTCGCCACTTACCCTGCGATTGGTTATCCGCTGTTTCCGGTATCCGCCGTTACGGGCTTCGGCCTGGACGCCTTGCTCAGCTGGTCAGACCAGGGCACAGGGCTGCTCGTCGGCCAGTCGGGTGTGGGCAAGTCCTCGCTGCTTAACCGTCTGGTACCCGGGTCTGATACCGCAACCGGTCGGCTCTCTGCCGCCAACGACGAAGGCCGGCACACCACGACTGCTTCGATCATGTACACGCTGGAGGGCGGCGGTCGTCTGATCGATACGCCCGGCGTACGCGATTTCGTCCCGGCCATACCGGATTTGCGCGATATTGCGCACAGTTTCGTGGAGATCGGCACCACCGGCCACGACTGTCGCTTTGCTGATTGCAGCCACCTGCGCGAGCCGGACTGCGCAGTGAGCGCTGCGGTACTGAATGGTCTTATCGACAGCCGACGCTACGAAAGCTACCGGCGACTCATGAACCTCGCCAACCAGGCAGCCGGACAGGCTTACTGATCAGCGCCGATATGCGTACGCGCAGCGATGGCGTGCGACAGGGTACCGGCATCCACATACTCAAGTTCGCCACCCATCGGCACACCATGTGCGATACGCGTGGCGCGAATCCGGCGTTCCCGTGCAATACCGGCGAGGTAACCGGCTGTCGCCTCACCCTCCACCGTGGCACTGGTAGCCAGAATCAGCTCACGCGTCGCACCGTCGGCCAGCTGCTGTTCAAGCAGGGGGATGCCGAGCTCAGCGGGACCGATGCCATCCAGTGGTGAAAGGCGGCCCATCAGCACGAAGTACCGGCCGCGAAAGCTGCCTGACTCTTCGATGGCCACGACATCGGCGGGCGTCTCGACGACACACACCAGACCGTGATCACGACGCGGATCGCCGCAGATCATGCACAGTTCAGCTTCGGCAAACATGCGACAACGGGTACACAGCCCCACCTTGTCCAGTGCCGCCTGCAAGGCTGCAACAATCCGCCCTGCCCCGTCCCGGTCACGATCGAGCAAATGAAAGGCCATGCGCTGCGAGGACTTCGGCCCGACACCGGGCAGACAGCGCAGCGCAGTCAACAGATCCTGGAGGAGCGGCGTAAATGCCATGCGAACTGATACCTGCTCAGAATGGCAACTTGAAACCCGGTGGCAAGCCGAGTCCCGAAGTCATGCCACCGAGCTTCTCCTGGCTCGTCCGCTCCACCTTGCGTAAAGCATCATTGAAGGCAGCAACCAGCACATCCTCAAGCATCTCACGATCTTCGCCGAGCAAGGCAGGGTCAAGCGTGATGCCGCGCACTTCGTGCTTGCAACTCATGCGGATCTTGACGAGCCCGCCACCTGCTTCACCGCTGACTTCGATGCCGGCCAGTTCCTCCTGTGCCTTCTGCATCTGCTCCTGCATCCGCTGGGCCTGCTTCATCAACTGACCGAGATCGGCTTTCATATCGCACTCACTTTCTTTTGGCTGGTTTTTCGGAATTGGCGGGTGGCGAAGGACGGACCGAATCAGCGATCACTTCGGCACCGAACAGCTCGCCCATCGCGCGAACGTTGCTATCTGCAGCGATAGCCTCACGCGCCCTGCGCTGCTGCTCATCCTCGCTGCGGGCCTGACGCGCCGCTACCGTATCTCGCACACCCTCGTCGATTGCAAACTGCAGCTTGCACTCACCGCCAAGCGACGCATTGACAGCTGCGGCCAGGCGTACCTTCAGGCTGTCGGTCAGCAGATGGGCATTACGGCGTTCGATACTGAGGCGCAATTCGCCAGCCGACTGTGCAGCCAGTGCACAGTTGGCCGCCAGCTGACGGGCTGCGGCATCCAGGCCCAGCGTGGCAGCAAAGGCTGGCCAATCGCGAATCTCGCCGCCAACCACTCCGGTGGAAGCTGGAGCCGGCACCGGTTTCTGCGGCGGCGCTGAATGTGCCGCTGGCGATGTGCGCGGAGCAGAACCTGCCGCAGGCACTACAGCGACACTGGCCGCGCTCTCCGCCCGGTCAAAGGCCAATATGCGCAGCAGGGTCATTTCAAAGCCGGTGCGTGGATCGGGTGCCAGATGCAGGTCGCGACGTCCCAACACGGCGATCTGATACATGAGCTGTACCGTTTCAGCCGGCAATTGCTCCGCCAGCCGGGCCAGCAGCGCCGTATCCTCATCCGACTCCACGGCTGCCAGACCAGCCAGCTGGATCACGGCGATCTGCTGCAGCAAGGTTGCCAGACCAGCAAGCACATCTTCGTAATCGGGGACCACTTCGTCAAGCTGCCTTACCTGACTCATCAGTCCCGGGGCATCACCCTGCGCCAACGCTTCCAGCAGACCGGTCAGCCGCTGACGGTCAAGGCTGCCGAGCATCTCCGCAACTTCACTATCCCGAACCGCACCATTGCCGAATGCGAGCGCCTGGTCGAGCAGACTCAGCGCATCGCGCATGCTGCCCGCCGCAGCCCGGGACAGCCGTTGCAATGCGGAGGCTTCGGCACTGATGCCCTCGCTGGCACAGATACTCGTCAGGCGATCAACGATGCCCACCTGCGACAGGCGCTTGAGATTGAACTGCAGGCAACGCGACAGTACCGTCACCGGGATCTTCTGCGGATCGGTCGTTGCGAGCAGGAACTTGATGTGCGGCGGCGGCTCCTCAAGGGTCTTCAGCAAGCCATTGAAGGCCTGCTTTGACAGCATGTGGACTTCGTCAACCAGATAAACCTTGAAACGACCGCTGGCCGGCGTGTATTGCGCGTTATCCAGTATCTCGCGAATGTCATCGATACCGGTTCTTGATGCTGCGTCCACTTCAAGAAAATCGACGAAGCGTCCGGCATCAATCGCTATACAGCTGGCGCACGAGCCACAGGGTGTCGCACTGACGCCCTGCTCGCAGTTCAGCGCCTTGACGAAAATCCGCGCGATGGTGGTCTTGCCGATGCCGCGCGTACCGGTAAACAGGAACGCGTGATGCAGTCGACCGGAACTGAGTGCATTTTCAAGCGCCCGGACCACGTGGCTCTGACCGGCAACATCGGCAAAGGTCTTGGGACGCCACTTGCGGGCCAGCGCGAGATAGCTCATGAAATCTGTTGGACCAGGTTCTGAATTTATCGGAATGCGGACTTAGTGAGCCCGCGCCAGCCACACCCCGGCGCCCGGCATCACCGTTACCGCTGCTTCCTTCCGGACCTGACGGGATTCACGACTAGCCGCCGCGAGGGGACCAGCGCGGACTCGGGCACAGGGTATGCGGTGCACTCCCTTTCGGCAAGCGGGAGGCTATATACTGGAAGCATGAAAAACGACCGGCTGCAACAGCTACTGAAAGAACTGCACAAGGAACTGGGCGCCACCGAAGCGCTTGATCCGCAGTCGCGCGGCCTGATCGAACAGGTGCTGAATGATGTCGACCGGATCGAGCAGCACCTGGAACCGCCCGCCAGCATTGAAACACGGCTCAGGGAAGTCGTCCTGCAGTTTGAAAGCGAGCATCCGCGCCTGGCTACGACCGTCCGTCAGCTGGCCGACGCACTGGGCAAGCTGGGAATCTGAAGCCCGCGCCGGAGCGTGCCGGGCATTCAGCCCTGTAGATCAGCCGGCCGAACCAGCGGCACCGTATCAAACACCCAGTTGCGGGACTCACGTCGCCCGGGACTCGGAATCGTATGCAGGCGCGACGCCGGATGCTCACGGTGGATCGCTTCGCTATCGATACGCCAGCCGCGGGATTCCCACTCGCGAAGGTAACGCCGGTAGATCAGCTGAATCGCATCGGCCTTTACCGACAGATCCGAGGTGGTGCCCCGGGGCGGTGCAACAGGCTCGATTTTCTCGATGACGGCACGATCCTCTTCAACGATGGCCCGGTTACGCTTGTCGACGGTAGCGTCAAGCAGTGGGCTGGTAAAGAAATTGCGCGCATTGATCAGGAATGAACGCGTTTCATACTCGTCCACCGGTGTATCGAACGCATACTGAAATGACGACATCCGCGCATTCATTCGAATACGCGTAATGAACTGGGCCGGCCCGTGGAAGGTCGTACCTGCAACCGTTTCGGTATCACCGGGCCGAAAGTACTTGAACAGGCCACCTGCCTGCGTCCTGAATCGCACCTCCATACCTGCCCCCCACTCGCTCTCCTGCGTCTGGTAGTCAGGCATGTGGTAATCCGGGTCCTTGCCCTTGCGTCCTACAAAATGCACGAACTCGGCATGTGCCGGATCCAGCGCATTCTCCACCACGCGCGCATAGTTGGCCTTCAGGGAAAAATCCAGCGTGGTGCAGCGCCAGGCCGGATTACCCCATTCCTCGATCTCCATGATCGGTGGACGCTGGCCCTCGGGCAGATCGCCGAGAAAGACGAACACCAAGCCATACTTTTCCTGCACTGGATAGGCATCGACGCGCGCTCGCGCTGTCATCGGCGGCTGGACCGGACCCAGGGAAGGAATACGCTCACATTGACCACTGCCGTTGAATTCCCATCCGTGATACGGGCAAACAACGCGATTGTTGCGCACCCAGCCATCGGCCAGCGAACCGCTGCGGTGCAGGCAGACATTACTGAGGCAATGCGGCGTACCTGCTGCGTCCCGAAACAGGACGAAGTTCTGGCCGAGCATGCGGACTTTGACGGGCTTTTGGCCAAGCGCGCCCACCTGTTCTGCCGGATACCAGAAATTGATGAACATCAGGCGCCTACCATTTCAGCAACAGACCACGCAGCGTGCTGCGAAAGACATTCGCGAACTGCGGATGTTTTTCGCAGACCTGCAGAACCGGAACCGTGGTAAGCGCCAGCAGTCGGGCTGCCATGCGCGGATCATCATGACGCAACATGCGCGCCTCATGCAGACGCTCCATCAATACCAGAATGGTCGCCACATACCGGTCATGCGACTGCTGGACGAGTGGAAACAGCGTCGCGCCGATCTTCATCGACAGCACCAGCCCATCCCGATGCTGCGCCCAGACCTGCAGATAACTGTCTGCGATACCGTTGACGATACTTTCAGGCTGATCGACGGTAATCCCGTCCAGCTCCTGCACCGCCAACTCAAACACGGGCTCGATGATCTGCCGCAGCAGATCGTCCTTGTCATCAAAAAACCGGTAGAAGCTGCTGCGCGCAATGCCGGCCGCCGCGACGATCACATCGACGCTGACCGCTGCATAACTTTCCTCATTGAACTTTTTGGCCGCAACCGTGCAGACACGGGCCTTGGTATTTGCCACCCGGCGTCGAACGGCTGGGCTGGCCGGACTGGCAGCAGCTTTGGACTGTACTTTTCGCATGCAGCTCATTAGGACATACCTGTCCTATTTTTTTCAAGTATTCAGCGTAACACTCGCGAATTGACAAGAAATCTCGATTGACACCGCTCGGATTCCGGGCTCTACTTAGGACAGTACTGTTCGATTTACTCCATCAACGAGGTCATCGTCATCATGTTTCCAGCAGGCTTTCTTGGCTCACGCGCCGATATCCTGATCGATATCGTCACGCTGTCCTTCATCATCATCCTGCCGATCCTGATCATTTCCTGGCGCATGGCACGCAGCCAAAAAGACTACGTCAACCATCGCCGCATCCAGCTTTACCTTGGCATCAGCCTCGCCATCGTGGTCGGTATTTTCGAGTATGACCTCAAGCTGTCAGGCGGAATCTTCGAGATCACCAAAGGCAGCATTTATGAAGGCACTGCGCTGCTTAACTGGACGATCTACATTCACACCTTCTTCTCGATACTCACCTCGATCATCTGGGTATTCCTGATCGTCATCTCCCTGTTCAAGTTCGGCAACCCGCCCCAGCCGAACAAATTCAGCAGGACCCACCGGATTTTTGGCCGCGCCGGAATGATATGCATGATCATGGCTGGCATCACTTCGCCGCCACTTTATTACTTCGGCTTCGTTGCCTGAGTCAAAGAGGAATCTGATACATGAGCAGCGATGCGACAAAGATCGAAACGGTAAAAGGTGACCGTGCCGAAACCGGCCAGCCGAAATTCATGGCGGCGATCAAGCCGGTACCGAAAGATATCTGCGAAAGGATCTACGCTGGATGGGATGGGGAAACACTGCCTACCCCGCCGACAACCTCCACCATCAGGCCATTCGAGAAGGGCGATATCTTTCTCAGCTGCACCTATCTGAACAACCCGCATGACAATCACGCCGGTATCGGACGCATCGTGCAGTACGACCAGAATCTGCAATACAAGGGCGTGCTGTGGATCGGCTTCACCAGCCACCTGATTGTGCACCTGCGTTTCGCCCCGGATGGCACTCTGTGGGGCTGCGATTGCCAGGGCCATCACATGATCCAGGTAAAGCCATCCGGCACCTTGCTGCCCGAGACCCGCTTTGCCGACGTGGGACTCGCGAGCCCCTGCTTTCTCAGCGACGGCACCATCCTGCTGGCCGACTACTTCAAGGGCAACACGCCGCCACCAGGGACCTGCATACGCTCCATCCCCGGCACCGACGGGCTGATCGGCCAGGGCAAACTGTACCAGTTCACGCGCAAGGGCAAACTGCTCAACGAATGGACGCCGGAGACCGCTCCTGAGCCTTTCGGCTTCAAGGGCATCACGCACATGACCCTGCATCCGTCTGAAGACTACGTGACCTACACCACCGAGACTGGCAAGCGGGTCATGCGCTTCAACATCAGGACCGGCAAACAGATGCCAGACCTGAAAGTCTGCCCCGGCGAAACGAAACCTTTTGAAATGGATCGCAACTGGGCCATTGCGGTGGCCTACCTGCGCGACGGCCGCCTGCTGCTGACTCGCGGTGAAACCGTCGAGGTACTCAGCGAATCAGGCGAAGTGCTGCGTGAATACCAGCTACCCGCCTATGGCTGGGCAATGATTCAGCCCGGCATAGACCAGAAGAGTTTCGTCACCACCAACTTCTTCACCGGCATGATGGCGAAGGTATGCATGGAGACAGGCGAAATACTCGGCATGATCGACAGCGGCACCGGCGTGAAGGACACACCGAAGGGCGTGGTACCGCGGCTTGGCCTGGCCGGGGTTGCGGAATATCCGGGGTAGCGCCGTTCTGGTGAGTGGCGGAGAGGGTGGGATTCGAACCCACGTTACGGGGTTACCGTAAACACGCTTTCCAAGCGGGCGCCTTCAGCCACTCGGCCACCTCTCCGGATCAGTCTGTTTGGCTGGCAACGGGCGGCAAGGTTAGCCCGTTGCAGCCAGCGCTTCAATGGATCGCCGTCTCAGTTGGCAATTTTCTCTTTACGAAAGTAGTCAGGCGGCCGGTCGAGGCAGTCGCTGATCACACCACCGTCTGCATTCGGCGATGCCGGTGGCACCGTTATCGCTCCGGAGCGTTCGGGTGCATCCAGCCCCTCCGGAATCTTCAACTCCGGCAGACTGCTGCTCTTCTGATACTCCTTCGGCTTGGCACAGCGCTTGTCCGGCGATGAGGAAAAACAGCCGGACAACAAGCCTGCCGACAGCAACGCAACGAGCAATACCCGGGACAACAACTCAGCGGGCCCCTTGAACTGCGCCCGGCTGCCGATCGAGCACACCGGCACGACGCATGGCCGCCTCGACAGCTGGCTGACCAGCCACACTGAGCTCAGTCAGCGGCAAACGCAGGCCGCCCGGAATCAGGCCGAGGCGCGCGAGCGCCCACTTCACCGGAATCGGATTCGACTCGACAAACAGGTCTTGATGCAGGCCGGCAAGCAGCTGGTCCAGTTCGCTGGCCAACGCCTGATCACCCGCCAGTGCGGCCTCACACATATCCGCCATCAGCGCCGGTGCCACATTGGAGGTGACCGAGATGACACCCTGCCCGCCCTGCAGCATGAACTCGCAACCGGTCGCATCGTCACCGCTGAACAGTAAAAAATCATCGCCACAGGCCGCACGCAACGGCCGTACCCGGTCGAGATCGCCGGTCGCCTCCTTGATACCGATAATGCCGGGATGTGCAGCCAGGCGGGCAACCGTGGCGGTCTGCATATCCACCCCGGTCCTGCCCGGCACGTTATAGAGAATCAGCGGCCGGCCCAGCGCATCAGCAACTGCCGAGAAGTGCCGGTACAGCCCTTCCTGCGTCGGTTTGTTGTAGTACGGCGTGACGACGAGATAACCATCAATCGGCAGGCTGCCGACCGCCCGGGACAGGTCGATGGTCTGCGCCGTAGAGTTGGAGCCGGTCCCGGCAATGACGGGAATCCGTCCAGCCGCCCGCTCGGCAGCCACGCGAATGACTTCTATGTGTTCCGCCCTGGTCAGGGTACAGGCCTCGCCGGTGGTGCCGGCAATCACCAGCCCATCGGTGCCCTGCTCTACATGCCAGTCGACCAGGCGCTCGAGACAGGCAAAATCCAGCGCCCCGTCGTCCTTCATGGGGGTGACCAGCGCAACAAGGCTGCCTGCGAACATGCGAAATGACCGGAAAGCGGGAAGAGGCAGCGATGGTACTGAGGCAACTGCGGGGTCGCAAGGGCGGCCGGTACAACGCCTTGATGCGGGTCCATTTACCGGTACACTGGCCCTTCAACTTTCAGGGCTTCTGCACGATTTATCCATGGAAAAACTTCTGGCGGTCACAGCAATAGGACCGGACCGCGCAGGCGTGGTTCGCGATCTCAGTCAGGCCATCAATGCCTCTGGCGGCAGCATCCGCGAGAGTCGCATGATCGCTCTCGGCGCAGAGTTTGCCGTGATGATGCTCGTCTCCGGCAACTGGCATACCGTGGCCAAGCTGCAGAACAGCCTGCTCGCACTTCAACAGCAATCCGAACTCACCGTTACGGTACGCGAAACCCAGCCGCGGCCTGCCGAAACAGCGGCGCCCTATTCCATCGACGTCGTCACCCTCGATCACGAGGGCATCGTGTTCGGCCTGTCCAATTTTTTCGCCACACGCAGCCTTGAGATCGCCGAGGTCAACACACGCCGTTACAATGCGCCGCATACCGGTGCGCTCATGTTCAGCGTACAGATGACGGTGAACATTCCGCGCACCGTGCATGTCGCAACACTGCGCGAGGAGTTTCTCGAATACTGTGACGAGCAGAATCTCGATGCAGTGATGGAACCCGCGCAGCGCTGAATGAGTCAGAGTCAGAGTCAGAAACGGGAAACAGCATGGGCACGGTTACAGTTGGCAAGGTCGTACCAAATTTCAAGCTGCCGGCAACCGGCGAGAAGAATATTGACCTCAAGAGCCTGCGTGGCAGGAATGTGGTCATCTATTTCTATCCGAAGGACAACACCCCGGGCTGCACCACGGAAAGCTGTGACTTTGGCACCCTGCACGACAAATTCCGGAAGAAGAACACCGTGATTCTGGGTGTATCACGCGACTCACTCGCATCGCACGAGAAGTTCAAGGCCAAATTCGAATTCCCCTTCGATCTTCTGTCTGACGCAGATGAGCAGCTCTGCGGGCTGTTCAATGTGATTCGCGAAAAGAACATGTATGGCAAGAAAGTACTGGGCGTGGAGCGCAGTACTTTCCTGATCGACACCGAGGGAAAGCTGCAACGCGAATGGCGCAAGGTTCGCGTCAAGAGCCACGCTGCAGAAGTACTGGACGCGATCGGCCCGGACTGACATCGCCTGACGGGCGCGCATGCCACACACCTTATCGAGAACAGCACGCGCTCCTCAGCGCGGTATGCAGGCCCGGATGATCCGTGCATGCCTGCACAACTTCATCCTCGCCTTTACGATCCTCAGCCTGATCGTTCCGCCACTACCGGCAGCAAACAACGATCTGCCGGATATCGGTAGCCCGGGCGATACCGTTCTGTCACGCGACCGGGAACTGCAGATCGGCCGCAGCATCTACCGCAGCCTGATGGATACCGACCGCGTCCTGAGTGACCCTGAAATTCACGAGTACGTGCAGGACATCGGGCACAAGCTTGCCATTCAGGCGCATGACGGTGATTTCCAGTTCAATTTTTTTGTCGTCAATGACAGCGCCATCAATGCCTTCGCGCTACCCGGTGGTTACATCGGCATTCACTCCGGCCTGATCCTGGCAACCAACAGCGAAAGCGAACTGGCCGGTGTCATCGCCCACGAAATTTCGCATGTAACACAGCGGCATATTTCACGCGCGGTCTATGCCAACCAGCGCAACAGCATTCTCAGCATGGCGGCCATGCTTGGCGCCATTCTGCTTGGTGCCGCCGGGGGCAGCAGCGACGCGATAACCGGAGCAATTGCCACCGCACAGGGGGTGGCCGTCCAGCAGCAAATAAATTTCACCCGAGCCAACGAATATGAGGCTGACCGCGTTGGTGTTGGCGTATTGGCCGCCGCCGGTTTTAACCCGGACGGCATGCCGACATTTTTCGAAACCCTCGCCCGACAGAGCGGGCCACTGGCCAGCCAGGCACCGGAATTCCTGCGTACACATCCGGTCACCGTAAACCGCATTGCCGAAACCAGGGAACGGGCCGCGTCTCTGCCTCACCCTGAGGTACATGATGCAGCGGGTTACTCACTGACCAAGGCGCGAATCCGCGTTCTTTCCAGCTCCACACCACAGAAGGCGCTCGATTTTTTCCGCGGTGAGCAGCAAAACCCGAAGAGCATCGGCAATCTGGGTACCGATTACGGCATTGCCCTGACGCATATGGAACTGGGACAGTACGGCAGTGCACGCGATCAGTTCAGGAACCTGCGCACCGCACATCCGGGCATCATTCCCTTTCATACCGGATTGGCAAATGCCGAGCTGGCCCTGGGCAACAAAACCCTGGCATTCTCCATTTACGATCAGGCCATGGCGCTGTTCCCGCGCAATGTGCCGCTCACGGTGCACTATGCAGAGGCTCTGCTGGCCAACGGCGACGCGAAAAAGGCGCACAGCATATTGCTGGACCTGCTCAACAATGTTCCTCCCACCGCGAAGCAGGTACGGCTCATCGCCCTCGCCGCAAGCGCAGCCGGCGACACAGCGGAGGCACATTACTATATGGCCGAGTTGCACCTGATCAAGGGTGATGCAACCATGGCGGCCGATCAGCTACGGCTGGCCTTGTCCATTCCCGGCCTCAACAGCGTGCAGACGGCTCGCTTCAACGCCCGACTCGAGCAGATTCAGGAATGGGTCGACAAAGAACAAAAAAACCGGCGGCAGAACAACGGAAACGACGGACAATGAATATCTGGCACGTATTTCAGCAGAGCCTGCTGGCACTGACACTGGTTATTTGTTCTGGCTGCGCCAGCACGAAGTCTGTCGGGTACGGCGAGGCCTACGACCCGATAGAGCCTTTCAACCGGGCAATGTACAAGGTCAACGACATCGGCGACCGCTATCTGGTGCGGCCGGTTGCCGTCGGTTACGAGCGCGGACTGCCGCCGCAGATGCGCAGCGGAATCCAGAATTTTTTCAGCAACCTCAGATACCCCATCACTATCGTGAACGATTTCCTGCAGGGGAAGTTCCGCGACGGGGGCCGGGATACGGGCCGCTTCGTACTGAATACCACGGTGGGGCTGTTCGGTTTTTTCGACCCGGCCACGCGGATCGGACTGACGGAAAATGATGAGGATTTCGGCCAGACGCTGGGCAAATGGGGTGTGGGCGAAGGTCCGTATATCGTGCTGCCGGTATTTGGCCCACGTACACTTCGTCATCTCACTGGCGACGTTGCCGACTCACCCCTGACCCCGCTGATCGACCTCACCAACGAGGACATCGATATCGCCTGGGCCCTGTGGGGGGTGTATCAGATCGACAAGCGCTCGCATCTACTGGAAGTTGATGAGCAGGTTTTCGAGGCTTACGACCCCTATCTTTTTGTACGCGATGCCTATCTGCAGAACCGGCGCTATCGCATGCACGACGGAGATGTGCCAGTAGACGACAGCTATCTCGATGACATGGACGATATGGACAACGGCGCAGACGAGTAGCCGGAATTACTGAGCGTTTTTCGCGACCAGCATATCTTCCACACCGCTGAGCCTGGCAATGGCCAGCAGCTTGTCGGGCAGAGCGGTAAACCTTAGCGAACGGCCCTCGGCCTGGCCCCAGCGCAGCCATTCGAGCAGCAATGCCAGACCGGCGCTATCAGCGTTGGTAACGCCATCCAGATCAATTGATATATCCGAATCCCCGGTAAACAAGTCGCGACTGGCTGTCAGGATCTCGCCCACCGTCGCAAAGACCAGCGGACCACTGAGAGCAAGCTGACCCGGGGCCACCGGACGCAACACGGGTGCGGTCATTTGGCAGCAGCACCTGACGCTGCGGGCTTGGCACTCGACCCGACACTGGTCTCCAGTTTTGCCGCATCGGCCTGCAGGCGGGCGATGACCGCATCGATACCCTTGGCTGCAATCTCGGCATTGAACTGGTTACGGTAGTTCTGCACGTAGGAAATGCCCTCGATGCGCACATCGAAAGCACGCCAGCCGTCTTTGGTCTGGCGCAGGCTGTAGTTCACCGGCAGGGTCGTACCGTCATTGAGCTGCATGATGCTCTTTACGACGGTGTTCCTGGGGTCAGGTGCAGCGCCTGTGCCCGGCAGGATTTTTACCTTGTCGCGCTCAAAGCGGAGCACGTAGCGTGCGTAGCTGCGCAGCAGGAAATCATAGAAAGTATCGATGAACTTCTGCCGCTGCGCTGGCGTTGCCGTACGCCAGTGCTTGCCCAGCACCAGCCGGCCCGCGTAGTCGGTATCGAATACCGGCAGGAATATTTCATCAACCAGCTTGTAGAGATCAGCCGGATTGGCCTCCAGACGCGCATGCTGTCCTTCAACATGTCTGGCAAGCGTTTCTGCCGTCTCGGTCACCACCTGTTCCGGCGTTCGGGTGTCTGCCTGTGCAAGCATCGACAGCAGCAACAGGCCAAGCGTAGCGAAGATCTTCATGGACGAATCACCCTCTTATTCAGCAGCCGTACTGCCGCCCTCTTCAGCCTTGCTGAACAGAAACTTGCCGATCAGCTGTTCGAGTATCACGGCTGACTGGGTAAGCTGCAGCTCGCTGTTGTCAGCCAGATAGGTATCGGAACCACCGGCCCCGATGCCTATATATTTACTGCCCAGCAAACCGGCCGTCAGAATGCTGGCATCTGAATCATCCGGGATGCGGTTGAACTGATTCTTAATGCGCATGGTAACCACAGCATCAAGCCGATCATTGTCAAATTCAATGCTCTCGACGCGGCCGATGTTCACACCTGACATCGCCACCTGCGACCGAATCTTCAGCCCGGCTACATCCTCGAAACGTGCCGTGACCCGATAACCCTCAGTGCCGGCATATTCATCCATATCCGTAGTCTGGGTTGCCAGAAAAAGCAGGGCAGCGAATCCCAGGAATACGAATAGCCCGGTACCGAACTCACGTGGTCTGCTGCTTTCCATACCAAATCGTCCTCAAATCAGAAATGCGGTGATCATATAGTCGAGTATCAGCACGGCGATCGACGTCGTGACCACTGTACGTGTAGTTGCCATACCCACGCCTTCAGCTGTCGGTGCGCAATTGTAGCCCTCATAAACGGCAATCAGGCTGGCGGCAATTCCAAACACGACGCTCTTCACTACGCCCTCGCCAATATCCGAGGGATCGACATATTCCTGCATCTGCGACCAGAAGGCGCCGCCATCCACGCCCATGATATAGACGCCGATAAACCATGCCCCGAGGATGCCGATCGCATTGAATACTGCCGTCAGCAATGGAACCGATATGGCACCGCCAATAAACCGCGGCGCGACGATACGCCGGATCGGATCGATGGCCATCACCTCCATGGCTGCCAGCTGGTCGGTCGCACGCATGAGGCCGATTTCCGAGGCCAGCGAAGTACCGGCACGCCCGGCAAACAGGAGCGCGGTTACCACCGGCCCCAGTTCCTTCATGAGAGTCAGTGCGACACCCGCACCGAGAATGTCTTCCTGGCGCAGGCGGGCCAGCGAATCATAGCCTTGCAGGCCGATCACCATGCCGACAAAGAATGCCGAGGTCATGATGATCACCAGCGACAACACGCCTGCATTGTGAATCTGCGCGATAATCAGCCTGGGTCGCGCGAATGCAGCCGGACACTGTGCAAGGATCTCGCCAAGAAACAGCACCACTGCACCCAGTTTGCGCAGGGCAGCCAGCAAGCTGTTCTGCAGCTGCATCAACAGCACCATCAGGAACCACCCAGCAACTGCTGCCGATAATCCGGCGCAGGATAGTGAAACGGTACCGGCCCATCGGCAGCGCCGGTCATGAACTGACGGACCAGTTCAGACTTGCTGTTGGCCAGCTCATCCGGTGGACCGCTGGCGATCACCTTGCCTTCAGAGAGCACGAAGCAATGATCGGCAATTTGCGAAATCTCTGCCACATCATGCGAGACCACGATACTGGTGAGTCCCAGCGCATCATTGTTGAGCCGGATCAACCGCAGAACCACGCCCAGGGAAATCGGGTCAAGGCCAGAGAACGGCTCATCGTAGAGCAGCAGCTCCGGATCCAGCACCATTGCCCGCGCCATCGCCACACGCCTCGCCATGCCACCGGACAGCTCCGATGGCATGAGACCTACCGCGCCACGCAGGCCCACGGAATGCAGCTTGGTGAGTACCACGTTGCGAAGCAGTCGTTCAGGCAAATTGGTGTTTTCACGCACGGGAAACGCCACGTTCTCAAACACACTGAGATCAGTCAGCAAAGCACTGTTCTGAAACAGCATGCCCATCCGACGTCGGAGCGCATAGAGTTCAGTACGGGATAACTGACCCACCTCCTGCCCAGCGACCCGGACACTGCCCGCATCGGCCTTGAGCTGGCCCGTCAGCATGCGCAGCAGTGTGGTCTTGCCACAACCGCTAGGCCCCATGATCGCGGTAATACTGCCGCGAGGGATCGAAAGCTCCAGCCCCTCAAATATCAGACGGCTGCCACGGGAAAACCGCAGGCCGCTGATCTCGATCAACTTGTCAGCGGCGGGAGATCCTTTCACGCGGCTTCCATTGCTGGCTGATACTTGCCGGCATGCGCCAGCCCGTTCAGGCGAGCACGCTTGAGGAATTCAGCCTGCCCTGCATTGACGTTTCCAGCCTTGCCTCCCCAGGCCTTGAGCACCGATGCCTGCAGGGCCCGACCATAAGAGAAGGTCACCTGCCACGGTAGGCTACCCAGCGCGTTGATCGCACTGAGATGCTCAGTAGCCAACTCAGGGCTCTGCCCGCCCGACAGGAATGCGATGCCCGGTACCGTCGCCGGCACCATGCCCTTGAGGCAGCGAACCGTTGCTTTGGCAACCTCGGCTACCGATGCCTGCTGGCCACAGGTCGTACCCGATACAATCATGTTTGGCTTGAGAACTATCCCTTCAAGATCAACATGATGACGGCGTAACTCAATGAAGGTTCTCTCCAGCGCCTCATTGGTCACCTGCTCACAGCGCGCCAGCGTATGGTCGCCATCCATGAGCACTTCCGGCTCAACGATAGGGACAATGCCAGCTTCCTGGCACAGGGCTGCGTAGCGAGCCAGCGCATGGGCATTTGCCTGCAGGCAGTAAGCCGACGGTGCGCCGGGACCGATCGTGATGACTGCACGCCACTTGGCGAAACGCGCACCGAGACCCGCGTACTCTTTCAGGCGCTCACGCAGACCATCCAGACCTTCAGTAATCTTCTCTCCGGGGAATCCCGCCAGGGCTTTGGCCCCTGCATCGACCTTGATACCGGGAAGAATCCCCTGCTGGGCAAGGTATTTCGGGAAAGCAACGCCATCGCTGGTGGACTGACGGATGGTTTCGTCATACAGGATGACGCCACTGATAAATTCGCTGGCACCAGGCGTGGTGAACAACAGGTCGCGATAGGCGCGACGGTTTTCTTCAGTGGATTCGAGCTTGATCGCATCAAAACGCTTTTTGATCGTACCCGAGCTCTCGTCAGCGGCCAGAATTCCCTTGCCGGGTGCCACCATTGCCTGGGCGATAGCCGCCAGAGACTGCACAGTCATGACATAAACCTCCGATTGTGACCCGGCTGCCGATGTCTGCAGCCCGTTATTTTTAGGCCGCCAAGGATAGCAAAATTCCGCGTAGCAGCTCAGATATCAATCAACCGCCGCATAACCGTCCAGACCTGGCCTGTTCCACCCGAAAGCATATTGGACTAAGATGGTCCCATATGATCCGCATCAGCAAACTGACCGATTACGGCACGATGATTCTCGTGCATCTCGCCGCGCAAACGAGCGCCGTGAGTTCGGCCAACGATGTCGCGATCAGCACGCGTATTGCTCTGCCTACCGTGCAGAAGTTGCTCAAGATTCTGGCCCGCGGCAACCTCGTGCACTCGCTGCGCGGCGCTGAGGGCGGTTATGCCCTGTCCCGTACGCCAGAGAATATCAGCGCAACAGAAATCGTCGATGTACTTGAGGGGCCACTGAGTATCACTGAGTGCAGCATGCTCGACAGCCAGTGTGAGCTTGAAGAAGGCTGCCCGGTCGGCGATGCATGGCAGAAGATCAACCGCGTCATCCGTTGCGCGCTCGACACGGTAACCCTGGCGGATCTGGCGCATCCACCACATGAGTTTCCTTTACCGAATATGTCGGTACGGCGCAGCAAAACCCCGGAACGCCGCTCGTCCGGCTGAACAGAACACTGATCAAGTATGGACAGTAAACTGCAGAATCCAGGCCTCGACGAACTGGTCAGTCGCCGCTACCAGCATGGCTTCGTCACCGACATCGAATCGGATACGGTAGCGCCGGGCCTCAGTGAGGACGTGATCCGTTTCATCTCGCATAAAAAGGATGAGCCGGAATTCCTGCTTGAGTGGCGACTGAAAGCCTACCGCTACTGGCTGACGATGCGCGAACCAACCTGGACCCGGCTGCACTATCCACCGATCGGCTACCAGGATATTTCCTATTATTCGGCGCCGCGCAAGAAGCCCGGGCTCAAGTCGCTGGATGAGGTGGACCCAAAGCTCCTTGCCACCTATGAAAAGCTCGGTGTACCCCTGCATGAACGGGCGCGACTGGCCGGCGTCGCCGTCGATGCGGTATTCGACAGTGTATCGGTCACCACCACGTTCAGGGACAAGCTGGCAGCTGCCGGTGTGATCTTCTGCTCCTTCTCTGAAGCTGCCCGCGAGCACCCTGAACTGGTCCGGAAATACCTCGGCACCGTCGTACCCTACCGCGACAACTATTTTGCCGCGCTCAATTCGGCAGTATTTACCGATGGCTCATTCGTCTTTATCCCGAAGGGCGTGCGCTGCCCCATGGAGCTGTCGACCTATTTCCGGATCAATCAGGCAAACACCGGGCAGTTCGAGCGCACCCTGATCATTGCCGAGGAAGGCAGCCACGTCAGCTACCTGGAAGGCTGCACAGCACCACAGCGTGACGAAAACCAGTTGCATGCGGCAGTCGTCGAGCTGGTCGCGTTACGCGATGCAACAATCAAGTATTCCACCGTACAGAACTGGTACCCCGGTGATGAAGAAGGCCGCGGCGGCATCTACAACTTCGTCACCAAGCGTGGTGACTGCCGTGGTGCCAATTCGAAAATTTCCTGGACCCAGGTCGAGGCCGGCTCGGCCATCACCTGGAAGTATCCGAGCTGCATATTGCGCGGCGAAAATTCAGTCGGTGAATTTTATTCGGTGGCCGTCACCAATAATCTGCAGCAGGCCGACACCGGCACGAAGATGATTCATATCGGCCGCAATACGCGCAGCACTATCGTTTCCAAAGGCATTGCCGCCGGACGCTCACAGAGCGCCTATCGCGGACTGGTGAAGGTACTGCCGACCGCTGAGGGCGCCCGCAACTTCACACAGTGCGATTCACTGCTGATGGGCAATCGCTCCGCTGCGCATACATACCCATATATGGAAGTGCGTCACCCGAGTGCGATCGTCGAACACGAAGCCACCACTTCGAAGATCGGCGACGACCAGCTTTTCTATTGCCGGCAGCGCGGCCTGTCGCAGGAAGATGCGGTAAACCTGATCGTCAACGGCTTCTGCAAACAGGTGTTTCGCGAACTGCCCATGGAATTTGCCGTAGAGGCACAGAACCTTCTCAACGTCAGCCTGGAGGGCGCGGTCGGCTAACCGGCTGCGTTTATCGCTTGCAATCAGCACCACTACTGACCATCACTGACCTGCGGGTCACCATAGCCGGCCGGGAAATCCTGACCGGTCTGAATCTCGTGGTACGCGCTGGCGAAGTACACGCCATCATGGGACCCAACGGCTCGGGAAAAAGCACCCTGGCACATGTGCTTGCCGGGCGTGACGGCTACACGATCACTGCAGGCTCGATAATTTTCCGTGAGCAGGATCTACTGGCAATGGAGCCGGAAGAACGCGCCCGGGCAGGGCTGTTCCTCGGCTTTCAGTATCCGGTTGAAGTTCCCGGTGTCAGCAATGTCTACCTGCTGCGAGCGGCATTGAATGCCCGCCGCAAGGCACGCGGCGAAACCGAGATCGATGCTGCACAGTTTCTCCGCCTGGTGCGAGAGAAGGCCAAACTGATGCAGATGAACGAAAGCTTTCTCAACCGTGGCGTCAATGAGGGATTCTCAGGTGGAGAAAAGAAGCGCAATGAGATTTTTCAGATGGCGGTGCTTGAGCCAGTACTCGGCATTCTCGACGAGACGGATTCAGGTCTCGATATCGATGCACTGAAAGTCGTAGCCAATGGCGTCAACAGCCAGCGCAGCCCGGACCGGGCCTTTATACTCGTAACGCACTACCAGCGTCTGCTGGATTACATACAACCGGACTTCGTGCATGTACTGTCCGGAGGCCAGATCATCCGGACCGGCGACAAGTCGCTGGCACTGGAACTGGAAGCTGAGGGTTACGATCAAACAGTGGCCGCAGCAAAGCATCAGGCACAGACAGCTCGATGAACGCCGAGGTCAACCCGATCTGGCGCGACGCCTGTCAGCGCAGCAGGAATGCCATTCCGCAACTTGCATGGCTAAGCGGTCTGCGCGATTCGGCAATCGGTGTATTGACCGAACACGGGCTGCCGGACAGCAGCCATGAAGAGTGGCGCTACACCAGCCTCGCTGACTACATGCAGCGTGGCACGGCATATCTTGCCGGCGATGGACAGACAAGCGATGCCAGCGTGGTTGCACCAGCGACCGAAGGTTTTTTGGGCGATCCACAACTCGTATTGCGGGATGGCGCCCTCGAGTTAGCTGCCGGCCAGGCACTGCCTGCCGGCATCGAGGTACACAGCTTGCGCACGCTCAGCCCGTTACTGCACGGGCGGGTTGCTGAGCTACTGGCCCCCCGCAAGGTACCGGACAGCATGCAAGCGCTGGCAGCGCTCAATCTGGCGCTGCTGAGCGACGGTTTATTCTTGCGCAGCACGGCGGCGGCCGACACGTCCGCCCCGCTGCACATTCGGCTCACGAGCAGCGGTACAGTCATGGCACAGCCTCGCCTGCTCATCGAGCTGGCGCCTGGCAGCCGACTGAATCTGATCATCGAACATCGCGGTGCTGCCGGCACGCTGGGCAATAGCATCACACAGATCCAATGTGGTGCCGACTCGCATCTTGATCTGCTACGCATCCAGGACCTCCCTGCTGATGCACTGCTGACCGATATGACACAAATTGAATTGACCCGGGATGCGACACTGTCTGCCACCAGTCTCGATTTCGGCGGACAGCTTGTACGTCAGGATCTGTCTGTCACTCTGACCGGTTCGGGTGCAGCAGCGAATATTCATGGCGCATTCATCGTCGACGGCCACCGGCATATCGACAATCACACGACGGTCGAACACTGCGCACCGGACACTAATAGTCGGGAGATTTTTCACGGCCTGGCCACCGACCATGGCCGTGGCGTGTTCAATGGCCGGATCGTCGTACAGTCAGGCGCAGTACGCACGGTGTCAGCACTCAACAGCCGCAATCTGCTGCTGACCACTACTGCTGAAATCGACACCAAGCCGGAGTTGGAGATCTTTACCGATGATGTCCGTTGCAGTCATGGGGCGACCACCGGTCAACTCGACGCAAATGCGCTCTTCTATCTGCGCAGCCGTGGCCTCAATCCCGATGAAGCGCGACAGGCGCTGATCACTGCATTCCTGCACGCGACACTCGCGGGTATCACGCCGGATGATCTGAGCGTACGTGTAGCTGCCCGACTGCAGTCACGCCTGGCAGCACTCGACGGAGCAGCAATCTGATGAACAGCACCCCCAGACCATCAACGGCCGATGCGGTGCAGCCTGCATCCCACTTCGACGTAGAGGCGATCCGGCGTGATTTCCCGATCCTGCACCAGAACATCAATGGCTATCCGCTGGCCTATCTGGACAGCGCCGCATCAACGCAGCGGCCGGTACAGGTGATCGACGCAATCCAGCGCTACTACACGCACGATCATGCCAATGTTCACCGGGGCGTACACACGCTGAGCCACCGCGCCACGGATATCTACGAAGGTGCGCGGGAGTCGGTGCGCCGTTTCATCAATGCGCAATCAACGCGCGAAATAGTTTTCACACGCGGCACCACGGAAGCCATCAACCTGATCGCTGCCACGTTCGGGCAGCGTTTATCCGCCGGTGATGAAATCCTGATCAGCGAAATGGAGCATCACTCGAATATCGTGCCCTGGCAGATGCTATGCGAGCGCAGCGGCACGGTCCTGCGTGTCGTGCCGATCAACGATCGTGGCGAACTGCTGCTTGATGAGTTTGAAAAGCTGCTGGGTGAACGCACGCGCCTGGTGGCCATCACTCATGTCTCGAATGCACTCGGCAGCATAAACCCCGTCGAGCAGATCATTGCCAGTGCACGCGCGCGCGGCATACCGGTGCTGCTGGATGGTGCACAGGCGATTGCTCACCAGAGCGTCGACGTCCAGTCCCTGGACTGCGACTTCTATGCTTTTTCCGCTCACAAGATGTGTGGGCCGACCGGCATCGGCGTGCTCTATGGTCGTGAAGCCCTGCTGGAAACACTGCCGCCTTTCCAGGGCGGTGGCGACATGATTCTTGCCGTGAGCTTCAGCGGCACTACCTATAACGAACTGCCATACCGGCTGGAAGCCGGCACACCGCATATCGCCGGAGCCGCCGGCCTGGCAGCAGCCATCGACTACCTGCAGCAGGTCGGCATGGGCAATATCGCCGCCTACGAAGCAGAATTGCTGGCCTATGCCAGCAGTACGCTGAGCGCTCTGCCCGGCATCCGGTTGATTGGCACAGCCCGGCACAAAGCCGGTGTCGTGTCATTCAATGCCGACGGGATCCACCCCCACGACATCGGCACTGTTCTGGACCAGCATGGCGTGGCGATACGTGCCGGCCATCACTGTGCCATGCCGGTAATGGAACGCTTCGGCATCCCGGGCACTGCACGCGCCTCTTTTGCCTTTTACAACACGCGCGCCGAAATCGACCAGATGATCGATGCGCTGCGGCTCGCCCTGCGGATGTTCGCATGACCGGAGCCACCACCTCGTTGACGGATCTCTACCGGCAAACAGTCCTCAACCATAGCCGGCATCCGCATAACTGCCGGCGACCTGCGCTGCATGATCGTGAGGCAGAAGGTCACAATGCCCTGTGCGGCGACAAGATCCACGTATATCTGCGTCTGGAGAATGATGCGCTGACTGATGTGGCATACGAACTGAGCGGCTGTGCGATTTCACTGGCCTCAGCCTCGATGATGAGCGATGCGGTCACAGGAAAAACCGTAACGGCCACACGCCAGACCATCGACGACTTCATGCGTGGCCTGTCAGACCCGCAAGCCGGCCAACTGAAAGGCGAACTGGCCGCCCTCAATGGCGTACGCGACTATCCGTCCAGAATCCGCTGCGCAACTCTGCCATGGCAGACGCTGCGCGCAGCGCTTGATACGGTCCGGGAGACCGTAACCACCGAGTGAGCACCTGCAATGAATGGAATCGATAACGAACCGGTAGTAGTCAGACGCGACGTCGAGGGCCTGGTGGTACCAGCCGGAACTCCGGTAACGCTGCCGAAGGATGCACTGGCGTACATCACCCAGGCGATGGGTGGCAGCTTCACTGTGTACTTTGAGGGCAACCTGATACGTGTATCCGGCGCAGATGCTGATGCGCTTGGCAAGGAACCGATAGCCCCGCCGTCGTTGCCGGAAAATGCCACTGACGAGCAGTTTGAAGCGCTCGCTTGGGAACAGTTGAAGACCATCTACGATCCCGAGATCCCGATCAATGTCGTAGATCTCGGGCTGGTCTATGGCTGCACGATCTCGCGGCTTCCCTCCGGCGAACGCTCGGTCAACATCATGATGACGGTCACCGCACCCGGCTGCGGCATGGGTGAAATCCTGCTCGAGGAGGCGCGACAGAAAATCAGCCTGATACCGACCGCCGCCGAAGTGAATGTCGAACTGGTCTTTGACCCACCATGGCACCGGGACATGATGTCAGAGGCGGCACGACTCGAAACAGGACTTTATTGAGCACCATGTTGCGCCGGCTGACTTTACTCCGCCATGCCAAGTCTGCAGTACAGGAAGCCGGCATCGATGACCATGACCGGCCGCTTGCACAACGCGGTCAGCAGGATGCACCGGTGATGGGCCGGCGCCTGCTGGCACGCGGGTCCAGACCAACGCTGTTCCTCACCAGTTCTGCACTGCGCGCCCGCCACACCGCACAGATCGTGGCACGCGAGATCGGCTACCCCGCAGAATTCCTGCAGCGTGAGCCTGAACTGTATCTGGCCACACCGAAGCAGATCATGGCGGTAGTTGCCGGCCAGGGTGATAGCTATCGGGACATCATCATCTGCGGGCACAATCCCGGCCTGACAGAACTGGCCAATCAACTCACCGACAGCGATATCGACAATATTCCAACCTGCGGGATGGCCATCATCGACCTTGAACTGGATAGCTGGTCAGCAATCACGACTGCTGCAGGCCGCCTGCATCTCTTCGATTATCCGAAAAAACCCTAATCGACCCGACAGAAGCAGTGGTAATAGAGACTGCGCGGATCATTGAGTGCAGTCAGCGCCTTCACTTCCCGGTCAAACGATCGTACTGCCCGAAGAACCAGGTCAGCAGGCATGGCGCTCTGCGGCTGGAAACCCAAGACACTCATCACGCGTATGCCCCGCATGACAAGCTCGGCTGCCAATCGCTGGCCAAACGACAGCTCGGGTTCAATATAGGTCCGGCCATACGTGCCCTCTTCAAGCCCGGCACGGCTGGCTGCCGCCTGCACCGATTCATCCAGTCCACCGATACTGTCGACCAGACCGAGTTCCTTGCCATCCGCACCGATCCAGACGCGGCCGCGGGCGATGCTGTCGGCCCGCTCCGGCGTCATGTCACGTGCGGCGGCAACCTTGCCGACAAAGATCCGGTAGGCATCCTCGACGCTGGCTGACAGCACCCGTCGTGCATCCTCACCGAGCGGACGATCGAGCCGCAGCTGCCCGGCAAGTTTCGTCGTACCAAAGCCATCGACATGTACACCGAGTTGCTCAAGTCCGCGCTGTACGGTTGGCAGCAGTGCGCCCACACCGATCGAACCGGTAATCGTGCTGTTACTGGCCCAGATCTCATCGGCCGGCATGGCGATGTAATAGCCTCCGGATGCAGCCACCGAACTCATCGACGCAATCAGCGGCTTGTCAGTGGCCTTGAGCGCGTTGAGTTCATCATTGATTACCTGCGAGGCAAACATGCTGCCGCCAGGGCTATCGATCCGCAGCACCACGGCATCCACGCTGTCATCCAGCCGGGCCTCACGAATCTGGCTGGCCAGCGTATCTCCGCCAACCGTTCCCGGCGGTGCATCGCCATCGACAATCTCACCAGCAGCAACGATGATCGCAACATTGCGTTGATGCGGTTCCAGCAGCTTGCGTTCCAGTGCCGTAGCGGCCAGATAATCCTCAAAGCCTATCGCACTATAGCTGCCGTCATCAGCATCACCTGGGCCAACGATACTGGCCAGATACTCGTCCAGTTCCGGACGGCTCATCAGCCGGTCGACAAGACCTGCATCAACCGCTGCCTTGGCCGCATGCCCGCCAGCATTTTCAATCTGGCCGGCAAATTCATTGGTATAGACATCAAGCGCTTCTGCATCCAGGCCGCGTGCCGCTGCCACATCGCGCCCCCATGCGCTCCATAGCGCACCAACCCAGCGCTGACTCGCTTCACGGTCTTCGGCTGACATGTCGTCACGGGTAAATGGCTCGACAAAGGACTTGAACTCACCGACCTTGAAAACATTGACGTCGACATAAAGCTTGTCGAGCGCACTCTTGAAAAACATCCGGTAATACTCATAGCCCTCCAGATAAACCATGCCGAGGTCGTGCATGATCACCTCGTCGGCACGCGCTGCAAGATAGTACTGATCGCGCGTATAACCATTACCGAAAGCAATGACTTTCTTGCCAGTTGCACGCACCGTATCGATGGCCTGGGCAACAACCTGCAACTTTGCCAATCCGCCCGACTCCAGCGCATCGAGATCGAGAACGACGGTCGTGATCCGCTCATCGCTCGCCGCGTGCTCCAGGCTGTCGGTGATATCGCGTACCAGCGTCTGTGGTTCAGCCTGATTATTGAGTTTGGCAATCGCACGATCTAGCGGACTGCCTTCAAGCTGCTCGACCAGCGCGCCGCCCGGATTGATCACCAGTGCAGCCGTGGATGGCACCGGTGCCACGCCACCAGCCAGTCCAGCCAGAATGGCAATGAACAAAACCAGCAGGAGAATCAGATGCAACACCCGGCGCAGGGTATTGAGCCCATACCATAGTGCCCGTACCAGTTTTTTAATGAACCCGAGTATCGACATCGAAGCCTCTCTAAATATCTGTGGTCACTAGCCCGGTCAACCGCCGGCCTGGTAGCTGATCCGGTAGATCACACCCCGTTCGTCATCGCTCACCAGCAGGGAACCATCCGGCGCAACGAGCAGGTCCACTGGTCTGCCCAGTACCTTGTCGCCATCAATCCAGCCCTCGGCAAAGGGTTCGTATGCAACCGCGGTATTGCCCTTCAGGCGTACCAGGGAAATCCGGTAACCAGTGCGACCAACGCCTTTGCTGCGGTTCCATGAACCATGCTCGGCAATGAATACCTGATTGCGGTATTCCTCAGGAAACATGGCACCGGTATAGAAACGGACACCCAGCGGCGCCACATGCGGTCCCAACTCCTGTACCGGCGCCTGTGCATCTGCGCACTTCCCCAACGCACCAAACTGCGGATCGGCAACATCACGGCCGTGACAGAAGGGAAAACCAAAATTCAGCCCTGTTACCGGCATCCGGTTCAGTTCGCAGGCAGGTAGCTCATCGCCCAGCATATCGCGGCCATTATCGGTGAACCACAGCTCGCCGGTCTGTGGATGCCAGCTCATTCCCACGGAATTACGTACCCCCCTGGCCACCACTTCCCTCTCGCTGCCATCGGGATTCATGCGCAGGATCAAGCCAAAATCTTTCTCGTCACAGATGTTGCAGGGTGCACCGACCGGCACATACAGCTTGCCGTCCGGACCGAAGGCCAGATATTTCCAGGCATGCAGGCCGGTCTTGTAGGGCAACTGTGCATCGACCACCTCGGGTACGCGCGGCTCATCGCTGCGCTGCTCTGCCTTTGGGAAACGCAGTATGCGCCGCTGCTCTGCCACATAGAGCGCGCCGTCATGAAAAGCCACCCCATTCGGAACCTTCAGCCCCTGAACGAATTTGCTGACCTGCGGGTATGGACCGAGCGCATCACGAATTGCATACACCGTCCCGTCGCCAAATCGCGTACCGACAAACAGCGTACCCGCGTCACCCAGAGCCATGGAGCGCGCCTTCGGCACGTCCGGCACCAGAACCTCGGCATTGAAGCCGGGCGGCAAACGCAGAAAGTCTGCCGGCGCGCCTGCATGCACGAAACCACCGGGCAGCAACACGGCCAGAACCGCACAACACCGGATCGTCAGGAACGGGAATGCGCTCATCACTTTGACCTCCACAGGCAGTGGAAACAGCCCGCCTGACGCCCTTGTATCACTTTCCGATCAGGGCCAGCGACAGCGGACTGATGAAGGTAATCAGCAATACCGCGACCAGCAGTATCAGTACAAACGGAAATGTCGCCGCACAGACACGCAACACCGGCTGATTGAAGCGGTAGCTCGATATATACAGATTCAGGCCGATGGGCGGCAGCAGGTATCCAAGCTCCATCGTGGCTACAAATATGATGCCCAGATGGATCGGATCAATGCCATAGCGAGCCGCAACCGGCAGTATCAGTGGCACAACCAATACCAGCGCCGAATAGATATGCAGGATACAGCCGATGATCATCAAAAAGCCGATCAGCAGAAACAGGAAGCTGGTCTGACTGGAAACGTACCGGGTAACCAGCTCGATCAGTTGCTGTGGCACCTGGGCGTCGATCATGTAATTGGTCGACGCGAGCGAAATACCCAGGATCAGCAGGATGCCGCCCACCAGCACCATCGAATCACGCACGATGCCAGGCAGTTTACGCAGCGGAATTTCACGATAGACCAGGGTCTCTATGACCAGCACATAGACGACGGTGACCGCAGCAGCCTCGGAGACCGCAACCAGACCACTGTAAATCCCACCCAATACGACGATCGGCAACGGTAGCTCCCAGATCGACTCCCGGGCTGCCTGCCCGACCTCACGCCACGAGAACTCTGACATCGGTCGCCGGTTGGCACGGTTCATCCACAGGCAGTATGCCGCCAGAACGAGCATCATCAGCACGCCAGGCAGAATGCCAGCCAGAAACAGATCATCGATCGAGACTTCAGCGATGATCCCGTAAATGATCAGCGGCAGCGATGGCGCGAACAGCAGACCAAGGCTGCCGGATGAGGTCACCAGTCCGAGCGTAAACCCCTCCCGATAACCGGATTGCACGAGTGCCGGATACAGCAGCGCACCGATCGCAATGATGGTTACGCCAGACCCGCCGGTAAATGCGGTAAACAGCGAGCAGGTTGCAACCGCCACCATCGCCAGGCCACCCGGCAACCAGCCCAGCAAAGCCGAACTCAAGCGCACCAGACGGGCGGCTGCGCGGCTTTCACTCAACAGATAACCGGCAAAGGTAAACAGCGGTATGGCCAGCAGAATGGGGGTTTCCGCGATACCAAAAATCTCGATCGGCACTGCAGTCAGCGGTATATCACTACGCGCAAAACCAAGCAGCGCACTGGCGCCTATCACGGCAAACAGGGGCGCCCCCATCAGGGCCAGCAGGATCAGCAATAGCCCGGTCAGTATCAAGACCGTGCTCCACGGGTCAGCAGCGTCCGCAATTTGACAGCAACACCGATCAGATATCGGTAAGCAATCAGCGCAAAACCGACGGGCAGTACGGCCTGAAATGGCCAGACCGGAAGGTCAGTAAATATCTGGTCACCGAACTCGCGTGACTCAGTCACGAATTCCCAGGAATACCAGGCCAGGATTCCGGCCACGCCAACGGTAAACAGATCAACCACGATGGCAGTAACGGTACGTCCGGTTCTGGACAGAAATCGCGACAGCAGGTCGATGCGCAGGTGCACATTGTCACGACTGGCAGCCACCGCACCGACTATTGCTGCCCACAGCACCATCAGCCGCAAGGCCTCATCCGCCCAACCGATTCCGCTGCCGGCCAGGTTCCGCAATATGACCTGATATGCAGCCAGACCGATCATCGCAAACAGGATGATACCCAGTAGCAGGTTCTCCAAACCGCGACCGATGCGCTCAGCGCGTTGCAGTAGCCCCTCAGGTTCGCCGGGCAGATCCGACGACTGTTGCGACCAGGTCACTGACCCGAACCAGCTGCCTTGCTGACAGATCGGGTCGCCCGATACTCCTGAACATAGCCGCGGGCTTCACGCAGCAGATCAGCAGAGATGCTGCCGCTGGCCGCCAGTTTGTCCATGGCGCGCGCCGTGGATTCTCGCCATACCGGAACCTCTGCCGGATCCAGTTGCAGGAATTGCATGCCGTTCGCCCGCAGTGCGTCCTCGGCTTTGGCATTATCAATGCGGTTCTGTACATCAAAGTGTTCGTAAAGTCGCGTCATGACCTCACGCAGCACGGCCTGGTCGGCAGCGCTGACATTCTTCAGGGCATTCTTGTCGATGGCGAGCAAACCGATCGTGTAGCTGAGTGGCTGGGTGGTGATGTATTTGGTCTTGGTGTACCACTGCAGCACCACGGCACCGACCGGCGGCGTTGCCACGATATTCAGCAAACCGGTCTGCAGACCGGTAAGCACGTCAGTAATCGGCAATGCCACTGGAGACAGCTCCAGCGACTCCATTGCGGCATAGCTGGTCGGATCACCTTCCGGAACCCATATCTTCTGACCACGCAGATCGGCAATGCCCTTGACCGGCTTGTTCGACAGCAGATAGGCGAAGCCACCTCCGGCAAATCCGAAGGATACAAAGCCTGCCTTCTCTAGCCCGACAGCCAGCCTTTTATCCAGGCGCTGACGAACGAAATCCACTTCGTCCTGCGAGTCAAACAGCATCGGCGAGCCATAGATCACGATATCCGGATAACGCTCCTGCAGGCTGTTTGATGTAAACACTCCACCCTGCAACTGCCCGATACGTATCTTGCGCAGCACCTTCCGGTCACTGCCCTGTATGCCGCCGCCATAGAATTTCAGATTAACCCGACCAGCCGTACGCTCCCGAACCTGCAATCCGGCTGCACGCAGATCTTTCATCCAGGAAGATCCCTCTGGTGCAACCGTCGCAATCTTCAGATCGGCAGCGTGCAACAGCGCCGGCAGACAGATACCGGCCAGTATTACCAGGGGACGCAGAATCAGAACAACTCGTTGCAGCAGGATATACATCAGGCGCCTCTAGAAATAATCATCGGCCGAAGCCAGCAATTCAGCAGCCTGGCGCTGGGCCAGTGTATTGAACAGTGTATAGCCTGGCTGACGAGGATCGGACTGCAGCACTTCATTGAGGAGCCGATCATGCAGCTCGCGGTCATAAACAAGCCGCGCATAGCCTCGGGCGTATTCCACCAGGACACCGAGATCCCGGCGGTCAGTCAGCGCCAGTGCGCGATCAAAATACTGTCGGCCACGCTCAGGCTGCCCACCGAGCGCCGGCGGCCGCAAGCTGTTGAGCACACCCAGGTAAGTATTCACCAGGGCGGCATCGCTATCAGGACCGATCACCAGCAGCCGATTGAGAACACTTTCTATCTTGGGCAGTTCGGCCAACGCTTCCCAGTCTTCACCATGCGTTCTGATGAAGGCCAGTGAACCGATTGAGTAGCTGAGCAGCACAGACGCATCATCGGAATCCGCCTTGCCGAGCTGAAGCTCCAGCTCGGCAAACGGCAGCTGATCGATACCGCAGGTTTGAGACCTGCCATCAGCACACAAAGCGCGCACACCATAAGTGCGGGCACGTGCAGCCAGGTTTGCCGACCTGATGCTGTCGGTAACGAATACCACCGCATATGCCGCATAGAGCCTTGCGGAAGCACCCAGCACCTCACCGCTCGCATCGGGAGAAGCCGCCAGCGAGTCAAGCAACAGGAGATAGGCCGGCAGGCTGTCGCGAACCAGTTCAGGATCATCCTGATTCAGGATCGCAGCAGAGAGGTTATCCGCAAAGTCTGCAGCCGCCGATTTGGCCATGCTGGCGCAGCCGGACAACAGTCCGGCGCAGAGCACCGCGACTGCTGCGCGACGCAACCCGGATCCAAACCGGCAGAACTCCGGGTCAGCGCGATACCGTGACAGACAGGGCACCGGCAAGACCCGGGGAGTCAGACCTTTTCGCGAATACGCGCGGACTTGCCGCTGCGATCACGCAGGTAATAAAGCTTGGCCCGGCGTACGGCACCACGACGCTTCACTGAGATCTCGGCGACCGTCGGGCTGTGCAACGGAAAAACCCGCTCCACACCTTCGCCGTGGGACACCTTGCGCACCGTAAAGGACGAATTCAGTCCCCGGTTGCGGCGGGCGATCACGACACCTTCATAGGCCTGCAGGCGCTCACGAGTCCCTTCCTTGACCCGCACCTGCACCACGACGGTGTCACCGGGTACAAAATCAGGAATTCCGGTCTTGAGGGCTTCAGATTCAAGTGTTTCGATGATATTTCGCATGGTCGTGATCCAACTCTGTTCAAAGCTTTTTCATACCCATCCACACCAGCCGCTAAAGGCCTAATGCAGTGGGCGGTTATCGTCCACATTCCCGAGTTGTTCCTCGAGAAACTCGTCGAGAAGCCGGCGATCCTCGTCCGTCAGGTCCCGGCTCTGCAGCAACTCCGGCCTGCGCAGACTGGTCCTGCCCAGCGCCTGCTTTCTGCGCCAGCGGCGGATAGCCTCGTGGTTACCCGCCAGCAGAACACCTGGCACAGCGCTGCCATGTATTACTTCAGGCCGCGTGTAGTGCGGATGATCCAGCAAACCTGTCGAGAATGAATCCTCGACTGCCGACTGTTCATCACCCAGCACACCAGGCAACAATCTCACCGTCGCATCAATGACGGCCATCGCGGCAACCTCGCCGCCACTCAATACAAAATCGCCAAGCGATAACTCTTCATCGCAGGCCATCTCAATGAGCCGTTCGTCAAATCCCTCATAGCGACCAGCCACCAGGACCAACCCGGGCAGTGCCGCAAACCGTCGCGCCACCGTCTGATCGAATACCCGCCCCTGCGGCGTCAGGAAAACCACCGGACTCCCGTCCGGAACCCTGGCCTTTGCTGCTGCTATCGCAGTTGCAAACGGCTCTACCCGCAGCAGCATTCCCGGACCACCACCATATGGCCGGTCATCTACCGTACCGTGCGCATCGGTCGCATAACCGCGCGGATCGACTGTCTCCATCCGCACCAGCTTGCGCTGTACCGCACGTCCAACAACACCAAGCTGCGAGCAGGGTACGAGCAGCTCCGGAAACAGCGATACCACCGCAATATCCACGCTCAGTACATCCTCGTCGTCAGCCCGGACTCCCGGCTAAAATTCAGGGTCCCAGTCGACCGTGATCACGCGCTGATCTGCATCCACTCCGGTTACGACCCTGCCAAACAGGAAAGGCACCAGATATCGACGCTCGCCAACAACGACCATTACGTCGTTGGCTCCTGTCTCGAACAGGTGATCAACCACACCGAGACTCTCACCAGCCAGGGTCTGAACCTTCATCCCCTGCAGGTCCGCCCAGAAAAACTGCAGGCGGCCAGCCTTGCCGAAAACGGCGCGATCCACTTCGATCTCAGCGCCAACCAGCGCAGCCGCCGCATCCCGATCCTGAACGCCGTCGATCAAGGCAACCACACCGTCGCCGTGCGCACGTCCAGCAAGTACCTTGACCGGCCGACTCTGACCGTCAATAACAAGATGCCAGGGACTGTAGCCGACTACGTTATCGCGCGGATCAGTATAGGAATAAACCTTTACCCAGCCGCGAACTCCAAACAAGCCTGCTATCCGGCCTACTGCCACCATTTGATCATTGGCTGCCGACACCGGAAACGCACCTCAGCAACAACCACCGTACATCAAATGCCCTGAAGACCAGGGCAGCAGACGATCAGGCGGCCTTGGCGACGTCCGCTTGGCGACGGAAGCTCTTCAACAGCGAGGCAACGCGATCCGACTGCTGGGCACCGACACCAACCCAGTAATCGACGCGCGCCAGATCGATACGCAGCTTTTCTTCATTGGCAGTAGCCATGGGGCTGAAAAAACCAACCCGCTCGACATAGCGGCCGTCTCTGGCACGACGCGAGTCGCAAACCACAATATGGTAAAAGGGCCGCGCCTTGGCGCCTCCGCGGGACAGACGGATAGTAACCATCGTTCTGCAAATCCTGTTTAGATCTAAATATCGGGAACGTGTAAAACGGGAATGTTACTTGAAAATTCGGCATTTAGCACCGTCTTGAGAGCCAGACTACCTGCCGAAGCCCGGAATACCCCGCATCATGCGCCGCAGACCGCCCTGCCCCATCTTTTTCATCATCTTCTGCATCTGCGTATGTTGCTTCAGAAGCTGGTTGACGGCCTGTACCGGCAGACCAGAACCCGCCGCTATGCGCTTGCGCCGTGAGCCATCGATAATCCCGGGCCGGCGCCGCTCCCGGACTGTCATCGAGTTGATGATTGCGATCTGGCGACGCAGCATTTTCGGGTCAATCTGCCCGGCAAGCTTTTCCGCCGACATGCCTGCCGGCAACGGCAACTTGTCCAGCATGCCCTCGACGCCACCCAGACCACTGATCTGCTCAAGTTGGGCACGCAGATCATTGAGGTCGAACTGCTTGCCGCTGGAGATTTTCTCCGCAAGTTTCGCCGCACTGGCGTGATCTGCCTTGCGCTGGACCTCTTCAACCAGGCCAAGGACATCACCCATACCAAGGATGCGGGAGGCCATCCGGTCCGGGTGAAAGAGCTCCAGCTCGGCCACGGCCTCACCGGTGCCCAGAAACTTGATCGGCGCACCGGTGACTGCCTTGACCGAAAGCGCGGCACCACCACGTGCATCACCATCTGTTTTGGTCAGGATCACGCCGGTAATCGGCAATACGGCTGCAAAAGCCTGCGCTGCATTGACCGCATCCTGACCGGCCATGCTGTCCACGACAAACAGTGTTTCGATGGGATCAGTACGCAGACTCATCTCGCGTATCTCATCCAGCAACTCACTGTCGAGACGACTGCGGCCAGCGGTATCCAGAATCAGCACGTCCAGTTGGGCCAGCCGCGCCGCCTTGAGCGCCTGCTCGGCAATCGCCAGCGGTGTCTGACCTGGTGTCGCACTCAGGTAGGGAACATCGATCGATGCTGCCAGGCGTTCCAGCTGCAACATCGCAGCTGGCCGTTGCGTATCTGTACTGGCAAGGCCCGCACGCTTGCCCAGTCGCTCACGAATGAATACCGCCAGCTTCGCTGCCGTCGTGGTTTTACCAGCACCCTGCAGACCGGCAAGCAGGATTACAGCGGGTGGCTGGTGGCGCAGATTCAACTCTGCAGGACCCGCACCCAGTGTTGCGGTCAATTGCTCGTGCAGAATCTTTATGAAGGCCTGCCCAGGGGTCAGGCTGCGTAGTACTTCTGCCCCAACGGCACGCTCACGCACACCGGCCACAAAATCGCGAATGACCGACAGAGCGACGTCGGCTTCGATCAGCGCACGCCGCACATCGCGCACGGCATCCTCGATGTTCTCCTCGGTCAGTCGCCCACGGCCACGTACCTGGTCGAGAACACCGCGTAAACGCTCGCTAAGACTGGCAAACATGCTTGTAGCCCTGAAAAGCTTGTTGAATCGCCCGCGCGAGGCGCGGGCAGCGGATTGTAAGCAATTCAGGCCATTTGATGTACGGAACACCAATTCCTTGACAGGCTTGCAAAGCATTGGTCACCATGACCGCCTGGTTTATGCCTCAAGGGGTCCACTGCATTGGGCGACGACCTGTCTGCCAGTACGCTCATCGCGCTTCTTGTCCTGTTACTCCTGATTTCAGCCTTCTTCTCGGGTTCCGAAACGGCACTCCTGACGCTGAATCGTTACCGGCTGCGGCACAAGGCACGGCAGGGTCACCTCGGTGCCCGGCTGGCGGAACGTCTGCTGGCACGCCCCGACCGTCTGATCTCACTGATCCTGATCGGCAGCAATATAGCCAACACGCTGGCCACCTCACTGGTGACACTGGCTGCATTACGCATCGGCGGCCCCGCAGGCGTTGCCGTAGCCAGCATCGGGCTGGCCTTCGTAATCATGGTTTTCACCGATGTCATGCCAAAAACGCTGGGCGCGCTGCGTTCCGAGACATTTGGCCCGCCGGCTGCGATCGTTTATTTCGTACTGCTCAAGGCCACCTTGCCAGTCGTCTGGTTCATCAGCGCCATTTCGAATGGTTTGTTGCGGCTCTTTGGCGTACGCCCTGATGAGGTCAACCAGCATCATTTGACGCTGGACGAACTGCGCACAATCGTGAGAGAGGCCGGAACGAAACTGCCCCGCCGCCGACAGCAGATGCTGATGTCGATTCTCGAACTGGAAGACATGACCGTCGACGAGATCATGATTCCGGATAACGAACTGGTCGGCATCGACCTCGACAGCGAGTGGCACGAGATAGCCACCACCATCACCACCAGCCGACATAGCCGCTTGCCCGTGTTCCAGGGCAGCATCGAGAACCTGGTCGGCATCCTCTATATTCGCAAGCTGGTGCTTGCCAGTGCAGGCACGCTCGACAAGGAGACCATCCAGTCCACGATGGACGAGGCATTTTTCGTCCCGGAAGGCACCTCACTCCATGGCCTGCTGGCCCAGTTCCGGCGCAGCGGCCAGCGCACTGCCTTTGTCGTGGACGAGTACGGTGATATTCAGGGACTGGTGACCATTGAAGATCTGCTTGAAGAAATTCTTGGCGAATTTTCCAGCAGCGGAGAAAGCTCGCCCGAAGAAGTGCGTCGCGAGGACAAAACCGATTCGTGGCTGGTCAACGCAAGCATCAACGTCCGTGCACTGAATCGCATGATGCACTGGCACCTGCCAACCGACGGACCGACTACCCTGAACGGACTGATACTTGAACAGCTCGAAACCTTCCCGGCGCCTGGTACGGTACTGCTGCTGAACGGCTATCCGGTTGAGATCACAGATACCGGTGACAATGTCGTACGCACGGTACGGATACGCCCCCCACCCCAGGACGGTTTGGCTGGAGCCTGAGGAACACGGCAGACTCAGCCGGTCGCAGCTTGTAAAGCGGGCAATACCCGCATCACGTCCCGCAGACAATCCACTGCAATGATCTCCATACCTTCTATCGGCTGCCGCGGCTGATTGGCCCTCGGCACCAGCGCCCGGTGAAAACCTACCTTGGCCGCCTCGCGCAAGCGTTCTTCACCATAGGCGACCGGCCGAACCTCACCGGCAAGTCCCACTTCACCAAACACGACGAGATCACGCGGCAAGGCGCGATCACGAACGCTCGAAATAGTGGCGAGCAATGCAGCCAGGTCGGCAGCAGTTTCTGCAATACGCACACCGCCAACCACGTTCACAAACACATCACTGCTATGCATGGAGATACCAGCATGCCGGTGCAACACAGCGAGAAGCAACGTCAGACGGTTTGCCTCAAGACCGATCGCAACCCGACGCGGCGGGCTGCCACCGCCCTGATCAGCCAGCGCCTGGACTTCGACGAGCAAGGGACGACTGCCCTGGTGCACGGCAGTCACCACACTGCCCGGCACTGGCTCCGTGCGCTGTGAAACGAATAGTGCTGACGGATTCTTGACCTCGCGCATACCGCCTTCCGTCATCACGAAAATACCGAGTTCATTGGCTGCACCGAAGCGGTTTTTTACCGCACGAAGAATGCGAAAGCGGCTTGCCACATCACTCTCAAAATAGAGCACCACATCGACCATATGCTCCAGCAGACGCGGCCCGGCAATCTGCCCGTCCTTGGTGACATGACCCACCAGAATGACACTGATACCGGTTTGCTTGGCGAGCCTCACCAGCAGGCTGGCGCAGGCACGCAATTGATTGGGCGAACCGGGTGCCGACGGCAGCAAGTCTGTCACCATGGTCTGAATTGAATCGACGACCACACAACCGGGCTGCACCTGCTCTACGGCAGCGAGGACATCCTCAACCCGTGTCGTCGCGATAGCCGTGACCTTGTCCAGCGGAAGGCCGAGACGCCGACCACGCAGGCCGACCTGTTGCAGGGATTCTTCACCGCTGGCGTAGAGCGTCTGTCCAGCGGTATCGAGCTGGGCCGCAGCCTGCAACAGCAGCGTGGACTTGCCTATACCCGGATCACCACCGATCAGTACCGCCGAGCCGGGCACGAGACCACCACCCAACGCACGGTCGAGTTCGCTGAGTCCTGTTTTTACTCGCGGCACCGTCTCGCCACCCACATCTGCCAGCCGCTGTATGCGAACCTCCGGCAACACTGCGGTCGGGCGACTGGCCTCCACCACGCGCGGCTCCAGAGAATTCCAGGCAGCACAGGCCGGGCACTGACCCTGCCACTTCGTGGTGCTCGCACCACAATCGCCACAGACATAGGCTTTCTGCGCTTTGGCCATGGGGAACTTCCAGTTGCTCAAAAGCTGGTCATTTCGGGATGTAAAACCGCTTCTGCCAGCCGAAACCCAAACCCAAGTCTCAACCTGCAGAACGTGATCCGCATACTATTTTGGAATGCCTCCAAGCGACAGTCACAAATCCAGTCTTCCCCATCGTGCGGCAAGCATCCTGCTGTGCACAGCGCTGGCCCTGCTGTTCTGGGCAGGCGCAGACCGGCTGATAGGTATTGAGCGCGGTTACTACGACCTGTTTCAACGCCTGACCGCAAGTCCTGCGGATGCACCGGTCCTGATCCTGGATACCGGTAAAGCAGATGCCAATCCATGGCTGGCGCCCCGTTTTGACGAAGTGCTGCTACGGGCAAAGGCCTCTGGAGCAAAACTGATTCTGCCGGCATCACCACCCCCGGCAATGATCGCTGCACAGGATATTGCCCGCCTGCAAGCCTTGATTGCCCTGGAGAAGCGCTCCAGCGCCATGCAACCTGCAACGCAGCCTGGCCTCCTTGAGCGCCAGCTAAAGGAGGCTGAGCAGCGACTTGAGCAGCAGCAAAAGAACGCTGCGGCAGTCGCTGCTGCCGGTAACGTCATACTTGGTCTGGGCGTCACTGAACTGGTACCCGGACGAGAAGCAGAGGAAGGAATCTGTGGGGAACGTATTGCGGCTGCCAGCGGAGGCTATGGGAAAACTGCCAGTGGCACCCAGCTGGTAGCCATCGCACCCGGCAATCCTGCCCTGTGTACCGCAGCCGCTGCAATCGGCCATTTGCAGGCAACACCGGATCGGGATGGCATCTTGCGCCGAAGCTCCACCAGCGTACCAACCCGGCTCGGCACGCTGCCATCCGTCGCCCTCGCAGCATTTGCCACCGAGACAGGTACGGCTCCAGCATCGCACACCGAAGATCGCTGGCACCGCTTCTACAGCGGACAGGCGGCGGCTGGTTTCCGGGTAGTTCCCGTCGAACAGTTACTCGCTAACGGCACACTCACCTTGCTCAAGGACCAGATCGTAGTCGTCGGTGCAGCGACCGGCGACATGAACTCATCGGTCAATGCACAACTCGGTCCGGCAGCACTGCTCGCCACTGAAGTCGTCAATCTTGCCGGAGAGCAGTTCATCCGTCGCCCGGGCTGGGTGCAATGGGTCGAAATCATTGTCGCGCTGATACTGGGTGCAGGTACCGGTCTTGCCGGGCAACTGACACTCAGCCGTACCGCGACACTGGGAGCCGCCGGCGCAGCCCTGCTGCTGCTTACCGAGTTCGCGCTGCTGCTGAGCGGAACATGGCTGCAGTTTGCCAGTCTCGGCCTGTTCTGCCTGACCGGCATGGCCATCATTCAGGGCCTGACGCACCTGCCCGGACGCCCGCTGGGACTCACCGGAACAGCAACCAGCGATGCACCGGCCAGCAGCGCCGGACCGGGCGAAGAACTGGATCTGGCTTTCTCGGTACTCCGTCAGCAACCCACAACCGATCGCACCAAGGAAAAACTATACGACCTGGCCATGGAGCATGGCCGCAAGCGCGACTATGCACGAGCTGAGCGCGTATTCCGCTACCTCGCCACGCGTGATCCAGGCTACCGCGATGTCGCCACCAAACTGGAAAAACTTTCTGGCGCCCGCGGTGCCCCCGTCGCAAAGAAATTAGCCACCCCGGACACCGCCAGAGCAGCAACGGAATCACAGCCGATAGCCACATCATCCGGCATCCGCACTCTCGGTCGTTATGAGCTGGAACGGGTAATCGGCCGGGGTGCGATGGCTACCGTATATCTCGGACGGGATCCGACGATCAACCGGCGTGTCGCCATCAAGACCCTGCCACTGGCCGAGGAATTCGAAGAGAGCGACCTGGCTGCGGCACGGGCAAATTTCAAGCGCGAGGCCGAATCGGCCGGTCGGCTCAGCCATCCGCATATCATCTCCATCTATGATGCCGGTGAGGACAATCAGGTTGCCTGGCTGGCCATGGAGTACATCGAGGGACGCTCACTGAGTTATTACGCACAGGTGGGCCGCCTCCTCGCACCTCGCATCGTATTCGAACTCATGGCGCGGGCTGCCGAAGCGCTGCACTATGCCCACACACAGAACGTGGTTCACCGGGACGTAAAGCCAGCCAATATTCTCTACAATCCAGCCACCGACACCATGAAAATCACTGACTTCGGTATCGCCAGGCTAACCGACTCAAGCAGAACCCGGACGGGTATCATTCTCGGTACGCCGTCTTATATGTCACCGGAGCAGCTTTCGGCCAGCCAGGTTACTGGACAGTCAGATCTGTATTCACTTGGGGTAACCATGTACCACCTGCTCACCGGGGCCCCGCCGTTCCAGGCAGATTCGATCCCGCGCCTGATGGACAAGATCGTCAATCAGCGCCATCGCCCGCTGGCCGATATCCGCGATGATATTCCGCCCTGTACGGACAGCATTCTCGACCAGATCCTCGCCAAGGATCCCGCAGATCGTTTCCCCAGCGGCCGTGCCCTCGCCTACGCCCTGCGCGAGTGTGCCAGCCAACTGGCTGCAGACCACATATGAACCTGCGCCCGAAATTCAACACCCTGCAACTCTCCGACACCGGCAAGGTGCGCGAGCACAATGAAGATGCGGTGGGCACCAACAAGGACATCGCCTTGCTGGTACTGGCTGATGGCATGGGCGGCTATAACGCCGGCGAAGTAGCCAGCGGTATTGCGGTACGCACGGTCCTCGAGCTCGTACCACCCGCCTGTGAGCGGGAAACACGCAATGCGACGGACCCGGAAACCGGCCTGATGCGGCAGACGATCATCCTGCGTGATGCGATCGCCCGGGCCAACAAGGTGATACACCAGACAGCCAAGATGCAGCCGCAATGTGAAGGCATGGGAACCACCATTGTCGCCTGCCTGTTTTACGACAACCGTATTTCAATCGCACATGTAGGCGATTCACGTCTGTACCGGCTTCGGCGGAACCGTTTTGAACAATTAACCATGGACCATTCCCTGCTGCAGGAACTGGTAGCCCGGGGCTTCTACTCGCCGGAAGAGGCGGCCAGATCCACCAACCGCAACTATGTCACCCGGGCCCTGGGGGTCGAACCAACGGTACAGGTCGAACTCCAGGAGGCAGAGGTACAGCCCGAAGATATTTACCTGCTCTGTTCCGACGGTCTGCCAGACATGGTTGAAGACGAGGATATTCACTTAACGATCAGCACTTTTAATGCTAATCTTGAAATGGCAGGTCAACAACTGATCCGACTCAGCAATGACCACGGGGGGAAGGACAATGTCTCAGTCATACTGGCACAGGTGGTCGAACCGTTCCCGGCGAAGACCAGCATGCTGCAGCAGATCCGCAGTATCTTCAGTTAGGCTCGCCATGGCACCCTCATCATTTTTCGTGTCACGGCTCACAGGACGATACTGAATATGGCACGACTGATTCTGAGCCTGGATTCACAGGTCCTTGCCGAGTACAACATGAGCAAGGAGCGATATACCGTTGGCCGTCTCCAGGACAACGATATCCGCATCGATAATCCGACGGTCAGCGGCCATCACTCGCTGATCATCAATATCCTCAACGATTCATTCCTTGAGGACCTGAACAGCACAAATGGCACCTATGTCAACGGACGCCTGATCAAGAAACATGCCCTGCAGAACGGCGATGTCGTTACCGTGGGCCGCCATCAGTTGCGCTTCGTCGATGGCGTTACCGATGATGACGCAGACGAATTTTCCCGCACGATGGTCATCGAACGCCAGATCGGCGGGGCTGAAGCTCTGGCCAAGGCGGCTGCCGTATCAGCCCAGGCAAACCCCACACCTGCTACCAACGGCGCATCGGCACGTCCGGCCGGCGCAGAACCGGCTTCGAAGCCGGTTTCGGTGGGCAAGGTTCAGGTACTGAACGGCTCGTTTGCCGGACGTGAGATTCCGCTCAACAAGGCGCTGACGACACTGGGTCGTGCCGGCGTACAGGTGGTAGCGATCACGCGCCGGGCTGATGGCTATCACATCGTCCAGGTGGAAAATACGGCAGACCGTGAACCGCCGAAGCTGAATGGTCAGGCGCTGGGCGCCCAGGCTTGCAAACTCGCTGACAATGACGTCATCGAGATCATCGGCATCAAGATGGGCTTCTTCCTCGGCTGAAGCCCGCCGACTAGCCAGCCTCGACGCGTACTGCCACTCGCCGGTTGATGCCGGTCATCAGTGTCCATGGGATGGTATTGGCCGCTGCTGCAATATCTTCCACACACGGTGCATCCCCCCATAGCACCACGCGATCACCGATTGCAGCTCCCGGCACATCAGTAATATCGATACTGATCATGTCCATGGAAACCCGTCCGGCCAGCACACCGACAGCATTGCCGATACCGACCGGAGTACCCGATGGGGCATGCCAGGGATAACCGTCGGCATAACCGGCTGCAGCAATGCCCAGCACGCTGTCGCGTGGTGCAACCCAATGCCCGCCGTAGCCGACCCGTTGCCCCCTGGAAACAGCCTTCACGGAAATGAGGCGTGTCTCAAAAGACATGGCAGGCTGCAGACCGAATCGGTGCGCCGATCGCACATGCATCGGCAGCGCACCGAAAAGCATGATGCCGGGTCTGACCCAGTTACGCCCGGCGTAAGGGAGTATTCCCGTATTTCGCACGGTGTCCGGCCACTGCAGGATCGCGGCTGAATTGGCGACACTCACATCACCGCGCCAGTCCCTGAGCAACGCACCAAAGTTCGCGAGCTGCTCACCAGTCGCTGCATCCTGCGGGTCATCGGCACAGGCCAGATGGGTCATCAGCGTGATACCGCTGACGGATGCATACTGATGCAGACGGTCAATCGCATCCGGTACAGCAGATACCGGTATACCCAGACGAGTCATACCAGTATCAACCTTGAGCCAGCACCAGACAGACGCGGCACTGCCAATCGCCTCCAACAGCGCCAGCTGTTCCGGCGCATGAACCACGATGTCGATAGCCAACCCGGCTGCGGTACGCAATTCCTCGGCTGTCGTACAGCCACCGAGAATTACCAGACGTTTGCGGATACCTGCCTCACGTAGCTGCACCGCCTCTTCCAGCCGGGCAACTGCGAATGCATCGGCAGAGTCGAGAATACGCGCCACCTGGATCAGGCCATGCCCATAGGCATTGGCCTTGATCACTGCAAGCACCGGACAATCCGGAGCAGCCAGACGAACTTGCTGAAGATTATTGCGCAGTGCGGCTGAACGGATCACTGCGACCGCCGCTGGCCTCACCGAAACCCCTCGACTTCAGGCGCATAGTTCTCGAACTTGGTAAACCGACCGAGGAAGGTCAGCGGAAATTCACCAATCGGGCCGTTACGTTGCTTGGCGATATGGATATCGGCAATTCCCTTGCGAGGGCTATCGGTGTTGTAGACCTCGTCACGATATATGAAAAGGATCAGGTCGGCGTCCTGCTCGATTGCTCCCGATTCGCGCAGGTCGGACATGACCGGCTTCTTGTCGGTACGCGACTCAACGCTGCGGTTCAACTGAGACAGCGCGATGACCGGTACGTTCAGCTCGCGAGCCAGTGCCTTCAGACCACGTGAGATTTCTGAAATTTCGGTAGCCCGATTCTCCGCAGCGCCAGCCACACGCATCAACTGCAGATAGTCAACGACAATCAGGTCCAGACCACGCTCGCGCTGCAGGCGCCGTGCGCGTGCCCGCACCTCAGTGGGTGTCATTGCGGGTGTGTCGTCGATGAATATCGGCGCTTCCTGCATCTGCTGAATCGCGCCATTGATGCGCGGCCAGTCGTCATCGCTGAACCGGCCATTGCGCAAGTGAGACTGATCGACGCGCCCCAGTGATGAAACCATGCGAAAGGCGAGCTGCTCAACCGACATTTCCATGCTGAATATTGCTGCCGACTTGCGGGCACCCAGCGCTGCATTCTCGGCAATATTCAGTGCAAAGGAAGTCTTGCCCATCGATGGGCGCCCGGCAATGATGATCAGATCACCGCCCTGGAGGCCGGCAGTAAACTCATCCAGGCGGTTAAAGCCGGTCGGCAAACCGGTAATTGCACCGGGTGACTGATGCAATCGATCCAGGCGCTCAACCGTACCGGTGAGCACCTCGCTGAGACGTACAAAGCCTGAGCCGCGACGCTGACCGCGTTCGGCAATCTCGAAAACACGTCGCTCGGCTTCATCGACCAGTTCAGCAATCGGACGCCCTTCTGGTCTATAGGCCAGCCCGGCAATATCGTTGCCAACCTCGATCAGACGCCTGAGCAGGGCGCGCTCGCGAATGATCCGCGCGTAATTACCAACATTCGCCGCACTCGGCGTGTCGTTGACCAGTTCACTGAGATAGGCGGTACTGCCGGCATCGGTCAGTTCGCCGCGCGATGCAAGATGGGCTGACAGGGTTACCGGATCGGCTGGCTGGCTCCGCTCGGAAAGCTCCTGGACAGCGCTAAAGATCAGGCGATGGTCAGGGCGGAAAAAATCAGCTGAAGCGACCAGATCGGCAATCCGGTCCCAGCTGCTGTTGTCGAGCATCAGGCCGCCAAGCAGCGCCTGCTCTGCCTGAATCGAGCTTGGAGGTACCGGGAGCTCCGTCAACGCCCCCGCGTCGCGCCGGGGACCAGAAGTCGCCACGTCTGCCCCCTTTGGCCGCTACTGACTCAGCCTGACTGCGCCGTCGCTTCCTCTGCAACTACGCTGATGCGGATTACGGCATTCACATCGGAGTGAAAATGCAGCTCTACGGAATGCTCACCAATCGTACGAATCGGGCCATCCGGAAGCCGGACTTCGCTGCGCCTTACCACTACGCCAGCCGCGGTGCAGGCCTCGGCAATATCTGCGGTACCCAGCGAACCATACAGCTTGCCCTCGGTGCCAGCCTTGGCGGTGAGACGCAGCTCCAGTTTGGTCACACTCTCGGCACGAACCTGGGCTACCGCAAACTCGCTCGCCTGCTTTTGCTCCAGCTCGGCACGACGCGCCTCGAAGACTGCAATATTAACGGGTGTGGCCAGCGTGGCCTTGCCACGTGGGATCAGAAAATTCCGCCCGTAACCAGACCGCACTTTGACGCGATCACCGATCACACCGAGATTCTCAACCTTTTCCAGCAGGATAACGTCCATTTCTTCGCTCTCTATCCGTTACGCATGTCGCGCCGAGGGGCGCGTATTAAACCACATTCGGCCTGCTTCGGCGCAGGCTGATCAGGTTATCGAGTATACCGACCACCATCAGTCCCAGCAGAAACAAGCCCGCCAGCGAGGCACTTAACATCAGGGGGCCGTACAGCACCACCGACCAGAACCGTGGCCAGCGATAGTGGTCAGCAATCCAGTGGATAACCGCCAGCCCTTGAGCCACAAACCCGGTTGCCAGCACCAGGAATACGCCGGTACCGGCATCCTTCAGCCCAATACCGATGATTGCCAGTGCCAACAGCAATGCCCCGGTCAGAACCCGGCCAAGCCGCAGTTGCAGCACCTGCTGACGCCAGCCTGAGCGATCTGCACTGCCTGCCAGCGCTCCGCCGAACAACAGTGCGACCAGCACGCTCATCAGGACGCTGGCCCCGATTACGCCATACATCAGGGCCGCCACGCGTCCGAGCCAGTCTGCCGGCAAGCCCTCATTCTGTGGCAGGCCAGCCGTTCTGATCAGCTGCTCAAGAATCGGCAACCAGTAGCTGCGCGCATCGGGCAACATCAGACTGATGATGAACACGGCGATCACAGCCACCGCTACCAGCACCTGTACCGCAAAGTCCACTGAACCGGTCCGGCCGAGCAGATGACCGCCCAGCAATGCCCCAGCCCACATCGTCAGTGCACCGACCACAGCCGAGTCCCATGGACCGCCGCTGAGAGCGAGCAGCACCACGAGGATGCCAACGCCCACCATGCAGTCCGTGAGAGCCACCCGCCAGCCCAGCGTCGCAGCCGTCATGGCCACGACAGCTCCGCTGAGGAGATTGACGAGCGGCAACAGCAAGGTCCCCGCGATCAGAAAAATACGCGACCGCCGGTTGCTGATTAACCAGTTGGCCAGACCACCCATCACTGAATGCGCCGCTGGTACTGACCTGCAGTACCAGCAGGGCAGATCAGTTTCAGTGCTTGTCTGTGTATGGCAGCAGTGCCAGGAACCGGGCCCGCTTTACAGCAGCAGCCAGCTGGCGCTGATAACGCGACTTCGTCCCGGTGATGCGACTCGGGACGATCTTCCCGGTCTCGGTGACATAGGCGCGCAGGGTTTCGAGATCCTTGTAGTCGATCTCCTTGACGCCTTCGGCCGTAAACTTACAGAACTTGCGCCGCCGAAAATACTTGCTCATTTAACTGTCCTCAATTCGAACCAGACTAAGGGATGATGTTCAGACTGCGTCTGCGGGTGCATCCCCGTCCGCGGCATCGTCATCATCGCTGTTTCCGGCTGGTACGCGCGCATCGGCTGCATCATCACCACGATCTGCACCCGAGCGGCCAGATTCCTCGGCAGCCTTGACCAGCGGTGAAGCATCGGTCACGGCTTCATCACGGTGCATGACCAGGTGCCGCAGCACCGCATCACTGAACCGGAAGGCACCGACGAGCTCAGCCAGCGTTTCCTGGCCGCACTCAATGTTCATGAGCAGGTAATGGGCTTTGTGGACCTTGTGTATCGAGTGTGCCAGCTGGCGCCGGCCCCAATCTTCGACACGGTGGACGTTGCCGCCACCTGCAGCGATCATGCTGCGATAGCGCTCAAGCATCGCGGCGACCTGCTCGCTCTGATCAGGATGAACGAGCACGACTATTTCGTAGTGACGCATGTTATCTCCTTGTGGATTACAGCCACCCAGACATGTGGTGTGGCAAGGACCGGTCAGCCTGACTGGCCAGGCACTGTTGCGTGGCAGCCGCTGACCGGGTGGCGCATCCTACCGGAGCGCATGGGGTCCCGGCAACCGCGCGGCGCGCTGACGTACGCATTCGTAGAGACAAACACCTGCCGCCACCGCCACATTCAGGCTGCTCACGGCACCCTGCATCGGCAGGCTGACGAGATGGTCACAGGTCTCCCGGGTGAGGCGCCGCATGCCATCGCCCTCCCCACCCAGCACCAGGGCAATGCCTGAACTGAGGTCCAGCTCATACAGCGACTCACCGGCTTCTGCATCGGTACCTACGATCCACAGCCCCTGTTTCTTGATGCTGTCCAGAAAACGGACCAGATTGCCGACCTGCGCGATGGCCTGACTCTCGGCAGCACCTGCGGCAACCTTGCTGACCACCGGAGTCAGATCCACATTCCGATTACGGGCCACGACGACCAGATCGGCGCCAGCCCCGTCTGCAGCACGCAAGCAGGCACCAAAATTCCGCGGATCCTGAACCCCGTCGAGCACCAGCACGAGCGGCCGCTCAAGGGCGGCCAGCAGATCGCGAGCACCGGCTTCGGAGAGCGGGCCTGTTGCAGTGGCCTGTGCGGCAACACCCTGGTGCTTGACCGTACCAGTCATCCGCTCAAGTTCGTCAGCAGACACTTGCAGCACACGGACTGCCCTGGGCAGCACCTCTGCCAGTCTTGCCTGACGCTCCTCACCCAGATCAGTCTGCAGGTAAACGCACTCAACCTCTGCCGGGCGGCTCAGCAAAACCTGCCGAACCGCGTGTATGCCATAGAGAATCCGCTGCCCCGCTATTGCCATCTCAGCGCCGCCGCCGACCTGGCTTTGGCGCTTTATGCGGCGCAGCCTGCGGCTGCACAACCGTCTCCGCTTCCAGCGCCAGATCAATTTTGGCTTCTTCGGGGTCGACTCGTACCACCCGCACGCGCAGGTCGTCACCGAGCAGAAATACATGCCCGGTTCGCTCACCCTTGAGACCCAGACCACCCGGCTCCAGGTGGTAGTAATCGTTGGGCAGGTTTGACACGTGGATCAGGCCATCGACATACAGTTCGCGCAACATCACAAACAAGCCAAAGTGCGTTACGCCAGTCACCACACCATCCAGCACTTCGCCAACACGATGTTGCATGAACAGGCATTTGCAGCGTGCATCGACATAGCGGGTTGCCTCGTCTGCACGGCGCTCCTGCATCGACGTACTCTTGCCCAGCTGCTCCATCGTCGGCCCGTCATAACTGAAGGCACCGGGTTTGCCGCCATCGATCAGATGACCGAGTGCGCGATGCACCAGCAGATCCGGATAGCGACGAATCGGCGAGGTGAAATGGGCATATGCAGTCAGCGCCAGACCAAAGTGTCCGTTGTTTACAGGCTGATAGACCGCCTGCGTCATGCTGCGCAACACGGCGGTCGCCAGCATCGGGAAATCCGGTCGGTCGCGGAGCATCTGCAGACCACGGTTGATCTCGCGCGGGCGCACCCCCGCAGTGTCCGGCATCGGCACGCCGAGACTCTGGAACAACTGCCGCAACTGTTCGAGCTTGTCGCCTTCCGGGCCGTTGTGCACACGGTACAGCGTTGCGATCCGGTGACGGCGCAGATAGCGCGCGGTTTCGACATTCGCCGCAATCATGCACTCCTCGATCAGGCGGTGTGCATCATTGCGCAGCCGTGAACGCACTCCGGCAATTGCACCTGTTTCATCCAGCTCGATCCTGACCTCGGGCAGATCCAGATCCAGGGCACCGCGCCTTGCCCGCGCGCTGGCCAAAGCCACATAGACGCCATACAGATTTTCAATCGACGGAACGAGACGCCTGATGTGCGCATATGCCGCAGGATCAGCACCCCGATGTACCGCATCGACCTGGTCGTAGGTCAGCCTGGCGTGCGAGTGCATCACCGCCCGGTAAAACTTTGCCCCGGTCACGCTGCCCCGCCGGTCGATCTGCATATCGCAGACCATGCACAAGCGATCCACCTGCGGCTTCAGCGAGCACAGTTCGTTGGAAAGCGCCTCCGGCAGCATCGGCACAACACGGTCCGGAAAATATACGGAGGTTCCACGGCGGCGCGCCTCTGCATCGATTGCGTCGGACTTGCGAATATAGTGCGAGACATCCGCAATCGCGACGATGAGCCGCCAGCCATCGCCCACCGGTTCAGCGAACACGGCATCATCAAAGTCGCGGGCATCCTCACCATCGATGGTCACCAGCGGCAGCTTGCGCAGGTCAGTACGCCCGGCACTCTCGCTCTGGCCTACTTCGACACCAAAATCAGCGGTAGCCTTCGTGACAGCTGCAGGCCATACCGACGGGACGTTAAACATCTCGATCGCCGCTTCAGTCAGCACGCGCGGCTCGGTTGGCTCACCAAGAACACGGGTGATTTTTCCCTGCGCCTCACGGCTCGGTGCCGGATATTCCATGATCTCCAGCTTGACGATCTGGCCAGGCTGCGCACCGGAACGATAGCGGTCAGGCACGATGAAGTGATGCGCCGAGCGGCCTGAGCCGATCACCCAGCCGATGCCATGCTCGCGCTGATAACGGCCGACCACGCTGGTGCGGGCACGGGTGAGAATCTCCACCACAGTACCGCTGCTGCGGCCTGTGCGGCCATGCGAGGTAACCCGCACAACCACCCGATCACCATCCAGCAGGGAACGCATTTCAGCCTCGGACAGGTAGACATCCACCGATCCAGCGTCTGGAACCAGGAAACCAAAGCCATCACGATGTGCGCTGACTGTACCGGCCACAAGGTCGAGCTTTTCGCTGAGGCAATACTCACCACCCCGGTTAACGAGCACCTGGCCACTGGACTTGAGTTCATCGAGTCGGCGCCGGAGGGTCTGCAACTCGCGCTTTTCCGACTTGCCCAGCGCAGCAGCCAACGCATCAAGCGTCATCGGCACGCCCTTCTGGCGAAGGAGCGCGAGCAGCTCATTTGGCCCCGGCACCGGATGACGGTAATTGCGAGCAGGCACGACTGGCCGTGCCGCCGGGGAACCCTTATTACGCTTTTTCTTCACCTGAACTTGCCGGCCCGTTACATGTAAGTTTGACAAGCATACAGGCTGCCTTTAAATTGCCGCACTCTTTCAGCATGCCCACCGAAGCCCAGGTGGCGGAATTGGTAGACGCGCTAGCTTCAGGTGCTAGTTATCGCAAGGTAGTGGAGGTTCAAGTCCTCTCCTGGGCACCACCATCAGCGCTCCCCCTGCCAGCATCACACAGCATCGATGCTACCTGGCAGGGGCTCGGGCAAGCTCTTCAAAATCAGCGACAAGCCTGGCCAAACGGTCATCGAGATGCTTGCGCTGCTTCGGGCTGAGCGAAGACAGGACCTCTGCCACCATGGCAAAAGCAATCTGCCGGTTGGCTGCCACCAGCTGGCGGTATTCCGCACTGTCAAACTGATTGGGGTCCAGCAGCAGCTGCGCAAGCCGGGCCTCAAAATCCGGAGCAGACCGGGTCAGCAGCAATTCACGCAAAGCCGACTGCCACGCTGCACGTCGCTCAAGCCACTGCTCGGCAAGATCATGCATGCCAGCTGTATAAGTCCTGACCACCGACTCCTGGTCACTGGCAAGCGGACCGGTAAACCAGCGAAATGCGCGGATAATACTGCGGTCCTGCTTCCGGCGACGCGCTTCCGGAGCACGCCCTGAATACTCCTCGACCAGCTCTGCATTCCGTTCTGCAAGCTCATCAAAAAACTCGCTGACCTGGGTATCGCTCAGCGATTGCAGCAGCAAAGCCACGTCAGGCGATGTGTGCCGCAGGCTCTCATCCCATATCACGAGCGTCGTGGCGTACTGTTGCGCGATGAATTCGGCAGTCACTGGACCGCCGCCGAGCCCGGCACGCAGCTCACGCACATGAGCGGCGTACTGAGGCAGCTGGGTGGCCCGGTGCCAGGCCAGATTGCGTCCTATGATTTCGCGGGCCAGTCGATCCTGACTGTCGTTCAGATCAAAGTAGCTGTTGACGTACCACCGGGTGAGCCAGTCGAGCTGCCCGTAGGCCATGCGAGTGACACAGCCGCTGAGTACCAGGCTGGCCAGCAGCACAATCGCAATTCGCTTCCACCGTGAGCCCGGATGTCCTGCATCCAGACACATGCAGTGGCTGACGCAGCGACAGGGCATGGCCTCCCCTCAGGCCTCGTCAATCAAATGGGTGGCGCAGGATGATGTTGTGGTCACGGTCAGCACCAGTAGAAACCATATCGACGGGAATACCCACTATGGACTCAAGGCGCCGGAGATAGTTCTGCGCGGCTGCCGGCAGCTTATCGAGGCTGCGCACCCCGAGTGTCGACTCGGACCAGCCAGGGAATTCCTCATAGACCGGCTCCACATCAGCATAACGCTCCACGATGAGCGGCGGATGAGCGTGTATCTGCCCGTCAAGCCGATAGCCGGTACACACCTTCACGGAGGACAAACCATCCAGCACATCCAGCTTGGTAACACACAGACCCGTGATACTGCTGTTGACCACCGCCCGACGGACGGTTACCGCATCGAACCAGCCACAGCGCCGGGGTCTGCCGGTCGTCGAACCAAATTCCACACCGATGCGTGCCAGCCGTTCACCGGTTTCATCAAAGAGTTCGGTGGGGAATGGTCCGCCACCAACCCGGGTGGCATAGGCCTTCACCACACCAAGCACATAATCGAAATTTGCCGGCCCCAGGCCTGAGCCGCTGGCCGCACAGCCTGCCGCAGTATTCGAGGAGGTCACGTAAGGATAAGTACCATGATCGATATCGAGCAGTGCACCCTGCGCACCCTCGAACATCAGACGTGCACCACTACGACGCAGTTCATCCAGATAGGCGACAGTATCGAAAATCAGCGGCCTGATCCTGTCTGCCATCGCCAGCCATTCGGCCAGCGTCGCTTCCACACTCACTGTTTCGGCATGGTAGTAATTCTTCAGCATGAAGTTGTGCAACTCCATGACCTCGGAGAGTTGCTCGGAAAAGCGGCGCTCATCGAACAGGTCCGCCATGCGCAGCGAACGACGCCCGGCTTTGTCCTCATAGGTCGGACCGATGCCACGCCCGGTTGTACCGATCGCACGCAGGCCGCGAGCCTGCTCACGGGCCTGATCAAGCGCAATATGGCTGGGCAGTATCAGTGGACAGGCAGGACTGATTTTCAGGCGATTCGCCACCGTGATGCCACGATGTTCCAGCGCATCGATCTCCTTGAGCAAGGATGGCAGGTGAACGACAACACCATTACCGATAACGCAAGTCACTGCAGGGCGCAGGATCCCGGATGGGATCAGATGCAGAACCGTTTTCTCACCGCCGATAATCAGCGTATGGCCGGCGTTGTGACCACCCTGGAACCGCACAACGGCCTGGGCCCGTTCGGTCAACAGATCGACAATTTTTCCCTTGCCCTCGTCACCCCACTGGGTGCCGATGACGATGACACACTTGCCCAAAACGATTGCCCCGCTTAACGCCCGCCGTCAGCCTTTTTCATATAGCGGAAGAAATCGTCGTTGCTATCCAGCAACAGCAGATCGTTTTCCTTGCCCAGCGAACGACGATAGGCCTGAATGCTGCGCGTGAAGGCAAAAAAGTCCGGATCCTTGCGGTAGGCCTCGGCATAGATGCGCGTTGCATCGGCATCGCCCTCACCACGCACCTTTTCCGCATCCCGGTAGGCCTCGGCAAGCGTCACCGTGCGCTGCCGGTCTGCTTCTGCACGGATCTGCTCCGCTGCTTCAGCACCCTGTGCACGCAGTTCCGATGCGGTCCTGGCCCGCTCCTGCCGCATCCGGTCGAATACGGAGTCACTGACCTGTTCCGGAAATTCCGTGCGCTTCACCCGCACATCGATGACCTGGATACCCAGTTGCAGCGCATTCTCACGTGCATTCGTCAGCATGTTGTCGAGCAGTTCACGACGCTCTGCGGTCACTACCTGCGGAACGGTACGTTTGGCAAATTCACCACGAATACCATCCTTGACGATTTCAAGCATGCGCTGGGCCGCCAGGGCTTCATCACCGCCCGTCGCACGGTAATACTCCGCGACGTTGACGATTCTCCACTTGATGAAGAAATCGACGAGCAGATTCTTCTTTTCAAAGGTCAGAAACAGTTCCTGCGGATTGGTCAGGGTCAGAATCTGGCGCGGGAACTTGAGGATATTGTTGATGAACGGCACTTTAAAATGCATGCCGGGATCCAGATCGGTCTCGATAATCTTGCCGAGCCGGAACTTGATGGCCAACTCACGCTCATCAACCGTATATACCGACATGCTGATTACAGCCACCAGCGCAAGAATGCCAGCCGGCAAAAGTGTTCGGATATTCATCAGCGTGCCCCCCGGGTACGCAGGTCTGCAGGATCACGTGGTGCAGCTGTTACGGCAGGCTTCGCTCCAGTCGACGGAGTGGAATCACGTGGCGCCGGTGTCACCGTATTACTGCGCCGCTGCTCCAGAATCTTGTCAACCGGCAGATAGAGCAGATTGTTACCACTATCGGAATCCACGAGGACCTTGTTTGAAGCCGCGTAGATTTCTTCCATGGCCTCAAGATAGAGGCGCCGACGCGTCACTTCCGGAGCTTTCTTGTATTCAGCCAGCAGCGATTCAAAGCGTGCAGCTTCACCCTGTGCATCGGCAACGACACGTGCCCGATAACCCTCGGCATCCTGCTGACGCCGGACCGCTTCACCACGCGCTCGCGGCACGACATCGTTGGCGTAGGCCTGGGCCTCAAAGGACAAACGTTCGCGATCTTCACGCGCCTTGATCGCATCCTGCACCGCAGCCTCAACCTGGCTTGGGAAATTCGCGTCCTGTAAATTGACCTTGGTAACCAGCATGCCAGTCTGATACTCGTCGAGCGTCTGCTGAACGAGCTTTTCGGTCAGCACCGCTATCTCGGTACGCCCCTCCAGCAGCACGAAGTCGAGCTGGTTCTTGCCGATCACCTCGCGGATCGCGCTCTCGCTGATGTCCTGAAGCGTGGCCTCGGGGTCACGCACATTGAAGAGATACTTGACCGGATCAGCCTTGCGATACTGCACGACCAAGTCCACGACCACGATGTTTTCGTCGGCGGTCAGCATGCGGGTCTGCTGCTTGAAGGGCACGATTTCGTTGATATTGACGAGTTCGACTCGCTCAGCCGGCCAGGGCAGGTGCCAGCGCAGGCCCGGCATGGTTGAGTCCTGGTACTTGCCGAAACGGGTCACCACACCCCGCTCTGCATCATCGACCCGGTAGAAACCGGTAACCATCCAGACTGCTATAACCAGTCCGATCAGCGCAAAAACTGCCGCCCCACCTGGCTGAGCACCCGATTGCCCGCCCGATGAGCCGCGTGAACCGCGCCCACCACGCAACAGCGCCACCAGACGCTGTTGCCATGCCTTGATGATCTTGTCGAGATCCGGTGGACCCTGGTTTTGCCCACGATCCCAGGGATTCTTGCCGTTGCCGGGTTCATTCCATGCCATATGTCAGTTCCAGAGCAGTAGCGCCGATTTCACTGCAACGCCTCAGGGCGGAAAACCGCCGGACCGGGAAGCACCCGCAAGTGCTCGCGCCGGCTCAGATCCTCATAATCGCGACGGCCCATCCTGAGATCCAGCTCCCATGCACCATCGTCACGCAGCCGCTCGCTCACAACTGCGCCCATGGCATAGAAGCTCGCTCGCAGGCGTGCTTCGGCAGCATCCAGCTCGACCGTGCACTGCACGAATGCGACATGCAGATGCTCGGCAATAACCTCAAGCAGGGAGCTGACCCCATCGCCAGTTTGCGATGACAGCCAGACGCGGGCTGGCAACCCCGTCGCATCACGATCAACCCGGGGCTGCGCGCCCAGTATATCAGTCTTGTTGTAGACCTGGATGCGGGGCGTCTGGTCGGCGCCTATCTCTCCGAGCACCTGCAGAACATCCTGGATACGCTCCTGATGCGCCGGATCAGAGCTGTCAATGACATGCAAGATCAGATGTGAGTCTCTGGTTTCATCCAGGGTCGAGCGAAAGGCAGCCACCAGCTCATGCGGCAGATCGCGAATAAAGCCGACGGTATCGGCGAGGATGATCACCGTCCCGTCCGGCAAGCGAACACGCCGCAGCGTCGGATCGAGCGTGGCAAACAGCTGATCGGCAACCAGCACCCCGGCACTGGTCAACCGGTTGAACAAGGTCGACTTGCCGGCATTGGTATAACCGACCAGGGACACGGTCGGAATTTCCACCTTGCGCCGCATCTGGCTGGCAGTACGCCGCTGCCGGGCTACACGTGCGAGCCGGCCACTCAAGGAACGGATACGCTGGGATATCAAACGACGGTCAGACTCAAGCTGAGTTTCACCCGGGCCGCGCAGACCGATACCGCCTTTCTGACGCTCAAGATGTGTCCAGCCGCGCACCAGACGTGTGGCCAGATGCTCGAGCTGGGCGAGTTCTACCTGCAACTTGCCTTCATGGGTACGCGCGCGTTGCGCAAAGATATCCAGAATCAGACCTGTCCGGCCTACCACGCGACGGTCGAGCTCACGTTCCAGGTTGCGCTGCTGGGCTGGGCTCAACTTGTGGTCAACGAGTACGATCTCGGCGCATGTCACGGCAAGCAACTGCCGCAGCTCTTCCAGCTTGCCGCTGCCGATCAGATAGCGTGGATTGACTTTCCGGAGTGCGGCACTCAGCTCGCCTGCCACTTCAGCGCCTGCTGAGAGAGCCAGGGCCCGGAACTCCTGCTGTTCTTCGGGCGGCGGTGTGGAACCGATTTTGACGTGCACCAGAACTGCACGTTCACCATGACTGGGCCGGTCAAACAAAAGCTGACTCCCGTGGCGCATAGCGCACGACCGACCCGCTGCTACAGCAATCCCGCCGGAGCAACATCAGCCAATGACGATAAGTCGACGGGTCCGGCGTAATCAGCCCTCTTCCTCTTCATCCTGGTCCGGCAGCCTGACCGCACGGGACGGCACCACCGTAGAGATTGCGTGCTTGTAAACCATCTGGCTGACGCTATTTTTCAGCAGCACGACAAACTGGTCGAAGGACTCGACGGTCCCCTGCAGCTTGATCCCGTTAACCAGATAGATCGAGACAGGAATTTTCTCCTTGCGGAGTACGTTGAGAAACGGATCCTGCAGCACCTGACCTTTGGTCATCTTGGACTCCTGATTGTTCTTTTTAGTTGCGTCCGGTGGCGTTTCTGAACGACGCTGAAAACGTCGCAAATACACTCCCCCTGCGGCACCATTCTAGCCGCTCAATTCCGATAATGCATCCCGCACACCGTGCGCGAGCAACACAGCCTCGACTTCCGCCCGCAGCGTAGCGGACTCCATGGCAAGGTGGAGTTCGCACGTCTCCTGCCGCAGCCACGTGAGCTGACGCTTGGCCAATTGCCGGGTCGCCGCAAGCGCACGACGTTCGGCCTCAGCCTGGTCATAGTCGCCCGCCAACATCCCCCACAACTGGCGATAACCAACGGCCCGCATGGCAGGACAATCCACTCGCATTTCTGGCAACTGCATCAGTCGGGCAACTTCCCCGACGAAACCCTGCGCCAGCATCTCGCTGAAGCGCACCTGGATCCGCGTGTGCAGCAGCTGCCGGTCACCGGGAACTATCGCAATACGCAGAAAGCGGAGGTCGGTAACTGGCTCCGCCCGACCCTGCTGCGCCGAGAGTGGAACACCCGTCAGTGTATAAACTTCGAGCGCGCGCTGGATGCGCTGTCGGTCTGTCGGGTGCAGCCGCTGCGCAGTAAGCGGATCGACCCGGGCCAGTTCGGCATGCAGCGCTGGCCAACCGTCGCTGGCGGCCCGCAGGTCGATTGCCGCACGCACTTCCGAGTCCGCCGTCGGCAGCGCCGACAAGCCGTGCCAGAGACTGCGAAAATACAACATCGTTCCACCGACCAGCAGCGGAATGCGCCCAGCCGCCACAACTTCGGCAATCGCCGCCCGCCCGTCGCGCACAAATTCGCCAGCAGAGTAGCTTTGCCAGGGTTCACGGATATCGATCAGCCGATGCGGGACTTCTGCCAGCACTGCCGGCCCCGGTTTACCGGTTCCAATATCCATGCCGCGGTAGACCAGCGCCGAATCCACACTGATCACAGAGACCGGAAAGCGTCTGGCCAGTTCCACAGCAAGTGCCGTCTTGCCTGCCGCAGTAGGGCCCAGCAGACAAATGACCAGCGGCAAGTTGTTCATTGGGCGTCAGGGAATCCGCACTTAGCGGCCGCGCGCAAACAGGCGGTCCAGATCGGCCATGGACAGCGCCACCGAGGTTGGCCGCCCGTGGTTGCACTGCTCGCTGCGCTCAGTGCGTTCCATATCGCGCAGCAGGCTGTTCATCTCGTCGACAGTCAGACGTCGATTGGCGCGTATCGCCGCATGGCATGCCGTACCGGCCAGCACCCGGTCCAGTACATTGAGCAAATCATCCAGCACCAGATCCGTGCTCAGCCCGGGCAGCAACTCGCGTATCAGGGCACTGGCATCCGCACTGGCCAGCAGTGCCGGAATGCCGCGCACCACGATTCGATCCGGTGCGATGCGCGTGAGCAGAAAGCCACAACGCTCAAGCAGTTCGCCGTTCTGCTCCACCAACTCTGCTTCGCGTTCGGTAACTACCAGCGATGGCGGCATCAGCAAAGTCTGCACCTGAACAGCCGACTCACGGACAGCGGCCTTGAGCCGCTCATAGCTGATGCGCTCATGCGCAGCATGTGCATCGACGACCACCAGACCCATTTCATTCTGCGCCAGGATATACACGCCATGCAGTTGCGCGAGTGCATAGCCAAGTGGCGCCACCTGCTGCGCAGGTACAGCCGACGCCGCCTGTTGGGAGTATGTCGCGAACTGTTCGCGCACGCTGCCGGATGACACTGGCATAGCAAAGCCCAGCGGACCCTGCCGGGCCGTCATCGGTACTTCCATATGCATCTCGGACGCGCGTGCTTCAGCACCCGCCGTCACGGGTTCTGCAATCACTGCTTCAACGGTACGGCGTACAAAGTCGCGTACCGCACCGGGCTCACGAAACCGGACTTCCTGTTTGGCCGGATGGGCATTCACATCGACCCAGGCCGGGTCCATGTCCAGATAAAGCACAAAGGCTGGCCATCGATCGCGATACAGGACATCGCGATAACCAGCGCGCACCGCGCCGGCCAGCAACTTGTCACGAATCGCGCGCCCATTGAGAAACATGTATTGCAGGTCAGGCTGACTGCGTGCATGCACCGGACGCACCAGCCAGCCACGCAGCAGCAACCCGCCCGACTCACGCTGGATATAGATCGCATTGTCGGTGAATTCGCGTCCGCAAACCCGGCTGACCCGGTCAACCAACTCGGCAGGTGTGACAGCAGCTGGCAGATCGAGGATCTGTCGCTGATTGTGCGTAACCCGCATGGCAACCGAACTGCGTGACAAGGCAATTCTCTCGATCACCTCACGCACGCGGGAAAATTCCGTGCGCTCGCTGCGCAGGAAACGCCGGCGCGCCGGCGTATTGAAAAACAGGTCACGCACCTCAACCGTGGTACCGGGCGGATGGGCTGCAGGACTGACACCACCGCTGCCACCATCAGCACCGTCAAGCATGAAGCCGGAGTCCGCCGATCGCTGACGGGAGATGATCTGCAGACGCGATACGGAAGCGATACTGGGCAGGGCTTCGCCACGAAAGCCCAGTGTCGCGACATGCTCCAGTTCTTCCAGAGAACTGATCTTGCTGGTTGCATGGCGGGCCAGTGCCAGTGACAGCTCATCCGGCGGGATGCCACTGCCATCATCACGTACCCGGCACAGCTTTACCCCGGCCTCCTCCAGATCAATCTCTATCCGGCCAGCACCGGCATCGAGACTGTTCTCGAGCAGCTCCTTGACTACTGAAGCGGGGCGTTCGACGACCTCACCAGCTGCGATCTGATTGACCAGGTGAGCGGGCAGTTCACGGATTGGCATCCGGTGATTGTTTCAAATACCGCAGGTATTGCAAACCACTGCAGGCACGCCAACCCGGAAAGGGTCGTACGCGGGATCAGCTCAGGTGCGTTCGGTGGGAATCCGCAGCGTCTGCCCAAGCCGTACGGTATTGGACTGCAGGCCATTGACGCTGCGAATCTGCTGCATGCTGATGTTGTACCGGTCAGCGATCCCGGAGAGCGTATCGCCACGCCGAATGACATGCTGGATATCGCGGGGCGCTTGCTCGGGCCGGACAGTCGCTGCCATCACGCCGAGCGAAGGATTTGCATCAAAGTAACGGCGGACGCCACCCAGCACAGCACGGGCAAGTTTTTCCTGATGCTGCGAAGAACCCAGATTACGCTCATCTTCTGGATTGGAGATATACGCGGTCTCGATCAGCACTGATGGCACATCCGGCGACTTCAGCACCATGAACGGAGCATGCTGTACCGTATTTCGATGCAAACGGCCCAGCATGGCCATCTGACCAAGGATTGCATCGCCGACGCTGATGCTCGAACTGATGGAGGCATTCTGCGACAGATCCATCAGGACCGAGGCCAGGATCGGATCCTTGTCACCCAGCTTAATCCCACCGATAAGTGCCGCATTCTCCCGTGCCGCCAGACGACGCGAAGCCTCATCACTGGCCGCCTTCTCGGATAGCACATAAACCGTAGAGCCACGAGCGCTTCTGTTCATCGCCGCATCAGCGTGTATCGAGATAAACAGATCTGCATTGGCTGATCGCGCCCGTTCCATCCGCGCGCGCAGATCCAGAAAACGATCATCGTTGCGCGTCAGAACAGCGCGCATGTTTGGCTCATCGTTGATCAGGCGCACCAGCCTTTTGCTGATGGCCAGCGTGACGTCCTTTTCGCGCAGACCACGCGCACCAAGCGCACCAGGATCATGTCCACCATGACCGGCATCGACCACCACCACGATATCGCGTACCGCCCGGGGCGGCTTCACAGCTACCGGCGGCGTCACGGATAGCGGCTCGGGCTGCTGGGCTCGGGCTCGGGCTCGGGCACTACCGCTGGTAACGACGCGGCAACCGGTACCGTTCCCGGCACACTTGTCACCGGTTGCAAGTCGATCAACAGACGCGCAGCCGAACCCTCCCCCACAATCTTGCTTTGCGGGCGCATGGCGACCCCAAGATCGAAAACGATGCGCAGGTCGCCGTCACGATGTGCTGCACGGATGTCGCGTACGACACCCACTGCGCCCGGCAAAGGTAAAGCGGTACGCCCCAGTGCCGCAGCGCTGATATCCAGCACTACCCGATCCGGGCCCGTCAGCGTAAACATTTTGAAATCAGCGGACTGCGAGAGCTGCAGCTCGATATGAGTCGTGGCGCCCTGCTCGGCAAGCCGGATCGCCTGCAGCTGCAGGCGCTCTGCGGCGGTCGCGTCAGAAACGCGAATCAGCAAGACTGCAATGATGCAAACAAGGCAGCTGACCCACCTGCGTTTCACGCTCTGCCTCCCGCCTGCCTGGACCACGCGGCCGATTATACGTAATCAGGCCCGCCCTGGAAACAATATTCCTTTTTTAAATATAGGGATAGCAGCGGTATATCAATGGAAAAATGAAGATATCAGCTGAATCGCTTATGCCATCTAGGTTCACGAACTGTGGCTGGTCTGCTCCAGTAAAGCGGCACCCGACGCGGTCATCGCCTCAAACACCACCAGACGACCCGTATCTGCAATTGAAAAGCACAGCCGTAGATCTGCCGCCGGCAGGCGCCCCTGCCCACGCTCCGGCCACTCGACCAGCAACAGGCAATTCGTGCCAAACAGGTCTGCGATAGCCAGATACTCGAGTTCAGCAGGATCCCTGAGGCGGTACAGATCGGCATGCAGGAGCTGAAAACCAGCCACGGCATATGGTTCAAGCAGGGTATAGGTGGGACTGGGCACCCGCCCCTGATAACCCAGCCCGGCCAGCACCGCACGCGTGAATGCCGTCTTGCCAGCGCCGAGTTCACCTTCCAGGTAAATGCAGAGTTGTGATGGATGCAGCGCGATGATGGCCTGCGCAAACGCATGGCCAAAAGCTTCTGTTGCGGCAGGGTCTGCCAACTTCAAGTGACGGGATTCAGCCATGCCCGGAACTGTACAAACAAGTCACTGGCCAGCAGCCCGCGCTCGCCGGTTAACGCCGCTGCATCGCCAGCGGCCGCATGCACAAAGGCGGCACCGGCCGCCGTCTGCACATCCATCGAACCGGTCTGCGCTGCCAGACCGGCAACCAGACCGGTCAACACATCGCCCATGCCGGCGGTTGCCATCCCCGGATTACCCCGGTCGATCACTACCGGCACGCTGCCCTGTCGGCCGATCAGAGTACCGCGCCCTTTGAGGATCACGGTGCCACCATAGCGTCGATTCAGTTCATTGAGCGCAGCGAGCCGGTCGCCCTGCACCAGTGCGCTGCTCGTCCCGAGCAGCCGCCCTGCCTCACCCGGATGTGGCGTGAGGATCCAGTCATCCCTGCGCAGATCGCGGCCTGCCAGCAGGTTGAGTGCATCCGCATCCAGTACCAGCGGCAGACCGCTGGCCACGACCATATCGAACATGGCCTGCCCCCACGGGTCACGACCCAGACCCGGGCCACAGGCCACGATCGAGGCGCGCTCCAGCAGCGGAGCCAGATCCTGGCCTGTCGCCACACCGGCACACATCAGCTCCGGCCGGTTCACGTTCAGCAAGGCAGCATGCTCGGGCCGTGTCGCTGCAGTGACCAGTCCGGCACCGGCCCGCAAAGCCGACTCTCCAGCCAGGCGCACCGCACCACTCATTCCATGATTACCGCCGACGATCAGCACATGACCAAAACTGCCCTTGTGCGCATTGGCCGACCGCTTCGGCAGCAAGCCAGCCAGATCGCTCGTATTGAAGAGGCGCAAGAGAGGCGCACCCTGCAGCTGCCGTACAGCGCTTTCCGGTATATCCAGCCCGGCAAATTCGATCTTGCCGCTGCAGTCCAGCCCGGAGCCCAGATACAGACCGGCCTTACGGCCTACAAAGGTGACGGTGAGGTCTGCCTGTATCGCAGCACCGAGCGCTGCACCGCTGAGACTGTCCAGTCCACTCGGCACATCGAGTGACAATACCGGCACCACGCCAGCGTTTACCGCCTCAATCGCAGCCAGATATTCGCCGACAACCGGACGTTGCAAGCCAGTGCCCAGCAAGGCATCGACGATCAGATCAGACTCGCCAATCAGCGCAGTCGAAAAAGGTTGTACGGCGCCGCCCGAATCGAGGTAATCCCGCCAGGCAGTGGCCGCATCACCCTGCAAACGGGCTGGATCCGAGAGCGCTGCAACGCTGACCTGCAAACCGGCTGACTGCGCCAGGCGGGCAACGACATAACCATCACCCGCGTTATTGCCGGCACCACACAGCACCAGCCAGCGCTGCGCGGCCGGCCAGCGTTGACGGGCAACCCGGTATGCAGCCTGCCCGGCACGAGTCATCAACTCATAGCCTGGAATCGCGCAGCTATCGATCGCCAGGCGATCAAGCTCGCGGACCTGTGCCGGCGTCCATACGCTGCGTGCCATATCGATCATGGCGATGATTATACTGCTGGCCCCAGCCCTCACCGGCCCCGGTATGTCATCCCGTGTCAGCTTTTGCACCCGACTCACCAGAACTCGCCACGCGCATAAAAGAATGGGGCCTTGAGCTCGGCTTTCAGCAGATCGGCATCACCGGTATCGACCTGGACAGCGCAGAGGCGCGTCTCGGCAGCTGGCTCGAAGCCGGCTTCCACGGTGAACTCGACTACATGGCAAAGCATGGCAGCAAACGCAGCCGTCCGGCAGAGCTGTGGCCCGGCACCCGCCGAATCATTTCCGCCCGCATGGATTACCTCAGCGCTGACGTAGCGACGGCATCCCGCAGCCTTGCCGATCCGGAGCGTGGCTATATCGCGCGTTATGCGCTGGGACGCGATTACCACAAGACGCTGCGCCGGCGCCTGCAACGACTGGCTGACCGGATCAGCGAGGAAGTGCAGCCGCACAGTTACCGTGTATTCACCGACAGCGCACCGGTGATGGAAAAGCCTCTGGCCGAGGCCGCAGGGCTCGGCTGGATCGGTAAACACACCAACCTCATCAATCGCCATGCCGGATCATGTTTTCTGCTCGGCGAGATCTACACCGACCTGCCCCTCGCAACCGACCTGCCGGCCAGCAATCACTGCGGCAGCTGTCAGGCCTGTCTGGATATCTGTCCGACCCGTGCGATCATCGCACCCTATACGCTGGATGCCCGTCGCTGCATCAGCTATTTCACGATAGAAACGCGTGGACCTATCCCGCTCGAGTTTCGGGCTGCGATGGGCAACCGGATTTTCGGCTGCGATGACTGTCAGCTGGTCTGCCCCTGGAACAAGTTTGCCCGACCGGGCAAGGAAGCTGATTTCGCGCCCCGACATGGCCTGGACCAGACCGGCCTGGTCGAGCTGTTCGGCTGGTCGGAAGCCGAGTGGAGCAACCGCACCGAAGGCAGCGCCCTCCGGCGGGCTGGTTATGCGGGCTGGTTACGCAATATCGCTGTAGCACTGGGCAATGCGCCGAGTTCGCCACCGGTCCTGGCTGCGCTGCTGGCCAGGCGTGATGATCCGGTCGAACTGGTACGCGAACATGTTGCCTGGGCGCTCGCACAACACGCCGCAAGGACGTCGGCCAGCGAAAACTGACTCAGAGATCGACCAGCAGGTTATCGATCAGTCGCGCACGGCCGAGATGTGCAGCGACGAGCACCACCAGACGGCGATCCATGGCTTGTGCAGGGCTCAGGTCATCTGCATTGCGGATCGCAAAGTAGTCCGGCCGGAAACCGGCTGCGACGAGCCTTGCCATGCCGTGCGCCTCAAGCGCTGCATAGTCGCGCATACCGGCGCGCAAACGATCCCCGCACTCACTGACCGCGCAATACAGTGTCGGTGCAAGCTTTCGCTCCGCCGAACTCAGATACTGGTTGCGCGAGCTGAGTGCCAGTCCGTCCTCTTCACGCCGTGTCGGGCCAGCGACGATCTCTACCGGGTAGTGCAGATCAGCCTGCAGGCGACGAATAATGGTGAGTTGCTGATAGTCCTTCTGGCCAAATATAGCCAGGTTCGGCTGGACGATATTGAACAGGCGACTGACCACGGAAGTGACGCCATCGAAATGGCCAGGCCGAAATTCGCCGCACAGGATTCCGGATAGCCCTGGCACCGAAACAACAGCAGCTGCGTCCTCACCGCACGGATACATCACCTCAACGGCGGGCACAAACATCACATCCGCACCGGCACGCATCAGACGACGGCGATCATGATCAAGCGTACGCGGATAAGACTGATAATCCTCACCGGGACCAAACTGGGTGGGGTTGATGAAGATACTCACAACCACCCTGTCCGCCTGATCGCGGGCCAGAGTTACCAGACCGGTATGCCCCTCGTGCAGATTGCCCATCGTCGGCACCAGCGCAATCGTTTCACCCGCTTGCTGCCAGGCGCGCACCGTCTCGTGCAGACTCGGGATCGTGCGAATGGTTTTCACAGGCTGAAAATCCGCTATTGACGGCAAACTCAGGAAAAGCAGTGCTCGGGCGCCGGGTAGCTCTGATCCTTGACGGCCATGACATAGGCCTGCAGCGCTTCAAGTGGTGAAACCGTACCGGACATGAAATTGCGTACAAAGCGCGGCAGACGACCCTGGGTGATGCCCAGCATGTCGTAGAGCACCAGAATCTGCCCATCAACATCCGGGCCTGCACCGATACCGATCACCGGCACCGTCACCGCATGGCGCACCGCCTGGCCCAGCTCATTCGGCACGCACTCGAGCAGGAGAATATCGGCACCAGCCTGTTCGAGCGCGACGGCATCCTCAAGCATCTGTTCGGCCTGCGCCTGTCCTCGACCCTGCACCTTGAAGCCACCGATCTTGTGCACAGACTGTGGACGCAGCCCCAGATGCGCACAAACAGGGATATCGTGCTGAGCGAGATGCTCGACGATACCAACCTGGCTGGCACCGCCCTCAAGCTTCACCATCATCGCCGCACCTTCCTGCATGAGCCGCACAGCATTGTCGAGCGCCTGCACCGGCGTCGTGTAGCTCATGAATGGCATGTCTGCCATCAGGAATGCGCGACCAAGTCCGCGGCGCACGGCACGTGAGTGATAGATGATGTCCTGCACGGTCACCGGCACCGTCGTATCGTGCCCCTGAATCACCATGCCCAGCGAATCACCGACCAGCACGATATCCGTACCGGCACGGTCAACCAGGTGAGCAAAGCTCGCATCGTAGGCCGTCAGACAGGCGATCGGCTCACCACGGTCTTTCATTGCACGCAATGCTGAAACATTGACCGGGGCTTCCGCCAGATCGCGTTGCTGTAACTGCTTGTACATCTGTGCTCCAGGGTACCGGCTCAGGCCAGTGCCGAAACCACCGGGTTGAAGAAATGCCGGCCACTGCGGATGCGTTCGATCTGCGCGAGCAGCATCCCGAAGTGTTCCTCATTATGAACCGGGTCGATAATGGCCGCATTCACAATCAGCAGCGGCGCTGCGTCGTAATCGTGGAAGAAGCGCGCATAACCTTCGGCCAGACGCTCAAGGTAGCGCCGACCAATGCGCCGCTCTGCGTCTATGCCCCGACGCGAAATCCTGAACAGCAAGGTATCCACCGGCGCCTGCAGATAGACGACCAGATCAGGTACCGGTGGCGAGAAAGCCAGCGATTCAGCCACCTTGTCATACAGGGACAGTTCGTTCTGCGCGAGATTGATTTCGGCAAACAGACGATCCTTGTCCATCAGATAATCCGAAATCCTGATTTCTGAAAATATATCAGCCTGACGCAGCTGCTCAATCTGCTGTACGCGCTGAAAGAGGAAAAACAGCTGCGTCGGCAACGCCACCCGATCCGGTTCACGATAGAAGCGCTCCAGAAACGGATTGGTCTCCGGCTCTTCGAGCAACAGCTCGGCATCCATGGATGCCGCAAGCCGCCGCGCAAGACTCGTCTTGCCGACGCCGATGGGACCTTCAATAGCGATGTAACGAGAATTGGCCATGCTGGCTGAATATTGTTGTTATTGTCGACGAAAGGCTCGCAGCTACAGTATCGGTCAAATCACCTGACCAGCTCCAGTCCCGCGCTACCCGCTGCAGCGGCCAGTGTTGCCAGGCGACCCAGACCCGCGATATGCAGACCGGGGGCGACTTCCAGCAAGGGCAACAATACAAAATTCCGCAGCGGAATGCCCGGATGAGGAATTTCAAGGCGCTCGGAGCTCAGCTTCAGCTCACCATATACCAGCAGATCGAGATCGAGGGTACGCGGTGCCCAGCGTCGGGATACCGTTCTGTCGCGCCCTTGTCTGCGCTCGATGACATGCAGAGCCTCGAGCAGCGTCAGCGGTTCAAGCCGAGTCAGTATGGCGCCAACTGCATTGATGTAATCGGGTTGCGCTTCGCCACCGAGTGGCGGACTGCAATACAGCCGGGACTGCGTGATGAGCCGGGTAGCTGGCAGGCTTGCCAGCGCAGCCAGTGCGCTATCGATTTGCGTCACCGGCTCACCGAGATTGCTGCCGAGCCCTATGTAGGCCGGCACCCAGCTTGCGTCCGGCACCGCCGACTCCTTCAGGCGGAAGACGCAGACGATCGCCGGCGGCGACGTCCGCGCGAACCCGGCCGCGCGCCCTGCTGTGGGCCCTGCTGCGACGCCTGCGCACCGAATTCCTTCTGCTGCTCATCGGGTGAGAGGGTCTGTATCTTGGTCCACCAGTCCACCAGCTCAGGTGATACTTCGCCGAGTTCGCTGCGCAACACCAGCAGATCATAGGCCGCGCGAAAGCGCCGGTGCTGCAGCAGCACGCCGGTACGCCGCCCCTGCCGTCGCATGAAACGCGGCTGGAGCTGCAGCATTTCGCGCATCGGCACCGAAAAACGCTTGGGCAGGCTGACCCGCGTAATCTGCTCATTGGTCACTTCGATACCTGCCTCGATCAAAGCCTGGTTCTCCGACATCTCGCCAGATTCACGCAGCACGGCAGCGCGCTCCTGCACGGGGCCCCAGAGAAACACAGCAAACAGGAACATCGGTGTTACCGGCAATCCATCAACGATCCTCTGATCGGTATTGATCAGCGCACGCTCGATGAAGCGCTGGCGTTTGCCATCAGCACCATCGGCTGACAGCCAGCGCACAGTGGCAGGAAAGAGATGCGCCAGCAGGCCATGAGTGCACAGTCGCCGGTAACTCTCCATCGCATATCCGGTCAAAAAGACCTTGAGAAACTCGTCAAACAGGCGGGCCGGCGGCATATTGTCGAGCAAGGGAGCCAGTTGCGCGATCGGCGCTGCCGTATCCGCATGGATTTTCAGGTTCAGCTTGGCAGCCAGACGCACCGCACGGATCATGCGCACCGGATCTTCACGATAGCGGGTCACCGGATCACCGATCAGGCGGATAAACCCATCGGCAATATCCGGCATACCGTTCACGTAATCCCAGATCGAGAAATCAGCGATGTTGTAATAGAGGGCGTTGACGGTGAAGTCGCGTCGCCATGCGTCTTCCTCGATGGTGCCGAATGAGTTGTCCTTGATGATGCGACCCGTCACATCGAGGATCTGCCGGTCCTCGCTCTCCTCGTCTTCGCTGCCGACGCCACGGAAGGTTGCAACTTCGATGATCTCGTCACGAAAGCGTACGTGCACCAGACGAAAGCGACGACCGATGATGCGGCTGTTGCCGAAAACGGCGCGGACCTCCTCCGGGCTGGCATTGGTCGCGATATCGAAGTCTTTGGGCTGCCGGTTCAGCAGCAGGTCACGCACCCCGCCCCCGACGATGAAGCCCTGAAAGCCGGCATCCTTCAGCCGATACAGGACTTTCAGCGCATTTCGCGAGATATTCGCCCGGGAAATATTGTGTTCCGAACGCGGAATGATGCGCGGAGCATCCACGGGGATAATGGCCTGGGTCAAGAAAAACTCCGACTTGAGACTGCGAGCGGGCTGCCTATAATAGCAGCCCCGCTTCGGCCGCGTAGCCGACAAAGCTCCCTTCGTCTAGCGGTTAGGACGCGGCCCTCTCAAGGCTGAAACACGAGTTCGATTCTCGTAGGGAGCGCCAACACCATGTCAGAACCAGGCCCGGCGCCAGACCATGGCGAGCAACTCAGTACAGCCGGCGTATGGCGGCGTATCGCCGCCGGCGTCTATGACCTGCTGCTGCTGGCTGCAGTCTGGATGCTGACCACCCTGATCCTCGTAATGCTGCGCGGCGGACAGGCGATCAGCCCCGGTGCGCTGGGCTACCAGCTACTGTTGCTCGGCGTGGCCGCTGCCTTCTATGTCAGTTGCTGGATGCGTGGCGGCCAGACACTCGGCATGCGCACGTGGCGGATCAGGCTGGAGCAGCGCTCTGGCGAAGCGATCGATCTACGCACCGGCATGCTGCGTTTTGCAGCCGGCCTGCTGTCGATTCTCTCTTGTGGTGCGGGCCTGCTCTGGCTGTGGATCGATCGCGATGCGCTGACCTGGCACGATCGCCTGGCTGGAACGCGTGTGGTGGTGGTACCGGCCAGATCAGGCTGAACCAGCCGGAGCTCAACGGGCCCGATTCACCATCCAGACCGTAGCTACCGCCAACAATACGGTGGGCAGCCATGCGACCAGTACCGGATTGAGCCCCCATACAGCGCCGCCATCAGCCAATGTACGGCTGATCAAAAACCAGCCCAGACCGATACCGATGCCAACCACCATCCGCGCACCGGTGCCGGTACCGCGCAAAGGTCCAAGCACAAAGGGTACGGCGAGCACACACATGAACGGTACCGCGACCATCGCCGCGAACCGGCTCCAGAACGCCACCTCATAGTCGCGCGTTGCCAGGCCATTGCGCTTCAGGTAGCTGATATAGCGCCACAATGCTTTGCCGGTCATCGAATCGGTACGCACCACCGTCAGACCAAGCAGGTCGGGATTCAGCCCGCTGATCGCCAGCGACTGGCCTGCACGTGAGGTCTCGACAGCAGTCGGCGTAAAGACACTCTCCACATAATTGTCGAGCAGCCACTGATTGCCCGCCGCCTCGCGCAGCACCCCTGCCCGGCCAACTGCCGCAAGCGCGCTCCCGGATGCAAGCCTGAATACGTATACGCCGCCCGCTGGGTCCTCATCGGTTGGCGGCTGCACATTGAGCAGCATCTCGCCGTCACGGATCCAGGTGCTCTCATCGGTACCCGCTCCGGTCTGCCCAAATTTCACCAGCGCACGATACTGGCGGGCATAGCGTTCCAGCGGTGGCGCAACAAACTCACCGAGCAGCCCGCCGAATAGGGCAAACACCAGACCCGTCACCAGCACCGCTCGCGCGATCCCGGCCGGCGACACCCCGGCCGCGCGTAACACGATCAGCTCAGAACGGCTGGCCAACATACCCAGACCGAGCAAGGTGCCGAGCAAAGCAGCGATCGGCAGCAACTGGAAAAGCACCGATGGCAGCTTCATCAGCACCCAGCCGATGGCATTCAGCAGCCCGTAGCCACCGATACCGATATCGTCGAGCTGGCCAACCAGCTCGATAAAGCCACCCAGGCTCATCAGCACCGCAAGCACCATGGCGGTGGTGCCCAGGATAGTCATGAACAGGTATCGGTCGACGATGTTCAAGCGTGTACCCTCGGCGACTGCTGGCGGCGCCACCACTTGCGCAAGGTGCCGCGCTGTACCAGCAACATCAGCAATGCGGCCAGCAGGAACACGCCATGCACCCACCATAGCCCGCTGATTTCCGGTACCTGTGCCCGCTCCAGCCAGCCACGTCCGGCAGCCAGCAGGTTGGCATAAATGACATAGACCAGAATGGCAGCTGCCAGACCGCTAAAGCGCCCCCGACGCGGTTCAGTTTTTGCCAAGGGCACCGCGATGATGGTCAGAACCAGCAGAGTCAGTGCTGGCGCCAGCCGCCAGTGCAACTCGGCCCGATCGGCCGGTGCAGCAGAAGCCAGCAATGCCGTCATGGTCTGCTCACCAGGACCAAGCGCGGAACCTCTGGCCACTGGAATCACAAACGGAATCCCGTGCTCGGCAAATTCCACAATCCGGAACCGGGCCTCGCCCGGCCGGCCCTCATAACGGCGGCCACGCGCAAAGATCAGCTCACGATAACGGCCGTCATCGGCGACGACCTGCCAGGCCTCATCGGCAAGGATGATCTCCACCCGATCGCCGTTTCGGCGCTGCACGAACACCTTGTGCAGATGCTGATCGCCGGTCAGCGACTCGGCATACATCACTGTATTGCTGTCACCAAAGCTGATGAAGCGCCCCGGCTCCAGCAAACCCAGGCCGGTGTCACGCCGGGCGATTTCCGCAAGTGTCTGCACCTCGCGCACCGCAGCTGGGGCGGCCACCAGCGCCAGCCATGCCACGCCGCCCGCCAGCAGCAGGCCAAGCGCCAGCAATGGCCGGTAGAGCTGTGCGGGCCCAATGCCACAGGCCATCATCGCCGCCATTTCACTATCGTGATAAAGGCGCGCCAGCGACAACATGATGGCGAGGAAGAAGCTGAGCGGCACCAGGATGGTGAGGTACTGGATCATCGTCAGACCCATGACCCGGACGATCGCATCGCGGGGAATCTGGCTGGCAGCAGCATCACCGAGTACTGCGGCAAACTGATTGGTGGCGAGGATCAGCAGCAAGACCAGCGTCACGGCTACCCACGTCTGCCCGACTTCACGCAGCAGATAGCGATTCAGCAGACGGGCCTTGCCGCGGGGTGTTTTAGCCACGCTCATATCGATTCAAGTACACTACCGCGCAATCCGGACGGTCAAAAAAACCTGCGACCAAACTACCTTGTGGTAGCAACTGCCGGGAGTCAAGCGTACCGATTGCCGGCGGTCAGTCTGCAACAGGTGCCCGTGACGCCCGGGGCAACAACCGGCACCCGCCAGGACATTGAGGGCAGCATGAAATTCACCATCAATTCGCCTACCGCTACCCGGCAAAAAACCGCATGTGCGATCGTAGCCATATACTCAGATGGCGTCCTTTCCGATACCGCCAAGGCGCTCGACACGGCCAGCAAGGGACTGCTCCGCGATGTACTCAAGAATCGCGACATCAGCGGCAAAGCGGGCGAAACGCTGCTGCTGACCCACACCGGCAAGCTGCCCTGCAAACGCATCCTGTTGGTGGGTCTCGGCGTACCCGAAAAACTCGACCAGCGCGCTTATCGCAAGGCGACCCGTGCCGCGTTTTCCGCACTGGGCAAAACTGGATATGCCGATGCCATCAACTTCCTCAGCCTTGAATCCGTCAGCGATGCCAACGCTTACCGCAAGGTCCGCATCGCCGTAGAGACCTGGCATGAAAGCAGCTACCGCTTCACAACGATGAAATCAGCACCCGCCCGTGAGACCAGTCGGCTGAAATCGATCGGGCTGGCTTGTGTGGCGGGTGACCGGAGCAAGATCCGACAGGCGATACAACATGCAACCGCGATAGCCGGCGGCGTCACCCTCGCCCGTGATCTCGGCAATCTGCCGCCCAATGTGTGCACACCGGACTATCTGGTCAAGCGCGCCCAGGAGATCGCCCGCAAGAGCAAGAAGCTGCAGCTCACCGCACTGCGCGCGGCCCAACTGCGCAAGCTCGGCATGGGTGCACTGCTGGCCGTCACCCAGGGCTCCGAACTGCCACCGCGCTTCATCGTCCTGCAATACCGGGGCACGACAGCCAAGACCAAGCCGATCGTACTGGTCGGCAAAGGCATCACCTTTGACTCCGGCGGCATCTCGATCAAGCCGGGCGCCGCCATGGACGAGATGAAGTACGACATGTGTGGTGCAGCCAGCGTACTCGGTGTCCTGCAGGCGGCAGCCGAACTGGAACTGCCAATCAATCTCATCGGTATCGTCCCGGCCTGCGAAAACATGCCCAGCGGCACCGCGACACGCCCGGGCGACATCGTGCGTACGATGTCTGGCCAGACAGTCGAGATTCTCAATACCGATGCCGAAGGCAGATTGATTCTCTGCGATGCCCTGACCTACGCCCAGCGTTTCAAACCGGCCGTAATGATCGATATCGCAACCCTGACCGGAGCCTGCCTGATTGCGCTGGGACGGGTGCGCTCAGGACTGCTGTCGAATTCGGACGAACTGGCTGAAGCGCTGCTCAATGCCGGGCAGAATGCCGGTGACCGCGCCTGGCGTCTGCCGCTTGATGACGAGTATGGCGAACTGCTCAAGAGTCCGTTTGCCGATATCGCCAACATCGGTGGGCGCGATGCCGGCACCATCACCGCAGCGGCCTTTCTGTCGCGCTTCGTCGGCAAGAACACCTGGGCCCATCTGGACATCGCAGGCACCGCATGGGTCCAGGGCAGCAACAAGGGCGGCACCGGCCGACCTGTTCCGCTGCTCATGGAATATTTACTGCAAAGTGTTTGACCGGAGCAGCACGCATCGTGACTGAAGCGCCCGTACGGGTATCGTTCTATGTGCTGGCTGCGCAGGAACCCGTCGCGCGCTTCAATTACGCCTGTCGCCTGACCGAGAAAGCCTACCGCCTCAACCAGCGGATCCACCTGCACACCGCTACGCGTGCCGATACCGAGTTACTGGACAAGTTGCTGTGGACCTTTCGCCAGGGCAGCTTCATACCGCATGAGCGACTGGACCCGGCACGGCCGCCCGCTGCGCCGGTCACCATCGGCGATGGTACCGGGGAGCCGCCAGCCATCGACCTGCTGATCAATCTGGCTGCCGAGGTACCGGATTTCTTCCGGCACTGCGCACGGGTCGCCGAGATCATCGACGGCAATCCGGAATGCCGGGAGGCTGGTCGTGCCCGACACCGGTTCTACCGTCAGAATAACCTCGAACCGGAAACACACCAGGTCGATTGAAGCCATGGACAGAACCAGAATTCCCGTGCTCACGGATATCGTCGCCAGGCCACGACGCAGCGCTGCTGATGAACTGGCGCGTCCGACACTCAGCGAAACTGAACTTGCCGAACTGCAGGTACGCATCGCCACCGGCAGTTTCATGCTTGTCGAAAAGCTGCTGCATGGCGCATTCAAGGAAATGGAAGCAGTGCTGTTCGATGAAGTCGTCAGCCGGCTGCGCAACGAACTCCCGGAACTGATCGACCAGGTACTCCGCGAGCATTTTGACGACGAAAGCCAGGGTAGCTGAGTGGATTCCGAATCATCAATGGACAAGACCTACCAGCCAGCTGCCATCGAGCAGAAGTGGTATCAGCAGTGGGAAGCGGCCGGTTATTTCGCGCCCGCGGGTCGTGGCGCACCCTACTGCATCATGATCCCGCCGCCCAATGTCACCGGTACCCTGCATATGGGACATGCATTCCAGCACACGCTGCAGGATGCATTGACCCGCTATCACCGCATGCGCGGCGACAATGTGCTCTGGCAACCGGGCACCGATCATGCCGGCATCGCGACCCAGATGGTGGTCGAGCGTCAACTCAATGCCGAAGGCAAGACCCGTCAGGAACTCGGCCGCGAGGCTTTTCTCACCCGCGTCTGGCAGTGGAAGCAGGAATCCGGCGGAACGATTTCACGACAGATGCGCCGGCTCGGCAACTCGGTGGACTGGTCGCGTGACCGCTTCACGATGGACGAGGGCCTGTCGGAGGCCGTTACGGAAGTTTTCGTCCGGCTGCATGACGAAGGACTGATCTATAGAGGCAAGCGTCTGGTCAACTGGGATCCGGTGCTGCACACCGCGCTCTCCGACCTGGAAGTCCAGTCCGAAGCCGGACAGGGCTCACTCTGGCACTTCCGTTATCCACTCGCTGATGGCTCCGGGCACGTGGTGGTCGCCACGACACGACCCGAAACCATGCTCGGCGATACCGCCGTGGCGGTGAACCCTGCGGATGCGCGCTATACCAATCTGGTCGGCAAACAGATCCGGCTGCCGCTGACTGGCCGTCTGATTCCGGTGATCGCCGACGACTACGTGGACCCAGAGTTCGGTTCAGGTTGCGTCAAGATCACCCCGGGACATGACTTCAACGATTACGAAGTCGGCAAACGGCACGAGCTGCCGCTGATCAATATCTTCGACCGCGATGCCCGCATCCTGAGCCGCGCCGATGCGCACGGCTCAGGTTATGACCCGGCACAGGCCTTTGCGGAAATTCCCGCTGAGTTGCATGGCATGGACCGGTTTGCTGCCCGCAAACGCGTGGTCGAACTGCTGGAGGCAATGGAGCTCGTCGAACGCATCGACGCGCATACCCTGCAGATCCCGCGTGGCGACCGCAGCAACGCCGTGCTCGAACCCTGGCTCACTGATCAGTGGTACGTGAAGATCGCGCCGCTGGCTGAACCCGCGATCGCAGCCGTTGAAGAGGGACGGATCCGCTTCGTACCGGAAAACTGGACAAAAACCTATTACCAGTGGATGCACAACATTCAGGACTGGTGCATCAGCCGGCAGCTGTGGTGGGGTCACCGCATCCCCGCCTGGTACGACGATGCAGGACAGGTCTATGTCGCTCACACCGAAGCCGCCGCAAGAGAGAAGCACGGTATCCCTGCCAGCACGACCCTGCGCCAGGATGAAGACGTGCTCGACACCTGGTTTTCCTCGGCACTCTGGCCTTTCTCGACACTCGGCTGGCCGGAGCAGACCACAGCGCTGAAAACCTTCTATCCCGGCAGCGTACTGGTCACGGGCTTCGACATCATCTTCTTCTGGGTCGCGCGCATGATCATGTTCGGACTCAAGTTCGCTGGCGATGTGCCCTTCCGTGAGGTGTACATCACCGGACTGATCCGCGACGAGAACGGCGACAAGATGTCGAAGTCCAAGGGCAACATCATCGACCCGCTGGATCTGATCGACGGCATCGACCTGCAGACCCTGGTCGCCAAGCGCACCACCGGCCTCATGCAGCCGCAACTGAAACCGCAGATCGAAAAAGCCACGCGCAAACAGTTTCCGAACGGTATTCCAGATTTCGGCACCGACGCGCTGCGCTTCACCTTTGCTGCGCTGGCCAGCACCGGCCGCGACATCCGTTTCGACCTGAATCGCATCGAAGGCTATCGCAACTTTTGCAACAAGATATGGAATGCAGCGCGTTTCGTGCTGATGAACGTCGCTGACCGGGAAATCGCACAAGGCGCTGCCGGAATGCACGCACTGAGTCTGCCGGATCGCTGGATACTGTCGCGCTTCAGCCGGACCGTCGAAGCCGTCGATGGCCATTTTGGCGACTATCGCTTCGATCTCGCTGCACGTGCGCTCTATGAGTTCATCTGGAACGAGTACTGCGACTGGTATCTCGAGCTCATCAAGCCGCTGCTGATGGAAGGCGGCGGATCAGCGGCCGAACAGGCACTCACCCGACGCACGCTGATCACGGTGCTGGAAAACATGCTGCGCGCCATACATCCGCTGATGCCGTTCATCAGCGAGGAAATCTGGCAGCGTGTAGCGCCACTCACCGGCACCTGTGGCGATACGATCATGCTGCAGAACTGGCCGGATCCGGCACAGTTTCCCGTCGACCCGACAGCGGAAGCCGAGCTGCAGTGGGTCCAGGGTTTCGTGCTCGGTGTCCGGCAGATTCGTGGCGAAATGGATATTCCGCCGGGCAAGCGTCTGTCGGTACTGCTGCAGGATGCAACCACTGCCGATCAGCAGCTGCTTGAAGTACATGCGGCTTATCTGCGCAATCTCGCCCGGCTCACGGAGATCACACTCCTGCCACCCGGCGAGACTCCACCCGCTTCTGCCACCGCCCTGCTCGGCAACCTGAAGATCCTGGTACCGATCGCCGGCCTGATCGACGTGGCAGCCGAACGTGCGCGCCTGGAAAAGAACCAGCAGAAGCTCAGCGCGGATCTCGCACGTATCGACAACAAACTGGCCACCGAAAGCTTCGTCAACAATGCGCCGGCAGCCGTGGTCGAAAAAGAGCGGGAACGTCAGGCGGCATTGCGTCGCGATCTGGCCAAACTGGATGAGCAGCTGCAGCAGCTCGCGGCCCTGTAATCGCTCGCAGTCTGCCGTTCAGCGCAACTCAGGCAGCGACTCACCTTCAGCGACGAACAGCAGCGCCAGTCCATTATTGCAATAGCGCTGGCGGGTCGGCGCCGGCCCATCCCCGAAGACGTGCCCCTGGTGGCCACCGCAGCGTGCACAGTGATACTCGGTACGCGGCAACAGCATGCGGAAATCGCGACGGGTGACGATATTGCCCGGATCGACCGGCTGGAAAAAACTCGGCCAGCCGGTACCGCTGTCATACTTGCCGTCACTGGTGAACAACGGCAGATAACAGGCCGCACAGATAAAGGTCCCCGCACGCTTTTCCTCGTTCAGCGGGCTACTGAAAGGCGGCTCCGTTCCTTCCTGGAACAGGACCCTGCAGCGATCGCCATCCAGCAGCTGACGCCACTCATCTTCGGAGCGACCGCCCGGTGTGAACCCTGTCATGGCTGTTTCCCGCAATCAGGCAATGCCCGGCCCCTGAGTATGGCATGACACGGAAAGTGACCGAAGGCCAACGGATCTGTGCCGCAGTTCGCGCCCGTTGGGCGGCGATTGAGGCAGGATGACATGCTATCGTCCCGACGAAACCGACCCCACCGGAATCCAGCCATGGCGCGGAATGTCACAGCACTGGCGAATGCGGATCAGTTGCAGAATGCCAGGCAGCTAGCCGAGCAGGTCAACCGTGAGGTTGGGCAGGTCATTCTCGGCAAGCAGCCTGAAATAGAACTGGCCTTCACCTGCCTGCTGGCCGGTGGTCATCTGCTGATCGAAGACGTGCCAGGTGTCGGAAAAACCTTGCTGGCACGCGCACTGGCCGCTGTACTCGGCCTGTCATTCCGTCGCATCCAGTTCACCAGCGACATGCTGCCTGCCGACATCATCGGCATGTCGGTATACGACCAGGAGTCCGCGAGCTTCCGTTTTCATCCCGGCCCCGTGTTCGCCCATATCGTGCTTGCTGATGAAATCAATCGCAGCACGCCGAAGGCCCAGAGCGCACTGCTGGAAGCCATGGAGGAAAACCAGGTCACGCTGGACGGCAAAACGCACGAACTCCCGGTACCTTTTTTCGTCATCGCCACACAAAATCCACTGCATCAGGCCGGCACCTACCCCCTGCCTGAATCGCAACTCGATCGCTTTCTGATGCGACTCGGACTCGGCTATCCGGCCGAGGTACTGGAACGAAAACTGCTGCGCGGCGATGACCGGCGTCTGCTGCTGAACGAGTTGCAACCGGTGATCGACAGCGCTGGTCTCAAGACACTGCAGGCTGCAGCCCGTGAACTGTTCCTCGCCGATGCACTGCTCGACTACGTGCAGGCACTGGTACGCCATACGCGCCAGTCAGCCCTGTTTGAACTGGGGCTGTCGCCGCGCGGTGCACAGGATCTGGTGATGGCTGCGCGCTGCCTCGCCCTGCTGCGCGGCCACCCGGGTGTGCATCCGGAGGACGTCAAAGCAGTGTTCCCCGCCGTGGCCGGTCATCGGCTGCAGCCCCGTCCTGGCAGCCCGGCTGCTGTTCACGATCCAGCCAGACTGGTGCTGGAGTCAGTGCCGATTCCATAGCGCTGTGGACACACAAACCCCTCGCCTGGCACCGGTACCGCTGATACAGCGCTGGTTCCGGCGACGCCAGGGACCGGACGGCGAAAATATCCGGCTCCATCAGCGTCGCATCTACATTCTCCCGACCCGCACCGGACTTGGCTTCGGCCTGGTGTTATTCACCATGCTGCTCGGCGCGCTCAACTACAGCAACAACATGGGCTTTGCGCTGGCCTTCCTGTTGACGGCAGTTACCGTGATCAGCATCCATCACTGCCAGAGAAACCTGGCGGGATTGCAGGTGACCGTTCAGAGCTGTGCACCGGTATTCGCCGGTGAAATGCTCGAGTGCGCGGTGCGCATCGCGAATCCCGGGCACAGCACACGCTGGCAGATCAGCGCAGGACCAGCCGGTGCACTGACGCCACCCACTGACCTTGCCACCGACGGCAGCGCGACACTACGCCTGTGTCTGCCAACCAGTCGGCGTGGCTCGCAAGCCTGTCCGGAAATCCGCATCAGTACCCGCCACCCCTTTGGCCTGTTTGAGGCTTGGGCATGGTTGTACCCGGACATGGAACTCATGGTCTATCCGCAGCCGGCTGAGCGGCGCGGCGCTGTACTGCCAGCACAGGCCGCCGACCTCGAACACGCCGGCGATACCCTGCACGGCAGCGACGAGTTCGTCGGGCTTCGCACAGCGGTACCTGGCGAATCACCGGCACGGATTGCATGGAAGGCGGTCGCGCGCAGCGGACATCTGCTGGCCAAGGACTTTCGCAGCGGTGCCGGTTCAGTCTGGCTGGACTGGAATGCGCTCGACACCACGGACACCGAGGCCCGACTCTCGTTGCTCACCCGCCTGATCCTCGATGCCGATACGGCCGGACACCGCTACGGGCTGCGACTACCAGGCACCGAACTGCCACCGGCCAACGGACGCGACCACTATTACCGTTGCCTGCGAACGCTGGCCGTCTTTGCACCGGAGACGCCTGGTCATGGCCGCTAAGGCAATCCGCGGCTGGCGAGCAGCGGGCTTACCCGTTGTCGAGCACAGCTCGGTGGCGCAATTGTCATGGCTGCTGCTGCTGATCGCCGTGGTCAGCGCGCCACATATCAGGACACTGCCGTTGTGGATCTCGGCCATCATCCTGGTGGCTGCCGTCTGGCGATTGGGCGCCGCACTCAAACGCTGGCCACTGCCGGGCAAAATCCTGCGCGCCACACTCACACTTGGCAGCAGCCTCGCTGTCGGCTTCGCTTATCGGCAGATCTCCGGACTGGATGTCGGCTCCGCGCTGCTGATCCTCATGCTGGCCCTCAAACTGCTCGAAACACACAGCGCACGCGATCGCAGCCTGGTGGTGCTGATCGCATGGTTCGTGCTGTTTGCCGCATTCCTGCGCGAACAGTCACTCAGCGGCGTGCCGCTGCTGGCTGCCGGCGTGGTGGCAGGCACCCTCGCACTGCTCCAGGCAGCGCGCAGCAGCCAGGCGCTGACACCGCTGACCGGCCTGCGGCTCACCGCACGCCTGTTGATGCACGCCATACCGCTGGCGCTCGCACTGTTCCTGCTGTTTCCACGGCTGCCCGCACCTTTATGGGCCCTGCCAACAAACGGCCACAACGGCCGCACCGGACTGTCCAGCCAGATGAGTCCAGGCGACATCACCTCGCTCGCACAATCAGCTGAGGTTGCCTTCCGCGTGCGTTTCGATGGCGTACCGCCAGAACGGGCACAACTGTATTGGCGCGGACCGGTGCTGGAAAGTTTCGACGGGCGCCACTGGCGGGCACTACCCGATTCGGCGCGCAAACAGAAAGCTGGCCGGCCAGCGCCGCAGACTCCGGCAGCCAACACCCTCTACAACTATGAAGTCGTGCTCGAAGCACACCACCAACGCTGGCTGCTGCCGCTTGAGACCCCCCTCAGCTGGGACGCAGCAGGTGCCTCATTGAGTGCGGCACACGAACTGCTGAGCAGCAAACCGCTCACCAAGCGCCATATCTGGCGCGGGCGCTCGGCGACCACACCACGCTTCCGCGATGTCCGGGCACCCGAACCGGTCACCCTCAGCGCACCGCGCAATCCGCGTAGTGTCGCTCTCGCCAATGAGATGCGCGCTGCGGCTGGATCTGACACAGCCTATCTGCGCAGTGTGCTCGACATGTTCAGGCAGCAGGCCTTTTACTACACGCTGGAACCACCACCACTCGGCAATCATCCGGTTGACGATTTTCTGTTTCAGACTCGCCGCGGCTTCTGCGAGCACTATGCCTCGGCATTCGCAGTGCTGGCCCGGGCGGCTGGTATTCCAGCCCGGGTCGTCACCGGCTATCAGGGTGGTGAACCGAATCCGCTGGCCGACTACTGGATCGTGCGTCAGTCAGATGCACATGCGTGGACCGAGGTCTGGCTGGATGGCTACTGGCAACGCTACGACCCGACTTCCGCCGTAGCACCACAACGCGTTGAAGAAGGCATGAGCGCGGCACTACTGCCCGGTTCTTTCAGTGCACGCTTACCGCTGCTGGGCGAGAGTCCGTGGCTTGGACGCCTGGCCTTTGGCTGGGATGCACTCAATGCAAACTGGGATCGCTGGGTGCTGGCTTTCGGTCCCGATCAGCAGAATGCATTACTCGGCAAGCTCGGCTTCAACACGCCGTCACTGCGCGATCTGGCACTGGTCTGCGCCGTCACCGTTGCCGTGATACTGCTGCTCTTCACCTGGCTCACGCTACGCAATCGCGAGCGCAATCAGGATCCGCTGGAACAAAGCTGGCAGCATCTGTGCCGGCGTCTCGCCAAACTCAGCCGCAACCGAAAACCGGCCGAAGCGCCGAGCGAATATGCAGCTGTCGTCATCGCTGCACGACCGGATCTCGCGGCTCCGCTGAACAGCCTCACAGCACTGTATCTGCGCCTGCGCTATGACAGTAGCGCGAGCCCTGCGGAGATACAGCGCTTCAGACGCCTGGTCAGGCAGTTGCAGCTTCCGCCGGCAAATGCACGCGGCTGAGCAACCAGAAGCCTGCTGTAAACAGCAGCAGAATCGACAGAATACCGACGCGCTGACTGCCCGATGCCAGCGCTGCTGTTCCGGCCAGCACCGGACCGAGTATCGAGGAAAACTTGCCCATCATGTTGTAGAAGCCGAAATACTCGCCGCGGCTGTCGGCCGGAATGAGCCGGGCATAGAGCGAACGACTCAGCGACTGCACCCCACCCTGCACCAGGCCGATGGTAATCGCCAGTGCATAGAAGTGAGCTGCGGTCGTCATGAATACTGCGGCAGTCGTCGCAACGATATAGATCGCCAGCGCCAGATAGATGCCACGGCGGGCACCTACCCGTTCGCCCAGCAAGCCGAAAGCGATGGCGGCCGGGAACCCGATGAAGTTGGTCAGCAAGATCGCGCCCGTCACATCGGTAGATGAAAGCCCCTGCGACAGGCCGTAGTCGACTGCCATCTTGATGATCGTGTAAACCCCGTCGATGTACAGCCAGTAGGCGATCAGGAAGCGCAACAATTGCGGCTGACCGCGCACAGCCTGCAGCGTGGCGTACAACTGCCGGAAGCCGGCCCGTACACCGCCGGATGCGGGCACACGCCCGGTATTCTTCTCACGGACCCAGAACAGCAACGGCAGCGTGAATACCGCCCACCAGATCGCAACCATCAGAAATGAAAAGCGGATGCTGGTCACCGGCGTGGCAAAACCGAAGCGTTCAGGTGCAGTGAGCATGGCGATGCTCAACACGAACAGCAGTGCACTGCCAAGATAGCCCAGTGCATAGCCCAGCGCCGACACACGGTCATAGGCCTGTGGTGGTGCGACATCGATGAGCAAGGCGTCGTACAGACTGTTTGCCGCAAAGAAGCCTATCGAAGCGAGCACGAAGCAGGTCAGCGCCAGCAGCCAGCCACCCGGACCGACTGCCGCCAGCCCTGCGGTCGCCAGTACGCCAAGGCCGGTGAACAGCGCCAGCCAGGGTTTTCTGCGCCGCGCGCGATCGGTCATCGCACCGAGCAAGGGAGCCAGCAGGACAACCACTGCACTGGCGATCCCGTTACCCACACCGAGACGAAACGTGGTCAGCGGCGAGGCTGCACCATCGTTCCAGAAACTGCCCAGCATGAGCGGTACGAATACGGTGACCACCAGCAGTGAAAATGCTGAATTTGCCCAGTCATAAAATGCCCAGGCCAGAACCGGTCGATTGCGCCAAAGCGATAGCATGCAGGGCAGGATTCAGCGCTGGCGCCGCAAGCGCCGCACCAGCACCACCGCATCCTCAGCACCGCCCACCGCCCGGTAATACGCACGGCGCCGACCGATCACCTGAAAACCGGCGCCGTTATACAGCGCAAGCGCTGCACGATTGCTCGGCCGCACCTCGAGATACAAGCCCTCTACACCCGCCCCTTGGGCCAGATCCAGCATGTGATCGAGCAAGCGCCGTCCGTGTCCCTGACCACGTGCTGATTCCGCCAGAGCAAGATTGAGCAGATGCGCCTCACCAGCAGCCACCGACATGATTCCGTAGCCGATCACCGCCGTCCCCTGCTCCAGAACCAGGCTGGTATATCCAGCCAGCAGACAATCGCGAAATATGCCGGGACTCCAGGGGAATTCATAAGCACTGCGCTCGATGCCCGCGACCGTAGCCAGATCCGTCTGCCGCATCTCGCGAATGAGGGCCGGAAAAAATCGGGGTTCCGCGCTCATGCAAAACGCTCGCTACAACGGTGCCACGATACTGCGCGCCAGGCACAGATCGTCCCACGCACGTGCTTTCTGAGTGGGACTGCGCAACAGATAGGCCGGGTGGTAGGTCACTACAACCGGTATCTTTGCCAAACCATATTCGTGTGGCTGTCCGCGCAACTTGCCGATTGGCGTATCTACCTGCAAAAGGCTCTGCGCTGCGATCCGCCCAACCGCAAGGATCAGCCCAGGCTGGACCAGGGCTATCTGTCGCTGCAGATAACCATCACAACTCTTTGTTTCTTCAGGCTTTGGGTCTCTGTTTTCCGGGGGGCGGCATTTCAGGATATTGGCGATAAACACCTGCTCACGGGACAGCCCAGCCGCACGCAGCATCTCGGTCAGCAACTGACCGGCGCGTCCAACGAAAGGCTCACCCTGTCGATCCTCATCGGCACCCGGTGCCTCGCCGATCACCAGCCAGCGCGCATCGTGTGCACCGGTACCAAACACGGTACGGGTCCGCGTCTGGTGCAAGGCACAGCGGGTACAGGCGGCAACCTCGGCTTCCAGCGCATCCCAAGCCCCCACTGCTGCGGATGGCTGTTCGTCCGTATGCGTCGACGCGATGCGCGGCACCCAGATCTGTATACCCATGGCTGCCAGCGCCTGCTGCTGGCGTGGTCCGGGCCGGGATCTGGCTTTACTGCGCTCCACCACCAGGCTCACTGCTCCGATGGCGGCGCAGACTCGTTGTGGCGCGCGCGGCTGGACTGCCGACGCCTGCGTCGCCACAAACTGACCACGATGCCAGACAGCGCGTAAGTGCATGCCAGAAAGAAGCAGACGCGCGGCGGGTCGATGGCAATGAGCACGAAGATCAGCGGAATGATGAGTACATATGCGAAGGAGATACGCCCGCGTGGGCTAAGGCTCTTGAAGCTGTAATACGCCAGCCGCGAGACCATCAGCGCACCTGCCAGCACGGTAAGCGCCGTAACGAAAGCGAGTGTAGGCAATGCGTCGATGTCGAGATCAGCGGCTACCCAGACCATGCTCGCGATCAGCCCCGCCGCCGATGGGCTCGGCAGTCCTTCGAAAAAGCGCCGATCGACGGTCTTCGCCATCACGTTGAAACGCGCCAGCCGAAGCGCAGCTGCGACCGCATACAGAAAAGCCGCCAGCCAGCCCAGCTTGCCCCAGGCCCAACCATAGCCGACCAGCGCCTTGAGTCCCCACTGGTAGACGATAATCGCCGGAGCCATGCCAAAGGCAACCATATCGGCCAGGCTGTCGTACTGCTTGCCGAATTCGGATTCGGTATTGGTCAGACGTGCCAGCCTGCCATCCATGCCGTCGAGCAGGCCGGCGACGAAGATCGCGATCGCTGCCGGCTGATAGTTGCCATCAATCGCCGCGACGATGCCGTAGAAACCGGCAAACAGGGTACCGGTCGTGAACAGGTTCGGCAGCAGATAAATCGCGCGCCGACGCGGGTGACTGTCTGTGTCTTCGGTTTCGTGCATCGTCCCTTCCCGCATATCTGCCGACATAGTGCCATGCACAGACGGCCGGTTGTACATTCAGGGCATCTTGACCCGGGTGACCTCGAAGCCCTTGAGCCTGCTCATGCGCTCAACCCAGGCAAGCACATTCGGACATGCCTGGTAGTCGAGCTGGCGGCCGAGCTTGGTCATCAGATAGGCAGCAATCGCAAAGTCGGCGACCGTCAGTGCACCCAGAAGATATTCCCGGCCAGCCAACTGCTGCTCGAGAATCTTCAGCAGGGGCGTCACTGTAGACACATCAGTCTCGGCACCGGTTTTCAGCGCACCCAGGGCGGACACCAGGTGACAGCTCTGCCAGTGCAGCCAGCGGTCCACCTCGGCACGCCCGCGCGCATCGGCAGGCAATGTGCCGGTCTCGGGGAATTTCGTCGCGAGGTAAGTCAGGATCGCATTCGACTCCCAGAGATTGAAATCCCCGTCTGTCAGTGCGGGCACCTTGCCCATCGGGTTGATGGCCAGAAAGGCCGGACTCTGCGTTTCCTTGTCCTTGAAGCTCACCAGATGAATATCGACATCCAGATCGAAGTGCCGGACAAAGGCCTCGACCTTCCGGTTATTCGGCGTGATGGTAAAAGTATAAAGGCGCATGACCCGCTCCCGTATTCCGGCTACTTGCCGGACAGTGACATGCGGTGATTATCCGCCATTGTGCAGCTGAGGGGCTAGAATGCCTGCCGGCCACACAGCCGCCCCGCAATACACGCCCTGAAGGATCCTTACGCATGCGACTGACGCAACTGCCACTGACCACATTCAAGGAAGTTCCGGCAGATGCCGAGATCGTCAGCCATCAACTGATGCTGCGTGCCGGCCTTATCCGCCGCCTGTCCTCGGGACTCTTCAGCTGGATGCCGCTCGGCCTGCGCGCACTGCGCAAGGTCGAGCAGATCATCCGCGAGGAAATGGATCGCGCCGGTGCACTCGAGATCATGATGCCGGTGGTCCAGCCCGCCGAACTCTGGAAGGAAACCGGCCGCTGGGACATTTACGGTGACCTGCTGCTGCGCATTCGCGACCGGCACGATCGCGACTATTGTTTTGCGCCAACCGCCGAAGAAGTCGTCACGGAGATCGCACGGCGTGAGTTGCGCAGCTACAAGCAGCTGCCGGTCAACTACTACCAGATCAACACCAAATTCCGTGACGAGATCCGGCCGCGTTTCGGCGTGATGCGCGCCCGCGAGTTCGTGATGAAGGACGCCTACTCTTTTCACCTCGATCAGGCCTCGCTCGACGATAGTTACGAGCGCATGGCAGAAGCCTATACGCGCATCTTCACGCGCCTCGGATTGCGTTTTCGCAAGGTCGACGCCCATGGTGGCGAGATCGGCGGCTCAAAGTCACAGGAATTTCACGTGCTCGCTGAGTCCGGCGAAGACCAGATCGCATGGTGCGCGGGCGACAGCTTTGCGGCCAATGTCGAACTGGCTCCCGCTCTCGCCCCGCACTCAGCAAGGCCCACTGCGGGCATGGCGCTGGCGCATGTGCCCACGCCCGGTGTACGCAGCATCGATGAGGTCGCCGCACATCTGAAGATCGCCACACAGCAATGCCTGAAGACCCTGATCGTGGAAGGCAGCGAGGGTGGACTCATCGCGCTGTGCCTGCGCGGCGACCACGAACTCAATCCGCTCAAGGCCGAACGATTGCCCGGCATCGCCAGTCCGCTGCGTATGGCGGCACCCGAACGCGTACTCACCGAACTCGGCGCACCGGTCGGTTCACTGGGACCCGTCGGCCTGAGTATCCCGCTGTTTGCCGATCACAGCGCTCTGGTCATGGCTGATTTCGCCTGCGGCGCCAATACACCGGACACCCATCTGACTGGCGTCAACTGGCAACGCGATCTGCCGGAACCGGCAGCACACGATATACGCAATGTCGTTGAAGGCGACCTGAGCCCGGGCGGTGGCGGCACGCTGTCGATCGCACGCGGTGTCGAGGTCGGACATATCTTCCAGCTGGGCGACAAGTACAGCCAGAGCATGCATGCAACGGTGCTCGACCAGGACGGCAAGGAACGGGTCATGACCATGGGCTGCTACGGTATTGGCGTCTCGCGGATACTCGGCGCAGCGATCGAGCAGAACCACGATGCCAACGGCATCATCTGGCCCGAGCCGATGAGCCCGTATGCGGTCATGCTGATCGAACTCAATCCGAAAAAGTCGGAGTCCGTCACGGCAGCCGTGCAGAAGCTGTACAAGGATCTGCTTGCCGCCGGCATCGAGGTACTCTTTGATGACCGCGATGCCCGCCCAGGCGTAAAGTTTGCGGATGCAGACCTGCTGGGCATTCCGCACCGTATCGTGGTCGGTGAACGGGGCGTCAAGGACGGCAAGGCTGAGTACCGGAACCGGCAAAGTGGCGCCGAGGAGCAGACAGCACTTGAAGACGTGGTGGAATTTCTGCGCAAGCAGCAGTCGTCAGCTGCCCAGGGTTAGCGCCGGCGGCCTGCTGGCACTGGGCACACTGCTCACCGTCAGCCTGCTCGCCCCCGCCGCTGCAACGGCTGCCAGCCAGGAGCACGATCCTGCTCTGCGCCTGCGACTGCAGGCAGCACTCGCTGAACCCATCAGCTTTGAGGACCGCTATGACGCCGAGGTCTGGCTGACCGACATGGCCAGCCGTCTCGCACGCAAGGTCCCCGACCCGGAGGAGCGGATCGAAATCCTGCAGGCCGTACACCGCGAAGCGGTGCGCGCAAAGCTGCCGCCGGAGATGGTGCTGGCAGTCATCGATGTGGAGAGCGGTTTCCAGCGCTATGCCGTATCGCGCGCCAATGCACAGGGCCTGATGCAGATCATGCGTTTCTGGCTCAAGGAACTGGAGATGCCGGGCCACTCCCTGCTCGACATCCAGGACAACATCCGCATGGGCTGCACGATTCTGCGTTACTACTACGACATGGAAAACGGCAACTGGAACCGGGCTCTGGCGCGCTACAACGGCAGCCTCGGCAGTCAGAAATATCCCAACCTGGTGTTCGACCGGCTGCAGTCCCGCTGGTACAAGCAATAACAGCTGTCAGTCAGCCGGTACGAAAATCGGATAGCGCGGCGTAATCATTCGCGGCCGCCTCACTCGCTTCAACCGCTGCCACACGGGCACGTGGCGGACCCTGCCACAACCAGTCGCTCAGTTGCGCCACGGCTTCAGGCGTACCGATCGCGAGTACTTCGACCCGGCCGTCAGGCAGATTCTTCGCCCAGCCACGCAACTGCAATTGCTCAGCCTGGCGGGCCGTGCTCGCGCGAAAAAATACGCCCTGCACGGTGCCGGACACCAGAAATCGACGACAGACGACAGGCACCATTTATATACAGCCACGCCAGGAGATGGAGCCGCCGCACGCTACGAGTTCCATGCGGTATCCGTCAAGCCATACACTGCCCGCCACGATTCACAGTAAGCTGGCGACCATGTCTGAAGTACTCGTCCTTTACTACTCAAGAAACGGCTCGGTGGCGGCACTCGCCAGCCAGGTCGCCCGTGGCATCAATGCCGTCACCGGTGTCAGTGCCTGCCTGCGCACGGTTCCCTCCGTCACATCCGGGGTTGGCGCACGCATGCCGGAGGTACCCGCCGAAGGCGCGCCCTACGTCACCAGCCAGGATCTGCAACGCTGTGCCGGACTGGTGCTCGGCAGTCCCACTCGTTTCGGCAATATGGCCGCCGCACTGAAGTACTTCATCGATGGCACCAGCAGCGAGTGGCTGGCCGGCACGCTGCGCGGCAAGCCGGCCGGTGTATTCACTTCCAGCAGTTCATTGCATGGCGGCCAGGAAAGCACGCTGCTGAGCATGGCCCTGCCACTCCTGCACCACGGCATGCTGCTGGTCGGTATTCCGTACTCGGAAAATGCGCTGACGAGTACGCGCGGCGGCGGTGGCCCCTACGGGGCAAGCCATTTTGCACCGGATGCCAGCCAGACTGAACCGAGCCCCGACGAAGCACGCATCGCACAGCACCTGGGTCGGCGTGTTGCGGAAGCTGCGCTGCGCCTTGAGGGCTGGGAACGCTGAGGCTCAGCTACCGAGCACCTGTCGTACAAAAGGAATCGTCAGCTGTTTCTGTGCCGCGAGTGCTGCGCGATCCAGTTCGTCGAGCAGACGGAACAACTCTGCAACACCACGCCCGACGCGCGCCAGCAGATAACGACCGGTTTCATCCGGCAACTCAAAGCCCCTGAACCGGGCGCGAATCTGCAACGCACCCAATCGCCCCTCATCATCGAGTGACTGCAGCCGGAAGGTGCTGCCGGACTTCAGGCGCGAAGCCAGGTCCGGCAGACCAAAAGCCATCCCGGCAGGCGGCTCGCTGGTCGCCACCACGAGATTGCCAGCATTGCGGCGCAGTTCTTCAAACAGCCGGAACAGTGCGATCTCCCACTCCGGCTGAGCAACGATCGCCTGCAGATCATCGAGACAGACCAGATCAAACATCCCGAGACCGTCGAGCACGCCAGAGGGCAAGGCCAGCGAGGCATCCAGCGGTACATAGCTGGCGCGCCGCCCGGTTTCTGCTGCGAGCGCCACAGCGGCCTGCAACAGATGCGACTTGCCATGCTCCGCCGGCGCCCAGATCCACAGCAGGGGCTGGGCTGCTACGGTCGCACTGGCCCGCAACTGGTGCACCAGCAGCTCGTTGCCGACCGCGTGAAAACTGTCGAATACAGCATGATCAGCCAGGCGAACTTCGAGTGGCAGCTGCTGCATGACAACTCAGCGCTGTGCCCGGATCGCCCGGCCCGACCAACGCACCACATAGTCCAGGCCGCTGACGGTGGAAGTCACGAACACCGCAGCACCGCTGATGGTCAGGAACTCGGGCGGCGGTATGCCGGCCATCCGGTTACTGATCACTGCCAGCACGTACAGTAACTGGATACCGGTATTGATCTTGCTGGCCAGCGAGGGTTTGGGTTGCACCGGCTCGACCAGCCACTGATACACCACGCCGCCACTGACAATGATCAGATCACGGGCGATGACCACAACAGTCAGCCACCAGGGCACCAGCCCGGTCGTCGCCAGCGCCACGAAGACCGATACCAGCAGCAGCTTGTCGGCCAGCGGATCCAGCAAGCCACCCAAACGACTCTGCCAGTTGTAGCGTTTGGCCAGAAATCCGTCCAGGCCGTCGGATGCACCGGCCACCAGAATCAAGCCGAGTGCGAGCGCATGGCGGCCATCGAGCAGCGCCATGACGATCGGCCAGACAAGCAGCATTCGTACGATGCAAATCAGGTTGGGAATATCGGCCGCCCGGACCAGCGGCTTGCGCTCGGTGGGTTCTGGCATGATCGTCAGGGCGCGTTCACGATCCGGTAGACCAGGTCTGCAGCACTGACCGGTATCCCGCCTGTCGCTGGCGACTGCGGTGCAACTGGCACCAGCACAGCCTTCAGGGCCAGCGCATCACGCAGCTGCGCTACACCACCACGCACGATGAGTTCGTACAGGATGCTGTCGCCCTGCAGACTCTGGACGCTCAGGGTCTCGATAACCCCGATCCCGCGCAGATGATCCTGTAAACGCCCATAGTCAGAGAAGCTGCTGACGCCCTGCACTTCAAGCCGGAGCCGGCGGCTGGCCGCTGCGGCCACCGCATAACGGCCCGCGAGCTGATCGGCAAGCTGGTGGACGCCCTGCGCGATATCGCCCTGCCACTCGCTGCGCTCAGTGCCTTCCAGCAGTGTCCAGCGCCAGGCAGCGATGCCCGAAACAGGCGAGCGACGCCCGACCAACACCAGAGCAGCACCAACCCGTACAGCTTCTGCCTGTGCGATGGCGAGTGAATCGCCAGCAGGAATACCGGGCACACCCTCCGGCGACAGCGACACCGCGACCGGCAGACCACGGCTGGCCGCCGTATCGAGCAGCAGTTGCACATCGCTGTCCAAGGTATCCGGCACTGGCACGCCTGCATCGACCGGCGGGCGCTCGGTCAGCAGCATGACCAGGGTCTCTGGCCGATCATCGGCCCAGACCGGCAGATTGGCCGCATCCAGCCGCCGCCGCAGCGCTACCGGATCGAATTGCACCCGAAGCATGCCGCCGCCTGCGACCTGATACTGGCTGACCAGCGGCGTCGCGCTGCCGACCACGTCGCGTACCGCCGGGTCGGCAAGCGGATTGCGCTGTCCGGTCAGCTTGACCATGACCTCGACCAGCGCACGGGAAAATGCATCGTCCAGTGCTGCCCCGCTGGTCTCCACAACGGGCACCTGTGCGGCATAGAGATCCGGCAGCGTGGCCGCAAATCCATTCACCTGCAGCAACAGGCTGGCGAGCGCAGCCAGCAGGCAGCGGTATCCGACCCGTGACTGGTGTGCGCTCATGGTCTGGGAGCTGTTCATTTCAACTATTATAGCCACCCCTTGAGCGAGCTCCGCGCCATGACGAACAAGAAAAGCCTGACCTATAAAGATGCCGGTGTGGACATCGATGCCGGCGATGAACTCGTCGAGCGCATCAAGCCACTGGCCAAATCCACCCATCGGGCCGGGGTGCTCGGTGGTATCGGCGGCTTCGGCGGCCTGTTTGAAATCGACCTGTCGCGCTGGCCGCGTCCGGTACTGGTCTCGGGCACTGACGGCGTCGGCACCAAACTGAAGCTGGCGATCGACCTCGATCGCTACGATACGGTCGGTATCGACCTCGTCGCCATGTGCGTCAATGACGTCATCGTGCAGGGCGCTGAACCGCTGTTCTTCCTCGATTACTACGCCTCCGGCCAGCTGTCGGTACCGGTCGCGGAGGCCGTGATCAGCGGTATCGCCGAGGGCTGCCGGCAGTCCGGCGCCGCGCTGCTGGGCGGTGAGACCGCCGAACTGCCGGGCATGTATGCCGGCAAGGATTTCGATCTGGCGGGTTTCTGTGTCGCCATCGTCAATCGCGACCAGCTGATCGATGCATCACAAGTGGCCGCCGGTGACGTGATCCTCGGTCTCGCTTCATCCGGACCGCACTCGAACGGCTATTCGCTGATACGGCGGGTACTCGAACAGAGCGACCGCAATGCGGACTCAGCCTGGGAAAACACCACGCTGGGTGCAGCCCTCCTGACACCAACCCGCATCTATGTGCGCTCGCTGCTCGGCCTGTTTGCACAGACGCGGGTACACGGCCTCGCCCACATCACCGGCGGCGGCCTGCCGGGCAACGTAGAGCGGATTCTTTCGCCCGACGTCGATGCCGTGATCCACAAGAGCAGCTGGCAACGCCCGGCGCTCTTCAGCTGGCTGCAGCAGGATGGCGGCATCCCGGAGGACGACCTGCTGCGCACCTTCAATTGCGGCATCGGCATGACCGTAGTGGTCGCACGCAAGGATGCCGACCAGGTACAGCAGATACTCGAAGCTTCGGGTGAAACGGTATTCCGGATCGGCGAGATCACGCAGGGCACCGGGCGGGTGGATATCCGCCAGTGAGTTCCGCCAGTCCGCTGCGCACTGTCGTGCTGGTGTCCGGCAGTGGCAGCAACCTGCAGGCCATCATCGATCACGCCCCGAGCGGCAGCCTTGGCATACAGCTGAATGGCGTCATCAGCGACCGGCCCGGTGTCATGGCCCTGGAGCGCGCGAAGCGCGCGAACATCCCGGCGCAGACCATCGATCATGCGCAAGCCGGCAGCAGCGCGGCTTTCCAGCAACAGCTGGGCGCGACGCTCGCCGAACTCGACCCGCAGCTGATCGTGCTGGCAGGATTCATGCGCATCCTCAACCAGGAACTGGTCAGCGCCTGGCAAGGACGCATGCTCAACGTGCATCCCTCGCTGCTGCCCAAATACCCCGGCCTGCACACCTACCGGCGCGCGCTGGAAGCCGGCGACAGCGTGCACGGCTCCACCGTGCACTTCGTGATTCCGGAACTCGATGCCGGTCCCGGCATCCTGCAATACCGCGTCAGGATCAGACCCGGCGACACCGAAGACTCGCTGCGCGCCCGCGTCCAGCAGGGTGAATACCTGATCTACCCGCGCGCGATCGCCTGGTTCGCCGCCGGCCGGCTGGCGCTGAAGGATGGCAGCACCTGGCTGGATGGCGAGCGGCTCGGAGCGCCCGTGGTCGTCGACGAGGTTGAGTCGGGTTAGCGGAGGCAGTCCATTCACTCACGCGCTTCAAGCAGCGCCTTGCGCAATGACCGCTCTGAACGCATGACGTAAAGAATGAATACCTTTTTCCCGTCAAGACGGTAAAAAACTCGGCAAGGAGCTTCCACAATCTGCCTGTAGCGGGAGCGCTTCAGCTCCGGGACACGAGGGCCGCTTTCCGGGTGTGCCTCCAACTGTTCCATATGCGCGAATACCCGTTGCACCAGCGCTGCCGCCGCAATGGGATTCTCGACGGCAATATAGTCGGCGATCGCATCCAGGTCGTTAAGCGCCGGCTCGGTCCAGATTACTTGAGCCATCGAGCCATGCGGGCCTTGGCCTGGGCTTGGCTCACAACCCGACCCTCTGCAACGGCCATTTCGCCTCGCGCAATACCCTCAAGCAGAGCCATGCGCTGCTGCATGAACTCGTAGCTTTCGACATCAATGAGATAAGCGCTTGGCAAACCGTGCTGGGTAATGAGAATTGGCTCCCTATCCCGTTCGATATCCGAAAGGAGCTCGGTGGCCTGACGCTTGAGCGTGGTGACGAGTTCGGTGCGCATGACGAGTGATACTATAGTGGCACTTTTGGTTTGGCAAGGGCCTGTCTGAAAACGACTGGATTCGTCCCTTCCAACAGGGCGTCTGATGACATCAACCCGCGCCTGGCGCCCGGCCGACAGCCCGCAACGCTGCGTCCTTCGATGTGTCCGAATGCTGCGCCATTTCTGCGTTACCTGAATCTCGACCTAAGCAGTAACCTGCGGCTCCGTAAAACCCCGACACACAGCCGCCAGCTTGTTGCCGTCCGGATCCCGGACATAGGCGGCATAGAAGTCGGCGTTGTACTGCGGCCGCAGGCCCGGTGCGCCTTCCGAGACACCGCCGTTGGCCAGCGCGGCGGCATGAAACTCGTCCACCTGCCGCCAGGAACTGGCGCGCAGCGCGACCATGGTGCCGTTGCCCGTGGATGCCGGCGCACCATTGAACGGCTTGCACAGCCAGAGCGCGAGCTCATGGCGACCGCCCTGCTCATAGGTGCCCCAGCCCACCCATGCATCCCAGTTTGGTTCCTGCGAGGTATCACAGCGCGACAGGCCAAGCGCACCGAGGACTGCGTCGTAGAACTTGCAGGCCCGCTGCAGGTTGTTGGTACCGAGAGAGATGTAGGTGAACACGCTGCCGGTTTCAGTCCTTGTCGCGTGGGATCGGAGTCCTGGCGCGACGGTTTTTATGCGGCAACTTGTTCGTAGGAGAACTGCGGAGCATCAGCCCGCTTCGATGCATGCTCGATGGTGATGGACCGTATATTCCCCTGGGCATCGAGATCCAGAATCGTGTTCTCATCCAGATCGCGTGTCTCAGTGACGGGCACATCCCGAAATTCGATCAGCAGCGTGTCCGTATCGGCAAAGTAGCGCACTTTCATGGTACGAACCTTCTATCAAAGAATGCGTTGTGGACGGTTTCACCATGCTGATTCACATCGCTCGACGCACGCACCACCGCATGGTTAGCGGGAAAGCCGTCTCTCCAGAACCTCGGCGACGTAATTGTTGAGGCTCTTGCCCTCCTTGAGGGCGGCCAGCGCCAGTCGTTCATGCAGTCGGGCGCCCAACCGCAAATTGAATTTTCCGGAGTACTGTTTGCCAGCCATGCCTTCCGGCAACTCTTCATTGTCGGCCTTCGCCTTCGCCACCCACTCGTCGATTACCTCGCAGAGCTCAGCGAAGACCTGCTTCTCGTTCTTTCCGTGGACACCGCCGAGCATGAGTTCCGGGCACCGCCCCACGTAGCATCCATCCTCATCGGACCATTCCACGATCTTCAAATAACGATCTGACGTTTTCATTCGGACACCTGCTCAACGGCTGATTGCACGGCCTTTTCTTGATACGGCTTTGCGTCAGCACCTGGTTTGCCACTGATGGTTATCCGGATCCCTTTGCGATGCTTGAAGTTTCGGTGACTGCCTTTGCCGCCACAGTCTTCAAACCCGGCGTGCGTGAGTGTTCGCATGCAGTTCGCGGATCTTGGGTGGCACGGTCGGATGGTACCACTATGGTACCGTCTCGTCCATGCCGCTGACGGCCCGGCGAAGCTACTTCGGCCTGTGCAGCGCACAGAGCTTGTTGCCGTCCGGGTCGCGCACATAGGCCAGGTGCATGGCACCCTGCTTGCCCTCGCGGAGACCCGGTGGATCCTCGATCGACGTGCCACCGTGGGCAACCGCCGTGTCGTGGAACTGCCGCACCTGCTCCGGCGAACTGCACTTGAAGCCGATGGTCCCGCCGTTCGCGAAAGTGGCCGGCTCGCCGTTGATCGGTTCGCTGACACCGAAGGTTCCACCGTCGTGCCGGTAGAACAGACGGGTCTGCCCCGTGCCGCTCATGTTCTGCACGGGCGCACCCACGCCAAGCACCCCGAGCACGGCGTCGTAGAAGCGCCTGGATCTTTCAATGTCGTTTGAGCCGAGCATTACGTGACTGAACATTGGGGGTCTCCTGGGGCTGTGCTGGCAAACTACGGGTCCTTGCAGCGACAAACGCGAAACAAGCCGTGCCACCAAGTGGCCTCGGCTTGAATCAAATTGTTAGGCATCACTCGCCCTCAAAATAGTCAGTGTCGATCTTCTTGACCTCATAGGCTCCGACGCTGGAGACGCCAACATTGTGGTCAATCATGAGACTGGTTAACTCAATACCATCAATAAGGATGATCTTGGTATTGATTATGCCGCTGTAGTCTTTAGCCTCGCGAGTGTAGGACGATGTAGTGATAAATACGCCCTTGCTGGCGCGATGGCCTTGGAGCGCACCGGCAAATTTTTGAATTTCCGGACGGCCCAAGAGATGAAGAGGGGGGGAGGATGCCGCAGAGCCCTCCCATCGCTTTGCTTGGATGTAGATAACATCGAGCCCGAGCTTGTCCTCCTTGATAATTCCATCAATGCCGCCGTCACCGCTCTTGCCTACGGCCCGACCGGCATCCCGGCGCGACCCACCGTAGCCCATCTTCACGAGGAGGTCGATGACGATACGCTCAAAGAATGCTGGCGATGAGGACTTGATCTGCTCAAGCAGATCAAGCTCCAGCCCTTGGCGCAAGCGTTGATAGGCCGATGCGAGTTGCTCTTCCGGCGTAGCTACTGAAGCTGGGTCGGCAGTTTCGACGGTGGGCGACACTGGATCAGGTTCGGTTTCGCGGCGTCGAGAACGAAAGGCACGAAATGCATCGTATTGGTCCAGCGTAGCGAGACCAACCGACGCAGGCTTCTTTGCCAAAAGAGCCGCGCCTTGCTCTGTGATATGGAATAGGCCTCTCTTGGGGGAAGCGAGCAAGCCAGCTTGCTTCAGATAGGTTTTGGCCCATCCAACACGGTTGTCAAATACTGGCTGGGAACCGCTAGGCAACAGCTCTGCTCTCTCATCGTCGGTAAGGGCAAACTCAACTGACAGAGCCTCAATAGCCTCTCGAAACTTGTGCTCGTGGCCGTCCGCTGCGAACCGCAGCAGAGGGAGCATCAGGGCTTGGTAGTCTGGAATTGGCACGCGAGAATCCTTAGTGTGATGCCTAACGCCGCAACAGCGACGCGCCGATACTCTGAACGCGGAACCAATTTATCCATAACGCATGTTCGCTGCATGCGCTTGCTAGACCGCACTTACGATGACCACCGGCTGGCGATCCGCTGCCATTCGATCGACATGATTGCAGGATCTTTTGAGTACTCTGCAACCCTCGATGGCGACATTGGCCATGCTATCACCTTGGCACCACCGGGGAAGAGTTCGCGTAGGCGCGCCAGCGGCAGAACGTACACCCGAAGGTAATCCGAGCTGTCGAATACTCGCCGACATGCGGGACTGCAACTTCGAGATGCTTCGCATTGGCGACCTCAAGCTTTGGGAAGTCCTTCTTATCAGAGAGCGTTCAACGCCGTGTGCTCAGTGCCGGGCGACCTGCTGACGTGCCTTGACGGAGATACCACAAGGGTTGACGTAGCCGTGCGGACCGTGCGGATCAGAATCTATCCCGGTGTGATCAACACGGGCACATTCAAACCCGGACAAGGAGAGGTGTAGAGAACGGCGGCCTCTCCAAAGTCACCAGTGATCTTTGCGTGGCGCGTACTCTTCAAGACGTTCATACCTGAACAATGCCGTCTAACAATATGTAGACGGCCAAATTCGTTGCCCCCCCCTAAGCCCGCGGCAACGTCACCCCCCGCTGCCCCTGGTACTTCCCGCCGCGATCGCGATACGAAGTCGCACACGCTTCATCCGATTCAAAGAACAGCATCTGCGCCACACCCTCATTGGCATAGATACGCGCCGGCAGCGGCGTGGTGTTGGAGAATTCCAGCGTCACATGCCCTTCCCACTCCGGCTCCAGCGGCGTCACGTTCACGATGATGCCGCAGCGGGCATAGGTGGACTTGCCGAGGCACACCGTGAGCACGGTGCGCGGAATGCGGAAGTACTCGACCGTCGAAGCCAGCGCAAAAGAATTCGGCGGAATGATGCAGACGTCGCCTTCCATGTCCACGAAGCTGTTCTTGTCGAAGGCCTTCGGATCGACGATCGTCGAGTTGATGTTGGTGAACACCTTGAACTGCCGCGCGCAACGCACATCGTAGCCATAGCTCGAAGTGCCGAAGGAAATCACGCGCTTGCCTTCCACCTCGCGCACCTGGCCCGGCTCGAAGGGCTCGATCATGCCCTGCTCTTCCGCCATGCGACGGATCCAGCTATCCGGTCTGATGCTCATTTTCGGCCCTCGACCACGATGGTGCCGAACTTGCCGCGCTGGTCCTTCGGCCGCTGCGACAGTGCATGGACGGCTGCACGGGCGATTTCGCGATAGCGGGTTGCCGACCGCCCCATCCGGATCGGCGACCACGGTCGGCCGTCCGCCATCGGTCTCGGCACGAATGCGGGCATCGAGCGGCAGCTTGCCGAGCAGCGTCACGCCGCTTTCCTGCGCCAGCCGTTCGCCGCCGCCGCTACCGAAGATCTCCGTTTCCTTGTCGCAGCACGGACAGATGAAGGTGCTCATGTTCTCGATGACGCCGAGCACCGGCACGCCGACCGCCTCGAACATCTTCAGGCCCTTGCGGGCGTCGGCCAGCGCCACATCCTGCGGGGTGGTGATGATGATGGCACCCGCGAGCGGCACCTTCTGGGTCAGCGTGAGCTGCGCATCGCCCGTACCGGGCGGCAGATCGACCAGCAGGTAGTCGAGATCGTTCCAGCGCGTCTGGAAGGCCAGCTGCTGCAGCGCCTGGGTAACCATCGGGCCACGCCAGACCAGCGGCTTTTCCTCGTCGATCATGAAACCGATGGAACTCACCTGCAGGCCATGTGCCACCAGCGGGGCGAAGGTCTTGCCATCCTTCGATTCGAGGGTACGGTTGAGCAGCCCGAGCATGCGCGGCTGGCTCGGGCCGTAGATATCAGCATCGAGGATGCCGACCCTGGCACCTTCACGCAGCAGTGCCAGCGCGAGATTTACCGCTGTGGTCGACTTGCCCACCCCGCCCTTGCCGGAGGCAATGGCGATGATGTTGCGCACGTTCGGCATGGGGCGTCAGCATGCCCTGAACGGCATGGATCGCTACCCGGTTATCGCTGCGGACCTGTCCGGTTATTTCATCTGGCATAATTCGTGACGGGATTAACAGAATCCCCCTCCCCAAGGCGTGACAGTGTACCCGATTGATCCGGGCAGACTGCGGGACCTGACGCGCCCCGGGGTATGGGTATTGATGGGTTGCGCGGAGTGGATTTCCGGGGCATATGAAGTTCTTCAGCACACTGAAGGCCGAGCGCTGCATCTCGCAGCTCTCGGCCCAACACGGGCCTGACAGCCCCGAGGCGCACAAGGCACTGGAAAGCCTGCGCGCCATCGGTGCGGCTGCCACCCCGGCAGTGATCGAAGCACTGGGCACTGTCGACAAGGAGCTGGCAGGTGCACTGGTCACCGTGCTTGCCTCCTACCTGGATGACAAAAGCTTTCCGATGTTCGTGCAGGGTCTGGGGCACAGCAAGCAGCAGTGCGTTAATGGTGTGGCCAAAGCGCTCGCGATCTCCACGAATTACGACACCGGAAAACTGCTCGACCTGCTTGGACGGGACGACGTCTTCAAGCCGGCCATCATCGAAATCCTGAACGTATCGCGCCGGCGGATCAACCCGCGCGAACTGCTACGCCGCGCTTATGATCTGGAGCCGCAGGAAAAGGCAGCGGTATTTCGCATCCTGTCGGACATCGCCACGGCAGAACTCGTTCCGGACCTGATCGCACGGGTCGAGGGCAAGGATGCCTCAGTACGCCTGAACATCATCGAACTGCTCAGCCGCTTCAACCGTCCCGATGTCGCACAGGCGCTGGAGCGCCAACTGAAAGATCGCAACAAGGTGGTGCGCAAGGCCGCCCTCGAAGCGCTGGCCGTGATGCCCGGGGAGCGGGATATCCGTCTGATCTGTTCGCTGCTCGCCGACCCGGAACTTGAAGTGCAGGCGCGTGCCATCGACCTGGTGGTGAAACTCCGCCACCCGGATACCATGAAGTACCTGGTCGAGGTCCTGAAGGACGAATCCGAGTTCGCACGCCGTTCTGCCGTTGAAGTACTGAACGAGATCGCCGAGCCCGACACCATCAAATACCTGCTGACCGCCCTCGAAGACGGCGACTGGTGGGTACGCTCACGCGCTTCCGATGCGCTGGCCAAGATCGGTGGACCAAAGGTCATGGACGCCGTATTGCACCTGGTCAGCGACAAGAACGACAACATCCGCCGCTCCGCCATCGAGATCCTCAACCAGACCAAGGACGAGCGTGCCGTCGATCACCTGATCGGCGCAACCCGCGACAACGACTGGTGGGTACGCGAACGCGCTGCCGACGCACTGGCCGAAATCCGCAGTGTGAAGGCCGCACCTGCGCTGCTCGAAATGCTGACCGGCGACCCGCGCTCGGTACCGGCAGCACTGCGCGCGCTCGGGCGCTTGGGCAGTACTGACGTGCTACCCCAACTGCTGCCGATGCTCGACAGGCCGGAAAAGGACATTCGCATCGAGGCCGTCAATGCGATCGGCCAGCTGGCGAACTCTGAATCCGCAGATAGCGTGAAGGACCGCCTGAAGAACCTGGCGACTGGTGCTGACGAAACCATCGCGCGCGTGGCCGCACAGGCCATGACGCGCATCGAAAGCATCTCCAGCACCGCCAAGGGTGCACCGGAAATCAGGGCGGAAATCCCTGGCGAAGCGGTCAAGACACTGCTGGTCGACAACGCCCAGGTCGAGGCGATGGTCAAGAACCTGGACCAGGCCATCAAGCTGGATGTCAGCACGCTCAAGACCGGCGACCTCATCGAAGGCCGCTACCGGTACATCGAGAAAATCGGCAAGGGCGCTTTCGGTACTGTAGTACTTGTCGATGATGAGATCGTCGATGAACGACTGATCCTCAAGTTCCTCAATCCCAACGTCAGCTCCGACGAGGAGATGATGAAGCGCTTCGTGCACGAGTTGCGATACTCGCGCAAGATCACGCATCGCAACGTCATCCGCATCTTTGATTTCGTGAGCCTGGGCGGCAACTACGCCATTTCCATGGAGTACTTCCCCTCGCACACGCTGGGCGCGGAGGTAAACAAGCACAAGCCCCTGCCCTTCGACAAATCCAGGGGCTGGGCGCAGGACATCGCGACCGGCATGGCAGTGGCGCACCAGGTGGGCATCATCCATCGCGACCTGAAGCCAGCCAACATCCTGATCAACGACGAAGGCCTGCTGAAGATCGTCGACTTCGGTGTGGCTGCCGCTGCGACATCGGGCGATACCCAGCTCACCAAGACCGGCTATGTGATCGGTTCACCCAAATACATGGCACCGGAGCAGATTCTCGGCAAGAAGGTCGATCACCGCGCAGACATCTACAGCGTGGGCGTTATCCTCTATGAAATGCTGACCGGCACGCCGCCCTACACCAAGGGCGATCACATGTCAGTCATGTATCAGCATGTGCAGGGCAAGGCGAAACTCTGTGAAGAGCTGAACCCCGCAATTCCGCCGGCGCTTTCGGCAATCGTCCGCAAGGCGATGGAAGTGGACAAACTGAAGCGCTACGCATCGATGGATGAACTCCGCGAAGCACTGGAGCAGGCTGCCTGATGGCACGCATCGACGCATTCCTCAAGCTCGGGCTCGCACAGGGCTGCTCGGACATCCATCTGGCCGTGGGTGTGCCGCCGATGCTGCGCATGCACGGCGATCTCATGCCGATCAAGTTTCGCGACCTCGGCGATACCGAACTGGAAGGCTACATTTCCGAGATCCTGAGCGCCAACCAGCGCAAACGCTTCGACGAGGGCCATGACCTCGATTTCTCCTATGTATCGGAAGACCGCGGCCGCTTTCGCGTCAATGTGTTCCGCAAGGAAACCGGCATCGGCGCCACCTTCCGCTTCATTCCCGGCGAAGTGCCGACACTTGAAAGCCTGGATCTGCCGGCCATAGTGCGCAAACTTTGCGATCATCATCAGGGCATGATCCTGGTGACCGGCTCTACAGGTACCGGCAAGTCGACCACCCTGGCGGCGATGATCGATCATCTCAACAGCACCCAGAATGCCAACATCATCAGTCTCGAAGACCCGATCGAGTTCATCCACCGCAGCAAGCAGTCGCAGGTTATCCAGCGCGAACTCGGCACCCATCTGCCGTCCTTTGCCGATGGCATTCGCGCCTCGCTGCGCGAGGACCCTGACGTGATCCTGGTCGGCGAACTGCGTGATGCTGAAACCATCCAGATGGCCATGACGGCTGCTGAAACCGGCCATCTGGTGCTCGGTACACTGCATACGACCGGCGCGGTAAAGACCATCGACCGGATCATCGATGCACTGCCTGGCGACATGCGCGAGCAGTCGAAGAGCTTCCTGGCGCCAGAGCCTGAATGCGGTGATCACCCAGACGCTGGTAAAAACACCGGACGGCCGCGGCCGCAAGGCGATCGTCGAGGTGATGGTCATGACCCGCGCGATCGCCAAACTGATCATGACCGACCAGACGCATCAGATCCCCGCCCAGCTGCAGACCGGCAAGGACCTCGGCATGCAGATGATGGATCAGGCGCTGCTGGATGCGATCCAGCGCAAGCTGATCGATCCGGACGATGCTTTCCGCTTCGCGACTGACAAGGCCCTGTTCCAGCGCTTTGTCACCGACACCTCGGTACTGCCGAAGTTCGAGGTGGGCAGCTGATGAACCAGATCGACGAATATCTGAAGCAGATCATCGTGCGGAACGGCTCGGATCTGCACTTCATTGCAGGCGAACCACCGCGCGCGCGAATCTATGGCGAGCTGCAGATCCTGGCACCTGAAACCCTCGCAGCCTCCAAGGTCGAGGCGGCACTGCAGGAAATCATGGCGCCGAAAGCGCGCGATGAGTTTCAGCGCCGCGATTCGGCAGATTTCGCCTATGCACTGGAATCCATGGCCCGCTTCCGCGTGAATGTATTCCGGCATGTCGGCGGAACCGGTGCGGTATTTCGCGCCATCCCGTCACAGGCCAAGACCATCGCCGACCTGAAGCTGCCGCCGGTCATCACGCAGCTGTGCAAGCAGCCACAGGGCATGATCCTGGTGACCGGCAAGACGGGCTCCGGCAAGTCCACGACCCTCGCCGCGATGATCGACGAAATAAACCGACAGGTTGCCGGACACATCCTCACCATCGAGGACCCGATCGAGTTCGTGCACAAGCGGCAGAAATGCCTGATCAGCCAGCGTGAGATCGGCGTGCACAGCCCGGGCTTTGCTGCCGCACTCCACTCGGCCCTGCGCGAGGATCCGGACGTGATCCTGATCGGCGAAATGCGCGATCTGGAGACCGTGAGCATCGCGGTTACCGCCGCCGAAATGGGCATCCTCGTGATGGGCACGCTGCATACCAACGGCGCAGCACAGACGGTAGACCGGATCGTCAATTCCTTTCCGACCGACAAGCAATCGCATGTACGCACCATGCTCTCCACCTCCCTGCGCGGCGTCATCTCCCAGCAACTCGTCCCCCGCAAGGGCGAACCCGGACTGGTGGCGGCGCTGGAGATTCTGGTGAATACTCCCGGCGTCGCCAACCTCATCAGGCAGGGCAAGCTCGACCAGCTTGAAAATGCCATGCAGGGCGGCGCGCGCCTCGGCATGCGCACGATGGATTCGGCACTCAAGGACCTCATGGACCAGGGCCGGATCAGTGGAAAAACCGCCTACGAAGCCGCCCTCGAAAAACGCAAGTTCGAGGACGTCAAGGAACTCAACTGACTACGCCGCGAAAGATTCTGGTTACCAGCGCCCTGCCCTACGCGAATGGCTCGATCCACATCGGGCACCTCGTGGAATACGTGCAGACGGACATCTGGGTGCGTTATCTGCGCCTCTGTGGCCATGAGGTCACTTATGTGTGCGCGAGTGATGCGCACGGCACGCCGATCATGCTCAAGGCGCGTGATGCAGGCATCGCCCCCGAGGCACTGGTGGAGCGTTACCGGAGCGAGCATCAGCGTGACTTCGCCGGCTTTTTCGTCGGTTTCGACAACTACTACACGACCCACTCGGAAGAGAACCGCGGATTCGTCGAACTGATCTACAGCCGGCTTCAGCAACGCGACCTGATCGAGCGCCGCACCATCCAGCAAGCCTACGATGCCGAAGCGCAGATGTTCCTGCCGGACCGCTTTGTACGCGGCGAGTGCCCGGTATGCAGCGCCCCTGACCAGTACGGTGACAGCTGCGAGAGCTGCGGCGCCACCTATTCACCCTCCGAGCTGAAAAATCCGCGCTCGGTGGTTTCCGGCTCCGCACCGGTACAGAAAGACTCCGAACACTTTTTCTTCCGGCTGGGCGTCTTTGAACAGAGCCTGCGGCAGTGGCATGCCGCCGGGCATGTGCACGAAAACGTGGCTCGCAAGCTCAAGGAGTGGTTCGATGCCGGACTGAGGGACTGGGATATTTCGCGCGACGCCCCCTACTTCGGCTTCCGCATTCCCGGCACCGACGACAAGTATTTCTATGTCTGGGTCGATGCACCGGTCGGCTACATGGCGAGTTTCAGCAATCTGGCGGATAGCCCGGCCGGCCGCGCCCGCGGCCTGTCATTCAGCGACTACTGGAACCCGGGCAGCAGCACCGAGCTGTATCACTTCATCGGCAAGGACATCCTGTACTTCCATACGCTGTTCTGGCCAGCGCTGCTGGAGGGTGCCGGCTTTCGCCGGCCCACGGCAGTACACGTGCACGGCTTTCTCACCGTCAATGGCCAGAAGATGTCGAAGTCGCGTGGCACCTTCATCGCCGCCGCCACCTACCTGGAACATCTGGACCCCGAATACCTGCGCTACTACTACGCCTTCAAGCTCGGCGCCGGACTCGACGATATCGACCTCAACCTCGAGGATTTCGTCGCGCGGGTCAATGCCGACCTGGTCGGCAAGTTCGTCAATCTGGCCAGTCGCTGCGCCGGTTTCATCAGCCAGCGCTTCGAAGGTCAACTTGCCGACACGCTCGATGCACCTGAACTGCAGCAGCGCTTCATCGACGCCGGCAACAGCATCGGTACTGCCTATGAAAGCCGCGAATTCGGTCGCGCCATGCGCGAAACGATGGCGCTGGCCGACGAGGCCAATCGTTACATCGACGACTGCAAACCCTGGGTGCTCGCAAAGGATCCGGCCAGCCTGCCGCGCGTGCAGGCAGTGTGCACGCAGGGACTCAACCTGTTTCGTTTGCTGACCATCTACCTGAAACCGGTACTGCCACGCATCGCCACCCGCACCGAGGCATTCCTGAACAGCGGGCCGCTCAACTGGGCGACGCGTTTACAGCCACTGCTCGGCACGCGCATCGCAGCCTACGAACCTCTGCTGGTCCGGGTTGACCCGGACGCGATCTCACGTATGGTAAAAAGCTCCATGGATACATCCACACCGCCCGCACCGTCGACTGCCGCCGCAACCACATCTGACACACCGGCTGAGATAGATCTCGCCGACTTCCAGAAGGTGGATCTGCGGATCGCCACCGTACTCGCCGCCGAAGCCGTCGAAGGCGCCGACAAACTGGTGCGGCTCACCCTCGATATCGGCAGCGAACAGCGCACCGTGCTGTCCGGAATCAAGTCAGCCTATGCGCCTGCCGACCTGGTCGGCAAACAGGTGATTCTGGTCGCCAACCTGAAGCCGCGGAAAATGCGTTTCGGCATCTCGCAGGGCATGGTGCTGGCGGCGAGCGGCGATGCCGGACTGTTCCTGGTCGGCCCCGACAGCGGCGCAGCTGCGGGCATGCGCGTGAGCTGATGGCCGAGCTGCTGCTCATCGCAGTCGGCGCCGCGACCGTCAACAATTTCGTACTGGTACGTTTTCTGGGTCTCTGCCCGCTGCTCGGCGTGGGCTCCCGGCTGGACAGCGCCGCCGGCATGTCGCTCGCGACTGGTGCCGTACTGACCATCACCGCTGGCCTCAGCTGGTTGCTCGACTATTGGGTACTGGTACCGTTCGAGCTGGGCTACCTGCGCATCATCAGCTTCATCCTGCTCATCGCGGGGACCGTGCAGCTGGCCGAACTGGTCATCCGCCGCCGGTACGCCCTGCTTCACCGGTTGCTCGGCATGTACCTGCCGCTGATCACGACCAACTGCGCCGTGCTGGGCGTCGCGCTGCTGAATGCCGGCACCGCCGCCAGTCTGGCCGAGGCGCTGGCGATGGGTCTCGGCGCCGGGCTCGGCTTTGCCCTGGTCATGCTGTTGTTCGCCAGCCTGCGTGAGCGGCTGGAGAGCGCCGAGGTACCGCAGCCCTTCCGTGGTCCGGCCATCGCGCTGGTCACGGCCGGCATGATGTCGCTGGCATTCCTCGGTTTCACCGGTCTGATCCGCGTCTGACCGCTGATGGCACTTGGAGCCGGCCTGCTTGTTGCGCTCGCCATACTCATCGGCGTACTGCTCGCGCGTGCTGCGGCACGCCTGCCGCAAAAAGACCATGAGGATATCGAGCGTATCAATGCCTTGTTGCCACAAACGCAGTGCGGTCAATGCGGACTGCCGGGATGCCGGCCTTACGCCGAAGCCCTGCTGCAGGGAACTGCCGACATCGACCAGTGCCCGCCCGGTGGTGCAGCAACGGCGCGTGCGCTCGCCGGCCTGCTCGGCAGCCGCAGCGCACAGCTATGCCGGCGGTTCCGGCTATCGTCATCGCGATCATCGACGAAGCCTCGTGCATCGGCTGCACACGCTGTATCGAGGTGTGCCCGGTGGATGCCATCATCGGCGCCACACATTTCAGCCATACGGTGATCGCCAGCGACTGCACCGGCTGCGAACTCTGCATCCCGGTGTGCCCGGTGGATTGCATCCGTCTCGAAACACGCGGGGAGCAATACGGCACATGAGCGCAGCAACGCCCTATGACCCGCAACCGCGTCGTCCGGCCTGGGGCGTGCGCGCACCATTGCGCAAAGGGCTGTCTACGCGGGTGCCAATCCTGCCGGCGCCAGCGCCGTCACGGGTGACGATCCCGCTGAGCAGCGGTGTTGCCGGTATCAGTGCCCGACCGATCGTCGTACCGGGTCAGCCGGTACGCTGTGGCGAACCCATCGCTGAACCGACGGCAGACGGCCACCCGTACATCCATGCCAGCATCAGCGGACAGATCACCGACATCGGAATGTATCCGGTTGCCGGCAGCAGCGGCCCGATACCCTGCATCCTCATCGAGCGCATCGACAGCGACCAGGCCTGGGATGGATATGTGGCGCAGCCGGATGCCACCGCGCTACCCGCGGCGGAGATTCGCCGTCAGATCGCCAGCGCCGGCATCGTCGGCCTCGGCGGCGCACTGTTTCCGACTGCGGCAAAGCTCAGCTCGGCCGGCCAAGCGCCGCTGCTCCTGCTGAACGGTGCAGAGTGTGAAGCCTATATCAGCTGTGACGACATGCTGCTTCGAGAACGCGCCGAACGTGTCGTCGCTGGCGGACGCATCCTGTGCGCCGCACTCGGCGCTGAGCTCTGTGTGATCGCCATCAAGACGGACATGCCGGAAGCCGGCGTGGCACTGCATGAAGCGCTGGATGCCGCGGCAGATCCGCGCATGGTCATTGCAACGGTAACCGCCAAATACCCGGCTGGCGGCGAACGACAGCTCATCGAACTCGTGTTCGGACTGGAGGTACCGGCCGGCGGATACCCTGCCGACGTCGGTGTGATCTGTCAGAACGTCGGTACTGCAGCCGCAGTCGCTGATTTCTTTCTCGCTGGGCGCCCGCTGATTTCACGCATCGTCACCATTACCGGCGGCGGTATCGCAGAGCCATGCAACATCGACGCCCGTATCGGCACGCCGATAGCCGATCTCGTACAACTGGCCGGCGGCTATAGCAGTTCACCACAGCGCTTGATCATGGGTGGTCCGATGATGGGCATCGCCCTGGATGATGATGCGTTACCGATCAGCGCGGCGACGAACTGTGTGATCGCTGCGACAGCCGGAGAATTCGGCGAGGCCTCTGCCGAACAACCGTGCATACGCTGCGGGTTCTGCGTCGAAGCCTGCCCCGCGGGACTGATGCCACAGGAACTGTTGAGCGCCGTACGCCGTGAAAACATCGCTTTGCTGGACAGCCTGGGCCTCAGCGAGTGCATCGAATGTGGCGCCTGCGACTACGCCTGCCCCAGCCATATCCCCCTGGCATGGCAGTTCCACACCGGCAAGCAGCTGCTGGACAGCGCCACGTTGTCCAGCCAACAGGCGAGCAAGGCCCGCAGCCGTTTCGAAGCCCGGATACAGCGACTGGCACGCGAGAACAGCGAGCAGCAGCAAAGCCCGGTAGACACTGCAGCCCTGGATGCCCTGCTGGCCCGCAGCCGCCAGCGCAATACCGGCGAGACCGACTGATGCGCTTCGCCACCGCACAAGCACCCCAGTGGCAATCACCGTCGAGCGTAGCCGGCATGATGCGCATCGTGATGCTTGCGCTGCTTCCGGCCATCCTGGTCAGCGCATGGTTTTATGGCCCCGGGATATTTCTCAACATCATCGTGGCTGTACTCACCGCACTGGGCACCGAAGCCCTCGCCCTGCGGCTCCGGCAGAAGCCGGTCATCGCAACGCTCGGCGACGGCAGCGCACTCGTCGCCGCCCTGCTGTTCGCCTTCTCGCTGCCGCCACTCTGTCCGTGGTGGGTAACGGCAAGCGGCATGGTGTTCGCGATCGGCCTGGTAAAGCACGCTTACGGCGGGCTCGGTTACAACCTGTTCAATCCGGCGATGGCGGGCTATGTACTGGTGCTGGTGTCATTCCCGGCGCTGATGACCGGTTGGCCGGCACCCGACATCGGCGACCTCGACTACCAGCGCCCGGACTTCGCCGCAACGCTGCAGTACTGCCTCACCGGCCACTTCCCCGGCACGCTGACGCTCGATGCCATTGCACGCGCCACAACCCTCGACAGCGTTCGCGAAGGGCTGGGGGCAATGCACACCATGGATGAAATCCGCATGAATCCGGTGTTTGGTGATTTCGGTGGCGCCGGCTGGGAGTGGGTAAACAATTTCGTCGCGATCGGCGGTGGCGCCCTGCTGCTGCTCGGGATCATCCGCTGGCACACTCCGGCCGCCGTGCTCGGCAGCCTGCTCGGCATGGCCAGCCTGGTCTGGCTGCTCGACCCGGACATCAGCCCCTCCCCGGGACTGCATCTGTTCAGCGGCGGTGCGATGCTCGGTGCTTTCTTCATCGCCACCGATCCGGTTTCTTCACCGACCACTGCGCGGGGCCGGCTCATCTATGGCACCGGTATCGGCCTGCTCACCTACATCATCCGCACCTGGGGCAGCTATGCAGATGGCATCGCCTTCGCGGTGCTGCTGATGAACATGGCGGTGCCGCTCATCGAACGCTGGACCCGCCCACACATCTACGGCAGGTCCGTCTGATGTCACCGACTGAAACAGAGCTCCCGCCTCCGGCAGCAGCAGCCCGCGCCGGATGGCGTGCAGTCCTCAGTCTGGCCGGCTTTGCAGCGCTGGTCGGGCTGGTGGTCGGCATCAGCTGGGACTCGACACGCGAGCGGATCGCCGACAACGAGGCGCAGCGCGTACTCGCTGAACTCACTGCGATACTGCCGCCGACGCTCTATGACAATGAACCACACCGCGACGTGATCGACCTGGAACTGCCGGGCGACGAGCCTCGCCGGATCTGGCGCGCACGACGTGACGGCAAACCCGTCGCCGCCGTACTCAGCAGCCTGGCACCAGATGGTTATTCCGGCCAGATCCGATTACTGGTCGCCATCACCATCGACGGGCAGGTACTCGGCGTGCGCATCACCAGCCACAGTGAAACACCGGGTATCGGTGATGCCATCGAGGCGCGCAAATCCGGCTGGATCGGCACTTTCACCGGTCGCTCACTGGCAGACCCGCAGGAAAGCCGTTGGCGGCTGCGCAAGGACGGCGGCGACTTCGATGCGATCAGCGGCGCAACGATCAGCAGCCGCGCTGTCGTCGCAGCAACCCGTCGCACCGTGCAATACTTCGACATGCATCGTGAGGACATATTCGCAACACCGGTAGCATCTCCCGCCACCGGAGAGCAGAACTGAGCTTGGAACCTTCACCAGCATGACAGTACAGACAGGCACCATCGGCAGTTACCGGGAGATCTTCAGCACCGGACTCTGGGCAAACAATCCCGGCATGGCGCAGTTGCTGGGCCTGTGCCCGCTGCTCGCCGTCAGCCGCACGCTGGCTACCGGCCTGGCACTCGGCATCGCCACCCTGCTGGTCATCTGCGCCACCAACGTACTGGTCTCCGCCTCACGCACATGGATCGATACCCGCGTGCGGCTGCCAGCCCTGGTGCTGATCGTGGCCGCTTTTGTCACCAGCGTCGATCTGCTCTTCAAGGCGTACTGGTTCGACATGTATGGCGAGATCGGCCTGTTCATTCCGCTGATCGTCACCAACTGTGTGATCCTCAGCCGCGCCGAGGCTTTCGCCATCCGTAACCGGCTGCTGCCCGCACTGCTCGATGGCCTGGGTCACGGACTGGGTTTCCTGCTGGTACTCACCGCGCTCGGTGCCGTACGCGAACTGATCGGCAACGGCCTGCTGATCGCCAGCCTGCCACCCGGCGGCTTCTTCGCTCTGGCCGGACTGATCGCCTTGCGCAATGTCTGGCAAAACAGGCAGGCCAGATCCCGATGACTCCTGAAGCCCGGATGGCGATCTTTCGCCGCCTGCAAAAAGCCAACCCGCGACCGAAGACCGAACTCGTCTACCGCTCGACATTCCAGCTGCTGGTCACGGTAATCCTCTCGGCCCAGGCCACCGATGTGAGCGTCAACAAGGCGACCAAGCCCTTGTTCAAGATCGCCAACACGCCGGAAGGGCTGCTGAAACTCGGCGAGGCCGAACTCAAGAAATACATCCGCACCATCGGCCTGTACAACACCAAGGCGAAGAATATCCTGCGCACCTGCCGCATCCTGCTGGATGAATATGGCGGCGAGGTACCCGCGGACCGCAAGGCACTGGAATCCCTCCCCGGCGTGGGCCGCAAGACGGCCAACATCGTGCTGAACGTCGCCTTCGGCATACCGACCATCGCGGTCGATACCCATGTGTTCCGGGTCGGCAACCGCACCGGGCTGGCGCCGGGAAAAACACCGCGTGCGGTAGAGGAACAGCTCATGGCCTGCACGCCGAAACGTTTTCAGCTGGATGCACACCACTGGCTGATCCTGCACGGCCGCCATGTCTGCAAGGCGCGCCAGCCCGATTGCCCGAACTGCATCATCGCTGCGTACTGCGAGTATCCCGACAAGACCCTGCCGCGCGATGGGCGCTGAGCAGCGACTGTACCTCGCGCTCGATCAGGGCGGCCATGCCAGCCGGGCGCTGGTCTTCGATGGCAGCGGCCAGCTGGTCGCGACCGGATCGGTACCCATAGCCACGCAGCGCAACGCAGACGGTCATATAGAACACGAACCCGAGGCGCTGATCGCTTCGCTGCAAAAAGCAATCGCCGATGCCTGCAGCGCGCTGCCTGCGGGCAGCCGGATCATCGCCGCAGGGCTTGCCACCCAACGCTCCAGCATGTGCTGCTGGCAGCGCGGCACTGGTACCGCACTCAGCCCGGTCATTTCCTGGCAGGACCGGCGCAATGCCGCCTGGCTGGAGAAGCTCAGTCCACACGCCGGCATGATCCGGCAACGCACCGGCCTGGTACTGACGCCGCACTACGGGGCCAGCAAGATGCGCTGGTGTCTGGACCATCTGCCCGCCGTACAGGCTGCACACGCGGCCGGCGAACTGGTGATGGGACCGCTGGCCAGCTTCCTCAGCTGCCGCCTGCTCGAGGCGCAGCCCTGCCTTGCCGACCCGGCCAATGCAGCGCGCACGCAGCTCTGGGATCCGGCCACGCGGGACTGGTCCGCCGAACTGCTGCAGCTGTTTGGCATCGACCGGCAGGATCTGCCCGCCCCGGTCACCAGCCGTTACGCCTGGGGCCAGTTGCCCACGCCGTCTGGCCCGGTGCCAATGACCGTCGTCACGGGCGACCAGTCCGCGATGCCATTTGCCTTCGGTGCGCTGGACGCCACTACCGCCTGGGTGAACGTTGGCACCGGCGCCTTCATTCAACGCGCACTGCGCGACCGGATGCCGGAAGCGGAACAACTGCTGGTCAGCGTGGTCTGGTCGGATACGGAACGCGTCGACTACATGCTCGAGGGCACGGTCAACGGTGCAGGCAGCGCGCTGGACTGGCTGGCCGAGCGCGAGAAACTGGGCGCCTGAAACCTGCTGGAGGCCGGACAGTCGGCCATCGCAGCGGGACAAGAGCCACCGCTGTTTCTGAACGGCGTCGGCGGACTGGGCTCACCCTTCTGGCGCAGCGATTTCGAATCACGCTTCGTCGGCACGGGAAGCGTCGGCACACGCCTGCTCGCGGTACTCGAGAGCATCGCCTTCCTGCTGTACACGAACTTCCGCGCGCTGGAAGCGCATGGACCGCCCTTCGCGCGCCTGCTGCTGACCGGCGGACTGACGGCCAACGACTACCTGTGCCAGTGCCTGGCGGATCTGTGCAATATGCCGGTCCAGCGCAGCGACGATCCCGAAGCAACGGCCCGCGGTCTGGCGCGACTGATCGCCGCTGATGATGCTCGCGACTGGCCGGTGCCGGCCACTGCAACGCTGACGCCGACGCAGAACCCGGGCCTGCACGCCCGTTTTGCACACTGGGAGCAGTTGATGGATGAAAAACTGTAGCGCCCGACCTCATGCGGAGAGAACCATGCTGCTCACGAAGAAAGTCCGGGCCGCTTTGCTGCCCGCCCTTTGCCTGACGCTCGCCACCCAGGCAGGCGCCGCACCGACCGCCACGGCGGAGCGTATTGGCGTGCTGTATGCCGTGCACGGTGGAGCGACCACCTGGGGTCCGCAAAAGGCCTGGGACTCCAGCGCACAGATGTTCTATTACGATGAAAATTCATTTGGGTACAGGAACATCCTCTGGAACCCCACATTCTGGCCGATGGTGCTGCGAGACCCGACCGGGCTGGCCCAATCCAGAAAGTACGACTTCGAATATGCGCGCCTGGGTGGCCAGGAGCGCTTCAATTCGATCACTGATGCGCAACTGGCACACATGACGTCTGCACTGAAGGGCAAGGCAGACAAGCACGCACTGCAGACGCGCAAAGCCATCGAAATTTTCACCGGAAGGATGAGCTGGATCAGCGAAGACCCGGCTGAGCTGCCGAATCCGCGCGGCATGTACAGGCCCCAGGTCGCCGGTGGCGTGCCCCTGACCTGGTGCGGCGGACCAGGCGACGGCGGCCCGTGGGCAGGCTGTGATCCACAACGCTACAACGTGGACGGTGCAGTTGAACGCATTCTGGCCCACAACATCAGCCGGCTGATCGTGGTTGATACCACCACCAGCGGCGTCCGTTTCTGGAAGACCTTCGAGCAGCTCAGGGAAACCCGCAAGGTAGTCAGCGCCTACAACGCTGCAAACAAAACAAAGGTGAAAGTTGAGTGGGTAAATGATCCCTCAGATCTGATGACTGACTCCTACCCGGTCGCCCCACCAGACTGGACAGCCTCACTCGGGGTACCCGTCAAGGATGCGGCGGTACCGTTGACCGGCCGGCCAAATCCCGTCACCGACGATCCGGCCCTGGCCTGGCTGCAGGTACTGGGCATCACCCAGGCAATCAACCGCGATGTTCCACTGCGCCAGACAGCGGTGCTGCTGGTGAATCACCAGGTGGGCACCGACAAGCAGTGGTTTGATCCCAAGATCGACGACACGCTCGTGCTGAACCGGAACATCCGGCAAGCGCTGCGCACGCTGTTCCCGCAGATGGCAGAAGAGAACATCGTGGGCGCATGGTTCGGACGCCCCGAGACAAACCCGGACATCAGCCCCAAACCACCACGCCTCTCGCAGCTGGAGCGTACGCGCGCGATGCGCGGCGAGAACCTCGGCGAAGCCTGGCTGTATGAAAGTCATGAAGAACTGCCGACAGGCCTCGATGGCTACCTCTACTGGGATGCACTGGAGTTACTGAAGAACCGCGGCGCGAAGCACATCATCATCGCCTTTCCGCAGATCATCTCGGAGTCGGTGCTGAACCTCGTCGAGGTCCCCAACCAGATCGCCAAGGAAATCGGCTACAAGAACTGGCTGTACTGGAGCGCCGGGGATTACAACACCTATCCGGGTGTTGGCCACCCCTTCGCTGCCTACTGGGGCAACTGGGCGAATACGCAGTGCAAGGTACCCGGAGACACCACGTACCGAAGCCTGCTGTTTGGTGATGGGCGGCTGTCCGGCCACCACACAGCCCTATCCGCCGCCGCGTCAGTCCTCAGCCACTTCGGCCATCAGCGCCCTTGATCCGAGCCTTGCCTATGCCGTATCGGAGTATGGTCATCTGGGCTATGACCCGGCCCGCGGTGCGCCGGACGTGAACGCACCGGTACAGGATCAGTACACCGGCACATGGGCCCTATGGACGCCGCCCAGCGACAGCCCGCTGGTTGGCGCTTATCTGGCCACAAAGGTCTGGCAGCAGATCATGGCGCGGTAGGCGCCCGGTGCCTCAGCTCTGACTCTGAGCAGAGCAACGACGCCGCACCTCGCTCTTGTAAGCCTGGCTGACCGGAACGGTGCGCCCGTCATCAAGCAGCAGATCCAGTGCACTGCCCCGCTGCACGATCCGCGCAACGCTGTCCCAGCTGACCCACCATGAGCGATGCACCTGCCCACCGGTATCCAGCGCACTCATTTCCCCTACCGCATCGTTGAAGCGATAGCGCACCAGGTCACTTCCGCAGTCGGTCACCACCTCGATGTAGTGCTCGGCCGCCTTCAGGGTCTTTACCCTGGCGCTTGCTGCGAGCCTTGACTGCTGAAGAAAAGCCGGCCGCACAGCTGCCGCCGACGTTGTTATTGCCGTGACAGACTCCGGTACCGCAGTCGGCACCACGGCAGCTGAGGCCACTGGACCAGGCGGTTCCGGGGCGGGCGACTCCTTGCGACTGGTATACCAGTCCACACCGAATTGCCGCCGATAGGCGTGCACCACACCCATCCACAACGGCAGGAATGTCGGCAGGGAGCGACTGGTCAATCGCAGCAGGTAGTCACTGCTGAGCGTCATCTCGCGCAGCGACAAACTGCCCGGATGGTCGGGGTACAGCAGCACGGAGATGAACTGCAGGTGCAAGTGGAACAGTCCGATCAGCGGCAACCAGGCAATGAGAAAGCCCAGCAGCATTATCCGCCACAGCGGCCACTGGCGATCACGCACGAGATACGCGGCCAGCAGTGCACCAATATGCGCACCCCACCACGCAACCATGATCCGGCTGCCGAGATACAGCCAGCCAGCCGCAAAGCCGAGTTCACCGACCGGCCGGATGCGCAGCACGGCGAACCACAGGGAGATCAGCAGCGGGATCACCAACAGGAACCACACGTGGTCCTTGCGAGTCGGTTTACGGCCGCGCGGACGACGCGTCTGGCCGGGTTGTGCGGCACCTGCGCTGTTCCAGCCTGCAGCGAGCGGTTGGGTCGTCACCGGGATCCCCGAGCGTTCTGTTTGTTCTTGGTCTGTCGCGTGCCATTAATGCCACGGGTGGCCGCCATGACGCAAGCCGCGGCCACGTCGTGACCGGGCGCACCCCTGATTCATGCCCGGGCTGCGGCATGAATCGCCATTCAGGACAAATACCACTCAATTCAAGACTTTCCGCTTGCCGCAGGCCTTGCGCACGGCAAATAGTCGGAATGCAGACGGGCGACCCGTCAACCAACTCAAACCCTGGGGGAAATACCATGTCAGCTGAGAAGAACGTCCGGGCCGGCTTGTTGGCCGCCCTGTGCCTCACGATGGCCAGCCACGCTGGCGCCGCGCCGCCAAGCCCACCGGAACGCATCGGTGTCCTGTATGCCGTACATGGTGGCGCGTCCACCTGGGGCCCGCAGGCGGCCTGGGACTCCAGCGCCCAGATGTTCTATTACGATGCAAATTCATTCGGTTACAAGAACATCATCTGGAACCCCACATTCTGGCCACTGATGCTGCTCGACCCGAATGGTCAGGCCCAGTCGAGAAAGTACGACTTTGAATACGCGCGCGTAGGTGGCCAGGACCGCTACGATTCGATCACTGATACCCAGCTGGCGCACATGACGTCTGCACTCAAGATCCAGGCGGCCATCCACAAGCTGAAGAAGAAGAAAACGATCAACGTCTTCACCGGAAGAATGAGCTGGATCAGTTCAATCCCGGCTGATCTACCGAACCCCCGGGGCATGTACAACCCGCAGGTGACTGGCGGTGCAGCCCTGACCTATTGCGGCAGCCCGGCTGACGGTGGCCCATGGGCAGGCTGTGATCCGCAGCGCTACAACGTCGATGGCGCCGTCGATCGCATGCTCGCCAACGACATCAGCCGGCTGATCGTCGTTGACACCACCACCAGCGGCGTCCGCTTCTGGAAGACCTTCGAGCAGCTCAGCGAAACCCGCAAGGTAGTCAGCGCCTATAACACCGCGAACGGCAAGAACGTCACGGTTGAGTGGGTCAATGATCCGTCGAACCTGATGACCGACTCTTACCCGACCGCCCCGGCAAACTGGACTTCCTCACTCGGCGCACCGGTAACGGATGCGGCAGTACCGTTGACCAATCGGCCAAACCCGTTCACTGAAGACCCGGCACTGGGCTGGATCCAGGTGGTGGGCATTGCCCAGGCAATCAACAGCAATGTTCCGCTGAGCGAAACTGCCGTGGTACTGATGAATCACCATGTCGGTGCCAACAAGCAGTGGTTCGACCCCAAGATCGACGACACACTGGTGCTGAACCAGAACATTCGCCAGTCACTGCGCACCATCTTCCCGCAGATCGCGGAACAGAACATCGTCGGTGCCTGGTTCGGACGCTCCGAGGTGAATCCGAACATCATCCCGAAGCCGCCCACCTTCTCGCAGATGGAACGCACGCGCGCCATGCGCGGTGAAAACCTCGGCGAAGCCTGGCTGTATGAAACGCCATGAAGCGCTGCCGACAGGTCTCGATGGCTACCAGTACTGGGATGCTCTCGAGGAACTGAAGAACCGCGGCATCAAGCACATCATCATCGCCTTCCCGCAGATCATGTCCGAGTCGGTACTCAGCCTGGTCGAAATCCCCAACCAGATCGCCAAGGAAATCGGCTACAAGAACTGGCTGTACTGGAGCACGAAGGATTACGACACCTATCCGGGCGTCGGTCATCCCTTCGCCGCCTACTGGGGCAACTGGGCGAACACCCAATGCAAGATCCCCGGCGGCACCACGACTGAAGCCTGCTGTTTCGTGATGGGCGGCTGTCCGGCCACCACCCAGCCGTATCCGCCGCTGCGTCAGGGCTCGGCCACCTCGGCCATCAGCGCCCTGGATCCCAACCTCGCATACGCAGTATCCGAGTATGGCCATCTGGGCTATGACCCGAACCAGGGTGCACCGGACGTCAATGCGCCGGTACAGAACCAGTACAACGGCACCTGGGCGCTGTGGACCCCGCCGAGTGACAGCCCGCTGCTTGGCGCTTATGTGGGCGCCAAGGTCTGGAAAAAGATCGTCACGCCATAAGCTTGCGTCAGGCCTTCAATCAGATCCGCGTCCGCAGGTACCCCGACTGCGGGCGCGGAAGCCAAGGGGAATTCCGGGCCAGCAATGGCCCGGAATTTTTTGTTCCAACCGGGACGCAACCGGCTGAGCCGGATGCATCAGCCTACTTTTTCTTCGGCAGATACAGATCGACCAGCGTGCCTTCGAAAGCCTCGGCCGCGAAGGCCACGGTTTCCGACAAGGTCGGATGCGGGTGGATGGTGAGTCCGATATCCGCCGCGTCACAGCCCATCTCGATGGCCAGCGCGACTTCCGAAATCAGATCGCCGGCATTCGGACCGACGATGCCGGCACCGATCACCCGGTGCGTCTTCGCATCGAACAGCAGCTTGGTCATGCCTTCATCGCGATTCAGACCCAGTGCCCGCCCGCTGGCAGCCCAGGGAAACTGGCCCTTGCCGTAATCGATGCCCTGCGCCTTCGCTTCAACTTCCGTTATGCCGACCCAGGCGATTTCCGGATCGGTATAGGCTACCGAGGGGATGACCCGCGCGTCGAAAGCCACCTTGTGGCCGGCAGCGACTTCGGCCGCCACCCGGCCCTCGTGATTGGCTTTATGCGCCAGCATCGGCTGACCGACGATGTCACCGACCGCAAAGATATGCGGCATATTGGTGCGCATCTGCTTGTCCACCGGGATGAAGCCGCGCTGATCGACGGTAATCCCGGCCTTTTCAGCTGACAGGCGCTTGCCGTTCGGTGAGCGGCCGACCGACATCAGCACCTGGTCGAATCGCTGCGTCTCCGAGATTTTGCCTTCGAAAGTCACCAGCAGTCCGTCGGCATCCGGCTCGATCTTTGTAACCTTCGTACCGGTCATGATCTGTGCATAGCGTTTGGCGATGCGCCGCTGCAATGGGCGCACCAGATCCGGGTCGCAGCCGGGCATCAGGCCATCGGTGAGTTCGACTACCGAGATCTTGGTGCCGAGTGCGCTGTAGACGGTGGCCATTTCCAGGCCGATGATCCCGCCGCCGACGACCAGCATGGTCTTCGGCGCGCTGCGCAACTCGAGCGCACCGGTCGAGTCGATGATGCGCGGATCATCCGGAAAACCGGGCAGGCGCACAGACTCTGAACCCGCCGCGATCACGCACTGCTTGAAGGCGATGACCTTGCGCTGCTCGCCGTCGACAACTTCCATATGGTGCGGCGACAGGAAACTGCCGGTACCACGCACAATCTCGACCTTGCGTTGCCGCGCCAGTGTTGCGAGCCCGCCGGTCAGCTTGCCGACCGTGCGATCTTTCCAGCCACGCAGTGCAGCTATATCGATTTGCGGCTCACCGAAGCGCAGCCCGCAGTCGGCCATGCCCTCGACGTCATCGATGACTTTCGCCGCATGCAGCAGTGCTTTCGAGGGGATGCAGCCGACATTCAGACAAACGCCGCCAAGCACAGCCCAGCGTTCCACCAACGTTACCTTGAGGCCCAGGTCTGCCGCGCGGAAAGCTGCCGGGTAACCGCCGGGGCCCGCACCCAGCACCAGCAATTCTGTTTCGAGGTCGACTGGCCCGGTATAACTCGCGGCGGTATCCGGTATCGCTTTGGCAGGTGGCGGCACACTGACTGCTGGCGCTGCGCTCGCACGGCTGCCGGACGGGGCCGCAGGCGCGCTCGTCGGAGTGCTGGCCGGAGCCTTGGCCGGGGGGCTGGCCGGCACCGCGACCGCCTCGCCTTCCAGCCGGACGATCAGCTGACCTTCCGTGACCCGGTCACCCTTCTTCACCAGCAGCTCTTTGACCACACCAGCGGCGCTCGATGGCACTTCCATCGCTGCCTTGTCGGTCTCGAGCGTGATCAGGGCACCTTCGAGCTTGACGGTATCGCCGATCGCCACATGTACTTCGATGATCTCGACGTCCTTGAAGTCGCCGAGATTGGGTACCTTGACCTCGATCACTGCCATGGCTGCTCAGTCCTGCAGCAGACGATCGACGTCGCCCAGCAAGCCGACGAGGAAAGTCGCGAAACGGGCACCGGTCGCACCGTCGATAACGCGATGGTCGTAGGCCAGCGACAAGGGCAGGAGCAGCCGGGGCACGAATTTGTCCTTTGCCCAGACCGGTTTGATGCTGGCGCGGCCGACGCCGAGTATCGCCACTTCCGGTGCATTCACGATCGGGCTGAAGTAGGTACCACCGATACCGCCGAGGCTCGAAATCGTGAAGGTGCCACCCTGCATTTCGGCAGCCGTGAGTTTGCCGCTGCGTGCCTTTTCACTCTGCACACCCAGTTCGCGCGCAATCGTGAACAGGTCTTTCTGGTCGGCGTCGCGGATCACCGGCACCACCAGACCCTGCGGCGTGTCCGCGGCAAAGCCGATGTGCCAGTACTTCTTGTGTACCAGGCCGGTACCGTCCTCGGACAACGAACTGTTGAAGTCCGGGAATTCCTGCAACGCCAGTACGGCCGCGCGGATAAAGAACGCCAGTGGCGTGAGCTTCACTCCCTCTGCGGCGGCCTTGTCCTTGAGTGCCTTGCGGCGTTCTTCCAGCGTGGTGATGTCCGCCTCGTCCTGCTGCGTGACATGCGGAATATTCAGCCAGGCGGCCTGCAGCCGCGGGCCCGATATCTTCCGCACACGTGACAGCGGGGTGACTTCGACCGGGCCGAACTTCGCGAAGTCCACCACCGGAACCTTCGGCAAGGCCGGTCCCGTGCTGACCGCACCGCTCATCACCGATTTCACGAAAAACTTCACGTCGTCGAGCAGTACCCGGCCCTTCTGGCCAGAGCCTTTCACCCGGCCGAGATCCACACCGAGTTCGCGGGCAAACTTGCGCACCGATGGGCTGGCATGCGCCCGTGAAAAGCCGAGTTCGTCGATCTGTGGCAAAGCCTGCAACGAAGGGGTGGCCCGCACTGGTGCCGCTGGGCGTTGTGCCGCCGCTGCAACCGGTGCCGCCGGACTTTCCGGCTGCGCAGTGCTTGTTCCGGTCGGTGCCGCAACAGGTATCGCAGCCGCTTCATCGGCATCCACAAATGCGATCAAATCACCGGTGGAGACCCGTCCGCCCTGAACCACCTTGAGTTCGAGAACCGTGCCGGCGACCGGCGATGGCACCTCCATCGCAGCCTTGTCGGTTTCCAGCGTGATCAGGGTCTGCTCGGCACGTACCTGCTCGCCAGCCTTGACGACGACTTCGACGATCTCGACGTTCTTGAAGTCGCCGAGATCCGGGACTCTTATTTCACGTCGTGCCATGGAATGCTCTCAACCCGGAAATTCAAACAGTCACAGGATTCGGTGCGGACGGATCGATGCCCAGCTTCGTGATCGCTTTCGAGACCGTGGCGGCGTCAATCGATCCCTCGTCAGCGAGCGCCTTGAGCGCTGCGATCACGACGTACCGATAATCCACTTCGAAAAACTCACGCAGGGCCGCTCGCGAATCGCTGCGACCGAAACCATCGGTACCGAGTACCGCATAGCGCCCTGCAATCCACGGCCGGATCTGCTCGGAGACGATCCGCATATAGTCCGTAGCGGCGATGCAGGGACCTTCAGATGCGGGCAGATTGTGCGCCACGAAAGACTGTCGCGGCGTCTCGGCAGGATGCAGCATGTTCCAGCGGTCGCAGTCGATGCCATCGCGCCGTAGTTCGCTGAAGCTGGTCACGCTCCAGACATCCGACGACACATGGAAATCCTTCTCGAGCATTTCAGCTGCGGCGATCACTTCACGCAAGATCGTGCCGGAGCCCAGCAACCGGACGTGGTGCTTTTGCCTGGCTCCGCTCCGCAGCCGGTACATGCCGCGCAGGATGCCTTCCTCGGCCCCCTCGGGCATGGCGGGCTGTACGTAATTCTCGTTCATGACCGTGATGTAGTAGAAGACGCGCTCCTGCTTCTCGTACATCCGGCGCATGCCGTCCTGGATGATCACGGCGAGTTCGTAGCCGTATGCCGGGTCGTAAGCCACACAGTTCGGAATCGTTGAGGCAGCCAGATGACTGTGTCCGTCCTGATGCTGCAGGCCTTCACCAGCCAGTGTGGTGCGACCGGCTGTGGCGCCCATCAGGAAGCCCTTGGCCTGCATGTCGCCTGCCGCCCAGATGAAGTCACCGATGCGCTGAAATCCGAACATCGAATAGAAGATGTAGAAGGGAATCATGTACACGCCATGATTCGCGTAGGAAGTCGCCGCCGCGAGCCACGAACAGAATGCACCGCCCTCGTTGATGCCTTCCTGGAGGATCTGCCCCTCCTTGTCCTCGCGGTAGTACATGAGTTGCTCGGCATCCTGCGGCGTGTAGAGCTGCCCTACCGACGAATAGATACCGATCTGCCGGAACATGCCTTCCATGCCGAAGGTACGCGCTTCGTCGGGCACGATCGGCACCACGTTCTTGCCGATGGCAGGGTCGCGCAACAGGCCGTTCAGCAGGCGCACGAATACCATCGTGGTCGATGCGGCACGGTCTCCGCTGCCTTCGAGCTGCGCCTTGAACAGATCGAGCCCCGGCACGACCAGTGGCTCTATATGCCCCTTGCGCGCCGGGAGATAACCGCCCAGCTGCTTGCGGCGTTCCTGCAGATAGCGCATCTCCTCGCTGTCCGGCGCTGGCCGATAAAACGGGAGCTTGTCGATATCGGCATCTGAAATCGGAATGTGAAAGCGGTCGCGCAGTGCCTTCAGGTCATCGATATCGAGCTTCTTGGTCTGATGCGCAGTCATGCGCCCTTCGGCCGCCTGACCCAGGCCATAACCCTTGACGGTCTTTGCCAGGATGACGACCGGGCGACCATCCTGTTGCATGGCACGCGCATAGGCCGCATGCACCTTGATCGCATCCAGGCCACCACGATTGAGCCGCCAGATCTCCTCATCCGACAAGTGCGCGACCATCGCCTTCAGCTCGGGATATTTGCCGAAGAAGTGCTCGCGCGTGTAGGCGCCGCCCGCCGCCTTGAAATTCTGGTACTCGCCGTCGACCGCCTCTTCCATCCGGCGGCGCAGGAAGCCCTGATGATCATCCGCCAGCAGCGGATCCCAGCGGGAACCCCACAGCACCTTGATCACCGCCCAACCGGCACCGCGGAACGCAGCTTCGAGTTCCTGGATGATCTTGCCGTTGCCGCGCACCGGTCCATCGAGCCGCTGCAGATTGCAGTTGATGACGAAGATCAGGTTGTCGAGTTTTTCGCGCACCGGCATGGTGATCGCGCCCATCGACTCGGGCTCGTCCATCTCGCCATCACCGAGGAAACACCACACCTTGCGTCCACTGGTATCGGCAAGACCCCGGTGCTCCAGATACTTCATGAAGCGGGCCTGATAGATGCCCATCATCGGGCCGAGGCCCATCGATACGGTCGGAAACTGCCAGAAATCCGGCATCAGCCACGGATGCGGATAGGATGAGAGTCCCTTGCCCTTGCCGACCACATCCTGCCGGAAATAACCCAACTGCTCCTCGCTCAAGCGACCTTCGAGGTAGGCACGAGCATAGATTCCCGGCGAGGAATGTCCCTGTATATAGATCAGATCGCCACTGGATTCCTCTGTCGCAGCCCGCCAGAAATGATTGAAGCCGACCTCATACAAAGTGGTCGCCGAGGCATAGGTGGCGATGTGGCCACCGTACTCGGAACTCTGCCGGTTGGCCTGCACGACCATGGCCATCGCATTCCAGCGCAGATAGGCCTCAATGCGCCGTTCGATCGCACGGTCACCTGGATACTCGGGCTGCAGCCAGAGCGGGATGGTGTTCAGGTATGCCGTATTCGGCAGGAACGGCAGATACGCACCGGAACGCCGCGCGTGATCAACCATCTGGTTGAGCAAGAACTGCGCACGCTCAGCACCATGTGTGCGCAGTACGGAATCAATCGATTCGATCCACTCACGGGTCTCTTCGGGATCGAAATCATCAGACTGAACGCTCGGGTTGATTGAATCCGGCACTGTGGCTCCGCTGACGTTGTACGACTTGCCCTATACTGCGGGCAGGAAAGGCTGAGACTAAGCTGGGCAGAAAAACAATGATCGGCGTTTCGCGAAAACAGGTCAAGCAAACCGCCGCAGGCAGTCTGCTTTCGGATGGTAGCCTGTTCAAGGTCGTACAGACACCGGGAAAACTTCGCAAAGCTGCGCTCACCAGGCTTGATCATCTGATCATCGTTGCGCCGACCCGGCCTGCAGCTGCGCTATGGCGCGATGTGCCCGGGCTCAAATCCCTGCAGCCGCAGATCAAACGTCTGGGCAAAGCGGCCACAGGCCGCGCCCTGCGCAGTATGCTTGACAGCAGCACCGCTGCGACGCTCGGACTGTTGCCTCCGTCAGCCAAAGGCAGCGTCCCGGTACTCTCCTGCGCTTTCAAACTGCTCAAGCTTGCCGGCGATCTGGTTGCTGATGCGCTGGCTGATGAGTCACGCTCGGTCGGCCTCATCGCACATGGCTTCGCACCGGAAGATGCTGAACGCATCATTCGTGCGCTGCTGCTGGCGCTGGGCGCGCGTAGCTGGCAAGCACCCGCATTCCGCAAGGAGAACCGCCCCTCCAGACTGAAGAAGGTGCAATTGTTCGGCCTGCCGGAAGAACTCGACCTCCAGCGGGTACTCGCAGAGATCAATGGCACCAATCTGGTCAGATCACTAACGGCATTACCGGCCAACAAACTGACCGCGACAACCTACCGTGAACTGCTGGCCACACTGGCAAAAAACCATGGCTGGGAATTCGAGTGGCTGGATGAAGCCGCACTGGCAAAACTCGGTGCCGGGGCCTTTCTCGCGGTATCCCAGGGCAACGCGACGCGCGAGGCCGGAATCGCTCACCTGCGCTATCGTCCCGCCGGCAAGACCAGCCAGCCGGACCTGGCCCTGGTCGGCAAGGGCATTCTCTTCGACACAGGCGGCACCAACGCCAAGAGCGCCACGCATATGCTGGACATGCACATCGACATGTCAGGCAGTGCCGTGTCGCTCGCCGTGCTGCAGGCACTGACCACGCTCAAGTCACCGCTGTCGATTGACTGCTGGCTGGCGATCACCGAAAACCGCAGCGGACCAAATGCCTACAAGCAGCGCGACGTGATCACTGCCAGCAATGGCGTGACGATAGAGGTCATGCATACCGATGCCGAAGGCCGCATGGTACTGGCCGATACCCTGGCACTGGCCGGACGGGACCGTCCACACCTGATGCTCGATTACGCAACGCTGACCGGCACCTGCGTCCAGGCACTCTCCGAACGCTATAGCGGAATTTTCAGCAACCGCGAATCACTCAACGAACTGCTGGTGCGCGTGGGCCGCGATTCCGGTGAGCGTGTCTGGCCCTTTCCGATGGATGACGACTTCGACGACGATCTCAAGTCGAAGATCGCCGATATCAGTCAGTGCAGCACCAGCGGCGAAGCGGACCAGATCCTGGCGGCACGCTTTCTGCAACGCTTCGTACCCGAGACCACCACCTGGGTTCACATGGATCTGTCTGCCGTGACACGCAAGGACGGCCTTGCGCACATACCCGGTGGCTTCACCGGCTTTGGTTTGCGTTACAGCCTCGCGCTGCTGCTCGATCATGCAGCCGATCTGCGCGAACTGACCACACCTGTCACGCAGCCGCGCCACCGCTGATGATCAACACGCGCTTTCGCGGCTTCCTGCCAGTCGTCGTCGATCTCGAAACCGGCGGCTTCAATGCAAAGACCGATGCACTGCTGGAAATCGCCGCCGTCCCGCTGACCATGGATGAGCAGGGCACGCTACACCGTGCTGAAACCGTGGCCTTTCATGTACAGCCGTTTCCCGGCGCCAACATCGAAGCAGCGGCACTGCAGGTCACGGGCATCGACCCCTTCCATCCGCTGCGCCCGGCAATTCCTGAACACGAAGCCCTGCAGAACGTATTCCGCGAAGTGCGGCAGGCGGTCCGGAATGCAGGCTGCAAGCGCGCCATTCTCGTTGCGCACAATGCGCATTTCGATCTCGGCTTTCTGAACGAGGCGATTGCGCGCACGGCCATCAAGCGCAGCCCCTTTCACCCCTTCAGCGTGCTCGATACCGCCACGCTGTGCGGTGTCGCATTCGGCCAGACGGTGTTGGCCCAGGCCGCGATTGCTGCCGGCATGAACTGGGACAGCAATGCAGCCCATGCGGCGATCTATGATGCAGAACGAACTGCTGATCTTTTCTGCGAGATCATCAACCGCTTCAAACCGATCTATGCTGCTGCATTGCCGCTGCCTGCTGCGCCTGATGAAGCACCGCCCACAGAGGTGCTTTAATCCCTGCGCGCGGTGAATTGAATAAAGCCGGGCACTCTCCTATTCTGCCGAGCTTGGGTTCCACAGACTTCCACAACAGCCTGAGGGCACACAAATGAATCCTCTGAAATCCGTCAATGGTGCAATCGTCACCGGCCTGCTCCTGATGGCAGCCCTTGGCTTTGCCTTGGGTGGCTCCGGATTCAGCGTCCAGAACCTCGACCGGTGGCTGCACATCGCCTCCGGCGTGACGTGGGTCGGACTGCTCTACTATTTCAATGTCGTCCAGGTGCCGGGACTTGCGGAAGCAGGCGCTGACAAGGGCGGCCCCGGCGGTGCCGGCATCAGCAAGTACATCGCACCGCGCGCCCTGTTCTGGTTTCGCTGGGCAGCAGTGGTGACTGCACTGTCCGGAGTCATCCTGATCGAATTTGCGTTTCGGCCCGCGGGTGGCGGCTTCATGCAGGTGATGGCGCTGAAGGAAGGATTCACGATCATCGGCATCGGTTCATGGCTCGGCCTGATCATGCTGTTCAATGTCTGGGTACTGATCTGGCCCAACCAGAAGAAGATTCTCGGCATCACTGCCGCCACCGACGAGCAGAAGGCTGCCGCACGAAATGTGGCCCTGCTCGCCTCGCGCACCAACTTCGTACTGTCGCTGCCGATGCTGATGTGCATGACCGGCCAGACACACGGCCTGCCGTTCTGAAGTTTACGGTGAGCGGCGTCAGCTGCATTTCATGGCCTTGAATACTACGCAACTGACGCCGCCGCTTCCCGCCGGGATCGCAACCGCTGTCCGTGCGGCGCTGGCCGAAGACATCGGCAGCGGTGATTTGACTGCGGCACTGATTCCGGAAACGCAGCAGGCACTCGCCACAGTCATCACGCGCGAAGCCGCTGTGCTCTGCGGTCAGGCCTGGGTCGACACGGTCTTTGCCGAGCTCGAGCCGGCCGTCGCCATTGACTGGCATTGCCGTGACGGCGACACCCTGACGCCGGGACAGAAACTCTGCGAACTCCGTGGTCCGGCGCGCAGCATCCTGACCGGCGAACGCACCGCACTGAACTTCCTGCAAACCCTGTCGGCAGTTGCCACGGTGACCCGGCGCTATGTCGATGCCATCACCGGCACCCGGGCAACCATCCTCGACACGCGCAAGACAATTCCGGGGCTGCGTCTGGCGCAGAAATACGCCGTACGGGTCGGTGGTGGCAGCAATCACCGCATCGGGCTTTACGACGGCATCCTGATCAAGGAAAACCATATCGTCGCAGCCGGCGGCATCACGCCAGCGGTACACCGGGCCCGCGAACACGGCACCACCGTGCTGCTGGAAGTCGAAGTCGAGACGCTTGAGCAGGCTGAAGAAGCACTGTGCGTCGGCGCCGACCGCCTGCTGCTGGACAATTTCACGACAGCACTGATGCGCGAAGCGGTCGCACTGCGCGACCGTCTTGCTCCGGGCACCGGCCTTGAAGCATCCGGCGGCATCGATCTGCAATCGATTCGTACCGTTGCTGAAACCGGCATCGATTTCATCTCGGTCGGCAACCTGACCAAGAACATTCACGCCGTCGACCTGTCGATGCGCTTCAGCTTCAGCACACCCTCCACCCCGTAGGAGCGCCTTCAGGCGCGACCCATATGCCCGATGAAATCCTGTCATGCCCACGCTGCGCCAGACTACCGGGCCTGTGTATCTGCGACCGCATCGAACCAGCTGACACACGGCTGCGCATCGTGATCCTGCAGCATCCGCAGGAAAACGATGCGGTGCTCGGCACGGCCGGGCTCGTCACGCTGACCCTGCCTAAAGCCGAGATCCGCGTCGGACTATCCTGGGCATCGCTCGAACATGCCGTGGGTATCGCCGATATCAACCGCGAGCGCTGGGCTGTGCTGGCTGGCGTAAAGCTCGGCGTCACGCTGCCAGATGCAGCCAAAAACCAGCCGGTCGTGGTTATCGATCGCAAGGGCCGAATGCGGGATCTCAAGCGTCACGGACTCGATGGCATCATCGTGCTGGATGGCACCTGGAGCCAGGCCAAGACCTTGTGGTGGCGCAATGCATGGCTGCTGAAGCTGCCACGAATCGTGCTGAAACCACGCGAACCGTCGATGTACGGACGTTTGCGCAAGGAACCCAGACGCGATTTTGTTTCAACACTTGAAGCCATTGCTGACGTACTACCGGCACTCGGCGAATCCGAACAACTGCGCACCAGCCTGCGCCGCCTGCTACGTACCCTGCTGCAGCGGGCCCGGGATGCCGGTCAGCCGTTGACCAGCCGCCGACATCAAAACGCGCTTGGGCTCGGATATCCCGTAGCCCTGCGCATAGTCGACGCCCATGCCACGCAGCATGGTGATGATTTCCTGGTTCTCGGCCCACTCGGCGATGACTTTCTTGCCGGTCAGATGACCGATCTCGTTGATCGAGCGGACCATCTCCCGGTCGATCGGATCATGCAGCATCTCCTTGACGAAACTGCCGTCGATCTTCAGGTAGTCGACCGGAAAGTGCTTCAGATAACCGAATGACGACAGCCCGGTACCGAAATCATCCAGCGCAAACTTGCAGCCAAGCTCCTTGAGCGCATTGATGAAGCGACTGGCCTGCGCAAAGCTGGCAATGGCCGCTGTCTCGGTAATTTCGAAGCAGATCTTGCTCGCATCCAGACCACTGCGCTGGAACTGGCGGATCACAAAGGGCAGGAATTCATTGTCGGCCAGACTCGATCCCGAAAGATTGATCGAGCACAGCGCGAGGCGCTCACGCTCATCAGCTTCGGAAACCAGCCACAGGAAGGCATGCTCGACGACCCAGCGGTCGATATTTGAAATCAGCCCGTAGCGTTCCGCTGCGGAGATGAACAGGTCCGGCGAAACCAGCGCCCCGGCTTCGTCGCGCATGCGCAGCAGGATCTCGTAGTGGGAACCGGTCTCTTCGGTCTGCAGCGGCTGGATCGTCATGCGATACAGTTCGAAACGGTCTTCCTCAAGCGCATTGTTGATGCGTGCGGCCCACTGCATCTCGCGCCGCCGCCGCATCAGATCAATATCGTTCTGCCGGAAACAGTGGATACGGTTGCGGCCTGCTTCCTTGGCAGCCTGGCAGGCACTGTCACCGGCTGCGACCAGCGTCGCGACACTCTCATTGTCACCGGTGATCGGCACCACGCCGATACTGACACCAAGACGGAAAGTCCGGTCATCCCAGCTGAACTTGTGCTCGCGGATCGCCTCGCGCAGCATCTCGGCAGTACGCATCGCCTCCTCCTGGCTGCAGGCCTCCAGCAGCAGGCCGAACTCATCACCACCGAGGCGGGCCAGCGTGTCGCGCCAGCGAATCTTGGCCGTCAGCAGTGCGCCGAGCTGCGTCAGCAGCGTATCGCCGGCACCATGACCACAGGAATCGTTGATGATCTTGAACTGGTCGAGGTCAAGGTACAGCAAGGCATAGGAGGTCTCGCGGGCCTTGGCACTTTTCAGCGAGCGCTCGAGCCGGCTCTCAAACTCCCGGCGATTCACCAGGCCGGTCAGCAGGTCATGACTGGCGTGATAGGACAGTCGCCGGTTCAGTTCCCGCGACTCGCTGACATCGTGAAAGACCAGCACGCCACCCGTCACGCTGCCGCGATCGTTGCGGATCGGCGAAGCGGTACTCTCTATATACAGCTCGTTGCCATCCCGGCGGATCAGCAGCGAGGGCCGTACCGACTTGACCGAGCGGTTGCGCTTGATCGAACTCATGACCGGGTTCTCAAGCGGCTCGCAGGTCTCCTCGTGGAAGCCACGGAAGATTTCATCGACATGCCGGCCGTTGGCATCATCGAGCTTCCAGCCGGTAAGTTCCTCAGCAACCGGATTTACATACTCGACCACCCCTTCAGCATCCGTGGTGACCACGCCGTCACCGATCGACTGCAGGGTAATCTGCGCGCTTTCTTTCTCGCGGAACAGCGCCTCTTCATAAACCTTCTGTTCGGTGATATCGGTCTCGACACCGACCAGGCGACGTAACCGGCCCTGCTCATCGAGCAAGGCCTTGGCGCGACAGATGACCCAGCGCCACTCGCCGTCCTTGCGGCGCATCCGGTGCGTGCTTTCGAATATCTCGGTATGCCCGGCCAGATGCTCACGCAACTCCGCCTGCGAACATGGGAAATCATCCGGGTGGACGATCCGGCGCCAGTCCGGTGCCGAGTGCGCCAGATCTTCGTCACTGTAGCCCATCATCGCTTTCCAGCGCGGCGAGTATTCGACGCGGTTATTCACCGCATCGAAATCCCACATGCCGTCGTTAGCGGTTTTCTGCAGCAGGCCCTCGAGCTCGTCACGTTCGGTGATTTTCTTCGCCGAACGCAGGCGCTCCAGCCCGGACGCAAGACTCGAGCCCAGCAGCTTCAGCAACAGGGTGTGCTCGGCATTCCAGCTGGCCTGAGGCTGACCGAAAAACAGCGCCATGAAACCGGCACGGTGACCGTGCATGTCGAAGCTGATCAGCAGTACGGCACCACAGCCCAGCATGGCCAGACGCGCAGCATCAACCGACTGAGCAGCCAGCGGTACGGCAGTATCGGCAAAGCCCCGGACACGCAGATGCTGCAGGCACTGATCCAGCCAGGGAAATTCATCCATGGCTACACCGGTCAGCACTTCCGGATTGCAGATCGCGAAGGTACTTCGCGCAGCAATAACGCGATCGATGGTCCGGTGGCTCTCATCCAGGAACGCAACGCAGGTCGCATCGCATTCCAGTTCGTCGCGCAGGGTATCCAGGACAGTCGCCAGAACCGAATCAGCCTGTCCGGCAGTCATGTTCTGCAGATCAACGGCCAGCTTGGTGTAAACGATATCCAGACCACCCGCTCTACGGGAGCCGACCGCGTTCTGCATGCCGGTGATTGTCAGCTGATGATCCATGTCTGCGACGGATTCTGACATGCTTTTGCCCCAATACAACCTAAGCCGATGTTATCCATCGAGTTTGCAGTTAGTCAGCAGATCCATGATGCTACCCCGGCTTTTCGCTGTACTACGATCGGAGCAGCCATCGACATGTCAGACATTCCTGCTGATATCGCTGCGTGGACCCTCAGCTTTCTGGGCGTCGGCAATGCGGCCGCACCGGATCTCGGCTCGGCCAGCGTAGTGCTCGAACGCGATGAAGTGCCACTGCTGATGGTGGACTGCGGTCAGGAGGCACTGACCGCCTGCCTCGCACGTTATGCACGGCCACCTCCCGCCGTGTTCATCACGCATGTACATATGGATCATGTCGCCGGCTTCGAGCGCCTGTTCGTCGAAAATTTCTTTGCCCGTGGCGAGCGGGAACGCACACGACTCTATGTACCGGCCATGCTCGTGCCGCTGCTCCAGGGTCGGGTGGCCGATTACCCCAACGTGGTCGCCGAAGGCGCGGTGAACTTCTGGGATGCCTTCCGGCTGATTCCCGTAAGCCACGGTTTCTGGCACGCCGACTGCTGGTTCGATGTCTTTCCGGTACGTCACCATGTACCGGGCACCGCTTACGGGCTGTGCCTGCCCGGCGCGTTTCTTTACACCGGTGACACGCGACCGATCCCGGAAATCATCGGGCAGTATGCCGACGGGAAGATGCCGCTGATCCACGACTGCGACCTGCACGGCAACCCATCCCACACCGGCCTGCCCGATCTGCTGCGCGAATACTCCGCAGAGCAGATCCGCCAGATGGTGGTGTATCACTATGCCTCGCCGGCCGACGGTGCTGCACTCGCGGCAGCCGGCCTGCGGGTAGCCAAACCCGGGGAGCAGTTGCAGCTGCCGGCACCGGCGGATGCAGCACTGGCACATTCCGCCTCCGTAGCCCGCCGCCTGTCACCGCAGAACGACTGAAGCATTTGCTTTAGTCTCGCCCTCATGGCATCTTGATCCCGTCATCCTGACCCGGGGATATTTCCATGACCTACGAATTCGTCTCACAACGCACCCTGCCGACTTACCAGCATTTCAGCATCCGGCCGGTCAGCGGTGCACTCGGGGCAGAGATACACGGCATCAGCATCGGGGATGAGTTGCCACAGCCGGTGATCGATGAGCTGCTGCAGGCACTGCTGGAGTTCAAGGTGATCTTTTTCCGCGATCAGCCCATCGACAACGACAGCCATCTGGCCTTCGCGCGCCGCTTCGGCATGCCCCAGGGACCGGGCGCCATACCGCAGCCCGAGGGCTACCCGATGATCCGGCGCCAGCAGTACGACCAGTTTTCCAAGATCGGCTCGGACGTGAACTTTCACGCCGATGATTCCTTTCGCAGCCACCCGTCGAAATTTTCCATCCTGCACGGCATCGACATGCCGAAGGCCGGCGGCGACACCATCTGGGCAGACATGGAAAAGGCCTATGCTGCCCTGTCCGCTCCCATGCAGGCCTTCCTCGACGGCCTCACCGCTGAGCACAGCCTGATGAAGTCCTTCGGCATGGGCATCCTCAGGCAGTACGGATCCAAGGCCCTGGACAACATGATGAAACGGAATCCGCCCACCGTTCACCCGATGATCCGTGTGCACCCGGACACTGGCCGCAAGTCCATCTATGCCAGCGAACTGCTCACCGACCGGGTAATCGAACTCAGCCCGAAGGAGAGCGAGAACCTGCTGCAATTCCTCTACCGCCACAGCTACAGCCCCGAATTCGAGTGCCGCTTCCGCTGGGAAAACAACTCGGTCGCCATGTGGGACAACCGCTGCACCCAGCATCGCGGCATCAACGACTTCTTCCCGGCCTTCAGGCTGATGCAGCGTATTCCGCTGGTCGACGAACAGCGCCCCTCCTTTCATCCGGAACAGGAACAGCCGCTGCAGTTTGGCGATGCGCCTTACGTGAATACCGAGGAACTGTTCGACACCCGACCCGAACTGGCCTACGGACACACGACCGGCACCACTGCCGGCTGAGGCGTCGCACCCGCATGACAGAGTCACGTAATCAGGCTGCCGCCCAGAGCACCAGGGAACTGCTCATCCTGACGGCGGAGCGACTGTTCGCCGAACACGGCATCGACGCTGTATCGCTGCGACAGATCAATACCGAGGCCGGCCAGCGCAACCTGTCAGCAACGCACTATCACTTCGGCTCCAAGGAAGCGCTCATCGGCATCATCTACGACTTCCGCATGGAGCGTGTGAACCGGCGGCGCATGGCGTTTCTGTCACGTCTGGAGGTGGAGAAGCGGCTGGACGACATCCATGCCCTCGTCGAAGCCGTGGTTACACCGATCGTCGAGGAAGTCACGGGCGACGACAGTGGCGCGCACTACATCCGCTTCCTGGCGCAGGTAATCGGCCACCCGCAACTGCGGCTCGACCAGCTGTGGACCAGCCGCCACGCTGATGGCCTCTCGCGCATCGTCCACCAGCTGCGCAGCGCGCTGCCGCAGCTGCCGGCAGCCGTGTACAGCCTGCGTATCGGACTCATGTGGGAGCAGATCATTCATGCACTGGCCGACCAGGACCTGCTGCGCGAGAACGCGGGTCAGACCAGTCATGCACTGTTCATCAGCAACCTGATCGATGTGGTCGCCAGCGGCCTGATGGCGCCGGTTGGTGCAACAACTGCGCGCGAACTGAAACGAGCAACGAAAACCAGCGGTACAAGGAAGGCGCCGTCCGTCAGGCGCAAGAGATCACGGCTGATACCCAATACCCGCCGGCACTGATCCGGCCTGCTGCCGGCGTCATCATTCGCCTTGTCCGGGCTGCGAACCTGGCAGCAACTCATAATGCGACTCTACCTGTTGCTGCAGCTCCAGCAGCGCATCCGCTGACATCTGCGCCTCCATCAGCGGAAACAGCTTGCGGTCTTCCAGGCGGATATGAGCGTTCAGAAATTCGCCAAAGGCAGCCAGATCAGCGGCGGCGAGCTGTGGATCTTCCGTCAGGCTGCGTATCTGGCTGCTCATTTCCCGGTGCTCCTCAAGCAGCTGCGCTACCAGCGCCGCGGCTTCCGCACCCGTGCCGCGGGCTGCCGGAAACACCAGCGCCTCTTCGACTGCAAAATGCTGCCGCAGATGCCGCTCAAAGAACCCGGCCAGCAATGCGGCCTGTTCCCCTGGTTCAGACGGCCACTGCCGGTCCGAGGCCGACCCGCCGCGCATCAGACGCTGCGCCAGGATCAGACACTCGTGATGATCGCGCGCAACAGGAATCAGAGCCGGATGTCGTCGGGCCATGCAATCAACCGCCATCAGTGTTTCAGCGAACGCCACGGACACTTGCTTGAGCCGCAGCGCATGGCGATCATGGTGCCCGCTACAGGCACCTCCGGCAACCATGATGTCTTCAGGGAACCAGCAAGTGATCAGTATTCGCGATGCCACTGCGGCTGATGCCGGGAGCGTGCACACACTGCATGTGACTTCTTCGACAGCCGTCTACCAGCAGTTTTTCGGCGGCAAGGGACTGGAACAGTGGCTGGCCACGCGCAGCCCGGCAGTGTGCGCGGAGGAAATCGGCAAATGGGCCGTCATCGTGGCCGAAGAAGATGGCGCCACGGTGGGCTTTGCTGCACTGGACACGGCGAAGGCCAATGTCGATTCCGTGTACGTCGCTCCCGAGCGCTGGCGCCAGGGGATCGGCCGGCAACTCCTGCTGCGCCTGGAAGAAATCGCCAGGGCCGCAGGCCTGTCACGCATCACACTGCAGGCCACCGGACCCGCCATACAGTTCTACCTCAAGCAGGGCTTCACGACACCGAAAGCCCTGGGCCCGAACCCTTCGTGGGCGGAAATGGAAAAGCAGCTCGACTGACGACAGGCCGATGCCTGCAGCATTGATTATTCAATTCAGCCAGCGGCTGGCATTGTCGATCAACTCCTTCATGTCCTGGTTGGTCTGCGGCAGCTTGTCGGCCGGCAGATCAAGATGATTCAGTGGCACTTCCTGCTGGTACTGATCGAACACCGGCTTGATGATCTCGAGCGGATAGCGCGGTATCGTCCGGCCCTTGCGAAACTCCGCGATCGGAATTTCAGCCTCGATGATGCCCTCATTGTTGCTCGGGTCCTCTGCCAGGACTTTGCCCATCGGAGCGACAATGAGCGATCCACCACCCAGACTGGGTGGGACACCCGATTCAGGCGGGAAGGTGATGTTGGACATGGCCGAGTAGACGTTGTTGTAAAGCGCGATGGCCTGCACATCCGTCTTCGAGAACAGGGTTGCCGTGCGCAGAATGATTTCCGCACCGCGCATCGAGTAGGCCGCGAACACAAATGGGTCCAGCTGTACCGTGCTGACCACAAGATTGCCAAATTCGGTCCGCAGGACGGGAAACTCCTCTTCGATACCGTACTTCTCGCGAAATCTGTCCCGCACACCTTCAACCGTCGTGGTCGGAATCTCCTCGCCGGGATTCAGGCGCAGGATGTTGCGCGACTTCCAGTAGGCTTTCCTGAGTTTGCCATCACGGCCGATAACCGGATTCAGGCTGAGGATGTGACCCGGCCACTCCGGATCCGTCGCATAGCTGCCAAAGACGATGTAGGTATCGCAGGCCCTGGCAAGTTCACCGATACGCATGGTTTCCGGACCGGGGATCCGGATGGTGAACTTGAGCTTCTCCGCGCGTGAACCAGCGGAGTAGCCAGTCAGCGGAAACTCGTTGAACAGGATGATGTCCGGTTTTTTTCCCTTCGTGCAGGCCTGGTTGATCCAGCTCGCCATTCGCTCCACATTGGTGGCAAGCCCCTCCTTGATCGACGGTGCTTTCTGCAAGTTCACGGGAGAGTGCTGCACCACCTTGATGACGATCACCGGCTTTTCCAGCGGTACCGTCGGATAACTGCCGTCGGGCCGGACCAGCAGCGGAGCCTCCGGAACAGCCGATGCCGACAGACTGACCATGCCGCCGAGGACGGCACCGGTAATAATTGCCTTCAACCTGAGTCGCTTCATGAATATCCCCTTCCTGAATTGGTGGCGCCCGCACACAGCTACAGCACCCGCGAGTCGTAAGCCCAGTGCAGCAACGCCTGACGCTGGCGAGGACGACAGCCAAGGTCGCCACGCAGGCAGGATCTCTGCAGCTGGGTCACGTGCCGGCGCATCGCCCGCCAGCGACTGATCTGACGCGCATCATCTTCGCTGCGCCGGCCCATGTAGTAACGGCAGTACCACTGGAACCAGCCGCGCGGGTCCTCATCCCATATCCAGCCCTTCTCGCGCCAGACCGCCAGTGGTTGCGAGGCGCGCACATTGAAGAAGTTGAGTGAAGCATCGTAGCGCGAGGGTGAGAGCTTTGCCTTCCTGAACCAGCTGGCAGGAAACTCGCGCACACAGTCCGTCATGTACTTGCCGCCGAACACACCGAGCGCCAGCATCTGCGAGGGTGTCAGTTCAGGTTTGAACCCGGCATCGAAGTTCCTGCCCATCGGCTCCGTCAGGCAATAGACGTAGTTCTTCTGCATGCGGTCGCTGACCCGCACACGCCGCCGGCTCATCGCCTCAGGGCTCCATCATCTGCCACTCGGCCTGGTAGCCGAGCCCAAGTTTTACCAGCCGGTGCATCAGTTGCTCGTAACCGATGCCGGCAGTTTCTGCTGATTCGGCAAAATCCTCGCCGTAGCTGAGATTCGGATTGCAGTTGGCTTCGAGCAGATACGGCGTGCCGTCAGCCGCCAGCCGGAAATCCATGCGTGCGTAGCCACTCATGTGCAGCGCCCGGTAGACGCGCCGGCTCAGGCGATTGAGCTTTTCGACAACGCCATCGGGGAGATCCTTCGCACGATCTGTATGTATGCCGTGCTTGCGCTGATAGTTACCGTCCCATTTGACCTTGCGGGTCGCAATCCCGGCCTGTGCGGCCGCCAGCGTACCGAAGTGCATTTCCCAGACCGGCAGCGTCGTCAGCCGCGTATTGCCGAGCACTCCCACGTAGAGCTCACGGCCGGCGATGTATTCCTCCACCAGCGCGTCGGTACCGAGATTGTCGTGAATGAATGCCACGCGCTCTGCAAGCCGGGCGGGATCTTCGACGATCGAGGCCTGGGCAATGCCCAGCGAAGCATCTTCGACGGCCGACTTGACGAACAGCGGGAATGACAGCCGCCGCGACAGGCGCATGCGCAGAGCCACGCCTGAAGACCTGAAACTGCGGCGTGGGGATACGGTGGTAGGCGAGGATCTGCTTCGACAGCACCTTGTCCCTCGACAGCATCATGCCGCGCGGGTTGCAGCCGGTGTAGGGCTGCCGCAGCAGCTCCAGGTACGCCACGATGTACTGGTCGTAGGCACCGATACCCTGAAACTCCTGCAGCAGATTGAAGGCGATATGCGGCTTCCAGTCCCGCACCACCTTCCGCAACTCCGACAGCTTGTCGTACAGGCCCAGCGCACGCACCTCGTGGCCGGCATTCTCCAGAAAAGTCATCACGTCGTACTCGGTACGGAAGGCATCGATCTGCTGTTCTGTATATCCGTCCAGATCATCCGGCGGTATCAGGCTTTCGTGCATCAGCACGAGAACACGCCATTTCTTCCTCATAACGCGTAACGCTCCCGGCCACGGCGTATCGAATCGAACAGGATACGCTCGAGCAGAAGAAAGGTTTCGCGCTTGCTGCGACGTATGGGCCGATGGACACACAGGTCGAGGTCCCGGGTCCGCTGTATGACGATGCGCATGACGTTATGTACCAGATAAGGATGCAGCCGCGAACGGCGGATCAGCAGACGCTGCAGCTGCGGGCGTATCTGCCGGATAAATGTGGAGGCCGCCGGGCGGCCCGGATGACGTGCGCGTAAAGCGAATACGCGCTTCAGGGGCAGATCATAGCGATCGGTTTCCGAAGTGTCGTAGTAGGAACGCTTGTCGTCATAGTACTGCCGCAGCGTAATACGGCTCTCACGCAGCGGCTCGATGTGCTTCCGGCTGCGCACCGGCGCAGGTGCATCGTGGATCTCGGCCATCACCTCATCGACATAGAGCAGCTTGCGCAGTGCCGGCCAGTCGGCATAGTCGTTGCGCCATGTCGAGTTGGGCGCCAGCCACACCGCAAAGGTTTCGGCAAAGTCTTCAGTCGGATGACTCTGCGCATACCAGTGACCGAGATGCATGACATAGCGACGGCTTCCGGGCCGCGGCACATAGCTGACGGGGTATGGCAGCGATGCCGGGCCAAAGACCTCCCGCCAGTTCTTGCGCCGGCGCAGCCGGTAGGCGGTATCGATGGCATGACCGGCCTCGTGGCGCAGGATGCGGCGCAGCCAGCGCACGTTGCCGCCCTCCACCTCATGCATCATCCGGCGTTCCAGTCGCGTCAGGCGTGGATGTGCCAGATAGAACGGGATGGCGATACCGGGCACGCCATCGGGCGAGAACCACTCCTCAGACAGCCAGCAGTGCGGACGGAAGCGGATGCCGCGTCTTGCCAGCTCATCGTCGAGGCGCGCCAACGCAACCGGGATCTGGCCATGCGTGGTATCGAGACCAAGATCGCACAGACGCAGATCGAGCAGCTCTTCATCAGGCAGATCAGCCCACCCGAACTGTCGGCGCAGCACCAGATTGCGCCGCCTCTCGACTGCTGGCCGCCGCCCGGCAGGTTTTTTCCCGCGCGCTGTACCAGACCTGGTCTTCGCCGTTTTCTTGTCCGTCATCCGACCGCCGCCAGAACCCTCAGGTCAGTCTAGCGTCAATCGGAGCTATTGGCATGCCACGGGGAAATCAGGCCGGCCTACGCCCTGCGCTTTGCATTGACCGCGCGGACAAAGTCCGCATCCACCATGTTCACGCCCTGCTTCTTCGCCTCACGGATGATTCCGTTCAGCGCCACCGTGAGCAGCACCTTGGGTACATCGGTCAGCAGCTTGCAGGCCTCCAGCTCGAAGCGGACTTCAGGGTCCAGCTTGTTGGCCGTGTAAAAGATGGAATTGGCTTCCCGCCCTTTCGCCACCGGTATGGACACGGGCCTCGGCTGGTTATGCGAGCAGAAAAAGAAGCGCCGCTCACCGGCCTCGTTGTGCCGGAAACCGTAAGACAGGGGCATGCTGGGAAATTCCTTCTGCGCCAGAAGCCGCTCGTGAAAGGTCTCCTTGAGCAGGATGTTTTTGACCTTCAGGCACCAGAACTTCTCGCAACCGGCAGGATCCGTCTCCCGACCGGGCTTGTACTGAAACTCCCCGTCCCGCTCACATTCGAAAACCTGAAACGCATCCTTCATCAGCAGGGGGAAATCGGGATCCTGAGCGTATTCCACAGTGGGCGTCCTGACCATCTCGAAGGGAATAGGACGTTCAAAGCCCCTGTTGTCGGCAGTATAGCCGTGCGGCGCGATGCCAACGACCGGTGATAACGCGAGCCGGCCAATGCCGCAGCGGGTTGCACTGCGGGAAATGCAGGCGTGAGGGCGGGATTCTCGCACTGCACGAGGCCGCAGGCGCAGGCGCTCCTCCGCGCCGCTGAGCCGGGCGCGTGCCACCGCTTCAGTTGAGGTCGAACTCCCCCTGCCCCGGCGGGCCGCGCGGGCGGTTTGCAGCGGCGGCGTTCGCTGGTACCTCCCGCACCTGCATCCGGTGTTCCAGGTGCGCCAGAATCTTCCCGATCACCGCCGGATCCTCCACGCTGGCGATGATCCGCACCTTGCCGCCGCAGCACTCGCAGCTCTCGATGTCGATGCGGAATACCCGCTTGAGCCGCTGCGCCCAGGTCATCGCCCGATGCCGCTCGGCTGATTGGCCATGGGCTTTGAAGCCTGTCAGGCCCTGCGCTTCGCGTTGACCTGTCGCACAAAGTCCGCATCGACCATGGTCACGCCCTGCTTCTTTGCCTCGCGGATGATCCCGCGCAGGGCCACCGTGAGCAGCGCCTTCGGCGCATCGATCAGGAGTTCGCAGGCTTCCAGCTCGAAGCGGACTTCCGGATCCAGCTTGTTGGCCGTGTAGTAGATGGAATTGACCTTGAGACCTTCGGTCAGCGGGATGGGCACGGGCTTCGGCCGGTTGTGTGAACAGAAGAAGAACCGCCGGTCACCGGCCTCGTTGTGCCGGAATCCGTAGGACAGCGGAATACTGGGAAACTCCTTCTGTGCCAGCAGCCGCTCGTGGAAGCTCTCCTTGAGAAGGATGTTCTTCACCTTCAGGCACCAGAACTTCTCGCAGCCGGAAGGATCGGTCTCGCGGCCGGGCTGGTACTGGAACTCGCCGTCCAGTTCGCATTCGAAGACCTCGAATGCATCACTGATCAGCAGCGGAAACTCGGGATCAGCGGCATATTCGGGTGTCGGCGTACGGACCATCTCGAAGGGAATGTTCTTCATCTTCTCTTCGGGTTCCACACCCGGATAGCCGAGCGCCACGATGGGCTTCAGCCAGCTCTCCCTGTATTCGACGAAATGCAGCGCCGCCTTGCTGCCGCGCTGCAGATTGGTCGAGGTATTCGAACTCGCCCGCGAGATCAGCATCATCGAGGGCTGCTCGATGATGTCGAAGGGGAAGGCCAGGGAATGCGGTGCGATTGACGTCACGCCCCGCGCGTTGACCGTGGTCACCAGCGCAAAGGGCATCGGGAAAAATCCGGCCGACTGGTAGAAATTGTCCTTGGGGTGCACGCGATGAAAGGGTTCGCTTCGCGTGCTGAGTGGACGACGGAAACGGTCGAACAGTGAAAAAAGATCAAAAAACGACATGGCATCGAATCCCCGCTGCCTGGTGCAAACAATGACGGCAAGCCGTCATTCTGACATAGGGACTCGGCGCGATGCATCGTCGGCAAATTATTCCGCACCGGCGCGAGTGATAGTGATTATCAGTGTCGTTTGGACTCGACCGTCCCGAATCAGGTTACTCACGGGAATTTCAGCAGTGGTACCCGGATGAGCCACTGGTTAGGATGACGACATGGGCATCAGCTACGCCAGTCTTGAACTTCACAACCCGGTGCGCCCCGATCTCGCCGCGCTGCCGGCACGGGCGCTGGCGGATACCGGCGCCATGTATCTTTGCATTCCTCGCCACGTAGCCATCCAGCTCGGCCTCTCGGCCCATCAGCAACGGGAAGTGACGCTTGCCGACAGCACGCGTGCGTCGGTGGACTATGTGGGCCCCGTCGAGATTCGATTCGGCAACCGCCGCTGCTTCGTCGGCGCCATGGTGCTCGGCGACGAGGTGTTGCTCGGCGCCATCCCGATGGAAGACATGGATCTCGTCGTGCATCCGCAGACACGACAGGTTACGGTGCATCCGGACCGGCCCAATATTGCCGCAGGTATAGCGAAACGCGCGGCCTGAAAAGACCATGGCGAAGAAACCCGCATGCGCAGAATTGACGCGATCGGCCCGGATTTTGGATTTGCCCGGGCAAACCATGCAGCGTAGATTGCCGCAATGACGATCGACATCGAAAAACTCCTCGCTCTGCCACCGGCTGAACGCGCCCAACTGGCGCAGATTCTCTGGAACAGCATTCCCGATGGCGTGCCGGGTATGCTCCCCGTCTCGGACGCGGAACGCCTTGAACTCGAGCAGCGACTGGCCGAGTACCCCCAGGATGACGTCGAGGGACGCCCCGTGGACGAAGTGTTGGCGGAGCTTCGCTATGCCCTATGCAGAGGCGCCTGAGACTGCGGCCGAAGGCCCGGCGCGACATTCTTGCCGCAATACGGTGGTATGAATCCGAGCGGGTGGGACTCGGCCCGGAATTTCTCGCCGACATCGACGTCGTTTTTCATCGCATCTGTGACACGCCCGCGCACTATGCGGTTGTGGTCGAGGCAACACGACGTGCGCTGATGATTCGCTTTCCCTATGCCATCTACTTCCGCGCTGGCACCAGTACGATCGACGTCATAGGCGTTCTTCATACGAGCCGTGACCCACGTAGATGGCGGGCACGTGAGCCGGAGGAACACTATGCCCAGGACCGTCTCGCGGCCTGAAAGGATCATGGTGACGACACCCGCGTGCGAGATACCGCGCACCCTGATGATCGCAACTAGCCCGCTCGCCGCGACAACCAGATCTCGAAACGCCAGAGCTGCACACCCAGCCAAACGCTGAGCGCCGACAGAAGCGCCAGCTGCAGCAGGCTGCCCGAAACCAGCGGCATTGAAACACCAGCGATGACGAGCAACACAGCCATTCCGGAACCGGCTATAGTTGCCGCAAAACGCCATTAATGCGGGAGCAAGGTCCATGTCTTATGTCAAGCTCGCAGTGCCACGAATCACCCTTCCGTTACGCAGTGGCCAATGGGCACGCTTTCTTGCCGGCGGAATGCGCCTGCTGGCGATCGCATTTACGGGTGCGACACTCCTTGATTGGGATGAAGCGCATGCGACGGCCCTCCAGTTCCGGATCGATGGAACGGTAGGGACCCTGCAAATGAGTAGTGACGGCGGTCATGGCAGTTACGTACCCCAAGGTCTGGCAGCCGGTCAGGCATTTTCAGCCACCATCAGTTACGAAATGGCGCCCCCGACAGGGATCCGCAGCTACGATGCTTACAGCGGCAACGCATGGTACCGCTATACCGCGCAGAACGGCCTGCAGGGCGCTGTTCACTTCGATTTTGGAAATGGCTTTTATGCCGATGGCTTCGTTGAGGTGGTCAAAGTGCACGACGGCAATCCAGCCAGCACCGCCGACCAAATCAACGACGACTATCTCAGCCTCTCGCTGACAATCGTCTCGCAAAATATCCTTCAGGCACCGCCAAGCGGGCAGTACCAGCTTTCTGATACTTCGGGATATGTTGGCATCCATGACGTCGACCGTCACGCCTTCGACGGGGGCGATCTGCCCAATGCGACACTGGATGGCGGAGCATTTGAAAGCATGAATGCAAACATCTCCTGGTTGAGTGAGTACTACAGCTGGTACCCGTGCAACTCTATCGAAGGTTACTGCGAGGACCAGGCTTCGGCGTCGGCGTATCTACCGATGTATCCCACCAGTATCAGCGCGGTGGTGCCATTGCCCGGGACCGCTTGGCTTCTGGGCGGTGCGTTCTCGCTGCTCTGCGCAGCTGGGCAACGTGTAAAGCCACCCAGTTTGTAGTGCCCCCGATTATCGTAACTACCCCGCCCGCCTCGACAACCAGATCTCGACGCGCCAGAGCAGCACACCGAGCCAGACGCTGAGCGCCGACAGCAATGCCAGCTGCAGCAGGCTGGCCTGCACCAGCGGCACAAAAACGCCGGCCGTCAGACTGGCTGCCGACAGCGAAACGAAAGACTGCATCGACGCCGCAGAACCGCGCGCCTGCGGGAACAGGTCGAGCATCCGCAGCGTCAGCACCGGGAACACGAGCTGGGTGGCAATGCCCGACAGGAACAGGGCGCCCTGCTGCAGACCGATCGGCACCTCGGAAAACTGCCAGTGCAGGAACAAGCGCAGCGTGCAGGTCACGACGATCAGTGCGAAACCGAAGCCTGCCTGCCGCATGGGCGCCATGCGTCCGGCCAACTGGCCGGACAGGATCGCGCCCAGCGTGAAGCCGGCGATGATCGGCAGGAACAGCCAGATGAACTGCGTTTCGCCGAGTTGCCAGTGATCGAGGATCAAGGCCGGCGCCGCACTGATGTAGCAGAAGGCGCCGAGAAAATTGCAGCTCGCAGCCAGGGCCAGCAGCAGGAACTGCCGGTCACTGATCACGCGATACGCGGCGGTCGTCAACTCGCGCAGCGAAAAGGGCACGCGGTGTTCCGGTGCATGCGTCTCCGGCAGTTTCAGATGCGAGACGATCACCAGCACCAGGCCGAACAGCGAGAGGAAGGCAAACACCGCACGCCAGCCGAGCGCCACGTGGATCCAGCCACCGATGACCGGCGCCAGCGCCGGCGCGACACCAAAGATCAGCGTCACCAGGCTCATGAGCCGCTGCGCCTGCGGACCCTCGTACAGATCGCGCACGATGGCACGTCCGACCACCATCCCGGCACCGGCCGTCGCACCCTGCAGCGCACGGAAGGCGAGCAGCGAAACGAAGTTGGGTGCCAGCACACAGGCCAGGGAGCCGAGGGTATAGAAGCCGAGGCCCCAGATGATCACCGGCCGTCGGCCGAGCGCATCGGACAGCGGCCCGTGAAACAGCGCCGTGAAAGCGTAGGGCAGCATGTAGGCGGTCAGCGTCTGCTGCATCTGCCAGCGCGATACCTGCAGATCGGCTTCCATCGCGCGAAACGAGGGAAAAAAGGTATCGATGGAGAACGGGCTCACCATGGACAGGCCGGCAAGCAGCACGGCGAGCCCCAGATAGGGTGGTAGTGGTCGCGCCACGGGTGCGACGATCAACCGGCTGGTTGCGCGGCATCGAGCCAGGCGCGGACATCGCGGCCGATTTCGGCGCCGGCCTCCTCCACCGCCATGTGACCCACACCGGGATAGCTCACGAAGCGCAGCGACGGCGCGTCCTTCAGCAATTCGCGAAACTCGACCGACTGGCTGAACACCGCCGTGGTATTCGCTTCGCCCCAGAGCAGCAGCACCGGCACACGGATGCTGCGGATCAGTCCCTCGATATCACCGGCCTGATACTGCGAAAGCCGGTCGAGCTGCGCCTCGCGCTGGCCCTCGCGCATCCACATGTCGTACCAGCGATCCACGAGTGACGGAGGCAACTGGTCGGGATTGCCGAAACCGCTGCGCAACATGAATTCCGGCAGTGCGCGCGGCAGGATGTACTTCAGGACGTAACCCACCCGCGGCACGTCGCCGCGCCGCTTGCGTTCGCGCCCCTCCAGCGAACCGGGACTGAGCAGGATGAGCCCGTCGACCCGCTCCGGGTGCGCAGCGGTGTAGTGAATCGCCACCGTACCGCCCATCGAGGTACCACCGATGGTGATGCGCTCCAGTTCGAGCGCATCGATGAACTTTTCGGTGAGGGCGAGCGTGCGCTGCTGCGTGTAGTCGCCGGTGGGATCCGGGCCGGTCAGCCCGTGACTGCTCATGTCGAAGCGCACCACGCGATAACGATCCTTGAGCGCCTCGACCCAGGGATCCCAGTCGATCAGGTTGGAAAAATTGGCATGCAGCAGCACCACGACCGGGCCACTGCCCTCGTCGCGATAATGGATGCGCACGCCATCCACGACGATGAAGCGCGAGGTGGGTCCCGCATAACGTGCCTCCAGTTCTGCAGCCGGGATATCCCGGTATGCCCACAGCGCCACCATTACGCTGACCATCACAACGACACCGATGACAGCCAGGGCGCGGAGAATCAGGCTTCGTATGCGCATGGAAAATCCTCTACAACTTGCCCAGCAGGATCTTGCAGAGATGCAAGAGGTTATTGGTCGTCCAGTAGAGCACCATGCCCGCCGGGAAAGTGTAGAGCAGCACGAAAAACAGCGCCGCCATCGCATACAGGCGCAGCCGCTGGCCGGCCAGCAGTTCCGGCGACAGCGAGGCCTCTTCCTGCAGGCGCGCTGCGGCAATCGTGAATACCGTCATCAGCACCGGCAGGAAATTCAGATAGCCGCCAAAAAACGGCAGCACGCCCGGCAGGGCCATCACCCGGTCGGGCAACGACAGGTCCTGCACCCAGAGGAAGCCCGCACCGGCCAGACCGAAGTTCTCGCCGAGCATGTCGAAGGCCGCGATAAAGACCGGGATCTGGATGAGGAAGCCGGCCAGGCTCTTCAGCGTGTAGAACTGGCTGACACCATTCTGCGCATAGACTTCCAGGGTACGACGGTGCGCCTCCTCGCCCTTGAACTCGCGCCGGATCGGCGTGAGCTGCGGCTGCAGCAGACTCTGCGTACGGTTGACATCAGCCTGCCAGCGTTCGGCGACGAAGGTCAGCGGCCACATCAACAGCTTTCACCGACAGCGACAGGAGCATGATCGCCAGACCCCAGTTGCCGACCAGTTGCTGCATCTGGCCGAGCAGCCAGTGCATGCCAAAGGCCAGCGCACGCAACCAGTCCCACAGCGAGGCATAGAGCATGCCGCGCAATTCGGGAGCCACCTGCGTCAGTTCGCTGACCCGTACCGGCCCGGCATAGATCTGCAGATCCAGGCTGCCGCCACCGGCACCATCGCGCCGGACAGCGAGCGTCGGCTGGTCGGCTGCGGTCTCGGCAGCCGATACCTGAACCGCATCCGTCGACTGCAGCAGCAGCGTCCAGAAGCGGCCGCGCAGACCCATCCACTCACCGGGTGCGGACAGGCGTTCGCTGCCGTCGCATCTTCATCGCCGGTCAGGTTCTGCTGCCCCGCCGAATCCACGCGCACGGCCCGCGCGTAGCTGTAAAAACCGCCGAAGCCGGGCAGCCGCGTGCCGACCAGATCGTCACCGCCGCCGAGCTCCAGCACCGCGCCCGGCGGCATCTGCAGCGAGACCGACAGCGTGCGGCCATCGCGCGCCAGGGTATAGCGATGAATCAGGCGCATGCCGCGGAACGGTTCCAGCGAGCTGAGGATCACGGTCATTCCCGCGTCGGAACGCTGGTACTCGGCGACGGTAGACCAGTTCTTCGAGTTGCCGGGCGGCCTCGGCGTCGCCGGGCACCCGCCAGCCAAAGCGGCTGCCGCCGTCACCCACACGCAGCAGGGCAGTCTGTGCGGCAGCCGGCTCCGTTCCCCGCACAGCGTTCCATGCAACTGAGCCAGCGACCGGGCAGACCACCGTACGGGATTGATCAGCAGCATCTGCTGCTCGCCATCCAGCGACCGCTTGCGCCTGAGCAGGCGCCGCACCGGCCAGACCGGCCAGCACGGCCAGCATCATCGCGACACGCTTCAGCATCATCAGCGTGGCACTCCCGGGCAATTTTCGGCGATGGCCAGCGCGCCGGCCGCACCGCTGCTGCCGAGGTTGTACACCGAGTCCTCGCGCAGCTTCGCGACAGCGCTTCGGAAACGGGCCGGGTCGCTCACCAGTTCGCGGATCAGATCCGGCGCCTCCGCCAGACGCTCCGGCTTCAGCAGCGCACCCAGCTTTTCGCGCACATACGATTCAAAAGGCTCCATGCCGAGTTCCGGCCAGGTGTCATTGCGCGCCTTGGCCGGCACATCGATGTACAGCACCGGTTTTTCCAGCCCCATGCCGTAGTCCTGCCCGGCACCGGACCAGTCGGTGATCATCACGTGCGAGTCGTACAGCGAATCGCTCTCCCCCATCTGCTCCACCAGCCTGAAGCGCGGATTGCCGCCGTGTCTGGCCACGATGCGATCGATCAGCTCCGGTGTCATCCAGCGCGTCTGGTAGTGCGGCCGCAAGGTCAGCCGGAAGCCCGCCGCCATCAGTACGTCGACCAGTGCATCACCGCACACCGGCAGGATAGTCTCCTCACCCCAGGACGGCGCGAGCAGCACGTGAATATCAGCATCGTCGCTGACTGGCGGCGCTTCACGCCGGTTGGCCAGCAGTTCCTCAAGGCGCCCGTAGCCGTGCGGGATCAGTTGCTTGGCCGGCAGCTTGTGCAGTTCCTCACGCCGACGGATCTCGCGCATCTGGTGCGGACCGGCACACAGGATGGTGTCGTAGTTGTCGAAGGAGTTGGCGTAGTCCGCCATGTGCGTGCTGATCAGCGAATGGAACATGTAGACCACATGCACCGGGTGCACCGGACGCTTGAGATCGAGGTTGCCGAAATCGAGGATCTGCGTGACCAGCACATCGGCATCCAGAAACTGGCAGAACCAGATGCGCCAGAGCCCCTTGCCGATGCAAAAGGAGCGGATCAAGCGCAGAAGCCTGATGCAGACCCGGATCGTCCGGATCCGAGGACACGTAGAGTATGGATTCACCCAGGCTTTCGGTGAGATGCCGGATGACCGGCGCGAAGTGATGCCAGTCCTGGCCGCTCTCGGAGAGAAACACGATGCGGCGCTCGGCACGCGGTATGCGACGGAAAGCCCGATACCCGCTCCAGTCCCGGAAAAACGTCAACGCCATCGTGGCGCGGGCCCCGCAGCTGCTCAGCTGCGCCGGGCGCCGTCATCTCCGGAAGTGGCTGGCTGCGGCCGCCCGCCATCATGTTGCCCGGTCGTTTTCTTGTCTGATCCGCCGCGAAACAGCGACTTGAGCTTGTACCAGTAGGTCTTGACGGCCAGTCCCAGCGTGGCGAACAGGCCGATGATCGCCGACAGGATCATGCTGCCGGTGCTCGGGTCCAGATAGGCCTCGGCGTGCGGCGCAACAGTCAGCAGACTGAGCAGCACGACCATCATGAGGGCGGTATCCGGTTTGCGTTTCATGGCCTTGAAGCGTCCTGGGCAGGGGGCGAAAATTGCTGGCTGTATACAATCATTGGGCAGGCACTGCAACGCTGGCGGCGGAGCGGCGCAGGATCTCCGGGTAGACGGTATCCCGCACGCGCGCGAGGTGCGAGGGATCATCGATCTCGCCCCAGACCAGGTCGGCAACCACCGGACAGGCGATCGGCCGCTCACGCCCCGCCGCGACCAGGCAGTCGGTTTCGTAGTCGAAGCGCAGTGAGCTGGCAAAGGCTCGCTCGGCAATCACGCACATCAGCTGGAACAGCTCTGCGGAAATCTTCGAGATGCCGACCAGCTCACCGGCCGGCGGCCCACCCAGCGCGGCCGCCTGTTTCGACATGTTGCGCAGACAGCCGTCGCGCATCTCGACATAGACCTCGTCGCCGGCCTGCGTCGGACCCGGAAAGCAGGATCGGCATCAGCAGCCGGATCGTCGAGCAGACCGGTGCAACGCGCGCGGCTCATAGACCAGATCGGACTCCAGCAGCAGAAACGGCCCATGCACCAGATCGCGCGCACACCAGAGCGAGTACATGCTGCCGGAATCCGCATAGCGCGGGTTGTGCACCACGCGCACCAGCCCGGCGCGACGCTGTGCCAGTTCGTCGTAGTGTCCGGCGCAGTGTCCGGTCACGATGAGGACATCGCTGATGCCGGCTGCCACCAGCCGATCGATGGATTCCTCGATGATCGGCTGTGCACCGAGCCGCAGGAAACCCTTCGGATAGTCCTGCACATGGCCGGCGAGCCGCGTGCCGCGCCCGGCCGCCAGGATCACCGCCGTACGTGACGGCTGCAGGCGCGGCACTCACAGCCGCGTGCCCAGATTGCCGGTCAGCGCCGTGCACAGGCGCAGCAGATCGGCTTCCTGGATATCGCCCATATGCGCGATGCGGAAGATCTGCCGACCCAGGTCACCCTGCCCGGCATAGATGATGAAACCCTCGGCCTTCAGCGCCGCATGCAGCTCGGCATAGCTGCGATGTGCAGGCAAGCGGTACGACCACAGCACGCTGGAGTACTCATCCGGAGGCAGCAGTGTCGTCACGCCGCTGACGCGACAGGGCCGCATGGATGCGCTGTGCGCGGGCCAGATAGAGCTGACGACGCACCTCGGCACCGCCCTGCTCCGCATGCTCGAGCAGCGCCTCATGCAGTGCGAAGGCAATCTGCACCGGCAGCGTGAATGGCGAGTAGCCGTCGCGGTGCTGGGCCGCGTAGTAGGCGCGCAGATCCAGGTAGACACTGCCAGCCCGCATCGCCGGCCCGTCCCACAGCTCATTGCGTGCCAGCACGAAGGACAGGCCGGGCGCACCATGCAGACACTTGTTGGCGGTGCCCGCCAGTGCACCGAGATTCCAGTCTGCCGCATCGATCTGCTCGGCGCCGAAGCTGCTCACCGCATCCAGCAGCATCGTCAGGCCACGCGCCTGACACAGTCGCCCGACCGCAGCGATATCGTTCAGCCGCCCGGTGGTGGTCTCATGATGAACGACGGCCAGATGGCTGATGGTGGGGTCACGCTGCAGGCAGTCCTCTATCGCTGCCAGATCGATAGCCGCCGTCCAGGCATGTTCGACCAGCCGATGCGGCTTGCCGTGCGCAGCCAGCATGCGCTGCATGCGCTCGCCATACACACCGTTGGCCACCACCAGCGTGGTGCCATGATCAGGTGCAAAGCTGGCCAGCATGGCCTCTACGGCACTGGTACCGGAACCAGCCAGCGTCACGGCACAGTAGTCCTGTACCAGGCTGGCGATGCACCTGCGTCAGGCGCAGGTTGATGTCGCGGAGCAGTGCGGCGAATTCGGGTTCACGATGACACCAGTCACCGGCAACCAGCGCATTGCGCACTCGTGCGGTGAGCGTCACCGGTCCGGGATTGAGCAGGATCAGACGCTGGTTTTCAGTCGGCCGCTGCTGCATGGATCAGTCCCTGCAGATGCTGCCGGAGTCGCGCCGCCACCTCGGCCGGCGTGATCACCGGGCGCGGCAGTTTCGCCGGCACACCGGGCAGCACCGGCACATGGATGAACAGCGGACCGGCTGAACGGCGCCGCCGAGCAGTCGCCGAAAGTTCTGCCGGCTCGCTGGCCGTCGCCACCGCCGCATAGCCACAGGCCGCCGCAATCGCGCAGAAATCCACATGCGGCGACACGGTGCTCTGGCCGCCGGTGGACTCGTGCTGGCCATTGTCGATCACGATGTGCACGAGATTGTCGGGCCGCTGATAGCCCACCGTGGTCAGCGCACCGAGGCGCATCAGCGCCGCACCATCACCGTCGATGGCGATCACCCGTCGCTTGGGCTGCACCAGCGCGATCCCGAGCGCCAGGCTCACGGCACAGCCCATCGAGCCCACCATGTAGAGCTGATTGGCCCGGTCACCCAGCGCGTAGAGTTCGCGGCCCATATAGCCGGTGGTCGCCACCAGCACATCGCGACCGGAATCGGCCGCACGGATCGCGGCAAGCATCGCCTGACGCTGAACGCGGGCCGGAATTCGCGCAGGCGACGCCACTTTGCGCAGCCCACTGCCTGTGAGTGCACCGCCCAGCGCGCTGTCCGCCACGCTGCCCTTGCGCATGACCAGCGCATAGGGTCGCTGCGCCGCCTGCATGTTGGCCACCGCAGCATCGAGCGTCGGCGCAATCGCTGCATCGCTGTCCGGAAACAGCGCCCAGGGAATATCCATCAGCTCCAGCATCTGCGGGGTGATCTGCCCCATCAGTTCGTGCTGGGGCTCATCGGCATGACCACCGGGCTCGCCACGCCAGGTGACGATCAGCAGTATCGGGATACGGAAGGTCCAGGTCAGCGAAGTGAGCGGATTGACCGCGTTGCCCAGACCGGAGTTCTGGAACATCGCCACGCCACCGCAGCCACCGAGCTCGGCGCCGGCGGCAATCGCCACCGCATCGCCCTCATTGGCAGCCGCGACATAGCGCAGCTGCTCAGAGCCGATCGTGTAATTGATGAACGGCGTCAGATAGGAACAGGGCACACCGCTGTAGACCCTGAAACCGCGCTCGGCAGCGGCCGTCACGAAACTTCCGGCATCAATCATGCAAAGCTGCCCGCGGCCACCACGTCTTCCAGACTGTCGATGTCCAGCCAGTGCCCGGTGGTATAGATCACCCGCACGCGCTCGCCGCTCCGCACCAGCTCGGTGAGCAGATGGTGCAGCTTGGCCTTGCGGTTCTTCGGCTGCGCCGCCAGCGCCGAGACTGCCGTGCGAAAGCGCGGCAGGGCCGCCGCCGATATCTTCATGAAGCCCATCCACTCGCCGTGGATGCTGTTCTCCGGCAGATCCTCTGCGGCACGCTCCAGAAAGGTCTGCTGATAGAAGGCACGGCGCGAGTGCGGCTGCGTGCAGCTGACATAGTCGGCCGCCCTGCCCCGGTTCACCGACTCGTGCCATTCGGTATCCACGACGATGGCAAAGTCATCTTCAGTCTCGGCCAGCGCATCGAGGATGTAGCGCTTGAAGATCACGTCGCCGTAGGACACGTAGAGATCCATCGAGTCGTCCGGATCGCCTGCCAGGCCGCTGGCGAGAGACACCAGCTCGCTGGTATCGGCATAGTCGGCATTGTCGGTATAGCTGATCGCCGGCAGGTCGATGGCTTCGGGCAGATAACCGCGCACCACACCGATACGCTTGATGCCTGCCGCGTTGTAGGCTGAAACGATATGCGAGAGCAGCGGCCGGCCACGGATCTTCACCATGGTCTTCGGCCGATGCTCGGTGAGTTCACCCAGCGCCGAGCCGCGCGATGCGGCCAGGATCAGCGCGCGTGAACGCGCCTGGCGTTTCGGCAGGTAGCGCTCTTCGGCTTCCTGCAGCTCCGAAGCGCCCTGCAGGCGGAACAGCTCCTTGACCGGCGCGATACGGTCCTCGACCGAGCGCAGGTTCTGTTCCTCGATGAATCGTGCGCGCAGTCTCCTGCATGGCAACGACCGCTGCACGCAGCAGCTGGTTGGCCCAGATCGCGATGGAAAAGCCGGCTTCGCGGAACACGTCGGTCGGCGTGGCGTGATACTTGGTCGGCACGATGACCACCGGCGAGCGGCCGGCCCACTCCTTCTGGAAAGCGAGCACTTCCGTCGCGCTGCTCAGCGCACTGTGGATCAGGATGCCGTCCGAGCCGGCAGCGTGATAGGCCTCGGCACGGCGCATCGCTTCATCGAGACCCCAGCCGGCGATAAAGGCCTCGACCCGGGTGATGATCGCAAACTCGTCGTCGGCCTGCGCATCCTTGCCGGCCTTGATCCGGCTGCAGAACTCGTCGACATCGGCCAGCTGCTGCTTGTCGCCGTCGATGAAGCTGTTGGTCTTCGGGTAAAGCTTGTCCTCGATGCAGACGGCAGCGATGCCGCGCTGCTCGAGCTTGCGCACCAGACGGCGCACATTGTTGAAGTTGCCGTAACCGGTATCGCCGTCCAGCAGGATCGGAATGCTGGTCGCATCGGCCATGAACTCGAGCATCTCGAGCACCTGCGTCCAGCTGGCCTCGTTCGAGTCACGCACCCCGTACTGCGCCGACATGCACAGGCCGCCGGCCCAGATGCCGCGAAAACCGGCTTCCTCGCCGATCCGGGCGCTGACGCCGTTGTGGGCTTCAATGAGGAATTCGAGTTCCGGGCTGGCCAGCAGTTGCCGGAACCGGGTGGTCTTTTTCAGTTGCATTCCCGGTCGCGGTGCTTGCTGCCCGCCTCCAGCACGATGTGAGGCCGGTAGTGTACCGGAGCCGGCTGACCTGACGGTACCGCGTGAGAAAGGCAGCTATTTTTCTTCCGCACTGCCGGCTGCGTAGCGTTCACCCGTCTGCAGCATCGCCTCGGTACCGACTGTCGTGTTGAGACGGGAAAAGTCGAACATCTGGTCGAGCATGTTGCGGGTCGTGCCGTCGGCCTTCAGCGTTGCCAGATACTGGCTGGCTGCGAAGCCCACCACACGAACCATCGCACCGGGGAAGATGGCCAGGCGGAAGCCGATTTCGCCCAGCTCCGCAATAGTCAGCAGCGGTGTCTTGCCACCCTCGACCATATTGGCGAGCAGCGCGACCCGGCCACCCAGCTCGCGGCCCACACGCGCCATCTGCTCAGGCGTGCGCAGCGCCTCCACGAACAGCACATCAGCCCCCGCTTCAGCGTAACGGTGTGCCCGTTCCAGGCCAGCCTCGAAACCATCGACTGCGATGGCGTCGGTGCGCGCAACGATCACCGTTGCCGGATCCACGCGCGCATCCTGTGCCGCACGCAGCTTGCCGAGCATCTCAGCGGTGCTGATCAGCGTCTTGCCTTCCAGATGACCGCAACGCTTCGGCAGCGTCTGGTCCTCGAGCTGTATCGCCGAGGCGCCCATCTTCTCCAGCAGGCGCACGGTGCGCTGCACGTTCAGCGCATTGCCGAAGCCGTTGTCGCCATCCACGATCAGCGGCAGGCTGACGCGGTCACGGATATTGCCAACCGTTTCTGCAACTTCAGTGAGGGTGGTCAGGCCGATATCGGGACGGCCGAGCCGCGTGAAGGCGATGCTCGCGCCGCTCACATAGGCACAGCCAAAACCCGCCTGCTCGATCAGCAATGCCGTGAAGGCGTCATAGCAGCCCGGTGCGATGAAGGGCTGACCGGCAAGCAGTTCACGTAAACGCGTGGTGTGCGACATCTCAGGTTTTCTCGTTTTCCAGACGCTGTTTCAGCCAGGGCATCAGGCCGCCCGCCGCGATCATTGCCCTCAGGTGTGCGGGCAGGCTCTGCACGGTCCAGCTGTCACCGGTAGCCGGCCTTTCGATACGGCCTGTCACCGGATCCACCTGCAATACGTCCCCGGCGCGGATCAGCCCCGCATCCGGAAAGGCCAGCGCCGGCAGACCCGAAGTTGAGCGCATTGCGATAGAAGATCCGGCCGAAGGATACGGCCAGCACTGCGCCGACGCCCAGATGCGTCAGCGCCATCGCCGCCTGCTCGCGCGCCGAACCGACCCCGAAGTTGCGCCCCGCGACGATGATGTCGCCGGGCCGTACCTGCCGGGCAAAATCGGGATCCACCGCTTCCAGGCAATGCCGGGCCATCTCCTCCATGGGCGCTTTGAAATACAGTCCCGGCGCCATGACATCGGTGTTGATGTCATCGCCGAACACGAATACGCGTCCGCTGATGGTCTTCATGCGAGAAACTCCCGCGGATCGGCTATACGGCCAGCCACGGCTGAAGCCGCCACCGTATAGGGTGAAGCGAGGTAGACCTGGGCTGAACTTGCGCCCATACGTCCCTTGAAATTGCGGTTGGTCGAGGAGATGCAGACCTCCTTTTCCGCCAGCACGCCGGCGCCCAGTGCCGCGCAGGCGCCACAACCGGTGGGCAGGATATAGGCACCTGCTGCGGAGATCGTCGCCAGCGTGCCGTCCGCGGCGGCCGCTGCCATCACTGCTGACGACGAGGGCGCCACCAGCAGCCGGGTGCCGCGCGCCACCTGCCGCCCCTTCAGCACCTCGGCAACCATATGCAGGTCGGTGAGCTTGGCGCCGACGCAGGCGCCGATGTAGGCCTGATCGATATGCACCTGGTCGCAACTGTCTACCGGCCCGCTGTTGGCCGGTGAATGCGGGGCGGCCACCTGTGGCACCAGCCGGTCGGCGGCGAAGTTGCGCACATCCAGATATGCAGCATCGTCATCGCCACACCACTGCAGGGCATCGGCCGCCGGCTGCCCGCCCGCCGCCCGTATCGCTGCCAGCGTCACTTCATCGGCTGCGACGATGCCGGTTTCTGCACCGAGTTCCGCCGCCATGTTGGTGAGCACCATGCGCTCCCATACCGACATGGCACGCACCGTATCGCCACCGTATTCGATCACCCGGCCACCGTTCTCCATGCCAAGCTCCCGGCACAGGAACAGCGCGATGTCCTTGGCTACCACGCCATGCCCGAAGCGGCCTGACCAGTTCACCTGCACGGTCTCCGGCACCTGGATCCAGATCTCGCCGGTCACCACCACACCGGTCATTTCGATGGCGCCGAAGCCGGCCATGAAGCAGCCGAAGGCCCCGCCCATGCTCGAGTGCGAATCGCCGCCACAGGCGAACATTCCGGGCTGCAGCAGGCCCTGCTCGGCGAGCAGAACGTGGCCGATGCCGCGCATATCGAAGAACTTCCGGATACCGAACTCGGCCGCAAAGTCGCGCGTGAGCTGCAATATGGCTGCCGATTCGGCATCCACCGCCGGCGTGAAATGATCGGTACAGAGCACGATGCGCTCTGGATCCCAGACCCCGGCGCCCAGCTCCTTCAGCCGGGGCCAGATGCGCCGGGGGCCGCCGGAGTCGAGCAGCAGGGCAAGGTCAACCTTGCAGGTGAGGATCTCACCCGGCCGTACCACCGGCTGCCCGGCAGCACGCGCCAGAATCTTCTCGCCAAGTGTCTGTCCCATGGGCCGATGGCTCATCCGATTCCGGTCGCGCTTGACCTGCCGCGTTTGGTGTCCGGACAATGTCGCTCTTTTCATCTGCGAGCATCCGGCACCGTACCATGCTGATACAGGTTCTGAAGTCCAAAATTCACCGTGTGACGGTTACCGCCGCCGACATCAATTACATCGGCAGCATCACCATCGATGAAGACCTGATGGATGCCGCCAACCTGATCGAGAACGAGCAGGTGCACGTACTCAACCAGCGCAACGGCGAACGCATCATCACTTACGTCATCCGGGGCGAACGCGGCTCCGGCACCATCTGCATGAACGGACCCGCAGCGCTCCTGTTCTCGGTCGGCGATATCGTGCTGGTCCTGTCCTATGCCGGAATGGATTTCTCCGCGGCAAAGGCCTTCAAGCCCAGCATCATCTTTCCGGACACAGCGAGCAATCGACTGGTCCCGGCAGGCAGCTAGAGAATCCCCTTCAGCTTCTCGGCGATCTTCGCCACATCTGCCGGATCAGCCTGACTGACATCGGCATACTCGGTGAAGCGCTCGGGAATCTTGATCGTCGCATCGATACCCATCTGCTCACCGACCATCGGGAAACCCTGCGGTCCCTTTGGCGCCGAGGGGTCGAGCACGAAGGCCTGGCCCGAACGGTTGATGATGATGTCGCTGTAGGGCTGCACGCGCGTCTGTATCGCCCACTCCACCGCCGACAGGTCGTAGGGATTGACGTCCGGACCGACCACCACCGCGATCTTGGCGGTCCGCGGCCAGCGCCCGGCAGCACCCCACAGGGCATGCAGCACATACTTGCCGAATTCCGGATGCGGCTTGTGGGCACCGTCGACGTTGAGCTGCACGATGTAGGTCATGTTCGGTGTGACCACGCAGTCCTTCACTTCGGGAATCTTGCGCTGCAGGTCGGAGAGCATCTCGCCTTCGATCGGAATCAGCGCCAGATAGTTGTGATCAAAGGGCGGCATCATCTCGATGGTCGCGTACCACAGCGGATTCTTCCGGTGCGTAATGCAGGTGACGTCGAACAGCGGGAACACCTGGTGCTTGTCGTAGTAGCCGACCGAGTTCGAATGCCAGCCTATGATCTGCTGCGGTACATCCGGCTGGAACACGCCTTCGATGACGTATTCAGCGGTTGCCGGCACTTCCAGATCCACGGTCTCGCACTTCACCAGTTCTACCGGTGAACCGCGCAAGCCGCCCGCATAGTCGTATTCGTCCAGACCATAGGGAATACCGGTGGCTGCAGCCATGTGTACCGCCGGGTCGCACTGACAGGCCACCGCGATCTCCAGCGGCTTGCCCATGCGCTGCGCCTTGGCCAGGTGCAGGCCGATATGGTTCATCGGCGGATTCCAGAAAGCGAACACCGACAGCTGCTTCTTCTGCTCTTTCTCCGTATAGCTGCCGCCCTGCGGGTGCTGGCAGTTCCACAACTGGGTCAGGCGATACCAGCCGACGTTGCGCACGCCGGTTTCCGGATCCTTGGTAACGACGACGCCGCCGGTGATATAGGACGCGCCCTCCTTGCCGAACCACACATGCGGCAGCTGCTTGTCGACGGAGATATCGTCCTTGCCGATCACCACCTCCTTGCAGGGCGCCTTGCTGCGCTCGACCATGCGCGGCTTGTGCCAGGTGGTACGGTCATTGAGAATCCGCGCGTGCTTGATCTTGGCCTCGATGGGGTCTGCGGTCTCGATGGTCATCCCGGTGCGCTCACGCGTACCGAAGGGATTGAAGATCACGGGCACGCCGGGCGTGTTGTAGCCCTTGAGGTTATTGAGCATCAGCCCGGGGCCGTTGATTTCGGCCAGGTAGCGCATCAGCGCCTGGAGTTCATTGGTCCCGTGCGCGCAATCCAGCGGTACATCCACGTTCTTGAGTTGCCCGGCCTTGTCCAGGCTGGCCAGAAACTCCCGCATATCCTTGAACGCCATAGCCTCTCGCTCCCTTGATCCGTACAGCTGAATTGCAAGCCTGAAACCATAGCATGACGGCCCGGCAGGAGCAGCCCGGGGAATGTGCGGACCGGAGCCCGATCCACCGCGATATCCGGTAGGCTATGCGGCCTGCAGGCCGGCGGCCAATCTCTGAACAGGAAGACAGACATGAAAAAGACCGACAAGAAAGTAGCCATCGTCACCGGGTCTGCCACCGGCGTGGGCGCCGCGGCGGCCATTCTGCTCGCCGAGCACGGCTGCAACGTGGTGATCAATTACACGCGCAGCAAGGCCGAGGCCGATGAAACCGCCGCCACCTGTATCGCCAAGGGTGTGGAAACCATCGTCTTCCAGGCCGACGTCTCGGATGACGATGCCTGCCGCGCCATGGCCAAGGCCGCCATCGACAAGTGGGGCCGCATCGACTACCTGATCAACAATGCCGCGCGCACCAAGTTCAACCCCTACCCGAAGCTCGACGGCGTGTCCAAGCAGGATTTTCTGGATATCTATGCCGTCAACGTGGTCGGCGCCTATCAGATGATCCGCGCCGTCACACCAATCATGAAGAAGCAGGGCCACGGCGCCATCGTCAATGATTCCTCGATCGGCGGCGTGACCGGCATCGCCTCATCGATCCCCTACGCCGCATCCAAAGCCGCACTCAACCTGATGGCGAAGTCGCTGGCCCATGTACTGGCACCGGAGATCCGCATCAACACGGTGGTACCGGGCATGATCCAGACCCGCTGGCTGAAGGGCGGCATGGGTGATGAGCAATACGCGGCGATGATCAAGACGATGGGCGATCAGCTGCCGCTGAAGAAAGTCGCAACCGCCGAAGACATCGCCGGCGTACTGGTCTGGTTCCTGGAAGGGCCGCACCTGATCACCGGTGAAACCCTGATCGTCGACAGCGGTATCCACATCGGGACGCTGCCGCCCTACTCGAGCGGCGATTCCTACTGACAGGCTGGTTCAGAGGCGGAATTCGCGCTTCCAGCCGAATCCGCGCGTGCTGTCGATAAGGCGTATCCACTCCGGCTTCAGGCGCCAGAACGCCGTGCTCTGCAGGCGCGTGGCGATCAGCTTTTCGCTGGCTTCCCGCGGCGACTCGAAGATCCGCCGCACCTGGATGAACTTGGCGAGATAGGTGGCGAGTGCGGCGGCCCGTGCGATACCAGTCAGCATCTCGACCTGTCCTTCAACTTGCAGGCCGATGACTTCATCCCAGCCCGCAGCGTCGCGATTGATGGCGGCGACTACGCGCGCAGCCTGGTTCATGTCTCGCCCGTGACGGGTCTTCAGATCGGAAACGAAGTAGAGATTGCAGCGCTCGTCGCTGGCATAGAACACGCTGGCCGCCCAGGCACCGCCCTCGCCGGAGGTGGCCAGGGTCAGCGTGTTGTGCCCGGCCAGCAATTCACGAACGCGGGTAAAATCAGCATCGCCATCCGGCGTAGTCATTTCTTCGCTGCGTTCCGGCTGGCGGCTTTCGCACCCTGCCAGCGCTTGACCAGGCCGCTTTCGATACCAAACAGATCCAGCACGCGCCCCACGCTGTGATTGACGATGTCGTCCAGCGTCTGTGGCTCGTTATAGAAGGCCGGCATCGGCGGCACGAGCACGGCACCCATCTCGGCAGCCTGCAGCAGCAGGCGGCAGTGCCCGACATGCAGCGGTGTCTCGCGCGGCATCAGCACCAGTTTGCGCTGCTCCTTGAGGACCACATCAGCCGCACGCACAACGAGATTGTCAGCATAGGAACTGACGATACCGGACAGGGTCTTCATCGAACACGGCGCGACGATCATGCCGCCCGTCGTGAATGAACCACTGGCGATGGTTGCCGCCAGGTTCTGATCGCTGTGCACCTCATGCGCCAGGGCTTCTACATCCCGCGGCTCATGGTCGGTTTCCAGCGCGATATTCAGTTTGCCGCCATTGCTCAGTATCAGGTGCGTCTCGACATCAGGTACCTCGCGCAGCGCTTGCAGCAAGCGGATCCCGTAGATGGCGCCGCTGGCTCCGGTAATCGCAACGATGAGTCGCATGAACGCCCCCCCCGCAAGCAGCTATAAAAGATACAGACCGTTACATGATACTGGCCGATAATGCGGCCCGCCACCTGCCCCATTTAACCGTATCAGGACCTGTGATGATCGAACTCTTCAGCCAGCCCGAAACATGGATTGCACTGCTGACGCTGACCGCACTCGAACTGGTGCTCGGCATCGACAACATCATCTTCATCTCGATCCTGGTCGACAAGCTGCCGCCGCAGAGCCGTGAACTCGCCCGCCGCATCGGGCTCGGCCTGGCCATGTTCATGCGTATCGCCATGCTGCTGCTGCTCGCCTGGATCGTGGGCCTCACCGAACCGGTATTCACGGTACTTGAGCAAGCGGTCTCGGGGCGGGACCTGATCCTGATCAGCGGTGGCCTGTTCCTGCTCTGGAAAAGCACCGGCGAAATCCATCAACTGCTGGAGGGCGAATCCGGCAGTCACTCAAGCGCCGTGGCGGCAACCTTCAGCGGCGATCATCACGCAGATCATCATCATCGATCTGGTCTTCTCGCTGGACTCGATCATCACTGCGGTCGGCATGGTCAGCGAAGTCGAAATCATGATCACGGCCGTCGTTCTCTCGGTGATACTGATGATGGTGTTTGCCACCAGCGATCGGCAATTTCGTCTCGGCACACCCGACCATCAAGATGCTGGCACTGGCCTTCCTGCTGGTGGTCGGCGTCGCGCTGATCGCCGACGGGCTCGGCACGCACGTACCGCGCGGCTACATCTACTTTGCGATGGCCTTCTCGGTCACCGTCGAGATGCTCAACATGCGGTTACGGAAAAAATCGGCAGCCCCGGTGGAACTCCACAAGGCCTATACGCCGGAAGCACCAACCAGCCGCCGGCACACCCCGGGTGGAGCCGGGTGCGCTGCACGGCTGATATCTGCGGCGTCGTCAGGGCGCGGCGGTCCGCGGCGGGAAGCTGGCGAGGATCTCGGTGACAATGGTGTCGAGCGTGTTGCCGGGATTCTCGCGCATCTTCTTGGTGACACGCGCTTCAGCGATGCCTTGCCAGACCAGCGCCTTCCTGGCCGCATCGACGACATCGATGCCCAGCGTGCCCTGACGGTAATTGCGCGTCTCGATTTCCGGCGGATAGCCGGCCCATCCACCATACATGCCCGAACGGTACCCATAGTAGCCATAACCCATTCCGGTGCTGGGCGTGCTGTAGATCTCGGATTTGTCGACCACGTTCACATTGAAGTTGATCGAGCAGCTGCGCATCGCTGTCCGTATAGCGTATAACCGCGCTTCTCGAGTTCGCGACGGGTGGCATCCTTGAGCCTGGTCGTGAGTATCGTGGAATAACCCGACTTGTCGGTCTGCCACGGAACTGAAGAATCCGAAAGCTACTGTAGCCGGGAATATTCACGTTCGGATCACCATCCACCCGGATATCCGGACCGGAGGCACAGGCTGCCAGGCCGATTGCCAACACGAGAGAAACAGTCCCTTGAACGCTGTACGCATGCCCTTCGATCCATTCATTATCGCAATACTCCTGTCAGATGAGCGAGAGCTCCATTGTACGTGAGACCGGATCATCTGGTCTGGACAGTGCAGCTGGCGCATGTCGGACACCGACTCCTGCCTCGCTTTCACTTCACGGTACAGCTCACAATAATTTGATCCTGGCCGCCATGCTCAGCCGTATCGGTCTGCACGACACTGAATTTCTGCAACACGACAGGGACGTCATGACTCAACCAGCCGGTCTCACCGGCGCGATCAGGCCCAGCCGGCCGGTTCGCGCGCATCGCCTTCTTGTACTTCACGACACTGGGCACCTTTCTGTTGTCGGCCCTTTGCTTTGCCTGGTATGCGCAGACTGACGAGGTGGCGCTATTGCTGCTCGGCTGGGTGACCTTCGGCACCGCGTTCGATTTTCTCAGCCATATCCTCGGCCTGCATTTCGGCGACCACCGACGGTTCCTGTTGTGGTATGCGCGCATCAATTTCAGCGCGCTGTGTTTCGGCATTCCCTTCACCACACTGGCGGGCGCATTCGTCATCGCTGCCATCGACCCGACCGGCATCAGTGCGCGGATCGTGCCGTACCATGTAGCAATCCTGATTGCGTCCCTGCTGTTCGGCGCGTTGTTCATGTTTGCGCGCTTCCGGTATATCGACCTCGCCGGCAGCGTGGAACTGACGCTGGACAAGACGCACACCTACACGAACAGGATCTTTACCGCCCGCCGGCTGTTCCTCGGCCTGTCGCTGCTGCTCGGCATCACGGTCATGGCCGACGGTATGGGCACATCATGGGCCTTGTGGGCAGTGCTGTTTGGCGGCTCATTCATCGCCACTGTGCCGCTGCACATCATGCACAAGCACTACGCCTCGATATTTTTCGAGGCGTTTACCCTCGTTGTGCTCGGCTACGGTTCCTGGCGGGTATTCGTGGCCTGATCGTTGTCTGCGACGAGGCAGTGGTCAGGGCGAACGCTCGAGCATCTCCTGCCCGCGCTTCATGTGGAACTCCATGCGCCCGGCGAGAAAATCCTCGCGCACGGCAATCTCGTCACCGATCTCCAGCACCCGCGCTGATCCGGGCTCGTAAGCGGGCCACGCGGGCAGACCCGCCCGATTGGGGTCGCCACGCCGCGCAAACTCCACCCAGTAATCTGTCATCAGACTACTGATTCGGCGATCGTCTTCCGTGATGCGACTCAGATCAGCCTCAGCATCCAGGGTACCCATCACGAAGGCGATGTCGTCAGCGTGCGCAGCACCCGGCTGGCGCGTACGGCGATCATCCGCCACATACGACAGGTACCAGGCATGTACCGGTGCCTGTACCGCGTGCATCTGGTTGGCCAGATAGCGCGAGTGCGCAAGGATGACGAGGTCACCGAATATCGCATCGTCCAGGGCCTCACCGGTCTGGCCGGGATACAGGCGGGCCTTGTCGGCAGCGGGCACCAGCTTTGCCGCGAAGGCCGGCGAGAAGCCGCCGCCGATCAGGTGTCCAAGACTCGCCTCCCAGCTGTTGCCGCCCGTCATATAGGGCACCTTCTGCTGCTCGCCCCTCGCGAACAGGCGACCCGGCTGGTCGGGCAGAATTTGCCCATCGACGATCGGTGTGAAGCGGTCGCGCTCACCCATGGCCGCAAGCAGCTGTTCGCTCGACAGGCTGCGCAGGCTCGCGGCAATGTCCGCATCTGCCGGCAGACCGAGCTTGTCGATATAGCTTTGCGCCAGCTGTACTGCCGGTGGATTGAAGCCGACCCGCTGCTCAAGGCGCGGGGCCGGCACCATGCCCACCGAGGAACTCTGGCTGATGGCCTGTGCGAACAGGCCCCGGGCGGCAGGTGACACCATCAGGTAATTCACCATATCCGCACCGGCCGACTCGCCAAAGATCGTGACGCGCGCGGGATCGCCGCCGAAAGCATGGATGTTCCGCTGCACCCACTGCAGCGCTGCCACGGTATCCAGCAGGCCGTAATTGCCCGCGGTCTCACCATTGGTCGCAAACGCCGGATGGGCGAGAAAACCGAACATCGCCAACCGGTAGTTGATGGTCACCACCACCACGCCTTGCCGGGGGATTGCCGTGCCATTCAGCTGGGACAAGTTGCCGCTGCCGGCTGAAAAACCGCCACCGTGAATCCATACCATCACCGGCATCTGCTGCGCGGGCCGGAGCTCCGGCGTCCAGACATTCAGCGTCAGGCAATCTTCGCTGAGATTATCCAGCGGCAGGGAGAAGGTCGCAGTGCGCGGCTGGGCACAGCTGGCAGCGTAGTCAGTCGCGGACCATACGCCATCCCAGGCGGCTGCCGGCTGCGGTGCCCGCCAGCGCAAGGCTGCGACCGGCGGCTCTGCATAGGGCACACCGCGAAAGGCCAGCACACCGTCCACACGGGCACCGCGCAGCTGACCCGTATCGATGGTGGTCAGGGGTTCCGCAGACCCGCCGGACAGCTGCGTACAGGCAGACAGAAATGCCGCTGCTGCCAGCACCAGACAAGGAACACCACACTTCATACTGCAGCCCTCCGCGCGCGACGCAGCAACAGCAGTGCCCACAACAGCAAGGCCACGTTTGCCGCGGCGATGAACATGAAGGGTCCGATCTTGCTGACGTTGTCGAACAGCCAGCCGCCGACCAGTGCGATACCGAGAATTCCCGCAGCACCAAACCAGCTCCACATCCCGAGTACGGCACCACGGCCACGCTCCGGAGCCTCCTTGCCGATCAGGGAGGTGGCCGACAGGTTCGCACTCATCTCGCCGACACCGATCAGCGCTGCGGCCCCATACATATACGGACCGAGCGGATCAGGCACAAACCACAGCGAGAAATAACCCATGCCGGCAATGGCCATGGCGATGGCAAGACCCACCACCCGGTCGATACGGTCCAGCAACCAGCCCATCGCCGGCGCGGCCGGCAGCGCGAAGGCCTGGATGACTATATAAAAGGTCAGCGCCTTCTGGCTCGCCGCGCCAGTGGTCAGACCAGCTTCCACACCAGTCTGTGTCAGCCAGAGCACAAAAAAGGTACTCAGCACCGCCATATCACCGCGCGATACGCTGGCCGCCAGATAAGCGAGTGCAATGCGCGGATTGCGCGCGGCTTCCAGGCCGACCTTGAAGGTGGCCAGCATCGGCTCGCGCTTGCTGAGCTGCTGGGGCGCGCCAGGTTTAAGGCCGATAAGCACAACGGTACCGGCAAGGAAACAGATTGCCGTCATGGTCCACAGCCAGTAACGACCGATGGTAACGGGATCGATGCCCAGATCCGCAAACCACACCGGCAGATTACGCATCACCGCAAGAATGAGCACCAGCCCCAAGCCGTTACAGATGAAACAGGCGGCCAGCATCCGCGCCCTGCTGGCTTCCTGCGGATAGTCATTGGCGACCGCCGGCAGCATCACCGCATTGCCGGCGACGCCGACTGCAAACACCAGCCGGAACATCACCAGCATCCAGATCGCCCCGGCCAGCGGGTACAGAAAATAGGCGATGCCCATGATGAAGAACGCGGTCGCATAGACCGGCTTGCGCCCGAACTTGTCGGATATCGCGCCGACCGGAGTCAGCATTGCCAGCAGCGCGAGTTCCTGGATGATCGTGAGGCGCCCCGACAGGGAGCCCTGCTCCGCAAACGGGATGCCGATGATCTCGGTCAGAATATAGGGCTGACTGGCATTGATGAAACTCATGGTCGCGATGCCGAAGAACGATGCGAAGAACAGCGTCAGCACATGACGCATCTCCACACCCGGCTGCATCCGCAGCGGGCCGATCCTGGTTTCATTCATGCCGCGATCATCGCATGGCTGTGAGCCACGCCACGACCACCGCCCGGTCAGCCCGATGATATAGCGGCGATGACAGCGTATCCTCTGGACGATGCAACCCCTTGCAACACTCAGGCAGCTGGAAAAACTCCGTCTGGAGTTTTCGCCAACAGCGGCTTCTGACAAGTACCGCCTGATCTGCATCCTCAGCAAAGCACAACTACCGTCCGCCTCCGCCGTACGACGACTGCACGAAATCCTGTGCTGGATCCGTGCCTACCCCGACGATGCCCGCGTACACGATGCAGCCGGTGTGGCACTCAGGAACTTTGCCGCACGCAGAGACCTGCGACGCCATCGAGATCAGCTGCGCGACAGTGGCATTGCCGGCACGGCCATTCACTACCATTTCTTCTGGCCGATGGCCTGCTGGCTCAGCTCACGCTGGCCAGCCCTCCTGCACTTCGACCGCGATTGCGGCGAAGGCGAGGACTGGCTACGCACCGCATGGCCTGTAGTGCTGCCCGCACTGCATGCCGAAGCGGCAAAACGCTCGGAGGGGTCACCGTTCAGGATCCTCGACTCACTGCGCGGCGAAACAAGCGACGCCAGCTTCTTTATGCAGGGCATCGATCGCACTGCGGGCGATACGCTCGCACGCGAAAGCCTGCACGATCTCATCCAGCCAGCCTATGTGCTGCGACCAGGCAAGGATTCACCGTCACGCACACAGGCGCATTGGCCGGGCGCATCGATCGCTTTCGTCACGGCACCGCTGACACACGGGCGCCAGAATCTGCGCAAGGAGTTGCTGCGACCGCCAAAATCCGTAGACCGCACCACACCGCGTGACGCCGCTGCACTGCTGGATCTGGCCCGTGAAGCGATGGTCACCCGCAGCCGCGACCTGGACACCTTCACCTGGGGCAATGCACAGGATGTGCATCTGATCGACGATGGTGACGGACTGGCCTTCGCCTTTATCGGTGCAGTTCCGGATCGGCGACTGCCGCTGGCTGCCACCTACGGCTTTCTGATCCTGCGCAACGGAGTACCGATCGGATACGGCCAGGTGGATGCCCTGCTGGGCGGTGCCGAGATCGCCTTCAACACCTTCGATACTTTTCGCGGTGCCGAGTCCGCGTTTATTTTCGCGCGACTGCTTGCTGCCACACGCGCCCTGCTCGGCAGCGATGCTTTCTCGCTTGAGCCCTACCAGCTCGGCCACCACAACAAGGAAGGCATCACCTCAGGTGCCTGGTGGTTTTATTTCAAGCTCGGCTTCCGGCCCCATGACCCGGCGCAGAAGCGCATCGTCAGCCACGAGCTGGCGCGCATGCAAGGCAACTCGCGACATCGCTCAAGCGCAGCCACGCTGACCAGGCTCGCTCGTACACATCTGTACTGGGAGCCGTTCCGCGGCCGCCGTGCCTGGCTGCCACGCATCCCCGGCGTGGGGCTACAGCTGCCGGTGCTATCGGATGAGGAGGCCGGGCAGATCGTGCGGCAGCGGCTCGACGTGCGTTCACTCAGCGGATGGAGTCGCACGGAAATACTCGGCTTGTATCGCCTGGCACCACTCATCGCCGCGCTGCAAGGTATCGAGTCATGGACACCGGCAGTAAAGAGAAGCGCGCTCGCCGTGCTGCGCGCCAAGGGTGGCCGGCATGAGCGGGATTTCGTGCACCGGCTCGATGCACATGCAGAATTGAGCACGGCGCTCACAGGCTTTCTGGCTACGCAGCGCTGACCGACAGCCGTTCACCACGACCCGGCCGCGTGTCGTCAATGGGGCTTACCGTCTAGAATAGGCCGGCATTCACAGCCCTCCCCGTCAGCAACCCCGGTAATCGACAAGCCATGCAAACCGCCCGCGATCTGTTCAGCTACAAAAAATACTGGGCCAGCCGCCTGACACCGGCACCGGTATTGCCGATGTCACGCGCCGAGATGGACGAACTCGGCTGGGACGAGTGCGACATCATCGTCGTCACTGGCGATGCCTATGTAGACCACCCGAGCTTCGGCATGGCGGTGGTTGGCCGTCTGCTCGAAGCGCAGGGCTTTCGCGTCGGCATCATTTCGCAGCCCGACTGGAGCTCGCCAGAAGCTTTCCAGGTACTCGGCACACCGCGCCTGTTCTTCGGCATCACGGCCGGCAACATGGACTCGATGGTCAACCGCTTTACCGCCGACCGGCGCATCCGCTCCAACGATGCCTACACGCCCAATGGCGAACCCGGAAAGCGGCCCGATCACTCCGTCATCGTCTACGCACAACGCGCACGTGAAGCTTTCAAGGGTGTGCCCATCGTGATCGGCGGCATCGAAGCGAGCCTGCGACGTGTCGCGCATTTCGATTACTGGTCAGATACGGTACGCCGTTCCATCCTCTTCGACAGCAAGGCCGACCTGCTCGTCTATGGCAACGGTGAAAGGCAGATCGTGGAGATCGCTCAACGCCTTGCGGCTGGTGAAAAGATCAGCGAGCTCACCGACATCCGTGGCACTGGCTACGCTTGCAGTCAGCTACCCGAAGGCTGGACGGAAATTGACTCAAGCAGCGTTGATGACGCGCCACACGGCAGCGCACTGAAAGTAGACCGCTCAACCAGCGTGGTACGCCTGCCCGACTACGAAAGCGTGCATGCCGACCCGGTGCTGTATGCACATGCCTCACGGGTACTGCATCTGGAGACAAACCCCGGCAATGCACGGGCGCTGATCCAGCGGCATGGCGACCGGCAGCTGTGGCTCAATCCGCCGCCGATCCCGCTCACCACCACTGAATTCGACCGGGTTTACGAGCTACCCTACACACGCTTTCCGCATCCGGCCTATGGCGAAGCAAAGATCCCGTCCTGGGAAATGATCCGCTTTTCGGTAATCATCCAGCGCGGCTGTTTCGGTGGCTGCACCTTCTGTTCGATCACCGAGCACGAGGGTCGCATCATCCAGAACCGCTCGGAAGATTCAGTGATTCGCGAGATCGAATCGATTCGCGACACGACGCCCGGCTTTACCGGTGTGATCTCCGATCTGGGCGGTCCGACCGCCAACATGTACCGGCTGGCCTGCAAGAGTCGCGAGATCGAGGCTGCCTGCCGGCGCCCGTCCTGCGTGTTCCCGGCCGTGTGTCCGAACATGGGCACCAACCACTCGCCGTTGATCAGCCTGTATCGCCGGGCCAGAACCCTGCCGGGCGTAAAGAAGATACTGATCGCTTCCGGTGTGCGTTACGACCTCGCTGTCGAATCGCCGGAATACGTGCAGGAACTGGTCACGCATCATGTCGGCGGCTATCTCAAAATCGCGCCCGAGCATACCGAGGCCGGTCCGCTCGCCAAGATGATGAAGCCCGGTATCGGTACCTATCACCGTTTCAAGGAGCTTTTCGAGAAGTACTCGGAAGCTGCCGGCAAGAAACAGTTTCTGATCCCCTACTTCATTTCCGCCCATCCCGGCACCACCGACCAGGACATGCTGAACCTGGCGCTCTGGCTGAAGAGCAACAAGCTGCGCCTCGATCAGGTGCAGAATTTTCTGCCCACACCGATGTCGACGGCCACGGCGATGTATCACACTGGCAAAAACCCGCTACGACGCGTGACGCGCTCCAGTGAATCAGTACTCATCCCCAGGGGCATCAAAGTCCGCCGACTACACAAGGCATTTCTGCGCTATCACGATGCAGAGAACTGGCCGATGCTGCGCGAAGCGCTGCAACGCATGGGGCGTGCGGATCTGATCGGCAATGGTCAACGTCACCTGGTGCCGAGCTGGCAGCCTGCGGGCACCGGCAAACGGACTGCCCGAAGCAGCGCGAAGCCTGCTCCAGCCAAGGGGATGCGCCGGCCCGCCGCGAGCCGGATACGCGGGAACTGACCAGCTGGCTGTGCTTCGGCGCACAGAAATCCCTGCATTTTGAAAAATCGTGGGCGACGTACGTCATCGGAAGCGTTAGGCTGCGCTGAAAAGTGGCCGGAGAAGCCGCATGACCTTCATCGCAGAAATCGCGCCGGCACGCAGTGCCGACGTTCAGACCATTGCCGAGATGTCCCGGCGCCTGGTTGAAGTCGGGCTGCCATGGACCTGGACACCCGAACGGGTGATGCGGCACTTCAGACATCCCGAATCGCTGGTGATTACGGCCCGCTCCACCGGCTACGGTGCTTCAACACTGGCCGGCTTTGCGATCATGCATTTCGGTGACGATATCGCCCATCTGAACCTGCTGGCGGTCGATTCCGCCCATCAACGCCTCGGACTCGGGCGCCAGCTGGTGAGCTGGCTGGAACACACGGCCGTCACAGCCGGAACCTTCACCATCTGTCTGGAGGTACGGGCGCGAAACCCGGTCGCACTGCTGTTCTATCGCCGGCTCGGCTTTCTGGAAACCAACCGACTACCGCGTTACTACAGCGGCCGCGAAGATGCCTTGCGACTGATGCGCAGCCTGCGCCATCCGTAGGAGCGGCTTCAGCCGCGATCCTATTTCTTCTTCCGCCGGCGCATACCAAGCAGGCCCAGAGCGGATCCGAGCAGCCAGCCCGCAGCAGGAATTGGCACCGGACTGACAACAATATCAATCGCACCGTCATTGTTGGCCCAATCAGAGCCGTCCATCGTGCCCAGGAAGAGACGCGTTGCACCGACCGGAATGACAAACTCCTGCGGTATTGCGCTACTGGTGAAGCCGTCACCGATGAAAAACACCTGACGCAGCATCGGTGCCAGCGACAGGAAGTCGAGTCCGATCACCTCGAAATCCAGACCTGCAGGAGCCGCGAGCAGACTGGGCTGCGTATCATCAAGAAACACGCCCAGCAGACTGTTGATCGGTGCCCGGATGGTGGCAATACCGTTCTCCGCACCAACATCGTGATCGATAAACGCCTGCCCGTGAAGTACTCCACCATCAAGCGGATCGCAACAGTTCACCGGTATGTTGAACACTCCGCCGGTACCATCGCTGAAAATGAGCACACCGCTGTCGAGAGAAACCGTCGACACCAACACCGGCGAATGCACAGGAGCCAAATCAGAGGGCCACACCGTACTTCCGTCCGGCATCCCGGCCAGCCATGGATTTGCGGTACCAGGCACCGTAACGACTGTCGCGGATGCGTTAACAGCCAGCAAACTGAATGTGAGGACTACGCCGACAAACCTGAACATGCTTCGATCCATTTCCGCTGCTGTGAGGGCAGGAATCGTTCCTGTCTGCAGCGATTGATCCAATTATCAACTACTCAGCGCCAGAGTGCTGAACGCATTGCGTGATTAAGTAAAACCAGGTGCCGGGAGGAAGAATCGCGGCTGAAGCCACTCCTACGGGTCGGATAGCGGGCTAGAAGACATACTCCAGCGAGATCGTCGTATAGGTGTCGGTCTTGTCATAGGCCCGGTGGCACCGCCAGCGAGGTATCGAGCTCGACGTCCGAGTTGTGCTTCCAGGTATAGCCGAGCACCAGGCTGAGGTCGCCGATGATGCCGGCCTTCAGTTCGCTCACGCTTTCGCTATAGGTATTGTCTGAACCCGAGAGCACGGCCACTTTCTGCACGAAGGCGGCGTTCTCGCTGATCTGCCAGGTGTACAGACCACGCAGCAAAGCAATCGCCTCGTTCTGGTCTTCACCACTGACCAGCTTGGCCTGCTTGGCACCGGCACCCAGTTCCAGATCAAGGCGGTGGGCTTCGCTGCGCAGGATGCGCCAGCCCAGACCGGCTGCTTCGTAGAGCTGGTGGTCGTAGGCACTGAAGCGATCCTTGTACCAGTCAACCGAACCGAAGCCATACCAGGCCGGTGCAAAGTCGTACTGCGACTTGATACCTGCCCAATAGGACTCGGCGGTGGTTTCGTCCGGCGAATCACGATCCTCGGCGCTGCTGGTAGCGACAACCGTGGCACCGAGGATGTGATGCCAGCGATCCTTGTCGTAGCGCCCTTCGCCCTTGAAGTTGGCGGCCGAGCTCTCCGAGTTGCCGCTGGTCTTGGCATAGCCTCCCGCCACCTTCGCGGACCAGGGTCCCTTGCCATCCACCTTTTCAGCCGCAGGGATGGCCTCTGCCGCCATCGTCGTATCGACCTGCGCCTGGGCTGAAAACATCGCCAAAGACATCACCGCCGCCAGTACCATGCGGCTCATACAAGCATGCTTCATTCCATCTCCTCGTTATCTCAGATCTATTTTTTTGCCGACAGCCAGCGGTGCACGATGCCTGCCAGGATGCCGCCGGCGATCGGCGCCACCCAGAACAGCCACAACTGCTGCAGCGCCCAGCCACCGACGAAAATCGCCTGGCTGGTGCTGCGTGCCGGGTTCACCGATGTGTTGGTCACCGGAATGCTGATCAGGTGGATCAGTGTAAGCCCCAGACCGATCGCAATCGGCGCAAATCCCGCCGGTGCCCGCTCATCGGTAGCGCCAAGGATGATCATCAGAAAGAAAAATGTCAGCACGACCTCGCAGACCAGCGCCGCCTGCAGACTGTAGCCACCCGGCGAGTGTTCGCCGAAACCATTGGCAGCGAATCCGCTCTGCACCAGATTGAAATCTGCCTTGCCGGTGGCGATGGCAGCGATCACCAGCGCACCCAGGGTGGCGCCGACGACCTGCGCGATGATGTAAGGCGCAACGTCAGCGGTCGGCACCTTGCCTGCCGACCACAGCCCGAGCGTGACCGCCGGGTTCAGATGACAACCGGAGATATGGCCGATGGCAAAGGCCATGGTGAGCACCGTCAGCCCGAAGGCCAGCGATACACCGACGAAGCCTATACCGAGTTCCGGAAAACCGGCAGCGAGTACGGCACTGCCGCAGCCGCCGAGCACCAGCCACGCCGTACCTAGCAGCTCTGCACTGAGCTTCCTGAGCATCACGGTCTCTCCTGATTGGCAGCGATTAGGGGTAAATCTGTTTCCAGTCGCGTTGCATGCTGACGATGATCCAGCCACGCGGCGATGCCTCATCGAGACCACGCGCCAGGCGGCCGATCGACGACTCGCGATCGTAGGCCCACTCCCGCTCCGCATCGTCGTGATGCACGATCAGCCCCAGCCGGGCACCGGGCGCAGAAGTGGTCCACTCCAGCATCTGGAAATCACCGTCAGAATTGCCGAAGGCAAGTACCGGGCGGCGACCGATGTGCTGCTGTATACCGACCGGCTTGCCGGCCTTGTCGTTGACGAACTCAAGCTCTGACACCTTCACCACTACGGGCTTGCCGTCACGCACTTCATAGCTGAGCGTGCCGCTGCTGCCAATCACCTGCTCGGGCGGAATTCCGTAGACGCTTTCGGTAAAAGCGCGCATGAACTCGATGCCGCCGCCGGAAACGATAAAGGTCTTGTAGCCATTGGCGCGCAGATAAGCGAGCAACTCCAGCATCGGCTGATAGACCATCGCCGTGTAGGCGCGCCCGGTCTTCGGATGACGGGCCGTGCGCAACCAGTCACGGACCACTGCATTGAACTCTTCCGTACTCAAGCCTGTATGCGTTGCCGCCAGGATGGTCATGACGGCTTTCTCGCCACCCGCCAGGGCTGACTTGAGATCTCCCTTCAGCAGCGAGGCAAAAGGTTCCTCCGTCTGCCACTCGGGATGCTGCGGCGCCAGCGCCTTCACCCGGTCGAGTGCGAAAGCCAGCTGGAAGTACATCGGCTGCTCAGCCCACAGCGTGCCATCGTTGTCGAAGACGGCAATGCGCTCGGCCGGTGCGGTGTAACGCGCGTCGGTGGGCGTGGTTGTGGCCTGTACCAGGTCGAGGATTGCCTGCCGACCCGGTCCATCGTTCCACGACGGCAGCAGATCCGGTGCAGCGGAAACGGTGCTGGCTGCCAGAAACAGGGCAGCCAGCACTACCGGCCATCCGGAACGCCGGATCTTCCTCATGCACTACATCTCACAACGCTGACCGGTCCCGGTTCAGTGCGCCCCCGACATACTCTCCAGCTTTTTCTGGATACCGCTCAGGTTGAACGATCCCGGGCTCTGGCTGGGCGGATAGTCCTGCATGGATTGCAGGAACTTGCCGGCCAGCGCCTGGATCGGCGTAATCACGAACGGGCGATCGAGGAACCAGTCGTTGTAGGTATTGGAATTGTGCTGTGCTTTCTCGAAAGGATCGCGCCGCAGATTGAAGAGCAGCGGCACGCGCAACTCGACGAAGGGCTCACGCCACACGCCAAAGGCCTGACCACGATTCTCCAGGAACACGACCTTCCAGTCGTTGATACGAGCGGCGACGACCTGACCGTCATCGTTGACGTACCAGAATTCCCGGCGCGGCGACTTGTCGGTCTTGCCGGACAGGTAGTCGAGCTGGTTGTAGCCGTCCAGATGATTGCGGTACTTGCGCCCGTTGATCGTCGTGCCTTTCAGCAGACGTTCCTTGACGTCGACGTCACCGGCTGCAGCAGCGAAAGTCGTCAGCCAGTCTTCATGCGCGACGATACCGTTGAGCGTGGTGCCCGCCTTGAAGCGGCCCGGCCAACGCACAAAGGCCGGCACCCGGTAGGCACCCTCCCAGTTGGAGTTCTTCTCACTGCGGAACGGCGTGGTACCGGCATCCGGCCAGGTGTTGTAGTGCGGGCCGTTGTCGGTCGAGTACATGAGCAGCGTATTGTCGGCAACGCCAAGCTCATCCAGCAGCTTCAGGAACTTGCCCACGTGCATGTCGTGCTCGACCATGCCGTCGGAGTATTCGTCCTGACCGGACTGGCCACGCAGCTCGGGCTTCACATGGGTACGGAAGTGCATGCGCGTACCGTTCCACCACACGAACCAGGGCTTGCCGGCAGCCTGCTGTTCGCGGATGAAGGCGATGGCGCGATCGGAGGTGTCGTCGTCGACTGTCTCCATGCGCTTTTTGGTCAGCGGACCGGTGTCCTCGATGCGCTGCCCGCCCTTGCCATCAGACCAGGTGTGCAGCACGCCACGCGGACCAAAGCGCTGCAGGAAGGTCTGGCCGTTGGGCAGCACCAGATCCGCGGGATAGTCCTCGTTCTCGGGCTCTTCCTCGGCATTCAGGTGATACAGGTTGCCGTAGAACTCATCGAAGCCGTGCATCGTGGGCAGATGCTCGTCGCGATCACCCTGATGGTTCTTGCCGAACTGCCCGGTGGCATAGCCCTGTGCCTTCAGCACCGACGCCATGGTGATATCCGTCTTCTGCCAGCCCTGCGGCGCACCCGGCAGGCCAACCTTGGTCATGCCGGTGCGCACCGGCACCGAGCCGCCGATGAATGCGGCGCGGCCTGCTGTACAGCTCTGCTGTGCGTAGTAGTCGGTGAAGGCCACGCCTTCGGCGGCAATGCGGTCGATGTTGGGGGTGCGATAGCCCATCATGCCGCGGTTGTTGTGGCTGATGTTCCAGGTGCCGATATCGTCGCCCCAGATGACGAGGATGTTCGGCTGTTTGCTCGCGCCCTCTGCCGCTACAGAGGGCAATACCGGCAACAGCAGTATGGTGATTAGCAGGATGGGCTGGCAGGCGGCCAGAAGGTGATGCTTCTTCATTGATGTTCCCCCTTCGCTATCCGTGATTCCGGACTTGGCCTGAGTCTAAGTGATCATTGCTGCGGTGCCAAGTCAGTCTGCGTGACCTCCGGATAGAGCACGGCAAGCTGCCGGGCATAGACCAGCGCAGCACTCTGATCGCCACGCTTGCGGAGCAGGTCCACCAGCGCCTGCAAGGTGTCGCCATCGGCCGGGTGACGCCGCTGACTGTCGCGCAGGACGCGCAGTGCCTGTGCCGCCTCGCCACGGGAGTCGAGCGCGATCGCATGGACGTATGCGTAGCGCGGCACGCCGGGCGCCAGTGCCGCCGCACGCTGCAGTGAACGGATTGCTTCAGGCAGCCGCTGCGCGCGTACCAGGCTGAGACCCAGCGCGTAATGCAGGGAGGCATCTTCCGGATATACCGCAAGACCGGCCCGCAGTACCTGCTCGGCATCGGTCTCGCGACCCAGGGCCCGATACAGATCAGCCAGATTGACTCGCGCGGGAACAAATGAGGGATCCAGGCGCAGCGCTGCCAGCAGTTCGTTCTCCGCACGCTGTGCATCACCGCGGTACTGCCAGATCAGCGCGATATTGGCGCGCGCCTCGGCACGGTCCGCGTTCGTCATCTGCACCTGCAGGTATTCCTGGATGCCCTGCTCCAGCGCCTCACGCTGTGCAGGCTGCAACTGGCCCGGCGGTACGGCAAGCAGATAAGCGACCACGGTCATGCGCACGGCGCGCACCGGATCCCTGAGCATCGGCCCCGCCGTCGCCCAGCGCTGTTCGGGCGGCATCCCGTCCAGCCCCTGCAGTGCGCCGATACGCACCAGCGGGTCGGGGTCGTCCAGGCCGCGATTCAGGGTGGCAAAGCGGGCCGGCGACAGCCACGGCGCCAGCTCGCTCAGCGCCGTGGCACGTGCAATGGCGGGTTGGGTCGCATCCCGTGCCACCTCGATCAGCAACTGCGGCGCGTTCAGCTGCATGCTGCGTGCGGCCTGCAGGGCCGGTGCAAAGTTCTGCAGACCTTTGCGCTCCGGACCATGCCAGCGCGTCACCGCGTCGGCTGCCCAGGCTGCAGATCTGTCCGCATGACAATCGTTGCAGGCATTCGGCGTAGCCAGACTCTGCGACAGATCGGGGCGCGGTATGCGGAAGCTGTGATCGTGGCGCTGGTCCACACCCATGTAGGTACGCACCGGCATATGACAGGCCGCGCATTCGGCAGCGGCCGACCCGGATGCATGACGGTGATGACTGGCGACGGCATAGCGATCTGTGGCGTGGCACTGTGCACAGACTGCACTGCCTGCTGCCCGCAGCTTCAGGCTGTGTGGCTCGTGACAGTCGCTGCAACTCACGCCCTGTGCATGCATCCGGCTCTGCAGGAAGGAACCATAGTTGTAGACCTCGTCCTGCATCTGGCCATCGGCGTGGTAGAGACCTGCTGTCAACAGCGCGGGCAGATGCGTATCAGCAAGCGCTTTGCCGGGCTGATGGCCCTCCAGCAACTGCGCACGACGCGCATGGCACAGCGCGCAGGTCTCCAGTTCGGTCTGCGCCTTGCGCGGCACAGCCCGCTGCGGCTTGCCGCTCAGGGCATCGATGTTCCATGCCGCACGCGGCTCGAAACGGGCCACGAGGCCGAGCGACTGGTCGATATTACGCCGGCTTTCAGGCGCCCTGGCCCAGGCCAGATGATTGGACGCCGGACCGTGGCAGGCCTCGCAGGCCACGTTGATATCAGACCACTGTGTCGCAAAGCGATCCGTCGCCACATCGTAATTGCGGCGCAGATCCGTGGAGTGGCACTCCGCACACATGAAGTTCCAGTTCTGGCTCGGCTTTGTCCAGTGCAGCGGATGCTCATGCGTGACGTTCTGACCGGCATACAGGTGGAACCAGCGTTGCCCGCCCTGCGCCGCTGGCCGTGAATCCCAGCTGATCGAGAGCGCCTGCAGCCGTCCGTCCGGAAACTCGACCAGATACTGCTGCAGTGGCGTGACACCGAAGGTGTAGCTGATCGCGTAGTCAGCCGGCTTGCCGTCCGGGCCATCAGTGTTGACGAAATAGCCACCGTCACGACGAAAGAAGGTCGTGGTCTGGCCGGCTGATTTGAATACCGCATCGGAAAAATCGCCAAGCACCGTCGCTTCGCTGGCTGTCTGCATGGCGAGCTCGTGATGCGAACCCTGCCAGGCTTTGAGTTCACCCGCATGACACTCGCCACAGGCAGCTGCGCCCACATAGGTGGCCGGCCCCTGAGCCTCCGCGGGCTTGCTGCTTGCGCCATCACGCTCGCAACCAGCCATCAGCACTGCGGCGAGCAGCATGCCGCTCACCATCAGCGCACTATACGGCCCGGCTTGCTTACACAGGAACACCGCTCAACTCCAGAACGCCAGAGTACGCTCGACCACCCAGTAACTTGCGATGCCACCGATCAGATACGCCGGGGCCACGACGGTCCAGCGTGGATCCGGTCGGTTACGCAGCAGGCGATTAAGCAGCGCACCCAGTACCAGCACTGCAACGACAAACAGCAGCTGGCCGATCTCCACCCCGACATTGAAGAACAACAAGGCCAGTGGAATGGAATTTTGTGGCAAGCCCACCTCGGCCAGCGCACCGGCAAAACCCAGGCCATGCAGCAGACCAAAGCTGAATGCCACCAGCCAGGGCTTGCGTGCAGCCAGGCTGGGCCTTCCCTGATGTACATGCAGGATTTCTGCTGCCACAAAGACGATGGACAGCGCGATGATCGCTTCAACTGGTGGCCCGGGCAGCCGGATGATCTCAAGTGTGGCCAGCGCCAGCGTGATCGAATGCGCAAGCGTAAAGGCGGTGATGGTCAGCAGCAGTCGCCGCATGCCGGTGACGATCATCACCAGCGCCAGCACGAACAGCAGGTGATCGACGCCCGCGAGGATGTGTTCGATACCGAGCGTGGTATAGGTCGTCACCACTTCCCATGATCCCGGACTGGGCACCAGCACAAAGCGCGGCTCAATCGGCAACACGCGCTCCAGCTGCTCGGAACCATCCATGCGCTCGACGCGCACCAGCACATCGATACCGGTGTTCTGCAGTTCGGCGAAGTCGATCGCCTTGCCTTCCAGCCCACCCGGCACTCGCAACTGCCAGCGCTGCACGGAAGCGCCGCCGGCAAAGATCCTGCTGCGCGCAGCAAGCTCCTCTGTCCCGGCCGGGAATACCGGCTGCACCTTCAGCGTGGTGTCAGCGTCGAGTGCCGGCACCTTCCACAACACCTCATAGGTGTCGATGCCCGTCTGCTTGAGTTGCAGATAGGCCGGCCTGAACACATCGGCGTGTACCGGCGGGACAAGCAGCAGCCACAGGCAGGCCAGCACCAGGCCGCGCAGACTCACGGACCGGCACTCGCGGGTACGCCGGGCAGGATCGCTTCGATGCTGACCTTGTAGTTGCTGCGCAACTGCTGGTACCAGGCCTCGCTCGCGCTCTTGCGGCGTTCGTTCTCCCAGTCCCGCTCGACGGCGGCACGCACCTCGTCCAGTGTCGCCGCAGCACCATCGGCGCGACTGTCGACACGCACGATATGCACACCGAAACCGGAGGGAACCGGACCCTGCCAGCTGCCCACGGGCAACGCAGCCACGGCCGTGGCGAAGTCCTCACCATAGTCGCGCGCCAACTGGTCCAGCGGCACATCGCTCGCCCGGGCAGGCAGCAGCGTACTGTCGCCCAGCCCGGCAGGATCGGCACCGGCATTCAGCCTGGCCAGTGCGGCCCTGAAATCATCTTCCAGGCTGGCGCCGTGTCGCACCGGGTCGAACATCAGCTGCTGATAACTGAAGACCGGCGGTCGCGCATAGCGCTCTGCGTTCTTCTGCAGCCATGCGGTCAGCTCTGCGTCGTCGGGCGCAGCCTGTGTGCGGCCCTCCTCACCCAGCACTTCAAGCTTCTGCAGCACACGGCGGCGAATCACCGGATCATCCTGGTCCAGACCCATCGCCACGCCTTCCCGGTACAGGATCTCTTCGCGGATGTGGGCTTCGATCAGGGCATTCAGTTCGCTACTGGTCGGTGGCCGCTGCCAGACCAGCGCATGGCGCTGCGACAGCATCGCGACGGTGCCGTCGGTCACGGTGATTTCACGACCGGTGCGGCCTTCAGGCGCAACCAACTGATAGAACCCGAACAGCAAGAGACCCAGCAGCAGGAAGTGCAGCAGCGGCTCCGACCAGAACTTGCGCAACAAGATCGGATCAGCTCGCGCTAGCGCACCAGCCCGTCGTCGCGCAGGCGTTCGGCGATGCGCGGCGTGATCATGGCCAGCGCCATGCCGCGTGATTCCAGATTCTTCGCCTGCGTATCCAGACGATAGACCTTCGTCGGCGCACGCGTTTCATAGACATCGTCTTCAGTTCGACAGCGACCACTCACCGAAAAGACGGACGTGCATGTCTCGAACTCGCCATAGACCACTGGCACGCCATAGACGCCGTAGTAGGAGTCATAGCCGTACGCGACGGGCTTGTAGTATCCGCCACCGCGCGCATCTCTCGAACCACCTTCCTTGGCGCCGGCCTTCACGATGACCACCAGGCTCGTGGCGATCACCGCATCGGCACCGATCGATTTGACCACGGCCTCCACGATCGCCTCCCGACTGAGCTCCGCATCTACCGCCATCACCGCACAACTGGCTGTTGCCTTGACCGTGTCACTGCGCAGTTTCGCGGCCAGCGCCCGCTCGAAAGCACAGCGCACATTGCGGTCCGGGCTGACTCCGATCACCAGTACGATTGCTGAAGGCTCATCGGGTCGTGACCTTCGCTCCACTCATCCTTAGCTTGACGGATGAGGTACAGGCCGCGAGGCAGCGCGCGAGCACCAGATCAGGCCAAGCGTCAATACCCGGCTTGGCGAAGCTCGCTGCTGATAGTCGGTCGTACGGTACACGGCTGGCTCCCGGGGCATGCCGAATGGCAGGTAGTGTGCAGAATACGCGGGGAAAGGTGCCGGATTTATTTTCCGCCGGCAAATAAATCCGGCACCTTTTACCACGCCTTTTACGACGACGGCGTATCGCCTTCTCCGCCTCAACCACCACAAGAATCACCAGCGCCGCGATGACGCACACACCCAGATCCACCGCTGCCAGCGGCACTGTCCCAAACCACGCGTTGCCGGCCGGCAGGTAGATCACGGCCAGCTGCAGCAGCACGGTGAACAGCACGGCCGCCAGCAGTTGCCGGTTGGAAGTCAGGCCCTGACTGAACAGTGAAGTCCACTCCGAACGGATTGCCAGCACGTGCCCAAGCTGCATGAAGCACAGCGTGGTAAACACCATGGTCTGCCACTGCCCCGCATCATGTCCCAGATACCAGGCCTGCACTCCGAGCGCGATTGCTGCCATCAGCAAGCCGACCAGAAAGGCATGTGCACCCAGCCCCTGCGCAAACAGGCTCTCCTGCGGTGGCCGTGGCGGACGATGCATGACTTCCCGCTCGGCCGGCTCGGCGGCCAGCGCCAGACCGGGCAGACCGTCCGTGACCAGATTGATCCACAGGATCTGTATCGGCAGCAGCGGTACCGGCAGGCCGATGAAGGGCGCGAGGAAAATCGTCCAGATCTCGCCGGAGTTTGTCGTCAGCACATAGCGGATGAAGCGGCGCAGGTTGTCGTAGATGCGCCGGCCCTCGCGTACCGCACGCACCACGGTGGCAAAGTTGTCATCGAGCAGCACCATGCTGCCGGCTTCCCGCGCCACATCGGTACCGGTGATACCCATGGCGATGCCGATATCGGCCCTGCGCAGGGCCGGCGCGTCGTTCACGCCATCGCCGGTCATGGCGACCACTTCACCGCAGGCCTGCAATGCGCTGACGATCTTCAGTTTCTGCTCTGGCGAAACACGCGCATAGACACGCACGCACCTGACGCGCTCTGCGAGTTCTGCTACAGACAGTTCTGCCAGCTGTGCGCCGCTGAGGATGGTTTCGTCATCGACCTCAAGTCCGAGCCGGGAAGCCACCGCTCTCGCGGTCAGCGGATGGTCGCCGGTAATCATCACCGGCGTGATGCCGGCGGTGTAACAGTCGGCGATCGCCATGGCGGCTTCCGGGCGTGGCGGATCCAGCAGCCCGAGCAGACCGACGAACCGCAGGTCGCTCTCGACCAGCGGCGCTTCCATGCTGGGCGGCAACTCTGCCCAGTACCGCACACCGATGGCCAGCACGCGCAGGCCATCGGCAGCCATCTGCTCGGCGATATGCCGCAGGCGCACCACATCCAGCGGTGCCGATACGCCGCCGTAGAATTCACTGCTGGAAGCGTCGATGACGACTTCAGCCGCGCCCTTGGTCACCGACCACCAGCCGCCGCCGGGCAGGCGGTGAATGGTGGTCATGCACTTGCGTTCGGAATCGAAGGGCAGCTCCGCGACCCGCGGCAGCCGCGCAGACTCCGCGACATGATCGAGTCCGGCGGCTCGCGCAGCGAGCAACAGTGCCACCTCGGTAGGATCACCGACCACGCTGCCGTCGGCAGCCACGGCAGCATCGTGACTGATGGCCATTGCCGAAAGCAGCGTCTGCCAGGCCTCTGCCGTACCCGGCTGTTCAGCCTGCACGGCATCGCAGTAGTACTGCTCCACGCGCATCTCGTTGGCCGTGAGGGTGCCGGTCTTGTCGGAACAGATATAGGTCACCGAGCCCAGCGTCTCGACTGCCGCCAGCCGGCGGATCAGCGCCTGACGCAACATCAGCCGGCGTGCGCCCAGCGCGAGCGAAATACTGACCACGGCCGGCAGTGCTTCCGGAATGGCGGCAACTGCCAGGCTGAGCGCAGTCAGCAGCATCGGCAGGGCCAGTTCGCCGCGCAGCAGTCCGGTGACAAACACGATGACGCAGATCGCGATCACCACCAGCGCCAGCCGGCGACCGAATACGGCCAGGCGACGCTGCAGCGGCGTATCCACTGCCCGCGCTTCGCTGAGCAGTGTGGCGATGCGCCCGAACTCGGTACGCATGCCCGTGGCGATCACCACGCCGAGTCCGCGGCCGTAGGTCACGTGCGTGCCCTTGTGGGCCATATTGCGGCGGTCACCGACTGCCAGCTCGCCTTCACCGCGCAGCGCTTCGGTGATCTTGTCTACCGGCACCGATTCACCGGTGAGCGCCGCTTCATTGATGCGCAGGCTGGCCGCCTCGATCAGACGCAGATCAGCGGGCACGATACGCCCGGCCTCAAGCTGCACGATATCGCCCGGCACCAGCTCCGCCGCCGGCACCGTGGCCGCACAACCATCGCGCATGACAGCCGCAGAAGGCGCGGCCATCGCCTTGAGCGCCTGTATCGCCTGCTCGGCACGATATTCCTGAAAAAAGCCGATCACGGCATTCAGAACGACGATCGCAATGATCACCACCGTATCGGTGAGATCACCGATCACGCCGGAGACGATTGCGGCGCCGATCAGCACCAGGATCATGAAATCGGCAAACTGCGCCAGGAACAGGCTGAGCAGCGAGCGCGGCCTGGCAGTGACCAGAACATTCGGTCCATGCTCGGCACGCCGCTGCAGGATCTCTGCATCCGACAGGCCGGATGGCGAGACCTGCAGTTCGTTGAGTACTTCAGCCGGCGTGCGGCTATGCCAGCTCATGGAATGGTGCAGTAGAGGTTTTGGGAACCTCCGCCCTCTACATCAGGAAAGCAGTCCTGATGGTCGCACCGGGCTGTTGGTCATGCAACGCGGAGCATTACTGATGGCGCTGCGGCCCGCGCGAGGCAACCCGCCGCGCCACAAGCGCGCCGAGGCCGGTGAGCAGCAGCCAGACACCTGCCGGCAAGGGAATCACCACCGGTCGGAACGCCCCAGTTCGCAGCCGCTTTCAGGACTGGAAGGTCAGTCCTTCGATGCATCTGGCCCTGCTGGTCGCGCCCCGTGATCCCCAGCCAGAGAGCGGTCTGCGAAAGGTCAGCTGTGGCGATCCCGGATCTCACCGCCGAGCCATTCGCCCAGACGATGACCGACCAGAACAGCTGAACGGGTGCCATAGACAAATTCTGCGTGAGAACGCTCGGCGAGGGGACTGCCAAGAAAAAGGTGACAGGCAAACTCGTAGCCCGGGACGGCAGGATTGCGCCCGTACGCATACAACGAGATGTGCGGGCTCACGACGCGTGAAGTTGCTGTCGCGGTAGGCGATCCCGGTCAGGCGCGCCTCGGTTTGCCAAAAGGCGGTGCCGTCAGACTGCGCCAAAGAGCCCGACAGGCCGATACTGAAAGACAGGTCGACGAGGTAGTCGCTATTGCCTGCCGGCCTGATCGGGATGAAGCTGTCAGAGACGATGATCGACGCGACCTGAAAGTGCTCGTTGCCAGGCTGCAGGTTGGGCCCGCCCGCCGGCCAGGCGGTGTCGGCTTTGACCGCGACACTTGCGAAGTTGGCGGCATACGGGGTATTCGGCATGGCGGGGGTATCGGAGGCGAACGCGTCGGAACCGCCACTGGGCGCAGTGTGACAGAAGGGCAGTGAGACTGGCATCTGGTCGCCGTCAACGTCCACGCCAGCCGTGGATTCAGCCCGCACCGTGTACTCCACCAGGGCAGCAGCTGCCGCACGGCCACGCGGCAGGGCCAGAAGCAAGGTACCGAAACACACCGCCAGCCAGGTACGCGGGCGTAGCCTGGTGCGCAAAACCGGATCGTCCAGGGATACCGATCAGGGCTCATGAGCGCTGCTCCTTGAATTGGCGGCGAATTCCTTTTATTTGGAAGCCGGTACGCATTACCCATACACCCGATTGACTCACAACTGACTCACAACTGCCGTCTGCGGATCTCCTCTGCCAGTTGCTGAGTGAGGGTAGACGGGGGCACACCCAGGCTGACCTGGCAGGCGTCCGCGCAACGCGCATAGGCCGCCAGCGCTTCGGTCTCGCGCCCGGCCGCTGCCAGGGCCGCCATCAGTTTCCGGCAGACCGACTCCGCCACCGGATCTGCCTCCAGTGCCCGATGGTAGGTATCGATGGCGAGTTCAGTCTGCCCGCGTGCCTCGAGCAGGCCGCCCAGTTTCTCGACCGCGCGCACGAAACGCAGCGCAAGTTGTTGCCTGGCAACCAGCGCCCAGGCCGCATCGATACCGGGCAGGAAATTGCCGTGATAGATCTGCAGCAGACGCCGGGCCAGCACCTCGGGCGAGTCGCTCAGGCGATCCGCATCGAGCTGCCGCCCTACCCCATCCAGCGTCCAGCGATCCACCCGGCAGAGCGCCCGGTTCAGGCGCAGTACGCCCGCACTGAGCAGCAGGACATCCGCACGCCCGAACAGCTGGCGCAGACGCTGCAGGTTCATTTCAAAGGCGTGGTGGGCAGCGTCAGCTTCCGCCTCCGGCCACAGCTGATCGCACAGCGCCTTCACGGTCGTACCGTCGGGTTGATGGCCAGCAGCGCCTGCAACAGGTGCAGCGGCTTCTGCGGACCCCTGCCCGGCAGCTGCAGGTCCTGGCCGTCCAGCGCCACGCGAAACATGCCGAAGGTACGGATCTTCACCGGTCGCGGGTATGAGCTGTCTGCCGCCCCGTTCGCCGAGGGGCGCGCCAGCGGGAACCGTGCTGGTCCCCGGGATGGTTTCCGGATCACCATGCTTCGCACATCGCAACCGGCGTGGCCTGCCAAGTGCAGCATACGCAAGGAAAACCGGGCTGGGAATGGGATGCGCTGCGTCGCAGGGAGGGTGGTGCCGGGGAGAGGATTTGAACCTCCGACCCCCGCATTACGAATGCGGTGCTCTACCAACTGAGCTACCCCGGCGCCGGCGCGCAGTATAGGCAAACCCCCCGGGGCCAGCAATCAAGGCGGTCCGGCAGGACTCGCCGCTAACAGTCTATTTCTGCGGGCGGACCCGGATGATCAGTTCTACGCTCTCGGCGCGCATACCGGGCGGCAAGATCGGCAGCTTGTGCAGCTCTACCTGACTGGAGTCGATATCCATCAGCTCGCCGGTGTCCTCATTGAGGAAGTGATGATGCACGGCCGTCGTGGAGTCGTAGACGATACGGGTCGGATCGAGGGAAATAGCCCGCAGGATGCCCTTGCTGGATAGCAGGTTCAGCGTGTTGTAGACCGTTGCCTTGGACACCCGGCTGCCACTGCTGCGCAGGGCCTGCAGGATCTGGTCGGCCGACATGTGGCAGGGCTCGGCGAGCAGCAGCGTGCTGACCTCGATGCGCTGCGCGGTCGGCGTCACGCCATGTTCACGCAGGGTATTTTCAATCCGGGTACGTACATTCACAGGGATTCCAGTCAACAAGACCTTCGGTGCGCGAAGTTTAGCCACCCATACACCCGGGTGTAAACCAAACCGGCACCGCATGCCGCACAAATCCCCTCATTTCGGGCTGATTGGCGCATGTTCTGCCGACCGATGCTGCGTTAGCGTAGCGCTCGGGTGACTTATGCAAAACCAGACCGGATTCAGTTTGTTCGAACTTCTGCTCGTCAGTCTGCTGGCGAGCGTGCTTGCGGTCTTCGCCGTACCAGCCTTCGGCAATCTGCTGCTCGATGCGGGCATGGTCACGCAGGTCAATCGCTATGTGCATGGCATGCACATAGCCCGGCAGGAAGCAGAAAAGTACGGCACCGATGTCGTGCTGTGCCGAAGCGTGGACGGCAGAAACTGCAATCACAGTCAGACCTGGCAGTCGGGCTTCATCGTTTTCGTCAATCGCGATCGCGATGATCCGCCACAGGTGGATGCAGGTGAGACGCTGTTGCAGTCAGCGCCAGCCTTTGACGGTGGCGTGATCACGGCCAACCGCAGTGCCTTCGTGTTTCGCCCGTATGGCAAACGCTCGGTCAATGGCACCCTTACCTTCTGCGACCGTCGCGGCCCTGGCGCAGCGAAAAGCGTGATCGTCAGTTATACGGGGCGACCGCGTACCACAGTCGCCAGCATCGACAGTAATCAGCTTAGATGTCCGTCCTAACAAACTGAATGAAAATAAGTTTCCCCGGTCATCCCGATTGTGTCGCCGGTTATCGGCAGGGTTTCCCCTGTGCTACCTGTGAGGGCACGATACGCACAGGGAAAAAAATCCCGTATCGGCAGCTGCGGTGTACACAAAAGAAGAAGGCGTCAGCCTCATCGAACTCATGGTCGTCGTCTCTGTTCTGGCTCTCGGGCTGGGGCTCGGCATACCTGCGTTCAACGACATGACGAGCAACAATCGCATGAGCACCTCGGTCAACGATCTCATCACCAGTGTGCATGCCGCCCGCGGAGAAGCGATTACCCGACAGGCTCCCGTCATCCTGTGCCCGGCCACCACCGCAGGCACGGATTGCCAGCCAGGCGGCGACCTAAGGGATGGCTGGCTGGTTTTTGTCGACAGCGATGACGACGCAAGCCTCGATACCGACGAAGCGATCGTGCAGCGACACGGCCCCATCAACTCGGGAGCAAGACTTGAACTGACTGCCTTCCCGACCGCCCGCGCTGGCCGGATTGCCTTCTCCGCCGCAGGCACGCTGCGCATCGCGGAATCCACCACCGATATCCAGATCTGTGATGCACGCGGTGATCGGGATACCGGCAGAGGTGTGGCGGCGGGACGCTGGATCCGTATACAGCCGACCGGACATCCCGAGATCCGGCGCATGCGTTCCGACATACAGGATGCGGACATCAATCCGCTGGGGGGCTGCTGAGACCATGCGCGCTGATTGCACAAGAGCACCCTCTGCGGCACGCGGCTTTACGCTCGTCGAAGTACTGGTTGCACTGGTCGTGATGTCGGTCGGCATGCTCGGCATCGCGGGGCTCTATCTCGAAGGTCTGCGCGCCGGGCGCACGGCACTGTATCGGACCACTGCCGTCAATCTCGCCGCCGACATGGCCGACCGGATCCGCGCCAATCGGCCAGCTGCCAATGCCTATGCCGGCACAGGTCCTGGCGCTGACGAATCCTGCGTCAACGGCGACGAAGACTGCACACCGGTAGAACTCGCTGCCGACGACTGGTTCAGCTGGAACAACCTGATTGAAATGCAGCTGCCTGATGGTGCGAGCGCCGAGATACAGGTCGACGCGGCAGCGACACCGGTCTACACCATCACCCTGGCATGGCCGGAAATCGGCCAGGCCGAACCCGCCAGTTACAGCCTGAGCGTGCAGCCATGACATCTGCCCGCTCAGCACTTCGGCAACAACGCGGCATGACGCTGATCGAACTGATGGTGGCGATGTCGATCGGCCTGTTTCTGACCGGCGGCGCACTCTATATATACAGCCAGAGCAAGAACACCTATCGCAGCAGCGACAGCCTCTCGCGGCTGCAGGAAAGCGCCCGCTTCGCACTCGATACCATCGAACCGGACATCCGCCTGGCGCGCTACTGGGGACGCAATGCAGAACCCGCTGCAGTCGGCGTACCCGCCAGCATCACGGTCCCCTGCAGCAGCAGCAGCGATGTCGCGGCATGGGCGCTGAACGTCGGCCTGCCGATCGAGATCAGCGACGACGGCTACGATCTGCCCTGCACCTCCTTTGCCAACAATCCGCGTGCCGGCAGCGATGTGCTGACCCTGCGCCACGCCGAGCCCTGGAGTGGCGGCACACAACCCGCCGGACAGGCCGGCCGTCTGCAGGTACAAACCAGTCTGGCACAGGGCCAGATATTCAATGACGGGATATCGCCGGACCTCGGTGCCGATTCCACACGGCACAACGTGGTGGTCAGCGCCTACTACGTGAACGGTCGCTCCAGCTTTGACACCAGCCAGCCCTCGCTGCGGCGCCTGACACTGCGCGCAGATGGCAGCCTCGGCGAAGATGAAGTCATCCCCGGCGTGGAAAATCTGCAGGTCCAGCTCGGCATCGACACCAACGGCGATGGCGGCGTGGATCGTTATGTGGATGGAGATCATCCGCTGGTCACGGACGACGCCGCGATCATAGCCATACGTCTCTGGATGCTGGTCGGCACACCGGCAGACGATCAGGGCTGGAGTGACACCAGCAGCTACCCGACGCCCGATGCGGATCTGGGTGATCTGGTCGCCGGCAGCGGAGATTACCCGGCTGGGACACGACGCATGCAGATCAGCAAGACCATTTACCTGAATAATCAGGGTTCCTGACATGGCCATACAGCAGCGAGAGATACATGCACAGCGTGGCGCGGTACTCATCATCAGCCTGGTGCTGCTGATGGTGCTGACGATTCTCGCCATCTCGACCATGCGCACTGCCAGTCTCGGCCTGCTGATGGCGGGCAACACCCAGTATCGGCAGAACGCCTGGCAACTGGCACAGCGCGGTATCGATGCCGCCCTGCGCGCAGGCGACCCCGGCACTGGCGACGCCTGTGACACCGCTGCAGCTGATGCACCGGTGACGATCGATGCACTCGGCGGCAGTTACACGACGATGGTGTGTTACCGCGGTGAATCGATGACACCGGGTAATTCGATCACGCGTGTGCCCACCTTCAATTATGAAGTGCATGCCGATGGCGCAACCGAACAGCGCGGTGCACGGGCGCACCTGGTACAGGGCTACGCAATCACAGGCGCATCAGGCCAATGAATATCCGGACACAGTGCGCCATCCTTCTGCTGCTGGCGGGCTGGCTGTCGGCCGGCCACACGACAATCCGGCAAATCGAACAGGCTTTTGAATTGCGCCCGACACAAGTCCAGCTCCCTACGCGGCCCGATGCGCAACTGACGGTGCGCCCTTGCACCGACTGCCCGATCGTGGCGTTGCGTGTTAGCGCAGCAACCCGCTGGTATACCAGCATGACGGCACAGCAGCCTGCCAGCCAGGCAGAGGTACTGGAAATTTACCGCACCGCCAGCAGCAATCAGCAAACGCTCGTACATGTGTTCTATGAACCGCAAACACTGCGCGTCCAGCGGGTAATGCTCGATATACCGGCGGAGGCCCCGTCCCGATGAGCAACAGTACGACAGCCCGGCAGTCCACACATCGCGTACAGCGCTGGTTGAGCATAGTGCTGAGCGCAGCGGTCCTGCTCGGTGCAGCGCCCGTATCGGCCGATGATTCTGAACTTTTTCTCAGCGACCGGAGCGTGACGGCCACCGACGCCAACGTTCTTTTCATCATCGATACATCAGGCAGCATGAATACCCTGATGGACACCCAGGCACCGTTTGACGCCAATACGACTTTCAATGGTTGCTATCAGAGCGACGCGCTCTACTTCACGACAACCGGCACCAGGCCACCCTGTGACAGCCCAAACCTGCTGCCGAAGTCCGTCAACTACTGTGCAGCCAGCGCACAGCCGCTGACGGAAACCGGCTACTACGCTGACTATCTGCTCGGCTGGGATGCCAGCCGCGAACGCTGGGATGCACTGAGCGGCGAACGTTCGGATGGCCCGCTGGAATGCATCACCGATCGTGGTGTGAATGGCCAGGGATCCGGCAGCGCACGGTTTGCCGCCAATGGCAGCGAGGGTCCGTGGGCCAGCAGCGCAGCACAGGAACCCGCCTGGACCACCCGCTACACCATCTACGACGGCAACTGGCTCAACTGGAACACCAATCCGCCGACGGTACAGAGAAGCCGCCTGGATATCGTCAAGGAGGCCGTCACCAACCTCACTGCCGGCCTGAGAAACGCAAGGGTCGGCGTGATGCGCTTCAATCGCGATGAGGGCGGCCGGGTGCTTGCTGCACTCGAAGACATCGACACCGCACGCGTTGACATACAACGCATCGTCAATGAACTGTCCCCGAGCGGCATGACCCCGCTATCCGAAACCCTCTATGAGGCCACCCAGTACTTCATGGGACGTGCAGTGGATTTTGGCAACACCGTTGACAGCCGCAGCGTCGCGGAATCGCGCGTCGGCAACGACCCCAACGGAGCACTGTACAAATCACCGCTGGACGAAGCCTGCAGCAAGAACTTCATCATCCTGCTCACTGATGGCGAACCCTCGGCAGACGCAGCGGCGGTCAGCAGGATCACGGGTCTGCCGGGATTTACCACCACTGTCGGAACGGACTGCGATGGCAGTGGCGAGGGTCGCTGCCTCGATGATCTGGCCGCCTATCTGGCCAGCTACGATCTGAGTCCCGAGCTGCCCGGCATCCAGAACGTCACCACCCATACCATTGGCTTCGCCGCAGATTTCCCACTACTTGAAAGCACCGCAGCGCGCGGCGGTGGCGAATATCACGTAGCTGACGATACGGCCAGCCTTGCCACCGCACTGAGCGGTATCGTGCTGTCGATCTTCGACAACGTCGGCAGCTTCGCCGCCCCCACGGTGCCGGTGAATGCCTTCAACCGTACCAGCAACCTTGACGAGGTATTCATCTCTGTTTTCCAGCCCTCAGAGCGCACACGCTGGACCGGTAATCTGAAGAAGTACCGCTTCACCGACGGCGAACTGGTCGGCCAGGACGGCGAGCCCGTCATCGACCCGGTCACAGGACTCTTCAGACGCGATGCGTACAGCTTCTGGTCACGCCAGCCGGATGGCGACCGGGCAGGCGAAGGCGGGGCAGCCAGTCAACTGCCCGACAGCAGCCAGCGTCGGCTATTCAGCAATCTTGCCGGCAACAACCTGAGCGATACCGCAAACCGGATCCAGGTAGATAACGCCAACCTCATCGCCGCTCTGGCCAGCGTACCGGTTGACGAGCAGCGTGACCTGATCGAATGGACGCTGGGCCGCGATGTCCACGATCAGGATCAGGATGGCAACCAGGCAGAAACCCGTCGCGACATGGGCGATGCCCTGCATGTGCAGCCCCTCTCCCTGCTCTACAGCGGCACAGCCGAGGCACCGATCACCAGTATCTTCCTGCCCACCAACGATGGTTTTCTGCATGCCTTTGACAGCGGTACCGGTGAAGAGCTCTGGGCTTTCCTGCCCGCCAGGTTGCTCAGCGAGCTGTACCCGCTGTATCTGAACGAAACGAGCGCAGACAAGCACTATGGTCTCGATGGCGAAATCAGCCTGCTCATTCTCAATGACGATGGCCAGCCCGGCCTGAACAACGCGGAGCGCGCCATTCTGCTGTTCGGCATGGGGCGCGGCGGCGACGGCGTCTTTGCAGTCGATGTAACGAGCAGAAATGCGCCGCAACTATTGTGGGAAATCAGCAGCAGCAACCCCGACTTCGCCGATCTCGGTCAGACATGGTCAACACCGATCGCAGCGCGCGTACGCATCGGCGATGAAACCCGAAATGTGGCGGTGTTTGGCGGCGGCTACGACCCGGGGCAGGACAACCGCAGCTATCGGACCGATACGGTCGGTAATGCAATCTACATGGTTGACCTGCTGAGCGGCGAGCACATCTGGAGCGCCGGCCATCCCGATGCAGTGAGCGAACACAATCTGCCACTCGATGCCATGCAGCACTCGATACCGGCCCCGGTGCGTCCGCTGGATATCAATGGCGATGGTCTTGCCGACCGGATGTATGTCGGCGATATGGGCGGACGACTCTGGCGCTTCGACATCGTCAACGGTCGGCAGGCTGGTGACCTGGTGGAAGGCGGCGTACTGGCATCGCTCGGTGGCGCTGCCATGGCTCCGGATGCCACCGCTGCTGATCTGCGCCGTTTTTATGCCGCTCCGGATGTAGTCCCCACGACCATCGATCGGAAGTTCGTCATCCTGCTGAACATCGGCTCCGGCTATCGCGGTCATCCGCTCGACACCACGATCAACGAACAGTTCTTCTCGATCCGCGACTTCAATGTATACGGGGTGATCGACAGCGCTGACTATCCGGCCACACCCATCTCTATCGGCCAGCTTGCCGACATCACCGATGATGCGGCGCCGGAACTCCCGTTCAGCACCGCTGGCTGGCGCCTGCGACTCAATCAAGGTGCAGGCGAGAAGGTGCTCGGTGAATCGCTGACGCTGGACGATACCGTGTTCTTTACCAGCTTCACACCCGGCGAAACGGCCAGTGAATGCTCTGCTGGCATGGGCGTCAACCGCTTGTATGCGATCAGCAGCATCGATGGGCGGCCACGCACCAACTTCGATCGATCGGTCGACGATGATGTGCTCACGATCAGCGACCGCTTCCGGGAACTGCGTACGGGCATCCCAGTCATCACCATCAATCGCATCAGGACCGACGATGGCGAGACCAGCATCTGTGTCGGACCTGAATGCCTGGACGGCGATGAACTCGGCATCAATCGTCGCGTCATCCGCCGCACCTACTGGTTCCAGGACGAGAGCCAGTAAACAGTGCGGGACCTGCCATCACGGAAGATGGGCTTCACCCTCATCGAACTGATGATCGCCATGCTGATCATGGCCATTCTGACCGGCGCCAGCGTGGCCGGCTATCGCCAGTACGTGCGACGCGCCAATCGTGTCGACGCGACAACTGCCCTGCTGCGCTTGTCGGCGGCAGAAGAACGCTTCTACCTGCAGAACAACCGTTATGCGACGACCGCCGATGAACTGAGCGAACCGCCACCGGCCGGCATGGGCATCAGCGGTACGGAGCGCAGCTTTTATACGCTGAGTATTGCACCGGCAACGGACGGTGCGATCATCGGTTATATTGCAACCGCAACTGTCCGATCCGATCAGTCACAGCGTGACGACAGCGATTGCGTCAGCTTCAGCATCGATCAAAGCGGCCAGCGCACTGCCACCAATGCAAGCAACGTCAGCAATGCCGAGATCAATCGCATCTGCTGGCGTTGAACGCACAGAACACTCCGCTCAGGCCATATATCGCACCAAGGACCTGCAATCATGACTCAGACATCAGCCAGCAACATCGATACCGACAACGCTGCAGTAGTGGCCGTCATTCATGCGACTGCCGAAGCCTGGAATTCACAGGACTTCAGCAAGGTGCTCGACTTGTGGGATCCGACAGAGCCCACACCGTTTTATCTGGCCGAAGAGCAGGACGACTGGTTCATCGGCTGGGAGCCGCTGAAAAACTATCTGGCACCACCCCAGCCCAGCCCCGCAGTGCAGGGTATTCGGGAGGAGATGCGTGATATCACGGTAAAGCTGATCGCGCCCGGACTGGCCATTGCAGTGTGGTGGATGCATTTTGAAATGAAGATCATCGGGCGCAAGCCGATCGGTGAGGAAATCCGGGTCAGTGCGGTACTGCGCCGGACTACAGCAGGATGGCGCTACATCCATTGGGCTGAATCACCGATGACCGCATCCATGTACCTGATGAAACTGATGGAACGCGACGTGGATCAGGAGAAGTTTGCCGGCTGCCACACACGCGCCATGCAGCGCTGGCAGGCCACGCAGAAGAAGTGGCAGTAAAACGACTCAGCTCGACCGACGCGACTCCAGAAAGAATCCGTCGAAGAGCAGCAGGATCACACCGACCGTAATCCCGGCATCCGCAATGTTGAACGCCGGGAACGACCAGCGGTCGTAGTACAGCAGCACGAAATCGACCACATAGCCCTGCGCGAGCCGGTCGATGAGATTGCCGATCGCGCCACCCAGCACCAGCACGAGACCAAGCGGGACCACTACCCGCCCGGATGGCTGCTGGAAGAACCACCAGAGCAGTACGGCACTAACCAGTAGTGCAGTAAGGGCAAAAAACCAGTTTTGCCAACCTGAAGCATTGGCCAGGAAGCTGAATGCCGCACCGCTATTGTGCAAGCGGACCAGATCGAAATACGGCATCACCGGCAGACGCTCAAACAACTCAAAATGCCCGACGATCAGGTTCTTGCTCCACTGATCGAGCACGATCACCAGGATAGCGAGCAGCAGCCATCGCCAGGTGATACGTGCAGGGGCGTGATCGGGTGCAGCAGCAGGATCCATATCGCTCTCTTGTTCTCGCTCAGACGTAACGGCGAATCTCGCCCGGCCCATCGATATTCGTTACACACCGGCCACAGAGTTCCGGATGTCCGGCATTCGCGCCAATATCCGGGAGACGGTGCCAGCAGCGCACACACTTGGCATCGCTATCAGGCTCAGCCTGCACCCAGCATCCCTCGCCGGCCAGCGCCGCGGCACTGCGTTCCGCGGCCGGACGTGCCGTCGCAGCGGAAGTGATGAACACAAAGCGCAGCTCATCACCCAGACTTTGCAGATCTTCAAGCAAGCGACCATCCGCAAAAATCGTGAGTCGCGCATCAAGGCCGGAACCGATCGTACCCGCCACACGCAGCACCTCAAGCGCCTTGGCGGCAGTCTCACGCGCACGCAGCACGCCCTTCCAGTCCAGAGCGCCAGCTCCGGCAGTCTCGACCGCCGGCAATTGGTGCCAGGTGGTGAGAAAAACCGAGTCGCTGCGCTGACCGGGAATCTGCGCCCAGATCTCCTCGGCGGTAAAGCTCAGTACCGGCGCCAGCCAGCGGGCCATGGCCTCCACGATGTGGTACATGGCGGTCTGCGCCGAGCGGCGTGCCAGCGACTTTTTACCTGTCGTGTACAGACGGTCCTTGATGACATCCAGATAGAAGGAGCCCAGATCGACCACGCAAAAATTGTGCAGCTGCTGATAGACACGATGGAACTCATAGGACTCATAGGCAGCCAGGATTTCACGCTGCAGTTCTGCCGCACGGCCCAGCGCCCAGCGATCCAGCGCGATGAGATCTATAAGCGGCACCTGGTCGCTGGCCGGATCAAAGCCATCCAGGTTGCTCAGCAGGAAACGCGCGGTATTGCGCATGCGCCGATAAGAGTCAGCCATGCGCTTGAGGATTTCCTGCGAGACATTCATCTCGCTCCGGTAGTCCGTAGACGCCACCCACAGGCGCAGCACATCTGCACCCAGTGAATTGACCACCGGCTGCGGCGCGACGACATTGCCGAGCGACTTGGACATCTTGCGACCCTTGTCGTCGACGGTAAAACCGTGCGTCAACACCTGCCGGTAGGGCGCCCTGCCCTCCATCGCCACCGCTGTCAGCAATGAACTCTGGAACCAGCCGCGATGCTGATCCGAGCCTTCCAGATAAAGGTCGGCCGGAAAGCTGACCTCTGCATGACTGCGGGCCACGCAGTGATGCACCATGCCGGAGTCCATCCACACATCCATCGTGTCCGTGACCCGGTCGTAGTCACCGGCGGCCACACCCAGCAGCTCGGCCGGATCCATGTCGAACCAGGCATCAAGGCCCTGCGCTTCAACACGACGCGCAACCTCTTCCAGCAGGGACAGGGTGTCAGGATGCAGCTCGCCGCTTTCGCGGTGAATGAACAGCGGAATCGGCACACCCCAGGTGCGCTGTCGGGAGATACACCAGTCCGGGCGTCCGACGATCATGTTCTCTATACGCTGCTGCCCCCAGTCCGGGATCCATTGCACGGTACCGATCGCGGCCAGGCTGGCTTCACGCAGTCCGTTCTGGTCCAGGCTGATGAACCACTGCGGCGTTGCGCGGAAGATCAGCGGCGTCTTGTGCCGCCAGCAGTGCGGATAACTGTGCTGGAATTTATGCGCACAGAACAGCCGACCGGCTTCACGCAACATTTCCAGAATCCGCTCCTCAGCGGCCTTGATATGCAGTCCGGCCAGCAGTTCGGTGCCAGACACATAAACGCCGCGCCCGTCGACCGGATTCTCCAGCGGCAGGCTGTAGCGCAGCCCCGACTGGTAATCGTCCTGACCATGACCGGGCGCCGTATGTACCGCACCGGTACCAGCATCCAGCGTCACGTAATCAGCCAGGATCACCGGCACCTCGCGTGCATAGAACGGATGCCCGAGCTTCAGCCCCTCAAGCAGCTGGCCGCTGAATGTTGCCAGCGTGGCAACGCCTTGCGCCCCGTAGCGGCTGAGTGCTGCCTCAGCCAGCTCTGCAGCGAGCACGAGACGCACCGGCCCATTGCCGAGATCGGCTTCGACCAGCCGATACTCGAGTTCGGCGCCGAGCGCCACGGCCTGGTTGGCCGGCAGTGTCCATGCGGTTGTGGTCCAGATCGGCACCATCACCGGCGCAGTGCCAGCGAGCCCCACACGCCGGTGCAGTTCAGCACTATCCAGCACTGCAAAGCCTGCATCGATTGCTGTCGAGCTCTTGTCGATGTACTCGACTTCCGCTTCAGCCAGCGCTGAACGGCAATCCAGACACCAGTGCACCGGCTTGTAACCCCGGTGCAAATGTCCATTGGCGACAATCTTCGCAAAGCCGCGAATCTGCTCCGCCTCGAACTTGCGGTCCAGCGTGAGATAAGGCCGATCCCAGTCACCCAGCACACCAAGCCGACGGAAATCCCGCCGCTGACTGTCAACCTGACTCAGCGCATATTCGCGACAGGCCTTGCGAAATTCATTCGGTGCAAGCTTTTCACCAACCTTGCCGACCTTCTTCTCGACCTGCAGTTCGATCGGCAATCCGTGACAATCCCAGCCGGGAATATAGGGCGCGTCGAAGCCGGACAGCGTCTTCGACTTGACGATGATGTCCTTGAGCACCTTGTTGACCGCATGACCGATATGGATATCGCCATTCGCATAGGGCGGGCCATCCAGCAGCAGGAATCGCGGTCGCCCGGCAGCTGTCTTGCGGATCTGTGCGTAGAGATCGCGGCTGGCCCAGCTCTCGAGCATCTGCGGCTCACGCCGCGCAAGATCGGCCTTCATGGCAAAGGCCGTCTGCGGAAGGTTCAGTGTGTCTTTGTAGTCGCTCACGTTGGTATTCCTGTCAACAGGCGGCGCGCCTCGGCCGCATCGCATTCCATCTGCCGCCGCAAGGCTTCCAGATCGTCAAATCGCTCTTCATTGCGCAGATGCGCGATGAACTCAACTTCAAGCTGCTGCCGGTAGATATCTGCGGCAAAGTCGAAGATATGCACCTCGAGCAGCGGCTCGATACCGGCCACCGTCGGCCGCGTCCCAAGGCTCGCCACCGCGTCGAGCGGCGCCGTACCGAGTCCGTGTACACGCACCGCGAAGATGCCGGCCAGCGGACTCTGGCGCCGCTGCAGCCGGATGTTTGCGGTAGGAAAGCCAAGCTGCCGCCCGAGCTTGCGCCCGGCCACGACACGTCCGCTCATCCGGTAGTTTCGCCCCAGCAGCTCCCGGGCCTGCACCAGATTACCAGCCGCGAGGGCTGCACGAACGGCAGTACTTGAAACCCGTGTACCTTCCCGGATGACGCTGCCGACCTGTTCAACGCCAAATCCGCAGCGCAGGCCACCCGCTTTGAGGTCGGTGATATTACCGGCCCTGCCCCGTCCAAAACGAAAATCATCACCGATCACCAGATGCTGTACGGCCAATGTGCCGGCCAGCAAGCGATCGATGAACTCCTCCGGCGAGTAGTGCTGCATGGTCTGGTCAAAGGGCGGGCAGTAGAAGCTGTCGATACCGCTCGTGCGCAGATAGCTGACCTTGTCACGAAAACGCATCAGGCGAGCCGGCGCATGCTCGGGACGCATCACCTCCTGCGGCGTTGGCTCAAAACTGAACACCAGCGAGGACAACTTCAGACGCTGCGCCTCGCTGCGCACCCGGTCCAGAATGCGCTGATGCCCGAGGTGAAAACCATCAAACACGCCGATCGTGGCGACACACCCGGAAAATACTGCGTTGGCACCCGTTCGCGGGCGGCGAAACACTTGCATGAAAAAGGGTGCGCCAGAAAAGGCTGGATTATAAGGTCGGAGCTGCGCTTTGCATGCGCATATCCGTCACCCGGAATCCCACCGCAAACAAGGCCGCAAAGTACGCACATCCACCACCTGCGACGGCCAACGTGAGCCACAGGCAACGCGTCCAGAATTCCGCCTCGATCCAGGCGCTGGTCGGCGGCACCGCCTCGAGCAGCACGACCACCAATACGCCAGCCGCCACCGCGACCCGCAACAGAAATCGCCCCCAGCCTGGCCCCGGCGTGATGACCCCGTCGCGCCGCAAACCGCGATACAGCAACCCGGCATTGATGAACGCACTCAGCGAAGTCGCCGCTGCCAGCCCGGCATGCGGTCCGGCCCAACCTGCCATGACCCACGGCGCGACGATCACCACATTGAAGACCATATTGAGACCAAGGGCGATCAGTCCAATGCGGACCGGCGTGGTGGTGATCTGACGGGCAAAATAGCCCGGCGCAAGCACCTTGACCATGGTGAAGCCGAGCAGCCCCGCCGCATAAGGCACCAGACTCAGGCTCGACATCTCTACATCCCCCACCCCGAAGCGACCGCCATAAAACAGCGTAGCGAGCAGTGGCCCGGCCAGCAGCATCAGGCCGAGTGTCGCCGGAGTCACGATCAGCACCACGAGGCGCATGGCCCAGTCGAGCGTCATGCCGAAATCTGCAGCCGCCCCGTTGGCATGCTGGCGGGACAGGTTGGGCAGCATCACGGTCGCGAGCGCAATACCGAAAACCCCGAGCGGGAATTCCATGAGCCGGTCCGAGTAGTACAGCCAACTGATGCTGCCAGTGGCCAGCAGCGAGGCAATCAGCGTATCGAAAAGGATACTGATCTGGGCCACCGATGAACCAAACAGGCCCGGCAGCATCAGCCGCAGGATCTTGCGCACACCAGGGTGCTGGAACCCCAGCTTCGGGCGCGGCATGAGCCGGATACGCATCAGCGAGGGCAGCATGCACAGTAGTTGCAGCACGCCCGCCGTGAACACACCCACTGCCAGCGCCATACCAGGTCGTGCGTAGAGTGGCGCCACGAACGCCGCAAAGCTGATCAGCACCACGTTGAGCAGGATCGGCGAAAAGGCCGCTGCCGTGAACCGGTGATAGGTATTCAGAATCCCGCCAGCCAGCGCCGTGAACGAGATGAACAACAGATAGGGAAAGGTCCAGCGCAGCATATCGACCGCCAGCGCATAGCGGCCTGCATCAGCTGCACGACTCTCGGTGATGAAGCCAGGCGCAAAGATCGCGATGAAGACCGGTGCCGCAATCACACCCAGCGCGGTGATCCCGAACAGGATGATGCCCAGCGTGCCGGCAGTCCGATCGACCAGTTCCTGAACAGCAGCGTGATCGCCCTTCTCATCGTACTCGGCAAACACCGGCACGAAGGCCTGGGAAAACGAGCCTTCAGCAAAGAAGCGGCGGAATATGTTCGGGATCCGGAATGCGACGAAAAACGCATCCATCAGCTCAGCAGCGCCAAACAGCCGGGCGAACACCACATCGCGCACCAGGCCGAGGATCCGGGACAGCAGCGTGAAGCCACCGACGGTGCCGGTAGAGCGCAGCAGCTTGCTGCCACTCGGCCGTTGCAGACCGTTCGATGCGGGCTTCACTGGTTCCGGAGTCATGCTCATTGGCCGGCAAGTCTACCCGCAGGCAGGGCTGATCGGGCCGTAACTATTGACATCCCATGGGGGAAACCAAAGAATGCGCGCCTGTTGCGGCGTCTGCCGCACATGGCATCAGCGAGTCTGATGCCTGTTTTTTTCAAGCCTTTCACATTACGGATACATCCTGTGGCCAATACCAAGTCAGCAGCAAAACGAGCCAAACAGGCCGAGCAGCGCCGTCAACACAACGTGGCACTGCGGTCCCGGATGCGGACGGCCATCAAGAAGGTAGCCAAGGCACTGGAAACGGGTTCCGCCGATGAAGCTGCCGCGGCCTTCAAGGCCAGTGCAGCCTCGCTCGACAGCATGGTCAACAAGGGCCTGACCCACCGTAACAAGGCTGCTCGCCACAAGAGCCGCCTGAACAAGGCCGTCAAGAACCTGGCCACTGCTGCGCCCGGTACAGCAACCGTTGCGAAAAAAGCCGCAACGAAGAAATCTTCCAAGAAGAAGGTCGCTAAGAAGAAGGTGACGAAGAAGAGCTGATCTCCGGATCAGCAGCCTCTGCGGCCATCTGTTCGAGCCGCGTCATCAGATCTGCGGCCAGTCTGGCCGTACCTGCTCCGGTCAGTGCACTGATCCGGTAAATCCTGTCTGCCTGGCCCAGCGCAGCGCAGATCGTCTGCTCGGCTGCCGCGACACCTGCTTCATCAAGCAGATCGGTCTTGTTGAGCACCAGCCAGCGCTCACGGGCCGCGAGCTCCGGGTTGAAGCGCTCCAGTTCAGCAACCACCACACGGGCATCATCAGCCGGATCGCTGCTATCGAAAGGCGACAGATCCACGAGGTGTACCAGCAGGCGGGTACGGCTGAGATGGCGCAGAAAACGTATCCCCAGCCCGGCACCCTCTGCGGCACCTTCGATCAGCCCGGGAATATCCGCCATGACAAAACTGCGCAGCGGACCGACCGAAACCACACCCAGGCCGGGATGCAGCGTCGTGAACGGATAGTCGGCCACCCGCGGCCGCGCTGCTGATACCGCACGCAGCAAGGTTGATTTACCGGCATTCGGTTTACCGAGCAGACCGACATCAGCCAGCAAGGTCAGCTCAAGATTCAGCGTGCGCCGCTCGCCAGGCGTACCTGGACCCGACTGTCGCGGCGCCCGGTTGACGCTGCTCTTGAAATGCTGATTGCCGCGACCACCCTTGCCGCCGGCCGCCACCATGATTTGCTGACCTTCCTGCGTCAGATCGCCCAGCAGTTCACCGGTATCCGCTTCGATGATCCGGGTACCGGCTGGCACGGGGATATACAGGGAAACCCCGCCACGCCCGGTGCACTGGCTGCCCATACCGGATTCACCGTTCTCGGCAGCAAAGCGCCGGTTGAAACGAAAATCAGCCAGGGTATTGAGCCCGCGACTGGCGACGAAATAGACGCTGCCGCCATCGCCGCCGTCACCGCCATCCGGACCGCCACGCGGAATGAATTTCTCACGCCGGAAACTGACGCAGCCACGCCCGCCGTTTCCGGCGATGACGTTGATACTGGCTTCATCGACAAATTTCATACGCTGTGCCGGAGACCTGGCTTAATTCATCGGAATAAAAAACCCCGCATATGCGGGGTCTTTATCGGCCACCGTTGCGGTCAATCTCAGGCGCTAATGGCCGGGATGACATTGACGACGCGGCGGCTCTGGGCACCCTTGACCTGGAAATTAACTACCCCGTTCACCTTGGCGAACAGCGTGTGGTCACGCCCGAGGCCCACGTTGCTACCGGGGTGATACTCGGTACCACGCTGGCGAACCAGGATATTGCCGGCGATCACCCGCTCACCACCGTATTTCTTGAGGCCCAGACGCTTTGACTCGGAATCACGTCCGTTCCGGGTACTGCCGCCTGCTTTCTTGTGTGCCATGACTGATTAACTCCGTAACGTCTCGTCTGAATCGAATAGCGTGCGGATCCTGCGATCCTCAGCCTGCACCACCGGCAATCGCCGTGATCTCTACCAGCGTGAAACTCTGCCGGTGGGTTTTCATGCGCTTGTAAGTGGTACGCCGTTTGAACTTGATGACGCTGATCTTGGCGGTCCGGTCCTGGGCGACCACCGTGGCCGTGACGCGTGCGCCGCTGATGCTTGGCTTGCCGATCTGGACCTCGGCACCCTCGCCCACCATCAGCACGTCGCTGAACTCAACCGTGTCGCCAGCGCTGGCATCGAGCTTCTCTATCTTGAGGCGATCGCCCTGGCTCGCGCGGTATTGCTTACCGCCCGTCTTGAAAACAGCGTACATCTGATAAATCTCCGGGGTGGGCCGTTTAGCGGCCGCGCGAAATGAACGCGAATTCTAGTGAATCACGGCGCGCGGTTCAACGGGTACGGCAATCAAATGCGGCGTTGAGGCGGGCAGCGAGCCGGATTCCGGCCTGGGCGAGACGCTGATCCAGTGCAATCCGGGCTGCATCCAGATAGCGCTGACTGAGAACTGACGGCACCGACGCACTGCCGAAGGCATAAACGGCCGGTCGCATTGCCATCGATTCTTCAGCCCAGACCAGCGGATCAGCCGCCTGCCAGCGCTTCAGTTCCGGCTCATCGATAGCGGACATCCGACGGGCATAATCCCCGGGCCGGCGCCGGGCTGCGGCAGACAGGGCCAGCCCGTCCCAGACCGCATGCAGGTTGCTGGCCTTGCCCCGCACGGTGACCGCGATTCGGTTCCCACCCCGGTCCTGCCAACGGCCCACATGCAGGGGCTGATGGATATCGGCGACCAGATGGACGATGAACCGCAAGGCAATTGAGCGCTGCTCCAGGGACAGACCCTGGTCCCGCAACTCCAGCTCAAAGCGCGCCAACGCTGCGAGGACGTTGTTATCTGAAGCGCGGGCCGCAACCGCCACCGAGCCATGATCGGCAACATTGATGTAGTGCCAGGGCTTGCTGTGCGCCCACTCGGGCCTCGAGCGCAGCTGATCGGGCCATACCCCGGCATCAGCCAGGCTCATCGTCCCGAGCAGCGGTGCCAGCCCCTGCCTGGCACCTGGGCACAGGTGTTGCTCGGCGATATGGGCCACGATCCGGTGTCCAGCTGACCCGAAAGCCATCGCCTTCTGGACTGGCAGCAGAGTGCTGGCAATACATAGAATTACTGAGGCGGCGATGTGTACACGGCAGATCATCGCGGGCATTATTCGTTTCGCAATGCATCTAGTCCAACCCGAATACTCCCGCTTCGATCTGGAAGCAGTACGCGCCCTCGTGGCTGACGACTGGCCGGCAGTCAATCGCGAGATCACCCTGCGCCTCAGCAGCGACGTCGCGCTGGTCAACAGCGTCTCCCACTACATCATCGGCAGCGGTGGCAAGCGCCTGCGCCCCCTGATCACCCTGCTCGCGGCCCGCGCCTGTGGCTACCAGGGTGACCGGCACATAACGACTGCAGCGATCATCGAATTCATCCATACCGCAACCCTGCTGCACGACGACGTGGTCGATGCCTCGGATCTGCGGCGCGGGCAAGACACGGCCAACAGCGTGTTCGGCAACGAGGCCAGCGTGCTGGTTGGCGACTTCCTGTACTCACGCGCCTTTCAGATGATGGTGCAGGTTGGCCAGATGCGCATAATGGACGTGCTGGCAGATGCGACCAACACCATTGCCGAAGGTGAGGTCCTGCAGTTGATGAACTGCAATGATCCGGACACCACCGAACAGCGCTACATGGACGTGATCTATCGCAAGACCGCCCGGTTGTTTGAGGCCGGCGCCCAGATCGGCGCCATCCTTGCCGCACAGACGCGCGCCGTCGAGGACGCTTTTGTCGAATATGGCCGACAACTTGGCCTGGCTTTCCAGCTGGTCGATGACGCACTCGACTACGATGCCGTACCCGGCGAACTCGGCAAGAAAATCGGCGATGACCTGGCCGAAGGCAAACCCACCCTGCCGCTGATCTTCGCCCTGCTGCGTGGTACGCCGCGGCAGCAGCTGATGATCCGCCGCGCCATCGAGCATGGCGGGCTGGATGAAATCAATGCCATCCAGGCGGCAATTCAGTCCACCGGAGCACTGGCCTATACCGTTGCCAAGGCCCGCGAGTGCGCCAACAAGGCCCAGCTGGCACTGGAAAAAGTACCGGACTCGATCTTCAGAACCGCACTGATGGATCTGGCAGAATTTGCTGTCGAGCGCCGTTACTAAGCCCGACAGCCAGATCTCCCTTGCCGCTCACGCGCGGCCCGCGTATAAATGGCGCCCGATTCCGGCTACCGGCCCAGACCGGTCAGCACCAGACACCGTTCGGGGTGTAGCTCAGCTTGGTAGAGCGCTTGCTTCGGGAGCAAGAGGTCGCAGGTTCGAATCCTGTCACCCCGACCATCAGCGAAAGGCGAAAAGGTGCCGGATTTATTTTCCGCGGCGAGCAGAAAATAAATCCGGCACCTTTTCGCCCGGCACCTTTTCCCACACCAGACCCGTTCAGCCAGGTCCCGCAGTAGCGATACTGTCCGTACCCCGATCATCAACCATGGCACCTATTTTCCAGCCATCCGGGGTGCGAATCAGGAAATAGACCTCTGTAAACGTCTTGGTACTGGCATTTTCAGCGTTCGGCATTTGCATCACGGCTGTCACCCTCGCCCAGATCGTTGCGATATCAGGGCTGGCCTGCGACTGGATGATCTCGGCAGTACGGATATATGACTTCGTGCCATTGAAAAGGATCGGCGTAACAGACGTCCAGCGGTCGTTCAACGACTGCACTATCTGATGCGTCCCGGCAGCCTGGTCAGCATGTGCCTGACGCAAATCAAACTGCACGCCTTGACCAATCAGGCATGCAAGCATCCTCTCGATACTCTTGCTGCTCATGGCAGCATTGAACTCGTGCACTACGGCTTCAGCAGCTGGCTGCGGAGTGTCTGCTGCCCGGAGCCCTGCGACGGGCAATAACAGCGCTGCAATCACGGCGATGACACCTGCCTGTATTCTCATGACTTCAGTTCCTTGATCAAGTTACTTACATACCGGAGGAACCGGAACTGATCCGGCCCCAGAGATCGATCACCGCCAACGGCACTGGCGCATCGGGCTGCGCCTTGCAAAACTCAACGATATGGTCTGTCAGCGTTCCAAAATTCCAGATATCCATCCCCGGCGATGCAAGGAATTCATCCATCGTCTTGCCGGTTTGCGCATAAACATAGCCCTCGGTCCAATACAGGATTGCCTGCCGCAGTCCGTTTGGCCCGGCTGGATACATCTCATTGAACGTTTCACAGCGAATGGCACCAAGGTCGGGCACGCCCCCCATGCCCGGACGCAGGGCAAGCGGAGCCGCCAGGGATGGGGCACCGACTCCAGCCGCGATAATTCCGGTCAGGGCCAGGCCACAGGCAACAGTCGCCCTGCGACAACCTCGCTGTTTCAGTTCCATTCCCCTACCTCCGATGGTTTCTTCGGTGCCCGGTAAATCATGATCGAGAGCACCGCGAAAGCCAGCGCATACAAACTCATCTCCAGGACATATTTTTGTGGCTCAAGCCATACTTCCGTAAGGATGCCGAGACGGGACGACACCTCCACGCTGATCCAGAGAATGTTGGCGGTCGGAATTGCATAGCGCAGAGCGGTTGATGTGCGCCGGTAGCGGATCAGCCGGCTGAAGCAATAGCCGCCCCACGTAATGGAGACAAATATGGTTCCGAACATTGCCCACCTGACCCCCTCACCTACACCGACCACCGCAGGATCGAAAACCAGCAGATTCCACGCATAGCAGAACCATGTCACGTAGATGATCTCCATGAAGGTAATGATGGCGTAGTTGCGATCCTGTGCGGTCTTTGTCGACGGACCGAGACCGCCGCGCAAGCGCAGACGGTTCTGGATCCAGAGGAACATGTTGCAGCGGGTGTCCTTGTCAAACGTGTAGTAAACGCACTGGAACAGCAGCACCCCGACGGTTGCCGCCATGATCAGGTACTCCGGCTCCTGCGTAACCTCAACACCGATCATTCGCGGCAACATGCCGAAGTTCTTCCGTCCGTAGTACATGTAGAAGAACTCGACCCAGGTCATCCAGATTGTCAGCCCGGCAAAGAAGCCGGCCCATGTCGCATAGCTCTCGCTGCGCGACTTGACCCCGCTCCACAGGAGAAGAATGCCGAGAAAGCCGAAACCGGTTGATGCGATATAGGTGGTGTCGTGCCCCAGAGACTGCTCAATAAGACGCATGACTGCATGCGCCAGACCAACTGCAAACAGCATGATGATGGTCGTGATGATTCCGACCAGTGGCGGCCGCCAGAGCCTGGATTTTCCGACTGCTTCAGTCATTGTCACAACCCCGCATAAACCGGCAACAAGATGAGCATCAGGCTCGCTGGATTATAATAATACAGAGCTGTATAAGTTTTACAAGCGACAATCCGGACCAGTTCCATGCCCAGAGCAATCATCTGACTCGCGACCCATGAGCAAAAAGATCAAACGACAGGCGACCGTGCGCAAGCCGCGCCGGCGCGGGCGCATCAACAGCAACAAGGTACTGGAGCGCCGTGGCCAGACGTGGGAGAAACTGGTCACTACAGCCGGCCAGTTGATGGCTGAGGAGGGCCCAGCCCGCATCAGCGTCCAGCAGATACTGCTTGGCACCGGAATCTCACGCGGCTCTTTTTATGGGTACTGTGCAAGCAAGACTGACTTGCTTGTGGCAATTATCGAGCCGGTATTCACGGACGGTTGCATGGCGCTGACCACACTGCTGGACGAACCGCCAAAGTCTGTTATTCCGGGCATTGTGACCATGTATACCGACCTCTGGCACCGCCGCCGGCATGCCCTGATGCTGATCCCGGGTGTGGATGCCACGACATTTGCACGCATGCGCAACGCACACCAGGCCTATACAACCGCAATGAAACTGGCTCTGGATCACGCCGCAGTTGACGAGAAACTGCGTAACAGAAGCGCTACTTACACTTTCCGCGTACTCACGCGTACAGCAGTACCACTATTGCGTGTATACCAGGATCATCCTGATGGTGAACGGCTGTATCGTGAGTCCATGCTCGCACTCCTGACGACCTGAAGGCCGCACCAACGACGACCCCCGCCCATAAAAAAGGTTCTTCTCCGATCTCCGGGATTAGGTTAGGCGGGCGCACGGTCGTCGCTGCAGACTTGGTGTTGTCAAGGCATCAAGAAGCAGGAGGGCAACCGTGGCCCAAGAGCAGTGTATTGCCCGGCTGGGAGGCTGGGAAGGTTACGAGATCGAGGCTGAGCAGGACGAACAGTGTGGCGCTCTGCGCTGGTGCGTGATCCGCTTGCGGCCCGTGACGGGCCGTGGCCGCTGCTGCAGCGGCTGTGGCCAGTCGGTACCAATGATTCACGACCTGGAAGAGCGGCGGATCCGCGACCTGCCGGTGTTTGAGTCACCGGTAGAGTTGCTGGTGCCGCGGGTACGGGCTGGATTGAAAGACGGTCAAAGACCTGGACCGTGCCAGCTTGGAGCGCGAGCTCGGGCCGCTGAACCTGGACGGTATCGAGGTCATCGGCATGGACGAGTTCGCCATCCAGAAGGGTCACCGCTACGCCACAGTGATCGTCGAACCGATGCGCAAGCGTGTGCTGTGGGTGGCGGGGTCGCGGCCGCGGTGATGGATATGAACGCCGGCTACGAACTGGAGGTGAAGGCTCACTGTGCCCAAGCCGAGATCGTCTTCGATCTATTCCACGTCATCGCCAAGTATGGCCGTGAGGTCATTGATCGGGTCCGGGTCGATCAGGCCAATGCCTTGCGCACCGATCGGCGGGCGAGGCAGGTGGTCAAGGGTGCTCGCTGGCTGCTGCTCAAGAATCGCGACTCGCTCAAGCCGGGTGAAGACGTCGAACTCGATGAGTTGCTAGCCGCCAATCACGCCCTGTTCGTCGTCTACGTGCTGCGCGATGCGCTCAAACAGCTCTGGCACTACCGGCACTCGGGCGATGCGGCCACGGCTTGGAAGAGCTGGTACCGCAAGGCATTGCGCAGTGGCATCGCACCACTACGGCACTTCGCCCAAAAGCTCCGCCCCTACCTACCCGGCATCCTGGCCCACTGCCGATACCCGCTGGGGACCAATCTCATCGAGGGCATCAACAACAAGATCAAAGTCATCAAACGCATGGCCTATGGCTTCCGCGATGACGCCTACTTCTTCCTCAAGATCCGGGCTGCCTTCCCCGGAGTTGGGTGATGAACCAAAAAAAAGCCCCGGCGACCTGACGATCACCGGGGCCCATAGGCCATCAGTTTTGCGAAACTACTGCTTGGCGCTGAACTCCAGCGTTACGCGGCGATTCTGCTCGCGGCCATCAGCCGTATCGTTCGGCGCAATGGGCTCGGACTCACCAAAGCCCTTGGTCGTGAACAGATCAGCTGACAGTCCCTTGCCGACCAGGTAGGACTTGACCGCATCGGCACGCCGCTGCGAGAGCCCCTGGTTGTACTGATCTGCACCGACACTATCCGTATGTCCGCGCACTTCGATGTGCTTGAAGTGCGTGCGCTTGCCGAGAATATCCGCCACGGAATCGAGGATCATTTCGGATTGCGCGGTGATCTTCGAAGAATCGTTACCAAAGACCACGCCACGCAGGATCAGCGACTCTTCGCAACCACGGACATCGACCTTGGCACCGGCCGGCGTACCCGGGCACTCATCGAGACGATCCACGACACCGTCGCTATCGCCATCGAGTTCGCAACCCTGTGCATTCACCTTGGCACCAGCGACCGTACCAGGACACTTGTCGGCACTGTCAACGACGCCATCGCCATCACTGTCTTTCGGTGCGACTACAACCGGAGCTGCTACAACTGCCGCAACCGGAGCTGCTGCAACCGGCTTGCTGCCCAGGGCAACGCTGAAGCCTGCGTTCACCAGCACATCGCTCAGGCTGCTCGACGCATCCTGCCAGCGATACAGCACCTCAGTACGCAGCGATACACGATCACCCCACAGGCGGGTCAGCACACCGGCACCACCCTGCAACTGCAGGTCATCATAGCTCTCGCTGCCGTCCTCATCCGTACTGACGACACCGGCACCGGCCAACAGGTATGGAGCAAACAGGCCACTGCGGTTGTAGATATTCATCAGATTCAGGTTGACCGCAGTCTGATCCTGATCGGGATTGCCAACAGGATCACCATCCAGGTTCAGCCACTGCATATCAAATTCAAGATTGAAATGCTCACTGAGCGCATAACCGAAACCGAGCGCTCCGCCTGCAACATCGTCATCGACAAGACGATCACTGTCGGCACTGATATAGGTGCCCAGCGCCTTTACATAGACTTGGCCTACATCTTCAGCCGCCTGTACGCCCTGGCTTCCCAGTAAAATTGCTGCGGCGCACATATTGGAAATCAGCACAGCTTTGGTGCTTCGCATCACACTCACCTCTCTAAACGTGTGTTTGGAAAAAATCACAGCATCCAATTTCTGGACACGTTCCAGATTAACGTAATTACGCAAAAAACGACAGCTTCACAGATATCTGTTGCGAATTCGCAACAATATTTCCTTCCCGATTTGACAATCATCTGACCGAGACGTGACCGGCTTCAACGTCACGGGCGGCATGAATTCTTATCCTCGCAGCAGTTTCCAGCCGGGATGGGCCACCGTCATGCAACAGCCTGGTGCTCGCCAGCACGGATTTACGCTGAACGAAACCCTGACTACGCTCGCAGTACTGGGCATCAGCCTGTCACTGGCCATTCCCGGTCTTGAAAGCCTGGCGCACGACAACGCGCGGGCTACTGCCGTAAACCAACTTGTAGCAACGATGCATAGGGCGCGCAGCGAAGCCATCACCCGGAATGCGTCGGTTGCAGTCTGCCCGAGCAGCAAACTCCACACCTGCACCGGGACCACATGGGAGTCCGGCTGGATAAGTTTTGTCGACCTCAACCGCAACCAGATCATCGACGCAGACGAGCAGATACTTGACGTTGCACCGCCGGTTGCCGGCTTTGCCATTCGCTCCGAAGCATTCGATCGTGCATTCAGTTACGAACCGTCAGGCCGCGTGATCGCTGCCGATAGCCAGCAGCGTTTCGGTGACTTTGCCTTCTGCACTGCGGGCGAGGAACAGGCAACCCAGGTCGTAATCGTCAACCCGGTTGGTGAACCGGCGCTATCGCCCCGCCTCGCAAATGGCAATACACCGGACTGCAAAAATATCTAAAATCTCTGAGCATGCCGGATCACGAACCGCCAGCAACCGGGACTTCTGCACCATCCGCATGGGTGCTGCGTTTTGCACATCTGATACCCGCAGGCGGTCGCGTACTCGACCTGGCCTGCGGCAAGGGACGACATACCCGCCTGCTCGCTGATCGCGGACACCCGGTGACCGCGGTGGATATCGACGTGAGCGGTCTGAGCGATCTGCACGGGGACCCTCGCATTGAGACAAGGCAAGCCGACCTCGAAACCGGCGACTGGCTGTTCAGCGGTACACAGTTTGCCGCGATCATCAGCAGCAACTACCTGCATCGCCCCCACTTCGCCTGGCTGGCCGATAGCCTGCAGCCCGGCGGTGTCTTGCTGATGGAGACGTTCGCGCAAGGCAACGAAGTCTATGGTCGCCCGCGGAATCCGGATTTCCTGCTTGTAGCCGGTGAATTGCTGTCCGCCTTCGGCGATCGTCTACAGGTAGTGGCCTATGAGCATGGCCTGGAATTGCAGCCCAAAGCAGCCGTCAGGCAGCGGATCTGCGCAGTGAATGCCGCTACTTGTGGCTTGCTGAACGCGACCTGAGCGGTGCGGCAACCACGGGGGCATCACTGGAGGCACCGGCGAGACCAGCTATTCGCTCACTGAGTGATGCCGGTTGACCGAACAGGTAGCCCTGCGCCCAGGTAATACCGAGTTTGCGCAACAAGGTCAGGGTGGCATCGTCCTGCACGAACTCGGCCACCGAATCGAGCTGCATCACCCGGGCCACTTCCGAAATCGCGGCGACGACTGATTGCGACACGACATTGGTGGTCATATCACGGATGAAGCTGCCATCAATCTTGAGCGTATCGATCGGAAACAACTTCAGGTAGGCAAAGGAACTGAGCCCCGTACCGAAGTCATCCAGAGAGAACTTGCAGCCGGTGCGTTTCAGCGTGTGCATGAAAGTCTGCGCGCGCTGCAAATTCGCCACCGCGACTGACTCGGTGATCTCGAAGCACAGCATCTCTGGCGGTACACCACTGGCCACGATCCGCTCCTGCACGAAGGGCAGGAACTGCTCACTACCCAGGCTCTGCCCGGACAGATTCACTGCAAACCGCGCACCTGCGCGGGAAAGTCGCTCGGCATGTGGCTGCAGCAGCTGCAGGGTATGCGTTACCACCCAGCGATCCAGCTCCTCCATGAGCTGGTAACGCTCGGCAGCAGACAAAAACTCTGCCGGCGACAAGTGCCGATCCTCGCTGTCTAGAAAGCGGACCAGCACCTCGCAATAGGGGTGACCGGAATCAGTCTTGATCGGCATGATCGGCTGGGCCACCAGCATCAGCCGGTCTGACTCAATCGCATTGCGAATCTGGCCGACCAGACGAATATCATCGAAGCGCTGGATGATGGATTCATCCTCAGCCTGATAGATCTCGACACGCCCCCGACCACGATCCTTGGCCGCACCGCAGGCGACCTTGGCAGCAGCCAGCGGTCCGCCTTCCACCTCGCCATCGCCGCCCAACGGACCGACGCCAATACTTACCGAGGCCCGGTAGATCTGATCGCCGCGACCGAACTCGATCTGGCGTACGCGAGTGCAGATCGTTTCGGCATGTTGCCGTGCCGTCTCGATATCCGTATCCATCAGCAGGGCTGCAAAACTGTCGCTGGTGATACGCGTCAGCAGATGAGCGGACAACTCCTCACGCACAATCCGGGCAAAGTTGATCAGGATTTCATCACCAACCTCACGTCCAAGCGTGTCGTTGGCGACGTGCAGCCGATCCATATCGAAATACAGCAAGGCGTGGTGACTGTCACCCGAAGTGTGGCCCATCGTGGTCAGCAGTTCCTCAAAATTTGACCAAGCCATGAAACCGGTCAGCGAATCAAAGCCCTGCTGCAGAATGCCTTCGACATGTGAAGCCAGGTAGCGGGCAACCCGCGAGCGGCGACGCTGACTGAAATCTGCAGTGCGCCAGCCAGATAGCGCAAGAATGCCCGCCTGACGCTTCTCGGAGTGACAGATATTGATGGTGTACAGATCGGAACCAAACCACTTGTCCGGCACTATGATTCGGGAGTTATCATCCTGTTGCTCCTCGATGCTGGCATCAAGAATGCTTTGCAACTCAGCGTGCTTGAGCCCTTCACCCTGCATCAGGGCAATCCGCCTGTCCGGCACCAGCAGCGCGGCAGAATCGACCTGCAAATAGTGCCGGCACAAGGCCAGCACTTTGCCCAGCACATGACTGCAATCGCCATCGGTGTGGGCGATACGATCAACTTCATGCAGCAGGCGCTCTTCGGCCGCTTGTACATTGAGCTTCCGGTAGCCATCCAGCAGCCTGTAGCGGAGACTGAGTTCGCGCTGCAAGGTACGCACAGCCGGGCCCGTCAACTCCAGACAGCGTGCCGCATCCATATCGCTTGCGGGTGGCTCAACGAGCATCACCAGCACCCCGATGGCCTGGTCCTTCTCGCTGCGCAGGGGCAGCAGATAAGCCGCCCCATGATCTAGAGCTACACGTTCCGGCACAATGCATTCGCCCTTGCGGAACACAACCAATGCCGACTCGTATCGGGCATTCGGACTTACCGCGCCGGAACCGGGATCTTTCCAGATCGCGGCACCATCCCGGCTATAGCAATAGAAGCCGCTGGCCTGCGGCAGCAGGATACGCAGCAATGCAGCGTAATCGCCGAGGACCTGATCCTGTGCCGGTGCTTCAGACATAAAAGCGGGCTGCCAACCTTGCAAATCATCTAAACCGCTGAAATTCTGACGAAATCAGACTCTGCGGGACGTGACCCCGCTCCCAGATCCCGCAGACCGGCTGGTGCCTTATACTTCCTGCCTCGCGCCCAAACTGCGCCCCATAACTGTCGAGACAAGCGAATGAGACCTGCCTTCACCGCCGAGATCGAACTCGAGACTCGCGACCTCTATGACCGCGTTCGCCACGTGATACCCGAGGTCGAATGGCCGGTCCATGCACCGTTGATTTCGGCAATAAATCATCTAAAAAGTGAACGCAAGGCTTTGATTCTTGTGCATAATTACATGTCACCGGAGATCTTTCACGGCGTCGCTGACTACTCGGGCGACTCGCTCGGCCTGGCCCAGTTCGGGGCGCGCACCGATGGCGAGATCATCGTGATGTGCGGTGTGCACTTCATGGCTGAAACCGCCAAGATCCTCAGCCCGGAAAAGACTGTCTTGCTACCCGACCTGCAGGCCGGCTGTTCACTGGCGGCATCGATTACCGGCGCTGACGTACGCGCCCTGCGTGCACGGCACCCGGGCCTGCCAGTCGTCACCTACGTCAATACTTCAGCCGAAGTGAAAGCCGAGTCCGATATCTGCTGTACCTCGGCCAATGCAGTCCAGGTGGTCGAATCGCTGGGCGTCGACAAGGTGATCTTCATACCGGACCAGTTTCTCGGACATTACGTAGCCAGCCAGACCAAAGTGGAACTGGTTCTGTGGGAAGGTGCCTGTGAGGTTCACGAACGTTTTTCAGGTGCCGAATTGCGTGAGTTCCGCAACATGCATCCCGGCATCCATGTCATGGCACATCCGGAGTGCCCGGATGATGTCCTGCAGGAAGCCGACTACGTGGGCTCCACTTCAGCGATGATCTCCCATGTCGGGAAGGTCCGCCCAAAACAGGTTGCGATGATCACGGAGTGCTCGATGGCCGGCAATGTTGCGGTCGAGTTTCCCGACGTGGAATTCATCCAGCCCTGCAACCTGTGCCCGCATATGAAGCGCATTACGCTGCCCAGAATCCTTGCCGCTCTGCAGACGCTCAGCCCGGCGATTGATGTACCCGCAGATGTCGCGCAACGCGCCCGGCTATCGCTTGAACGCATGCTGGCCGTAGGCCGCAGCGCCGCCCGCGACTGATACCGGGCGCGGACGCCTGCAGATGACATCAGCGACCAGCTTTGACGTACTCGTCATCGGCGGCGGGTTGGGCGGTCTTTCCGCTGCCTTGCGCATGGCTGACTCCGGTCTGTCGGTCGGAATACTGCGCAAGACACCTTCAGCTGAAAGTTCAAGCGCATGGGCGCAGGGCGGTATCGCTGCAGCCATTGACCCCGAGGATTCCACCGCGCAGCACGCAGCTGACACCCTGACAGCAGGCGCCGGGCTCTGCAAACCGGAAACCGTGGATTTCGTGGTCGGCAAGGCCCCGCGCGCAATCCGCTGGCTGATGGACCAGGGCGTGCAGTTCACGCCTGTCGATGACAGCCGGCCGGAAGAACTGCACCTCACCCGTGAGGGCGGCCATTCACGCCGCCGCGTAGTGCATACAACCGATGCCACCGGCGATGCCGTGATTAGCCGTCTGGCGGCACGTGCGGAAGCTCATGCGGGCATCCGGATGCTCGACGAGCGCATCGGTATCGACCTGGTCACCACGGAAAAACTTCGGCTACCCGGGCGCAACCGCTGCGTGGGCGCCTATGCGCTGAATCGTGATACCGGACAAGTGGAGACCATCGCTGCGCGCGCGGTGATTCTCGCGACAGGCGGTGCTGCAAAGGTCTATCTGTATACGACAAATCCGGACACCTCTACCGGCGATGGCATTGCCATGGCCTGGCGTGCCGGCTGCCGCGTGGCCAACATGGAGTTCGTGCAGTTTCACCCGACCTGCCTGTTTCACCCGCTGGCCAAATCGCTGCTGATTTCAGAAGCTGTGCGTGGCGAAGGCGGTGTACTGCGACTTCCGGACGGTCGTCGATTCATGCCGGATCATGATCCGCGAGCAGAGCTCGCACCGCGCGATATCGTTGCACGAGCCATCGATGCGGAAATGAAACGCGGTGGCTTTGACTGCGTGTATCTCGACATCAGCCACAAACCGGCCACTGAAATCACACGTCATTTCCCGAATATCCGGCAACGGTTGCTCGGCTTTGGCATCGACATCACCCGCGATCCGATTCCTGTCGTGCCAGCCGCACACTACTCCTGCGGCGGTATCATCACGGATCTTGATGCAGCAACCGATCTGCGCGGATTGTTTGCGGTAGGCGAATGCACCTGCACCGGCCTGCACGGGGCAAACCGGCTGGCCAGCAATTCATTGCTCGAATGCCTGGTGTTTGGCGAAGCCGCGCACAACCGCATCCTTCGCGATCTGGCTGAAGATACGGCGCTGATACCCGACATCCCGCCATGGGATGAAAGCCGTGTCACAGACCCCGACGAGCAGGTGGTCGTCTCGCACAACTGGGACGAACTGCGGCGTTTCATGTGGGACTATGTCGGTATCGTGCGTACCAACAAGCGGCTCGCACGCGCCCGCCATCGCGCCGATCTGCTGCGCGGAGAAATCACCGAGTTCTACAGTCACTTCCGCGTCACCAACGATCTGATCGAACTGCGCAATCTGGCGCTGATCGCCGAACTCACCATCATCAGCGCCCAGGCACGTCACGAAAGCCGCGGACTGCACTGCAACCGGGATTATCCGCATGCGCTGCCGGATACTGAGGTACGTGACACGATTCTGAGTCCCGGGCGCATCCAACCAGTCCGCTAATCGGGTTATCCTCTCCTGCAGTTCCGTGGAGCATGCAGAGATGGCTGTACGACGCACAGATATGGACCCGGGTGATGACGAACTGCGGGAGTGGATCGACTCCATAGAGTCCGTACTGGAAAACGAGGGCCCCGAGCGGGCCAAGGCCCTGTTCCGTGCAGTACGCGACTACCTGACCGATGCAAACGTCATCATCGAGGACGCGACGCTCAACACCCCCTATCGCAACACCATTCCGCTGGAACAGCAGCCCGCCTATCCGGGCAATATCGAAATCGAACAACGCATTGAGAACATCAACCGATGGAATGCGATGGCCATGGTGCTGCGCGGCTACGACAGCGGCACCGGAGTCGGCGGCCACATCGGCACCTACGCCTCAGGCGCAACCATGCTTGAGGTCGGTTTGCAGCATTTCTTCCGCAACAAGAGCGCTGATTATGGCGGCGACCTGATCAGTATCCAGGCCCACTGCGCGCCGGGAATCTATGCGCGTGCGCTGCTGGAGGGCCGACTTTCGGTTGATCAGCTGAAAAATTTCCGGCGCGAACTGGCACCCGGCGGCGGGCTGTCATCCTATCCTCATCCACGCAACATGCCGGACTTCTGGGCTTCGCCGTGTGCCTCGATGGGGCTCTCCACACCCAGTTGCATCTACCAGGCGCGCTTCGCCAAGTATCTGGAAAACCGCGGCCTGAAACCGAAGAACGGCGGCAAGGTCTGGAACTTCATCGGTGATGGCGAAGCCGATGAACCCGAGGTGCTCGGCACGATCAACATCGCTGCACGTGAGCGACTCGACAATCTGATCATGGTCGTCAACTGCAATCTGCAGCGGCTCGATGGCCCGGTACGCGGCAACGGCAAGATCATCCAGGAACTCGAGCGCAGCTTCCGTGGCGCAAACTGGAATGTGATCAAGGTGATCTGGAGTGGTGACTGGGACGCGCTCTTCGCCATAGATCACGACGGCGTACTGCAGGCACGCATGGAGCGTGCCGTGGACGGCGACTACCAGATGTACTCGGTATCCAGCGGCCCTGAAGTGCGCGCACACTGGGTCGAAGACGACCCGCGGCTTGCCGACATCATGCGCGTACGCTCTGATGAAGAAATCCGCTGCATCAAGCGCGGCGGCCATGACCAGCGCAAGATCTACGCAGCATTCAAACGCGCCATGCAGAGCGAAGGCCGGCCAACCGTCATCCTGATCAAGACCATCAAGGGCTACGGCATGCAGGGCTACGAAGGCTCGAATGTCGTACATCAGAAAAAGAACCTGGCGCTGGAAGAACGCCAGGAAACCGCACGACGGCTGGGTATCCCGCTATCCGATGCAGCGGCAGCCCGGGCCGATTTTTACTGCCCCCCCGCAGACAGTGAGGAAATCCGCTATCTGGATACCCGGCGTACAGAACTGGGCGGCGCCTGGCCACAGCGGCAGGTCAATTGCCCTGCCCTGCCCGCACCACCCCTGGCGCTGTTTCAGGAGCAACTGAACGGCTCCGGCGAGCGCACCCTGTCCACGACCATGGCTTTTGTACGCATGCTCTCAAAGCTCATGGACCAGCCCGAGCTGGGTCGTTACATCGTGCCGATCGTGCCGGATGAGGCACGTACCTTTGGCATGGAGGCCCTGTTCCGCAAGGCTGGTATTTACTCTTCCGAAGGTCAGAAGTACCGGCCCGTAGACAGCTCGACGCTGATGCCCTATCGCGAAGCTACCGATGGCCAGATCCTGCAGGAAGGCATCTGCGAAGCCGGTGCGATGGCTTCCTTCCTCGCTGCCGGCACCGCCTATGCGATCCATGGCGTACCAACGATCCCTTTCTATATTTTCTATTCGATCTTCGGCTTTCAGCGGGTCGGCGACATGATCTGGAGCTGCGGTGACATGCTTTGTCGCGGCTTTCTGCTCGGCGGCACATCCGGTCGCACGACGCTGAACGGCGAAGGACTTCAGCATCAGGATGGCCACTCGCAAGTCATCGCCAGCACCGTACCGAATCTGCTCAGCTACGACCCGGCCTTCGCCGGCGAACTCGCGGTGATCATCCGCGAGGGCATTCGCCGGATGTACGAGCAGCAGGAAACGGTTTTCTACTACATCACCATCCATAACGAAAACTACGCCATGCCACCGATGGCAGATGGCACGGCAGACGGAATCATTCGCGGCATGTATCGCTTTCAGGCCTGCGAAGGCTGTGGCCGACAAGGGGCGCAAGGCACACCTGTTCGGCAGTGGCGCGATCATGACTGAGGTGCTGCGCGCACAGGCGTTGCTGGCAACGCTCGGTGTTTCCGCAGATGTCTGGAGTGTCACCAGCTACAACGAACTGTGCCGTGAGGGGCTGCGCGTCGAGCGCCAGAACCACCTCGCACCGGACAGCACAGCATCGCAGCCGTATATCGCCGAATTGCTGACTGCCGAGCAAGGCGTATTCATCGCAGCCAGCGATTACATGAAATCACTGCCACTCAGCATCGCCCGCTGGGTACCTGGCCCCTACGTGGTGCTCGGCACGGACGGTTACGGACTCAGCGAGTCACGGGCCGACCTGCGCAACTGGTTTGAGGTGAGTGCGGAATACATTGCCTGGGCCGCGCTGGCAGCCCTGTACGATACGGGTGCTGTGTCTGCAGCTGAACTCAAGGCAGCGGTCAGTACCCTCGGCATCAACCAGCACAAGCCTGACCCGGCCTGCGCTGGACCGGCGACAGCCAAGCGCTGAGCAACAGGATGCCGAAACGAAAAAAGCCCCGCTTTGCAGCGGGGCTTTTTCTTGTACGACTATCTTCGCCTGGTACTCAGAGGCCGGAACGCCGGCGGCGTGTAACTCCACCAAGTAACCCGAGGGCTGAACCAAACAGCCAGACCGCGGCGGGGACCGGCACCAGAGTGCTGCCACCAAAATAGGCGCTGCCCGGACCAACATTCATGCCTGCCACATGGGCGGCAAAGAAGTAAGTGCCTTGGGCACCACCAAGACCATTGACCGCGTAATCAAAAATCGTGTCGCCGGCGATGCCGGTAATGCGGAAGAACAGCGGGTTCTGGCGGTTTGATCCGGTTCCATCCTCCCTAACCTCAAAGGAACCGAAGCCGTCGAGATTCCCGCTGCTGGTACTCCAGCCGGCCGGATCGATGATGTTGGCTGCGGTCAGGGCGTTGCCAGCGCCGGTGGTATTGAAACCAAAGCGCTGAATGCCGAAGTTGGACCCAGCCGAGGTGGTCAGGGTGGCGAGCGGCGTGACGAGAAACTCGATGTCACCAGGATTTGAAACGCTATCGGAAATTGTCACCAGCAGATAGTTGACGCCATCCGCCCAGGTACCCTCGGTATTGCTCTGATCCATGTAGTAGGAAACAGAGGCGGCATTTGCAGAACCTGCGACAGCCATCAATCCGGCCGCCAGTAGCGATACTGGCTTGTTTCATGGAGACACCTTTAATGGCGCTATTCTTGTCAGTCAAAAATCGCACACCAACTCTGCAGGGCAATCCCTATGCGGCGCGGCGACGCGCAACTCCAAGCAATCCAAGCGCAGAACCGAACAACCAGACCGCAGCGGGAACCGGCACGACCTGTACGTCCATCGCCACGTTCTCTACACCCCAGCCATCACGAGCGACACGGATCGAGAAGTTGTACTCACCCGTTACATTCGGATTGAAGGTGGGAAACAAAGCAGACGGCGTTAGCAGTGCGGTACCGAAATTCGGGCCCGGCACGGGGCAGGTTGTAGCTGCTGTGAGGTAGCCGAACATCAGGTTCTCGGAACCCTGAGCGATATTCGTCGTCGATCCATAGCACTTGAGCGTAGCCGTGACGTTGATCTTGCCCAGTGTAGAAGCGGCAAGATTGTCGAAGGCCGGGTTGAAGTCATAGTAGAGCATGATGTCGTAGTCGGTGAGGATCGGGCTCGGCGGGTTGGCCCCTACGCCCTCGACCTTGATGTAGTAGTTCCAGTTCCACAACGCGCCAGTCGTCGAACTCTCACCCGCGCCACCGGTATTGCTGCCTGTCCCGGCGTAGAACGTACCCAAATTATTGTTAGTAACCGTCGGGTTTGAATAGCGCTCAGTCGCGTTCATCGCGACCGTAATCAGATTGTTGCCATCATAGAACTGATGGGAGACCGCAACAGAACCGTTTGGAATCCCGAAGCCACCGAAGTTGGCGCCGGTCAGCGGACCGAAGACATCGTAGACAGGAATTGCCGATGCAATACCTGGCAAAGCCAAGGCACAAATAAGGCCGGTCAGTTTCGCTGCGTTTTTCACGGATCTTTTCCCCACTTGAACCAAACACGGTTGGCCGCCTTGGCCGCCAACTCTTTATATTCTTGGACTCAGTCTTCTGTTCATCCTTGTAGCGATCTAAACACGGCACAAGGCCTGACGCAACTATCGTTCGGGAAGCGGATGCAATACCGGAAAATCCTCGTATTTACATAAGCCAGCGCACCGGACCAGGAAATCAATTTGATGGTAGATCAGGTACCTGAAACAGGATCTGTAGTGTTTCTTGAGGCAGAACAACGACTGCCTGGAAGGATTGCCGACAACAAGCCCTCTCCGTCGCTGGGCCAAGCCGCAAGTCGCCCGCACCGCAATGCGGCAACCCGAGCTGTTTAATCGAACGGATCAGTACCCAGCCGTCTACTTCCGGACGCGGGTGAGCAACGCCAGCCCGGCCGTCATCAGCAGCCAGAAGCTGGCCGGTGCTGGAACCACAGCCGTTGCGACCGTCAGGGAAAGCTTCCGGGCAATGAAGGCCGAGTGGCCTGGCGATTCCGTCACGGCCTGCAGCAGATTGAAAATCGTCAGATCCACGCTGGTTGCGAGGTCGGCGAAGCTGGTTGCCGGATCGATGCTGTTGGTATAGCTCCAGTTCCGGAACGGCAGCCCGGTCGGCGTTGAACTGCTGAAACCCTCCACCGCTGCAACATCTTCCCGATACCCTGGCCCGTATCCGTCATCGACCAGATCACGTGAGTGCAATACCAGCCCCGCTGTGACACTGCCGCCATTGAACAACTGGTAGTCGCCCGATTCGCTGATGCTGATTGCACCGATCTCCAACCCGGCCGGAGACCAGATACGGGAAAAATAAAAGCTGCCGCTGCGCTCGTCCAGGCCACCTGGCCCATAGGCCATCGCGTAATAGACCGACGGCGTAAATCTGAGCACATCGCTGTTGCCAAGCAATCGCGGCACACCGAGCAGCAGCAGGCCATCGTTGACGGCAGGATTGTTGTCGTACTCATAGCAGACGGTCTGACCACAGAGTTGCACGAGTGCGGCATGAACCGGCATCGTAAATGCAGAAGCGGCCGCAAACACGGCCGCCAAAATGACACGCTGGGAATGTTTTTTCATAGATAACCCATTCTAATTAATCAGTGTGATCGACATGCGTGGAAGGCAACATAAAACCAAACGGAATCGACACTTTTCCATCAGGCATAAAAAAACCCGCGGCACAGCGGGCTCTTTTTTCGCGCTGTCAATTTACGCGCTATCAATCAGTTCTTCGCCTCAATCCACCCAGCAATGCGAGCGCCGAAGCCGCCAGCCAGAAGGCGGCGGGTACAGGAACCACCGCGGCCGAAACCGTCAACAGCAACTTCTTCGCGATATAGGCATAGCCGCCGCCAACGCCAGCGCTTGCCATCAGGTGATTCTCGATCGACAGATCCACGCTGCTGGCGAGATCGCTGAATACAGCGGCCGGCGAGAGCACGCTGGCGAGGTGCCAGTTGGCCAGGGGACCGCCAGTGGGAGTCGATGTAGCAAACCACTGGCTGTCAGTGATCTGCTCGGAAAATGGTGAGCCAAAACCAGGGCCGTCATCGACGAGATCATTGATGCGCACGACGAGATTGGCGCTGACGGAAGCATCACCGATGATCTGATAATCACCATCCTCGGCAATTGAAATCGTGCCCACTTCTCCGCCAAAGCGGGTAAATATCCTGGAAAACACAAACGTGGCTGATTCACCGGGAGTGGGAATGGCGCTGCCCAGATCCGAATCCGCATCGAATGAACTGGGTGAGAACTTCAGCGTATCGCTGTTACCGAGCAATACCGGCAATCCATACAAGGCAACACCCGGATTCCCGCCGGCAGCATTATTATCAAACTCATAGCAGATGGCCGGACCGCAAAGCTGCAGCGTCGCCGCCTGCGCCTGAATGCCAGACAACAGGAACCCGCACAGCGCGATCAGCGCTGCATGATATTTACGGGTGATCATGCGCGCCTACGCAGCCAGCCGAGCAGGCCGAGACTTGAGCCGAACAGCCAGACGGCAGCTGGAACCGGCACGGTTGAGACCGCAGTGACAGTCAGGCTGAGCTTCTTTTGTACGAATGCGTAATTTGGCGAAGCCGCAAAAGCCTGCAAGGTGTTCTGTATCGAGAAATCGACATCGGTCGCCAGATCTGAGAACAGCGCAGCCGGCGTAACGGAACCCGTCAGCGACCAGTTGACGAAGGGACCACCGGTCGGCGTCGAGGTATTCCAGTTGAACTGCGGATTGTCGACTTCCGGAAAGCCCGGGGTGCTCGCACCATCATCCACATTGTCGACACTCTGCAGGCGCATGTTCACGCTGACAGAACCGGCACCGATGATCTGATAGTCGCCGCTCTCGGTCACCGATATCGAGGCGATCTCACCACCGTTGGTGGTGTACACGCGGGTGAACTTGAACACCTCAACCCGGGTGGGAGTCGGTATCGGACTACCGTAGTCGGAATCGGCATTGAAGTTGCTGGGTACAAACTTGAGGGTATTGCCACTCAGGAGCGTCGGCGCACCAAAGGCAAGAATCCCGGGATTGACGATCGCATCGTTGTCGTACTCGTAGCAGACGTTGACGCCACACAGCGTCACCGGCGCTGCGTTGGCGGATATCGCACCGAAGCCGATGGCGATCGCGCCAAGTCCAGCCAGAGTTTTCATGCTGCGCATCAGATGATTCCCCACTGACTCGTCTCTGAACTGCTCCGGAATATACCGGGCAGCTTCTTTATTAATGGAGTCCAGCTTAGCCTTTGCATTGCAGCTGAATACAAGTAGACCAGGAATAAATCTTGCGCCTAAGTCATTGTTCGGACAGGGTTTTTATTGAACATAATTCAGGTGACTCAGAACCTCAAGGCTGCAGAAGCAGCTCCGAGCGGGAGTGGCTGGCGATGGCCGCATCGCTGAACCACCAGTAGCGCGGTTCGCCCGACAGCCAGGCCGGGGTCTGGTCTTTCAGGTGCACATCGAACTGCCGGCCGCTGGCCCCACCCACCAGCACGGCCATGACCTTGTCCGGATCGGCGAGATCGGCAACGAAACGCAGCGAGGCGATACCGGTCGCGTCATAGGGCTTGCTGAACTTGTAGGTCGCCCGGTTGATCGTCTCGCCAGAACCCTCCTTCGGATGGGTGCCAGCACCGAGCACACTGGCCGGCCCTTTGCCCGGTACCAGCGGACTGAAGAAGGTCACCGTGTGCAGCCGGCCCCATTGCCACTGACCCGGGTCAGCGCCAGCGACTTCGGCCAGTTCGCTACGCGCCAGGCGTGCGGCGCGCCGGAAAATATCGTCACGGCTTTCGATTTCAGGCGTAGCGGTATCGTCGAACCATGGCGATGAATCCGCGCGAACCATCTGCGCCAGCCGTTCGTGCCAGTAGTACCAGCTGCCCAGCATCCGTTCACCGAGCTCCGGCCCGAGCTCATCGTTGAAGGTCTGGCGCGCAAACTCACGGTAGATCGCCTGAAATACCGTTGGCGCAATCAGTTCGACATCGTCAGCATGATTCCAGTCCGAGAGCATCTGACCCAGCTCGCGCGTGTCCTCGGCAGCGAGCAGTGCTTGCGCCATCAGCGGTGCAATCTGTGCGGCCATGCTGTTCTGCGTATCGCGCATGAAGCCCCAGTGATCTTCTGCACCGAGACGCTTCGGTTGATCAAGCAGCTCCAGCATGCGGCGATAGCGCCAGGACGCCGCAAAGTAGGTCGAATAGGCATAGGGATAGTCGGCCGGACACGGTGCGGTGATTGGCATTACCGACCCAGCCGCGCGCCGGATTCAGCTGCCCCGGCATCTGCTCCGGCGGAATGAAGCCCGCCCAGGCATCCGCGCCGTCGATGACCGGCAGCGGCGATGAACCATCGCCCTGCGCGCGGATCGGCACACGGCCACCGGTGGCGTGACCGATGTTGCCGTCCATATCGGCGATCACGTAGTTGTAGGGCGCCGTAAACAGCCCGACGGCACGCCGCGCCTCCTCCACCGACCTTGCGCTAAAGAACGCGTACTGGCCGGTATCGGGCGCCATCGCCTCGGGCGCACTCCAGCGCATGGAGATCAGCTTGCCGTCGGCCACACTCATGCCATGATCGGAAATCACCGGACCACGATGGGTCAGCCGGATCTTCAGCGGCACCGTGCGGAATTTCGAGGAGCCTGGCCGCTCGCGTACGCGCAGCGTTTCTTCGATGACTTCGAAGGGAAAGGACTGCCCGCCTTCAAGGTAATTACCAGGCTGCTGCGGGTCTGCTGTTTCGATGAACAGATCGACCACATCGGAATAGGCATTGGTCACGCCAAAGGCGATGTGACTGGTACGCCCGACTGCCAGACCGGGGATACCCGGCCCGGCGACACCCACCGCACGAAACTCCGGCGTGATCAGCCCGACCGGATGCCAGATACCGGGCAGGCTGCGCGCATCGAGATGCGGATCATTGACCAGTACCGGCGCGCCGTTGACCGAGCGTGCGCCGCTCATCACCCACTGGTTGCTGCCGATCTCCCGGGCCTGGGGCCCGGATCCATCCACGCCGCCCCCAGCTTCGAGATTCAGCGCCACCGACGGCACCGGCAGCGCCGCGGCCTCCAGACCGGTACCGCTGTTGTCGTCCGGGTTGATGGTGATCTGGCGGATCTCCGCCGCCCTGTCCGCGCCCAGCCGGTCGATGAGTTCCTGGCTGATGAGTTCGGCCTGCAGATTGACTGAGCTCGACCAGTTGAGGAAATACTGCAGCGTCATCACATCGGCCAGCGTCCAGGGTTCCGGCCGCGTACCGAGCAGCCCGAAGCCGAACTGATGTTCACTGGTCTGCTGCTCGATGTAGGCGTTGAGCCCCTCCAGATACAGCTCATAAAAGCGGCGATCAGCCGCACCCAGCAGTTCGGCATGCCGGCGTCCATGCCGGGCGGTACCGGCGAGGCGCAGCGCGATGTCGGACTCCAGCGCAGACTCGCCGATCAGCTCCGACAAGCGGCCAGCAGCCAGGTAGCGCTCGAAATCGATCTGCAGAAGACGATCCTGCGCCGTCACCCAGCCCTGGGCACGGATCGCATCGTCCAGCGATTCGGCATGGATATAGGGTATGCCCTGCTCGTCCCTGACCACGCGTACCGGTGCGGAAAGGATCGACAGCTGCAGGACGCCATCATCCTGATACCGGTCAACGAGCTGCGTAAAGACCGCAAAGCCGACGACCGACAGGGCAAACAGCCACAAGACGACGAGTACCACCTTGCGCAACATCGGGAACTCCTGCCTCACCTGACCTGATCCGGGGATGGTGCCAGCACCGGCCGACAACCGCATCTATAAGGTATTCTTGCCGGCCCATGAATGACCGGAACACAGTCCGCCGCGCCGCTCGGTTCTCTATGTGCCCGGCGCCAACCCCAAGGCACTGGCCAAGGCTGCCAGCCTGCCGGCCGATGGCCTGATTTTCGACCTTGAGGACGCCGTGCTGCCAGAGGCCAAGCCAGCCGCCCGCACAGCGGTGCTCGAGCGCATAGCCGCCGGTGGCTTCGGTCATCGCGAAATCGTGATCCGGATCAATGGACTGGATACCGAATGGGGTGTCGAGGATCTCCGCGCTGCGGCGAGCCAGCGGTGCTGACGCCGTGCTGTTGCCCAAGGTCGATAGTCCGGACACCGTCAGCCGAGGCAGCTGCCCTGCTCGAACGCCATCGCTGCTCCAGCCGATCTGCAAAATCTGGATCATGGCCGAGACCCCGCGCGGCGTGCTGGCCCTGGAGCGCATCGCTCGCCAGCAGCAAGCGCCTCGCCGTGATCGTGATGGGCACTGCCGATCTCGCCAAGGCACTGCGCCTCGATCGCGGACCCGGATCGCACCGGCCTGCTGCCGGCACTCAGCCACTGCATCCTGGCAGCCCGGGCACAGGGTCTTGATATACTCGACGGCGTTTTTGGCGACATTGGCGACCACCCGGGCTTCCGCACTGCCTGCCAGCAGGGCAAGGCGCTCGGATTTGACGGCAAGAGCCTCATTCACCCGGGACAGATCGACGCTGCCAACGATGTCTTCGGTGTTCCGGAAACGCAGGCAGTAGCAGCTCGCGAACTGGTCAGCGCCTGGGAGACCGCCGCCGCACGCGGCAGCGGGATAGCGGTCATGCAGGGGCGCATGATCGAAGCGCCTGCACGCCGAGGAAGCACAGCGGATACTCGCCCTGCATCGGGCAATCAAGCGGCGCGACGATACGCCGGCGACAGGATGATGGAATGGCAGACTTCGGCAAACGATCGCGGCAGGACTGGGACAAGCTCGCGACCCGGGAAACCAGGGGCAAGGATCCCGACAGCCTGACCTGGCAGACGCCGGAAGGCATTCCGGTTACGCCCGCTGTATACGGCCGAAGACCTGAACGGCCTCAAACACCTGGACAGCCTGCCCGGCTTTGCACCGTTTGTACGCGGCCCGCGCGCCACGATGTACGCTGGCCGTCCCTGGACCGTGCGGCAGTACGCCGGCTTCTCCACCGCCGAAGAGTCCAACCGCTTCTACCGCGACAACCTGGCTGCCGGCCAGACCGGCCTGTCGATCGCCTTCGACCTGCCCACCCATCGCGGCTACGACTCCGACCACCCGCGCGTGGTGGGCGATGTCGGCAAGGCCGGCGTGGCCATCGACTCCGTCGAAGACATGAAGATCCTGTTCGACGGTATCCCGCTGGACCGCATGTCGGTATCGATGACGATGAACGGCGCCGTGCTGCCGGTGATGGCGATGTACATCGTCGCCGCCGAAGAACAGGGCGTCGCGCAGGCCAAACTCAACGGCACCCTGCAGAACGACATCCTCAAGGAGTTCATGGTCCGGAACACCTATATCTATCCGCCGGAACCCTCGATGCGCATCGTCGCCGACATCATCGCCTACACCTCGCAACACATGCCGAAGTACAACTCGGTGTCGATCTCCGGTTACCACATGCAGGAAGCCGGGGCGACAGCCGTGCAGGAACTCGGCTACACGCTGGCCGACGGCATCGAGTATGTGCGTGCCGCGCTGGCCAGCGGTCTGAAGGTGGACGACTTCGCACCGCGCCTCTCGTTCTTCTTCGGCATCGGCATGAACTTCTTCATGGAGGCCGCCAAGCTCCGCGCCGCGCGCCTGCTGTGGGCCGAGTACATGCAGAAACTGTTCGCGCCGCAGAACGACCAGTCGCTGATGCTGCGCACCCACTGCCAGACCTCCGGCGTGAGCCTCACCAGCAGCGACCCCTACAACAACGTGATCCGCACCACCGTCGAGGCACTGGCTGCGGCGCTGGGCGGCACGCAGTCGCTGCACACCAACTCCTTCGACGAGGCGCTGGCACTGCCCACACCGTTCTCGGCTCACATCGCCCGCAACACCCAGCTCGTGCTGCAGGAAGAAACCGGAATCACCCGCGTCGTGGATCCGCTGGCCGGCTCGTACTACGTCGAGAGCCTGACCGCATCGCTGGCCGATGAGGCCCGCAAGCTGATCGACGAAGTCGAGGCGCTGGGCGGCATGACCAAGGCCGTTGAGTCCGGCATGCCGAAACTGCGCATCGAGCAGTCGGCAGCACTCCGCCAGGCGCGCATCGACCGTGGCGAAGAAGTCATCGTCGGCGTGAACAAGTACCAGCGCGACGACGAACCGGAAATCGACGTGCTCAGCATCGACAACAGCGCCGTCCGCGAGTCCCAGCTGCAGCGACTGCAGGCGCTGCGCAAGTCACGCGATACAGCCGCCTGCACCGCCGCCCTCGCCGCGCTGACGGAGGCCGCGCAAGACAGGGCACCGGCAATCTGCTGGAACTCGCGGTCATCGCAGCACGGGCACGCGCCACGGTCGGCGAAATTTCCGATGCACTGGAGCAGGTCTACGGGAGGCATCGCGCCATCATTCACTCAATCAGCGGCGTCTACGGTTCAGCCTATGCCGGCGACGAGGAATTTGCCGGCATCCAGCACGATGTAGCCGCCTTCGCACAGGAGGAAGGCCGGCGCCCGCGCCTGCTGGTCGTCAAGCTGGGGCAGGACGGACACGACCGCGGCGCCAAGGTAATCGCCACGGCATTTGCCGATATCGGCTTTGACGTGGATATCGGACCGCTGTTCCAGACACCGGACGAGGCCGCCCGCCATGCCGTCGAGAACGACGTGCATGTAGTCGGCATTTCCTCACAGGCTGCCGGCCACAAGACGCTCGTCCCGCAACTGATCGCGGCACTGCGCGCCCAGGGCGCCAGCGACGTGCTGGTCGTCTGCGGCGGCGTGATTCCGCCGCAGGATCACGCCATGCTCAAGGCTGCAGGCGTGGCCGCGATCTACGGCCCCGGCACCAATATTCCGCAGGCCGCCGGTGAAGTTCTGGAGCTCATTCGCAGCCGGCGCCAGGTCCGCGCAGGCTGCCCAGTCATAAATTCCGCACGGTAACTCCGCACAAGGGTGCATGCATGCAATCCGTCCTCCAGCAACTGCAAGACAAACGCGCTTCCGCCAAACTCGGCGGCGGCCAGAAGCGCATCGACGCCCAGCACGCCAAGGGCAAGCTGAGCGCCCGCGAGCGCATCGAACTGCTCCTCGACGAAGGCAGCTTCGAAGAATGGGACATGTTCGTCGAGCATCGCTGCACCGATTTCGACATGGCCGAGCAGAAGATCGTCGGTGATGGCGTCGTCATCGGTTACGGCACCATCAATGGCCGGCTGGTGTTCGTGTTCAGCCAGGACTTCACGGTCTTTGGCGGCTCCTTGTCCGAGGCGCATGCGGAAAAGATCTGCAAGGTCATGGACCAGGCGATGAAGGTCGGCGCACCGGTCATCGGCCTCAACGACTCCGGCGGCGCACGCATCCAGGAAGGCGTGGCTTCGCTCGGCGGCTATGCCGACGTCTTTCAGCGCAACATGCTCGCCTCAGGCGTGATCCCGCAGATCTCGCTGATCATGGGCCCCTGCGCCGGCGGCGCAGTGTACTCACCGGCCATCACCGACTTCGTGTTCATGGTGAAGGACAGTGCCTACATGTTCGTCACCGGCCCGGACGTGGTGAAGACGGTAACGCATGAGGAAGTCACGGCCGAGCAGCTCGGCGGTGCCATCACCCACAGTTCACGTTCCGGCGTTTCCGATCTGGCGCTGGAAAACGATGTGGAGGCGCTGCTGAACACGCGGCGTTTCTTCAACTTCCTGCCGGCCAACAACCGCGAAAAGCCACCGGTCTGGCCCTGCGAAGATCCGCCGACCCGCGAAGAGATCTCGCTCGACAGCCTGGTGCCGGAAGACCCGGCCAAGCCCTATGACATCAAGGAACTGATCGTCAAGCTGGCCGACGAAGGCGACTTCTTCGAACTGCAGCCGGAGTATGCGAAGAACATCGTCATCGGCTTCATCCGCATGGAAGGCTCGACAGTCGGCGTGGTCGCCAACCAGCCGATGGTGCTGGCCGGCTGCCTGGACATCAATTCCTCGACCAAGGGCGCGCGCTTCGTGCGCTTCTGCGATGCCTTCAACATCCCGATCCTGACGCTGGTCGATGTACCGGGCTTCATGCCCGGCACCGCGCAGGAATATGGCGGCATCATCAAGCACGGCGCCAAGCTGCTGTATGCCTATCGCCGAAGCCACCGTACCCAAGGTCACGCTGATCACGCGCAAGGCCTATGGCGGCGCCTACGACGTGATGGCCTCGAAACATCTGCGCGGCGACGTCAACCTCGCCTGGCCCAGCGCCGAGATCGCGGTGATGGGACCGAAGGGTGCGGTGGAAATCATCTTCCGCAAGGACATCGGCGACCCGGCGGCCATCGCCGCACGCACCGAAGAGTACCGCCAGAAATTTGCCAATCCATTCATCGCCGGCAGCCGCGGCTATATCGACGATGTGATCATGCCGCGCCGGACACGGGCACGCATCTGCCGATCGCTGTCGATGCTGCGCGACAAGCAACTCGACAATCCGTGGCGCAAGCACGGCAATATCCCGCTCTAACCAATCCATTACGGTTTCCAGGTAATCATGTTCAAAAAGATCCTGATCGCGAACCGCGGCGAAATCGCCTGCCGCGTCATCCGCACTGCCCGCGCCATGGGCATCAAGACGGTTGCGGTGTATTCCGATGCCGACCGCAACGCGATGCACGTGCGCATGGCGGACGAAGCGGTACACATCGGTCCGTCGCCGTCTGCCCAGAGCTATCTGGTGATCGACACGATCGTCGAAGCCTGCCGCAGCACCGGCGCCGAAGCGGTACACCCCGGCTACGGTTTCCTCTCGGAGAAAACCGCATTTGCCGAAGCACTGGCGAAAATCGGCGTGGCCTTCATCGGCCCGAAGCCCCACGCGATCACCGCCATGGGCGACAAGATCGAGTCGAAGAAGCTGGCCAAGAAAGCCGGCGTCAACACGATCCCCGGCTACACCGATGTCATCGACGGCCCCGAACACGCGGTGAAAATCGCCCGCGAGATCGGCTACCCGGTGATGCTCAAGGCCAGCGCCGGCGGCGGCGGCAAGGGCATGCGTGTCGTGCGCAACGACGAGGAGTGCCGCGACGGCTTCCAGCGCGCGACCAACGAAGCAGTCTCAAGCTTCGGCGATGGCCGGGTATTCGCGGAAAAGTACATCGAGGAACCGCGCCACATCGAGATCCAGGTACTGGCCGACTCACACGGCAATACGCTGTACCTGAACGAGCGCGAATGCTCGATCCAGCGCCGTCACCAGAAAGTCATCGAAGAAGCGCCCTCGCCCTTCCTCGACGAGAAGACCCGCAAGGCCATGGGCGAACAGGCTGTCGCACTGGCAAAAGCCGTGAGCTACGAATCTGCCGGCACCGTCGAATTCATCGTCGACCGCGAGCGCAACTTCTACTTCCTGGAAATGAACACCCGGCTGCAGGTCGAGCATCCGGTGACCGAGATCATCACCGGTCTGGACCTGGTCGAACTGATGATCCGCGTCGCTGCCGGCGAGAAGCTGCCACTGAAGCAGAAGGACGTAAAGATCAACGGCTGGGCAATCGAGTCACGCGTCTATGCCGAAGATCCCTTCCGCAATTTCCTGCCATCGATCGGCCGCCTGGTCCGTTGCCAGCCGCCCGCCGAGAACGCACATGTGCGCGTCGATACCGGCATCGAGGAAGGCAGCGAAGTCTCGATGTACTACGACCCGATGATCGCCAAGCTGATCACCAGCGGCGACAACCGCGAGCAGGCCATCGAGCGCATGGGCGATGCGCTCGATGCGTATTACATCCGCGGCGTCTCGCACAACATCAGCTTCCTGAATGCACTGATCTCGCACCCGCGCTTCCGTGAGGGCCGGCTCAGCACCAACCTGATCGCCGAGGAATATCCGGACGGCTTTCATACCGCCGACGTGCCGCGCGCCGATCCGGAACTGGCCATCGTGGTCGCCGCCACCATTCACCGCCGCCTGATGGACCGTGCCGGCAAAGCTTTCCGGTCAGTTGCCCAGCCATGAACGGCGCGTCGGCAGCGACTTCGTGGTGTGCATCGGCAGCGACGAGCATCCGGTCACAGTGTTGTCACTCGGTGACGGCTGCGAAGTCCGGCTGGGCACTGAGACTTACCGCGTCATCACCGCCTGGCGCTTCGGCGAAGCGCTGGTGCGCGTCGAGGTCAACGGCCAAGCAGCCTGCCTGCAGCTCGACCGGATCGGCGTGCGTTACCGCCTCACGCACCGTGGTGCACAGACCGACGTACTGGTCTGCGAGCCACGGGCCGCAGCGCTGAATCGCCTGATGATCGCCAAGACGCCGCCGGATCTGTCGAAGTTCCTGCTCTCGCCGATGCCCGGCCTGCTGGTCCGGCTCACGGCGACGGTCGGTCAGGAACTGAAAGCCGGTGAGGAAATCGCGGTGATCGAAGCCATGAAGATGGAGAACAGTCTGCGCGCGACCGACGACGTGACGATCGCCAAGGTGCTGGTCGAACAGGGCCAGAGCCTGGTCGTCGATCAGCCCATCGTGGAATTTGGCTGAGACTGGCGGCGATGCCGGCTCCGACTTCAGCTGTCGACTCGGCCCGCAACCCGGAACAGCTCGCAGCAGCGCTGCGCGCCGGGCGACCGTCGCGCACTGGGCCGGGCGATCACGCTGGTTGAATCGACCCGCGCCGATGACCGGGAACCGGCCAACCGGCTGCTCGAGATCCTGACGCCACTGGCGGGCAAGTCGATCCGTATCGGCATCTCCGGCGTACCGGGTGTCGGCAAGTCCACCTTCATCGAGAGCTTCGGCAATCACCTCATCGACCGGGGTCACAAGGTCGCCGTACTGGCCGTCGATCCCTCCTCGGCCCTGTCGGGCGGTTCGATACTCGGCGACAAGACGCGCATGGAAACCCTGTCGCGGCGCATGGAGGCTTTCATTCGCCCTTCACCAGCCGGCAGCACGCTCGGCGGCGTCACGCGCCACACGCGGGAAACCATGCTGCTGGTCGAGGCCGCCGGCTTCGATGTGGTGATCATCGAAACGGTCGGTGTCGGGCAGTCCGAAACCGCCGTTGCCGACATGACCGATCTGTTTCTGCTGCTGCTGCTGCCCGGCGGCGGCGACGAACTGCAGGGCATCAAGCGCGGCATCGTCGAACTCGCTGATCTGATCGTGGTCAACAAGGCTGATGGTGAACTGGCGGCCACCGCGCAACGTTCTGCTGGCTGATTACCGCAATGCGCTCCGGTTCCTGCGCCCGCGTTCAGCACGCTGGGAGGTGCCGGTCGAAACCTGTTCGGCACTCGAAGGCCAGGGTATAGACCGTATCTGGACGCTGATCGAGAAGTACCGCGACACGATGACTGCCAGCGGTGATCTTGCGGCCGCACGGGCCAGCCAGGCACGACGCTGGCTGTGGAGCGAAACAGCAGAGAGCCTGCTCGCCCTGCTCCGCGAGGATCCGGCAGCGGCTGCCCGCATGCAGGCACTTGAGCAGGCAGTCGCTGCGGGAAAACTGTCGCCGCGGGTCGCGGCACAGGAACTGGTACAGAACTTCTGGAAGGATGGCCGGCTGAAATGATCGGACGACTCAATCATGTGGCAATCGTGGTCGCCGATCTTGCGGCTGCCACCGCCACCTACCGCGATGTGCTCGGCGCGCAGGTCTCGGCAGCCGCGGGATCTGCCTGAACATGGCGTGACCACCGTGTTCGTCGAACTGCCGAATACCAAGATCGAACTGCTGGCTCCGCTCGGTGAAAACTCGCCGATCGCCCGCTTCCTGCAGGCCAATCCAGGCGGCGGCATGCACCATGTCTGTTACGAGGTAGACGACATCCTGGCGGCCCGCGACCGGCTGAAAGCCGCTGGCGCCCGCGTGCTCGGTGATGGCGAACCGAAGACCGGCGCGCACGGCAAACCGGTGCTGTTTCTCCATCCGAAGGATTTTTGCGGTACGCTGGTCGAACTAGAACAAGCCTGAGCAACAGGCAGAGTCCCATGACACTGAGCATCCCCAGTCATCGCGAGCTGCGCAAGATCGTCGTCCTGAACCCCAAGGGCGGTTCGGGCAAGACCACGCTGGCGATCAATCTGGCCGGCTACCTGGCATCCATCGGGCGCCCCACAGCACTGATGGACTTCGATCCGCAGGGCTCCAGCATCCGCTGGCTCAAGAAACGCCCGAAAGACCAGCCGGCGATTTATGGCATCGCCGCCTACGAAACGCGCATGAACATGACGCGCAGTTTTCAGCTGCGGGTACCCAATGAGATCCGTTATCTGGTGATCGATACACCGGCCGCCATGACCACGGCGCAGCTCACCGAGTTCACTCCCGGCGCCCACGCCATCCTGGTGCCGGTGCTGCCCTCTTCGATCGACATCCATGCAGCCTCGCGTCTGATCGCCGACCTGCTGCTGGTCGCCAAGGTCAGCCGGCGCATGGGGCGGCTCGGCGTGGTCGCAAACCGCGTGCGGGAAAATACGCTCGGCTTCAAGAAGCTGATGTCCTTTCTCGACCGGCTGCAGATTCCGATCATCGGCGCCCTGCGCGACAGCCAGAACTACGTGCATGCGGCCGACGAAGGCATCAGCATTCACGAGATGCACAGCTCGCGCAGCAAGAAGGATCTGCTCAGCTGGCTGTCGCTCACCAGCTGGCTGGAACAGCGACTCAATACACCGCTCACGGAGCGGGACATACTCAATCTTGGTGATGCGCCTGACCCGGGTCTGTCATCTGCCGAGATCATCGATCTGCGCACCTATCAGGGGCTGCGCGACGGCATGCCCTGAAGCCTGCGCAGCGTCTAGCCTTGTTGCCGTGCGTCGATGAAGGGCGGCGCAGGCGGCTACTGTCCGGCCTGACCCCAAGGGCGTATGCTCTGGATCACCTGATACAAGGCCCGCCAAGACGGGCCACATTCGACCGCATCGCCCGGAGTTGCAATAGCCCGGTAAAGGAGAGGTCATGAGAACCGGAAGTATTCCCCCCGTTTCCCGTTCAGGAATGGCGCTTGTACTTGGTGCACTGTTGTTCAGTCAGTACGCCCAGGCCGCTGCCGTATATGTGCAGCACCCACCCTCCAACGCAATCACTGGCCCAGCACTGGTATCGACTGCCGGCCTCACTTACGCGGCAGAAGCAGACTTGCAGCAGGGCACCTTCAGAGCCACATCTACTGCGACTGCTGCGGCCAGCAGTATCTACTCATTCACCTATGCAGGAATCAGCGACCTCGCGCTGACCAACCTCAATGCCAGTCCGGTACCGATTGCCGCGGGAAATTTCGTGCTTCAGTTCGAAGGGACCTTTGCTTTCAGTCCCGGGGCAGCTGGCACGAGCGAAGCGGGCGGCCAGGGCCTGATCGTATTTTCAGCTGCGCGGAATTGCCTGCATAGCGACCCGGCCTGCATACCCGCCGTGGCCGGCATCGGGCTCAACCCTGGCGCGACCTACTTCAACGGCGCGCAGACCGGGCTGTCCGATGGCGTGCTGGATCTGACCGAAACAAACGGTGCGACGGTAAATATCCTGCAGGCAAATGTCAGTGGCCTGCGGGCGGACCTGTTGATGCCGGTTGCGCTGCTTGCGCCTGGTGACTTCCTGGACATCAGGCTTGATATCCTCGCCCTCGCCACTGCCAGCAACTTTGCATCTGCCACTACAGACTTTTGGAACACCGCCCGCCTGTCCCTCGTCCTGCCTGCCGGGCTGACCCTGAGCAGCAATGCAGCTACTCCGCTGAACTGGGTCAGCACCGTGCCGGCTCCTGCTGCCGTATGGCTGCTCGGTACCGGACTGCTGGGGATACTGGGCCTGAAGTGGCAGAGACGCCCGTCTGCCTGCTGATACCGGTACCGATCGGCGGACTGGTCAGCGCTGCGCTGCCGCCCGCGCGCGGATCACGCCAATGATGCCCGGCAGGATCGATACGAACACGATAGCGAGCACCACTGCCGAGAAGTTGTTCTTCACGAAGGGCACGTTGGCGAAGAAGTAGCCGGCGGGCACCAGCAGCAGTACCCAGAGCAGGCTGCCGGCCACGTTGTAGAACTGGTAGCGCAGATGATCCATCTGACCGATACCTGCAGCGAATGGCGCCACCGTACGCACGATTGGCACAAAGCGGGCAATGACGATGGTCTTGCCACCGTAGCGCTCGAAGTAGGCGTGTGTCTTGTCCAGATGTGACTGGCGAATGAGCCGCGGGAAACGCAGCTTGATCTCATGCCCGGCCAGACGGCCCACCCAGTAATTGACGGTGTTGCCGAGTATCGCTGCAACGATCAGCAGGATCGACAGCAGGCTGAAATCCAGACGCCCGGAAGCGGTCAGCGCACCGGCGGCAAACAGCAGGGAATCGCCCGGCAGGAACGGCAGCACGACCAGCCCGGTCTCGCAGAATATGATCAGGAACAGGATCGCGTACACCCAGATGCCGTAGTCAACGACCAGCGCATCCAGATGCACATCGAGGTGCAGGACGATATCGATGAACTGTGCGATCAGATCGGGCATTACGGCACGATCAGCCGGCAAATGCCGCAGCTGCAGCCCGCAAGGTGTCGCTGTTGATCGCCGCAACGTGGTGGGTCTCGAGACCTGCGGTCTTGAGCGTCTTGCGGATGATGCTTTCCAGATTGGGACGCTTCGTCTCCGGACCCTCACCGCTGCCAAGTCCGCCGCCAAACTCCACAAAGCTCGTCACCTGCGCTGCAATGGCCGTGTTCAGGCAGCCCACCCAGTTGACGGGATTGAAAAGCTGGAAGAACAGCCGCGTGCGGATGGTATCCGGCTCGGCCTCGTGCACGCCGCCCGTATAGTTGGACAGCACACCGAGTGAAGGTGCCGCAAACGGTGTTGCATCCAGGTCAGCACGGAACAGGCGTGCTGCGGTAACCATGAAGTAGGTATGGAATGCGCCCTCGGTAGCCAGCCGTATGGCGCGCTTGCGTGGCATACGCGCGGTCAGATCAGCAGCCAGCGCATCCAGATCGGCATCCCTGCCACCGACCACGGTCTGGTCCGGCAGATTGCAGCTTGCGACCTGGCAGTAATGCCGGTCAGCCAGCGGTCGCGCGGTTTCCACATCCAGCGTGAGCGCCAGCATGCCGCCTTCGCCGTGTTCACCCATCAGTTCGCCACGCCGGCGCACGAGCTTCAGCGCGTCTTCAAACTCCAGCACTCCGGCAGCTACCAGTGCACTGTACTCGCCAAGGCTGTGACCGGCTGCAAGCACTGGCTTTACACGCCCGCCGGTCAGCTCGGTGAATACCCTCAGACAGGCGATCTCATGGGTCAGCAGCGCGGGCTGCGTATTGCGCGTGAGTCCGATTTCATCAGCCGGATCTTCAAAAGACAGCTTGCAGAGGTCGAAACCGAGCACCGTGCTGGCCTGATCGTAAACCTGCCGGGCCGTGGCGAAATCGCGATAGAGATCACTGCCCATGCCCCGATACTGGGAGCCCTGACCCGGAAACACGAACATCACCTGCTGGTCGCTCATACACCCTGCCTGATCGAAAACCCGAACGAGGGCAGAGGATACGGACGCAGCCCGCCAGCGACAACCCGCCCGAGGGCCCACGCTACCGCACTGACTCATCGGGAAGTACGTCACTACCGGACAGCAGTCTTTTTTATACCCTAGTCGACATGAAAGCAGCCCAGAAGCAGGTCGCGGCAACCGATCTTGCATGTGACATCTTTATTGGCCGCCAGCCTATTCTCGACCGCGAGCGGAAGCTGTACGCCTATGAGCTGCTGTTTCGCCATAACCACCAGAACGGTGCTGAGGTCAGCGACGACCTCGCTGCTACGGCGACGGTGCTGAGCCACGTCATCAATGAGCTGGGACTGGAGGCGTCGCTGGGACCCTACATCGGTTTCGTCAATTTCGACGCACGCATGCTGATGAGCGAAGCCATCGAAATGCTGCCACACCGGAAGTTTGTGCTTGAGGTGCTGGAAACCGTAGAGATCACTGAGGAGATCGTGGAACGCTGCCACAAGCTGAAGGAGCTGGGCTTCACTCTCGCCATGGACGACTCACCAACCCGCGAGCGGCTGAGCCGCGTTCCCAACGGGTAGGAGCGCGCTTCAGCCGCGATTGTTGGGAGCCAAGCATCGCGGCTGAAGCCGCTCCTCCGGGCGCGGAATCCCCCGCTCATGCAGCTTGCCGCAACGCGCGGCCGTTTCATGGAACTGCTTGCCACCGAGCTGATGGGCGAGGGTTGCGACCTGGCCGACCACGCTTTCATGACGGGAATCATGTCACTGATACCGGCACTGCTGCAGAGCCCGATGGAAGACATCCTCAGCTCACTACCGCTTCTGCCGGAAGTACGCGAAGCACTGGAATCGCGCGACGGCACCTTGGGCAAACTGCTGTCTCTGGCAGAAAGCATCGAGGCAAACGATCAATCAGCCTGCTTTTCCCTGACCGCAGACCTGCCCGGCATGGATAGTGATGCCGTAAACCTCGCGCAGACCAGTGCGCTGGCATGGGTTGCAAGCATCGACCGGACATCAGCCAACTGATGTATCGCCGGAGTCAGAGGGCTCGGCACGCCGGCAAAATCCCACTGAAGCATACGCTCAGGCTTTGCGTGGGCCGAAGCCGGCGACCGGCGGTGCAGTGATCTGCTCCGCTTCACTGATCGCCGCCGCCGGCAGCTTCGTGAGGCCCGCTGCGACGTTCTGCTCAAGCTGCCCGATACTCGTCACGCCGGCAATCACGCTGGCAACCACCGGCTTGCTGACCAGCCAGGCCATGGCGAGTTCCAGCAGCTTGATCTCGTGCTTCGCACATACCGCGTTGAATTTTTCCACGATATTGAGGTTGGCTTCACTGGAAAACGCACTGCTGCCGAACGCGCCCCACTTCGCCAGCCGGCTGCCCTCGGGCGGCGGTGCGCCCTTGCGGTACTTGCCGGTCAGCAGGCCGCTCTCCAGCGGAAAATACGGCAGGATGCTGAGACCATAGGCGCTGGCCGCCGGCACGAGTTCCCGCTCTATGTCCCGGGTGATCAGGCTCCAGCGGTTCTGTGCCGAAACGAAGGCATTCAGGTTGTGCGCCTTCGCAGTCCAGTCTGCTTCCACGAGTTGCCAGCCAGCGTAGTTTGAATGGCCGATGTAGCGAACCTTCCCCTGCCGGACCAGATCATCCAGCGCCCGCAGCGTCTCCTCGACCGGCGTCTTCGCATCCGGGAAGTGCATCTGGTAGAGATCGATGTAATCGGTGCCGAGCCGCTGCAGGCTGGCTTCCACCGCCGCGCAGATGTACCGGCGCGATCCGCCCTGCATGTCGCGCCGGGACGATGACATCGGTCCCGGCAAACTTCGTGGCGATCACGACTTCCTGGCGCCGCTTGCCGAGCGCCCGTCCGAGCCAGACTTCCGACTTGCCACGCTCGCCGTAGATGTCCGCGGTATCGAAAAAGTTGATGCCCAGCTCCATCGCCCTGTGCACGATGGTTGCTGCTGCTTCTTCCTCTATCGACATGCCAAAGGGCATGCAGCCCAGACCCACGACGGAGACCTGCAGGCCGGAGCGGCCCAGATTGCGGTATTCCATATGCGTTTTCCTGTTCAGACCTTGCGGTTTCGTTTGGCGGCAATCGAAATCTGCGGATGCCATGTCTGCTCGGTACGTACGCCGCGGCGATCGAGCTGCATCAGCATGGCATCGATCAGGTACGGCCGTCCTTCGCGTGTCACGGCAACTGCCCGCTTCAGCGCCTTGCGGAAGCCGGCCGGATCGGTGGCGCGCTCTGCGGGGATGGCAAAACTTCTGGCCAGCCCGGAGAAATCCACCAGCGGATCGCCCAGATAGCAGCTGACATCCTTCCACAGGTCGCGCGTGTCCTGGTTCGACAGCAGCGGCGAGTTGTTCTGGATACGGTTGCGTTCGTTATCGTAGCTGCGATTGTTCATCACGACGATGATCACCGGGATTTCGTACCGCGCTGCGGTCCACAACGCCTCGACCTGCCCGAACAGCAGCGCACCGTCACCGACCAGGCAGACCACCTGCTGGTCTGGCCGCGCGATCTTCACGCCCAGCGCCGCGCCTATACCCCAGCCCAGCGCAAAGCCGGTGGTCTGGCCGATCAGCCGCTTCTTGCCGCGGTCCAGGTCCAGCCAGTAGAACGGCGATCGGTAATCGAGCTCCGGAACGATGATCGCATCGGGCTCCAGCTGCAGGTCGAGCTCGGCTGAAACACGCGGCCAGGACATCGGGCTCGCGTTCCAGTACGCCTGCGCATCGGCCTTGCGCCGCGCATCCGCTGTCGCCTGGGTTTCGCGCGCAGCAGCCAGGCGCTCCGCCGCAACTTTCTGCAGCCGCCCGGCAGTTGCCATGCCGCGCACTGCATCGTTGAGCGCAACGAGCGTCTCTTTCATGCCGGCGGCGATGGCCACATCGGTCGGATAGGTATTGGCGATCTCACCGAACTCGATACGCGCATGCACGAGCTTCGCAGCGCGCGGCGGCGGCGGCGCGAATACAGTCGGATCCGGCATCGGCCCGCCCAGGTTGACGAACACATCGGTCTTGGCCAGATCGCGCGGAATGCCCAGCCCGTAGAAACCGGCAAACAGCGGGTGCCGGAACGGGAAATCGTTGTACACGCTATAGCCCTGCGCCACCGGCGCACCGAGCATTTCCGCCAGGCTGACCAGTTCGTCGCCAGCACCCGCACGGGTGACCTCTGCACCGGCACACAGCATCGGCGCCTTGGCCTCGATCAGCATGCGGGCCGTCTGCTCGATCAGTTCGGGCTTGGGCCGCATTTCCATCGGCACGTTGAAACGCGCCTGTGGCTAGATGGTCTGCTTCACGTTCTTCATGCCGAGCAGATCGAGCGACATGCGCACATGCACCGGACCGCCCGGCGGCGTACCGGACACCTTGATGGCCCGGCGGATCATCTCGGCGATCTGCCGTTCGTTGCGCAGCTCCCAGCGCCACTTGGTGAAGGCCACCATGGACTCCAGCCAGTTATCCATCTGCTGGAAACCGTTGCGGCCCTTCGAAGTAGTTGCTGGTGCCATCGGCCAGCACCAGGATCGAGGAACGATCCTTCCAGGCGTTGTACAGGTTGTTCATGGTGCTCGGCACAGCCACGCCCGGCACGATCAGCACCGAGGTCTGGCCGGTCGCCAGTTCGTAGCCGTGCGCCATGCTGGTGGCCTGGGACTCAGCCAGCGCGATGATCATCTGCAGGTCTGGCCGCACGGTGATCGCATCGAAGAAGGCCGACATGCCGGTGGCGCTGGTACCAAACACATAACGCACACCGGCCGCACGCAGCGTCTCGACCAGCACCTCGGCACCGGTACCGGTAAACGCCACGCCCTCGGCGGCGGCCGGTTGCTGGGCCAGCGCAAGGTTCGTGCACCACCGACTCGACGGCCGCCGCGCTGAGACCGAGCGCCGCCAGGCCCTTGCCAAAGCTGCGGCGGGAGATCTGGCGGTTCATGAACTGGTGCAGCAGCTCGCGCATGCGTGACCGCTCCAGGCTGATGGAAGAAGCAGACCTTATGCTACATTCAGCCCGGATGCGATCCGCCACCAGAGTGAGAATCAGCTGCAGCTTTCGCGAGCGGATTTGCGCGTTGCCTGAACGACGATGAGGCTGATCAGTGAACGTCAGGTCAACACTCCGTCAACCGGCCCCGCTGTACCGATGATTTTTGCTACAGCGACTTACAACAGCTATCGTGGACCGAATAGAAAAGAGCTGCCGGGCAGTAGTGCCTGGACAGGTCCTGGCCAGAAAACATGAGGGGGAAATCATGGCAGGCTTTCGCAAAGGCTGTTCCGTACTGGCAGCCACCACACTGGCCTGCAGTCCGGTACTGCTCACTGTACCGGTAACCGGCTGGGCACAGGTCGAGGAAATCATCGTCACCACCCGCAAGCGGGAAGAAAGCCTGCAGGAAGTGCCGATCGCGGTAAACGCGATCAGTGCAGCGGAGATCGACCGCAAGGCGATCAGCAGCATCGGCGATATCACCAAGAACCTGTCATCGGTCGAGTTTGATGAAGGCGCCTCCAAGAGCGACACCCGCATCACCATCCGCGGCCTGTCACCGACCCGCGGACGGCAGAATGTCGCCGTACTGGTCGATGGCATCGACGTCTCCACCGAGGCCATCAGCAGCTCCGGCGGCGGCGTACTGCTCAACACCCGGCTCGTGGATATCGAGCGCATCGAGGTCGTCAAGGGACCGCAGATGGCACTGTACGGACGCAGCGCCTTCGCCGGCGCCATTCAGTACATCACCAAAGACCCGTCTGATGAATTCGAAGCCAGCGTCTCCGCCGATGCCAACGGCGACGACCAGTACAGCGCAACGCTCGGCCTCAGCGGACCGGTATACGGCGACAAGCTCGGTCTGCGTTTCAATGCTGCGGTCTGGGATGAGCCGGGCTATTACGACAACACCATCACCGGCAACAGCCTCGGCGACGACGAAGGATTCGGCCTTGCGCTCACCGCCAAATCCCAGCTCACGGATTCGTTCAGCCTCAAGTTCCGCGCCGAGTACCAGGACCAGACCACCGGACCGGCAGCCACGGCCTTCCTGAAATTCAACGACGAAACGCTGGTTCCCACGAACGCGAGCAGCACCTACACCGATCCGGTGAGCGGCATCGTCCACCCCGCCCTGTTCCGCTGCTTCGAACGGCTGTCCAGCAAGACCTGGAACGCTGCCCTGACCGGCCGGAACGACCGGCTGTATGACTCCGGCTACACACCCACCGGCCCCACATCCACGCAGCCCAACCCGGTGCTCTACAGCAGCCCCTACTGCGAAACCGGCGTGGCCAGCTTCAGCGGTGCACCGCGGAATTTCAACAAATCCGGATATCGCGGTCAGCCCGAACCCGTGGACCAACGACGACTATGAGGGCATCGACCGGCAACTGATCCGCCTGTCGCTGATCGGCGACTGGGAACTGGAAAAGGGCACTCTGACCTTCCGCAGCGGCTATATCCACGAAGATGCCGATGAATCAGCCGACAACGGCAAGTTTGCCTTCAGCCCCGATCCGGCCAGCATCTCGCCGCTCACCGGTGGCGGCTATCTGGATGGCAATCCGAATGCCTTTACCGTCGATACGGACAAGACCACCACCCAGTTCAGCCAGGAACTCATGTACCGGACCAACTTCGACGGCCCGACACAGCTCACCGTCGGCGCCCTGTACTGGAATGAGGAAGTGGACAACGATACCTACTCGATGACGCTGCAGGGCTCGGGCAGCCACTGCGCCTGGTCCAGCGTAACGCGGCCAGACCTTTGAGGAACTCGGGCTGTTCGACACCCGGCCCGACCTGGCCGGCACCAGTTGTTACGGCTATTCGGAGCGCGCTGTCGCCCCGCTGGCACGCGGTGGCTTCAACTACACCGATGGCGAGCCCTACAACGGCATCCAGGGGTACATGCAGGATGCGGTAAGCTCCGGCCGACCGGGACACCGATCATCGTTCGCTGTTCGGCATGGTCGAATACGAGTTCACCAGCAGCATCAAGGGCACCTTTGAAGGCCGCTACAGCGTCGAGACGGTGGATGTCACCGGCCCGCTGTTCCTCGATCCGAATGCCTCCGGCGGCCCCGGCAGCTGGGTACCCTGCGGCATCTTCTTCCGGCCCTGCGATGACGACTACCTGTTCGGCCAGTACGGACCCTTCTACAGCCAGGCGAATTTCGAGGCCGCCAACAACGGCCAGCAATACGACATCAATGGAAACTACACCATCAGCTCAGCTGATGCTGTCCGTGCCGGTACCGGCTACGACATCTGGTCACCTGACTATCTGTTTACGAGCGGCCCGCTCAAAGGCAACACCTACCGTTCGGCCATCCCGGCCACCTGTCTGGCTGATCCCGGAGTCCAGCAGCGTCTGGCCACCTTCGATGCAGGCGGCGGCGACCCCTTCGACATGTTCAACCCCTCCTGCATCGCAACCATCTCCAGAGACGACAGCTGGTTCTCGCCCAAGCTGACCCTGAGCTGGCAGGTCCACGATGACCTGAACATCTATGCCTCCTGGTCGCAGAGCCGAAAAGCCGGGTGGCTTTTCCACGCTGGGCATCGGCAGCAATGGCATCAACCGCGAGCTGCTGGAATACGAACCGGAGAAGCTGGTGGTCTGGGAGATCGGTGCCAAGAGCCAGTGGCTGGACCGGACCCTGATACTGAACACCGTCGTTCTTCTTCCAGGATTTCACCGACAAGCAGACGCTCGTTTCGGTACTCAACATCTGCTCGGCGACCGTCTGGTCAACAAGCTGGAGAACGTCGACGGTGCAGAAGTCTACGGACTGGAACTGGAGGCCACCTGGGCACCGGAAGCCATGTTCCTCGGCGGCAACTGGCAGTTCAACGGTGCCTATACCTGGCTGGATGCCGAGTATGTGGGCGCGGAAGTCGAAAACACCTCGTTCACCTTCATCTCTGCCGCCGGCAACTGCAGGATGCAGGAGGTAGGGCCGCAGACGACCGTGTGCATGGTCAGCCTGGACGGCAAGAAACTTGAGGATGCGCCGGAGGGCAAGTTCACCGGCTCGATCGCCTACAGCCTGCCGCTGGCTGAAGACCTGAACTTCTTCGCCGAAACGGATTTCATGTGGGTTGCCAAGCGCTATATCGAAGCCACCAACGAGAACTGGGTGGAGTCCGATACCAACGTCGACCTGCGCCTGGGCGTGCGCGGCCGCAACTGGGAAGTCATGGGCTACGTCACCAACGTCTTCGACGATGACACGGTCGCTTCAGTGCTCGGTGGTCCGAGCCTCTCCTGCTGCTTCATTCTCGGCAGCGGCATCGACATCAGCAACCGCGAACCACCGACTGACGATCCGGGTGGCGACCCCAGCAATGGCGACCAGGCACCCTATGAACCCGGCAAGACCGTCACCGTGGAACTGCCGCAGTTCCGCGCCGCCTTCGCACCGGATCCGCGCGTTGTCGGTATCCGCGCACGTTACAAGTTTGGCGGCTCAGAGTAGAAAGCAAGAAGGAGTCAGGCGACCACCACCTTCAGTTCGAGAAAGTCAGCAAGGCCGAACTCGCCCCATTCGCGGCCGTTGCCGGACTGCTTGAAGCCGCCGAAGGGTGCATTGAGCGGCAGATCCGCACCGTTGATGTGAATCATCCCGGCGCGGATCTGGCCGGCCACGCGCCGCGCAGCAACCGGATCAGCAGACCAGACATACGCTGCAAGTCCATAGGGCGTGTCGTTGGCGATACGGATCGCTTCGGCCTCATCGCCATACGGCAGGATGCCCAACACCGGGCCGAAGATTTCCTCGCGGGCAATCCGCATGTCGTTGCGCACGCCGGCAAATACCGTGGGGCGCACATAGAAACCCTGCGTCAGGCCCGGCGGCCGGCCAGGGCCACCACAGACCAGCGTCGCGCCCTCGTCGATGCCCACCTGGATCAGGCCCTGGATCTTTTCGAACTGTATCTGGCTCACGACCGGTCCGAGCTGCGTAGCCGCGTTCCGCGGATCACCGACCACCATGGCCTCAGCGACCTCCCTGGCCAGCGCAGCGGCCCGCGCCTGAAGCGCTGCGGGCACCAGCATCCGGCTCGGGGCATTACAGCTCTGGCCACTGTTGCTGAAGCAGTCTGTCACCCCCCAGCGCACGGCGGCCTCAAGACTCGGCTCGTCGAGAATCAGCAGCGGCGACTTGCCGCCCAGCTCCTGATGCACCCGCTTGACGGTATCTGCCCCGGCTTTGGCAACCGCAATACCGGCCCGGGTGGAACCGGTAAAGGACAGCATGTCGACTTCCGGGTGCACGGCGATGGCCTGCCCCACTCCCGGACCGTCACCGTGGACGAGATTGAAGATGCCCGGTGGCACGCCGGCATCATGGATAACTCTGGCGAACAGGCTACCCGACAGCGGTGCGATCTCGCTGGGCTTCAGCACCATGGTGCAGCCCGCAGCCAGCGCCGGCACCACCTTGCAGGTGATCTGGTTGATCGGCCAGTTCCACGGCGTGATGAACCCACACACACCGACCGGCTCGCGCAACAGCTGCATGCCATCGCGCTGCTCGCTGAAACTGAAGGTCTTCAGGACTTCGAGGATCGTGGCGAGATGCCCGGTACCGATACCAGCCTGCGAACGTCGCGCGAAAGCCAGCGGTGCGCCCATCTCGTCGCTGATGGCCGCACCGATCTCGTCCTGGCGGGACTTGTAGACCTCAAGGACCCGGCTGATCAGCTGCACGCGTTCTGCAACAGTGCTGCGGGAGTACGTGGCAAAGGCCCGCCGGGCTGCAGCCACCGCCCGGTCGACGTCGGCCGGACCGCCAAGCGAAATCGTTCCGATGCGCTGTTCGGTCGCCGGATTGATGACGGGACAGTCCTGCGCTCGCTGTGGATCCACCCACTGGCCATCGATGTAGAACTGGCGGAAGTCGTACATGCTGCTGCTCCCCTGATGCTTGTAAAGCCCTCGGCTGCTCCGGCATTGTGGCGCAAATGAACCGCAAGCTCATTATCAGCGCCCTGCTGACGGCGGCCATCCTTGGCGGGATCTGGCTGTGGCCAGAGTACGGTGCCGGGCCGGGCGGCCTGCTGCAACTCGTGGACGAGATACGCAGTCGCGCACAGGATGCGCCACTTGCAGCCAGCGGCGGTTTCTTCCTGCTGTACGTGCTGGTCGCGGCACTGGGCATTCCCGGTGCCGTTCTGCTGACGACGGCGGCCGGTGCGATCTTCGGCACGCTGCACGGTCTGGTACTGGTGTCCTTTGCCAGCAGCATTGGCGCAACCCTGAACCTGCTCGCCGCCCGCTTCCTGTTCCGGCCACTGGTCGAAGGCCGCTTCGCCGCGAGCATGGAGCGCGTCAACACCGGCATCCGCGAGGAAGGCATCTGGTACCTGTTCGCACTGCGCCTGGTGCCCCTGTTTCCGTTTTTCGTCATCAATGCCGTGATGGGACTGACGCGTCTGCCGGCACGCAGCTTCTACTGGGTCAGCCAGATCGGGATGCTGCCTGGCACGCTGATCTATGTGAACGCAGGCGCGCAGCTCGGAGCCATCGACTCTGTGGGCAGCATCATGTCGCCGGCTTTGCTCGCCTCCTTTGCCCTGCTCGGCATCTTTCCGCTGCTGGCACGCCGGCTGGTGGCCGTGCTGCGCGTGCGGCGACGCTATGCAGGCTTCAGACGCCCGCGTCAGTTCGACGCGAATCTGGTGGTGATCGGTGCCGGTGCAGCCGGCCTGGTCACGGCCTATGTGGCGGCGGCGGCACGCGCAAAGGTCATACTGATCGAATCGGGCGCCATGGGCGGTGACTGCCTCAACAGCGGCTGCGTACCGAGCAAGGCGCTGATCCGCTCGGCACGGCTGGCCGCCTGGCAGCGTCGTGCCAGCGAGTTCGGCCTGAACGCAGCCACACCCGGCACGGATTTCGGTCGCGTCATGCAGCGGGTCCGTGAGGTGATCGCGCGCATCGAACCGCACGACTCGGTGGAACGCTATACAGCCCTCGGCGTCGAGTGCATCAAGGGCAAGGCACAGATCAGTTCGCCCTGGACGGTCACCGTTGACGGACGCGAGATCAGGACGCGCAGCATCGTGATCGCCACCGGCGGCAGCCCGTCGCTGCCACCGGTCCCGGGGCTGGGCGATGTGCCCCATGTCACTTCGGACAGCCTGTGGGAACTCACGGAGCTGCCACAGCGCCTGCTGGTGCTCGGCGGCGGGCCGATCGGCTGCGAGATCGCCCAGGCCTTTCGCCGGCTCGGCAGCGAGGTGGCACTGGTCGAGCAGCTGCCGCGCCTGCTCAACCGCGAAGACGATGCGGTGTCCGCCGCGATCGCCACCCGCTTTGCCGATGAGGGCATACAGGTGCTCACCGGCTGGTCAGCGCAGCGCTTTGAGCAACGCGCCGACGGTGGACGGCTACACTGTAGCGATGGCACCCGTGAACTGGATCTGGACTTCGACATGGCGCTGATCGCTACCGGGCGCAAGGCCCGGACTGCTGGCCTGGGACTGGAAGCGCTGGGTATCGCGCTGAACCCCAATGGCACGGTAGCGGTCAACGAGTACATGCAGACCAGCCTGCCGAACATCCATGCCTGTGGCGACGTGGCCGGACCCTGGCAACTCACCCACGCTGCCGCCCATCAGGCTTGGTACTGCGCCATGAATGCCCTGTGGGGCCGCTTCTGGCGCTTTCGTGCCGATAACTCGATTATGCCGGCAGCGGTCTTTACCGATCCCGAAGTCGCCCGCGTCGGCCTGACTGAAACCGAGGCCCGCGCCAGCGGCATGGATATAGAGGTCACCAGCCACTCGTTTGAAGAACATGACCGCGCCATCGCCGATGGTGAAGCACGCGGCTTCATCCGGCTGATCACTCCGCGCGGCAGCGACCGGATTCTCGGCGCAACCATCGTCGGCAGCCATGCCGGCGACACCATCGCCGAGTTTGTGCTCGCCATGCGCCATGGCCTGGGGCTGCGCAAGATCCTCTCTACAGTGCACATCTATCCCACACTGGCCGAAGCCAACAAGGCGGCCGCCGGCGCCTGGCAGAGCGGGCACCTGCCAGGGCGTCTGCTACGACTGGCCGCATACCTCAATCGCCGCAGACTCGGGAGCAGCACTCCATGAGCGAGCCCGCTGCCGGGAACGTCATTCTGATACGTCAGCTGGAACGCAGTTTCCCGATGGGCGATACGGTGATCCGTGCGCTGCACGGTGTGGACATTACCATCAGGCGCGGTGAGTACGTCGCGATCATGGGGCCCTCCGGTTCGGGCAAGTCCACGCTGATGAATATCATCGGCTGCCTGGATCGTCCGGACGGCGGCGAGTACTGGCTGAACGGCAACCTGGTTTCCAATCTGCATGACTCGCAGCTCGCCGCCCTGCGCAACCGCGAGATCGGTTTCATCTTCCAGACCTTCAACCTGCTGGCCCGTGCCGATGCCCTGCACAATGTCGAACTGCCGCTGATCTATGCTGGTATTGCACGCCGCGAACGGCTCGAGCGTGCACGGCTCGCCCTGGAACAGGTTGGTCTGCAGGATCGCATGCGGCACCGGCCTGCTGAGTTGTCCGGCGGCCAGCGTCAGCGGGTTGCAGTCGCCCGAGCGCTGGTCACGCGCCCCAGCCTGCTGCTGGCAGACGAGCCGACCGGCAATCTGGATTCGATTACCGCCCACGATATCCTCGAACTGTTTGCCGGGCTGCATGCTGCGGGCAACACGATCGTCATGGTCACGCACGACAGCAACGTGGCCGCCAACGCCCACCGCACGATTCGCCTGCTCGACGGTCGAATCGAATCGGATACCGTCAACACGAGCAAAGGTCCCTCATGAAGCAGAAGTTCTGGCCATTCGCCCTGATCGTCATCCTGCTGGCCGCCTGCGGACGCCCCGCCGATCAGGCACAGGCGACATATGAAACCGTAGCGGTCAGCAAGCGCGACATACGGGTCGCGGTCGAAGCAGCGGGACAGATCGAGCCGGCGCTCACCGTGGAACTCAAGTCCAAGGCCTCTGGCCAGATTCTTGAGCTCAAGGCAGAGACCGGCCAGCTCGTCGAGGCCGGCACGCTGCTGGTGCAGATCGACAAGCGCAATCCGCGCAATTCGCTGGCCCAGGCGCAGGCGCAGCTGGAAGCAGCCAGGGCACGCCGCTCGATTGCCGAGGCACAGAACAAGCGCTCGGCAGACGCTGCTGGAAGAGAAGATCCTCAACGACGTTGAGTACGAGCAGTCGCAACTCGAGCTGGCCAATGCGAAGGCGGATGTCGTGCGGTCAGACGTCGCGGTAGAAACTGCCCGGATACAGCTCGACGATACGGACCTGCGCGCTCCGATCACCGGCACGATCATCGAGAAGCTGGTCGAGGAAGGCCAGGTGATCTCCTCACCGACCATGGATGTCGGCGGCGGTACCTTGCTGCTCAAGATGGCCGATCTCAGCAGCGTACAGGTACGCACGCTGGTCGACGAAACCGACATCGGCAAGATCACGCCCGGCCTGCCGGCCGTGGTGACGGTCACCGCGTTTCCCAACCAGCCCTTTACCGGCAAGGTACTCAAGGTTGAACCGCAGGCCAGCGCCGACCAGACGGTCACGACCTTTGCCGTGCGCATCGTGCTGAACAACGACAATGGTCTGCTGAAACCCGGCATGAACGCCGATGTCGCCATCCTGATCACTGAACGCAAGGGTGTACTGGCCATACCGACCAATGCGCTGCGCACTGACCGCGACCTCGCAACCTCGGCGGGACTGGTTGGCCTCAGCGAGGAGATTGCACGCGAACAGCTGCGCGTTAACGCCCTGCCTGACGAAGCCAAAACGGCTACCGGTACCGGCGACAGCTATCAGTTCAGCAACCGCTACTGGGTATTCGTGCAGCGCGACGGAAAACCCGTAGCCGTTGAGCTGCGAACCGGTATCACCGACCTGGACTACAGCGAAGTGCTGGCCGGCCTGCGCGAATCTGAGCTGGTTTACATGCTGCCAAGTTCGGGGCTGGTCGAGTCACAACAGCGCCTGCAGCAGCAGATGCGCAAGTTCACCGGCATGCCGGGCATGAGCGGGAGCAAGAAGGAGTGATGTCATGCTGATCGCCGAAATGATTCTGGTTGCATTGCAATCGGTCAGGGCCAATCTGTTCCGCGCCTTTCTGACCATGCTCGGCATCATCATCGGCGTCGCCTCGGTGATCACCATGATCGCCATTGGCTCGGGCGCCAGGGCGGCAGTCGACGAACAGATCGATGCACTCGGCGCGAGCGTACTCAGCGTGCGTGCGGGCAGCATGATGCATATGGGCGTCGCCAGGAGCGCTGCGACACTCACCATCGACGATGCGACCGCAATCGCCACCGGTGCGCCGTCGGTACGCGCGGTCGTGCCGGAGATCAGCGGGCAACAGCAGCTCAAGATCGGCAACCGGAACGAAAGCCTGCGCGTGCTCGGCGTCAGCGCAAACTTCGCTGATGTACAGGGCTACGAGCTGGCCTCTGGCCGCCTGTTCAGCCATGCGGAAGATGCCAGCCGCCGGACAGTCGCCATACTCGGCAGCGGCGTGCCGGCAAAGCTCGGCAGCAGCAGCACTGCAATCGTCGGCCAGACCGTCTACATCAAGGGACTTGCCTTCGAGGTGGTCGGTGTACTGGCAGAAAAAGGCGCCAGCGGTTTTCGCAATGTGGATGAACAGGTCTGGATCCCCTTCTACACCGCCCGCTACCGTGTCTATGGCACCGACCAGCTCGACTCGATCAGTGCGCAGATGGCGCCCGGCGTCACCGTCGAGCGGGCCATCGTCGAAATCGAGCGAGTGATGCGCCGTGAGCACCAGATAGCACCGGGCAAGGATAACGACTTCAGCATTGCCGACCCTCGCCAGTTCTTCAACGTGCGGGAAGCAGCTGCAGACATCTTCGCCATCCTGCTGGCCGGCATCGCCAGCATCAGCCTGGTGGTCGGCGGCATCGGCATCATGAACATCATGCTGGTGACGGTCACCGAGCGCACCCGCGAGATCGGCATACGCAAGGCACTGGGTGCCAGCCGACGCAATATCTGCTGCAGTTTGTCATCGAAGCGATGGTGCTGTGCATGCTCGGCGGAACCGTCGGCATTCTGCTCGGCACCGGCATCGCTGCACTGCTGGCGAAGTTCGTCGGCTGGAACACGCAGGTCTCACCGATGGCAATCGCCCTCGCTTTCGGCTTCAGTGCTGGCGTTGGCCTGTTCTTCGGCATCTGGCCGGCGCGCAAGGCTGCGCGGCTCGATCCGATCGAGGCGCTGCGCTACGAGTAGGCACCTGGCGATGCTGCGCAACACACCGAGATCGCTGGGGACTCATCACACGCAGCCTGCACTGGCTGATGGCTGCCATGATCCTCGTCCAGCTGCCGCTCGGCTTTCTGATGGTCGATGCCTACGACGCGTGGCTGGCCGGTAACGGCGACCCGGCGCTGGTGATGAAACTCTCGCGGGCGCACAACACCAACGGCTTTCTGATCCTGATCCTCGTCATGCTGCGGCTGTCCTGGCGGCTCGGCAACCCGTCACCGGCCTTGCCTGCCGCGACTCGTCGCCTGGCAACGCTTTGTCGCCCGGGCCACACATGTCGCCCTCTATGCGCTGCTGCTGATCTTCCCGCTCAGCGGCTGGGCGGCACTCTCCGCCTACGCCGGTGACTTCCCTATCTTTTTCTTCGCCCGGGATGATGTATTTCGCATCGTGCCGCAGGCTGCGCCGGGCTCACCCTTCAACAGCGACCTGTTCGGCGAGATACACGAGACCTGCTGGAAGATCGGTGCGGTTATTCTGCTGCTGCATATCTCGGCCGCACTCTGGCATGAGTACATCAGGCGCGACGGCGTGCTCTCACGAATGTGGCGCGGCTAGCGCCGGGGCACCACGGCGCCAGCGCCGCAGGTCCTCGCCGATGCCGAGCATTGCCGGGACGAACAGAAAGACGAGGAGCGGTGAGAACAGCAGGCCGAAGATCAGCGTCACGGCAATCGGCTGCACCAGCTGCGCCTGCAGGCTGCCTTCGAAGAGCAGACTGACCACACCGCCGATCGTCGTGCCGGTGGTCAGGATTACCGGGCGCAGGCGATCGCGAACTGCCTGCAGTACCGCATCCGAAAAAGCGGCTCCGCCCGCACGGTGCTGTTCAGTTGTCTGCAGCAGCACGATCGTATCGTTGACCAGTACACCGGACAGACCGAGCAGTGCCTGCAGGCTCAGCATGTTGATGTTGTAGCCCATCACCCAGTGGCCAAATACGGCGCCGACCAGGCCCATGGGAATGATCGCCATGACGATCAATGGGCGCGTATAGCTGGAAAAAACCCACGCAAGGATGATGTAGATACCCGACAGGGCGAGCATCAGTGAAGTACGGAATTCGCCCAGGGCGCGTGCCTGCTCAAGGGCCTTGCCCTTGAACTCGACCTGCACCCCATGCTTGCGCATCAGCTCCGGCAGCACCGAAGCCTTGAGCAGGGCTGCCACTTCATTGGTGGTCGTCACGTCGTAATCGACATCGGCAGAAACGGCAACCTGACGCAGACCATCCTCACGACGGATCTCCGAGAAACCAATCCGTGATTTGAGATCCACCACCTCCGGAAGGGGGACTTCAGAGCCATCCGGCGCACGCAGATAGAGGTCGCGGATCGAATCGGCGCTGAACTCGGGCCTGGCCAGCTTGACGCGTACGATCACTTCCTCCTGGTCGCGGGGAAAGCGCTTTGCAATCGCCCCCTCGAAAGCATCTCGCACCTGCCGGGCGACGCCCTGGGTGGTGAAGCCCATCGCACGACCGGCCGGCGTGAGGTCCATCACCAGTTCCTGCTTGCCCCATGGCAGGTTATCGGAAGCAGAAACGATACCGGGGATATCAGCAACAAGATCCTGCAACTCAACGGCAGCTACCTTGAGCACCCGCAAAGGGGCTCCGGACAGGCGCATATCGAGGTCGCGTCCTGGCGGCCCTCCAGCGCTCATATCGATGACGCTGATGCGCTCCACGCCAGGCAGCAACTCAACTTCCTCCCGCCAGGCACGAATGAACTCCGCGTTGTGCACATCACGCAGATCGCCAGAGATCAGCTCAACCGTATAGCCTCCGGCATGGTCACCGGTCTGTATCGCCTCTCCCGGCCGCGACTCGTTGGTACCGGTACTGCCGACCTGATAGCGGATCAGTCCGCCGTGGCCATCGGTCAGCTTTGCCTCGGCAGCCCGTGCCGCGCGGCCCATCTCCTCGACCATCTTTTCGGTCTGCTCACGCGGCGTACCGGGAGTGAAAGAGAAGTTGCCGAAAAACAAGTCTGTCTCAGGTGATGCAAAAAACTCGAAGCCGACCCGGCCCGTGGCAAACATCGAGACAGTGAGGACCAGCGTACACAGGGTCGCCAGCACCGCGCTGTAGCGATGCCGGTAAGACTGCGCGGTTAATCGCGCAAAGCGCCCTTCACGAAAGGCACGGAAACGCACCAGAAAGCTTTCACGGGCCTCAACCAGGCGATATCCAGCCAGTGCAGGCCAGCGCCCGATACCGTTACCCGCACGCGCCAGACTGGCACCGAAGGGATTGACGTCCACCCCACCCTGCTTGTCCAGTCTGACCAGCGCATGTTTGAGATGCATCGGCAGGATCAGCAGGCACTCGACCAGACTGAAGAATACGGCGATACAGACGGTGATCGGCAACTCGCGGATGATCTTGCCAACCGTGGCGCCGATGGCGAGCACCGGCATGAAGCCCGCGATGGTCGTCAGCCCCGCTGCAATGACTGCCGGGGCCATGCGCCTGACAGCCGTCATCACGGCTTCGTCCGGACTGCTGCCGCGCCGATGCAGCACTTCTGCGCTCTCGGCGACAACGATCGCATCGTCGACGATGATGCCGATCGCCATCAGGATCGCAAACATGCTGATCAGGTTGAGGGACAGGCCCAGTGCCGCCATCGCCCCCAGGGTCGCCAGTATGGAAACAGGGATACCCCATGCAACCCACCACGCGATCCGCGCATTCATGAACAGGAACAGCACCAGCAGCACCAGCACGATGCCCTGCAGGCCGTTTTCGATCACCATCCGGACACGCTGTGTGGCCTGATCGGCGAACACGTCGTACATCTCCACCTTGAGGGTAGGTGGCAGCTCAGCGCGAAGTTCCTCCATATAGGCTGCGATGATCTTCTGGGCGTCCACCGAATCGACGCCGGGCGAACGCATCACCATCATGCCAATGGACTGGTATCCGCCTGCACGGCGTGACACCCCGCCTTCCTCGAAATCCTCACGGACCGTGGCGATATCCCGCAGTACCAGCTTTTCGCCAGAGCTGCGCGACACCACCTCGATATCAGCAAGCTCGCGTGCCGTGCGGGCCAGATGCTCAGTGCGCAGCTGGCGGGAGACACTGCCGCTCTCGATACTGCCCGCCGGCATGTCCATGCTCGAAGCAGCGATACGCGTGGCGATGTCGCCAGCGGTCAGGTCAAGCGCACGCAGGGTATCAGCCGGAATTTCCACATGGATTTCCGACTTTCGCAACCCCTGCATGCGGACCTCGGACTGCCCCAGATTGAGCAAATCATCACGGATACGCCGCGCATGCCGCTTGAGGGCAATCTCGGAAAAGGGGCCGGATATTTCGATACGGCAAACCAGATCGGTGTTGACGATCTGCGACACGACTGGCCGCTCCATGTCCTGCGGAAAGGTCGTGATCCGGGAAACCGCCGACTGCACATCGGTCAGCGCCTTGGAGATATTCACGCCATTGTCGAAGTCGACAACGATCTCGGCACGCCCCTCGGCCGCCACCGAGTCGACCCGGCTGACCTTGGACAGGAAGCGGATCTCGGGCTCTATCGCTTCGAGGACATTGCTCTCGATGTCCTCGGGGCTGGCACCGGGCCACTGCACGGTGATGCGGATCTTCTCAATGCTGAAGTCGGGCAAAACCTGACGGGAGATATTTCCGGCGCCCCAGATGCCGAACAGGATCAGGATCCACATCAGCAAATTGCCAGCCACCGGATGGCGGGCGAACATCGCGATCAGGCCGCGCTCTTCCATGCCTAATCGGCGACCTTCCGGTCGATGACCTTTACGCCGACGCCGGCCTCGCGCAGCGACGTCGTCACTACCCGGTCGCCATCGGCGAGTACCGGTTCACCGGCGGAACGGAAAATGATGCGGTCACCATCATGCCCGAGTAACTCGATCCGGCGCTCGGCAAGCCGGCTGTCGACTATCACGTAGAGCATGTGGTCGCCGTAAAGGGCGCTTTCTGGTGCGACGAACACCTCGGCATATTCACGGTCCGGTACGCTGACCGAGACGAAAGCGCCGGGCCGGATATCCGCTCTCAGGCCGTCTTCAAATACTGCATAAACATCCACACCGCCGGTCGTCGAGATGATCTCTGACCCGACGCGGGCAATGCGTGCCGGATAGCCCAGATCACGTTCACCGACTTTCCAGGTCACGGTCACGGTGCGGCCGACCAGTTCTTCCCCGCTGCCCATGAGTCGCCCGTACTCGGCATTTGACAGCGAAAAACGCACTTCCAGCCGGCCGGTATCGGTCAGCTCGGCCACCTTGTCGTTGATGCCGAGCTGCTTGCCAAGATTCGCGTTGAGTTTGCCGACCACACCGGCATACGGGGCGACCAGCCGCGTATCGGCCAGATCATGGTCAGCACGTTCGACGTCGATACGCCGCTGCTCAACGATGGCTTCCTGCTGCTGCAGGCTGAGTTCCGCGTTATCCCGATCCCGCTCCGAAACGGTGTGATCGGCAAACAGAATCCCGATCCGCCGATACTCACGCTGCAGCTGATCCAGCCGCACCTCGGCTTCGCGCAACTGTGCGCGACGTTCCGCGAGCCGGGTTCGGTAGTGAAAGGGATCTATTTCGAGCAGCAATTCACCAGCAGCGACAAGGCCGCCTTCCTGGAAATTCGGGCCCATTTTTGCAATTGGGCCAGCCACCAGCGCGCGCAGCTCGCTGCGCCTCCCGGCCACGATTTCACCAAACAGGGCGAGTTGCGGACGAATGGTCTGGCGGCGGATCTCCACCGACTTGACCGGCCAGACGCGCTCGGCATGCGGCTCCGGAACCAGTGACGGACGCGTCGCCACCAGCAGCGCGATCAGCGCTGCCGTTACCAGCAGCACCAACAGCGGTACACCGCCACGACGCGCCGCAAGCCGGCGGATCAGTGCAAACAGGACCCGAAAGGAATGAGGCAGACATCGTTAAGCTTGACCGTTTCGGGGGTCCGGATAGTGGGAACACTCAGAACCGAAACAGGGCTCCTGCAAACGGACCCTTGGTGACCAGTTCATCCATCAGGTCGTTATCACCCTTCTCGAACTGAAACTCGAGGTAACGGTAACCGGCATTCAGCTCGAAGGTATTGAAGCGGTACCCGACCATGCCAATCGCCTGCCAGGTGAGATCCGAGTCGCCGGTACCAATATCGGCCTGACCACTGAGATACCAGTGCTTCGTCAGGTCAAAGCGGCCGCTGGCACCAACGATGCCGTTCCAGTCACTGAAGGAATCCTTGCCACTGATGGCAAAGCCTTCAGGCCTCGATCCGTCAAGGTTCAGGTTCAGCTTGGCTTCAACATCCAGATAGCGCAGTCCACCCAGAACATCGATGCGTATTTTTCCCTGATCCATCACGTTATAGCTGGCCGTCGGCGTGATGATCCAGCTCGACAGCTCGGCCTTGGCGCTACCCGTGACCGCAGGCTCCGGCACGGAAAAATCCTTCCGGTGAGAAAGGTCCATATAGACGAGGTCGGTTGCGAACGTCCACTTGTCCTTGCGGGCGGCAAAAACGCCCATGAAGGTCATGTCCAGGTTATCGAGAATGCTGTCAAAAGGTATGCTGATAGAGGTTCCGCCGGGCGTGGTGGAATTAAGTTCCGCGCCCCAGACGTAGATCTCGGCACCAAATTTCCAGCTACCCGGACTGCCGGTATTCGGCTCGCTGGCCAGAGCCGCCATGCTGCCGAAGCCCAGCCCGCCGATCAGGAGGGCCAAGAAAAATTTCATGTTTTCAAGTGACTTCATCTGCTTCCGCCTCCGGCATTTGTTTATTCAGTTGATGACGCGCGAGTGTAGCAGCAGGAAACCTTTCTGCCAGCTACCGCACGGCCGGCACGACATGCCTGCCAATGATCGCGACAGCATCAGCGGGGTCGTCATGCAGACGCAAGGCCAGCTCATCGAGGCCGGCTGCCTTGAACTCCTGCAGTCTGTGCGATGTGCCGGTCCATTTCACCGAGATCACCGGTCGTGGTGATACCCTCAATCAGGGCATCGATGATCCGCTGCGGGACACCCTTGATGTCGCCGGACCGGTCGCGCCAGGCCGTGATGAACGGCGCCTTGTTGGCCTGGATGTAGCGGCAATCCTCGTCGTTCATGAAGCTGCCGATATGATGCGCGCTGAGCCAGCTGCGGATGATCAGCTCGCGCCGGGCTTCCTTCAGCGCCGCTGCCCGGTCGGCCTTGACGTGCCAGGCCCAGAAGTTGCTGACCCGGAACGGGCCGGCGCTCGCATCCCGGGCGGGCAGACTTTCCCTGACATAGCCCATGGCCGCAGCAGAAAACTTCGGCACGGCATCACTGAGCACGATGCCATCCGCTTTCTGTGCGCTCATGCGGATCATCTGTTCCTTGCCCGCACCGGTATAGATCAGCGGCGGCACATCGCTGGCCCACCCTGCTGAAAAGTGGTTGGCCTTGTACATCTCGCCCTGGTAGTTCGTCACGGTCCGCTCGCCGCAGGCCTTCTTCAGGATCTCGGTCGCTTCGCGTACCGCGCGCACCCGGCGCGCGATCGGGATACCCATGATCCCGTTCCACTCTGCGCCCCCGCCGACGCACAACGCGGCGCGGCCACTGCTGTACTCGTTCAGCGTCAGCAGCGCATTGGCCATCTTCAGCGGGTGCATCTCCCAGGGACTGACCACCATGACGCCGATCCCGATGCGCTTCGAGGCAAGCGCCAGCGGCACGAGACTCATGAATGCATCGCGCGCCGCTGAATAGTTCTGTACCCAGATCCGGTTGATGCCATGGCCTTCCGCCAGCAGGCCCAGCTCGGTGATCCGGGCCGGCGTCACATCCGGCTCGAGAATGATGTCGATTTTCACTGCAGTCTCCTGGCCAGCATCGGGACCGGAAACGTTATGATACGGCCATGGTCCGAATGACCTTCGATACTACAGCAAGGCTGACCGAACCGCGGCGCGTGGGACGATAGCCCTGGATGATATTCAGTTGAAAAAACAGTTGCTGGCTAATCTCGTTCTGGTCGTCTTGTCCACCGCCTTCACACTCGGGATTGCGGAAGTCGGCCTGCGTCTGCTCGCACCAAACCTGGCCAGCGAACCTGTCACTTCCAATCAGTACAACTTCTATCGCTACGACCCGACCCTCGGCTGGTCCAACATACCGGGGGCACGGGGTGTGTTCTCGCGAGCCGAGTTCAGCTACGAGCTGAACATCAACAGCCTCGGTTTGCGCGGAGCGGAAATCACGCCGGACAAGCCTGCGGGCATGCGCCGAGTGGCTGTACTCGGCGACAGCTTTGTATGGGGGATCGGAGCGGCTGATGAAGATCTGTTTACAGCCCTCCTGGCAGAATCCCTGCCCGCGACACAGGTACTGAACTTCGGCGTGGCCGGTTACAGCCCGATCCAGTATCACTTGCTGACCGACAAGGTGCTCGCTCTCGATCCCGATGTCGTCGTCATCAGCTTCTGTCTTGGCAATGATTTTGCGGATGCCGTCTACTGGAATCGCTACGACTACTACAAGCCATATGCCAGGTTCGATGAGGCCGGCCAGTTGGTCATCGACGGGTATCCGCTACCGAACATCAAACGTTTCCCGAGCCGCTACGACAGCGGCCTGTTTGCCTGGCTACACGACCGCTCATATCTGGTCCGCCTGACCGACGGATTCGTACGCGGGCTCAGTGGCGGGCTGGAGCGTTACGGCCAGAAAGGACCGGAAAACTTCGAAGAAAGCGATATCTACCTGCAACCGGACAAGCCCTCTACCGAACAGGTCATGCGCATCAACGGGAAGTTGCTCGAAGCGATGTCAAAGGCATACCAGGCACGCGGCATTCCGGTGATCGTGCTGGCTGTACCGACCAAGTGCGAGCTTGGCCAGTGCTATACGCTGGAAGGCCGCAGCAGTGCAGCACGCGAATTACTCGGACGCGCGGTCAGCGGACTGCCGGTCTCGTTGATCGACCCGGGCGATGGATTCAGCAGCGCGGATTTCTGGACAAAGGACGCCCACTGGAATGCCGCAGGTCACCGCAAGGTTGCCGAAGCCCTGCTGCCTGCCGTGAGCGCCGCACTGACAGCTCGCGGGACTTCAGGCCGGCAGGACGACTGACAGCTCTCGCCTCAGAACAGCGTATAGATGAACGGGGCAACCGCAGAGCCCTGACCCAGCACCAGCAGCGCACCGAGCAGCAGCATCACGATGATCACCGGCGCCAGCCAGAACTTCTTGCGTACCCGCATGAAGCCCCACAAATCCTTCAGTAAATCCAGCATCAGCAGGTCCTGAGTCTAATAGGGTTTATCCAGGGAACCGGTATCCGCACCGCTGCCCTTTACCCGATAGGATGGTGCATCTGCATCAAGCTTGCGACGCATCGGGTCTTTCTTCAGCAGGCGGAGGATCAGCGCAACCGGCACGATGACCAGTACGAATATCAAGGTCATGAGCAACGGCGTGGTGATCTTGCTCATCACCATGCCGAACTTCATCCAGCCACGGTAAACCGGGCCCAGGCTCGCGGGCAGTACCAGCCCCCAGACGATCAGCACACCGCCGATGACCATCGGCCAGGCAGGTATCGGTCGTTCCAGAAACCAGGGAAAGAAGCCGGCAAAGACCGCCACGACAATCGCCCCTGTCGTGATGCCGAACTGGCGCAACTCGCGCGGGCCTGCAGCAGGGATTTCGTGATTCATCAGTCCAGCTCGAACTCCTGCATCCAGTTCTTGTCTTCCGCCCGTTCCGGTTGCTCCGCTCTGGCCAGCAGGCAGTTGCCGATCACCAGGTAGTCCATCGCCGTACGCATGAAGCAGCGGTAGGAGTCGGCCGGACTGCAGACCGGTGGCTCACCGCGGACGTTGAACGAAGTATTGACCAGCACAGCACAGCCAGTCTTTGCCTCAAACGCCTTCAGCAGGGCGTGATAGCGCGGATTGGTTTCCGGATGCACGGTCTGCACACGCGCTGAGTAGTCTACGTGGGTGATGGCTGGCAGATCGGAGCGCGCTACATTCAGTTTCTCGATGCCAAACAGCCCCTCCTGCTCGGCCGTCATGGCTTTGCGCAGATTCTCGCGTATCGGCGCAACGAGCAGCATGTACGGACTGGGCTTGTCGATCTCGAAATAGTCAGCCGCCCGGTCGGCCAGCACCGAGGGCGCAAAGGGCCGGAACGACTCGCGGAACTTGATTTTCAGGTTCATCACCGACTGCATCTTCGCGCTGCGCGGATCACCGAGAATCGAACGGTTGCCGAGCGAGCGCGGACCGAATTCCATGCGCCCCTGATGCCAACCCACGACGTTTTCCGCAGCGAGGATGCCGGCAACGGTACTGATCAGCTCATCGTCAGACAGTTCGCGATAGACCGCGCCGGCGGCATCCAGCTGCTGGCGGGTTTCTGCAGCGTTGTACGCCGGCCCCAGATAGCCGCCGTTCATGCTGTCTGTGCCCTCAGGACGGTGCGGCTGGTCGTGATGCTCGTGCCAGACCACCGCGGCCGCGCCCAGCGCACCGCCAGCATCACCGGCTGCCGGCTGTATCCAGATATTCTCGAAGGGACCTTCACGCAGCAGGCGGCCATTGGCAACACAGTTGAGGGCCACACCACCAGCCAGGCAGAGGTTCCTGGCACCGGTGTCTGCATGCAGCGACCGGGCGAGCCGCAGCACCACCTCCTCTGTCACCGCCTGAATGGATGCTGCCAGATCCATCTCGCGCTGCGTGACCGGTGACTCGGCCTTCCGCGGCGGCCCCCCGAAAAGGTCTGCGAAGCGCTGGTTGGTCATGGTCAGCCCGGTACAGTAATTGAAGTACTGCATGTCGAGCCGGAAGCTGCCATCCGCTTTCAGGTCCATCAGCTTGTCGAGGATCAGTTGCGCATACTTCGGCTGGCCATAGGGTGCAAGCCCCATCAACTTGTACTCACCGGAGTTGACCTTGAAGCCGGTGAAGTAGGTGAAGGCCGAATACAGCAAGCCGAGCGAGTGCGGGAAATCGATCTCCCATAGGGGTTTCAGGCGGTTGCCGTCGCCAAGCCAGGCCGAGGTCGTGGCCCACTCGCCGACCCCGTCCATGCACAGTACGGCAGCCTCTGCATACGGACTCATGAAGAAAGCCGAGCCCGCATGCGAGCGGTGATGGTCACTGAACAGCAGCTGTGGCAGCTCCCGCTCCTTGCAGCCGGCGATGGCCGCAAACTCGCGCTTCAGCGTGGTCTTGAGGTACAGCTTCTCCTTCAGCCAGACCGGCATCGCCGCGATGAAGGAGCGCAAACCGCCCGGTGCATAGCTGAGATAGGTCTCCAGCAACCGCTCGAACTTGATCAGCGGCTTGTCGTAGAAAACGATCTGGTCCACCTCGCGCAGGCTGATTCCCGCCTCACGCAGGCAGTAGTCGATGGCCCCGGCGGGAAAACGCGCATCGTGCTTGCGGCGGCTGAAGCGCTCTTCCTGGACCGCGGCCACGACACGGCCGCTATCGAGCAGGGCCGCAGCACTGTCGTGGTAATAGGCAGAGATGCCAAGTATGCGCATGGGGCGCAACTATACGACACTAAAATACTCGCAGCAGTTCCGGCTATGATTGAATCAGCCCGTTACCACCGACGCAGGAGATCACCATGCAGACCACCCGCAGAGATGTATTGTCCTTCGCATCCGTTGGCGCCGCAGGTGCAGCCGGACTGGCGCTTGGTGCCTGGTCGCAGTCGGCGACTGCCGCCGGCATTGGCAGCAGTGTGGGCGGCAAGGGCCCGGCCATCGAAGGTCCTTATCTGGATCTGCGCACCGGCAAGGGCAACCAGATGGCCTATGCGCGCATTCAGGGTGACACCGACTGGGGCAAGCCCAAGTATTTCTGGTTCAAGGGCTACATCAATGCGGTCCAGCCCGGCCAACGCAGCGTGAATCTGGTGGGCGCCCAGGGCTTTGGCACCATCCGCCTGATCCAGCGGCCTGACGGTGCCATCGAGCGTCTGTGCCGTGAAATCATTCTCTACACGGATCTCCGCAGCGGCGAAGTCCTCAGCGAATGGAAGAATCCACTGACCGGCGAGATGGTGAAGCCGGTGCATGTCGACAACGATCCATTCAATTATCTGGTCGAGGAATACTTTCCGATGCCGCCGTCTTTCGGTGGCCTCAACAAGGAAGGGCCGCCACCAAAGCGCATGCCCTTCATATTGCCCTGGTACCAACACGGCGACTGGCTGGAGATGGAGATCCACATCCACCTCGCCTACCCCAGCGCCCTGCAACCCGACAAGTGGCCGCGTGAATCAGCCGGCCCGGTCGCCCAGGTTTCCGAATACTTTGCCCACCATGTGCGCGCAGAGGACATGCAGAACCCGAAACTGACCACGGTCGATTACCGAGGCACCTGGAATCGCGTCACGCCGTGGCTGCCGTGGATGCTGATGGGTCAGGCACCGGGCTTCTGCCTCTACAACTGCTTCATGGGCACCACCAGGAATCTGGACGAGATCTTCGGGCGGCCGGTACTCGACTACGCCGAGAAGCACTACGCGAAGTATTTCACTGCGCCGGAAAAATGGACGGGCGAGCCCAGCCTGTCGAGTCTGGAGCACTACGCACACACGCAGAAGCCGGCACCGGTCAAGCCTGCAGCAGAGGCAGCGCCGCGCTGATCGCCTGCGTGAGCTGACGCAGCTCTGCCGGCGTGATGATGTACGGCGGCATCAGGTAGATCAGCCGGCCGAAGGGACGAATCCACACGCCGGCGTCTACAAAGCAGCGCTGCAGTTCGGCGACCGGCACCGCCTGCTTCGTCTCCACCACACCGATTGCGCCGAGCACCCGCACATCGGCGACGGCAGGATGTACCGCCAGCGGCGCGAGCTCTGCGCGCAACTGCGCCTCGATGGCCTGCACCCGCGCCTGCCACGGACTCTCCAGCAGCAGTGCCGTACTGCGTGCGGCAACTGCGGCAGCCAGCGGATTGGCCATGAAGGTAGGTCCGTGCATCAACACGCCGCCGTCAGCCGAAATGCCATGCGCAACGCGCCGGGTAGCCAGCGTGGCTGCCATGCTCATGTAGCCGCCGGTCAGCGCCTTGCCCACACAAAGTATGTCCGGCTCCACGCCCGCATGCTCACAGGCAAACAGGCGGCCGGTGCGGCCGAAACCGGTCGCAATCTCGTCAGCAATCAACAGCACGTCGTGACGCTGGCACAACTCCGCCACCGCCCGCAGGTAGTCGGCTGAATAGAACCACATGCCGCCGGCACCCTGCACGATCGGCTCGAGAATCACCGCCGCGAGCTCATGTGCATGCGCATCGATCAGCGCCGCGAAACTGTCGATGTCACCCGGCTCCAGCGTCGCACCGAAACGACTGCGCGGGCGCTCGGCAAACAGATGCTGCGGCAACACCGCTGCAAAGCGCTCGTGCATGCCGTTGACGGGATCGCAGACCGCCATCGCGCCAAAGGTATCGCCGTGGTATCCACCACGGATCGTCAGCAGGCGCGACTTGCCCGACTGCCCCTGCGCCTGCCAGTACTGCAGCGCCATCTTGATGGCGACCTCGACAGATACCGAACCGGAATCGCTGAAGAACACATGCTGCAGCGACGCCGGCGTGATGGCGATCAGCTGGCGTGCCAGGCTCACTGCCGGCTCATGCGTGAGTCCGCCGAACATCACATGGGCCATGCGGCCCGTCTGCTCCACAAGCGCCCGGTTCAGTTCGGGGTGGTTGTAACCATGGATCGCACACCACCACGACGACATCCCATCGATCAGCTCACGACCATCCTCAAGCCGTAGCCGCACTCCGGCAGCCGAAGCCACCCGGTAAGCCGGTAACGGTGCCGTCATCGAGGTATAGGGATGCCAGATGTGTGTGCGATCGAAGTCGGACATCTCAGGCTCCAAACAGGCTGGTCGCATCGAGCCAGGTGTTCACCTGCTCTGGCGTGCAGCGGGCACCGAGAAACGGCACCGTGCCCAGTCGCAGGGCCGGCAAGCGTGTTTCCAGCGTACGCACGTTTTCGGCAAACGCCTCCATCTCCGGCGCCACGGTGTTCGCCACCCAGCCCGCCAACTCAAGACCCGCATCGCCGATCGCCCGGGCAGTCAGCAGCGCGTGATTGATGCAGCCCAGCCGCATGCCCACCACGAGTATCACCGGGTACGCGAGTGCGGCAGCAAGATCGGCCATCGTCTCGCTTTGGTTAAGCGGCACCAGCCAACCACCAGCACCCTCGACCAGCAACACATCAGCACCGGATTCCTGGACGCGTACCTGCTCTGCCAGCATTGCTGCACTCAGCACGATACCGGCCCACTCGGCCGCGATATGCGGAGCGATCGCCAGCTCCAGAGCCAGAGGGTTTACTGCCGTGTAAGCGGGCGACAGATTCGAGCAACGCTGCAGCAGCAAGGCATCGTCGTTCACCAGCTGCCCATCAACCTGTACACAGCCAGCCGCGACCGGCTTCAGCCCGAGGCTGCGCCAACCATACGCCTGTGCAGCCAACAGCAAGGCAGCGCTGACCTGGGTCTTGCCCACGCCGGTATCGGTGCCAGCAATGAAATAGCGACGCTGCTTCATGCCGCGACCGCCTCGGCGAGCACCGCAAGCAGCCGCTCGATGTCGGCACTTTCATGCAGCGCCGAGAAGGTGATGCGCAGCCTTGCACTACCTGTCGCAACAGTCGGCGGACGGATCGCACCGACCAGCACGCCGCGCGCCTGCAGTGCCGCACTGATCTGCATGGTCGGTGCGGAGGCGCCGATGATCACCGGCTGGATCGGCGTCGAGGACGGCAGCAGTTGCAGGCCCAGCTGCGCGGCCCCCTGCCGGAACTGCGCCACATGTTCGGCAAGCCGCGTACGCCGCCACTCCTCCGCCCGTGCAATCCGCAGACTCTCCAGCGTGGCAACGGCCAGTGCGGCCGGCATCGCCGTGGTGTAGATGTAATGCCGCGAGCGCTGAATCAGCGTTTCGATCAGCGTCTCGCTGCCGGCGACAAATGCGCCTGCTGTACCAAAGGCCTTGCCCAGCGTACCGACCAGTACCGGCACATCGTCGCAGTCGTGGCGGGCGGGATCCACCACACCACAGCCCTGTGCGCCGTGTACGCCGAAGCCATGCGCATCATCGATCATCAGCCAGGCCGCATGCTGCTTCGCCAGCGCGATCAGGCGATCGAGCGGACACAAGTCGCCATCCATGCTGAAGGTTCCGTCACTGACGATCAGCTTGCGCCGTGCAGACGCCGACTGTGCATCGAGCTGAGTGGCGAGATCTGCGCTATCGCCATGTGCAAACCAGCTGAAGCCGGCCCGACTGAGCCAGCCACCATCGAGCAACGAGGCATGATTGAGTCGATCTTCAAAGACCTGATCGCGCTGACCCAGCAAGGCGCTGAGCGTACCGACATTTGCCGCATAACCACTACCGAACAGCAGCGCCCGGGGTCGCCGGGTGAAGTCCGCCAGCGCAGTTTCGAGTTCCTGATGGGCAGCCGTGTGTCCGGACACCAGATGCGAAGCGCCGCTACCGACGCCCCAGCGATCCACGCCAGCCTTGAACGCGGCGCATACGCGCGGATCAGCGGCGAGCCCCAGATAATCGTTGCTGCAGAAATTCAGCAAGCGCTGCCCATCGACCACCAGTTCACGACCGGCAGGGCTTTCGACCACGCGCCGGCGACGGTAGAGATGCTTTTTTTCCAGGGCCGCCAGCGTCGCCGGCAGGTCGTCAAAAGCTGTCAATGAGTGTTCGCCGTGCTCCACACCACGCAGCTTAAGGGCTGCATCAGAACATGGCGAGTGGATTACGCGTGACGAGCCAGAAATGACCACCCAGCAGGAGCCAGGCCACAACCGCCAGTCCGACCGCAGCACCGATCAGCGTGCCCCGGTCTGTCGGCCAGCGGGCACGACCGCTGAGCAGCGCGGCAAACGGTATCACCGATGTCGGCCCTGCCAGCTTCTGCCATTGCTCTTCACCGAGCACCTTGCGCTTTCGGGTCTCCACCGCCCACATCCCGATAAAACCAAATGAGCCAAGTCCGCCGAACATGATCACTGCTGCCAGATCACCGTTGGACGGTACATGCGCCAGCCCCCAGAGACCCAGCCCCCAGAGCAGTGGATGACGGGTGATCGCTACGGCACCCGGCTTGTCCGGATTGAAGGGTGTGGCCACGAAGGCAATGGAAAACGGATTCGGCTGCAGAAGCCCCGCACCAAACGCCACGGCCGCAACCGGCATCAGTGCAACGGTGATGGCGTAGGTCCACACATTCGGTGGCCACAGCTCCACATAGGGTGCCTGTTGCGCCGAATGGATCAGCCAGGTGAAGAGCGTCAGCGACATGGCTGAGTAACAGACGGTAAACAAGACCTCCCCAAGCAGCCCGGCCAGGCGGCGGCGAATGGCCGGCGTAGCCGCAATCAGGTGTGAAAGGAGAAAGATGCCGAAAACGGCCAGAAACTTGAGCATTGCCAGACTATCCGTCAGATGATTGATTGAAGACCCGAGCCATATAGTCGGCGAACTCCGCCGCAACGCCGTCTGCGGACTCGATACCGGCCAGCGTCTTCGCCAACTGCTTCTTGAAGTCGAGCTGCATCTGCCTGAGGATCTGCACGCGTTGCGCCTGGGGCGAGCCCGCCCCGTGCAGCGATTCAGTCAGATAGCCGACAGCGTTGCGCCCGAGCGTCATGTTCTCGATCAGGCGCAGGATGCGCAGCCGGTCCTCGGTCGGAATATCCGCACGTCCCTGCAGATACTTGCGCATCAGGGCACCGATCTCCGGGTGATTGAGATCCTGCTCAGAGGGCTGCGTAACCATCAATCCGCCCGCAAGATCCTGCGCCAATCGACTGATTTCATAAGGAAAACGTGTGACGTGATGCTTGCAGACATTGGCCAGCATGTCGTCGCAGATATACACCCCGGACTTGAGCTCATGCGCCTGATAGCTGGCGGCGATACCGGTGGCATAGATGGTCTCATTCAGATGCGTCATCTCGACGAGCTTGTCGCGCACGTGCGAGGCCTTCTCCACACCGTTGAACTCGGCGATGGTCGCAGCTGCGCCGATCAGCACATCACCGACTCCGGACTTGCAGACGTAGCTGCGCCGGTGATAACTGGTAAACCGTTCGACCAGCATCGCCGCGAACTCAGCTTCACGATGCATGAAGACGTACTTCCAGGGAATGAACACGTCGTCGAAGATGATCATCGCTTCCTGGCCACCGAACTTCCGGTTGCCCGGATCGATGTCGCCGCCCTCCATGCTGCGCGTATCGCAGGACTGGCGGCCATAGATATAGGTGATGCCGGGCGCATCAACCGGCACAGCAGCGACGATCGCGTAGTCCGCATCGGCAGGACCCAGTCGCATGGTCGGCATGACCAGCAGCCAGTGTGAATTGATGCAGCCGGTCTGATGCGCCTTTGCACCGCGGATGTACACACCCTCATCCGTACGCCGGCTGACATGCACGAACATGTCGGGGTCAGCCTGTTCGTGCGGCGCCTTGCTGCGATCACCCTTCGCGTCGGTCATCGCACCGCCGATCACATAACCGGCGTGCTGCATTTCGGTGACGAATGCAACGAAGCGACGGTGATAATCAGTGCTGTGAGCCGCATCGATTTCAAAGGTGACTGAATGCAGCGCGTTGATCGCATCCATGCCGACACAACGCTGAAAGCAGGTGCCGGTCAGTTGCCCGAGCCGCCGCTGCATCTTGTTCTGCATGACCAGGTCGTGGGCGCTGCTGACCACATGCAGAAAGCGGTTGATGCGTTCACCGGTATAGGCAGAAATAGCGGTTCCCAGCTCCGGATTGCGGGTAGCCAGATCGTAGGTTTCTGCAACAGCATTGATCGACGGCCGGATCATCGGATGATCGACGGGCTCGGCAACCAGTTCGCCAAACAGGAACACGCGCAATTGCCGGCCACGCAGGCTGGCGATGTAATCCTCTGCGGTTCGGATGGGGGTACTCATGCGCACAAGGCTCCAGGAACGTCAGTTCAATGACCGGCCGATACCATGCCAGAACAGGCAGACCGCACGCTCCTACTGTAGCATCCTGTCTGCACCGCGAACGGCACGCACCGTATCGCTAAACCGAGTCCAATACGCAGCGGTACACCGTCATGACCCAATGTTGCTACATGATCGTCCTCGCCGATCTGACCGACAGGGAACGCTTTCTGGCCGGCTATGCCAGCGTAGTTCCGGGGCTTGTTTCGCAGCACGGCGGGCACTACCTGATACGGGGTGCGGGTGGCACTTTTCTGGAGGGCGGATGGTGCGACCATCCCAGCGCGCTGATATCGCTATGGCCGAGCCGTGAGCATGCACTGCGCTTCTGGGACTCACCCGAATACCAGCAGGCCAAAAAACTTCGTGAAGGCACCGGGCGCTTCCAGGTGCTGCTGGTGGATGGCCCGCCCGTCAGCCTGCCAGGCTGACCTGAGAGCCGCACTGCAAGGTCATGCAGCGATCACCCGTCATCGTCATCACCGGCAGCGCCAGCGGCATCGGCTACGGCCTGGCCCGGGCATTCGTGACACGCGACTGCAAGGTCATGCTTTCCGACCTCCCCGGCGAAAAGCTCGATACGGCGACGAGCGCGCTCGGGGCACCAGACCGCGTCGCCAGCCAGCCCTGTGACGTACGCCAGCGTGAGCAACTGCAACAGCTATGGGATGCAGCCGTGGCACGCTTCGGACGGGTGGATATCTGGCTGAACAATGCCGGTGTCGGCCCGCCGGTTATCCGCCTCGATGCCGTACCGCCGGAATGGATAGATCGCGCCCTCGACGTCAACCTGAAAGGCCTGATGCATGGCACACAGGTCGCACTGGCCGGAATGCTGCAGCAGGGTGGTGGCGCGATCTACAACACGGTGGGCTTCGGCTACGACGGCCGCAAGCAGGAAGACCTTACCGTCTATGGCACCACAAAGGCAGCGGCCCGCTATTTCAGCGAATCAACAGCAAAGGAACTCGGGGATTGCCCGGTACAGGTCAGCTGGCTGAACCCCGGCTTCGTGCTGACACCGATGACCATCGAGGAAAACCACAGGATTCGCGAACGGATTGGCGACGCCCGCTGGCAGAAAATTCGCTGGGTGATGAATGCCATCGCCGACACACCGGAAACAGCCACGCCCTGGCTCGTGGAACGGATACTGAAAGCTGAACGTCCGATCGACCGGTTGCCGCCAAGCGTATTTCTGCGTCGGCTGCTGGCTTCGCTGCTGACCCGACCGAACCCGCTCGGTCCGCATGGTCTCTGAAAGACCGGCTGTACTCTCAGGCCGACTGTCTGGCTGTCGCAGCGCGGAGTTCCCGGAGCTCGGCTTCAGTCTCGGCAGCCAATGGCGCGGCTGCCGCACCACACAACATGTCGACCAGATTGCAGACAAACAGTACGGGCAGCGTACGCGACACTGCAGCCTCGCCCTCTTTCACCGCCATCAGACGCTGCCGGTCGGCCAGTGCATTGATCATGGCCACCCACATCAGCCCGAAGCGCATGCCGGCCATTTCTTCGGGAATCTCCGGCAATACGCCGCGCATGTCCTGATAGATCTGTCCGACGCTCTCACTCAGATGAGAACGCCACATACGGATGAGGTCAAGCGACGGATTGCTGTAGAGCTGTGACAGGAAGATGATGAAATTACCGCCACCGTCCGCCTCTTCTATCTCCGCGACGATCGGGTAGACCAGCGCCTTGATCAATGGCCGTACGGTCTCGCGCTCCTGTGCTGACATGCGCGCCAGCATGGCATGGCGTCGCTCATTGACCCGTCCACCGCGATATTCATGAATCGCCTGGATCAACGCCTCCTTGGAACCGAAATGGTAATGGGCAGCCGATGAATTTCGCTGCCCGGCCGCATTATTGATCTGCCGCAGGGAAACATTGTCGAGGCCGCTGCGGGCAAACAGTCGCTCACCAGCGAGGATCAGCTGTTCTCGAGTCCGTTCGCTGGTGGGCGTCAGCTTGCTGCGTGCGGTGACCACTGCTCTCTCTGCTACCAGTAATGGGTCCAGCGCGAGCGTTCCTGGAAATAGCGGAAGGCATCGCGCTTGTCCTTGGGAATATAGTCGATATAGCCGCCCGGTGCGTAGCGTTCCTGGTATTGATCCAGAACCGGCCGGTACAGATGCATGTGCAGATCGGGAATCCGGTGCCGCAGCCGGAACTCGCCGATCGGGATTCGCGCCGAGATTTTGGTCTCGAAGGGCCCGGCCTTGCAGAGCTCCACGCCGCGCGGCCCGAAGATCGCTGAACGGCCCGGCCCGCCATGCGCCTGGTCATCGAAGAAGCCCGGGTTGCGTTCGCCGCTATTTACGCAATTGTTGGAAATCATCGTATAGAGGCTGTTGTGGTACGAGGTCAGCCGCATATCGTCAAACTCGAAACCACCCGTCGCCACGCGACAGATCAGCTCCGCACCCTTGAAGGCCATGCAGCGGAACAACTCCGGCTCGAACTGCACCGCCGACATCGCGATGTTGCCGATATCGGTGCGCTCGACCGGGATCACCGCATCGACGCCATACATCTCGACAAAGCGATCGTAGACATCGTAGATCACCGAGGTGTACTGCTCGCCACCGGGGAACATGCCGCGCACATTGCGCTGCTTCCAGTGCGTGACGATCGAACCATCCGGCTTCGCCATCACCATCAGGTGCAGGATGTGGCCCGGCCAGTTCTTCGGATCCTTCGCATAAGTGCCAAAGACGATGTAGCAGTTGTATTTCTTTGCACGCTGCGCGACCTGTTCGATTTCCGGACCCGGAACTTCCAGCGCCAGGTTGTAGTGCTGGTCACGGGTCCACTCGGAGAAGCCGGTGATCGGAAATTCATGAAACAGCAGCAGGTCGCTGCGCCCGCCGAAGCCCTGGGCGATATCGATGGACTCGAGGAAATAATCCAGATTGCGGCGCAGGTCGGGGGCCGGATTGGCACCGTTGACGCCCAGCACGCGGGTCTGCACCACTGTGGCGGTGATCGCTTCCTGACGCAGGGCTACGGTGGCATAAGTGCCGTCAGCCCGGACCATGGGCGCAGTGGAATCAGTCATGTGCAGCATCTCCGTCAGGACAACAGTGTGAAGATGATGTTAATACACTCTTCGACAACGCCCGTACAACACGTGGACAACCGGATAAAAAACCTCAAAAGCGATACTGGAACTCAAGGCCCACATCACGGCCCCGCTTGGGATTGATACCGTAAAGGCGTGGATCCTTGGCGTTGTTCGAATCTGCAGTTGCATCTCCGGTATCCGGTGAGTTGCGCAGGTTGCCATAGGCATCGATCAGGCCGGCATCCCTGAGCCCCTGGATGTCCACACTGCCGAAATTGTAGAAATCCAGCACGGAAACCGGGGTATTGTCATCGAGTCAGATTCCGCACATAGCCGGTCAGCGTCCAGCGATCCGCCTCGACACCTGCACGCAGGTTGAGCGTCATGTCGTTGCCGATCCACGCGAAGTTACTGGCCGAGATATAGCGCTTGCTGTTCAGCACGAAGTCCGGCGTGATGAACAGAGGTGAGCCCCGATCACAGCGGCGCCGTCACGTTTGCACCAAGTATCAACGTGTGCTTTGGCACGCCGGGAACGTGATTACCGGAAATATCGCCATCGCCCGTGGAAGCTCAGCAGGCCGGGATCATCGCCTTCCACATAGCGTGAATCGGTGTAACCGTAGTTGGCGATCAGCGACAGATTGTCGGTGACACGGAACGATGTCTCGAGTTCCAGATCCCTGTCACTTCTGACTGCCCGACATTGCGAATGATCGTGGTAGTCAGATAGGTTCCTGCTGTCTGCAGGATCTTCACATTGGTAAACAGGCCCTGATTCTGCCAGTCGATATAGTAGACCGCCAGATTGGTAATCAGCCGACCATCGAGCCAGCTGGCCTTGGCACCCAGTTCATAGGTCCATTGCTCCTCCTCCTTGACGATTGCCAGCGGCTCGGCAAGACAGGGATTGACCAGCAGCGGGCGTCGAGGGCGTACAGCCATTCAGGCCCGCATTCACTGCACTGGGATCGATGCCGCCCGAAAAAATTCGGAATTGAAATCACCGGGCTTGTTGCCCTTGGCGGCCAGAAAATACAGCGTCAGCTCATCAGTCAGGCTGATAACGCAACGTTACCCGTGGCGTGAAGTTGCTGAATTCCAGGTCGACCTCATCCGGCGAGCAGACGGCTGGATCATCCGGATCACAGGTGCCCAGCGAGCCGCCGCTCAGGGATTTCTCGTCCTTGCGCATAGCGCCCTTCAAGGGCCAGCGTCCACTGCTCTGCAAGATCGATATCGAGACTGCCAAATACCGCCTTGTTGGTCACGTCGATATAGGTCGAGGGCGAGAAATCCGCGGTCACCGGACCACCGATCGGAAAAAGTTCCCCAATACCACCGCCGGACCCAGGTAGCTGCGCTGCCGGTTTTCACGATCCTGATCGTACCAGTAGAGCACCGAGGCTGTAACGTACCGGCAGATCACCGGGCGAATCGATGCGCAACTCCAGCTGACTTGTCCTCGATGTCGCGCTGCAGATCGAAATGGAACAGCCCCCAGACGAGCACGGGTCTCCGTGTGGTCAAGATCAAAGAGCTGCTCAAAATCATCCTTGTTCCACGCACCACGGGTGGTCAGCGTGAATCCGCTACATCCTGCACATACTCCAGCAGCACGCGATTCTGCTCACGGTAAGTGCCGGGCTCCTGCCCCGGAATGGAGTAATCCTCCGGATGTGGATCTCCGCGCTCGGCAGTGTGTCCGCGAAGCGGTATTTAACGCCCTCGCGAATATCGGGCAGATTGATGCGATTGATGTCGCCCGTCAACGCTCCACTTGCCGCAGTAGTCACCGTTGGTCGTGGGGAACCAGGGCTCGCTCTCAGTGCCTGCATAGGGCAGATTGCAGTTCAGATCAGTGGCCAGATAGATTCGGAAAGTGCGAGTCGTCGCTCTTGGTGAAACCGTACTTGAGGCTGACCTCGGAACCATCGGTCGGGCGCCATACCAGCTTGCCGAAGCAGATCGGTGGTCTCCTCGGCACCGAGCTCGGCTGTGATCTGCCTTCTGCGGCGGATTGAGCAGAAAGAACTGCAACGGCAGGCGCGATCGGAGTCGTAACCGCCTGTCCGCTCCTCAAGCTGGTTACGCCACTGGCCGCCATACTCGGACCAGCTGCCGGATACCAGGTAGGAAAACGTACTGTCGCCGATCGGACCACTGGCCCAGCCACTGACGCCATGGTCATCATGCGTACCGGACGGTCAGTTGATCTCGCCCTGTAAGGTATCGGTCGGGCTTCTTGGTGACGTAGTTGACGGCACCGGCAAATGTCGCCCGACCAAACTGTGCTGACTGCGGCCCGCGCAGCACCTCTACCCGCTCCACGGCACCCGTCACCGCAGTCGAAATACTGCCCGAGACGAATACGCCATCGATGAAGTACGACGCATTGGGCTCACCGCGACTCACCGGTGCGCTCATGCCACGAATCGTCGGCCGATCGACATCGCGGCCGGTCTGCTGCAGGGTGCGGAAGCCCACCGTGAAGTTGGCGATATCGTAGTCGCTGAGCGAGGCCGCGCCCCTGCAACTGGTCAGCGCTCAGGGTGACGATGGACAGGGGAACGTCCTGCAGGCTTTCCTCACGCTTGCGCGCCGTCACGATGATTTCGGTGACGCCGGCTACCGAGTCAGCGTCCTCCGGGTCAGTGGACTGGGCAAACAGCGGCATGGCGATACCCGGCGCAAGAAACACCGCAGACAAGCCGCAGGCGGTTGACCGCCACCATTCAACAATCATGGACTTCCCCCGTACTGAGCCGAACATACCAGTCACCTACCGGTATGCGCATCGCGAATGCTAACCCAAGATGGAAGCCGACGAAAGACTGATATTCGTCGCCAAGTATCAGACTGAAACGGATTGCTCTGCGGCTGCCTTGCGAAACGGGGCCAGCGCCGCCCACAGCGCCAGCGCACCCAGCGGCACACTGACACAGTTGACCAGCGCCATCGAAGACCCGACCGCCAGTGGATCACCGAACACGGTATCCGTGATCAGCCCAACCGCAGTGGGACCGAGCCCAGCGGTGACCAGATTGAGCACCAGCATCCAGGTGGCCGAAATTTGTGCGCGCATCTGATTGGGTGCAATCACCTGCAGTGCGGCTGGTGCCACTGCCATCGACAGACTGGCTACAAAGACCAGCGGGCAGAACAGTGCCACGACCACCGTCGGCGTGCTGATCGTGGTAGCCAGTGCGCAGAGCGGCACCAGCAGGATGGCTGCCAGCAGACCGACGCGCAACGTGCCGTCGCGATAGCCCCGCTGCTGCAGGATATCGGCGAGCCAGCCACCCGTGTAGACGCCCAGCGGCGACAACACGACCAGAATACTGCCCAGCGTCAGCGCTGCCTGCGGTGGACTGAAACCCAGCACACGAACGAAATAACTGAAGCCCCAGGTCATGATCGTGGTGATCGGTACGGCAAGCAGCGCAAAGCCGATGAAGTGCAGCACGAAGACCCGCCAGCGCTGAACCGCGTAGCGCACCACGGTACCGAAGGGAATGCCGGCAGCATGTCCGGCCAGCGTCCCGCGCCTGGCAGGTTCACGCACCGTCAGCATCAGCAGCGCAATCAATACACCCGGCAGGCCCACGCTGAAAAGCACGATCTGCCAGGGTCGCACGGCGCCGATGAACGGAAGACTGAAGCTGCCAGCCTGACTGACCGCTTGAATCACCAGACCACCAACCAGAAAGGACAAGCCGGCACCGAAAAATGCACCGGCCTGATAAACGCCGACTGCACGCCCGAGTTTATCGCGGGGAAAATAGTCGGCGATCATCGAATATGCCGCTGGCGACAAGGCCGCCTCGCCCACCCCGACGCCCACCCGGGCCAGAAACAATTCCCAGAAATTCCGTGCCAGACCGCAGACGGCAGTCATCACGCTCCACAGCAGAATGCCCCAGCCGATGATCGCGCGGCGACTGCGGCGGTCAGCCAGTCGACCGATCGGCAAACCGACCGCCGCGTAGAACACGGCAAAGGCCAGTCCCTGCAGAACCCCGAGATCGGTATCCGTCAGCCCGAGATCCTGCTTGAGCGGCTCGACGAGCATCGCGAGGATGATGCGATCGACAAAGGAAAAGATGAAGGCAACGACCAGAATGGCGAGCGCATACCAGGCAACGGCCGGGCGCGGCCAGGGCTGATCTGCAGCTTGGCGGACGGTGGCCGCATCGCCCCCGGTGGCGGCCATTAAACGCCCTCTCCACCCACAGAGATCGTTGCCGTCTGCCAGGCAAAATCTTCCTCGATGAAATCCCGCAGCGCTGCAACAACCCGCGCATACAAAGAGTCTGGTGCAAGTTCTGCCACGCCATCGGCAAAACGGGGCACCCAGCTGACCAGATGACGTGTCGTGAAATCCACCTGTGCCAGCTGATACGACAGCACATCAGCACCTGCCTCAGACTCCCTGAAACACAGGTAGTGCATGAACTCGAGTTCCAGCGACAAATGATCTGGCTGCCAGGCAAACTTCTCGTCGACCACATAACCGAAATAGTCGTAAAAGCGCACCACATCTTCGCGCGTACCAGCGCGCTGCCCGGTCTGCAGATCCTCACGGATCGGCATCGGCGGCCCTTCGCTGCCCACCTCGAACAATCCGCTGTATTCAGCCTGCAGGCGATGCAGCTCTGCACTACCGACCTCGGTGAGCAGTGCATCCAGCACTTCACCGAGGCCTACCCGTGCGAGCAGGCCTGCGCGCGCGTCCACTTCGTGCGGTGAGGCCAGCAATTCAGAAAACGCTGCGTAACACAGACAGCGCAGCGCAGCGGTTGCCGCCGTTCCCCGGTTAACCACTTGCCGGCTGGTTGAAATATTCATGCTGGATCCATGCTGCTTGGCACGCAGCCCGTCGGCAGCGCGCAGGCGCCGCAAAGGCTGCGCCCGGAAGTGTGGCAACATACCGGGACAGCAGTGCGGCAACAAGCCGTTGCACCATCAGGATCGACCGTGATCAGCTACCAGGAAGCACTCGGCATCATTCTCGCCGAGTCGGCCGTGCTGGCCGAGCAAACTCTCCCGCTGCATGAGGCCTGCCATGCCGTCACCGCACAAGCGCTGCAGTCCCGCCTCGATGTACCTGCATTTGCCAACGCAGCGATGGATGGCTATGCCATATGCGCCGCCGATACCGCAGACGCGAGCGAACAGCAGCCGATCGTTCTGCCGGTAGCCGGTACCGTCGTGGCCGGTCTTGCACCGCCACGCGCAACACCTGGCCACGCCTGGGAAATCATGACCGGGGCACCGGTCCCGACCGGCCTCGATACCGTGCTACCCGTCGAGCGGGTGCCCGGGCATGTACAGGGTGGACCAACACCAGCCACGATCAGTCTCATCCAGCCCGTACCACCCGGCCAGAACGTGCGGCGGGCCAGTGAAGATTTTCATCGTGGTCAGCTGGTGGTACCTGCAGGCACCCGACTTGCACCGCATCAGCTGATGGGACTGGCCGCCTGCGGCCTCGATGAAGTGCCGGTACGCAAAACGCCGCGTGTCGCGATACTCACCACCGGCAACGAACTGGCAAGTCGCGGCAGTGAACTGGCCAGTGGCCAGATACGCGATGCGAACGGACCATACCTGAGCGCCTTGCTGCCGGAGCTCGGCATCAGCAGAACGACGCACATCGCTGCACCGGACAACAGCGAGGAGTTGCACAAGCACCTGGCCGGACTGATGGATTCCTGCGACCTGATTCTCACCACCGGTGGTGTATCAGCTGGCCGACTCGATCTGATTCCCGCCGTGGTGCGCGCACTCGGCGGGGAGATCCTGTTTCACAAGGTTGCCATCCGGCCGGGCAAACCGGTTCTTTATGCACGCCTGCCGAACGGCACACCGCTGTTTGGCCTGCCGGGCAATCCGCTGGCGGTGGTCGTCGGCATGCGCTTTTTCGTCATCCCGGCACTGCGCGCCATGCAAGGCCTCGCAGCGGAAATACACACGCCAGCCCTGTGCACGGAAGCAGTGCGCAGTCGCGGCACGCTGCGCTTCTTTGCCAAGGCCCATCGCTATCTGGACAGCGAGGCCCGCTGTCATGTGCAACTGCTGCCCGGACAGGAATCTTTCCGTATCGGATCGCTGTTGCAAGCCAACTGCTGGGCCGTGATTCCGGAAGGCGGTGAGTTGCTGCCCGCCGGTTCGGTTGTGATGACCGCCCCGCTGTATCCCGACGACTAACGGGAGCGGAATCGCGGCTGGCAGGAGCGCCTTCAGGCGCGATCAGGGTTTTCGATCAGGTTGAATCGCGGCTGAAGCCGCTCCTACCGCCGCTCCTACCGCCGCTCCTACCGGCAATCCAACCGATACCAAAACAAAATCCGCGATGGCGGGCAGATCAGCGCGCAGGAGCACGCGGCAGCGCTCCTCGGGCAACGGTACATCGGAGACCACAGCCAGTATGGCGGGGTCGGTATCGGTGAGTCGCGGCGCCGGACTCTCGCTCCGCCGCACTTCGAGTCGTGGATGCGTGCCGTGCTTCCAGCCCTCCACCAGCACCAGATCCAGCGGGCCCATGTGAGCGAGCAGTTCTTCGAGACTGGCCGGCGGCTCATCGGCCAGTTCGCGGATATGCGCCCAGCGGGAGGCCGACGCGACGATCACTTCTGCCGCGCCGGCTGTCCGATGCAGGTAACTGTCTTTACCGGGATGGTCGATATCGAAGCTGTGGTGCGCGTGTTTGATGGTGCCCACCCGCCAGCCACGGCGGGTGAGCTCACGCACCAGATCGACGATCAGTGTGGTCTTGCCGGAATTCTTGTATCCGGCAACACCAAAAACCCTGATCAGGCCTTCTTCGCCCAGGCGCTGCACCAGCCGGCAGCGGCAACCAGCTTGCCCGGGAAGATCGCGCAGGGCCGATGAGCTTCGCCATCCTTGCCCTGGATCACCTGGCAATTGGCGCAGGTCTGGCCTGCTGCATAGCGGGCAGCGGCCGGATTCTTGGTATCAACTTTCGTCGCATCGGGCGTATAGAGCAGCGCCTTGGCAGACGGATCACTGACATCCAGGTGGGGCAGATCAGCAGCCGTGGCTGCATTCATCAGTACAGCACCGGCGGGTACCGCTACGGCAACGGTCGCGAGGAAACGGCGACGGGTAAATTCCTGACTCATTTTCAATTCCTTTCGGTTAGCTGAGCTTGTGCGCCCCGGCAACGTCCGGGGTGGCGCATCTTAGCAATGCCCTTCGCAAGGCGCATCCGGGAATCCCCGTGCTGCCAGCCGACACCTGCAGTGCGCCAACCACCGCTCGCGGTTACAAAAAGTTACAAAGCCCACAAGCGCTCCGCATCACACATGAAAAATCATCTATCTGAATGATTGATATATGTTTTTTTAGCCTCACAATAGCCCGCAGAAAATCGTACATACATCCGGTTGGTGGATTGCAGCGAAGTGTCGATGGTATGGCTCTGCATGAGCATCTAGAGTTTGCTCGCTGCCCCGCACACCGAATTCCCTGAGGACTACGCATGCGCATCTTCGACCAGTTGACGAGCCGCCCCAAGTTCATCGCCTTCGGCCTCGCGGTACTGGTTGCACTGTGGCTGCTGTCCGGCATGTTCGGCAAGGAAGCCGTTACGCCAGACAGTACCGCCGAGAGCGAAACGGCAGCCGGAACGATGAGCGTGCAGTTCCAGGCACAGGTAGCACAACCCGTCACCCGCAACCTGAGCATCTACGGACGGACCGCACCGGTACGCCAGGTGGAACTGAAGGTAGAAACCAGCGGGCGCGTCAGCGAACTGGGCGTGCGGCGCGGCGCCCTCGCCCGCAGCGGCGAGCTGCTGTTGAAGCTCGATCTGCGCGATCGTCAGGCCCGCCTGGAACAGGCGCGCGCCGGCGTCAACCAGCAGGAAGCTTCCTACAAGGGACAGCTTGAGCTGAAACCCAAAGGCTATGTATCAGATACACAGCTGGCTGAAACACTGGCCAAACTGGAAACCGCACGTGCCGAACTGACGCGTGCCGAACTCGATCTCGACTACATGAGCGTTCGCGCACCGTTCAACGGCATGCTGCAGGAACGGAATGTCGAGATCGGCGACTATGTGCGTGCCGGCGATCCGGTCGCCACCTTTGTAGACAACACGCACCTGATCGTGACCGGCAGCATTGCCGAACAGGACGCAGGTTTCGTCCGCATCGGCACGCTCGCTACCGCACATCTGGTCACCGGTGAAGTGGTCAGCGGCAAGATCCGCTATATCGCACCGGTGGCCGACGAAGCCACGCGCACTTTCACGGTCGAACTGGAACTGCCGAATCCGGCCGGCAAGCTGCCGGCCGGCGTGACCACCGAGATGCGTATTCCGGCCGGCGTGGTTCTCGCCTACCTGGTGTCACCCTCCATACTCACGCTGGATGCCGAGGGCGAACTCGGCATCAAGACCGTAGACGCAGCCGGCAAAGTGATTTTCACACCGCATCAGCATCGCGCAGTCCGGCACCAACGGCATCTGGGTTACCGGTCTGCCCGAGCAGGCCAACATCATCGTGGTCGGACAGGGCTATGTCTCGGCCGGTCAGGCCGTCAAGGCGGTGCCGGCTCAAAGCCGCCAGCGTGCCGGGTGACGGCCAGACCGCGATTCTGCGCCCATGAATGCACTGATCGATCTCTGCGTCAGCCGCAGCCGCGCGGTGCTGGTGGCACTGGTGGTGCTGCTGGCAGCCGGTGCAGTCGCCTATCGCAGCATCCCCAAGGAAGCCCAGCCGGACGTTGATTTCCCCTACATCAGCATCGGCGTGGTGCTGGACGGCGTTTCCGCAGAGGATTCAGAACGTCTGCTGGTCCGGCCGCTCGAACAGCAACTGCGCAACATCGAAGGCATCAAGGAAATGGTCGGCTCGGCGACCGAAAACCGCGCCTCGATCAGCCTCGAGTTCGAGCCGGAAATCAACATCGACCAGGCACTGACCAATGTCCGCGAGCGGGTCGATCGCGCCAAGGCCGAGCTGCCCGAAGATGCACGCGAACCGACCGTCAACGAGATCAAGTTCTCGCAGTTCGATCCGATGATGGTCATCAATCTGGGCGGTGACCTTCCGGAACGCAGCATGAATATCATCGCCCGCAGTCTGCAGGATCGGCTGCAGTCGGTAGACGGTGTACTCGAGGTCAACCTGGTCGGTATCCGTGACGAGGTGCTGGAGATCGTCATCGATCCACTCACCATGGAAAGTTACGGACTGTCACCAGCGGACGTGCTCAACTTCGTGCAGCGGAACAACCGGCTGGTTGCCGCTGGCTCACTGCAGTCGGAACAGGGTCGCTTTGCCGTCAATGTGCCCGGCCTGATCGAGTCACCCGAGGATCTGCTCAGCCTGCCGCTGAAGGTCGATGGTCAGAAAGTCGTGTACTTCCGCGATATCGCGCAGGTGCGGCGCACCTTCAAGGACCCGGAGAGCTACGCCCGCCTGAACGGCAACCCGGCTGTCGGCATCCGCATCGTACAGCGCAACGGATCGAACCTGCTGGACGTGGCTGCCAACATCAAGCGCGTGGTGGCGGAAACACAGGCATCCTGGCCGCCCGGCATCACGCTGACCTACTCACGCGACAAGTCCATCTTCGTACGCGATGACGTCAACCAGCTGGTCAACGACGTGGTGGTCGCCGTACTGCTGGTGGTGATCTGTCTGATCGGCATCCTCGGCCTGCAGAATGCGCTGCTCGCCGGCATCTCCATTCCGGGCTCTTTCTGTGCGGCATTCCTGCTGATCGACATGGGCGACATGACCATGAACATGGTGGTGTTCTTCGGCCTGATCATGTCGGTGGGTCTGGTGGTGGATGGCGGCATCGTCGTCGTCGAGCTGGCCGATCGCCGCATGGCCGAGGGCCTGGACCGTCGCGTGGCCTATGCAGACGCTGCCAAGCGCATGGCCTGGCCGATCTTCGCCTCGATCTCAGCCACCATCGTGGCCTTCCTGCCGCTGATCTTCTGGCCCGGCCTGATCGGCAGTTTTCTCAAGTCGATGCCGATCGTGCTGGTCTATACGTTGGTCGCATCGCTGCTCATCGCCATGTTCGTGGTGCCGGCGCTGGGTTCGATCTTTGGCCGCGCCGGACACCTCACCCCGGAGAGCCGACAGCAGTTGATGCTGGCCGAGGTCGGCGATCTCAAGCAGATCGGCGGCTGGACCGGACGCTACCTGCGCATCGTCACCGGCGCAGTCAACCATCCCGGCCGCACCGTCAGCATGCTGACCGGCCTGCTGATCCTCGTGTTCATCACCTACGGTTTTCTCGGTCGTGGTGTCACGCTGTTCCCGCACGTTGACCCTCCGCAGGGCAGCGTCGACATCCGTGCGCGTGGCGACCTCTCCATCCAGGAGAAAGACCGGCTGGTGCGTCTCGTGGAGCAGCGCATCTACGGTATCGAGGGCATCGAGACCGCGTACGCCAGCTCGGGCAAGGGCAACCAGGGTGCACCACCTGACCAGATCGGTTCGATCAGCCTGAATTTCAGCCACTGGGAAAACCGGCGCCCGGCTGCGGAGATCATTGCCGATATCCGGCAACGCACCGCAGATATCGCCGGACTGGTGATCGAACCGCGCTTGCCGGAAGCCGGTCCAATGCAGGGCAAACCGGTCAACATAGAGGCTTCGTCACCATCGCTGGATGCGCTGCGTGATGCAGTCACCAAGATTCACGCCGTACTGGCAAAGGTTCCCGGCGTACGCAATGCCGAGGATACCCAACCACTGCCGGGCATCGAATGGCGCATGGATGTCGATCGCGCGGAGGCAGCAAAATTCGGTGCCGACGTATCGCTGGTCGGCAGCATCATCCAGCTGGTCACCAACGGCATCAAGCTCGGCACCTACCGGCCCAATGATGCTGATGACGAAATCGATATCCGCGTACGTTTCCCGTCTGACAGCCGCAGCATCGATGCGCTGTCTGAACTGCGCATCCCGACGCGCTCGGGCAACGTACCGATCGGCACTTTCGTGACCCGCAAACCCGGTGTCGCCACACCCACCATCATGCGTACCGACATGCGCCGAACCATGCTCGTACAGGCTGACCTCGACCGTGGCGTACAGATCGATCCGGTACTGGCCAAAGTCACCGAGGCGCTGCCCTCGCCTCAATCTCGACCCCAGTGTCTCGATCCGCTTCAAGGGCGGCGCACAGACACAGCAGGAAACCGCGAGTTTCCTGGTCAAGGCCTTCCTGATCGGCCTGGGGCTGATCACGCTGATTCTGGTGGCCGAGTTCAACAGCCTGTTCCAGCCGCTGCTGGTGCTGACCGCGGTGGTGTTCTCCACCGGCGGTGTGCTGATCGGGCTGCTGGTCACCGGACGGCCGTTCAGTCTGGTGAACTGCGGGATCGGCACGATTGCGCTGGCCGGCATCATCGTCAACAACAACATCGTGCTGATCGACACCTACAACAAACTGGTTGAGGCCGGCATGGAAGCGCGCGAAGCGATACTGCGCACCTGCGCGCAGCGCCTGCGCCCGGTGCTGCTGACCAAGGTCGTGATGATTCTCGGCCTGTTCCCGATGGCGCTCGGCATGAACATCGACTTCCTCGACCGCCATATCACCTTCGGCAGCCCGAGCGGCCAGTGGTGGGCCGAGATGGCCACCGTGATCATCGGCGGCCTGACCTTCGCCTCGATACTGACGCTGATCCTGACGCCCAGCATCCTGATGCTCCAGGCCCACGTCGGCAGCTGGTGGCAGCAACGTCGCGGCCGGTCCGCAAGCGTCGGGCAGAGCGTCGACGCGACCGGCTGAACGTGCCACAGCTCATCACACTGACGACGGATTTCGGCCTCAAGGGGCCCTTCGTCGGGGTGATGAAGGGCGCCATCCTCAAGCGACTGCCGGATGCAGTCATCGTCGATCTCACGCACGAGATTCCGGCCCACTGGCCGATCGAGGCGGGATTCTGGCTGGCTCGCAGCTACCAGTATTTCCCGGCCGGTACGGTGCATGTGGCGGTCGTGGATCCAGGCGTCGGCACACAGCGCAACATCATCGCCGGCGAGCTGGACGGTCATCTGTTCCTGGCTCCGGACAACGGCCTGCTGCAGCCCCTGCTCAGCCGGCCCGGTGCCAGCTGCCACCGCCTCGCTGAGAGCTGGCGCATGCAGCAAGGCTGGCCGATACCGAGCAATACCTTTCATGGCCGCGACATCTTTGCCCCGCTTGCAGCCGGTCTCGCGGCAGGTCTGTTTGGCATCCGCGACATCGGTCCGCCGGCTGGCGAACTGGTGCCCTCGCTGCTGGAAGATCCCCTGTGCAACGAGCACGAGATACGCGGCACGGTGGTGGCCATCGACAACTTCGGCAACCTGATCACCAACATCGATGCCGGGCTGCTGAACCGTCTGCGCAAGGCCGAAGTGCTGGCCGGTGGCCGACGCATGAGCTGTGCCAGACCTACGCCGAAGCGCAGCCCGGTGAGTTTCTCGCGCTGGTCAATTCATTCGGCGTGCTCGAGATCGCCCGCGCCGAAGGCAGCGCTGCCGAAGGCTGGGGCTGGCGCGGCGCTCCGGTACGTGGTCGCGCCGCGTGATCGCACTGTAACGACGATCGCGGCTGAAGCCGCTCTACGGGGAGCGCGACGCCGTAGGAGCGGCTTCAGCCGCGATCCCATGTCCCGGTAGGAGCGCCTTCAGGCGCGATATTTGGTCAGAAGAATAAGATCGCGGCTGAAGCCGCTCCTACCCTACCTCGAGCTTGGCCCAGGAGTCGCGCAGGGTGACGACGCGGTTGTAGACCGCGCGCGCAGCACTGTGCTCGCAACGATCTGCCACAAAATACCCGAGACGCTCAAACTGCAGTACATCGCCCGCTGCAGTCGCCTGCAGCGCAGGCTCAAGCTGGCAGTTTGCAGCGAGCTGCAGTGAGCCGGGATTGAGGAAGCTCTTGAAGTCCTGGCCATCCGCATCGGCATCCGGACGCGGGACGGCAAACAGGCGGTCGTAGAGTCGCACTTCGGCTGGTATCGCATGCGCCGCGCTGACCCAGTGGATCGTGCCCTTCACCTTGCGTTCGGCACCGCTCATGCCACTGCGCGTCTCGGCATCGTAGCTGCAGTGCACTTCAGTGACCTGCCCCGCCGCATCCTTGATCGACGCTTCAACGCACTTGATGATGTAGCCATAGCGCAGTCGCACTTCGCCGCCCGGCTGCAGCCGGAAAAATTTCTTCGGCGGATTGCTCGGCAAAATCATCCTGCTCGATCCACAGTTCACGACCGAAGGGGATCTGCCGCTCACCCAGCTCGGGGCGATCGGGATGATTCACGGCCTGCAGCTGCTCGGTCTGGCCAGCCGGGTAATTCAGCAGCACCACTTTCAGCGGCTGCAACACCGCCATGGCACGCGGTGCCTGCCGGTTGAGTTCCTCGCGCACGCAGTTTTCCAGCAGGCTCATCTGGATCAGGTGCTCTTTCTTGGTCACGCCCGTGCGCTGCACGAAGTCGCGCAAGGCCGCCGGCGGATAACCGCGCCGGCGCATGCCGGCGATGGTCGGCATGCGCGGATCGTCCCAGCCCGACACATGCCCGAGCGCGATCAGCTCGGCCAGCTTGCGCTTGCTGGTCACCGTGAAGGCCAGGTTGAGCCGTGAAAACTCGATCTGGCGCGGCTTGGCCGGCAAGGGCAGCTGCGCGAGCAGCCACTCGTACAACGGGCGATGATCCTCGAACTCCAGCGTACACAGCGAATGGCTGATGCCTTCCAGCGCATCGGAAATCGTGTGCGCGAAGTCGTACATCGGATAGATGCACCAGGCATCGCCGGTACGCTGATGGGCTGCCCGGCGAATCCGGTACAGCACCGGGTCGCGCAGGTTGATGTTCGGCGCGGCCATGTCGATCTTCGCGCGCAGCACATGCTGCCCGTCGGCGAACTCACCGGCCCGCATGCGGTCGAACAGTTCAAGGTTCTCGGCCACGCTGCGCCCGCGATGCGGGCTCTCCCGGCCCGGTGCGGTCAGCGTGCCGCGATATTCGCGCATCTGCTCCGCCGTGAGGCTGTCGACATAGGCCTTGCCAGCCTCGATCAACTGCAGGGCACAGGCATGGATCTTCGCGAAATAGTCCGAAGCATGCGTCAGCCGGTCGCCCCAGTCGAAGCCGAGCCAGCGGACGCTATCGATGATCGAGTCCACATAGGCCTGATCTTCCTTGAGCGGATTGGTGTCGTCGAGACGCAGGAAGCAGCGCCCGCCCGTCTCGGCGGCGATGCCGAAATTCAGGCAGATCGACTTGGCATGACCGATGTGCAGGTAGCCGTTGGGCTCCGGCGGGAAGCGCGTCACGATCTCCCGGTGGCGTCCGCTGGCCAGATCATCGGCAACGATCTGGCGGATGAAATCGCGCCCCGGCGTCTTCTGCTGCGCTGCTCGTCGCGCTGGTGTCAGTCATGCGTGAACCGTCTCACAGATCAAGTGGCAGGATTTGGGTCGGGCACAGAAAGCCCGATATAGTTTTAACTGCTAAGATATTGATTGTACATAAGTTTTTCAGGTGAACATCTGCATGCGCCCGGTCCCGGATCGATTCTTCGCCGCCGTCCGTGCCTTGACCGTCGATGAACCGGCCAAGCAACGGCTGATCACGGCCTACGTCGACCACCTCGAAACGCTGCACGTGGACGACATCCCCGAGTCCATTCGCCCGCGCTTTGAATCGCTGCGCAAGGCCATGCACAGCGTTCCACCGACCGAACGCGAAACCGCCGTCCAGGTTTCAGTCCGCAAGATGTCGCCGGCGGACGCCGGCCGCTACACCCTGTCGATCATCATGATGTTCGCCGAACTGGTCCGCGTGAAAAACAGCGGCGAACGACTGAACAGCAGCGATGGCCCGAAGACCGGCATCTTTGCCCGCACCAGCAACAATATCCACGTCCCGACCTTTCTCGCTCGGTCGTAAGACGGCCGGATCGATGAATCGCGGCTGAAGCCGCCCTACGGCCGCTCCTACGGCCGCGATCCCGATCCCGATCTCAATACGGGCGGTGCAGATACTTGCCGACCGGCTTGCCCAGCACCTCGCCGTTGTCGTAAATCCGCTGGCCGCGCAGGAAGGTCGTCTTGACCCGCGCCGTCATCTCCAGGCCTTCGAACGGGCGTATAGCCCTGCTGTGACTCGGAGTCGGCAGCGCGCACCGTCCAGCTGTCGTTCGGATCGACCAGCACCACATCGGCATCCAGACCCTCGGCGATATCGCCCTTGCTGGGCAGGCCGAAGCGCTGGGCGGCAGTAAAGCTGGTCAGCCTGGCCATCTGGTTGTAGGTCAGACCGCGCTTGCGGCCTTCCGTGATCAGCGCCGGCAGCATGTACTCGGTACCGCCAAAGCCGGACTTCGCCAGCCAGATGTTGCCCGGCTTCTTGTGGTCGATCTTCATCTCGTGCTTGCAGCAGGCATGATCGCTGCACACCCAGTCGAGGTTGCCGGCCACCAGCTGCTCCCAGAGGAAATCCACATCTTCGCGCGGCCGGATCGGCGGATTCACCTTGGCCAGCGCAGCCGCCTTCGAGTCGGTATCCAGCATCAGGTGGCCGATGGTCACCTCACGACGGAAATCGATGTGCGGGAAAACCGCCGCCATCTGCAGCGCCGCGATCACGGCCTTGCGTGAGGTCAGGTGCAGCAGGTTGATGTTCGGCAGATCGGTTTCGTTGGCGAGATAGGAAGCGATGAAAATCGCCAGACCCTCGGAATGCGGCGGACGGCCGGCGCTATAGGCATGCAGGCCCTTCAGCGTGCCCTCTTCCTCGACGATCTTGGTATAGGCCGACATGATCTCGGCCGTCTCGCAGTGCAGGCTCAGCGACAGCGCATCGGCCTTGTCGGGATACTTGCTCATCGCCTTGCGGATGCCGCGCATGACGAACTCGAAGTGCGCGATATCGTACTTCTCGTCTTCGCCGATCATCAGGAACTCATGCTGGTTCGAGGACCGGCCGTGCAGGCCGTGACCGCCGTAGAACATGAAGATCTTGAAGGAGGTCACGCCGAAATCATTGATGAGGTTCGGGATCTCGCGGATATGCCGCTTGTCCATCGGCGCGAGGTGATAGGCGTAGTCGACGTAGAAACGACCCGCCGAAATCTCCTGCACTTCCGGGAAGAACTTCTTGTAGGAGCCGCCCTTGTTCAGGTAGTAGCCGCCGGTGCGCATGTAGTTGAGGCTGGAAGTCACGCCACCCTGGGCGGCCGCGCGGCTCTCGGTGAGCGCATCTTCGGCCAGCGGGGAATAGATGCCGGTATGCATGTGCGGATCGACCAGACCCGGGAAGGCCAGCTGGTTCTTGCCGTCAAACACCGTCTTGGCGCTGGCGGCCGCGATTTCCGGCGCGATCTTCACGAAGCGACCGTCGCTGATGGCGATATCGCCCTGCTCGACCATCGCCGCATTGGGGCGTACGACGCGCACGTTCTTGATAAGAAGATCAAATGCTTTCTTGCTGGCCATGAGTCGCTCTCGGGTATCACTTTGGGGCGCACAGAATAACCCAATGTGGCCCGTAGGAGCGGCTTCAGCCGCGATTGATTTGCGGAAAAGATCGCGGCTGAAGCCGCTCCTACGGCCGCCCTTTCCCGGTAGGAGCGGCTTCAGCCGCGATTCTTCCTTTCCGGTCAAAAATCGATCGCGGCTGAAGCCGCTCCCACAGAAGCCGCTCCTACCCCAGACCCAGGGCGCCGGGGTTCAGCAGCCCGTCCGGATCCAGGATGGCCTTCAGCTGCCGCACCAGGGCCCCGGTCTCGGGCTTGCGGGTCTCCAGCCAGGGGTAGTCCTTGCCGATCTGCAGGTGGCTGGCGCCGTTGCGGGTGCAGAGTTCCTGGATGCGCTCCTTCAGCTCGTCGACCAGGGCCCGGCCGGCCGGATTGGCGGCGTGTTCCGGCACCTTCGGCAGCAGCGCCGCCGGATAGACCCGCCGGTGATAGATGCTGCGCTCGTCTTCCCAGAGGAAGGTCGGCTCATAGATAAAGGCATTGGTGCTGAAGGTCATCAGCATGCGCGTGAGCTGCACCCGGTGCTCGCGCATCCGGTCGCGATACTCGACCAGCAGCGCCTCGAAATCGGCATGGTGCTTCAGCACCGCCGAGAACGGCAGGATGCCGTGCGTCGGCTTCCAGCGCTCGCCATTGGGGCCGAGGATCGGCGTCAGCTGCATGAAGGGATTGGCATTGAAGTAGACCGGAATCGAATTCGCCACCTCGGCGCCATGCCGGGCTGCGATGGCGCGCACGCTGGCGAGCTTCATGCCGCGCTTCGGCATTGGTCAGCCCTTCGGTACCGAAATGCGCCGAGTACACCGCATTGCGCAGGAAGTTCCGCCCGGCCAGTCCCATCTGTCGCGACCTGCAGCGCGCCGTCGAGCGGATTGCGCGCCGAGAAAAACACCGACTTCGCGGCATCGAAGGGATTGGCCGAAGCCATCTGCGTGAGCGCCGTCTTCTGCTGGCGCGGATCCAGCGCGAAATTCTGTGCCACCACGCCGAGGCGCGCGATCTCCATCAGCGCACGCAGACAGCTCTCGCCGTCGGGAAAACCGAAGGAGCTGCCGGCAAAGCCTTCCGGCTTGTGCATCAGACGCAGCGTGATGCGCGCCTTCACGCCCAGCACGCCGGCATCACCGACAAACAGGCCGGCCAGATCCGGCCCGTAGTAGCGAAAGAACGGCAGGCTGTGCGTGCCGCCGGCAGAACCCGTGGACAGCATCTCGCCACTGGCGAGGATCACGTCCATGCACAGCAGCGACTCGGCCGAGACGCCGTACAGCCCCGAGCCGTAGTTCACCGCCTGGTGCGACATGCCGCCGCCGACGGTTGCCACCAGCCCGGAGAACGGCCCCCACATCGGCGTGCGCAGACCGTGCGGCGCAAGCGCCTCGTAGAGCTGCGCCCAGGTCACGCCCGGCTCCACCGTGACATACATGTCTTCGGCATTGATCTCGATGCCGGTCAGACGCCCCATATCGAGCGTCAGCGTGCCGGCCCGGATCGGCAGATAGGCATTGGTATAGGAGGCACCGCCGCCGCGCACCACGGTCGGCGTCCGGTGCCGGGCACAGAGGCGCATGACCTCCTGCAGCTCCGCCACGCTGCCCGGGCTGACCACCGCCGCGCTGAGTACATCAGCCTGGCGGAAGACATCGGTGGAGTAGAAGGTGCGGGATTCGTCGTCCGTGCGGAGGTGGGCGGCACCGACCACGGCGGCGATGGAAGCGAGAAGGTCGCCGGGCAAGGCGGACGGCGCAGGGATGCTCATGAGCTGATTCCAGCAGCTTCAGGAACGGCTGGACAGCTTGGCACGGAATACGGCGAGGGTGAACTGCGGCAAGGCCACCTGGCGGATAGGCACGCTTGGGCTGGGTGATCAGCCGGTACAGCCATTCGAGATTGGCACGCCGAACGATTGCCGGCGCCCGGCGCACGCGGCCGGCGATCACATCAAAGGTACCGCCGACACCCTGACAGACGCGGACATGGTGCAAACCGGGCAGATACTTCTCCATCCACAGTTCCTGCTTCGGGACTGCCGAGCGCAACAAACAGGATCTGCGCGCACCGATGCGTTGATGTCATCGATCAGCTCCGGCATGCTGCTCATCTTTTACGTAGCCGTCGCGATGCCCGACGATATGGATACCGGGATACTCGATGCTGGAGCTGTCGCCACCGCCTGCTCGTTCACTCTCGCGGCTGGCACCAAACAGAAAGACCCTGTAGCCCCGCTGGCGGCCCGCGCGCAGATCGCCGGCATCAAGTCGGCACCGGCTACACGGGCAATGTGCTCTCCCCACAGCATGCGCACGGCGTATACCACACCGATACCATCCGGGATCAGCAGAGCCCGCCTCGTCCAGCGCAGCGCGCAACACCGGGTCGGACTGGGCCTTCATTATTTTTTCAGGATTTACGGCCAGGATGGTGCGCGGCCGATCACGCCGGACCATGTCATCGACGGCCGCAAGCGTACGCGCCATGTCGACACAGTCGACCGGGATACCCAGCACATTCACACGCCGTGGCAACCCCGTCACAGATCTGCCCTCAAATGAACTCAGCTTATGATAACGGCAATGCTCCCGCC
>CAVOQT010000018.1:0-39254 GCA_963698405.1 uncultured Gammaproteobacteria bacterium
AGCACTCCCTCGGCGGCAAGTGCTGAAAAGCAATCCGGCCCGGACATCTGCATCCGGTACTGCTAGAGCACGGCCTTGGGGTAGGAGCCGAGGATGCGGAACAGCTGGGTACCTTTCTGCAGCTCGGCCAGGGCCAGCGCTACATTTTTATCCTCAGCATGTCCGTCGATATCGACGAAAAAGACATAGTGCCACTTGCGGCGCTGTGACGGCCGCGACTCGATACGGCTCATATTGACCTGCTGCCTGGCCAGCGGCGCCAGCAGCTGGTGCAAGGCGCCGGCATCATCCGTATCACGCGCCGACAGCAGCAGACTGGTGCTGGTCGTCAGCCACTTGCCGCCAGCAGGCTCCCGCCGATCACCAGAAAGCGGGTGGTGTTGTCCGGGCGGTCTTCGATATCGGCAACCAGCTTCTGCAGCCCATAGACTTCAGCCGCGGCATCGCCGGCAATCGCGGCCGTTCCCGCCTCGTCGCGCGCCCGGCGCGCACCTTCGGCATTGCTGCTCGCCGGAATCAGCTCGGCACCGGCAGATACTCGCGTCAGCCAGGCACGGCACTGGGCCAGAGACTGCGGATGGGCGCTGACCCGCGACACCTTGTCGAGGCTCGCCATCGTTGCCGAGCAGATGCTGGCGAATGCGCATCTCGACTTCACCGCAGATCTTCAGCGGCGAAGTCAGAAACATGTCGAGCGTATGGTTGACCGTACCTTCCGTGGAATTCTCGATCGGCACTACACCGAAATCGGCTGCGCCCGACTCAACCTCGTGAAAGACCTCATCGATCATGCCGAGCGGCAGCGCACGGACCGAGTGACCGAAATGCTTGTAGACCGCGGACTGGCTGAAGGTACCTTCCGGTCCCAGATAGCCCACCTTGAGCGGCTATTCCTGGGCCAGACACGCCGACATGATCTCGCGAAACAGCCGGACCATCTCTTCATCGGTCAATGGCCCCTGGTTGCGCGCCACCACACCGCGCAACACCTCTGCCTCACGTTCAGGCCGGTAGTAACCGGTTGCAGAGACACGCTCGCCCTTGGCAACTGCAACCTGCTGGGCCAGACCTGCACGCTCGGCGATAAGCACCTGGATCTGCTGATCAACGGCATCGATCTGCTTGCGCAATGCGCCAAGTGCCGGAGCTTTGGCGCCGGTCTTGCGTATCGCTGGTTTCTGCCGTTTCTTGACCATTCAGAAATCTCAGTCTGGCTGGCTCACAAGCTCGTTGAGGCAGCGCACGCTCAGTACGCCCGTAATGGCACGAATCCGCGCCACGGTTTCCTCCGTCACCGGCCCGTCAAGATCGACGATCGTATAGGCCAGTTCACCACGCGACTTGTTGAGCAGATCAGCAATATTCAGCCCTGCATCGCCGAGGCAGGTAGATATCTGACCGACCATGTTGGGCACGTTGGCATTGGCGATCGTCATCCGGTATGGCGTGGTGCGCGGCATATCAGCTTCCGGGAAATTCACCGAATTGCGTATGACGCCATGCTCGAGATAAGCACGAAGATTCTCGGCGACCATCACCGCACAGTTCGATTCAGCCTCGTGAGTTGAAGCACCCAGATGCGGCAGTGAAATCACTTTCGGATTACCGATCAGCAGCCGACTCGGAAAATCGCTGATATAGGCAGTCAGCTTCCCGGCAGCCAGAGCGGCAGCCACTGCACCCTCATCTACAATCTCGCCACGAGAAAAATTCAGGATTACGGCTTTAGCTGGCATCAGATTGATGCGGGCTTCATTCACCAGCGCACGGGTAGCATCCAGCAATGGAACATGTACGGTCAGGAAGTCGGACCGACTGAACAGCTCATCCAGGCTGCGGGCCTGCTCAACAGCTGCAGAAAGCTGCCATGCACGCTCAACCGTAACCTGCGGATCGAAACCGATGACACGCATACCGAGGTTTGCCGCCGCATTGGCCACTTGCACACCGATCGCACCCAGGCCGATCACGCCAAGCGTGCGGCCCGGCAGTTCGAAACCGACATATTTCTTCTTGCCGCCTTCTACCGCCTTGTCGAGGGCTGCCCCGTCTTCCTTGAGATTTTCAACGAAATTCCAGGCCTGGCAGATATTGCGTGCCGCAAGCAGCATGCCAGCCAGCACGAGTTCCTTGACCGCATTGGCATTGGCACCGGGCGCATTGAAAACCGGCACACCACGCTTGGCGAGCGCTGCTACCGGCACGTTGTTGACGCCCGCCCCGGCCCGTGCGACTGCCAGAACGGATTCCGGAATGGCCATGTCATGCATCTTTGCCGAACGCACCATGATCGCGTCCGGATGACCGATATCCGAAGCCACCTCATAACGCTCGCGTGGCAAACGCTGCAAACCCTCAACTGAAATGCTGTTGAGAGTCAGAATTTTGTATGTCGATTTCTCGCTCACTGCATCAACCTCTGCCTGAATCCATATATCCGTGCGTTCAACCGTGTCGTTTCTCGAACTCGGCCATGAACTGCACGAGCGCCGCAACACCAGCTTCGGAAGTGGCGTTGTAAATACTGGCGCGCATCCCGCCTACATCCCGATGCCCCTTCAGATTGGTCAGCCCGGCCTTCTCCGCCTGCGCGAGAAATTCAGCGTCCAGCGCAGCGTCAGCCAACGTGAATGCCACATTCATCCAGGAGCGGTATGGCTTGGCCACCGGATTGCTGTAGAGGCCCGATGTGTCGATAGCCTGATAGAGAAGCTCGGCTTTGCGGCGATTGATCTCGGCCATCTTTTCCAGACCGCCCTGCCGCTTCAGCCACGCAAATACCAGACCGGCGATGTACCAGCCAAAGGTCGGTGGTGTATTCAGCATGGAACCGGCTGCAGCGTGCGCCGAATACTTGAGAATCCCGGGCAAACCAGCCGGTGCGCGCTCAAGCAGATCCTTGCGCACGATCAGGATCACCAGACCGGACGGACCGATATTCTTCTGTGCGCCGCCGTAGATCACCCCGAACTTCCGCACATCAACGGGACGCGACAGGATCGTCGAGGACATGTCTGCAATCAGCGGCACGTTGCCGACTTCAGGCGGCGCATGCATTTCCAGCCCGCTGATCGTCTCATTGGCACAATAGTGGACATACGCTGCATCAGGATCGAGCTTCCATTCCGCACGCGCCGGCACATCCATATAGCTGGAGGCAGAGCCATCCGCGACGATATTGACCTTGCGCAGTGCAGCCGCTTCCTTGCTGGCCTTCTTCGACCAACTGCCCGTCACCAGATAATCCACCGACTGTTCCGGCGCAGCCAGGTTCATCGGCAGCAGGGCAAAATGCGTCGTCGCTCCGCCCTGCAGAAACAGCACCGAGTAATCGTCCGGAATCTGCATCAGCTCGCGCAGATCCGCTTCAGCCTGTTCGGCAACCTTGATGAACTGCTTGCTGCGGTGACTGATCTCCATCACCGACATGCCGGTACCGTTCCAGTCCGTCATCTCAGCCTGGGCCTGCTGCAGCACCTCAAGCGGCAACGCAGCCGGACCTGCACTGAAATTGATAACCCTTGCCATCTGCTTCTCTCGTGGAATTGTTGCCTGGAAAATGCGTATCGGCCGGCGGACTATTCTGTCGCCTCGCCATCGTCCGTCATCAGTTCCGGGAACGATCCGGTCAAGACCGACCAGACGCTCATCGTCACCAATACGGATCAGCCGCACGCCCTGTGTATTGCGACCCTGCCGCGAAACCTCAGCGACCGGCGTACGCACCAGCGTACCGCCACTGCTGATCAGCATGATCTCGTCTTCATCCATGGCCTGGATCGCACCGACCATGCGGCCATTGCGATCGGAAGTCTGGATGGCGATAACGCCCTGACCACCACGCCCCTGCGCCGGGAACTCGTCAACAGCAGTGCGCTTGCCGTAACCGGTTTCGGTAGCCATGAGCACCTCGCCTTCGCCGAGGATCAGCAAGGCGATAATCTCGTGCCCTTCGGAAATACGCATGCCGCGCACCCCGGCCGCCGCCCGGCCCATGGGCCGCACGTCTGACTCATGAAAGCGGATCGCCTTGCCAGTGCTTGCACACAGCATGATGTCGCATTCGCCATCGGTGATGGCAACATCGACCAGCCGGTCACCTTCATGCAGGTCAATGGCGCGTATACCCGCCGTCCGCGGACGCGAGAAAGCATCCAGCGCGGTCTTCTTGACGGTGCCGCTACTGGTCACCATGAAGATGAAGTTGTGGTCGCTGAACTGCCGTACCGGCAAGACGGCGTTGATGCGCTCATCGGGTTCCAGCGGCAGCAGGTTCACCATCGGCCGACCCCGCGCACCATGTCCTGCACGCGGCACCTGATAGACCTTGAGCCAGTACATCTTGCCGGTGCTGGTAAAGCACAGCAAGGTATCGTGAGTATTGGCGATGAAGAGCTTGTCGATGAAATCCTCTTCCTTGACCTTCGCGGCCGTACGCCCCCTGCCGCCACGACGCTGAACCTGGTAGTCACTGACGCTCTGCGCCTTGGCATAACCGCCATGCGAAAGAGTCACTACCACGTCTTCCTCGGGAATCAGGTCCTCCATCTCCAGACTGGAGTAGTCCTGCACGATTTCCGTACGGCGCGCATCGGCATAGTTGTCGCGAATCTCGATGAGTTCCGCACGAATGACAGCGATCAGGCGTTCCGGATCGGCCAGAATTTCCGTGTACTCGCGGATCCGCAACAGCAGTTCCTGGTACTCATTGATGATCTTGTCCTGCTCGAGCCCGGTCAGCCGCTGCAGACGCAGATCCAGAATCGCCTGGGCCTGAACCTGCGACAGCCGGTAACCTTCCGGACCCGGACCAAAGTCAGCTGCGTGCATCGTCTGGCCGGGTGGATACATGGCCAGCACGGGCCAGCATTTCCGTTACCGCACCAGGCGACCACACACGACTGGTCAGCGCCTCGCGTGCTTCCGGCGGCGACGGCGATGCCTTGATCACGGCGATCACCGGATCGATGTTGGCCAGCGCAACCGCCTGGCCTTCGAGGATATGCGCGCGTTCACGTGCCTTGCGCAGTTCGAAAATCGTCCTGCGGGTGACCACTTCGCGACGGTGGCGTACAAAGCACTCGATCAGCGTCTTGAGATCAAAGAGCCTGGGCTGCCCGTCCCGCAGGGCAACCATGTTGATACCGAACACGCTCTCAAGCTGCGTCTGCTTGTAGAGGTTATTGAGCACAACCTCGGACGACTCGCCACGGCGCAACTCGATGACGACACGCATGCCGTCCTTGTCGGACTCGTCGCGCAGCTCGCTGATGCCTTCGAGCTTCTTGTCGCGGACCAGCTCGGCAATCTTTTCGATCAGTCGTGCCTTGTTGACCTGGTATGGCAGCTCCGTAACGATAAGCGCCTCACGGCCCCGGTCACCAAATTCCTCGACATGCACGCGCGCACGGATATGCACCCGACCACGACCGGTGGTGTACGCAGAATGGATACCCTGCGAGCCATTGATGATGCCCGCCGTCGGAAAATCCGGGCCAGGCACGATCACCATCAACTCAGCTGTGGTGATCGCCGGATTGTCGATCAGGGCCAGCGTTGCCGTAACAACCTCGCCGAGGTTATGCGGCGGAATATTGGTCGCCATGCCCACGGCAATGCCGGACGAGCCGTTGACCAGCAGATTGGGAATCCGTGCCGGCAATACCGACGGCTCGGTCTCGGAACCGTCGTAGTTTGCCACGAAATCAACCGTGCCCTTGTCGATATCAGCCAGCAGCTCGCTGGTGATCCGGGTCATGCGCACTTCGGTATAACGCATGGCGGCCGGCGCATCGCCGTCTACCGAACCGAAGTTACCCTGCCCGTCCACCAGCAGATAACGCATCGAGAACGGCTGTGCCATGCGCACGATCGCGTCGTACACCGCGGTATCGCCATGCGGATGGTATTTACCGATGACATCACCGACCACGCGCGCCGATTTCTTGTACGCCTTGGTGTGGTCATTACCGAGCTCCCGCATCGCGTGCAGGACGCGGCGGTGAACCGGCTTCAGGCCATCGCGCACATCTGGCAGCGCACGACCCACGATGACGCTCATTGCGTAGTCCAGATAGGACTTCCGCATCTCGTCTTCGAGATTGACCGGGAGAATTTCCTTGGCTACTTCAGCCATCGATACAGCAGATTCCGCCAGACAACGATCGACACACAGCCATCCCCGGCATGGCGTTTATCCGCCAGGCTGGAGGCGGCTCGGCTGATCGCTGCGGTGTTAAAAAAAATGGTCTCCGGGACGCACGCTATGCTAACACGGATCAGGCATTATGCCGCCGCCGGAACCGTATGCCATGCAAGCCGCTGACCTCATCATCATCGCCCGCTGGACCATCCCGGTCGAACCCGAAGGCCGGGTTCTCGATGACCATGCCCTGGTGGTACGCGATGGCCGGATTCTCGATCTGTCTGCCTGCCGCTGAAGCCACGCAGCGCTATAGCGCCCGGGAACTGGTCCGACGACCGCACCATGTGCTGCTGCCCGGACTGGTAAACGCCCATACACACAGCGCCAATGACGCTGTTCCGCGGCTTCGCGGATGACATGCCCCTGGAAACCTGGCTGGGTCAGCACATCTGGCCGGCGGAAGCACGCTGGGTTGATGCCGGCTTCGTGCGCGATGGCGCCGAACTCGCCATGCTGGAAATGCTTCGCGGTGGTACAACCTGCTTCAACGACATGTATTTTTTCCCGGACGTCATCGCACGAGCCGCAGATGCAAGCGGCCTCCGGGCTTGCGTAGGCATGATCGTCCTGGAGCAGCCCAACGGTCTGGGCGCAGAACGCCGACGAGTATCTGCGCAAGGGCCTGGCAGTGCGCGATCAGTTTCGCGGGCATCCACGCATCTCGATGGTTTTCGCGCCGCACGCACCCTATACGGTTGCGGACAGCAGCTTCAGGCAGATTCAGCTACTGGCCAACGAGCTCGACACGCCCATCCACATGCACGTCCACGAGACCGCTGGCGAGATCGCAGAGAGCCAGCAACGTTACCAGCGCCGGCCGCTGCAGCGGCTTGACGCACTCGGTTTGCTGACCCCCCTGCTGGCCGCCGTACACATGACCCAGCTGACGCCTGATGACATTTCACTGCTGCAGGAGCGCGGCGTCAGTGTGGTGCATTGCCCTGAGTCGAACCTCAAGCTGGCCAGCGGCTTCTGCCCGGTAGCCAAACTCGGCGCAGCCGGCATCAATATCGCACTCGGCACCGATGGCGCGGGCAGCAACAATGACCTGGACATGTTTGGCGAGATGCGCAGCTGTGCACTGCTTGCCAAAGGCGTCGCAGCTCGTGCCGACGTCGTGCCAGCAGCTGCAGCGCTCAGCATGGCGACACGCAACGGCGCACAGGCCCTCGGGCTTGGCGATCGCATCGGCTCGCTGCTGGCCGGCAAAGAAGCCGACGTGATCTGTGTAGACTTGTCGGCAGCGGCCACTCAACCGGTTTACGATCCGATTTCACAGCTGGTCTATGCAGCTTCGCGCGACCAGGTCAGCGATGTCTGGGTGGCTGGCCGGCAGCTGCTCGCCGACCATCAGCCGCTGCTTGCCGACGCAGCCGGCAATTCTGGCGCGTGCCGAGGCATGGCGAGCACGACTTTCAGCCGCCCACCGGGAACGTTGCACATGACTGAACACGCCAATGCCAACCCGGCAGAACTGGCCCATTTTGGCGCTCTCGCCAGCCGCTGGTGGGATCCGGACGGCGAGTTTCGCACCCTGCACGACATCAACCCGGCGCGCGCCGAACTGGTTGACCAGCGTACCGGGCTGCAGGGCAAGCAGGTCGTCGATGTCGGTTGTGGCGGCGGCCTGCTTAGCGAGGCCATGGCCAGACGCGGTGCGCAGGTCACCGGCATCGACATGTCCGCCGAGGTACTCGATGTCGCACGCCTGCACCTGCTGGAATCCGGGGCTCTGCCAGTCACCTATCTGCATATGACGGCGGAAGATCTGGCCGAAAGTGCAGCGGGTAGCTTTGACGTCGTAACCTGCATGGAACTGCTGGAGCACGTACCGGATCCAGCCTCGCTCATCGCCGCCTGCGCGCGGCTGGCAAAGCCTGGCGGCAGCGTCATCGTGTCGACGCTCAACCGGACACCACGCGCCTTCCTGACAGCAATCGTCGGCGCTGAATACCTGACCAAGCTCGTGCCACGCGGCACGCATCATTACGGGAAACTCATTCGACCATCCGAACTCGATGCGCTGGGCGCGACATGCCGGCCTGCAACTCGAAGCCCTGATCGGTGGCCACTACAACCCGCTCAGCCGCACTTTCTCGCTGGGTGGTGATTTGGGGGTGAATTATTTCGCGCACTTTCGCGCACCGGCAGCGGAGCGGCTGACTGATGCCCCGCTGGTCGGCACCGGCAGTACCCGCTGCGGTCCTGTTTGATCTGGACGGAACCCTGCTCGACACAGCGCCGGACATGGTCGCCGCATTGAACGAACTCTGCAGGCTGCGCTCGGTTCCTGAACTACCCTATGAAACGGCCCGGGCACAGGTATCAAACGGTACCCTCGGACTGCTGCGTGCCGCATTTCCTGGCGACCCCGCACAACAACCCGAGCTGCAGCAACAGTATCGTGCAGTTGTATGCGGCGCGTCTCAGCAGTGAAACACGCCTGTTCCCCGATCTGGATTTGCTGCTGACCCGGCTTGAACAGCAGCGCATCCACTGGGGCGTGGTCACCAACAAACCACGCCTGCTCACAGAGCCTTTGCTCGCTGCGCTCGGCCTGCTCGAACGCTCGGCCTGCACCGTAAGCGGTGACACGCTGGCAGAACGCAAACCGCATCCGCGCCCGATCCTTTATGCGCTCGAACAGATCGCCGCAGCTACCAGAACGTTCGATCTACGTTGGCGACGCACGCCGTGATATCGAATCGGGCCGGGCTGCCGGCACTGCCACCATCGCCGTGCGTTATGGCTATATTGAGCCAGGCCAGAATCCGGATAACTGGGGTGCAGACTTTGTCATCAGCACACCAAGCGAACTCTCACACCTCCTCTTGGGATAAAGCTGAACACATGTCATCTGCAGCCGCCAAAGCCTACCAGCCCGCTGCCAACGAGTTGCGTGACCGGGTCATCCTGGTCACCGGCGCCGGTGACGGACTCGGACGGGCAGCCGCCCACGCCTTCGCACGGCACGGTGCAAGCGTGATCCTGCTGGGCAGAACCACGCGCAAGCTCGAACAGGTTTATGACGAAATCATGGCAGCCGGCGGACCCGAACCAAGCATCGCTGCGCTCGATCTGTCCAGGGCACATGGCCCTGACTACGCCGGACTTGCCGAACAGATCAGTACCGGCTGGGGACGGCTCGATGGCTTGCTGCATAACGCAGCGATGCTCGGCCAGCGTGCGCCAATCGAACACTACGACATTGGTGTCTGGCATCAGGTCATGCATCTGGACCTGAACGTGCCCTTCATCCTCACGCAGACCCTGTTGCCACTGCTGCGCAAGTCAGCAGATGCCTCGGTGTTGTTTACCAGCAGCAGCGTCGGGCGCCAGGGGCGAGCCTACTGGGGCGCTTATGCCGTGGCCAAGGCCGGTATCGAAAACCTGGCTCAGGTACTTGCGGATGAAACATCCGGACAGGGCCGAATGCGGGTCAACTGCATCAACCCCGGTGCCTGCCGGACACGCATGCGGCGCGAAGCCTACCCGGGTGAAGATCCGGAAACCCGGCCTGAGCCAGCCAGCTTGATGAATCCCTATCTCTACCTGATGGGCCCGGCATCACGCGGTGTGACCGGTCAGAGCATCGACTGCCAGTAATCAGGCCTCTTCGTCCGCGCTGCGCAGGCCGGCAGCGATATACAAGCGGGTCAGTTCCGCTTCCTTCAGCAGTCGATGCTGCCCGGGACGCACCGCACGCGGCAGGCTGACTGACCCATAACGCACGCGAATCAGGCGACTGACACGGCAGTCCACCGATGCCCATACGCGCCTGACCAGCTGGTTGCGGCCCTCGGCGACGACGACCTTGAACCACTGGTTCGAACCTTCGCCACCAGCTGGCTCAACCAGATCGAAAGCTGCCGGGCCATCTTCGAGTTCCACACCCGGTGCGGAGCTGTGCAAGCGTCTGGGCTGAAACCGTACCCTGCACCCGCACCGCATATTCACGCTCGATCTCGCTGGACGGATGCATGAGCGCGTTGGCCAGTTCGCCATCAGTCGTCAGCAGCAGCAGACCCGCTGTTGCGATATCGAGCCGTCCGACATTGATCCAGCGACTGCCCTCCAGCGGCGGCAGCCGGTCGAAAATCGTTGGCCCGCCCCTCGGGATCGTTCCGGCTGCACACCTCGCCCGCCGGCTTGTGATAGAGCAGCACCCGTGGACCCGGACGCGACTTGCGCAAGGCCGGCACCGGACGGCCATCGACCAGAATGCGTTCCCGGCCGGTGACCTTGGTACCCAGCGTCGCAATATTACCGTTGACCGTGATGCGTCCGGCCCGGATCCATTGCTCGATAACGCGCCGCGAACCCACGCCCGCAGCAGCCAGCACCTTCTGCAGGCGATCAGTCATGACTGCCTGATGTCCCGGGCGTGATCAGCGTGCCTTGATCGGCACGACGGTCGCACTTGCTGATCGCCATCAGTCGCGGGCCGCATGACTCATCGCTTGCGCGCAGACGCGTACCGCGCGCTTCCGATATCTGCGTGACGGTGGCCAGTTCATCGGACTCATCGGCATCGGCATCGCTCGTCATCGGCTCGATCTCAGCCGGTCAGCTCGGCAAGGCTGCCGGGCAGCGCCTCCGCATCGCCGAGGTCCAGCTGCGCCGTCAGCGACTCCAGATCCTTGAGATCCGCGAGCGGCGGCAGTTCATCCAGACGCTTCAGGCCGAAGTAATCGAGAAAATCCCTGGTCGTGCCATAGATCGCCGGCTTGCCCGGCACATCCCGAAAACCAACCACACGAATCCAGCTGCGCTCCAGCAGCGTACGCATGATATTGGTCGTCACACCAACGCCACGAATCTCCTCGATATCACCCCGGGTCACCGGCTGCCGGTAGGCAATGATCGCCAGTGTTTCCATCAGGCCCGCGAATACCGCGGCGCACGCTCTTCCCAGAGGTGCGACACCCAGCCGACATGCTCGGCCGCAACTGGATACGGAAACCGCTGGCAACTTCCTGAACGGCGATGCCGCGAGTGCTCATAGTCCGCCTGCAGCGCAACGATGGCCGCGCGCAGATCGTCCCGCTCGGGCGGGTGCTCGTCACCAAACAGGCCCTGCAGCGTGGCCAGGTCCAGCGGCCGCGCAGCAGCGAGCAATGCCGCCTCGACGATGTACTTCAGTTGTTCAGTTTCCATATCGATCCATCAACCCTGCAGTTCTGCCAGTTCGGCGTCCGATGCTGCCTGATCTTCCACCAGAACCGGCCTCGCCGATGCCGCCCGTACGTGGATTGGCGCATAGGCTTCGGTCTGTACCACTTCGATCAGCGATTCCTTGAGCAGCTCGAGCAGCGCCAGAAACGTTACCGCAACGCCCATGCGTCCTTCAGCCGGATCAAACAGCGCTGAAAAGTCCACGAACGATGCGCCCTGCACCTTGAGCAGCACATCGGACATCCGCTGCCGCACCGACAAGCGGCTCACGCGTGATGTGGTGGTGAGCCAGCATCTCGGCACGCGTCAGCACGTCCCTGAACGCCAGCAGCAGTTCCTTCAGCGTCAGGTCCGGCAATCGGGTAACCACGGTGCGTTCGGTCATCTCGGCACTGGCCTGATGCATCTCACGCTCCATCCGCGGGATGGCGTCCAGATCGGTGGCCGCCTGCTTGTAGCGCTCGTACTCCTGCAGCCGCCGCACCAGTTCCGCGCGCGGATCGGATTCTTCATCTTCGGCATCGCCGATACGCGGCAGCAGCATGCGCGACTTGATCTCGGCCAGCATGGCCGCCATCAGCAGATATTCACCAGCCAGTTCCAGCTGCAGCTCTTCCATCAGCTCGATGTACTGGACGTACTGCCGGGTGATCTCGGCAATCGGAATATTCAGGATATCGAGGTTCTGCCGCCGGATCAGATACAGCAGCAGATCGAGCGGCCCCTCAAAGGCCTCGAGAAATACTTCCAGGGCATAGGGCGGGATATAGAGGTCCTGCGGCAACTGGGTTACCGCCTCACCCGCAACGATCGCGAAAGGCATCTCGGCCTGGGCCGGACCCGCATGCACTTCCGGCACGAGTTCAGGCTCCGGAGCAGAAACTTGCACCTGTTCTTCCGTCATCTGTTTATACGCCCACGAGCAACAGGATGAGATCGATAAACCACCCCATCACCGGGGACAATATTCGACCGAGAATTCCGAAAGTCAGCAATACCATGACCAGTATAAGGCCCCAGCGCTCACCAGCATCGAGCTTCTGCCCATAGCGTTCCGGCAACACGCCGCGCAGCACCCGTCCGCCGTCCAGCGGCGGTATAGGAAGCAGATTAAATACAGCCAATAATCACATTGAATTGTATTCCTATCTGAGACATTGAAAGCAGGAACTGCCGGACGCCCAGCTGCGGCTGCTCCCAGCCCAGCGTGATGCGGAACACGATCGCCCAAAGCAGCGCCATCAGCAAATTACTGGCCGGTCCGGCACGCCGCTACCGCAATCATGTTGCGCTTGGGATCACGCATGTTGGCCACAATAACCGGCACCGGCTTTGCCCAGCCAAATGCCGGCAAGCCCAGCAGCGTAAGAACCAGCGGCATCGCGACAGTACCGACCGGATCGATGTGCTTGATCGGATTCAGCGTCAGACGGCCGAGCATCTCCGCGGTGCGATCACCAAAGTAGCGGGCCGCCCAGCCATGCGCAGCTTCGTGCAGCGCGATACCGAACAGCACCGGGATGATGGCTGCCGAGAGTAGCTGGATCGACGCTGCTGTATCCGTCCCTGGCATGCCGCAAGTATACGGCTGATGAGCCGGAGCGCGCCGTCAGCCGAACGCGCTTGCGTCACCACGTCCCTGACGCAGCACTCGCGGATAGCTGCCGGTGAGGTCGACGACCGTGGTCGGCTCCAGCCCGCAGTTGCCACTGTCGATCAGCAGATCGATACGACCTTCCAGTGCGTCCCAGATATCATCCGGGTCGGACAGCGGCAGATCCTGTCCGGCAGCAGCAGCGTAGAACTCATCAACGGCTCACCCAGCTCTGCCAGCAAGGCCAGCGGCACCGGATGATCCGGCACCCGGATGCCTACCGTTTGCTGCTTCGGGTTCTGCAAACGGCGCGGCACTTCGCGCGTCGCCCGGAGAATGAAGGTATAGGCACCAGGCGTGTGGGCGCGCAGCAAGCGGTAGGTCGGATTCTCGACGCGCGCATAGGTGGCAATCTCGGACAGATCGCGGCAGACCAGTGTGAAGTTGTGGTCCTTGCCGGTCTGGCGGATACGCTGCACCCGCTCAGCTGCATCACGGTCACCGATATGCCAGCCAAAGGCATAACAGGAATCGGTCGGATACACGATGAGCCCGCCATCGCGCACAAGTTCGGCCGCCTGGCGCACGAGTCGCTGCTGGGGGTTGTCCGGGTGAATCTGAAGGCGCTGCGACATATGGCCATTCTAACGGACGAGCCAAATCCCCGGCACGATTTGAGTATCATGCGAACGGGTTCGGGAACTGGTTCAGATGCAGACTCTTCATCGATTTCTTGCCAATCGTCGCCTTTGCCATCACTTATTGGCTTACGGACATGAAGACCGCAATGCTGGTCATCATGGTCAGCGATGGCCTTGCAGGTGGTGAGTCACCTACGCGATCAAACGCACCGTCAGCCGGATGCTGCTCGCCTCTGCCGCCCTGGTTGTCGTGCTCGGCACCATCAGCCTGGCCATCGATAACGATCTGGTATTCAAGTGGAAGCCCACGGTACTCAACTGGGCACTTGGCATCGCCTTTCTTGTCAGTCGCTATACCAGCAGCAAACCCATCGTGCAGCGTTTGCTCGAGTCGGTGGCCAAGGACGAGATTCGACTGCCACCACAGGACTGGCAACGACTTAATCTGATGTGGAGCGGGTTTTTTCTGCTCTCCGGTGCGGCAAACCTGTTCGTTGCCTACAATTTCTCCGAGGGCACCTGGGTCAACTTCAAGTTGTTCGGCTTGCTCGGCATGACACTGGCATTCGTCTTGCTGCAAGGCTTGTGGCTGAGTCGCCGCAGCATGCCCGGCGAGACTGAAAGTCACAGCGGGGACTGATGATGCTGTATGCAATCTCGGGCACAGATGCAGCTGACAGTCTTGACGGACGCAAGCAGGCGCGTACTGCACATCTGCTTCGTATCACGGCACTCCGTGATGCCGGACGGCTGGTCCTCGCCGGGCCGTATCCGGCAGGCGACACGAGCGAGCCAGGCGTGCTTGGCTATACCGGCAGTCTGATCGTCGCTGAATTCCCGAGTCTGGACGAGGCGAACGCATGGGCAACAGCCGACCCCTATGTGACTGCCGGAGTCTGGAGCACGGTCAGCGTCAAGCCATTCATACAGGTCATGCCATGAACACCAGTCGTATCGAGCTGATGCACAAACTGCTCAACACCGCGTTGCTGCCTGAAAGCTGCGAGGTTATCGACGAAGGACATCTGCATATCGGTCACGAAGGCGCTCGCGGTGGTCGCGGTCATTACCGGATCCGCATCGCCTCCCCGCGCTTCGACGGCCTCAGCCGTATCGCGCAACACCGCCTCGTCTACGACGCACTTGCCGAGTTGATGGTCGATGAAATACACGCGGTAAGTGTCGAGGTGATTGAGAGCAGTTCAGCCGACTGATGGCATCCGGCCGCTCATATCAGCCATGGACCCCGTACTCAGCCTGACCATTCGTCTGGCGCTCAGCATCCTGTTCGTCACGGCCGCCTTTGCCAAGCTGCAAAAGCGCCGCGACTTTTACGCTGCTGTACTCGCCTGGCAGTTGCTGCCCCCGCGCTGGGCGATGAAGCTGGCAGGGATCCTGCCGTGGGTCGAAGCTGTCATTGCAGTCGGCTTGCTGCTTGATGTCGTTGCCACACCATTCTTTGCGGCGGGCTTGCTGCTGGGCTATGCACTGGCAATGGCGGTCAATCTGAAGCGCGGCAGGTATGACATCGATTGCGGCTGTGGCGGTGCGCCGCAGCCGCTGAGCATCTGGCTGGTACTACGCAATATCGTTCTGTCTGGAGCAGCATTGGCGGTGTCGCTAGTGCCTGCAGACAAACGTCCCTTGCAACCGGTCGATGCGCTGATCGTCATCGGGACGCTCGGCGTGCTGATACTGGCTTACACCAGCGGTCACCGAATTCTGGCCAGATCACTCGGTTCGGGTCGCAAATAGCGCCGCGAAACGGGCTGCGCCCTGCCTGACTGAATGGCAAAAATTGGTGGCGTGCAGTTTACTGCCGAACAACTCGCTATTAGAGTCAGTGAGCACTACTGCGGGCACCTGAGGGTTGGCCTGTAGATCGGGCACACGCATCACGACACCATTGTGCTATTACCCCCTCTATTACCCTTACTAAAGGGTAATTACCCTTTCTTTCGCCATTTGGCTGCCGGCCCGCGCCCTTGGCACTCGACCTTGCCGGCAGCCTGTTGTTCCCGCAACACCCGACGCACCATGTCGCGACTCACTCCCGGACAGCGCATTTCTAACTGTGCGACGGAGAACTCCCCGACAAGCTGCTCGATGGCCGAGACCACCTGATCTGTTTTCGCGCCGCGCGGTGCCTTGGTTTCTCCCACCCGTTCGGCAAACTCTTTGTAGGCTGTTTTCAGGATGAACAACACATAGTTGATGTAGTGCCACGGATCATGTTTGCCCTCGTGCCAGCCCTGCGAACTCTTCTCCAGCGTCTCGTAGTAACGATCTTTGTTCTGCTCGACCAGTCGCTCGAGGCTGATATACCGACCGACCTCGAAGCCAAGCTGGTAGCTTTGCAGCAACCAGAGCAGGCGCGAAACCCGACCATTCCCGTCGCGAAACGGGTGGATGCACAAAAAGTCGAGGTTGAACGCGGCCATCGCAATCAGGGGTGGCACCCATCCCTCATTCTGGCAACGACGCCAGGCCAACACCAGGTCAGCCATTCGCGCCGAAGTTTCTGCGGCCGGCACGGTGCGAAACCGCACCCGCTCACTGCCATCCGGGTAACGCTCGATGATATCGCCATCTTTTTTCTTGTATTGCCCGGCATCCCAAATTTGCCCACGCGTCAGTGCGTGTAGCCGCTTGATTGTCGGCTCTTCGGACGGAATGTTCGCTGCCTCGGCATGAATCCATGCCAGCGCGTCGCGATAGCCACGCACCTCCTCTTCGTCGCGGTCGCGGAACAGTGGTTTCGGAGCTACCAGAATATCGCGCACACGACCGGGATCGATGCAGATGCCCTCGATGCGATTCGAGGACACGGCACTTTCTATCAACGCGTGCTCGCGCAAGGCCTTCAGTCGCTGTGGCGACTGGCGCGTGTAGAGTTCCTGCTTGCCGCGAAATTCGCCAAGGTCGGAGAGATACCACGCCGTGCCCGGCGGTATCGCGGCTTGCCCTGAAGCAAATTGACGCAAGGTCATTACCATGTATCCCTTGCTGTATGCAGAGCTATTTGGTTCTGCATCTCACCGGCCATGCGGACCTCGACGCGGGTAGTGCCGTCACAGGTTCGGCAGAGGAGAAGCTGTATCTCGGGACCATCACTTTTCTTCACGGGGCACCTCAGAGCGTATCGAGTATCGGAGCCGTGCGGCCGCCTTAATCGCTTCTACAAGAGATCGAAGATGCTGATGCCGGTATAGGCAGATACCTGCCGAAGGATTTAAAGTTTTGGTGGGCCGTGATGGACTCGAACCATCGACCAACGGATTAAAAGTCCGATGCTCTACCACCTGAGCTAACGGCCCATATCGGGTTATCGCGCGCCGCGCGGGCTTGGAATGCGCGGCATTCTATGTCGGCACGTCTGGATCAGGCAAACGATAGCGGGTTGGGTCGGTAATTCCGGCTGCCACAAAGCCGGCACGCCGAAGGCGGCACGCATCGCAACGTCCGCAGGCGGCACCATCCTCAGCAGCCTGATAGCAGGACACCGTCAGGGCAAAGTCGACGCCGAGCCGAATCCCTTCGCGAACGATGGCCGCCTTGCTCATCTCCAGCAGTGGCGCATGCAGTTCAATGGGCTGCCCCTCGACACCACGACGTGTCGCCAGGTCAGCAAGTTTCTGGAAGGCCTGCAGGTATTCCGGCCGACAATCAGGATAACCCGAGTAATCAACAGCGTTCACGCCAGTGTAGATGCGATCAGCATCCAGCACCTCGGCCCAACCCAGCGCAAAGGCCATAAATACGGTATTCCGCGCTGGTACATAGGTCACCGGTATTCCCTCACCCGGCGAATCCGGCACTGCAATCCGGCTGTCAGTCAGCGCTGATCCACCGATCTCACCCAGACCGATCGTCAGCGTACGATGCTCGATTGCACCCAGGTGTTCGGCAAGCGTGGCTGCCGCCAGCAACTCGGCACGGTGCCGCTGACCATAGTCGAAACTCAGGGCATGACAGGCGAAACCATCCTGGCGAGCCATCGCAAGACAGGTTGCGGAATCCATTCCGCCGGAAAGCAGCACTACGGCCCGTCTGGTTTGTGCAGGCATGCTCAATGTCCCGGCGCATCGCCCCAAAGATATTTATGCAGCTGCAGCTGAAAGCGCACCGGCAACTGATCAGCAAGTACCCATTCCGCCAGGTCCCGGGCCGCAAGCTGTCCCCATGAAGGAGAAAACAGCACTTCACACAGCTGATCCAGCTGACGTTCAGCCAGCACCTTCTTTGACCAGTCGTAATCGGACCGGCTGCAGATCACGAATTTGATCTGGTCGTCCCGCTTCAGATGCACAAGATTTCCCCAGAGGTTCCGTTCGCTCTCTGCCGAATCCGGCGTCTTTAGATCCAGCACGATGGTGACGCGTGCATCAACCGCGGCAATGTCGAGCGCCCCGCTCGTCTCCAGCGAGACGGCATAGCCCGCATCACACAGTGCGACCAGCAATTCGAGACACGCAGGCTGCGCCAGTGGCTCTCCACCAGTCACACACACATAGCGGACACCGAAGGGCTGTACCCGATCGAGAATCTCGCTAACGCCCAGACGGGTTCCGCCCTGGAAGGCATAGCTGGTATCGCAATAGACGCAGCGGAGCGGACAGCCGGTGAGCCGCACGAAAGCAGTCGGATACCCGGCGGGACGCGACTCGCCCTGCAAGGAATGAAAAATCTCACTGATACGCAGGGCTGACACCGCCTGACTCCGAAATGACTGGGCAGCCGGCTGTACGCCGGCTAGATGCCCTCGCCGCGCATGCTCTCGAGCCGCTGCCCGGCAAGACGGGCGGCGGTGGTCTCCGGATAGCTGGCGACTACCGCTTGCAAGGACTTGCGGGCTGCTGAATACCGCTTCAGCTCGTAGTTGCAATAACCGATCTTGAGCAGCGCATCGGGAATCTTGCGTGAATTCGGGTACTTGTCCACCACGACGGTAAATTCGGACAAGGCCTTTTCATAACGCTGACGCACGTAATCGGTTTCAGCCAGCCAGTACTGCGCATTGTCGAGCAGCGAACTGTCCGGAAAGGCCACCATGAACTGGCGCAGGGCTGCATTCGCTTCCTTGTGGCGTCCCTGCTTCAGCAACTCGAAGGCAGCCTGATAGTTTGCCCGGTCACTGCCACCTGGCACCGGCAACTGACCCGCCTTCAGCTCCTTGCCGTCGAGTACGCTGGTACCTTCGCTCTGCGCACCGCTACGCTCGGTTGCAGACCTCTCCATCAGCTGCAGGCGCCGGTCGACATCCAGATATTGCTGCTTCTGCGCGGCACCGGCCTGCTCCAGCTGGAATTGCAGCGTCTCGACCTGACCACGCAAGGACTGGCTGTCGGCCTGCAGCTGTTCGATCTGCTTGAGGAGATTCACCAAACCCTCGCTGTCGATCACCCGCTCAACCCTGGTCAGTCGGGAATCGAGCTCCGACAGCTTGATAAAGGTCGGATCTTCCTCCTGCGGGACCATCGTACACCCGGCACCCAGAGTCGCAGCCAGGACGGCTGCGACCAGAGGTGCAGGACGGATCACAAACCAGCGGGTTCGGAACTGCAGCATGCCGTACTCCAACGGGTTACTGACCGTATACGATCTCGACACGACGATTCAGCGTCCATGCTTCTTCATCCTCACCGGTGACCGCCGGACGCTCTTCACCGAAACTCACGGTATTGATCTGATCCGAAGTAGCACCCTGCAGCAGCAGCACATTGCGCACCGCCTGGGCACGCTTCTCGCCAAGACCGATGTTGTACTCACGACTGCCGCGCTCGTCAGCATGGCCTTCAAGCCGCGCTTTGGAGGTCGGATTGGCCGAAAGATACTTGCCGTGTGCCTGCAACACTGCGTTGTACTCCGACTTCACATCGAAACGGTCGTACTCGAAGTAGATCACGCGGTTCTCCTGCGAGGCACCCGGCCCACCCAGTGCACTGCCGCCCATCGCACCGCCCTGCCCCATACCGCCATCGTTTACGCCGGAGGACGCAGCTCCGCCGGTCTGCGTCGCTGCAGACCCGGCAGCACCTTCATCAACGGTGGATTTCGAGGGCCCCGCGCATGCTGCAAGCAGCAGTACAGTCAGCAGTGCAGCAACACTTTTCAAAATAGTCATGTAGGCAAACTCCTTGAACAAAGCCAGAGGAACAAAATCTTGTAAAACGTGCCCGGTCGCTGTGCGGCCACCGGCCCGATCAGTTTGGCGGGAAAGGCGACCAGGCCGGTTCCCGCACATCACCCTCAAGTGTCGAAAGACGCTGCTTGATGCGTCCGTTGGCGCTGACTGTTGCCAATACCCCACGCCGACCCTCACGAGTCGCGTAGATCAGCATTTCACCGTTGGGAGCAAAGCTTGGCGACTCATCCAACCGACCGTCCGACAGCACCTGCGTGTAAGACCGGGCCAGATCGACCAGCGCAATTCTATAGTTGCCGCGATCGTTATGCACCACGGCCAGGTGTTTACCGTCGGGTGACATACGCGGCCTCGCGTTATACCGGCCCTCGAAGGTCACCCGCTGGCTCGCGCCACCCAGCACCGGAACGCGGTATACCTGTGGTCCACCCGTCGCGTCAGAGGTGTAGTAAATCTGCTGACCGTCGAGCGACCAGGTCGGCTCAGTGTCGATGGCCGCACCGCTGGTCAGCCGGGTAAGCACCTGGCTATCCAGATCGAGCGTATAGATATCCAGATTACCGTCCTGTCGCGACAGCGATAGCGCAAGCTGGCGACCATCCGGCGACCAGGCCGGCGCACCATTCACCCCGGGCCGGGCAGAAACGCGCTTGCGTGCGCCGGAGCGCAGGTCCTGCACATAGATTTCGGAACGACGGTTTTCAAACGACACATAGGCAATACGACGACCATCCGGCGACCAGGCCGGTGACATGATGGGTTCTGCTGACTCCATCATGATGCGCGGATTCTCTCCATCAGCATCCGTCACAATCAGGCGAAAAATGCGCTTGGTCGCTGGTCCCGCAGCGGTCACATAGGCAATACGCGTGGAAAACACACCGCGGATTCCGGTCAGTTTTTCGTAGATCAAATCCGCTACGCGATGGCTATTGCGACGGAAGTCAGCAGCACTGGTAGCTTGCCGATAGCCGAGCAACTGTTCACCGCGCAGTACATCAAAGACCTGAAACTGGATCTCGAACTGGTCACCAGCTACCGGCACGACCCGACCGATCACCAGAACCTCACTACCCTGGATTTTCCAGTCGCTGAAGTCGACTTCTGTGCCCGTAGTCGGGCGCTGCAGCATGTCTTTTCGATCCATGGGCGCAAAACGCCCGGAACGCGCCAGATCGGCAGCCACAATGGCTGCTGCATCCTGCGGCGGCTGTGGGCCTGGACCCTTCCAGCCGAAAGGCACCACGGCAATCGGCACCGCCTTGTCCACACCAGCCGTGATCTCGATCTGCAGCTCGGCCCTCAGGCCCGCCGAGATCATCAGCAGGGCGATAACAGCAGCGGTGCGCTGCCGGTTGAGTTTGCTCATAAGGTCTGCCATCCAGGTTTGCTGGCGGCTATTCTTCCGGTTTGAAGACAAAGCGCAAGTTGCGCTCAAACAATGCCTGATTGGCAGGCATGGGCAACGGCGAGGCACGCAGGACTGCCGCCTCGATGGAGCGCTGGACGGCCGCATCGGCGGGACAGTCGCCGATACGCACGCCGGTCACCTGACCACCTGGAATCTGCGTAACGTACAGCTCGCACTCCAACCCGGCCCTGGCAGCCGGCGGCCGCACCCAGTTGCGCTCTACTTTCTGCCTGATGAGCGCGACATACTCAGCGAGGGCGCCGGAATCTGCGGCAGCCAGCAGTTCATCTTCCTCAGCCAGCTGACGCTCAAGTTCAGCCTGCGCATCGCGGCGACGTTTGTCCTCGGCCTGCTGGCGTTGCGTCGCGGCCTTTTCTGTTGCTGCCTTGTCGGCGGCAGCTTTATCGGCAGCCTTTTGCTCGGCGACCTTCTTTTCTGCCACTTTTCGTTCCGCGAGCTTCTGGTCCGCAAGTTTCTTTGCGGCCAGTTTCTGTTCGTCCCGCTTCTTCTCCGCAGCCTTCTGCTCGCTCAACTTGCGCTCGCGCTCTGCCTGTAGTCTGGCTTCTGCGGCTTTCTCAATTGCCGGATCCGGCTTGGGTGGCTCGACAGGGCGGGCTTCAGGCAGTGCCGGTGCCGGCGAGGCTGGCGGCGGTCGCCGACGCATCTTGCGCACGGCATCCGGATCAATGAGCGTTGCCTTGATACCGAGGTTGGATGGCGTGGGCTTGTGCGGCAGCACGATCCCGCCAAGCAGGATGATCAGCAACAGCACAGCGTGGACGGCCAGCGACCAGACGAGACTGCGTGTGTCGCCTGGCGATCGTGAAAAGCCTGCTTGCCGCACGGCTGCCGCTCCGGTCTCCGGCATCAGCCACGCCGCCGCGACTTCGTCGGCGGCTCAGTCAGGAAACCGACATTCTTTGCGCCAGCCTCCTTCAGCAGCACCATCGCTGCGACAACCTCGCGGTAAGCCACGCGCTGATCCGCGTTGACAAGCACCGGGGTCTGCGGGTTGCGCCGCAGCACAGCTGAGGCCAGCTCCACCACCCGCGCACCATTGATCGGCTGATCCTCATCATCACCGACGCTCAGATACATCCGGCCTTCTGAATCAACAGAAAGCACCAGCGGTTCCTGGTCCTGGGTAGTGACGATCGGATCAGCTGCTGCTTCCGGCAACTCCACATGGATACCTTGCGTGAGCAGGGGCGCTGTCACCATGAATATGACCAGCAATACCAGCATGACGTCGATATATGGAACGACGTTGATATCACTCATCAGGCGACGTTTACGCGTCTTGCGCATGTCAGGCTACCGGGATTCCTGCGTACGACTGTGCGCATGTCGCTGCAGCACGCTGAAGAACTCCTCGATAAAGCTGTCGTAACGCACTTCGAGGCGTGCCACCTTGTCGGCGTAGCGGTTATAGGCAATGACCGCCGGGATTGCGGCAAACAGCCCGATGGCAGTAGCGATCAGCGCCTCGGCAATACCCGGTGCAACCACGGCCAGCGTCGCCGACTGCACATTGCCGAGCCCCCGAAAGGAATTCATGATGCCCCAGACCGTACCGAACAGGCCGACGTATGGACTCGTCGAACCGATGGTGGCCAGCGTCGAGAGACTCTCCTCAAGACGATCCATCTCGCGCATCTGGGCCACATGCATCATCCGGCGTACGCCATCAAGCACCTGATCTGGAGACATGTTCTGCTGTGCGGTCAGTCGACGAAACTCGCGAAAACCCGCTTCAAACAGACCAGCCATATCGCCAGGTGCCGTATTGCCACGCGTGATGTCACGGTAGATCGCATTCAGATCACCGCCCGACCAGAAGCTGGTCTCAAAGGCATTGGAGCCGATCAGCGCCTGATTGAGCAGGCGCCGCTTGCGGATGATGATTGCCCACGAAACCACGGATGCAGCCATCAGCAGGACCATGACCAACTGCACGACGAAACTCGCGTTGAGGATCATGTCGGAAAATGAAAGGTGTTCGGACATCTAGTTTCTGCCTGTGTTCCTGATCACGACTGCTCCCCCGATTCGAACAGCCCGGGCATTGCCTCGCTGCTGCTCTTCGGCGCTTGCAAGCCAAAGTATTGCCAGGCACGCCGCGTCGCCATACGACCGCGGGCAGTCCGGCTCATGAAACCCTGCTGGATCAGGAAGGGCTCGATGACGTCTTCGATCGTACCGCGCTCCTCACCCAGTGCGGCGGCCAGCGACTCAACACCAACCGGCCCGCCATCGAAACGCTCGATGATCAGCAGCAGGAAGCGGCGGTCAAGCAAGTCAAACCCGCCCGGATCGACATCCAGCAGATCCATCGCCGAGCGGGCGATAGCCGCGTCGATGCGTCCGTCACCCTCAATCTCGGCAAAATCCCGTACCCGGCGCAGCAAGCGGTTGGCGATACGCGGCGTACCCCGCGCCCTGCCCGCCAGCTGTGCGGCACCCTCGGCATCAATCGGCACACCGAGAATATCTGCAGAGCGCACGATGATCGCATGCAGTTCCTCCGGCGTATAAAACTCCAGGCGCTGCACGATGCCAAAACGATCGCGCAGCGGCGAGGTCAGCAGCCCGGCACGGGTGGTGGCACCAATCAGGGTAAATGGCGGGAGATCCAGCTTGATGGATCGCGCAGCGGGACCCTCACCAATGACGATGTCGAGCTGAAAATCTTCCATGGCCGGATACAGCACTTCTTCGACAACCGGGCTCAGGCGGTGAATTTCGTCCACAAACAGCACGTCACGCGGCTCAAGATTGGTGAGCATCGCGGCAAGATCGCCCGGACGCTCCAGCACCGGACCCGAGGTATGTCGGATATTCACACCGAGCTCGTTCGCGATGATGCTCGCAAGCGTCGTCTTGCCCAGCCCCGGTGGCCCGAAGATGAGCGTGTGGTCGAGCGCTTCACCGCGCTTGCGCGCCGCTGAGATAAAGATATTGAGCTGGCGCTTGACCGCTGTCTGGCCCACATAGTCGGCCAGGCGCTGCGGGCGAATGGAGCGCTCAAGGGCGTCCTCACCGGCACCGGACAGCGTGGCGACAATACGCTCGTCAGTACTCATGCCCGCACTGCACCGCGCAGAATGACACGCAGCAGGTCCTCCGTGGACTGCCCCTCATCAGGCACACGATCCAGCATGCGCCGTGCCTCCGGCACCTTGTAGCCGAGCGCCAGCAGTGCGTCGAGCGCCTCGCTGCGCGCATCGGCCGGCAACGCTGGCCGGCCGGAACCAGCAACGCCGCGTGCCAGACCGGGATGCTGAACCCGGTCGCGCATTTCGATGATCAGGCGTTCCGCTGTCTTGCGACCAATGCCTGGCAAGCGCACCAGTGACGCCACATCATCAGTTTCCACGCACCGTATGAATGCCTCGACACTCAAGCCGGATAGCACACCGAGGGCGGTCTTGGCCCCTATCCCGCTGACCTTCAGCAGATCCCGGAACAGGCGTCGTTCCACTTCGGTACAAAAGCCGAACAGCGTGTGGTGATCCTCACGAATCAGCAAATGGGTACATAGCTGTACGTTCTCACCCGCCGCCGGCAAGTGGAAACAGGTAGACATCGGCGCCTCGACTTCGTAGCCAACGCCACCCACGTCGATCAGCAGGAACGGCGGCTCCTTGTGTGCCAGTACGCCGCGCAAAAATCCGATCATCGGCGCATTCCTGCAACCAGCCGTCGCGCACTGGCCAGCCGCTCATTGAGTGGTTGTGTATGCGCGTGACACAGGGCCACCGCCAGAGCATCGGCAGCATCCACCTCAAGCGTTTCGCGATAATTCAGCAATACCATGACCATATGACTGACCTGCGATTTCTCAGCCTGGCCCGCCCCCACAATCGCCTGCTTTACGGCCCGTGCCGCATACTCAAAGACTTCAGCACCGCCGCCAAAGGTTGCGCAGATCGCCGCCGCCCTGGCCTGACCGAGCTTGAGTGCGGAGTCCGCGTTCCGGTGCATGAACACCTGCTCGACAGCCACTGCACCAGGCTGATACTGCAAAACCAGCGCCTGAACACCAGCAAAAATCGTCTGCAAACGCACCGGCAGCGCACCGGCAGCGGCCCGGATACAACCGCTGGCCACGTGCACAGAGCGTCGCCCGTCGGAATCAATGATGCCGAAGCCGGTGATCCGGGAACCGGGATCGATACCGAGAATGCGCGTAACCCCGCTCACGCCTGGCTCCCGACATGCGAATGAATATCCTGCACAGCGCAGGATGATAACTGAATTACCGCACCGCCCGCAGGCGTCGTGCAGCTCAGTGATTGATGGCGTGCAGGGCGCGACGATCGGCTGACAAGGCCGCTTCGTGTATCGCTTCAGAAAGGGTCGGGTGGGCGTGAATCGTGCGCTGCAGATCTTCGGTACTGCCGTCGAATTCCATGGCGACTACCGCTTCACCGATCAGTTCACCGGCCATCGGCCCGATGATATGCACGCCCAGCAGCCGGTCTGTGGCGACATCAGCCAGCACCTTGACCAGGCCGGCCGCCTGCTCCATCGCCTTGGCCCGGCCGCTGGCCGCAAAGTTGAAGGTTCCTGTCTTGTAAGCCTGGCCTGATTGCTTGAGCTGTTCCTCGGTCTGACCAACCCAGGCAATCTCCGGAGAGGTATAGATCACGCTGGGAATCGCCGCATAGTTGACGTGGCCATAACGACCGGCAATCAGGTCGGCGACCATCACGCCTTCTTCGGAGCCCTTGTGAGCCAGCATCGGACCACGCACGAGGTCACCAACCGCCCAGACATTTGCTGCTGTCGTCCGGCACTCCGCATCAACCTCGATGCAACCACGATCCGTCAGCTGTACGCCAGCCAGCGGGTCCAGCAGGCCTTCCGTAGCGGGCCGACGCCCCACCGCAACGATCAAGCGATCCACTTCCAGCGACTGCCGGCCGCGTTCGTCCTCGTATGTCACCGTCACTCCGGAATCGGTATGCAGGGTTTCGATCACCTTGGCGCCGAGCCGGATATCCAGTCCCTGCTTCTTGAACTGCCGCTGAGCTTCCTTGGCAATCTGCCCATCCGCCATGAACAGGAACCGGTCCAGCGCCTCGATCACCGTGGTCTGTGCACCCAGCCGCTGCCAGACGCTACCGAGTTCCAGGCCGATGACGCCACCCCCGATCACGCCGAGCCGCGCCGGTACGGCGTCGAACTCCAGCGCGCCCCAGGAATCCACAATCCGCTCACCGTCAAAACGCGCACACGGCAGCTCGACCGGCGTCGAACCAGTGGCCAGCACCACATGCTCAGCCTCCAGCAGTTCGGGCTCACCGCTATCTGGCGTATAGCGGACCTTGTTGGCCGGCAGCAGGTGACCCTGACCAAACAGGCCGATGACGCCATTGGCCTTGAACAGCTCCTGGATACCACCAGAGAACTGGCGAACGATGGCCGCCTTGCGCGCCTGCATCACCGCCAGATCCAGTTCCGGCTTGCTGACATGAATACCGTGACTGGCGAATTCGCTGCCGGCACGGTGAAACAACTCAGAAGATTCGAGCAGCGCCTTCGATGGGATACAACCGGCATTCAGGCAGGTACCGCCCAAGGCGTGTTTGCCATCGCGGTTTTTCCAGGCATCGATACAGGCAACGCGCAGCCCGTTCTGGGCTGCGCGGATGGCGGTAATGTAACCAGCTGGCCCACCACCGATGACGATCACGTCGTACTTGCTCACCTTCGCTCTCCTCGCCTCAGACACCCAGCAGGAGCCGCGCCGGATCTTCGAGCGTTTCCTTCATCGCCACCAGAAACTGCACTGCTTCGCGGCCATCGACGATGCGATGGTCATAGGTCAGCGCGATATACATCATTGGACGCACCACGATCTGCCCGTCCACCACCATCGGTCGTTCCTGGATCTTGTGCATACCCAGGATGCCGCTCTGCGGAGGGTTGATGATCGGCGTCGACAGCAACGAGCCGAATACACCACCATTGGTCAGCGTAAAGGTGCCGCCAACCAGGTCATCCATGCCGAGCGCACCATCGCGCGCCTTGCGGCCAAACTCGGCAATCGCCATCTCGATGGCCGGCAGGCTGAGACGATCGGCATCGCGTACCACCGGCACGACCAGACCTCGGTCGGTTGAGACTGCAACACCGATATCGTAGTAGTCGTGATAAACGATATCCTGATCTTCGATCGAGGCATTCACGCCCGGATAGCGTCGCAGCGCTTCGATCGCCGCCTTGATGAAGAAGCCCATGAAACCAAGTCGCGCACCATGCTGTTTCTCGAAGGCTTCTTTATAGCGACTGCGCAGGTCCAGCACCGCAGTCAGATCGACTTCGTTGAAGGTGGTCAGCATCGCGGCCGTCTGCTGCGCCGTGACCAGCCGTTCCGCGATACGCGCACGCAAGCGGGTCATCGGTACACGTCGCTCAATCCGGCTGGCCGTCGTCGCCAGTTCCGGCACAGATACACGTGCAGCGACAGGCCGTTCTACGACATCGCTCTTCTGGATACGCCCCTGGGGACCGCTACCCTTGAGTGTTGTCGTATCGATGCCCTGCTCCGCTGCCAGTCGGCGTACGGCTGGACCGGTCTTGCCCGCATTCCGCTCCGTGACCGCTGCGCTGCCCGGCTTTTCCTTGCCGGCTGCCGAAGAGACTGCGATCGTCCCGGCTGTCGGAGCTGCGCTGGTCGGCGCACCATCGGCCAGCACTTCAAAGGTCGCCAACACCTCGCCTCCAGTCACCGTACTGCCCGCATCGATCCGGATCTCACGCAATATTCCGCGTTGCGGTGCCGGTACCTCAAGCACCACTTTATCCGTTTCGAGATCGGCGAGATTCTCATCGCGCTCAACCGTATCACCTGGCGCCTTGTGCCAGGTCACGAGGGTGGCGTCGGCTACCGACTCGGGCAGACGAGGTACCTTGACTTCAATCACCATGTACAAATATCCCGTGATGGTCCGTGCTGCAATTCAGTCAGTCAGCGCACATCTGCAGACAGTGCGGTTTCCACCAGCACCTGCTGCTGTTGGACATGCATCTGGAAAATACCAGGCGCCGGCGCTGCTGCGCCCGGACGACCCGCATAGTAAAGCTCCTGCTCTGGCTGCAGCGACCGCTGCAGCTGATGGCGGATCTGGTACCAGGCGCCCTGATTCTGCGGCTCCTCCTGGCACCAGACAATTTCCCGGGCCTGCGGATAACGAGCCAGCAACGCTGCATACTCAATACTTGGAAATGGGTAGAGCTGCTCGATACGGATCAATGCCACATCCGTCTGGTGGCTGGCACGCCGCGCCTCGAGCAGATCGAAGTACACCTTGCCGCTGCAGAACACGACACGGCGCACAGTTGCCTTATCCAGCGGATCGATCTCGTCGATGATGGGCTGGAAGCGCCCGCTGATCAGCTCTTCAAGAGGCGAACTCGACAATCGGTGACGGAGCAGACTCTTCGGCGTCATCACGATCAACGGCTTGCGGAGCGCGCGCAGCATCTGCCTGCGCAGCATGTGGAACATCTGGCCCGGCGTGGATGGAATGCACACCTGCATGTTCTGCTCCGCACACAACTGCAGGAACCGCTCAAGACGTGCCGACGAGTGTTCCGGCCCCTGCCCCTCCTGTCCGTGCGGCAGAAACAGCACCAGACCGCACAGCCGGCCCCACTTGGCTTCACCCGAACTGATGAACTGGTCGATGACCACCTGCGCACCATTGCAGAAATCGCCGAACTGCGCCTCCCAGATCACCAGTGCATCCGGATCAGTGCTGGAATAGCCATATTCAAAGCCGAGTACCGCCTCCTCGGACAGCAACGAGTCAGTCACGGTAAAGCGGCTGCGATCCTTGCCGCTGGACAGATTGTCGATCGGCGTCCAGGTCTGCTCGGTCAACTGGTCGTGCAGCACACAGTGGCGGTGAAAGAAGGTTCCGCGACCGCTGTCCTGGCCGGTCAGCCGCACATTGATCCCGGCGCGGACCAGACTGCCATAGGCCATCAGCTCTGCAAAACCCCAGTCCATCGGCAACTCACCGGCTGCCATGCGTTCGCGATCCGTGACCACCCGGGCGACGCGCGGATGCAAGCTGAAGTGCTGCGGAGTGCTATTGATGTCGCGTCCCAGTACAGAAACTTCTTCACGGCTCAGCGCAGTCGTCGCGGGCTCGTCCCAATCAGCTTTGACAAAGCGACTCCAGTCCACCGTGTATTCGTTGCCCAGCATGCCGAGCGCAGCCTGTGGCAGCGAGTGACCTGCCTCGACACGCGCCCGGTACTCCTCGCTGATGCGCTCCGCTTCCGGAGCGTCGAGCACGCCACGGTCCATCAGTTTCCGGGCATAGATCTGTCGTGTCGTCGGATGCTTGCGGATGGTCTGGTACATGATCGGCTGCGTAGCGCCCGGTTCATCGGCCTCGTTGTGGCCATGGCGCCGGTAGCAGACCAGATCGATCACGACATCCTTGTGGAAGGTCTGACGGTATTCCAGCGCCAGTCGCGTGACGAACACCACCGCCTCCGGGTCATCACCATTCACGTGCAGCACCGGCGCTTCGATCATGCGCGCGATATCGCTGCAGTAGGCTGTAGAGCGTGCATCGCGCGGATCACTGATGGTAAAACCGACCTGGTTGTTGCAGACGATATGCAAGGTGCCGCCGGTCTTGAAACCACGCGTCTGGGAGAGCTGGAAGGTCTCGGCCACTACGCCCTGCCCGGCAAATGCAGCATCACCGTGCAGCAGCACCGGCAGGATTTCCGTACCGTCGCCGTCGCCGCGGCGTTCCTGCCGCGCGCGCACCGAGCCTTCGACGACCGGATTGACGATTTCAAGGTGCGAAGGATTGAAGGACAGCACCACATGCACGTTGCCGCCCGGTGTCCGGATATCGGAGGAGAAGCCCATGTGGTACTTCACGTCACCGGAGCCCTTTACCCGCGCCGGATCATAAACACCCTCAAACTCGGAGAACAACGCCTGCGGTGCCTTGCCCAGGATATTGACCAGCACATTGATCCGGCCACGATGCGCCATGCCGAGCACGATCTCCTGGATACCGTTGGCACCACCCTGCTGAATCAGGTCATCGAGCAGCGGCACCAGGCTGTCGCCGCCTTCAAGCGAAAAGCGTTTCTGGCCCACGTAGCGCGTATGCAGATACCGCTCTATACCTTCCGCGGCAGTCAACTGCCTGAAAATATGGCGACGCTCGTCGTCACTGTAACGCTCGCTGAGCATGCCCCGCTCAAGCCGCTCGCGAATCCAGCGCCGCTCCCGACCTCGGGACAGATGCGCATAATCAGCACCAACCGTACCCGCATAAACGCGCTTCAGCGTACTGAGCAGATCACGCAGGGTCATGCGCACATCCGTCTGTCCGGCAAAGTTACCCACGTAAAACTCGGTGTCGAAATCAGCCTCGCCCAGCCCCAGCTGATCAAGGCGCATGACAGCGGGCATCGGACGCTTGTCCAGTCCAAGCGGATCCAGATCCGCGATCTGGTGACCGCGCAGGCTGTAAATCTGGATCAGGCGCGAAACGGCCGCCTGCTTTTCGACCGCTGGTTGCACACCGGCCCGCTGTACAGCGGAGCCTGCCGGCGGGAATGAGCGGACAAACGTGGCAGGACCGGAACTCGCTGCTGTACCGGGCACCGGCGGAGCCTGCTCGGCAAAGAACTGGCGCCACTGGATATTTACCGACCCCGGGTCTTTCAACCAGCTCGCGTAGAGGTCTTCGACGTAATCTGCGTTACCTGCAAAAAGCGGCGACGCGGCATAGAGCTGCTGCAGTTTGTGACTCATGACCAGCTGGTTAATACATCAGAAAAATGTGAGGGCATCGCGGATTCTACCTTGTCTGTCGAACAGGCTCATCGTACGTTGCAGGGACTGAATCCTGCGCAATGAGTCCTCTGACAGTCGTGAACCTGAAACCATACCGAAATTGCTGTCAGCCTGCGCGACTGACTTGGTGCCGAGAATCACCGTGGAGGTCTCGGCAAAGCACAAGGGATAGCAGGCTGCACCAACTGCCATCGAACCGACTTCGGTTTCGATAAAGCGAAATTGCTCCACCGCATCGACCGTCGCGGCGATCTTTTCCGGCGTCCAGTCATGGCGCTGGTCACCTGGATCAGGAAATACCGCATCACGTCGGTACTTGCCGGTGAGAAAGCCCTCCTTCAGCGACGACCGGATGATCACGCCGACACCGGTCCGCCGAATCAGGTCCAGCTTGGCCAGAAAGGGATCAGGATCAAGCAGGCTGAATGGCAGCTGGATCACGTCGATCCGTCTGTGCTTCAGCACACTGTCTATGTCTGATATTGAATACAGGGACAAACCAACCAGCCTGGCCTTGCCGGCTTTCTTGATCCGGTATAGAGCCTCGTACAACTCCTGCTCCGAGCGGGATGGCGCCCAGTGGATCTGATACAGATCCACTGCATCGAGCCCCAAACGACCGAGTTGCGTTTCGAGCGTCGCCTCAAGACCTTCCGACTGCCCGGAGTACTTTGTCGCGACCACCCACTTGGAGCGACGACCAGCCAGGAACTCGCCGAGCACCGCCTCCGAATCACCATAGACCATTGCCGTATCGACAAAATTACAACCCAGCTCCTCAGCCCGGGACAGGCTCCGCAATGATTCAGCCCGGTCTACACTGCCGTAAGCGCCACCGATACCCCATGCACCGAAGCCGACTTCAGAAACACTGACACCACTGGCGCCCAGCGCACGGTATTTCATTCCACCGCCAGGCTGTTGCATGGCTTCAGCTATGGGCTGCGGCATCCAGTTCGACATGTTCCGGCTCAGGGCTGCTCTAGCCAATCCGCCCGTCAGGGCCGCTGCTGATCCGGCCAGCAAGCCTCCCAATATCACGCGTCGCTGCATAGAAAACATTCCCGGCCCGTGGACGCAGACGGATTGTCAAAAATAAACGACAAACATCCAGATCTCATACACCAGCAGCAAGGCATAGCCGGCACAGAAGAACTGCAGCAGCCAGACCACCGGGAAGAAGCCCATGAACTGGCGCCGTGCAACGACTGCAAGCAACACCGCAGACAGACAGGTACTGCCAATCTTGACGGCCAGAAAAGCCTTCACATCGTGTGTGATCAGAGCGTTCATGAGCACATTGACCTCCTGCGCACCGGATGCAAGGAGATTCAGCGTAAATAGCGCGTCGGTACAACTCATCAGCACGACGGCCAGAACCAGGTAAAGCACACGGGGCTCATGCCAGTCCAGAAAGACGCGCTCATGGTCCCCGTCACGCCGCCCATGACGCCGCCGGGGACGGAAACTCCCATAGGTGAATGACCAGAACGAGTGGGTCCGTCGCTCGTTGGCACGACGTTCAACAGCAGCGGGTATATTTGGTACCTGGCCCGTCAGACGCTGAAACCAGCGACTCCAGGCCGACACCTGTATACCACCCGTCGCTGCGCGTTCAGCCTGCGGTCGGAGTGAATGCCCCACGCACCGATTTCCTCGTACCATGCAATCTATCAGTAGCATATTAGAGAGTCCGGCAACGCAGCAGCTTGTTGCAGTTCGCAAACCGGCACCCGGGGTTCACCATGCTGTTCAGCGTTGCCTTGATGAAAACCACAGACGGGGGACTGCGTGCCGCCGTGCCAGACCTGCCCGCCTGCGATCTAGGCGGCCGTACGGAACAGGAACTGTTGCCGAAATTACGCCTGCGCGTCGAAGATGAAATCACCTGCCTGCTGATGGCGAACAAGCCCTTGCCTGACACGCGCCTGGGTGCACCACCATCGGACTATGTAGCTCAAGACCCGGTGCGCTGGCTCAGTCTGCATATCAATCTGGCTCACCTCGAAGCGCTCGCCAGACATCAGCAGCGCCGCTGACAGCAGACCGTCTGTTCTATTTCGGACGAACGGGCGCGTCGTCTACAGTGGTCATCGTGGTACCGGGCTGCATTTCACCAGTCGCCAGCGCCTTCAGGTAGTTCACCGTGGCCAGGTGGCAGTAGCTCTGACCCTGGAAGTTCACCGGCAGAAACATGGTGATCCAGCTGTCGTAGTCCTGATACAGGCCAGGCGAACTGATGCGTACAGCGCCATTGTCGCCCCGATAGCTGAGCTGAAAATCAGCCAGGTAAGACCGCCCGGTCGTATAGGGTTCGTTCGCATCGATGACAAAGGCAGCGGCTTTGGCTGCCGCCGCAGCCTGGTTCGCTTGCCGCAATTCAGCCACGGCCTGCGCCTGCAGTTGCCGGCTGAGATCAGGACAATAGAGCTGCTTTCCCGCTGCTTGCGCACCATAAGTTGCGCGCAAGTGCGCCGCCGTCTTGACCTTGCAGGACACCATGACTGGCAACTTCCCCGCATAGCTCACTACCTGGTAAATCTGCAGCGGTTCGGCCTGCGGTTTTGAATGCCGGTATGAGGGCATATCGGTAAACACTGTATTTTTCCCGACCAGCTTTGTACTGGCGAGAATCTGCTGAGCCGCCACGCAAAAGGCCGGTGACTCTGCTGCCGGCAGGGGTGCCGCCAGCAACATGCCAGGAGACAGGATCGCCATACCGGCAACCAGCGTCAGCAGACTGTGGAACGTTCGCATCACAAGAAACCCCTTGATCACAACCATCTGGTTACTGCTGGATCGAGCGCAGGTAGCCGACAAGCTTGTCGATGAGGCCCTGGGCAGCCTGCCGACCTGGTTGATCTGGCGGTGCCTGTGCTTCGAGTTCATAACCCCATACAGGCATATCCCGCAGGCCATGTGCAGGAAGCACTGCCCGCCCATCAACGATCTCGCGTATTCGCTGCTCGGGAAATTCGCCGTTCTGCTGTCGCCGTGAGATACGGGTCAGGTCGGGAACCATCACCTTGATCGTTTCTGCTACCGGCCCATCGCCATATGCCTGTCGTCCATGACAACTGGCACAAAAGCGCTGATACAGCTGTGACCCGGTGTAGCTCAGCAGTGGATCAAGCTCAGTGGCATACGACGCAGAAGTCGTACCGAGCAGCAGTGCCACAGTGACAAGCAGACTACGCAACAAGATCCTTCTCCCGAGTCCAAGCCGAGTATTGATCTTGCATTGTGGCAATGGCGACCGCAACCCGGGGGCGATCTGCTAGAACTTGTTCAATATCTGCTTTGCGCGGATTTCTTCGAGCTTCTTTACGGTAGCCCGGGTTTTGATCCGCCGGGCTTCATCCTTGTCCATGCCAGCCGCGACCGCCTGCTTGGCCGCATCAAGACGTTGTCGGCTGTGTTGTACCTTCAGCGTCCGTGAGGCAATCGCCCGGTCTACATGCAGCAGGGCCGGCTCCACAGAGAGATCCCCGGCAAAAAGCTGCTCTTCAAGTTCACGCTTTCGCGTCTGCAATTGCTCCAGTGTCGCCATATCTCTCAGTCTTGATCATAAAGCCGCATGTGCATCTGGTGGTTTATGATACACCCCACGCCGCAGGATCCCCGCTTCATGTCGCGCAAACCCGGCAAGGGCTACTACATCGACGGCGAGTTCGTACCCAAGGGGAGCGAGCTCGACCGGCAATTCAGGGCTGAACTCAAGGGCACCGAGACCTCCAGCCGCAGCGATCTCAAGCGTGAGAGCGAAGCACTGCAGGCGCTCGGTGAAGCCCTGCTGGCGCTGCACGGCGAAGCGCTCAGCCAGCTGCCTCTGTCACACGCACTACATAACGCCATTCTGGAGGGCCGGCGCATCAATGCCCGCGGTGGCGGCCGCCGTCAACGGCAACTGATCGGCAAATTGATGCGCCAGCAGGATGACGACACCATTGAGGCCATTCGTGCAGCCATCGCACTGCAACACGGCATGTCGGCGCAAGATACGGCCAGGCTGCATCTGGCTGAAAAATGGCGCGATCGACTGATCGCCGATGACGGCACACTCGATGAGTGGCTTGGCGCACATCCGGCTACAGACGCCCAGCAGTTACGTGCCCTGATACGTCAGGCGCGCAAGGATGCCGGACCGGAAAAACCGGACGGTCTGCCGCGCCATGGGCGAGCTTATCGCAGTATCTTTCAGCTGCTACGGAGTCACTTGAGGCAGAAAGAAGAGGAAGCCTGACCCGGCCATGGCTTACCCGGGACGGCATCTGGAAGAGCATGCCGCCCCGGGGGCCAAGGGGAAAATCAGTCGCCGTTATTCACCGCCGAACTTGTAGCTGGCCCGCAGGCCGATAACGCGCGGCGGCGGCAGCCAGGCGAATATGGTTTCGTCACGGGGCTCACCGCCGAAGGAGCCACCATACATACCGTCACGGAAGTCCTGGTAGCCCTGGGCCCAGCGCACGGTGTCATCGTCGAACAGATTGGTGGCATAGATCTCGACCAGCCACTGGTCGGTCTGGATACCCAGCTGGGCATCGACATTCCAGAACGAGTCGACATAGGCGGTATGCACGCGGTCATAGAGCGCGCGCTCATCCTGGTATTGCCCGGCTGCGTTCAGGTACCACGACATGTCACCGGCCAGCTGCCGCGTATAGTTGGCTTGCAGGATCAGCGCATTTTCCGGAATACCGGCAATATCAGCGCCACTGCAGTCACCCTGTGCATTACCGCAAATCGCCATATCCTTCTCGTTGACACCACCGCTGTTGGCGCGAATTTCCGAGTAGTTGAAATCCGTCCACTCCGCGTCGGTATAGGCATATCCGGCGCCCAGGGTCAGCGCCTCGGTTGCACGCCAGACCAGCTCGAGTTCGACACCCTTGGTTTCAGCCTCGGCAGCATTGACGATGCCGGCCGCTGCCCAACCCGTATTCGGATCGGTAACCGTCACGCCAACCTGACGATCCGTGTAGTCGTTGAAGAAGATCGCCACATTCGCCTGCAACGATCCGTCCAGCCACGAGGTCTTGGCGCCCAGTTCGTAGGCCCAGAGCTTTTCCTGGTCCACGCGTGCGTTTTGCGGGGTCGCAAACTGGGATGTACCGAAACCGGCGGGCTTGGTGCCTTTGGCCGCGGACCATCCACCATCACGTCATCGGTGATCCGGTAGTCCAGCGCCACGCGCGGATTGATGGTGTCTGAATCGACTGTGTCGGTTGCCGGAAGCGTTGGCGGTGCCCCAAAGCTGAAGTCGATCGGCAGGTTGAAGATGTACTGCGAGACGCGATCGATTGCCGTATTGGTGCTGACCTCGATCTCGTCATCAATATAGCGGGCTTCAACCGTCAGACGCAGCTGATCGGTGATGTCAAAGCCCACGAGACCAAACACCGACCAGCTGAAGGTGTCACGGTCAATGGTCTTTGCCGGAGTCCCCGCCACGGCGGAAGCCGCATAGCTGCAGGCAAACTGGAAGGGATTGCTACCGCAGAATCCGCACAAAGACGATGTTTGGATCGTTGAACCAGCCCGTCGATTGGTCAACGTTATGAGTGTCCTCCCAGAAACCGGAAATACCGGCCAGCCAGTTCCAGCGACCTTCGTCTTTTGACTCGATCGTGAACTCCTGGTTGAAATAGTCCGTATCCGTCGAATCCCGATACTCGTTGGCCAGTGACAGTCCGACCCCCATGAATGCCGTGCCCGGTTCCGTCCTGATACTCGACATCCTCATCCAGCGTGGCATCGTTGCTCAGGTAGCTGGTCGAGGACTTGAAGATTGTTGTCCCAAGATCCCAATCCAGCTTCAGGTAGCTGAGCAGGGTTTCGTCGGTACTGCCCGCAAACGGCATACCGGTGCGCTCTGAAACCGACAAGGCCACATCGGATTCTTTCACCGAGCCGACGGTACCGAGCCACTGGCCGTAATCCATCGTGCCCATGAAGCTGAAGTCCGCCGGGGTGCCAGCGGGCAGCTGCTGCCCCATCAGGTAAAAGGTATTGGCGTTGCCCACCTTGGCCACCGCGCGCGGATCGCTGTCCGTCTCGCTGTAACTCACGCTGCCGGTGATCTTCAGACTATCGGTGGGCGTATACACCATCACCAGCCGTGCGCCATGGCTGTCACCACCATTCAGGTCACTGTTGGCAGCCGGGACTGCAGTGTTGTGATTGCTGTAGTAACCATCCAATCGACCCAACCCAGATTCAGGCCGATGGCCAGCTTGTCGGCAATCACCGGACCGGACACCGCAGCGCGCACGTCATAGGTACTGTAATCGGCGATATCGGCGCTTACCTGGCTTCCAGCTCGGTCATTGACGGCTGTTTGGTGATGTAGCTGATCGCGCCGGCAAAGGCGTTGCGGCCATAGAGCGCAGACTGCGGACCCTTGACGACCTCCACACGCTCGAGGTCCATCAGGCGCGTATTGAGCAGCGATGATCCGCCGCCCGCCGTGACGTTCTCGCCGCTGACGTCAATGCCATCGACCAGCACAGCCGCACTGGTACGACCCCTCTCGCTGTTTATGCCACGAATCGAGATGCGCGTGTCAGCCGCTGAAAAACCCTGGTCGAACTGCACGCCTGGAACCAGCTTGAGCACATCTGCAGTACTGGCAATACCCCGCTTCTCAATGTCGTCAGCACTGAACGACGACACCGCCACCGGGATGTCCTGCAGATTTTCTTCCCGCCGCCGGGTGGTAACCACAATCTCGGTAACCTCCTGCGACCACGATGACATCGACACCAGCCCGGTCGCCGGCAAAGCCAGCAGCGACAGACCTACAGGTGACATCAGTGCGGCAACTCCCGCACCCAGACTCTTCATAATCTTCATCCGACACTCCCCCTTTGAAAATCACTCAGGCTGTAACCGCATCACCTGAACCCGGATCTATCGACCGGTAAACCACAACTAACACTCCGACGAACAGCAGCAGCACCGCTAGGATGACGACCGCATACTCAACCGGTTTGATCCAGATCTCCGGGTATAGCCCCCAGCGCGCGAAAGCCTCGACAGGCAGCCAAAGAACACTTCCGGTTGCAATCGCATAACGGAAGGTGGGGCCCAAAACCCCGCTGCTTCAGCAGGTTTGTCGCGAGATAGATACCCCACACCAGGATGCCAACCGTGATCGACATGGCGGCAAAAGAGTCGTAGCGGATTACCACGCGGATCGTTGATGTAGATGGCAAACAGATAGATGGTCCAGATCAGGAACACCGACTCCATCGCCGTGTTTCTGGCATGCTGGCGCTTGAAGCCGGGCGTCATGCTGTCCGGCCGTAAATTGAAGGTGCGATGGAACCACATGAACATGCGGCACCGGGTGTCCTTGTTGGCGCCGAGAAATATCAGCAGGCTCACCACGATCAGGGTGGTGGCCTGTATCAGCAGTAACTCCGAGGACAGAATAACGAACCCACCGTCGAGAACCGGCTGAATACCGAGGGAATGACCGAAGTAGCGCCAGCTCCACTCAAATGAACCACACCAGATCAGGTTGCCGCCGAGGTAGCCGAGGATGGTGCCCTGGGTTTCGCTGCGCTTCATGCCAATCCAAGGCGCTGGTCCGGCAATTCGCACGGTCTAGGGAACTGCCGGTAAGCTCCTGACCGGCGATGCAGCCAACCGTAGCGTGGGCTAGATCCAGCCGCGACAGCGCTTCGCGCCACACCGGCAGCGCAGCTTGCCCTCGTGGTGACTCTCGCCATAGTCAACCGTCAGCTCTTCCCCTGCCCGTATCCGGCGCAGGGCATAGAATTCCGCACGTTCGCTGGTCAGGCGTGTAAACGTATTCGGCTCACACGAATGGTTGATATAGCGAAACCCCCGCCGGGTAACGGATGCGTCGATGGCCCGCTTTTCCAGTTCGATAATGGCAACGATACGCCGGCCGGCAGCGCGCCGCCGTGCCTCGGCGATGGAGATCAACTCACCCTCGAACTCACCGATCTTGGCGCGTGCAGGAATAACTGTACCGGCGAACAGACCCCGCCCGGTGATCCGGCTGCGTGCGACATGCAGCGCATCGTAGATGGGCGATGTATAGGCCCAAATGGTCCCGGTCCGGGCCGCTCTCTTCACGGGGCAGTCAGTTCGCACTCGCCACCCGCGGCGGTAAAACCGATCTTCCTGTGCGTACCATCACAGAAGGGCTTGGTCACCGTGGCGCCGCAGCGGCACAGGGCCACCCGATCCTTGCCTGTCGTCTTGCCCT
>CAVOQT010000019.1:0-38832 GCA_963698405.1 uncultured Gammaproteobacteria bacterium
GCCTTTATACTGGTTACTGCAGCAGCAGGGTTCACAGGGGCTTGTTATGGGTCTGATCGTTATCGTCGTCCTTACCGTACTGATCCTTTACCTGATCAGCATCTATAACCGCTTGGTAACCATCCGCAATGGTGCGCGCAACGCCTTCGCCCAGATCGATGTACAGCTGACGCGCCGGCATGACCTGATTCCGAATCTCGTGGAGGTCGCCAAAGGTTATCTGCAGCACGAGCGAAGCACCCTGGAAGCAGTGATTCAGGCACGCAATACAGCCGTGTCCGGACTGAAGGCTGCTGCAGCCGATCCAACCAACGCAGCTGCGATCGGCGCGCTGGCCGGAGCAGAAAACCAGCTCAGCAGTGCACTGGGCCGCTTGTTCGCGCTGGCTGAGGCTTATCCCGATCTGAAAGCCAACCAGACCATGATGCAACTTGCGGAAGAGCTGACGACTACCGAAAACAAAGTGGCCTTCGCGCGCCAGGCCTACAACGATGGCGTCATGAGCTACAACAACGCACGCGAGGTCTTTCCAAACAACTTCGTGGCATCCACCTTTGACTTCGGGGCCATGAAGCTGCTCGAAATAGAGCACTCGGGTATTAGTGAGGTACCGAAACTCAGCTTCAGCTGACCGGCACCGGCCCGCCCGCTACCCGGCAGATGGACTTCTGGACCCGTCAGGCTGAAGCCCGCCAGCGCAGCCGCTGGCTCATCGCGGTTTTCCTCGCTGCGGTACTGGCCATCGTACTGGCTGTGAATTTCGTCGTGCTCGGCATATTTGCGCTACTCGACGCCGGCCAGCCAGTCATGGCCGACACGCTCTGGCTGGCGCGTCACCCGCAGGCCGCCGTGATCACCACACTGCTGGTGCTGGCGATCATCGGCATCGCCAACCTCTACAAGACCATGTCCCTGGCGGCCGGTGGCGGGGCAGTGGCCCGCTCGCTCGGTGGCATGCGGATACAGGCCGATACAAGGGATCCTCTGCAGCAACGGCTGCTGCATGTCGTGGAGGAGATGGCCATCGCCTCGGGCGTGCCGGTGCCGTCGGTCTATGTGCTCGAACAGGAAGATGGAATCAACGCTTTCGCTGCCGGTCATACGCCGGCCAACGCTGCGATCGCCGTGAGCCGCGGAGCGCTACAGCACCTGAGCCGGTCCGAGTTGCAGGGGGTGATCGGCCACGAGTTCAGTCACATCCTCAACGGCGACATGCGGCTCAACATCCGCATGATGGGCATGTTATTCGGCCTGCTGGTGATCGCCATCGTCGGCCGTACGGTGTTCTGGTATGCGCCACGCCAGAGCAGCAATCGCCGGAGCGGCGGCGGAATATTCATCTTTGCCGGCGTACTGGTGATGGCACTCGGCTACGTGGGCGTGTTCTTCGGTCGCCTCATCCAGGCTGCCGTCTCCCGTCAGCGCGAACTGCTCGCCGATGCATCAGCAGTTCAGTTCACCCGCGATACCTCGGGCCTGCGCGATGCCTTGCTGAAGATCGGCAGCGTGCGCGGCTCCCGCATTCGCCACCCTGAAGCCGAGACCATCGCGCACATGCTGTTCGCACCCGGCATGACGCGCTGGTTCGCCACGCATCCGCCACTGCTGGAGCGCATACGCGCACTCGATCCGGCCTTTGATCCGGCGCAATTCGATAATCTGCGGCTTGAGGTGAAGCCTCAGCCACTCGGGGTTGTCGAAGTGGTCAGCAATGACCGGCTGCCACGCTCGCTATACGCCAGCACGATCCCTGCGCACCGGTCCATGCAGATGGACCCCACTGCACTGCCCGGCCTGGTCGGTAATCCCGGTGCTCGCGAGGTGGCCGAGGCCCGCGCACTGCGGCAGTCGCTGGCCGACATCTTCGATGACGATAACGGCGATCACATCGCCAGGGCGATCGCGCTGCTGTTTGCCCTGGTGCTGGACGCGGCCCCTGAGATCCGCAGCAGCCAGTTGCAGAAGTTGCGTGCCAGCTTTGGCACACAACTGGAGTCGCAGGTCATCGCGCAAAGCGAACGAGTCGCTGGATTGGGCATCGGCTCACATCTGGCCCTGCTGGCCGAAATCGTCCCGATAGTGCGTCAGTTGCCAACCATCGTGCGGCGCCGGATTCTCGATGGCCTGAGCGCCCTGTGTCGTACCGATGGCGTGACCAGTGTTTTCGAGTATGCCGTGTGCACGCTGGCGCGCAGCTATATCGGTGAATCAATCGAGCCAAATCGCACCGTACGACTGGTGAACCTTGCCCACACAGCTCCTGAGTTGCAGATCCTGTTCAGCACCGTTGCGGTACATGGAAACTCGCAGACCGAAGCGGCACAGCTCGCATACTCGGCCGGGATGGCCCATCTGGGGCTGACGCAAATGCCGCCATTCAGTCCAGTGCCTGGCTGGAGCGGTGCACTCGACCGGGCCTTGCGCTGTCTGGACGGGCTGTCGCCAGCCGAGAAGGCCCGCATGATCGAAGCGCTCGGCGTCACAGTCGTGCATGACGGGCAGATCGTCCGTACGGAAGCTGAACTGCTGCGCGCTATCTGTGCGGTGCTGCACTGTCCTCTGCCGCCAATGGTAGAGCAGGACTGAGTTCAAGCGCCGGTGCAGCGCGGCCAGCATCACCAGACATGCGCAGCGCCAACGCCGCAATCGGCGGACCAACCGTCTCAAACACCGCAACCGCTGACAGCACCAGCGCCGATACCTGTGCGCCGATCTCGGGCATCAGACTGCTGGTGGTCTGTGCGAGGCCGATGGCCAGACCTGCCATCGGCACCAGCAACAGGCCCACCGCCACGGACTGGCGGTGCGTATAACCAAAGACCAGACCGCAGCCATATACGGAAGTGGTTTTCGCCAGCGTACGGGCCAGCACGCAAGCCGCCGCCACCGGCGCATAAGTCACCATATCGTGCAAATGCAGGTTGGCGCCGGCAAAGACAAACAGAATGATGAAGAACACATCCCCGCCGCCGCCGAACTCCACCCGCGTCAGGCGTGACTTGCCCTGCAGCCAGCGACAGGCGATACCAAAGGTCAGCGTGGCAAACAGGCTGGAAACCTGAAAGGCCTCGGCCAGACCGAGCGAGAGCATCACACCACCAACCACCAGCGCAAAGCGGAAGTGGCTCTCCTCGCTTCTGGTCAGCAATGCGATGCGTGTCACCAGCCAGGCGACCACGATGCTCACGACAATGGCACCGAGCATCTGGTAGACCGGCAGCATCATCGCGGTCAGCAGGGAAACCTGCGAGTCGGCCAGTGCAAAGGGCAGGGCCAGCGAGAACAGCACAAAGGCCAGCACGTTGTTCATCGCAACCAGAGACTCTGCCGCATCGACCGTCGGCCCTGCAGCATGCAGTTCATGCGCCACATGCATCAGCACCGCTGGCGAAGATGAAACCGAGATGGCGGCAGCAAGTACTGCAACCACTGGCGGCGAGCCGATCCAGATCGCCAGGCCAAAGATCGCGATGAAGGTCAGGCTGCTTTCCAGCAGGCTGGTCACGATGAGGGCGCGGTTCTTCAACACCAGCCACGGGTGCAGGGCCGCCCCCAACTGGAACAGAATCAGGCCCAGCGCAATATTCACCAGCACCCGGGCGCCATCCAGCGCTTCATACGACAGCAGGCCCAGCCCGGTCGGTCCGACGATCAGCCCCAGCGTCATGAAACCGGTAATGGTCGGCAGCCAGCGCACGCGCGCGGCCAGCAGTCCGCCCAGCGTGCCAAAGGCCAGCAGGATGCCAAACACCAGCATCAGGTTCATCGACGGCAGCGTCGATGGCAGCACGCTGATCACATTGGGCGCTTCGGTTTCCATCAGCCTTATCTCCCCAGCTCGCCTTCCGGTGGCATCTGCCGGAGCATTTCGGCGAAATAACGTTCGCAGTCACTGAAGGGTGTCAGATCCACCTCATCGCGTTGTACTTTCAGGACCTCCGGCTTGCTCCAGTCACCGGACACCCGATAGTAGGATTCACCAAACGAACTGAGCGACTTGCGGAAGATCTGCGAAACCAACACCACCGCGCCACCGATCACCGGCCCGCCAGCGACGGCACCCAGCGCCAGCACGTCCGTGACGTGCGGGCGCACGACCGCCACCTGGTTGTAGGTCCGGTTCGGAAAACTGACCTGACCGACGACACCCAGATCCGTCGCCGGGCCATCCAGGGTCAGGTTACAAGTAAAAGCATTGCCGTTATCGAAACGAAACTCGCCACTCACCTGGTCAAACGACAGCCCCGCATCGACAACATCCGAGAAGTCGAGGCCCAGACGCCGCGGCAGTGTCGCGATACTCAGCAGGCCCAGCAGTCGGCCACTGCCGCCCGGATCCACCGGCAAGACCTGCCCGTTTTTCAGGTTAATCACCACGCGCCCGCCGGCAATATTCGGGAAATTTTCGCTGGGGCCACCCGGCCAGAAGAGGTCAAGCGTGATCTCGGCTTTCTCCCCCTCGATGACCGGATCGTAGCCCAGCGCAATCAGCGTCGGTTTGATATCGCCTGACTCCAGCTGCAGGCGGAGCTCACTGCGTTGCTGCGTGACATCGTTGTCCACCACCACCCAGGTGCCATTCCCGCTGATGCGAAAGTGCTCGGCCTGCATGGTCAACGGCTCAACCACCACGCCATCACCACGCTGGGCGAAATCAGCCTTGAGGCGGCCGAGCTTCATGTCACCCAGGCTGAAATCGGCAATATCCGCCCGTACCGGGGGCAGGTTGCGCGGATCGGCCTGACCCTCACCGCTTGCCGGATCTGTCTCCTGCAACCAGAGGCGCTGCATGTCGAGCCTGAGCGGTGCATCAGCTGAGAGCACATCAGGCACCGTGATTGAACCTTCAGTATTGCGGCCCCGAACACCGATATTCCACAGCTTGCCGGCATGCACTGCCTTGATGGAGATATCCTGGAACAACTGCCCGAAGATCGAGAAACGATCCACATCGACGACGATCTGGCGGATCAGGCTGCCGTCACCCGATACAGTCCCGCCCGATGAAGCCCCGCTGTCTGGCACCGGGAACCAGTCCTCAAAACGCAGGCCGCGGAAGCCACCGGTGATCTCGATTCCCGGCACACCCGGCAATGCCGCCAGGGGACTGCCACTGCGCAGGGTGCCCCGCTCCAGCTGCCACGGCACACCCGGCGGCGAACTGAAGCGCAGTGCCCAGCTAATGTTGCGCTTTAGCTGTCCGGATACGTCGAGCTGGCCACGCTCCGGAAATTGCACTGCCATCTGCAGCGGTTCCGCTGCTTCGGCAAGCTTCTGCAGTGGTGCACCGAGTGTACTGGCCAGCCCGACCAGATCCGACTCGATATCGATACGCAAGGGTGGCCCGGACTTCTCCTGTGGCACCAGCGCTGTCGCGGTCCATGTCACATCACCATCGAGACGCTCGGCATACGGCAGCGAAAATGCAGCGGCGAGCTTGCCGATCGGCGTGGTACCGCTCAGTACGGCAACGTGGCTCAGCTTCGGCTCATCCTTGCTGGCCGGGCGCAGCGTGATGCTCAACGGCTCATCGAGAAACCGCCCGGACAATTTGCCAGCCGACAGCCGCGTATTATCGAGCCGGACCATGCCCTTGAGATCGCTGAGCCGGTACGCCACACCCTGGAGACCGAGGCTGGCACCGCTTGCCTGAAAACCACCGATCAGCCGGAAATCCTTCGGACTGGCGATCGGCATATTGAGCTCTACGGATGTCGTCACATTGCCGCGGCCGGTTACAGAGTTGAGCGTCGGGCCAAGCGTTTCTGCAATCGGGCTCGCGCGCAGAAAGGTCAACACTTGCCCCAGCTGCATTTCATCGGCGGTAGCCACCTGCAACTCCGGTTTGTGCATCAGATCGGCAACCCGCACCTGGGCATCCCGGAACGGCACACCGGCGATGGTGCCGCGATTCTCCAGCGAACTGAGACTGTTGTGATCGATCACTACGGTGGTGTGCACGTTTTCCAGCCGCGGCCAGCCAGGCGCGTAATCCAGCACACCATCCTCGACGGAAAACTCGACACGAAACTGACCATCACCCTCGTCATAGGGGAAGGCGCGCAGTGGCCCCTGCCAGATCAGCTCTCCCTTCGGCACCCGTCCGGTGATGATCGACTGATCCAGCCAGTCCACCAGTGGTTTGCTGAACAGCACTAACGGCAAGTGATTGACGACAGCGGGCGCCGACGACGCCACGACCCGTGCCTTCACATCGACAAAGGGCGAACCGGAAGGTGGCAGCGTGACCGATAACCGGGTGCGCGTCTGGATCTCCGCATTGCTGATACGCAGGTCCTCTGTAAACAACTGCAGTCCGGCGGGCGCCGACTTCCAGGCAAACGTGCCCTGGGTGCGGGTGGTACGCAGATCATCCCTGAACAGCCACGGCAGCCGGATGAGCCCGGCCTGCGCATCGACCTCGATCTGCCCGCCCCGCTCGTTGGCCTGCAGCTTGCCACTGACGCCGGCGAGTGCCCAACCCGGCGCCGGCATGACGAGCCCCAGATTCCGGAGCGTTGCCTGCGCCTGCCAGCTGGCCGGCTGGCCGGGGGCCACATCAGCCGTGAAACTGAAATCCCGCAGCTCGCCCAGCAGTTTTTCCGGCAGCGGTCCGCGGCGCAGACCGCTTGAGGCCAGCGAACGGATCAGCGGCCAGATGTCAGCCAGTCGCAGCGACTCCGCACGCGCCTTGTACTGACCGGCACCCGACTTCTGCATGCTATAGCTGATATCAGCGCTGCCTGCCTTGCTCACCTTGCTGCCACGTTGTGCGAGCAAGCGTTCGACACTCGCCTGCCAGCCGTTTGCTGAGCGGCGCCAGCGCGCACTCAGTCCCAACTGACGATAGCTCGTGTCTGTAATTTCGGGTGCACTCTCGATCAGCGTTTCACCCAGCTGCAGATCGAAGTTCATTTCACGCGGCACCAGCCCGCTCATCACCAGCTCAAGCTCCAGCTGACCGCGACCTGACTGCAGCGGCACCCACTGATTGGCGAGTAACCGCAAAGTGCGTCCGAGTTCGAGATCAGCAGCCACCAGGCTGAGTGACCACTCCGGTGCAGGCGCATCAGCTGCGGTTTCGGCTCCAGGCAGCAGTGCAGCAGGCAAGGACCCTGCAAACTCGAAACTGCGACCCAGCTCATCACGTCCGTCGATCTCGCCCTCAAAACCAATGCTGTCCGGCGCCAGCCGCAGATCCAGCTGCCGGGTCATAAGGCTCACGCTCGGTACCAACCGCCCGGCATCCAGCAGCAGCACACCGATGTCCTGCAGTTCGAGATCAAGGCGCGGCAGCGTTGGGCTGCGCGGCTGTCGCAACAGGTCTTCAAGCGGTACGGCATTGACCAGCACCTTGCCGTCCGGCAATCGTTCGATACGCAGTTCAGCCTCCCGGACCGCGACCCGTCCGGGCAGCAGGCGGCGTTCAGTGATCAGACGCAGCAGGTTGATGCCCACACTGAGCTCGGCAGCGTCGAGTACGGGCTGCTGACCATCCCGGGTACGGATGTGTACATCGAAAAAGCGGATCTCTGGACCATCCAGGGGCCAGCTCGCACTCAGTTGCCCGAACTGCACATCGAAGCCGGTCGCTTCATTGGCAAAACGCCGGATGTCATCCTGGTATTCAGGGGCCATCGGCAACAGCAGACGCGCAATACCGACCAGCACCGCAAGCACGATGAGTGCGGCTGCGCCGATGGTCGCCAGCCAGCCCAGCCAACGACCGATGGTGCTGCGTTTCTTCAAGACTGCACCGGCCTAGACAAGCACCACGTCAAACTGGTCCGGCGCATACAGGCTTTCCGTCTGCAGACGGATGGATTTGCCCGTGCGTTCCTCGAGTTCGGCAATGCTCGACGCTTCTTCATCAAGCAGCAATTCGATGACATCCGGCTGTGCCAGTACCACGTATTCCTTGAAATTGAACTGGCCGTGCTGGCGAAGAATCTCGCGAAAGATCTCGTAGCAAACCGTTTCTGCGGTTTTCACCTGACCGCGACCGTCGCAGGTCGGGCACGGCTGGCACATCAGCCGCTCGAGACTTTCACGCGTGCGCTTGCGCGTCATGGCTACCAGGCCGAGCGGCGACTCGCTGGCGATCTGCGCACGGCCATGGTCACCCGCCAGCGACGCGGTCAGCGCATCCATGACCTGACGACGATGTGCTGCCTCGAGCATGTCGATGAAATCGATGATGACGATCCCGCCCAGATTGCGCAGCCGCAACTGGCGCGCGACCGTCACCGCGGCTTCGAGATTGGTGCGGAATATGGTTTCTTCCAGATTGCGATGACCGACATAGGCACCGGTGTTGACGTCCACGGTGGTCATCGCCTCGGTCTGGTCGATGATCAGATAACCACCCGACTTGAGCTCCACCTTGCGATCGAGTGCCTTGCGGATATCGTCCTCGACACCAAACAGATCGAAAACCGGACGTGGCCCGGCATACAGCTCGATGCGCGGCGCCAGTTCCGGCATGAAGGTTGCCGCAAACTCGGCGAGCTGCGTACAGGCTTGCTGTGCATCGATACGCACATGCTCTGTCTGCGGCCCGGCACGATCGCGCAACACGCGCATCGCCAACGGCAGGTCCTCATGCACCAGCGCCGGAACACTGGCCTGCTGCGCGCGACTGGCGACGAGCCCCCACAGGCGACGCAGAAACAGCAGATCGGCACGCAGCGACTCGTTGTCCAGCCCTTCGGCCGCAGTGCGCACGATGCAACCGCAGCTCGCATGGACATCGGTGAGCACTTCGGTCATTACCGTCTTCAGCCGCGCGCGTTCGCTTTCCTCTTCGATACGCCCGGACACACCCAGGCTGGTCTCGTTCGGCAATAGCACAAGATAACGCGACGGCAGGGTGATGAAAGTCGTCAGTCGTGCACCCTTGCTGCCCAGCTGATCCTTTGCGACCTGCACCAGCACCGTATCGCCCTCACGCAGCAGCGCGCGGATATTTGGCTCCTCGCCAGCCGCCGTCGGAGTTGCGCCGGCTGGCGGCTGGATATCGGATGCGTGCAGGAAGCCGGTCCGCTCCAGGCCGATATCGATGAACGCTGCCTGCATACCGGGCAACACGCGCATCACCCGGCCCTTGTAGATATTGCCGGTCAACCCACGACGCGAATTGCGCTCGATGAATATTTCCTGCAGCGCGCCGTTCTCGACCACTGCGGCACGGACCTCGCGGGCGGTCACATTGATGAGAATTTCTTCACTCATCGGCAGCAGGGATCTCCAGCAGTGGACCGGTAAAGGGTTCGAGCAGCTGGGCGGTCTCGAAAAGCGGCAGACCCATGACGCCGGAATAGCTGCCCTTCAGCGCGGAAATGAACAGCGCGCCGAGGCCCTGAATGCCGTAACCACCAGCCTTGTCGGCCGGCTCACCGGTGCGCCAGTAGGCAGCCGCCTCACGTATATCGATTGCCCGAAAACTGACCTCGCTGCGGCTCAGTTGAACCCGTTCGCGTCCGGCATCGGCGATCGCGACGGCAGTCCAGACCTGGTGCGTCCGGCCACTGAGACGAGTAAGCATGCGCACCGCATCCACTTCATTCTCTGGTTTGCCGAACAGTTCGGCGCCAAGCGCCACCGCCGTATCGGCAGCCACCACCGGTGCATTACGCGTGCGCGGCAGCTCGAGCCCGGCGCGAGCTTTGGCTGCCGCCAGCCGGCAGACCAGATCGTCGGCGCCCTCACCCGGTCGCGGCGTCTCATCGACGGCGACACGCAAGACCTCGCAGGCAATACCCAGCTGGGCAAGCAACTCACGCCGGCGCGGCGATCCCGACGCGAGATAGACAAAAGCCCTGGCAGTCACCACATTCAAACCCTTGTTCAAACCTTGTGATACGGATGGCCCTGCAGAATGGTCCAGGCCCGGTAGAGTTGTTCGATAACCATCACCCGCACCATGCCATGCGGGAAGGTAAGTGCCGATAGCGACCAACTCTGGTTGGCCCGCTGCCGCACATCGTCAGCCAGGCCTTCAGGGCCACCGATGACCAGCGCGACGGCATCGCACTCAGCCTGCCAGCGCTCCAGTTGTTGCGACAACTCTATCGAAGACCACAGTTTGCCGCGCTCATCCAGCGTGATCACGAACTCATTCGGCTTCAGCCGCTGCATGATGCGCTGCCCTTCCCTGGCCTTCGCGACAGCGGGATCACTCCCCGAAGAACGCGGCGCCAACGGGATCTCTACCAGTTCAGGCTTCAGGTGTGCCGGAAGACGCTCGAGGTAAGTAGCAACGCCCGCACGAACCCAGTCATCGGGGCGGCCGCCGATCGCCAGAATTCTTGTTTTCATGCTGCGCGGACCCGGTATCCCCGCCTCCGGCAGGGGTGAGGATGATACACGGCGCCGCGCTCCGGCTGGACAGGGGCGCTCAGGCGGTTGCCGCGCTGTCCATATCCCAGAGGCTTTCCAGCTTGTAGAACTCGCGGGCGCGGGGCTGCATCACGTGAACCACCACATCGGCCAGGTCCACCAGCACCCATTCGCCGCTGCCGGTCCCTTCAACCCCCAGCGCCGTTACTCCGGCCGCATTGGCCTGCTGGACCAGCCAGTCGGCGATAGACCGAACGTGCCGATCAGAGGTACCGCTGGCCACGATCATGTAGTCAGTGATCGCGGTCTGCCGGCGTACGTCCAGCACCCTGACATCGCGGGCCTTGAGTTCTTCAAGGGCCGTGGTTACCAGCTTCAAGAGCTTCTTGCTATGCACGAGATTGCACCTCCTTGGGGCGCAGATAGATACGATTTGCCTGCATGAGATCCCGGACACCGTCCGGAACCAGGAAGCGCGGGTCGCCACCAGCGGCGACCAGGCTGCGAATCGACGATGAGGCGATCTCCAGCTGTGTCACCTCACGCAACAGGATACCGCCAGCCGGGGCCATAGCGAGTGCAGCTGCATCAGGCAGCTGCCGATCGACAAACAACTGGCCCAGTTCGCCATCGAACTGCGGTGCCCAGCCCGGACGGCGCACTACAACCAGATGTGCAAGCTCGGGAATTTCGCGCCAGCGATGCCAGCTGGGCAGACCCAGAAACGCATCCATGCCGAGAATCAGAACCAGTGACTGCTGTGGCCGGGTGCTGCGCAGGCTGCTCAGCGTATCCACGGTATAGGACGGCCCGGTACGCCGCAGTTCGCAGTCATCGACCATGAAGCCAGGTTGACCGGTCACGGCCGCTTCGAGCATTTGCAGGCGCAGCGCCGGCGAAGCGATGGCTGGCTCGCGGTGCGGCGGTTGGCGACTGGGTATGAAGCGGACTTCAGCCAATCCAAGACCGGTCAGCAATTCATAAGCAGTACGCAGGTGCCCGACATGCACCGGATCAAAGGAACCACCGAACAGACCGACTGGTGCCAACGATGTGGCCATCAGTCGAGTTCAGCTGGTTGCAACGGCTCACCGGCCAACGCCAGCGTGAGTTCGAGCAGTGCGTTCCAGGTTTCACCGGGGCGCACGCCCTTGGCGATCCGGTCAGCATCGCCGGCCATGCCGAGCAGGCGCTGCAGCGTTGAAGGCTTGCGGCCCCGCAAGGCCTGCACATAGATCCCGACGCGCGACTTCCAGACACCGGCAGCCTGCACGGCCTGCTCGAGCGGCAGACCACGACCGGCCCGCATGCCGGCCTCTACCAGCACGATGACTTCGCGAACCAGCGCCCAGAGCACCAGCGGCGCTGCCACCCCTTCTTCACGCAGTCCGTTGAGTATGCGTACGGCGCGCGGCGTATCGCCGGCCAGCGCGGCATCACCCAGCTGGAAGATATCGAAGCGCGCACCATCGGCAACTGCAGCCTGGATCTGCGCCACACTCAACTGCGCGCCTTCCGGATACAGCAGGCTGAGCTTGTCGATCTCCTGTTGCGCAGCCAGCAGATTGCCCTCTACACGACCCGCCAGCAGCTCCGCCCCTTCACTGTCGCAGCTGAGCTGCACGGTCTTGAGGCGCCGGGTGATCCAGCGCGGCAGTTCGGCCGTTGACGGCGCGCGCAGCTCAACCCAGACACCCTCTTTTCTGAGTGCGGTAGCCCAGGCGGAATCAGCCGTCTTGCGGTTCAATGCCGGCGTAACCACCACCACGACATTACCGTCGGCGGCACGCGCGGCGAGCTGACGCAGCGCACGAGAACCCTCATCGCCGGGTGCTGCCGTGGGCAGGCGCAGCACAATCAGCTTGCCGGAAGAAAACAGTGAACGGACACTGAGCGAAGCGACCAGTGCCTGCCAGTCGAAACCACGTTCGACAGTGAATGACTCACGTTCATCGCAGCCCTGCCGGAGTGCGGCCGAGCGCAGCGCATCGAGCGCTTCATTGACCAACAGCGGCTCATCACCGGACAACAGATAACAGGCTGACAGACTTCCACCCTGCGGGGCAGAAAGATGTGCGCCTAACTGCTCAGCGCGCAGTTGCATGCACTACCGTCACTCGCCGAGCTGTTTCCAGTCGATCGACTCCTCTTCGAGCAGAATCGGAATACCGTCACGGACCGGATAGACCAGCCGTCCGTCGCGGCTAACCAGTGCCTCGACCAGTTTCTCGTCTACAGGGTTCTCGGCGCGAGTGTGAACGGTACCGGTTTCGATCGCAGAGTTGAGGCGTGCGAGACGGGTTCCGTCCAGCAGCTGCAGGGGCAGCTTGGTGAGCGGGCAGCAGACTATATCTAGAAGATTTTTGTTCATCTGATGCGCCGGGACTATAGCACAGGGGTGCGCGGCTCCCGCGCACGGCCCCAGGCGATATAACGCTCGGGTACCGGGTCGGGACCGGCATCAGCCCACGGATGGCAGCGACCGATGCGACGCAGCCCGAGCCAGCTGCCACGCAACAGGCCGAAGCGGCCGATGGCCTCAGCGCTATACGTCGAGCAGGTGGGAAAGTAACGGCAACGTGCGCCCAGCCAGGGCGATAGCAGTAGCTGATAGCCACGGATCAGCAGCAGCGCCATGCGTGCTGGCAAAGCAGGCGGCTTTTTCAGCTCGCCACACATACAGCTGCGGCGCGGCGGATGGCGCCGATCATCGAATGCAGGCCATTGCTGCGCGTCGGGCTCAGATGCTGGTCGAGGCCAATCGCAGCGATGAAGTCCGGTGGCGTATCGAGAATCTCCTGCGCCCGCCGGCCATTGTAGACACGCATCAGGATGGCAATGAGCCCGGAGACGATCGCCGAATCGCTGACGGCCTGAAAGGCCAGCCGGTCGCCCTCGGCATGCGTCACCAGCCAGACCTGTGACTGGCAACCCTGGATCTTGTTCGCCTCGGTTTTTTCGGCTTCCGGGAAAGACGGCAGCTGCCGGCCCATGTCGATGATGTACTGGTAACGGTCCACCCAGTTGTCGAACAGCGCGAAGTCGCCGATCAGTTCCTGCTGGGCATCGGTGATCGACTGCATCTGTACCTCTGTGCTCATCCGACGCTCCGCCGCCAACGCGTGCCCTCGGCGCCGTCTTCGATCAGGATGCCGGCCGCGACCAGCTCATCGCGAATCTGGTCGGCCAACTTGAAGTCACGGCTGGCGCGCGCTGCTCGGCGCGCTGCCAGCATCGTCTCGATCTGCTCCGCCGACAGGCCATCGCTGACTTCCGTCATGAACCAGGCATCCGGGTCGGTGCCCAGCAAACCCAGCAGTGCGGCGCTCGCGCGCAGGCGGGCAGCGAGTGCTGCACGCTCTGCCGCATCTGTACTGCGATTGGCATCGCGGGCCAGGTTGAACAGCACAGCGAGTGCCTGCGGCGTGTTCAGGTCATCGTCGAGCGCCGCGATAAAGTCCGGATCTGGCTCTGCTGGCAGCCCCTGCCAGCCTTCCACATCGCGCAGCGCACCGTAGAGGCGATCGAGCTTGCGCTGCGCCTCGGGCAGCACCTCACTGGTCCAGTCCAGCGGCTGCCGGTAGTGCGCGGCCAGCAACGCGAGCCGGATCGCCTCGCCGGGCGCCTGCTTGAGCAGGTCGCGCACCAGCAGCACATTGCCCAGCGACTTGGACATCTTGGTGTGGTCCACATTCACGAAACCATTGTGCAGCCAGTAACGGGCAAACAGCACCCCGCCGTTCGCACACGTGCTCTGTGCGATCTCGTTCTCGTGGTGCGGAAAGATCAGGTCATTGCCGCCGCCGTGTATGTCGATGGTGGGACCGAGGTGTTCGGCAACCATCGCCGAGCACTCGATATGCCAGCCCGGTCGGCCGCGGCCCCACGGACTGTCCCAGCCGGGCAGCTCGGGCGTGGAGGGCTTCCACAACACGAAATCACCGGCATCTTCCTTGTAGGGCGCCACTTCCACCCGTGCACCGGCCAGCAGTTCGCGCTGATCGCGCCGCGACAGGCCGCCGTAGTCAGCATAGGAAGCGACACGGAACAGCACATGCCCCTCAGCCGTATAGGCATGACCGCTGTCGATCAGCCCGCTGATCATGCGGATGATGCTGGCCAGATGCTCCGTGGCCCGCGGCTCGATGTCCGGCGGCAGCACGCCGAGCGCCCACATGTCGGCGTGGTAGGCCGCAACATACCGGGCGGCGATCGCGCCGATGGGCACACCTTCAGCAGCCGCGGCCCGGTTGATCTTGTCGTCGATGTCGGTGATGTTGCGCGCGTAGGTGAGCTGATAACGCGTACGCAGCAGGCGGGCCAGCACGTCAAAGACCACGGCCGGCCGGGCATTGCCGATATGCGGATAGCTGTATACGGTCGGGCCGCAGACATACATGCTCACCTGCCCTGGCTGCAGTGGGGCAAAGGGCTCTTTCTGACGCGTTCGCGTGTTGTACAGACTGAGAGTCATGAGCAGGACCGTACGGAAGGCTGGCTATAATACCAAGCTGGTCCAGCCCGCAGGATCACCCAGCCCAAGGAATATGACATGAACCCGGCAGCACCCTTCGCTCCGCGCAAAACCATCGAACAGGTCGAGGAAGGCCAGGAGCTGGCCCCGAAATTCGACTCACAGGGCCTGATCACGGCCGTCACCACGGATTATTCCAGCGGTGAATTGCTGATGGTCGGCTACATGAATAACGAGGCGCTGAGCCGCACGATCAGCACCGGTGAGGCCCATTACTGGAGCCGCAGCCGCCAGGTGCTGTGGCACAAGGGCGCCACCAGTGGCCTGGTACAGAAGGTTCGCGAACTGCTGGTCGATGATGACCAGGACTGCATCTGGCTGCGCGTCGATGTCATCGGCGGTGCCAGTTGTCATGTCGGCTATCGCAGCTGCTTCTATCGGCGTATCCCGGCAGTCGGCCAGGGCGCAAGCGATGGCAGCCCCCTGCCGCTGGAATTCACCATGACTGAAAAGGTCTTCGATCCGGAAATCGTCTACCCGGGCCAGCCTAATCCCACCCAGCTCTGAAGCTGCCGGATTGCGCTGACGCTTATTGCCAGCGCGCTGCCGGCAGTTCGTCACTGAGGCGGCGGGCCTGCACGCGGATCCATGCCTGACGGGCGCGCACATGGCGCGACGGATTGCGCACGCTGAATTGCCGCGGATTGGGCAGCACGGCAGCGAGCAATGCAGCCTCCGGCTCATTCAGGACTGCGGCGGGTTTGTTGTAAAAATGCCGGGACGCTGCTTCGACGCCAAACACATGCGGACCGAACTGCGCGATGTTGAGATAAACCTCAAGGATTCGCTCTTTTGGCCAGCAGATTTCCAGCCACAGCGTAAACCAGGCCTCCATGCCCTTGCGCAGCCAGCTGCGCCCAGGCCACAGCCAGAGATTCTTCGCTACCTGCTGACTGATGGTCGAAGCACCGCGCACTTTCTTGTCCTGCGCATTTCTCCGCCAGGCCTTGCGGATGGATTCGAAGTCAAAGCCCGGGTGATCAAAAAATTTCTGATCCTCAGCCGCCATCACTGCCAATGCAGCACGGCGATTGATCTTTGCACGGGACTCCCAGTCATAACGCACGCGCGCCGACAGACTTCCCTGCTGCACCAGGTTCTGCAGCATGAAACTTGAGGTGAGGGGTGGAATCCAGCGCAGGGGCAGCACCAGCAGCAGGGTCAGCAGCACGATGCACGCCGCTGCCAACAGCAGAAAACGCAGCATCCGGTAGCGAAATCTGGCGCGGGCCATGCGCGGGATAAACCGGCCAGCTCAGTCGATGGCTGCCAGACGACGGGTCACGAGCCCGACCATGTCACGGGCAATTGCCTGCATGATGAGTTGTTCTTCGTTGGCCTTGCCCAGCACCTGCGTTTCATCGAATGGATAGTCGCGCGTCAGGACGAGTTCTTCAAAGGGCACCGCCTCACGACCATTTACATCCACCGAAAAGGTCAGCCGGTAGTACACCTCGTATTCGGCGGGCACATTACGCGCCGTTACCGTAAGCGTGCGGCGACCGGTCTGGTCACTGAGGATCCTGATTACGGTACGCGCCTCACCCGGATCGGCGGTCAGCTTGATGTCACTGCGGCGCAACGTGCTGACCAGCTCGCGATAGAACAGGCTGTAGCGGTCATCTGTCTGGATATAGGTGACCGCCATATCGGCAGGGAACTCGGGGGCGCTGCGGAACTGGAAACCACAGGCTGTCAGCCACAGCGCAACGCAGCCGAGCAGCGCACCGATGACGCAGCGTTTCAGTCCGGTCTCAGACCACCACATTGACGAGCTTCCCGGGAACCACGATCACCTTGCGGACCGACTGACCGGCGACAAAGCGCTGCACGTTGTCATCAGCGAGCGCCGCCGCCTGCACTTCAGCCTGGCTGGCACCGGTGGCTACTGTAACCCGGCCACGCACCTTGCCGTTCACCTGCACGACGATCTCGAGCGTGGCAGCGACCAGGGCCGCGGCATCCGGCTGCGGCCAGGGCTGATCGATGATCGCACCCGCATGGCCAAGCACATGCCAGAGCCGGTGGCAGATATGCGGCACGATCGGTGAAAGCATGAGCACGGCGAGTTCCAGCGCTTCCTGAATCACGGCACGATCCACCGGTGTAGCAGTCTCGGCACGCACCACACTGTTTAGTAATTCCATCACGGCAGCGATCGCCGTGTTGAAGGTGCGCCGGCGGCCGATATCATCGCCGACCTTCACCAGGGTCTGGTGCACCTGCCGGCGCAGGGCCCGCTGCACTTCGTTCAGCGCAGCAGCATCCGGCTTGCCGGCCGGACCACCGGCTGCATGGCCATGCACGGCTTTCCAGAGCCGTTTGAGAAAACGCGATGCACCCTGCACACCCTCGTCGGACCATTCCAGCGACTGCTCAGGCGGTGCGGTGAACATGGTGAAGAGGCGCGCCGTATCCGCACCGAGCGTATCCACCAGCGCCTGCGGATCCACACCGTTGTTGCGCGACTTCGACATCGTGCCGATGCCGCTGGTCTGTACCGCTTCGCCGTCGGCGATCAATACATGGCCCGACTGGCCGGCGGCATCCTCGCGCGCTTCAACCTCGGTGGGATTGAAGTAGGTGATCCGGCCAGTGCCGGTTTTGCGGAAATAGATGCCATTCAGCACCATGCCCTGGGTAAGCAGACGGGCGAAGGGCTCGTCGAGATCCACCAGACCGAGATCGCGCATCGCACGCGTCCAGAAACGCGAGTAGAGCAGATGCAGGATGGCGTGCTCGATGCCACCGATGTACTGGTCAACCGGCAACCAGTAGCGCACCCGCTCATCGACCATCGCCGTAGCGCTGTCGGCACAGGCAAAGCGCAGGAAATACCAGGACGAATCCACGAAGGTGTCCATGGTGTCGGTTTCACGCCGCGCCGGCTGCCCGCACTTCGGGCAACTGCAATTGACGAAATCAGCACGCTTGTTGAGCGGATTGCCGCTGCCGTCCGGTACGCAGTCCTCGGGCAGCACGACCGGTAACTGGTCATCGGGCACCGGCACATCACCGCAGCTCGCGCAATGAATGATCGGGATCGGCGTCCCCCAGTAGCGCTGGCGTGAAATCCCCCAGTCGCGCAGCCGGAACTGCACCCGCTTTCTGCCGCGGCCCTGCTTTTCCAGCGCTGCGGCAATCGCGTCCACCGCTTGCGCGAAATCGAGATTATCGAAAGCACCGGAGTTCACCGTGATGCCGTGCTCGGCATAGTCCGGCTGCCAGGGCGCCGTGGTGTCGGTACAAGAACCGTTCGCCGGGCGGATCACGCAACGGATCGGCAACGCGTATTTCGTCGCAAACTCGAAGTCGCGCTCGTCGTGCGCTGGCACGGCCATCACCGCACCCTCGCCGTAACCCATCAGCACATAGTTGGCGACCCAGACTTCAAGCTGTACACCCGACAGTGGATGGATCACGTGCAGGCCTGTCGGTATACCGCGTTTCTCGGCGGTGGCCAGATCCGCCTCCATCACGCTGCCACTCTTGCACTCATCGATGAAGGCGGCGAGCTGCGGATTGTCGCGCGCTGCCGCTGTAGCCAGCGGATGCTCGGCGGCTACCGCACAGTAGGTCGCACCCAGCAGCGTGTCAGCGCGGGTGGTAAACACTTTCAGTGTGCCATCTGCCCCGGCCGCAGCGCGCGCCGAATCAGCATAGGGGAAAGCGATTTCCACACCTTCGCTGCGGCCGATCCAGTTGGCCTGCATCAGACGCACCCGCTCGGGCCACTCGGACAGCGTATCCAGCGCTTCCAGCAATTCATCGCCGTAAGCGGTGATGCGCATGTAGTACATCGGGATTTCGCGCTTCTCGACCACCGCGCCGGTACGCCAGCCGCGCCCGTCGATCACCTGCTCGTTGGCCAGTACGGTCTGATCCAGCGGATCCCAGTTCACGGTACCGGTCTTCTGATAAACGAGACCTTTTTCCAGCAGCTTCAGGAACAACCACTGATTCCAGCGGTAGTACTCCGGCTGGCAGGTGGCAAACTCGCGGTCCCAGTCGATGCCGAAGCCGAGCGAGCGCAACTGTTTGCGCATGTAGGCGATGTTGTCCCAGGTCCAGGTCGCCGGCGCCACGCCCTTGGCCATCGCCGCATTTTCTGCCGGCAGGCCGAAGGCATCCCAACCCATCGGCTGCAGCACATTCTTGCCCAGCATGCGCTGATGCCGCGCGATCACATCCCCGATCGTGTAGTTGCGCACATGACCCATGTGCAGCCGGCCACTGGGATAGGGAAACATCGACAGGCAATAGAACTTCTCGCGGGCAGGATCCTCCTGCGCACGGAAACTGCCCTGCTCCACCCACCAGCTTTGCGCCTCAGCCTCGACTTCCTGGGGGTTGTAGGGGATATCGCTACGGGTTGCTTCGTTCACGGATACGGTACTTGCAGGTCATTGGCAACGGCCGGTGAGGATACACCGGGCGGTGGACAGCTTACAGGCTGACTCCGGCCCAGGGATTAGCGCTGCGCACTGGCGCTATCGCCCCCACACTCGACATACACATCCTCCACCGGATAGCCGAAGAAAGTGTAGAAGCGAACCTGCGCCGTGTATTCGCGTAATACGGCTGCATCTGGCTGCTCGGGAACCTTCGCAAGCGAAGGGTAGCCGGTTGGGTTATTGGTCGATGGTCGGGCGGCTGTCGCGGGTGGCTGCACACAATGCCCGGGCTTGCGCGTCACCGCCACCACGCGTCCGGCAGGCGCCATGAGGCGCTGAATCGGATTATCCCGATGCACCTGAGCCATCGCATAGGCCTTGCTGGCCACCTTGTACGCAACGGGATCGCTGCGAAAGCTTTCGATGCCGTCGTCAATGATCAGGCGTGCGGCCGTGACGCTGAGCAGCGGCAAGGCAACCACACTGACGAACAGAAAACCCAGCAGAAGCAGGAGCATTCGCATCAGTTACTGGGTGCCGTCTGTTCAGATGAACAGCTTTTTCAGCCGGTCGGCACCGTGCAGCAGAACCAGGACGATAAGCAGAATGGCCAGCCAGGTGTGCAGATCGAAGAACAATGCCCGCAATGCCGGATTGCTCTCCCCAAGGGCAGAAATGTCCAGAAAGCCGAAGGCCTTGACGTCGTAGTCGTTATACATCGCCATAAAAAAACCGAGCACAGGCTGTATCAGGACCAGGGGATAGAAGATCCACTGCAGCACGATCGGCGGGCGCTTCCACCAGTTTGGTGGCGTATAGAGGTTGTTCTTCTTGCGCCACCACCAGCGAACGATCATCAGAGTGAATATCGTGAGCCCAACGCCCGAATGGATCGCGATGAGTATCAGTTTGACATCCGGCTCGAAGGTGGCGATCCGCCATCCGGACATGAGATTGAAGCCGATAAGCGCACCGGCGATCCAGTGCAGCACCTGCGCAATCGTGTACTGGGAAGCTTTGCTTGAAGACATGGGCTGTGATCCTTGGGTCAGACACTCGGAGCTTTGATTAAATCACGGGGCCCGGGCCGGCCCGCGGCAAAGTTTAGTACGAAATCGATCCCGAGTCCGCCGGGGGAGCGCGCCGCAAGCGACGGACCACCGCAGGCAGGAACAACAGCACCAGACAGCCGGCAAGCATCGGCGCATTGCCGAAGCGCACCCACGGCGTCGCGCCACCAAAGGGCTGCACCGTGGCACTCACGATCGCCACACCGAACTGATTGCCCCGCTCAATCACCCTGCCCTGCTCATCGATGATCGCCGTGATACCGGTATTCGTACTGCGCAGCATGTAGCGGCCGGTTTCGAGGGCGCGGAAGCGGGCCATCTGCAGATGCTGGTGGGGCGCAATGGAATCGCCAAACCACGCATCGTTGCTGACATTGATGAGCAGCCCGGCAGCCGGCAGAAAACTGCGCAGCTCGGTGCCGAATACATCTTCATAGCAGATGGTCGGCGCGAGCGCGACACCGGGCATCTGCAGAGGTGACTGCTGCCCCGAACCCGCATCGATGTCCTGATAGGGCAGGTTCATCAGGCGCAGCATGTTGCGGATGAAATCCGGTACCGGGAAGTATTCACCGAAGGGCACCAGGTGGCGCTTGTGATAGAGGCCTGCGCCCTCACCCATCATCAGCAGCGAGTTATGAAAAGCTTCGGTGCGGAAATCGAAGGTGAGTATGCCGAGCACGATGGTCTGGTGGCGCGCCTTGGCGAGTTCGGCAAAGGCAGTGAGGTAGCCCTCCACTTCATGCGCAAGCGCCGGAATGGCAGCCTCAGGCCAGATGATCAGCTGCGCCTGGTCGAGGCCGATGGTGAGTTCGCTATACAGCGCCTGGGTGGACTCAAGTTCTTCAGCCAGCCACTTGCGATCCTGCGTGATACCGCCCTGCACCAGCGCCACCCGCAACGGATCACCGTCCGGTGAGGTCCACTGCACCCCGCCCAGTAGCGCAGTACCGCCGACAATCATGCCGAGCACGAGCAAGCCGGCAAGCCGGGCGCGCAACGCAGCGTTCAGCAGTACGGTCAGCGCACCGGCGATCAGCATTACCAGCAGCGAAAGACCATGCACCCCAAGCAGTGGCGCCCAGGCAGCCAGCGGTCCATCGATCTGGCTGTAACCGAGACTGAGCCACGGGAAACCGCCAAACAGCCAGCCACGCAGCCATTCGACAAGCGTCCATCCCGCCGGGAGGATGGCGCAATATTCCCAGACCGGTGTGCGGCCAGGCACGCGACTGCTGAGCAGAATCCAGGCCGCGTGATAGAGCGCCATGATAAAAATCAGCAGCAACACCACACTACCGGCAATCGGTGCAGCCAGGCCACCAAAGTCGTGAATGCTGATGTAGAGCCAGTAGGTTCCGGTGACGAAGGCACCGAAGCCAAACCAGAATGCCCGCAGTGCGCGCTCCCGGGTTCGCTGTCCGTCGAGCAACAGAAACAGGCCGCTAAACAACAGCGGCATCAGCCACCAGAGCGAAAACGGTGCAAAACCGAGCGGCAGACTGGCGCCGGCTCCAAGCGCCAGCAGGCGTCCGCGACTCAACAGCAGGCGACGGATCACCACAGGAATGCGCTGGGCTCAGGCTGCGGCGGTGTCGCCGTCGTCGGCAGATGGGGCACGGCGCGCAACCTCGAGGCTGTGGATACGGCGTCGATCAGCTTGCAGCACACGGAACTGGAATTCACCGACAGTCACGCTTTCGCCCCGGCGCGGCAGATGTCCAAGCGCATACATCACCAGTCCGCCAACGGTGTCGTAGTGCTCGTCCTCCAGCGACGTATCAAAGAACTCATTGAATTCATCGATGCGGGTGAGCGCCCGCAGGTGATAACAGCCCGGATCCTGCTGCTGGATAGGCCCGATCTCCGCTGAATCGAATTCATCATCGATCTCGCCGACAATCTCCTCAAGCACGTCCTCGATGGTGACCAGCCCGGCAATGCCACCATATTCATCGACCACCACGGCGAGATGATTGCGGCTTATGCGCAGATCCTTGAGTAGCCGGTTGAGCCGCTTGCTCTCGGGAATGAATGTTGCCGGGCGCAGCCAGCGGGTGACATCGAAAGCCTGGTCGGGCGCTTCCACGAAATAGCGCAGCACGTCCTTGGCGAGCAGGATACCGACCACTTCTTCACGGTCATTGCCGATCAGCGGGAACCGCGAGTGACCACTCTCGACGATGGTCTTGAGTATTTCATCGCGCGAGGCATCGCGCTCCAGCACCACCATCTGCGAGCGCGGCACCATCACATCGCGCACCTGCATTTCGGATACAGCCAGCACGCCCTCGAGCATCGCGAGCTCATCGGCATCGAGAACCGTGCGGTCGTGGGCATCGCGCAGCAGCTGTCGCAGATCTTCGCGGGTAGCGGTATCGCCCCTGATCACCTGCCGCAGGCGGCCAAACCAGGTACCGCCTGATCGTTCGTCGGAATCGTCTTCAGTCATGATGGGCGCATTCTACTTGGTTCCTGCCTCGGCGTTGCTGACATAAGGATTCGGAAAGCCCAGATCGGCGAGCGCAGCGACCTCCAGGCCCTCCATGCGCGCCGTATCCGCCTCGACATCATGCGTGTAGCCGAGCAGGTGCAGGGCGCCGTGTACGACCAGATGGGCCAGATGCGCGAGCGGGGTCTTGCACTGTTCGGCCGCCTCACGGATCACGACCGGCAGGCAGATCACCAGGTCGCCGAACTCCACCGGCATCCCTGCGGGCAGCCCGGCCCGGGCGAGATCGGGGGGAGAGAAGGCCAGCACATTGGTCGGCCCCGGCTTGTCGCGCCAGGTCTGGTTGAGCTCGGCACCCTCAGCTGATCCGACCAGCCGGATCGCCAACTCACCATCCTGTCGCCAGTCCGCCGCTCGCAGGGCCGCACAAACCCAGGCCTCGAAGTCAGCACCAGCCGGTACCGGCGTCTCATCGGTGACGAGCTGCACATCGATTTCGACATGACGCGCCTGGTCAGATGGCACCGTTTCGCTCATCCGTTCCGGCTGTCGGAGACTCGAAGCGTTGATAAGCCTCGACAATACGTTGCACCAGAGCATGCCGGACCACATCACCGGCGGTGAACTGCGTGAAGCTGATCCCGGCCACGCCCTGCAGCACCTGAGTCGCATGCTTGAGACCCGAAAGCTGATGTTTCGGCAGATCGACCTGGGTCAGGTCGCCGGTGACCACCGCTCGTGAACCGAAGCCAAGCCGCGTGACCAGCATCTTCATCTGTTCAATGGTGGTGTTCTGCGCTTCGTCGAGAATCACGAAGCTCTCGTTGAGTGAACGGCCGCGCATGAATGCCAACGGTGCAACTTCGATGATGTTGCGCTCGATCAGCCGGGCCACGCGGTCGAAGCCCATCATCTCGTAAAGCGCGTCATACATCGGACGCAGATAAGGATCCACTTTCTGCGACATGTCACCCGGCAGGAAGCCAAGCCGCTCACCGGCCTCGACTGCCGGACGCACCAGCACGATGCGCCGCACGCGCTCTTCTTCCAGCGCTGCCACCGCACTGGCCACTGCCAGATAGGTCTTGCCGGTACCGGCCGGACCGATACCGAAGCACAGATCGTGGCTGCGGATGGCTTCCAGATAGGCACGCTGATTGCTGCCGCGGGGCCGGATATGCAGGCGCTGTGTCTTCATGACCAGACCACCGTCATCCGCTGCCTCGGCACCCTGTACTGCCGCGTGCTCCATCAAATTCTCCTGAATCGCCATGTGCAGGCGCTGTGCATCGACCGGGGCCGTTGCCGCCAGTCGGAATAACTCACGCAGGATGCGGCTGCCCGCCTGTACTGCAGCCGGTGCACCGGTGAGCCGGAAACGGTCACCCCGACTACTGATGAGGATGTCGAGCCGTCGCTCAATCTGCCGCAGGTTTTCATCGAACTGGCCGGACAAGTTGGCGAGCGCCGCATTGCCAGACGATTCGAGCAGCAGTTCCTGCGTTTCGGAAGCGGGTTCGGGACTATGGTCAGGACCAGGCATGTTTGCTGACAATCCTCAGGCAGCAACAGCAGAGGACACAAGCCGGCCGCGCAGCGAATTGGGCATCGCCTCGGTGATGTGCAGATCCACACAGCGCCCGATGCAGTCCGGCGGGCCATCAAAATTTACCCAGCGGTTGTTGCTGGTCTTGCCGGCCAGCTGCCGTGGATTCTTGCGCGACGGCCGTTCAACCAGCACGCGCTGTACGGTGCCGACCATGTCACGACTGATCGTCTGCGAATGCGCAGTGATCTTCGCCTGGAGCATCGCCAACCGGCGCAGCTTTTCTTCTTCCGGCACCGGATCGGCCAGTGCCGCTGCCGGTGTGCCGGGCCGCGGACTGTAGACAAAACTGAAGGACTGATCGAAGCCGATATCCTCGATCAGCTGCATGGTGGCCTCGAAATCTGCCGCTGTCTCGCCGGGAAAACCGACGATCAGATCGGTCGAGATACTGATATCCGGGCGCACCACGCGCAGGGCACGGATCTTCTGCAGATATTCAGCGACGGTATGCCCACGCTTCATCAGCGTGAGAATCCGGTCCGAACCGCTCTGCACCGGCAGATGCAGGTGATTGGCGAGCTTCGGCACTCGTGCGTAGGCTTCTATCAACCGCTCGTTGAACTCGCGCGGATGTGAAGTCGTGAAACGGATGCGCTCGATGCCCTCGATCAGGGTCACATAGTTGATCAGCAAGGCCAGATCCGCGTGCTTGCCGTCGTGGGTCGGACCACGGAAACCGTTGACGTTCTGGCCAAGCAGCGTGACTTCACGCACGCCCTGCGCCGCGAGTCCGGCCACCTCGGCAACCACATCGTCCAGCGGCCGGCTGACTTCCTCACCACGGGTATAGGGCACGACACAGAAGGTGCAGTACTTGCTGCAGCCTTCCATGATCGACACGAAGGCGGTTGGACCGTCTGCCCGGGGTTCGGGCAGACGGTCGAATTTTTCGATTTCCGGAAAGCTCACATCGACGACTGGCCGCCCTCGGGCGCGGATCTCGTCGATGAAGCCAGGCAGACGGTGCAGGGTCTGTGGACCAAACACCATATCGACAAACGGTGCCCGGCTGCGCACGGCGTCAGCTTCCTGACTCGCCACGCAGCCACCGACACCGATCAGCACGCCGGGCCGCTGTTCTTTCAGTTCACGCCAGACCCCGAGGTGCGAGAAGACTTTTTCCTGGGCCTTCTCGCGCACCGAGCAGGTGTTCAGCAACAACACATCAGCCTCTTCAGGCTGATCGGTCGGTTCCATGCCATGACTGACGCGGAGTACGTCCAGCATACGGCTGGAATCGTACTCGTTCATCTGACACCCGAATGTCTTTATATAAACCTTGCCCGGCATAGGCTGGACAGGCTATCACCCTAACGGATGAAGCCCATACTCTCGAGCTTCACCAAAATCCGGTGGGCCGCCTGGTCCGGGCTAATACCCTGCGTATCAATCACCACCTCCGGACTCTCAGGAACCTCGTAAGGGTCTGAAATGCCAGTGAATTCCTTGAGAATACCGGCACGCGCCTTGGCGTAGAGCCCTTTACGGTCGCGCTGTTCACAGATCTCAATCGAGGTAGACACATATACCTCGATAAAGCCGCCGACCGGCTCCACCGACTGGCGGACCTTGCGCCGCGTAACCGTATAGGGCGCGATCGGCGCACAGATGGCCACACCACCGTTCTTGGTGATTTCGGAAGCCACATAACCGATACGCAAAATGTTGAGGTCGCGGTGCTCCTTGGAAAAGCCCAGCTCGCTGGAGAGGTTCTTGCGCACCAGGTCACCGTCAAGCAGCGTCACACGGCGGCTGCCGTTTTCGAGCAACTTGGAGAGCAGCGCACGGGCGACGGCCGACTTGCCCGAACCCGACAGGCCGGTGAAGAAGATCGTGAAACCCTGCTTGTGGCGGGCCGGATGCGTCTTGCGCAGTTCTTCAACCACCTTCGGGAAGGAGAACCACTCGGGAATGTCGAGGCCTTCGTTCAGGCGGCGACGGAATTCGGTACCGGAAATGTTCAGCACCTTTTCGTCCTTGCCGACTTCATCCGACGGCACGTACTGGGCGCGGTCTTCGATGTAGACCATTTCCTTGAACGGCACCATCGTGATGTCGAGTTCTGCCTCGTACTGGGCCATCAATTCCTGCGCATCGTAAGGCCCGTAGAAGGGTTCGCCCTTGGAGTCATTGCCAGGACCGGCATGATCGCGGCCGACGATGAAATGCGTGCAGCCGTAATTCTTGCGGATGATGGCGTGCCAGATCGCCTCGCGCGGGCCGGCCATACGCATGGCCAGATTCAGCAGCGACAGGGTCGTGGTTTGCTCCGGATATTGCTCGAGTACATGCTCGTAGCAACGCACACGCGTGTAGTGATCCACGTCACCGGGCTTGGTCAGGCCGACCACCGGCTGGATCAGCAGGTTGGCCTCGCACTCACGCGCAGCACGGAAAGTGAGCTCCTGGTGAGCACGATGCAGCGGATTGCGCGTCTGGAACGCTACAACCTTGCGCCAGCCCAGCTTGCGGAAACGGCCACGCAGTTCAGCCGGCGAATCGCGCCAGAGCTTGAAATCATAGTGGGTAGGCGACTCGACACCGCGCACCGTACCGCCTACATAGACGGGTCCGGCCGTATTCATGATGTAGTCCACGCCGGGATGCTTCTGATCCTCGGTGCCATAGACGGCCCAGGCTTCCTTCGCCTTGTCCGGGGTCCAGATATCCTGGATCTGCAGCGTGGCGATCAGCACGCCTTCCTGATCGCGCAAGGCAATGACCTCACCGACCTTGATGGTCTCGGAAAAGGCCTGGCTGACATCGAGATTGATCGGCATCGACCAGATCACGCCGGACTTCAGGCGCATATCGCGCAACACATGCTCGTAATCGTCCTTGCCGAGAAAACCTTCGAGGGGCGAAAACGCACCGTTCAGGATCAACTCGAGATCGCAGAGCTGACGCTCGCTGAGATCCCAGGACTTGTAGTTACGTGCTGTTTTCTTCTCGGCTTCTGCCGCTGCTTCACCGAGGTAGAGCTGCTTGAGTTCGCCGCCGTGTGCTTCCTTGAATGCGCCCATGGTCACTTATTCCTCTGAGTAAGGTGGTTATATCGCTATCCGGGTTTTAAAAAAGAATCGGCGCACATTGAGTGCGCCGATCAGCATTCGTGCGGGAGTCTTGCCCGCCTTGTTCCGTGCGTTCTAGAACGGTATGTCGTCATCGAACTCCGGTGAGTCAGCTGTTGCAGACTGGGCCTGAGCCTTGGCTTGGGGCTTCCTGGCAGGGCGCGAATCGGACGCACCACCGCTGAAACTTTCGCCATCGTCCTGGGATCCGCCACCCATACCGCCGCCACGGCCACCAAGCATCTGCATCTGGTCAGCGATGATCTCGGTGCTGTAATGGTCTTTCTGTTCCTTGTCCTGCCATTTGCGCGTACGCAGCCGGCCTTCGATATAAACCTGTGAGCCCTTTTTCAGGTATTCCGCCGAAATTTCGGCCAGCTTGCCGAACATGGCGACGCTGTGCCATTCGGTACGCTCCTGCTGCTCGCCGGTCTCCCGGTCCTTGAAGCTTTCGGAGGTCGCGATACGGAGGTTGGTTACCGCCGAACCACTGGGCATATAGCGGGTTTCCGGATCCTTGCCGAGATTTCCGATCAGGATCACCTTGTTGATGCCACGTGCCATATCGTTTCCAGCCATTACTACCGTCGGAGGGAGGGAACGCACGCCGACAGGCGCGCATCCATCTGTGACCACATTGTAAGCAGGACGACATCAAAAGCCATCGGGATTTCTCGTCATATCCTTATGCAATGCAAGGCAACAGCGCCCCGCCCACGGCACAGGCCGGTTTTGGCTGCTGTCACCCCGCCCCGTATAGTTAGCGGTTCACTCACGATCGGCCCTGTCCCTTAGCAAATGAAGTACATCAGCATCCGCGGCGCGCGGACCCACAACCTCCAGAACCTGGATCTGGACCTGCCCAGGGACCGGCTGATCGTGATCACCGGCCTGTCCGGCTCCGGCAAGTCCTCGCTGGCGTTCGACACGATCTATGCCGAGGGGCAGCGCCGCTACGTGGAGTCCCTGTCGGCCTATGCCCGGCAGTTCCTCTCGATGATGGACAAGCCCGACGTGGACCATATCGAGGGCCTGTCGCCGGCCATCTCGATCGAACAGAAGACCGCCTCCCACAACCCGCGCTCTACGGTCGGTACGGTCACCGAAATCTATGATTACCTGCGCCTGCTGTTCGCCCGCGCCGGCACCCCGCGCTGTCCGACCCACGGCCGTGACCTGCTGGCCCAGACCGTCAGCCAGATGGTGGACCAGGCGCTCGCGCTGCCCGAAGGCACGCGGCTCATGCTGCTCGCGCCGGTGGTACAGGCACGCAAGGGCGAACACATGCAACTGCTCGCCGAGCTGCGTACCCAGGGCTATGTGCGCGCACGAATCGATGGCGCGATCTGCGAACTCGACGACCCGCCCAAGCTCGATCTGCGCCGCAAACACACCATCGAAGTCGTCGTGGACCGCTTCAAGGTGCGCGAAGACGTCAAGCAGCGGCTTGCCGAGTCCTTCGAGACCGCACTGAAGCTGGCTGATGGCGTGGTACGCGTGGCATCGATGGATCCAGACACGGCAGATGCACCGGCCGAGATGCTGTTTTCCGATCGCTTCGCCTGCCCGGTCTGCAGCTTCAGCATCGCCGAACTCGAACCGCGGCTGTTCTCGTTCAACAACCCGGCGGGAGCCTGTGCGGGCTGTGACGGCTTGGGCGTGAAGCAGTTTTTCGATCCGGAACGTGTAGTTCGCTATCCGGATCTGAGCCTGGCTGGCGGTGCGATCCGTGGCTGGGACCGGCGCAATGCCTGGTACTTTTCCATGCTGCAGAGCCTGGCAAAACACTACCGCTTCGACAGCGAGCTGCCCTTCAGGGAACTGCCGGAACGTATCCAGCAGATTTTGCTTCACGGCAGCGGCGAGGAAAGCATCCAGTTCAGCTATACCACCGGCAACGGCGCGAGCATCCGCCGCAAGCACCCCTTTGAAGGCATCCTGCCCAATCTGGAACGCCGCTATCGCGAAACCGATTCCGGCATGGTGCGCGAAGAGCTGGCCAGGTTTCTCAGCAGCCAGCCCTGCCCCGAGTGCGCAGGCACCCGCCTGAATACGGCAGCGCGCCATGTCTATGTGAGCGACAAGTCGATCGCGGCAGTGACCACGATGTCGGTGGCGCATGCGCTGGAGTTTTTCCAGAACCTGCAGCTCGAGGGTTGGCGCGGCGAGATCGCCGCCAAGGTGGTCAAGGAAATCCAGAACCGCCTGCGCTTTCTGGCCGATGTCGGCCTCGACTACCTGTCACTGGACCGCAGCGCCGAAACCCTGTCGGGCGGTGAAGGCCAGCGCATCCGACTCGCCAGCCAGATCGGCTCCGGGCTGGTCGGCGTCATGTACATCCTCGACGAGCCGTCGATCGGCCTGCACCAGCGCGATAACCGGCGCCTGCTCGATACGCTGCTGCACCTGCGCGACCTCGGCAACACGGTGCTGGTCGTCGAGCACGATGAAGAAGCGATTGCCGCCGGCGATTACGTGGTCGATCTCGGCCCCGGTGCTGGCGTACACGGTGGCCAGATCGTCGCCCAGGGCACCCCGGCAGAGATCATGGCCAATCCGGCTTCGATCACCGGTCAGTATCTGTCGGGACACAAACAGATCCCGATGCCTGCACGGCGCCAGCCGGTGGATGCGGCGCACTGGCTGAGCATCCGCGGCGCGCGCGGCAACAACCTGGACAACATCGACGTACGCATCCCGCTCGGCGTATTCACTTGTGTAACCGGCGTATCGGGATCCGGCAAATCCACGCTGGTCAATGACACGCTGCTGCTCTACACGGCCCAGCAACTCAACGGCAGCAGCGAAACGCGGCACGCGCCCTGCGACGGCATCGACGGACTCGATGCGGTGGACCGGGTGATCGACATCAGTCAGAGCCCGATCGGCCGCACACCGCGCTCGAACCCGGCCACCTATACCGGCGTATTCACACCGATCCGCGAACTGTTCGCTGCCACCCAGGAAGCCCGCTCACGCGGCTACAAGGCCGGCCGCTTCAGCTTCAACGTCAAGGGCGGGCGCTGCGAAGCCTGCCAGGGCGACGGCGTGATCCGGGTGGAGATGCACTTCCTGCCCGATGTCTACGTGGCCTGCGATGTCTGCAAGGGCAAGCGCTACAACCGCGAGACGCTGGAGATCCGTTACAAGGGCAAGACGATCAGCGACATCCTCGACATGACTGTCGAAGATGCGCAGCCCTTCTTCGCCGCCGTACCGATGATTGCGCCCAAGCTGCAGACGCTGCTCGACGTGGGCCTGTCCTATATCCGTCTCGGCCAGAATGCGACCACCCTCTCAGGTGGCGAAGCGCAGCGGGTGAAGCTGGCCAAGGAACTGTCGAAGCGCGCCACCGGCAACACGCTGTATATCCTCGACGAACCGACCACCGGTCTGCACTTCCACGATATCGCACAGCTGCTTGGCGTACTGCAGAGATTGCGTGACCAGGGCAACACCATCGTCGTGATCGAGCACAATCTCGATGTCATCAAAACCGCCGACTGGATCATCGACCTCGGGCCTGAAGGCGGCAATGGCGGCGGGAAACTGATCGCCGAGGGCACGCCGGAAGACGTAGCCGCCAATCAGACGTCATACACGGGGCAGTATCTGGCTCCGTTGCTGGGAAAATGATGACCGGGGAGGGGCAGACTCTAGTGCCCCGGACCGCCAACCTCCGGCACCCATAAACAGGCACATTATGTCATCACGCTCTATTGCGCCGCTGGTGGTGCCGGGTACACACTTGAGAGCATAAAACCAACGACCTTCCGGCCAAGGGACCGGCGGGCAACTCACCGAAGGGGATGATCATGTTTCGTCTATCTAGCCTTCTCGCTCTCCCGGTTATCGCGCTGTTGGCGATTGCACCTGTTTCATCGCAGGCTGCCGGCGTCTTTGTTTACCTGACCGACGAGCCGGGCAATTTCGCGGACTGCGACCCGGGCGGTGCGCCGGGCGACGGTGTCATTAACTACGACGTGAGCACTGCAACCGGCGCTTGCAACTTCGGCGCCCTGCCGGGCCTCGCACTCACCTTCACCGCGGAATACGGAGCAGGGCCGGCCGCAGGCGGCAGTGGCGCCACCGGTGTCCTGTATCACATTTCCTTCACCAGCTTCACGCTCAGCAACGGGTCCGACGAGCTGATCGGCCCAGGCGATGTTGGCTTTGGATACTACGGAGCATTCGCCTTTCCGGGCGGTGCCAAATGGACTGAGACCACGCTCACTGGCACGGCCTTTGATGTGCCGGCGGCCGCCGGCAACGTGCCAGGAGTGAACATACAGTTTATCGGGGGCGGGGGGATCGACTACGACGGTGTCTCTTGGGTGGATGCTGACATTCAGGCGGCCGGCGCCTTTGCCACCAGCAACCTCGCCGGAGATATCATCGCGCCGGGGGGTGGCCTCTTCGCAAATCTCTTCTTCACCGTGCCCTCCGGCGATGGCTTCTTCCTGCCCGGCAGCTTCGATGTCGAGGTCATCGATCCGACGGTGGTGCCGGCTCCCGCGGCGATCTGGCTGCTGGGAAGCGGCCTCGCGCTGCTCGCAGGCAGGCACCGGCGACGGCTTAAAACTGCCTGAGGGCGCTCATCACGGCAGGCAGAAAACGCTGCTCAACGCCCGGCAAGCCGGCATTCGCCAACGCCAGAGCGACACCCCTCATTTGAGCAGCAGGGAGGGGTCAGCTGACCTATTCAAGTCGCAACGACATACGAATAAATCGCGTAAAAATCATTAATTCGTACTTTATAACGATTTGGCAATATCAACATATAGATACATATCTCGTTATATCTAACGAGATATGTATCTATATATCGCTTTATCGTAATATTTAGCGACTATGAAAATATCCAGCTTGCTTACGGATGATGCGGCGCTGCACGAGATCGGCAAGCGCATTGCCGCGCGTCGGATTGATCTGCAGCTGACTCAGGCTGCCGTAGCCGAGCAGGCCGGCATCGCCAAGCGCACCCTCGAACGAATGGAAGCCGGCCACTCCTCGCAACTGTCCACCCTGATCCGGGTGTTGCGGGTGCTGGATGCCCTACCCGAACTGGATAAACTGATTCCCGAAACCGGCCCACGGCCAATGGATCTGCTAAAGCGCAAGAGCAAGGTCCGACAGCGGGCCTCAGGTCGACGCGCTACCAAGCCAACCAGCGAAGCCTGGAGTTGGGACAAAGACGAGTGAGCACGGTTGGCGAAGTCCGGCTGTGGGGCCGAACCATCGGCGCCGTCGCCCTGCAGGAAGACGAAGACGTCGCGGCATTTGAATACGAGCCCGCATTTGCGCAAAGCGGTATCCAGGTCGCGCCGATAACGATGCCGCTGTCCCGGCGTGTGTATCGCTTTCCGGAGCTGTCCCGCCAGACTTTTCTGGGACTCCCCGGCCTGCTGGCTGACTCGCTGCCGGACAAGTTCGGCAACGCCTTGATCGATGCATGGCTGGCCTCACAGGGTCGGCAACCGGCATCGTTCAACGCGGTGGAGCGGCTTTGTTATACCGGTGAACGCGGCATGGGGGCGCTGGAATTTGCCCCCTCAATCGGCCCCAGGGCACGACAGACGAATCCCATCGAAATCGGCAAGCTCGTGGAACTCGCATCGCAGGTATTGACCGATCGAAACAACTTGCAGGCCTCGTTTGCCGACGGAGAGAAGGAGCATGCGCTGAGAGACATACTGCGCGTGGGCACCTCCGCCGGTGGCGCAAGGGCCAAGGCGGTGATTGCCTGGAACCCGACAACCAGGGAAGTACGGTCGGGCCAGGTGCAGGCCGCGAAGGGCTTTGAATACTGGCTACTGAAATTTGACGGCGTCAGCGGCAACAAGGACAAGGAACTGGAAGACCCGCAGGGCTATGGCGCGATCGAATACGCCTACGCCTTGATGGCGCGCGAATGTGGTATCGACATCAGCGAGTGCCGCTTGTTTGAGGAGAATGGCCGACGCCATTTCATGACACGCCGTTTTGATCGCCTTGCCAGCGGCGAAAAGCTGCATATGCAGTCGCTCTGTGCATTGGCGCACTACGATTTCAATATGGCCGGCGCCTACAGCTACGAACAGGCGCTATTGGCGATGCGGCAGTTGCAGTTACCCATGCAGGCCATCGAACAGCAGTTCCGGCGCATGGCCTTCAACATCGTGGCGCGCAATCAGGACGACCATGTGAAAAACATCGCTTTCCTGATGAATAAATCAGGCGAGTGGTCGCTCGCGCCGGCCTTCGACGTCACTTACAGCTTCAATCCCTCGGGAACATGGACGGCCAGCCACCAGATGACGATGAATGGCAAGCGGGAACACTTCAGCATGGACGACTTCAATGCCTGTGCCAGGTCCGCTTCGATGAAACGAGGGCGCGCGGCGACGATCGTTGCCGAGGTGCAGGCTACGGTATCGAAATGGCGATCGTTTGCTGAGCAAGCCGGCCTGCCGGAAGCTGTGCGCGAAAAGATTCAGCGAAGCCTGAATTTGCAGCCGTTCGCATAATTAAGACAGTCACGGGGAAGGTCACGCCATAAACGCCCCTGCCTCACCTCTCACCCCACCGCCTTCCAGATCCACCAACCCCCCACCGCAATACTGCCAAGTCCTGCGAATCGGCTGATGGCTCGGGTCCAGTTCGATGAAGCCACAGATGCGCGGCGAAACGCCGCCGCCGCCAGCAGCGCATAAGCCGTCATCGCGATGATGGTGCCGAGGCCGAATGCCAGCAGGTAACCCAGGCCCACCGCCCAGCGCTCCATCATCGTAACGGGCACCAGCGCCACCACGGCGCTGGTGCCCGCCAGTCCGTGCATAAGACCCACCATCGTGATGCCGTACTTGCCATGGCCATGATGGTGATGTCCCTCCGCAGAGTGTGCCGGCGCGTGGGAATCCAACTTGCGAGCACCACGCATGACCCAGACGCCGACCGCCACGAGGAGCACCCCGACCACCCCCTCGCCCAGCGCATCGTAGCCAACCGGCCAGCGAAATCCCGTCGCGATGAGGACGCCCCCGACCACGAACACGGCGATTGAGTGCCCCAGCCCCCAGCGGAGCCCGAACCCTACCGCACTACGAAACGCGGGACGAGTGCTGACAAAAGCGGTGACGGCAATCATGTGGTCCACCTCGATGGCATGAGCCAGCCCAAGAAGAAGTGCTGTACTGAGAATGACTGCAGAATCCATCTGGATACTCGGCTGAGAGAAGAGCGGGAATAGCCATACTGCCAGCCGAGGGCAATCATCGAAAGACTTTGCAAAAATCCACAATCCTTGACTCAATACTATGCAAAGCATCTTCAGGAAAGACCCGGAATCATGGTGAATCGACCGTACCAGCATGCTGCGATGGCAGCACTGCTACTCTCAAACTTCGGTCTGGCTTATGCGGGACCACCGCTAACCATCGATGACCCCGGGATTCTCGATCCGGGCAAGTTTGAAGTAATCCTGGCCGGCGCTATCGAGGCCCGTCGCTCGGGTGACTCCTACCACTTGCCGATTCTCGACGTTTCCTACGGAGTCTCTCAAAACATCCAGATAGCCGGAGTGGCCATCAGGGATATCGTCAATCCGGATGGTGGAAGCACCAAGTCAGATCTGGGCCTTGGCGCTGTTGGCATCAAATGGCGCTTCCTCAACCACGAGAAGCTGCAGATGTCCGTTGCGCCGTACTACACGACCAATCTGCGAGATGGTGCCGTGAATCGTGGCGTGGTAGATGACACTGACGCATGGACGTTGCCCGTGGAATTTCAGTATGAGTTCTCCGGCTGGCGGCTGAATGCGGAAGTCGGCTACTCCTGGCTGCAGGAGGCAAGCGACGAGTGGGCTTATGGCATTGCTGCCGCCTACCCGCTTTCCAAACGGATCGAAGCGATGGTGGAGATCCATGGCGGCGCTGACCACGAATTCGACGATGACGGGCATTCCTATCGTGTTGGTGCCGATATCACCCTGAAGGAAAACCTGCACCTGCTGGTGGCGCTGGGATCCAGTTTCCATGAGTCAGGCGATGATGACCTGGATCTGCAAGGCTATCTGGGCCTGCAGTGGTTTCCCTGATCCGCAGTGACGGCGCGACCAGGGCAATACCATCGTGGTCATCGAGCACAATCTCGATGTCATCAAGACTGCCGACTGGATCATCGATCCTGGGACCTGAGGGTAGCAATGGCGGCAGAAAATTGTGGCTTTACATATTCTTTGGAATCGTCATCGCCCCACTTGGCACCGAGAATATTTCTGCTATTGTTTTGCAGCATTCGCGACCCATGAACAACAAAAACCTGGTGCGAATAAGGGGAATACTAATGCAGCTGTACTCGTCTCAACTGTCCGCTCATCCGCAACCAGCACTGCGTAACGCCGCAGCTGCGTTCAGCGTGGCCGTCGGCCTGTTTGTGTTTGCAGCCGGAGCAGAGGCAGCGACACTGGCAACCCGGGCTTCGCTGACTGGAAGTAACTGTGCTGCCTCTGGTGACCCGCGCTGCATCTACGGCACCAGCTTCACGCCCGGGGCAGGCAGTAACACCAACACCGTCAACAACGCTGGCACCGGGAGCTTCTCCCAGTCTGCAGTCGGCTATATCGACCCACGTCTCGGCACTGCCAACTCGGCAAATAGTTCAGCGACAGCTGGTCCCGGCTACCTGCAGCTGACTGCCGGGACCACCGTTTCCAGCACGCCACCGCTTGGCAGCTCGTCGAGCAGTCTGCAAAGTCTGACGGCCATTGCCGGTGGAATCATGACCGACCGCCTGAGCATTGCAGCACCCACGCCTGCGCTGCAGGGCATGCCAGCCACGGTCATAGCCGACCTGGTCATAGAGGGGTCGCTGGGTGCCACCACCGTGAACACCAACATTGATCCGACGGCTGGCCGTGTCAGTGCGGCAAACTGGCGCGTGGCCTACCAGACAGCGAATACCTCGGGCGGCTCGACCGCCGACTTTATGCCAGGTTTTTTCGGACAGTTGTCAGTTAACGGCAGCGGCGCCAGCACACAGCAAGGTCAGGCGCTACCCACAACCATTCCCGTCAGCTTCGCCATCCAGTTCGGTGTGCCTTTCGACATCTCCATCCAAGCCACCATTGTCGCCCTGGCGCAATTATCCAACACTGTGGCCAAGCCCTTGACCGATGGCGTGTCTGTCGCATCGGCGCAAGCCTCATTCGGTAATACCGTGTACTGGAACGGCATCAGCTCCGTAGTCAGCAGTGGACAGACGATCACCGGCTTCACCGTCACGTCTGAGTCTGGGGCCAACTACGCCACCGCGCTGAAGCCGCAGGTCGTACCGGCACCTTCAGCGGTGTGGCTGCTGACCACCGGCGTTCTGCCGTTGCTTGCCCGCGCCCGGCGGCGGCGAGGAACTGGCTGAAACAGCTCCACCCACTCGCACGCGCCGGAGGCTGCACCACCGGCGTATGCGATACTCGCCCCATCCCCGCCCGGATGAGGACAGGCCGCGATGATCGTCAACTGCATCGCTTACCGCGCTGGCAAGAGCATCGGTGACATCTCCATCGATGCCATCAGCGATGTGCTCAAGGAATCCAACACCCTCGTCTGGCTCGGTGTGCACGAACCAGACACCCAGCTACTGCGCAAGGTGCAGGAAGAGTTCTCGCTGCACGACCTGGCCATCGAGGATGCCCAGCACGCCCATCAGCGACCCAAACTTGAAGCCTATGCCGACTCGCTGTTCATCGTCGTCGAGACGGCGCAGATCCAGAACGACGAAGTACACTTTGGCGAGACGCATCTGTTCGTCGGCCACAACTTCATCATCACCATCCGGCATGGCTCCTCGGTGAGTTACGCACCCGTACGGCAGAAATGCGAAGCCTTTCCGCATCGCATGGCGCTGGGCCCGGGATTCGCGCTCTACTCGATCATCGATTTTGTGGTGGACAATTACCAGCCGGTCGCAGAAAGCCTGCAGGCACGCTTCGAGGAACTCGAACTGGATATATTCGAGAAGTCCTTCGACCGTGAGGCCATCGCCGACCTGTACCGGCTCAAAGGCGAGCTCATCAAGCTGCGCAACGCCGTGCTGCCGATCAACGACATCAGCAGCCAGCTGATCCGCTTTCATGAAGACGTGGTCCGCAAGGAACTGCGGCCTTATTTCCGCGACATCGAAGACCATGTCAGCCGGATCATCAAGATGACCGATACGGTGCGCGAGATGCTGACCACCGCCATCCAGGTCAATCTGGCGCTAGTCACCGTCGGACAGAATGAAGTCGTGAAGCAACTGGCCGGCTGGGGCGCCATCCTGGCTGTCCCTACGGTGGTGTTCAGCATGTATGGCATGAATTTCCGTTTCATGCCGGAACTCAACGCGCACTGGGGTTATCCGGTGGTGGTAGGAATCACGCTGACAGCCTGCGCTTTGCTGTTTCGACGCCTGCGCCGCGCTGACTGGCTCTGACGGCACACATACGGAGAGACCCCATGCACGGCCCGCTGCGCATCATTTTTTCGATCACGCTGTTGCTGATGTGGACCATATTCGGCCTGTCTCTGGCGAACGATAGCTGGACCACGGCCAACTGGCTGATGCTCGGCTTGGCGCATCTGGGCTGCGCCGTGGTGTTCATCAATTTCGCCTATCTGTTTTCCTACGGCTACGCGATCAGCATGCTGATCATCCACCTGGCCATACTGGCCCTGAAACCCTCTCTGGCTGCAGCCTTGATTGCCGGGCTTGCTGCCGTCTATGGCGCACGCCTGTGGCGATTCGTACACCTGCGCTACCGGGGCGCCTCTTACGGGCGCATCAAATCCCGCGGTGACAAGGCCGATGCAACGCTGCCGATGGCATTGCGGCTGTATCTGTGGATCGCGGTGAGCTGGCTGATGACCTTCACGGCGATGACTGCCTGGCGCGTATCGGAAAGCGGCGTGCTGACCCCATGGATCGTGGCGGGTGCGCTGATGATGCTGGGCGGCCTGCTGCTGGAAACAGTTGCCGACCAGCAGAAACAGGCGGGCAAGGCCCGCAACCCCGATGGTTTCGTGAGCGACGGGCTCTACCGGCACATCCGGCATCCCAATTACGTGGGCGAGATGATCTTTCAGGCCGGTCTGATGCTGGCCTGTATCGGTACAGCGAGAACATGGCTCGAATACGCAGCCTGCCTGACCGGCCCGCTCTACATCGTGATCCTGATGTACTACGCCGGTATCGATGCCGACGAAAAACAGCAGCAGCGTTACGGCGCAGACCCCGCATACGCACGATACCGACAGCGATCAGGCAGCTTTCTGCCCGGCAAAGGCTAGGAAATTCACACTCGGGGTGCGGGAGACACAGGGCCTGGCCAGGCTGCGGCTGATCAAGCCT
>CAVOQT010000020.1:0-27908 GCA_963698405.1 uncultured Gammaproteobacteria bacterium
CTCATTCGTACTTCTCGCCAAGGCTCGCTGAGTTTTGTTGAATAGCGCGGCGACCCTACGCTGTCTGCGGCGACGTTATCGCTAGTCCCTTAGTGGAACCGTCCGTGAAGATTGGGGTGAGCCACTCATTCCACCAGCCAGCTCAGAGGGTAGATGAAATATTGGAAGTTAATCGTTCTGTCAGGGCGTAAACGAGTGCGTCAAAAGCATTCCTTCGATTGGGATGAAGCGCGTTGGACGGTGTGGCCTCCACAAGCTCCGAAACTTCGGCCTTAACCTTGCCTTCTAACGCAGCATTCCATGCCTTGCCATGATGCTTAAACGCTCGGGCAACTCGGTCTGACCACTTGCCCTTACCCTTGAAGGCAGAACACTCGGTAAGGACACCGAATTTCTTGTGCAACATCGGCGAATAATGACTGACGTCGTAAAGGTCTTCCAATTCGGACTCTTGCATGCCGGGGCAGGTCGCTAATGTGATATCTGCCCAGGTCGCCAAGCCGTCCGCGATAGCCAGAGAAGCTGCGTCTCGCCCGCACTTGTCGTCATCAAGAAACGAGTAGGCAGTGCAAAGCGTATCCCGAACCTGGCCAAGTTTGTAACTTAGGTTCGAGCCACCCTGTAGGGTATCTACGCCTAAGGTTCCTTCGGTGATCGCGGACCGCAGCAATGGCGACTCGGCGGCCAGCAAGCTGCGGATTGCGCGCCTGTCGGATTCCCCTTCCACAAGCAGGATCAGGTCTGCGTGCTGAAGGTTATCTGCGGCCCGAACGCCTAGAATATTTCGAACCTCCTTTATATCCCGGGCTGGTCTCGCCCGGTTGTGATGGACGATAATATTGGCTTTAAGGTTGGTACGAGATACAAAAAGCGGACAATGTGTTGTCATTATTACTTGGTGTCGTTGGGCAATTTCTGCAATTACACCTCTCAACTGGTGAATTGCGCTCGGATGCAAGTGAGACTCCGGTTCCTCCAGTGCAAGTATGAGATTTCGTCCTAAGCCACTGGTCAGAGATGCATGACGCATCAATGACAGGGCGGACAGACTCTGGACGCCATCTCCCTTACGGGATAGCTCGGTTGGAGTGCCGTCATCAACAACAATTGAGCAGGAGCGCCGCAAGGCCCTCGATCGAGCCTCCTCTGGTACTGAGACGCGAACGTCTTTAACGTTCGGTAGGAATTCGTTTAGCGTCTGCTTAATACTCACAGATATTCGGTCTAATACCGGCCGCTGGAGCCGGGCAATTGACTCTAGTGCCTCTCGAAAAGCAGGGTCTCCCTCGATCGTCGCCAATTCTCTTTCCAGTAGACGCTCAACTACTCTGTGGGCTGAGGATGCAGTCCTCACAGCAGGGATGTAGCTAAGATTGATACGACGCGAAATAAATTGCGCGATAGATTCGGCCTTGTTAGATAGAGCGATCGCGCCTGGCCCCTTCTTTGTGACTTTGAAGCCCGGTGGTTTCTTTCCCACCGTGAGCTTTATTGGTAGCTCGCCGTTTAACTTGCTGCCGACTTCGGCGAAAAACTCATTTACTTCCTCCTCGGTAAGACGGAATTGGAGGTCAAAAGAGGACTCGCCATTGGGATGTGCGGTCTGGAGCGAAATGGGAAAATCGGACTCCCAGTTGTAAAGTTCGTCCAGTGGAATGGCAACTCGACCGCGAAGAATTCGCGCGCCACTAATGCGCCTTAGAACGTCGAGGGCAGTAACGAGGGCGCGAAGTATGTTCGACTTACCCTCGTTATTTGGCCCAATGAGAATTGTCGACTGGCCGATGGGGAGTCGATTCGCCGTTGTTATAGATCGGTAGTTTGTAACGGAAAACGCAACGAGCTTCATCTCTAGGTGGCTCCAGATGAGTCAGCCCCCGGACGAGTAACAAGGGGGCTTACGGATACCCCGCTGATTCTAGGCGCTTTGCAGCAGGTTCTGAACCCTGACCGTTGGCCGGGCCTGATTGGTCGCTGGCTGCTCTCGTCTCACGGGTTCCAGCCGCGTGATGCGGGCGACGCTGCAGCATCGATCGTTGGCAGCCACGCGAAGTGACTACGGGCGATCAACGGAACGAAACAGGGCACCGTTCAAGTGCCCTGTTTCATGACTGATTGGCGCGCCAAATCGGGTGAATCTGGACACTGGGAGGCGACGTTATCACTAGTCCCTTAATGGAACCGTCCGATAAGATTTGGGTGAGCCACTAGCTGCAGATCCTCCAATGACTGATCACCTAGCGTCACCCATGGGAAAATAAGCGCATGAATACGCTGGGTAAGATAAGTCCGTCATGGCCTAACGAAAGTTTCTTATCAACTTGTACGTGATGCTGCTGTTGTCGGCTTCTATCACTTCGATCGATGCACCTTTGTAGCCGATGATGCGTGATGAGGAAAGGTCGTATTCAACATCGTTGTTGAACGCGGGCCGTGCCGTGTTGTTGCTAAACTCCCTATATCCGACGTTTATCTTGTTCCCAACTCTTCCGCTATATATCAACGTTTGCTGGAAGCTGTTACCGCGCTCAGAGAGTTGGGTTGTTCTTTCAAAATCACCCTCATAGCATGCGCTACCGCCAAAGACAGTCACCACACATAGTTGTGCACCGTCCTTCTTTTCGAGGGCCAGAGCCTGTACAGGATCCGATAGCGCTCCTTCGATGACACCGTCAGCGGAATAGAAGTCTCGCTTATTATCAAAACCAATTTGCGGATAAGCTTTCATAGGTATATCGAAAGCGATGCCATCTATTAGCTTGTGAACCACCAAAACACGCTCTTCAGTAATTGTCCCTTTCTGGACAAGGTGGTCACCTACATATGCCGTTATCAATTCTCCAAGTTTTGGGAAATCGATCTCTTGGACAAAAGTGTCTGCTCCGTTGTACTGAACGGTTGTACATCCAGACGCAACTAAAGCTAAAAGTATTGCTAATGGATATCTCATCGATGCTCCCTCACTAAATGTGACTACACGGGATGGTTGCGTGCAGAGCGTACGTGCCGAAATTCATCAAGCCTGTTCCTGGGCGCAGTTCAGGTAGCTGGGCAGCTGATAGCTCCATGGTGCTGCAACATGGCAGGTAGGGTCAATAATTAAGCAAAACAAGGGCGTAATGCGTTCAAAGGGTTGTCTAAGTCCCCTTTGATGCTCTAACCTATCTAGGATCGGTTGGGGGCCACCTGTATGCGAATACCCAAGAAGACCAGAGACCAGAAGTTAGCCAAGCTGACGCCCGAGCAAGAAGCGGAGCTACAGGCGATCTCACGCCGCGCAATAGCCGACTTCGAGGGCCAGCTTGATGACCTGGAGCGGGCCATCGGCATGCTGCATATGGGCTTTCACTTCGGCTGGCGGGTCTTGGTCCTTATCCATAGCAAGCGGACCATCCGCAAATATGAGGGCATCCTGGACATAGTGGTTCGGGACTTCTTCCCGGAAGAAGGGCCCAGCTCATACCGCTCGTACGGGCTCAAGATTGCCATGGGCCTCGATAACTTCTGGAAAGCCGTCAGCGGTGAAACCAAGATCGAGGGCCGCAAGGAGATAAGCAAAGAGGGGGCTTGAAGTCCCCGTGATCGCCTGATAACTTAGGGGATATGAAGTCTCCTGAGGAAAAACTGGTATCTGCGAACGAGCAGGGCTCCGGCGGCAGCGCTGGGCGGGCCGGCGAAGCCGGTACGGCAGGCGCAGCCGCGGGTGCGACACCTAGTAACACAGCACCCGCAAACTCCAACAAGTCATCAGAAACCCAGATTCTCCGCTCTGGTATCGATACCTTAATTCTGTCCTACCGAGGTGAGTTGAAGCCTGAGCTGGAGGTTTGCCTTTCCGAACTGAAGCGGCTGGCTCAGCACCAGGACGAGAAGGAGAGGGCATATGCTCAGATCAGTCTCGCTGGTCAGCTTTTTACGGTAAAGGCGCAAGGCTTCGGGATATTCCCCTATGTACTGGCGAACCACTGGTATCGCCTCTCTCTCGGTCGCGTTCAAAAGTCGTCTGTGCCAGCGGTATACGCCCAGGTGTACAGCGAGGTCTTGACCTATGAGGGCTGTCAAACAGCGTTAAAGACATTGTCACTGGTTATAGATGAGCTGGCGCTCGTGGAACCTGAGACCGTAAGCCGGGTAGATGTTTGTGCGGATTTCACGACAGCTTTCGACTTGAGCACCTTCGATACCCGATCGTGGGTTAGCCGGGCGAAGCTCAAATCTCAGCATGAGGTTGGCGGTGAGTTCTCCGGCTGGGCGTTCGGAATGGGTGGAGATGTCGCGGCTCGTTTGTATAACAAGTCGTTGGAACTGGTGAGTAGCGGTAAGGCCCATCTTTTGGAGCTGTATCGGGCCTGTGGTTGGGATGAGGTGTCCCGCATCTGGCGTCTTGAATTTGAGGTCAAGCGGAATGCTTTGGGAAGTCTTGGTATTCGGCAGTTTGCTGATCTGGAAAGCAATCTGCCTGAGTTGTGGTCCTACCTGACAGCAAATTGGTTGCGCCTTACCCTACCGAGTCTCTCTGATGAGCGGTCATCTCGTTGGCCGTTGCACGTTTTGTGGGTTGACTTGCAGGGGGTGGATTGGGGGCGCGATCCCCTGAAGGGGTTAAAGCGGGTATCAACAGCGACGCTGCCTCATGGTGACGCTTGCTACCGAAGCTACATCAGTGCACTAACCGGTTTCATGGCGTTGCACGGTATTGACGATCCATCGAAGGCGGCTTCCCTGCTGGCTGATCAGTCTCAATATTGGCTGAGCGCCAGTGAGGAGCGCTTTGGCATGTCTTCTGAGACCTATCTGGATCGCAGAGTTGCTAGTAAGCGTCGTCGCTATAACACGGCCCTTAACGTGCGTCCGGATGGGGATTTCGACCCCGTCGTAAATGCGCTGGCAGCTCGCTACCGGAAGGGGCGGGATGGTGAGTGATGGCGTGCTTGGGTCGGAGTCTATTGGTGTCACTCAGCGCTGCCTCAGTGCCTCAGAAGCGGCTATATATCTGGGGATTGGGGTCACCTTGTTACGCCGTTTGGAGCTGCCTGTGGTGCGTCTGGGGCGGCGGGTTGTCTATGACCGGGTTGACCTCGACCACTGGCTTGAGAATCATAAGTCCCGAGGGCGGGCCATAAAGGAGAATTTATGGCCCGAGAACGAGGACTCTATAAACGAAAGGACTCACCTTACTGGTGGGTCGATGTGGTCCTCCCCGATGGACGCCGAGTATGCAAAAGCACTCGGTTACGGGGAGTCGCAGAAGCCGAAGAGTATCTAGTTCGCCTCAAAGCAGACGCCTACGCCGTCGTCCGAAAAGCGGAAGGTCCTGCGCATACCTGGCAACAAGCTGTCGTTCGCTACGTCAAAGAGAGTTTTGACAAGCGCACGCTCCATGATGATCAGGTGCACTTGCGCAAGCTGTCGCCGTATCTGGACGGCAAGCGCCTCGATCAAGTCCGTATGGAGTTGCTCTGGGCGTTTGTGCATGACCGCAGAGACCGGGACAAGGTGACGAATGCCACCATTAACCGGGCGCTGGAAGTCGTGCGGCGGATCTGCAACCTCGCTTATCAGGAGTGGGACTGGCTGGTTAAAGCCCCGCGTATACGCATGCTGCGGGAGCCCAAGCGCCGGGTTCGCTTTCTGACACACGAGGAGGCCGATCGTCTGGGAGAGGCGTTGCCGGAGCATCTGCGCCCTGTGGTGCGGTTCGCTTTGGCGACCGGGTGCCGGATGTCCGAAATCCTGCACCTGGAATGGTCACGGGTCGATCTGGATCGGCGCGTGGCTTGGCTAGATCCCGGCACCACGAAGAACGGGGAGGGGCGTGGCATTCCACTCAATGCTGATGCCGTGCTCAGTCTCCGTATGGTGCAGGGGATTCACTCGCAATGGTGCTTTACGTACCAGGGTGAGCGAATGCAGGCCGTGGGTTCGGCGTGGGAGCGGTCGCTGCGGCGGGCGGGTATCGAGAACTTCAGGTTCCACGATCTCCGCCATACGTGGGCGAGCTGGCACGTGATGAACGGAACCAGTCTGCAGGAGCTCTTGGAGTTGGGTGGCTGGAAGTCATTTGAGATGGTGTTGAGGTATGCGCACCTCGCGCCGGAACATCTGGCCGATGCTGCCAAGCGGATCGAAAGGGCATGGAAGGTGGTAGGGCAAAACCCTACGATTTCCCTACGCTAGACCAAAAAGGCATTTACCTTCGCGTAAGTCTTTGAAGTCATGGCGCGCCCGGAGAGATTCGAACTCCCGACCTTCTGGTTCGTAGCCAGACGCTCTATCCAACTGAGCTACGGGCGCGTATTTCGTGGTGCCGGGCTTGAGGCCCTTTGGAAACCGGGCATGGAAGTACCCGGCAGGCGGGGGATTATAGGCAATCTGGTCACGATGGGAAGTGTTTCGGGCGGGGTGACGGAGTGGCACTGGTCGGCGACCTGGAGTTATCCACAAGTTCTGCATGCGGCCTCACCCGTTTGGGTGATTGTGGTCGCCTTTGAGCGGGTATACCTTTAGGCCGCCTAGGCCCTGATCACTCATAGCAAGAACATCAATTTCGATCCGGGGGGGGGGATTTATGGTGTGTTCATCAGGTTTACATCGGCTCGGCCGGTCGGCTGTTGCCATCGCTCTGCTCGTGTTGGCGAGCAAATCTGTAGTCGCCGCTACGATTAGCATGACCTTCGCCGGGGTGAGCACGAGCAGCAATGCTTCCCTGCCGGCTCTGTCCGTCGGAACAGCGATCAGCATGACCTACACTTTTGACTCGGCGGCAGTTGATACGAATGCGGCTGCGAATATCGGCCGATATGCGCTGATGGGGATTGCCGTCAACGTAGGCGGCAATGCGTTTACGGCCGGCTCGGTGGCGACTTCATATATCCAGATCGACAACAACGCGGGTGGATCATATGACGATTTTTACTTGGTCAGTTCCGGTTCCGATCCGCTCGTTGGCCCATCTATCAACGGCGCGACCTTGACGCGGGCGGTCGCTGACCTGATCGACCACGAAGCGGGGCAGTTCATCTCCGACGATCTTTTCCTGAATCCGCAGCCCTTGTCACAATTCGAGCGGAAGCGATTCTGGCTTGATTTCAATCTGAATCCCGGGACTGCCACCATCATCGGCGTGATCAACAGCTGGACCCTGACCGCATCACCGGTTCCCATCCCTGCCGCTGTCTGGCTGTTCAGCGGGGCGCTTGCCGGTCTGGGTGTGTTGAGGCGCAGGCCCGTAGTGAGCTGACCATCCCTCTCACTCATGGGCAGTCAATCATGACCAGGTGACCCCGCTTCGGCGGGGTTTCTGCTTTTTTGCGCAGCTGCTGTCGGCTCAATTCGGTCACGATGGGAAGCATTTCTGGCGGGATCCAGTTGATGCGCTAGACTGGTTCCATGGTCGGGAGCAGCGCCTTTAGCCGCTCCCGCGGGCTGATTTCCATGGAGAGACACATGATTCTGCTGACTGGCGTGACGGGCAAGACGGGTGGTGCAACGGCGAAGGCGCTGCTGGGCAAGGGTGTGCCGTTGCGGGCGATCGTGCGCAACGCGGAGAAGGCTGCTGCACTGAAGGATGCCGGTGTGGACCTGGTGGTCGGCGATGTGACCGACAAGGCGGTCATCGACAAGGCCCTGCGCGGTGTCGAGCGGGCGCTGATGGTGATGCCGAACGGCGAAACCCAGCTGGATTCTGAAAAGCAGTTTATCGATGCGGCGAAAGCAGCCGGCGTGAAGCAGCTGGTGAAGATGTCGTCGATGGAAGCGGTGGCCGATGCGAAAGCCCCGATTCCGAAGGTGCACTATCAGGCCGAGCAGTATCTGCGCGCCTCGGGTCTGGACTGGACGCTTTTGAAGCCGAACTTTTTCATGCAGAACCTGCTGGGCAGTGCCGGCACGATCAAGGAGCAGGGCAAGTTCTTTCTGCCGATGGCTGACGGCAAGACGGCGATGGCTGATGTGCGCGATATCGGCGCAGTTGCTGCTGTGACGCTGACCGGTGCCGGTCATGGCGGACAGACCTACGAGATCACCGGCCCCGAGATACTGAGCTTTCACGATGTGGCGGCGTGCTTCACGAAGGTGCTCGGCCGCAAGATCGAGTACGTGCATGTGCCGATGCCTGCCTATCGTCAGACGCTGTCTAAATTCCTGACCAACGCATGGCACCTGAATGCGGTATGCGAATTGTTCCAGGAGATTGCCGACGGGCACGATCTGCACACCAGTGATTCAGTGCAGAAGCTGACCGGCAAGCCGCCGATCTCGCTCGAGCAGTTCATCCGCGATCATCAGGCAGTGTTTACCGCGTAGGAGCGGCTTTAGCCGCGATCACCTACGTGCTGAGCGAGCTCAGGCATAATACGAAGTATGCGCCTGACGACATTTACCGATTACAACCTGCGTGTGCTCATCTATCTGGCCATCCGGCCAGACAGGCGAGCCACCATTGCTGAAATCGCTACCGCTTTTAGTGTGTCTGAAAGTCACTTGATGAAGGTCGTGCACTTTCTCGGCAAGCACGGATTTCTTGCCAACGTGCGCGGCAAGGGGGGAGGCCTGATGCTCGCCAGACCCCCGGAGGAGATCAACGTCGGGGCCGTCGTGCAGCTGACTGAAGCGGATTCGCTGCCTGCTGAGTGCTTCGATGAAGATCACGACACCTGCGTGATCTCACGGGCCTGTCAGCTGCGCAAGGTGCTCGGCGAAGCAGTCAAGGCCTTTTACGATGTTCTCAACCAGTACACGCTGGTGGATCTGATCAGCCAGCGTCGCAACCTGGCCCGCATTCTGTCGATTCCGATCGAGGTCGTGGGTCGCGGCTGAAGCCGCTCCTACGCGTTTTCGCGGGTTACTGTGAGCGTATCGAGCTGGCCTTCATCATCAACCGTGTAGTGCACCAGGATCGGCTCACAGCACACTGAACAGTCTTCGACGCAGGTCTGGTCGCCCTGCGAGAGGTCGAGTTCCAGCGTGATGCTTTCCCAGCAGTAGGGGCAGGTGACGGTAACGTCTTCGAGCATGATCGGCTCCTTGCAGCGTTATCGGCTGCTTCAGAATTGATCTTTGCGTTTGCGGGTCTCGGCAAATACTTCGGTGTCGGTTGCAGCGGCAAGTCCAAGCGTCGCGCGTAGCCTGGGGCTCGCCGGACGCAGGAAGGGGTTGGTGGCTTTTTCGACGCCCAGCGTGCTCGGTACGGTCGGCTGATTGGCAGCCCGCAGGGCATCGACCTCGCGCATGCGGGCCAGCAGCGCGGGGTTGTCCGGCTCAACGCTCAGCGCGAAGCGGCCATTGCTCTGCGTGTACTCATGCGCACAGAAAAGCCTTGTTTCATCAGGTAGTTGCATGATCTTCTGCAGGGAGGTCCACATCTGTGCGGGCGTGCCCTCAAACAGCCGCCCGCAGCCCATAGAGAACAGGGTATCGCCGACGAAGGCCACGCGATCGGCATCGAAGCAGTAGCAGATATGCGCGCGGGTATGGCCGGGCGTTTCAATGATGCGAGCGCTGTGTGTACCCAGCGCGAAGCTGTCGCCTTCACTGACCTGTATATCGATACCCGGAATCCGTGCGGCGTCGGCGCGTGCTCCGATGATCGTGCAACTGGTGCTGGCCTTCAGTGCGAGATTGCCGCCGGCGTGATCGGCGTGATGATGGGTATTGAGGATGTAGTCGAGCTTCCAGCCCCGCTCAGCCAGCGCGCGGCCGATGGCCTCGGCATCCGGGCTGTCTATCGTTGCGGTAAGTCCCGAGTCCGGGTCGTGCACCAGATATCCATAGTTGTCCCCAAGGCAGGGAAACTGATGGATCTGGAGTGTGGCCACGGGCAGCTCACTTTTCTTTGAGTCGCGGCATCAGTTCGACGAGGTTACAGGGGCGCGTGCGGTAGTCGAGCTGCGCCGAGATGAGCTTGTCCCAGCCGGTGGCACAGGCATTGCCCGAACCGGGCAGACAAAAGATGTAGGTACCGTTCGCCACGCCCGAGAGTGCGCGCGAGGACAGCGTGGAAGTACCGATATCGTTCCAGGAAATCATGCGGAAGACTTCGCCGAAACCGTCGATCACCTTGTCGAGCAGCGGTTCAATGGCCTCCGGTGTGCTGTCGCGGCCGGTGACGCCGGTGCCACCGGTGGTGATGATCGCGTCGATACCCGGATCGGCGATCCAGGCCGAGATTGTGGCGCGGATACGGTAGATGTCGTCCGGGTTGATCTGATGATCGCCGAGCTGGTGACCGGCTGTCTTCAGACGCTCGACCAGCAGCGCGCCGGATGAATCGGTTTCGATTGTGCGCGTGTCCGATACCGTGAGGATCGCGATGGACAGCGGTACAAATTCGCGGGGTGTTGCCATGTTGAAACGGATACCTGGGTTATGCGTATCGAAATATCAGGCGGCATCATCACTGCCAGAGCGGCGTACCTGTTCCTGCAGAAACTCGGCGAAGTGCCGGCACGCATCGGTGACGGTGAACACGCCGACCAGTTTGCCGCGTCGTGTGGCGATGGCCGAGCTCAGGTGATGTTCGGCCATGTGGTTCAGCACTTCATCGAGGCGTGTGTCCATGTCCACGATGTAGGTGTCTTTCACCATGGCTGCGGTCACGGGGGGCTGCCGCCGGTCGCCATCGACAGGGCTGGTGCCCAGCAGCAGGCGGATATCGCGCTCGGCGATGATGCCGGCCAGTTCACCTTCCCGGGTGACGGGCAGATGGCTGATCTGGTGTTCGTGCATCAGTGCGCGGGCCGTATCGACCGATGCGCCCACATCCACCGAGTAGGGGAACGGGGTCATCACGGCTTTGATTGTCGGCATCCGGCGCATGGAGGGATCATAAACCCCGGACAGATAATTTTCCCGCAGCTTCAATTGTCTGCTGCACTGAAAGGCGGTAGGGTGGCCTGGTGAGCGACTCATCCAGGGCAGATCCGCCGTCACCCGGCAACGCCGGGCAGCCCCCGTTGCCGGATCTTCAGCCCTACTGGATGCCGTTTACGCCCAATCGCCATTTCAAGCAGCACCCGCTGCTGCTCGAATCAGCCGCCGGCATGTACTACACCACCCGGGACGGACAGCAGATCCTCGATGGAATCGCCGGGCTCTGGTGCTGCAATGCCGGTCACTGCCATCCGCGGATCGTCGAGGCGGTGCGTGCGCAGGTCGGCAAGCTCGATTTCGCCATGAGTTTCAATATGGGCCATAGCGGCGCGTTTGCCCTGGCCAGTGAGCTTGCCGCCTTGGCGCCGGACAACCTGAGCAATGTCTTCTTCACCAACTCCGGTTCTGAAGCTGTAGATACCGCACTCAAGATTGCGCTCGCCTATCACCGCGCGCGTGGCGAGTCGCAGCGTTTCCGTTTCATCGGCCGCGAACGTGCCTATCACGGGGTCGGCTTTGGCGGCATTTCGGTGGGCGGTATCGTGTCCAACCGCAAGGCCTTTGCCAGTGCGATGCTGCCCGGCGTCGATCACCTGCCGCACACGCACGATCCGCGGCGCAATGCCTTCAGTCGTGGCCAGCCGGTGTATGGCGCGGAGTTTGCCGATGCGCTGGAAAATCTGATCGCGCTGCATGATGCCAGCACCATCGCCGGTGTGATCGTCGAGCCGGTGGCTTGTTCAACCGGCGTGCTGGTGCCGCCCAAGGCCTATCTCGATCGCCTGCGGGCGATCTGCGATCGGCACGGCATCCTGCTGATCTTCGATGAAGTGATCACCGCCTTTGGCCGCACCGGTTCGGCCTTTGCAGCGGAAACCTTTGGCGTGCGTCCGGACATGATCACGATGGCCAAGGGTCTCACCAGTGGCGTGATTCCGATGGGCGCCGTGCTCGTCGACCGGCGCATCTATGAGGCCTGCATGATCGGGCCCGAGCAGGGTATCGAGTTCTTCCACGGTTATACCTACTCGGGTCATCCGGTGGCGACTGCCGCGGCGCTTGCGGCGCTTGCGGTGTATCGCGATGAGGCTTTGTTCGAGCGGGCCGCAACGCTGGCGCCGCTGTTTGCCGATGCGGTGCATTCACTCAAGGGTGCGCCACACGTCATCGATATCCGCAATATCGGTCTGATCGCTGGCATCGAGCTGGAGCCGCGTGCCGGTCAGGCGACCGCGCGCACCATGGATGTGTTTCGCCACTGTTTTGCCAACGGTGTGCTGGTGCGTACTACCGGCGATACGCTGGCGCTGACGCCCTCGCTGATCATCGAGCCGGCACAGATCGGGCAGATCATCGACGCGCTCGGCAAGGCGCTGCGTGCGGTGGCCTGAGTGAAGTCCTGAACATGGTAACGCGTACTCCGGTTGCCGCTGGTCCTGCGATGATCCCGCACTGGATCAACGGACAGCGCCTGCTGGTTGCTGCCGGCCGCCACGCCCAGGTATTTGATCCGGCGACTGGTGCCGTAACGCGCCGGGTGCCGCTGGCCTCTGCAGCAGAAGCGCAGGCGGCGGTGGCGGTGGCCTTGCGTGCGTGGCCGGTCTGGCGCGATACACCGGCGTTGAAGCGTGCCCGCGTGTTGTTCCGTTTCCGGGATCTGGTTGAGGCCCATCGGGACGAACTGGCCCGCCTCATCACCGCCGAGCACGGCAAGACGCTGAGCGATGCAGCGGGTTCGGTGCAGCGTGGACTGGAAGTGATCGAGTTCGCTTGCGGCATACCGCATCTGCTGCAGGGTGAAGCGAGTCGTGACGTCGGCAGCGGTATCGATTGCCAGTCGCTGCGCGAGCCGCTGGGCGTATGTGTCGGTATCACGCCCTTCAATTTTCCGGCCATGGTGCCGCTGTGGATGTTTCCGGTGGCCATCGCCTGCGGCAACAGCTTTGTGCTCAAACCTTCAGAGCGCACACCCTCGTGTGCTGTGCGTCTCGCTGAACTGATGAGCGAGGCGGGGCTGCCGCCGGGCGTGCTTAACGTGCTGCACGGTGATCGCGAGGCCGTCGATGAGTTGTTGCGTCATCCGGATGTGGCGGCCGTAAGCTTTGTGGGCTCGACGCCGGTTGCGCGGCATGTCTACGCAGCCTGCGCGCAGGCTGGCAAGCGCGTGCAGGCGCTCGGCGGTGCGAAAAATCATCTGCTGGTGATGCCCGATGCCGACATCGATCAGGCGGCCGATGCGCTGATCGGTGCAGCCTACGGATCAGCGGGCGAGCGCTGCATGGCGATCTCGGTGGCGGTTGCGGTTGGTACGGCCGGCGATGCCTTGCGTGCCGCGCTGCTGCCGCGGATTGCGGCGCTGCGACTCGGCGCCGGCAGTGAGCCTGGCGTCGATGTCGGGCCGCTCATCACTGCGCAGCATCTGGAGCGGGTGCGTGACTATATCGCTGCCGGTGAGACTGAAGGTGCCGAGCTGGTAGTGGATGGGCGTGTTGTTGCGGACGGTCTGTCAGGCGGATTCTTTCTGGGCCCGACGCTGTTTGATCACGCCAGCAGCACGATGCGTATCTGGCGCGAAGAAATCTTTGGACCGCTGCTCACCATCGTGCGTGTGGCGACCGCAGCTGAGGCGCTCGCGCTGGTCAACGGACACGAGTTTGCCAATGGGGCGGCGATCTTTACGCGTGACGGGCGACTGGCGCGCGAGTGCGCTGCGCAGCTGAATATCGGTATGGTCGGCATCAACGTGCCGATTCCGGTGCCGGCAGCGTTTTTCAGTTTTGGTGGCCGCAAGAATTCCTTCTTCGGCGACAGCAATATTCACGGCGTTGAGGGTGTGCGTTTCTATACGCGGCTCAAGACCATCACCTCGCGCTGGCCGCGTGGCCAGGACGTGAGCGCCAACAATCTGGATATGCCCACCCTCTAGTCCGGGAGTACACCCATGCTGATTGGCGTACCGAGCGAGATCAAGCAGGATGAGCACCGCGTCGGTTTGACGCCGACCAGCGTGCGCGAGCTCGTGCATCACGGCCATCAGGTGCTGGTGCAGAGCAAGGCCGGTGCTGGCATCGGCATGTTCGACGAGGACTACGTGCGTGCCGGTGCGACGGTTGCAGCCACGGCCGCTGATGTCTATGCGCGGGCGGAGATGATCGTCAAGGTCAAGGAGTTGCTGGCCAGCGAGTTCCCGCTGCTGCGCGCCGGCCAGGTGCTGTTCACCTATCTGCATCTGGCCCCCGATGCACAGCAGACGACCATGCTGCTGAAGTCGGGTGTGGTCGCGATTGGTTACGAGACCGTGACCGGGCCGAACCACAGCCTGCCGCTGCTCTCACCGATGAGCGAAGTTGCCGGGCGCATGGCGGTGCAGGCCGGCGCTCATTGTCTGGAACGCGAAGCTGGCGGGCCCGGCATCCTGCTCGGCGGAGTGCCCGGCGTGAAAGCAGCGAATGTGGTGGTGCTCGGCGGTGGTGTGGTCGGTACCAATGCGATCCGTGTGGCGATGGGCATGGAAGCGCAGGTCACCGTCATCGACCGCTCGCTGCCGCGCCTCAAGGAACTGGACTTCCAGTTCGGTGGCCGCCTCAACACGATCTACTCGACGGTTGAAAGCATCGAGCACTACGTCGCCGAGGCCGATCTGGTCATCGGTGCCGTACTGGTGCCGGGTGCTGCCGCACCCCGTCTGGTGAGCCGCGCGATGGTGCGCGGGATGCGTAATCGTTCGGTGGTCGTCGATGTGGCGATCGATCAGGGTGGTTGTTTCGAAACGAGTCGCCCGACCACCCATTCGCAGCCCACCTATATCGAGGAGGGCGTGGTGCACTACTGTGTGGCGAACATGCCTGGTGCCGTGGCGCGCACCTCAACCTTTGCACTCAACAACGCGACGCTGCCCTATGTGCTGGCACTGGCCGACAAGGGCTATCGCCAGGCGCTGCTCGATGATCCGGGTCTGCTCGATGGACTGAATATTCACGAAGGCAAGGCTGACCTGTGAAGCGGTTGCTGCTGCACTCGGTCACGAGTATGTCGCGCCGCATAGCCTGCTAACCCGGTCGTAGGAGCGACTTCAGCCGCTCCTACCAGCAATAGAAACGTGCGGGGTAGCCGGCGGGAAATACTGAGGCGCCGCGCGGCAGTTCGACGAAGCCGGCCGTTCCGCCGAGCGCGGCAAAATCACCGGAAGTATTGGTCTGTTTCGGCCTGCCCAGACAGCGGCCATCGGTGGTGTACTCAAGGGTCACCGGCAGGAAGCACGTGAGATCCGGTTCAAAGCGCACTTCCCCGGCCAGTCCGATGATCGGCGCAGGCGCGTCGTTGATACGCAAGGCATGCAGTAGCCCGGGCAGCGCATAGCGCACCAGACAGACGAGACTCGATACGGGATTGCCCGGCAGTGCAAATACCGGTTTTCCTTCGGGTGAAACGCCGAACCACAGCGGCAGGCCGGGGCGTTGCAGAACCTTGTGAAAGACCAGCTCCATGCCGAGCGCCAATAGCACCTGCGGTACGTAATCGAATTCGCCCATCGATACGCCGCCGGTCAGGATCAGCACGTCGTTCTCGGCCAGCAGGCGGTGCACTTCGCGTTCCAGTACTGCACGGTCATCGGGCAGATGTGCGCGTGTGCATTGCCGGAAGCCGCGTGCGGCCAGCGCTGCAGTGATCGCGCGATCGTTGGATGAACGGATCTGGTTGGCGCTGACCGGCTGACCGACATCCACCAGTTCGTCGCCGGTGGAGATCACCGCGATCGAAGGCCGACGCGAAATTTCCACGCTGGCTGATCCGCCGACGGTCAGGATCGCCATCTCCGGTGCGCCGATCAGCGTGCCGGGTGTCAGCAGGGCGGTACCACGCGGATGATCGGTGGCGCGGCGGTGAATGTACTGCCCGGCAACCGGCTGGTAAGCACTTTCGAGCGTCGCATGGTCGGTGTCGCGGCTGATGCGCTCGACCGGAATCACGGTGTCTACGCCGGGTGGCAGTGTCGCACCAGTCATGATCGCGACGCAGCTGTGTTCATCCGGGATGCTGATCTGGTCGCCACCGGCACCCTGCGTGCCGATCACTTTGAAGCGGCGTATGCCGGCTGCAATTGCGGCATGGCGAATCGCAATGCCATCCATGGTGACGCGGTCGAAGGGCGGCTGATCGCGCTCGGCGCTGAGGGTCTGGCGCAGGATTTCACCATGCGCGCTGTCGAGCGATACGCACTCGGTACCCCAGTCTGGCATGTGCGCGAGAATCAGTGCGGCTGCTTCAGCGACATCGATGCGTCCTCGGATATTGGCGTCGCTCACAACACTGTGCTCCGTGTCTGCGCGGCGGAGGAGTTGACGGTGTGGATCTGTGCCAGTATCGACAGCGCGATGCTTTCCGGTGAGTCGGCGCTGATGTCGAGTCCGGCCGGGCCATAGAGCCGACCCTGCAGGGACTGGGCGGCGGCACCGAGCTCCTGCACCAGACGTTCGCGTCGCGCGGGTGGCCCGAGCAGTCCGATGTACGGGATCGTGCTTGCCGCGAGCTGCTGCAGATAAATCCGGTCGGTAGCGAGGTGATGGCTCATCACCACCACGGCGGAAAATGTTGCCAGCGCCAGTCCTTGAGTGAGTTCGGTAGCCGGCGCACACAGAGTGTGCTCGGCGGCGCCGAAGCCGTCGCGCTCCAGATAAGCGGGCCGGTGATCCGCCACGCTGACGCGCCAGCCGAGCCCGTCGGCGAGCGTTACCAGCGGGATCGCATCGAGGCCGGCGCCGAGCACCAGCAGGCGCGGCAGCGGATACAGCGGAGCGATCAATGCCTGTACTGTCTGTCCAGCGTGTGCGAAGCGATGTAGCGCTGCAGCTGGCTGTGCGGCGGCACACAGCGTGGTGAGCGTACCGGTCAGCTCTGAGTCCAGACCGGTGTGTTGCATACGGCTGGGCGTAAGTACCAGGCTCTTGCCGGCGAGAGCTGGATCAGTCGGGTGGTCGACCAGCAGACCGCACAGACCGGTCTCGGTGCCGAGCAGGACTTCGCTGATCGCCGTGAAGGGCTGATAGTCCTCGGCTGCCGAGAGCCGCTGCAGCAAGATTCGCAGCAGGCCGTTGCAACCCACGCCCAGACCGAACAGTTCGTCGGCTTCGTCGCGCAGATCGTAGGTAATACAGGTGGCGATGCCGGTTGCCATCACCCGTCGCGCATGTTCGGCCAGATCGCCCTCGAGACAGCCGCCGCTCACCAGGCCCTGATAGTCGCCCGACTCGTTGATCAGAATCCGGTGGCCGGCCTTGCTGTAGGTCGAACCGGCTGTCTCGATCACCGTGGCAAGCGCCAGCGTCTGCTGCGCATTGCGCCAGGCTGCAAAACGCTGCAGGAGTGCCTTGCTGCTCACGCTTTCGCCCGTCGCTTCTGCTCAGAGTTCATCGCTGACCCGCAATACGAATTTCCCCATCGCCTCGTTGGCTTCGAGCCGCTGATGCGTTTGTGCCGCTGCATGCAGCGGCAGTACGTCCTGGATCACCGGTGCGATCTGCCGGCGCTCGAGCAGTGGCCACACCTGCTGTTCCAGTGCACGCGCGATGCGGCCTTTTTCTGCGACGGGACGGCTGCGCAGTGTGGAGCCGGTCACCGTCAGGCGTTTGACCAGTACCTGACCGAGGTTCGCCTCGGTCTTTGCACCGCCAAGCACCGCGATGATGACCAGGCGGCCATCGTCGCGCAGCAGGCGAATATTGTCGGCGAAGTAAGGCGCGCCCACGATGTCCAGGATCACGTCCACACCGCGATTGCCGGTCTGTTCGCGCATCACCTCGAAAAAGTTCTCGCTGCGATAGTTGATCGTGCGGAGTGCTCCGAGTTTTTCGCACAGGGCCTGTTTTTCCGCATTGCCAACCGTGGTGTACACGCGTGCGCCAAATGCGGTGGCGAGTTGTATCGCTGTGGTGCCGATGCCGCTCGCACCGCCGTGCACCAGCAGACTTTCGCCGGGCTGCAGGCGGCCGCGTTCGAAGACATTGGTCCAGACCGTGAAGAAGGTCTCCGGCACGGCGGCGGCCTCTATCAGCGTGAGTGCGGAGGGTACCGGCAGGCACTGCACCGCAGGGGCCGTGCAGTATTCGGCATAGCCGCCGCCGGCGAGCAGCGCACAGACCCGATCGCCCACGGTTGGTGTGCCCACATCATCTGCCGTTGCTGCCACGATCCCCGCGACCTCCAGCCCCGGCAGGTCTGATGCGCCGGGCGGCGGTGGGTAGTTGCCGCTGCGCTGCAGGCAATCGGGACGGTTGACGCCTGCCGCGACGACGCGGATCAGTACCTCGCCGGCCTGCGGTACCGGGACCGCCCGACGGCAGGGCTGCAGAACCCCGGGAGGTCCGGGCTGAGTGATTTCCATCGCCAGCATGGTGTCTGGCAGTCGGGCAGAAGCAGGCATGGTGTACTCGAATCAGAATTCCTGCTCAGTATAGACAGGTAGGAGCGTCATGTAGGAGCGGCTTCAGCCGCGATTCGTTTGCCAAACAGGCGGCTGAAGCCGCTTCTACCCGAAGTGGATGCCTCTGCTACCATCGGGGTGAGGAGCGTATGGCATGACAGAAACCGTCATCAGAATGGTCAAATCCGGTAGCGGACCGGATCTTGTCGATACCCGAAACCGCCCGCTCCGCGACCTGCGTATCTCGGTCATGGACCGCTGTAACTTCCGTTGCCCTTACTGTATGCCGGAGGACAAGTATCACAAGGACTTCGAGTTCCTGAAGAGCAGTGAACGCCTGTCCTTTGAGGAGATCCTGCGGCTTGCACAGGTGTTTGCCGGGCTGGGTGTGCACAAGTTGCGCCTCACCGGCGGTGAGCCACTGCTCCGTCCCGGCATCGCCGACCTGGTCGGCGATCTGAGTCGTGTGCCCGGTATCGATGATGTGGCACTCACGACGAACGGCATCCTGCTCGCCCAGCATGCAGCAGGACTCAAGGCGGCGGGCCTGTCGCGCGTCACGGTCAGTCTGGATTCGCTCGATGAGCAGGTGTTCCTGCAGATGAGCGGCGGACGTGGCAGCACCGGACAGGTTCTGGATGGCATCGTCGCGGCGCTTACCGCCGGACTCACGCCGATCAAGATCAATGCAGTCGTGAAGCGTGGTATCAATGAACATACGGTCGTTGATCTGGTTGAACGCTTCCGTACTACCGGCGTGATTGTGCGCTTCATCGAATACATGGATGTAGGCACCATCAATCACTGGCAGGCGAGCGATTGCGTGCCCTCGCGGGAACTGCTGGCCATGATCGGTGCACGCTGGCCGCTGACGGCCGTGCGCGCGAACTATCACGGTGAGGTCGCCGAGCGTTATCAGTTTGACGACGGCATGGGCGAAGTCGGCTTTATCTCCTCGGTATCCGAGCCCTTCTGTGGTTCCTGTACACGCGCGCGTCTCTCATCTGACGGACAGTTGTTCACCTGTTTGTTTGCCTCCCGCGGTATGGACCTCAAGGGTCCGCTGCGTGCCGGCGCCAGCGATGACGAGCTGCGTGCGCTGATCAGCGGCGTATGGGGTGCACGTGAGGATCGCTACAGCGAGTTGCGGGCCAGTCAGCGCAAGGGTGACAAGGACGACAAGGTCGAGATGTATTACATCGGTGGCTGAATCCGGCCGGCAGCCACACCTCGCCCGTTTTCTGGCATGGGCCAGGCTACGGCACGGTGCAGACTGCCACGACTACGCCGGGCTGCACCGCTGGTCGGTCGAGCAACCGGCAGCCTTCTGGGCGGCTCTCGCTACGTTTTGTGATCTGCGCTTCAGACGCAGGGCCAGTACCGTTCTCGAATACGGTGAGCAGATGCCGGGCGCGCGCTGGTTCAGCGGTGCAGAACTCAACTTTGCCGAAAATCTCCTGCGCTGGCGCGATGTACAGCCAGCGCTGATCTGGCGCGATGAACGCGGGCGGCGCCGTGAGCTCAGTCATGCACAGCTGGCAGATGAAGTCGGCCGGGCCGCTGCCGGACTCCGACGCCTGGGTGTGGAGCGCGGCGACCGGGTCGCAGCCTTTGTGCCGAACTGCATCGAAGCAGTGGTTGGCATGCTGGCCGCCACCAGTCTCGGTGCGATCTGGTCGGCCAGTTCGCCGGATTTTGGTGCGGCGGGCGCATACGACCGTTTTGCGCAGATCGCGCCGAAGCTGCTGCTGGCAGTCGATGGCTATTGTTATGCGGGCAAGCGCATCGATGTACGACCGGTGGTGGCCGATCTCGCCAGTCGGCTGAGCGGACTGACTGCCGTGGTGGTGATTCCGTATCTGGAGGCGAGTCCGGATCTCGCGATGATCCCCTACGCCATGCACTGGCAGGCGCTGACTGCCGATGCCGGGCCACTGAATTTTGTTGCCACGACCTTCGATCACCCGCTCTATATCCTTTACTCGTCCGGCACCACCGGCGCACCCAAGTGCATCGTGCATGGGGTCGGCGGTACGCTGCTCCAGCACCTGAAGGAGCATCTGCTGCACACGGACCTGCGGCGCAGCGACCGGCTGTTCTACTTCACGACCTGCGGCTGGATGATGTGGAACTGGCTGGTCAGCGGACTGGCGAGTGGCGCCACGCTGCTGCTGTATGACGGTTCGCCAGGCTGGCCGGATGCCGGTGTGCTGTGGCGGCTCGCAGCGGAGGAGGGCGTCACGGTCTTCGGTACCAGTGCGAAGTATCTGGCCGGCAATGCCAAGGCCGACCTGCATCCAGGCCGCGATTTCGATTTACACCGCCTGCGTACGGTGCTTTCCACCGGTTCGCCACTGACGCCAGAAGGCTTTGATTTCGTGCACGAGCGCGTGAAGGCCGGGGTCCACCTCGCTTCGATTTCCGGCGGCACGGACATCGTGTCGTGTTTCATGCTCGGCAACCCGCTGTTGCCGGTGCATCGCGGTGAGTTGCAGTGCGCGGGGCTCGGCATGGCTGTTGCGATTTACGACCAGCAGGGGTGCGCATTGACGAAAGGCAGCGGTGAACTGGTGTGCGAACGGCCATTCCCGTCGATGCCGCTCGGTTTCTGGGGCGATGTGGATGGCAGGCTTTATCGAGCGGCTTATTTCGAGCGCTTTCCTGGTGTCTGGGCGCACGGCGATCAGGCTGAGCGCACGCCGTCGGGCGGCTTCATCATCCATGGCCGTTCCGATGCGGTGCTGAATCCCGGCGGCGTGCGCATCGGTACGGCAGAACTCTATCGTGCGGTCGAGGCCGTGCCCGAAGTGCTGGAGAGCCTGGCAGTCGGCGAGCGGGCTGATGGCGACGAGCGCATTGTGCTGTTGGTGGTGCTGCGTGCTGGACTCACTCTGGATGCCGCGCTGTGCGCGCGGATCCGGCTTGCTGTCAGACAAACGCTCACGCCGCGGCATGTGCCGGCGGAGATCCTGCAGGTGCCGGACTTGCCGCGTACGCGCAACGGCAAGCTGGCTGAGCTGGCGGTGCGCGCAATCCTGCACGGTGAGCCGGTAGCCAACCGTACTGCGCTCGCCAATCCGGAAGCGCTTGAGCAGATACGCAGATGTTTTGAGGCCAGGCGGGCCTGAATGTACCCTGTCAGAATATCCCTGTGGAGTCTCACCATGCTGCGTTCTGTAGCGACCACCGTGCTTGCGCTGCTCAGCCTGTCCTTCGGTAGCGTGCTGGCTGAAGAGGCGGCACCGACTTTCAGGCTGTCGAGTCCGGACCTGGTGCCGGGCATGCCGATCCAGCTGGCGCAGGTCTACAACAGCTTCGGCTGTACCGGTGGCAATATCTCTCCGGCGCTCAGCTGGAGTAACGCGCCGGCCGATACGAAGAGTTTTGCCCTGCTGGTGCACGATCCGGATGCACCGACCGGCAGCGGCTGGTGGCACTGGGTGGTCTATAACATTCCGGCCAGGGTCAATGCGCTGGTCGGCCGTGCCGGTGATCCAGCTGCCGGCCTGATGCCGATCGGTGCCGTACAGGGCAATACCGATTTCGGTACTGCGGGTTATGGCGGTCCGTGCCCGCCGCCAGGCTCGAAGCCACACCGTTACTATTTCCGTCTGCATGCGCTGAAGGTCGAGAAGCTCGATCTGCCGGTGAATGCCACAGCGGCCTTCGTCGGGTTTAACGTGCAGGCCAATTCGCTGGGTGTGGCCGAGTTGATGGCGGTGTATTCGCGTCCGGTCGCGACCGGAGAGTGACCGCCAGCGCATCGATGTTCTTCCCAAACAGGTACGCGGGGCCGTAGGCTAGCGGCCCGCCCCGCTCAACTCCAGGAGCCTTTACATGTCTGCCAGCAACCTGCTTAGCGACCTCGGCGCGATCGTCGGACAGCCCAATGTGCTGACCAGCGACGCCGACCGCAGCTTCTACGCGATGGACGTCTACAACCAGCTCGAGCTGCCGCTTGCGGTCGTGCAACCGGCTACGCTTGAGGAGTTGCAGAAGGTCGTGCGTGCGGTGACGTCGGTCGGGGTGGCGGTGGTGCCGCGCGGCGGTGGCGCCTCGTATACGGATGGCTATCTGCCGACCACCAGCAATTCAATACTGCTGGATACGAGCCGTCTCAATCGCATCGTGGAGATCAATGCCGATGACATGTATGTCACGGTTGAGCCGGGTGTGACCTGGGCAGATATGTGGCAGGAACTGGCGAAGCAGGGTCTGCGTACTCCCTTCTGGGGTCCGTTTTCCGGCATCAAGGCCACCGTTGGTGGCTCGATGTCCCAGAACAGCGCGAGTCTTGGTTCCGGCACTCATGGCGTGTCGGCTGATGCAGTCATCGGTTTCGAGATCGTGCTGGCCAGTGGCGAGCTGCTCAAGACGAGTTCTGCGGCAGCTGCCAATGGCGTGCCCTTCTTTCGCTGGTACGGACCGGATCTGACCGGCCTGTTTACCGGCGATGCGGGTGCACTGGGCGTCAAAGCGCGCATCACGCTGCGCCTGATCAAGACGCCACCGTTTTATGGCGCGGCGTCCTTCGGTTTCGATACCTTCGACAACATGTCAGGCGGCATGGCCGCCGCTGCCCGTGAGGGCGTGATCGCCGATAACTTTGGTCTGGATCCGAAGCTGCAGCAGGGTCAGCTCGGCAAGACCAACGCCAAGGATGCGGTCGCAGCGGCCTGGGCGGTGGCGAAGACAGCGCGTAATCCGATCGAGGCAGGTTTCCGGCTGCTCAAGATGGCGATCGCCGGCAAGCGCTTTCTGGCTGGCTATAACTACTCGGCGCACTATACCGTCGAGGGTGTCTGCCAGGCTGAGGTCAATGCCAAGCTGGCACTGATCCGTGCAGCCATGCAGCAGTTCGGTACGGAAACGGCGAATACGATTCCGACCGTGATTCGTGCCATGCCCTTCATCCCGCTGTATCCGATTCTCGGACCCAGGGGCGAGCGCTGGGTGCCGCAGCACGGGCTCATGCCGTTCTCGAAGATGCAGGAGTTCTACCAGAAACTGCAGAAGCTCTATGCCGAGAATGCCGAGCGCATGCGCGAGGCGAAGGTCGACAAGGGCGCGATGTACATGACGATCAATACCCACGTCTTTCTCTACGAGCCGGTATTTTACTGGGAAGACGACCGCACGCCCTTCCACAAGCGCATCCTGCCGAAGGAATACCTCGATACGCTGCCCGAGTATCCGGCTAACCCGGTGGGTCGCGAACTGGTGCGCGAACTGCGCCTGAAAATCCAGGACGTGTTCGCTTCGGTGGGCGGTGTGCACATGCAGGTCGGCAAGAGCTACCCCTACATGCGGGGCCGTGATGCCGAAGCCGCCCGCGTACTGCGTGATCTCAAGAAGTCGCTGGACCCGAATAACCTGATGAATCCAGGTGCGCTGGGCTTGTAGGAGCGCCTTCAGGCGCGATCCTGCTGACAAACATCGCGCCTGAAGGCGCTCCTACCGGTCAGGGATTGAGTACACGCATGCACACATCAGTTTCTCGACGCTCCTTCACTACGGGTATCGGCCTGCTGGCGCTCGGGGCCAGCAGTGCTGCGCTGCCGGGTGTGAGCGGTGATTTGCCGGCACGGGTGCCGGATCTCGCGCTGCCGGAAAACAATCTGCGCGCGCTGGTGCGGATGACCGCGAGTCTCAAGGAACGCGATGTGCCCTGGTGGTACGACGGTACGATCTTCGGTGTGGTGCCCGGCGAACATCCGCGGCCACTGGTCAAATTCCAGGGTATGGAGTTGTACTGGATGCGTCATCTGCCGGATGGCGCCTATGAATTGATCGGCAACACGCTGACGTTTTTCCACGATGTACTCAGCGGCGCGCCGTTGTCTGAATTCAGTAATCCCTACACCGGAATGGTGAACAAGGTGATGCCTGCAGTGCAGGGTGGCGGAGCGGGGCGCGGATTCAACTATTCGACCAAGGGCATACGCTTCAGCCGTTTGCTGGAGCAGATTCCGGAGCAGTCGCTGATCCTCGACTGGAGCTTTGCGCGCGACATGGTCTGGCTGCAGAACTGGACACGCTATCCGCCCGGATGCTGCTACCGCGCTGGCAGCAACAGACGACGTTCGCCAGCCAGAAGGATTTTCTGAATACGCGGCTCGACAGTGTGCCGGTGGTATTCAGTTCAACGGTGCATATGCCGTGGTTGAAATGGATGGATATGGGTGAACGGCCTGGTCATATCGTATGGCATGCCGGCGGAGCGAAGCTGAGGTCCATCGACGAGTTGCCGACTGAGTATCGTCAGCGGGCCGAGAAGGACTATCCGGCCATGCTGACTGTCGATCCGGCGCGTGCCGCCACCGCCTGGAATGCTGGCTGAAGTTGCATGATCAGATTCACGCTCAACGCCGCTGCTGTGGAAGTCGATGTACCGGATGGCATGCCCCTGCTGTGGGTGCTGCGCGATACGCTCGGCCTGACCGGTACCAAGTATGGTTGCGGGATCGCGCTGTGCGGGGCATGTACGATTCACATCGATGGTGTTGCGACGCGCTGTTGTGTGCTGCCGGTGGCTGCAGTGGCGGGCAAGTCGGTGACCACCATCGAGGGGCTCGGCAGCGAGGCGCTTCTGCATCCGGTCCAGCAGGCCTGGATCGACGAGCAGGTTCCGCAATGCGGTTATTGCCAGCCCGGCATGATCATGGCCGTTTCGGCTTTCCTGAGCACTACGCCTGATCCTGACGATGCGGCAATTGATCAGTCGATTACCAATATCTGCCGGTGCGGAACCTATCCGCGCATCCGCAAGGCGATTCATCGCGCAGCGGGCGCGATGCGCGATAATGGCCCGGTACCGGATTCCACAACCTGACCGCTGGTCGCTTGATAAGGATTCAATAGAGATGCACGACAGCTTTCGTCTGACTTTCGCCGTTCTTGGCTGGGCATGTTGGTAACCGCCTGTGGCGGACAGGTCAACAGCGCACCGGTTGCAGCTGACAGCACTGCACCGCCAGTTGCTGCAGCCGAGACCTACGACATCAATGCCTTGCTGGCCAGTGCAGATCCTGCCAAGGGGCAGATAGTTTTCCTGCAGTGCCGCGCCTGCCATAGCCTGGAGGCTGCCGGGCCGAACAAGGTCGGGCCCAACCTGCATGGGGTGATGGGCCGCAAGGCGGGACTTGCGCCGGGCTTTGCCTACTCTGATCGATGACCGCTTCCGCGGTCGTCTGGTCAGCAGAAGCGCTGGACGCGTTTCTGCTCAGGCCCAGCGCCTTCATGCCCGGTACGCGTATGGTGTTTGTCGGCCTGCGCAAGCCCGAGGATCGCGCCAATGTGATCGCATACATGAAGCAGGAAACCGGGGCTGCGGAGTAGTTCCGGACCCCGGTTGCAGCGCTGCGTGTTGAGGGCGACATGGTTTTGTAATAAAACCGTGTTCAAATGCCCGCGAACCTCATCTTGATCAGGGGCTATGAGCGCACGCAGGATTCTGTTGGTCGAGGACGAGACGCCGATCCGGCAGATGATTGCGTTCAATCTGAACCGGGCCGGTTTTGATGTCGATGAGGCGGTGATTCAGCGAGCGCCCGGCCGCAGATTGCCGATTCCCGTCCCGATCTGCTGCTGGTGGACTGGATGCTGCCGGACTCCAGTGGCCTGGAGTTGACGCGCACCCTGCGGCGCGAACCGCCAACGGGATATTCCGATCATCATGCTCACCGCCCGCGCCGAAGAGCGCGACCGGGTCCTCGGCCTCGACAGCGGTGCCGACGACTACATCACCAAGCCGTTTTCGCCGCGCGAACTGGTGTCGCGGATCAACGCCGTGCTGCGCCGTTCAGCACCGGCGGCAGACGAGCCGCTGGTGGCCGGGAACTGCGCTGGATCCGGTCAGCCATCGCGTGTATGCCGGCGACCGCGAGATCGGGCGTCGGGCCCACCGAATACCGTCTGCTGAAGTTTTTGATGGACAACCCGGATCGCGTGTACAGCCGCACCCAGGTGCTGGACAATGTCTGGGGTCAGAACGTTTATGTCGAGGAGCGCACGGTCGATGTGCACGTCCGGCGTTTGCGCAGGCGCTGGAGGACGTGGCGCAGACCAATACATCCAGACCGTGCGGGGCGCCGGTTACCGCTTCTCGGTCTGCTGATGCCCAGCATCTGGACCTGGACGCTGCTTCGGCTGGGCCTCGGCCTGGTTGCCGGTGCGCTGATTGGCCTGATCTACGGTCGACCTGCGCTGGGCATGCTGATCGTCGCGCTTGGCTTCGCTGGCCTGGCAGCTCTACAACCTGTATCGGCTGGAGCGCTGGCTGGCGACCGGCTCGATGGCCGAGATTCCGGACGGCGAGGGCGTCTGGCCGCCGGTGTTCGCCAAGATCCAGTTCATCAAGACCAAGGCCAAGCGGCGGGGCAAGCGTTTCCGCCGGCTGGTCAAGGAGCTGCGCGCCTCGACCGAGGCTTTTCCCGATGGCGGCGTGATCCTCAATGCGCAGCACGAGATTCTCAACTACAACCAGGCGGCAAGCGTGCTGCTGGATCTCAAGTTGCGCGGGGACCGCGGCCAGCGTATTGAAAACCTGTTGCGGCACCCGGATTTCATCGCCTATCTGCGCAGCCCGGGCGATCGCCAGGTGGTGGAGATTCCGTCCCCGGTGGCCAGCGATACCTGGTTGTCCTGCCGGCTGATTCCCTATGGTCCCAATCAGATGCTGCTGTTGATCCGTGATATCAGCCAGCGGGTGAAGATCGAACGGGTGCGGCGGGATTTTGTTGCCAACGCATCACATGAGCTGCGTACCCCGTTTACGGTCATCATGGGCTACCTGGGTACGCTGGGCGATGACCCGCAGAAACCAACCTGTCCGGCAGCAACCGGTGCAGGTCACGCAGGAACAGGTGCAGCGAAGGTTCCGGCCGGTCGAGGATCTGCTCCAGCTGTTGAAGCTCGAACCTGGTCAGCTGGTCGCCAGAGATCGGATGGTCAGTGTGTCCAGGCTGGTCGAGTTCGGCCCGGCGTGAAGCACTGAGCCTGCCCGGCATCCTGAACCGATCGAGTTCCAGATCAACAGTGCCGTAAATCTGTCGGTGAGGAGACAGAACTGCAGTCCGCGGGATTGAATCTGGTTGTCAATGCCGTGTGCTACACCGATCTGAGGGCAAGGTCACGATCAGTTGGAATGTTGATGCAGGAGGGTGGTCACCTGGCTGTCGTGGACACCGGTATCGGCATGTCGGAGGCTGATATTCCGCGGGTCACAGAGCGTTTTTACCGTGCTGATAGTGGCCGCGCACGGCAGAGCGGGCGGTACCGGGCCTTGGTCTTGTCGATCGTCAAATATGCGCTGCGCAGGCACGATGCCGATGCTCGAGATTCGCAGTCGGCTCGGCCAGGGCAGCACGCTTTATCTGTCACTTTCCCCGGGATCGGCTCGACCTATCCTGATAGCCTCTGGACAGCCGTGCCCACGCGGCAGGAGCAAGGCCATGGAATCCGAGAGCTTCAGTCATCACATTTCCCGCCGCTTCAATGCGGAGCTGGAGCATCTTCGCAGCGAGGTGCTGCGCATCCGGGCGGTCTGGTCGAGCAGCATCTGGATACGGCCGTGGAGGCGATCACCTCCGGCGACAGCGAGCTGGGCCTGCGGGTTTCG